>NZ_CP074132.1:4800000-6602217 GCF_018316795.1 Nocardiopsis akebiae
ACGCCGTAGATCGCGAACAGCAGCGCGATGATCGTGCGGATGTCGAAGACCCGGGAGGCGGTGCGGCCCTTCCTCGTTCCGGGGCTGTCAGCACTCATCGGATGACCTCCTTGCCAGCTTGTCTCAGCACGGTGCACCTCTCGGGGTCGCTCAGGCGAAGATGATGTTCAGGACGATGACGAGTGCCAGGGCGATCCCGGCCAGCAACCCCGGTCGGCGGTACCAGCCGGAGTCCTCACCGGTGGTGGAGGCCTTGCGCGACTCGCGCGGGGTCAGCGAGTGCACCAGGCCCACCAGCTCGGAGTCGGGCTTGGGCCGGGTGAACATGGTGACCACGACGCTGACGAGGATGTCGACCACGAAGGCCGCGCCCGCGCCGACGAAGCTCGCGCCCTGCGCCGACAGGGCCAGCACGCCGGTCTCGGCGAGCAGGAACACGCCCACGGCGGCCAGGGTTCCCGCAGCCAGGCCGCTCCAACCGGCGTGGGGCGTCATCCGCTTCCAGTACATGCCGAGGATGAACGTGGCGAACAGCGGCGCGTTGAAGAACGAGAACAGCTGCTGCAGGTAGTCCATCAGGTTGGAGTAGCCCGAGGCGATGAACGCCGTGCCCACGGCGCCGACCGTGGCACCGACCGTGACCCACCGGCCCATGCCCAGGTAGTAGGAGTCGGGCCGGTTCTTGACGACGTAGGCCTGCCAGATGTCGTACGTGAACACGGTGTTGAACGAGCTGAGGTTGGCGGCCATACCGGCCATGAACGACGCGAGCAGACCGGCCAGGGCCACGCCCAGCAGACCGTTGGGCAGCACGTCGCGCATCAGCAGCAGGATCGCGTCGTTGTAGTCGACGCCGGGGTTCTCACCGGCCTTGAGCTGGACCATCTCCGAGACGCTCACGCCCGCGATCATCCCGGGGATGATGACGATGAACGGGATGAACAGCTTGGGGAAGGCGCCGATGATGGGGGTGCGCATCGCGGCCGACATGCTCTTGGAGGCCATGGCGCGCTGCACCTCGACGAAGTTCGTCGTCCAGTAGCCGAACGCGAGCACGAAGCCGAGGCCGAAGACGATGCCGAGGACGCTCAGGAAGCTGTCGCCGAAACCGGTCAGCGCGTTGCCCGGCCAGGCGGAGAGCTGTTCGGCTCCCTGCGGCGAGGCGGTGACCTCCTCCACCAGGCCCGACCAGCCGCCGACCCGGTTCAGTCCGGCCAGGGTCAGCGGCAGCAGCGCCGCGACGATGACGAAGAACTGGAGCACCTCGTTGTAGATGGCCGCGGAGAGCCCGCCCAGCGCGGTGTAGCTGAGGACGATGGCGGCGGCCACCAGGAGCGACAGCCACAGGGGCCAGCCCAGCAGCGCGTCCACGATGGTCGCCAGCAGGAAGAGGTTGACGCCCGCGATCAGGATCTGGGCGACCGCGAAGCTGATCCCGTTGAGCAGGTGGGCGGCGGTGCCGAAGCGTCGGAGCATGAACTCGGGGACGCTGCGGACCTTGGAGCCGTAGTAGAACGGCATCATGACCAGGCCCAGGAACAGCATCGCCGGGACGGCGCCGATCCAGAAGTAGTGCATGGTCGGCATGCCGTAGTTGGCGCCGTTGGCCGACATGCCGATGATCTCGATGGCGCCGAGGTTGGCCGCGATGAAGGCCAGACCCGTCACCCAGGCGGGCAGGGAACGCCCCGACAGGAAGAAGTCGAGGCTGTTGGAGACCGAACGCCGGGCGATGAAGCCGATGCCCAGCACGAACGCGAAGTACACAGCGAGCAGGGTGTAGTCGACGGCGTTGGCGTCCAGACGCAGGGAGTCCTGTGCTAGCACGGTCACGTCGGCTGGTCCTCCCTCGACGCGGCGGCCCCTCCTTGGCAGGCCTGTTCACACCTTCGGACGTGATGCGCGCGGGTCGGCACCGGATCTCGGGCGACGAAGGACGCGGCGTCGCGAACCGGTACCCGTGTCTTCACCTCAGGACGGGGTGCGCCCATGTTCTTACTCCGTTCACGCATGTGCGCCGTGCACATGAGGACCATTCCCCACATTTTTCCACGGAACCAAACATTAACCATCAAGGTAAGCAACCATCTTGCACAAGCACCGGTGTGTCAAGGGTCTGGCGCCGCCCTGTTCGGGCGGCGCGTGCGGCCCCGCAGGGGGTCGCGGGCACCGGTGGGAGCGGCGTCGCGGGAGACCTTCTCCTGGGGAGCCGGGGGGCAGGGGCGCCTGTGCACCTACCCCGCCGGAACGCGCCTATCGTGTGCATCCGGCGCTGTTTCTCATGAAGTGCCGCCGAAGGCGGTGAGGCTGCGGGAGCGCAGGAGACAGGCCGGGCCGGGACGCGGCCCCTCGCCCGGGACGGGAGGAGGGGCCGGTCGGAGTGGACTTCTCGCGTCGGGCGAAGCGGGCGGCTCGGCCCGCCCCGGAGTACGGGGCGGACCGCCGACGGGACCGGTCAGCGGTCCCGGTCGGGCTCCGGAAAGGTGAGAACGCCGACCTCGGGGGCTCCGGGCAGGCCGGGCTCGCCGACCAGACGCCCGGTCATACCGGCCTCCTCCGCGAGCCCGGCGATGCTGAGGTTCTCCCACACGTAGGTGTCGCTGGTGCTGCGCACCAGCGTGTCACCGCGGAGGACCTTCCAGGTGGTCTCCCACCGAAGGACCTCGGTCCGGGCGCCCTCGACGGGTTCGGCCCGCGTCCACCATTCGTAGGTCTGCTCGCCGATGCGCTCCCGCAGCATGCGGAAGGGGGGAACGGCTCTGGCGGAACCGGTGCCCATGAGTTCCACGACGACCGGCGCGCCCGGCGGGACGTGTGCCCTCAGTCGGCGCCACAGCGCCAGCCTCTCGTCCCTGGTCAGGTGACCGACCACTCCGAAGACGACCACCGCGCCGACCCGGTCGGGCAGCCGCAGGCGTTGGGCGGGTTCGGCGCTGATGGTCACGCGTCGGCGCAGGTCGTCGTCGCCGACGACCCGGCTGGTGAGCATCGCCCGCATGGGGGTGGACGGTTCCGCGGCGATGATCGGGGCACTCGGCAGGGCCTTCGCGATCACTTCGGTTATGCGGCCGGTTCCGGCTCCGATCTCGACGACGGGGCCGGTGCCGGGGACGACCCCGGCCAGCGCCTCGCGCAGCGGTCCGGCACTGGTGCGCACATGGCGTGCCGCGACCATCTCGTAGAACTCGGCCGAGGCCGTGTAGTAGTCGGCGACCATGGTGATCTCCCTCGTCGTAGTGGCGTCAGGGTGTGCTGGGCCAGGCGGGTGGCGTCTCGGTCGGTGCGTGTCCCAGGGCCCGGGCGACGGCCGCCGCGACCGGACGGCGCTGTTGCGCGAGGAAGAAGTGGCCGCCCGGGAACACCTCGGTCGTGACCTCAGCGGTCGTCGTGGTCCGCCAGGTCGCCGCGGCCTCCTCGGAGCACTCCGGGTCCTGTGCGCCGACGAAGACGTGCACGGGCATGTCGAGCGGTTCCGCCCGCGTGGGCCGGTAGGTCTCGATCAGCCGGTAGTCGTTGCGCACGTAGCGCAGGACCGCGGTCCGCAGCTCCTCGTCGGCCAGGACCTCGGGCGGGGTGCCGCCCAGCCGGGTCAGGTCGGCCGCCAGCTGCTCGTCGTCGCGCAGGTGGACGTCCCCGGGCCTGACGTGGTGGGGCGCGGGCCGCCCCGAAGCGAACAGCCGGACCGGGGCCGGGATGGCCCTCCGACGCGCCTCCACGGCCACCTCGTAGGCCACGGCGCTTCCCATGCTGTGGCCCAGGAGCGCGTAGGGGCGGTCCAGGAGGGGGTCGAGCGCGTCCACGACCGAGTCGACGACCTCGGACATCGTGTCGACCATGGGATCGCCGAACCGGTCCTCGCGCCCGGGGTACTGCACGGACAACGCCTCGATGCCGGGTGGCAGCAGGTACTGCCACGGCCGCAGCGAGGAAGCCGACCCCCCTGCGTGGGGCAGGCAGACGAGCCGCACGTCCGCGCGCGGGCGGTGCTGGGGCCGGCGCAGCCACGGGCTGATGGGCGGATGCCGCAGGTCCATGGGAATTCCACTCCTCGCGATATCTTCCGATGAAAATAGAATGGCTTTTAATGGCGCCGCCATTGGCGGAACCGGTGACATCGGTCTCGGACAGCAGATTTCCAATCGGGTTGGAAATCGGATCCGCGCGTTGTAAAGTTATCAGTGAAGATCGGTCGGATTCCCCTTTTCCCCGATTTTTCCTGCCGTTTTTGAACCCTGCACAGAAGGGCTGGTGCGCGTATGTCCGACGCCGACGTCGCGAGGCTTCCGGGTTTTCCCATGCCACGCGAGTGCCCGTTCTCGGCACCGGGCGCCTACGCCGACCTGCGCGAGCGGGGGCCCGTGGCGCGGGTGCGCCTACCGACCGGCCGCACGGCCTGGGTCGTCACCGGATACCAGGAGGTCCGCGCGGTACTCGCCGACCCCCGCGTGAGCGCGGACATCCGCCGTCCCGGTTTCCCCGCACTGGTGGAGGGCGAACAGGAGGCCGGTACGAAGACGACGCCGTTCATCCGGATGGACCCGCCCGAGCACTCCCGGTTCCGCCGGATGCTGCTGGCCGAGATGACGGTCCGCAAGGCCCGGCGGATGCGCCGTGACATCCAGCGGATCGTCGACGACCGAATCGACGAATTGCTGAACTACGGACCGCCGGCCGATCTGGTGACCCATTTCGCCCACGTGGTCTCCAGCACCGTCATGTGCGAGCTGATCGGTCTGCGCCGCGGCGACCAGCTGTTCCGGCGCGTCACCGAGACCCTGGGCTCGCAGGTCTTCGGCGGGGGCGGCAGCACCGCCGAGGGCGCCAGCGAGGGCATCGGCGCCCTGGGCGCCGTGGTGGAGGAGGCCGTGCGCGCCAAGGAGGACCACCCCGGTGAGGACCTGCTGAGCCGACTGGTCCACGAGCGGCTGCGGTCGGGCGGGCTGACCCGGCAGGAACTGGTGACCACGATCAGCATCCTCATCGTCGCGGGCTGGGAGACCACCACCAACCAGATCGCGCTGAGCGTGCTCGCACTGCTGCAACGCCCGGACCTGCTCGACCGGCTGCGGCGCGACCCCGCGGTGCTCCCGCAGGCGGTCGAGGAACTCCTGCGGGCGCTGTCCGTGGGCGACTCCATCGCGCTGCGCACGGCGACCGAGGACATCGAGGTCGGCGGGACCGTGATCCCCGCCGGCGACGGGATCATCCCGCTGCTGGCGGCGGCAGACCACGACCCCGCGGTGTTCCCCGACCCCGGGCGGATCGACTTCGACCGCACCGGCAGGACCCACGTGGCGTTCAGCTACGGGATCCACCAGTGCGTCGGCCAGAACATCGCCCGCCTCGAACTGGGTGTCGCCATCGGCACCCTGGTCGACCGGATGCCCGGGTTGCGGGCGGCCGAGCCGTTCTCGTCGGTTCGCTTTCGTCACGACGGAATCGCCTTCGGACCGGAACGGGTGCTCGTCACGTGGTGACCGGACCGTCCCCCGGCGCCGTGAGCGTACCCAGGTAGGGCACGCTCGCGGCGTGGGGCTCGGGCGGCGGAGTGAGGCGCAGGCCGCACTCCCGGGCGAGCTGGGTCAGCTCCAGCGTGTACCAGAGGTACTGCTCCCGGACCTCGCGGACGGGCTCGCCCCCGCGGAGGACGCGCCACTCGGTGTCGAGGCGCATCCGGCCCGGACCGTCCGGTTCCCCGGACATCCACCACTCGTACCGCTGGTCGCCGAGCTCGGCGTGGCGCAGGAGGGTCGGGCGGATCGTCGTGGGCTCGCGCATCCCCGTCAGCTCGACCACGATCGGTGCCCCGGGCGCCATGCGCCGGGCCAGCCCCAGCAGGAGTTCGCGGCGCAGTTCGGGTTCGAGGTGGCCCAGCACACCGCAGAGCACGACCCCGGACAGCCGTTCGGGGAGGACTCCCGGCTCCAGCAGGCGCTCCGCGGCGTGGGGCAGGACGGTCACCCTCCGCGCGAGCCCGGGGTCGTCGCCGACCCGGGCCGTGAGCAGGGCGCGCATCCCCGCGGCGGGTTCGGTGGCGATCAGGCGGCAGTCGGGGTGGGCCGCCGCGACCTGCCGGGTGACCAGTCCGCTGCCCGCGCCGATGTCCACCAGGGGCCCGGCGCCCGGATCGATCCCCGCAAGGCACGCGACGACGGCGGGGCCGGTGCGGGCGGTGTGCTCGCGCGCGCCGAGGTCGAAGAACTCCGCGGCCTCGTTGTAGTCCGAAAGGTCCGCCGCGTGCGGGCGGGCCGGTCCACCGGCGGGGGCCGGGCGTGCCCCCTCGGGCCCGGGACCGGCGGACCCCGCCGTGCCCGGGGCGCCGGGTCCCGCGAGCACGGCGGGCGCCAGGGGTTCGGGCTCGGCGGGGCGGATCAGCTCCGGTGGCCCCAGACGGGCCATCAGGTCCCGCCAGACCGCGAAGACCGCGAGGTCGTGCTGGGCCGACCGGAGCGGGTCCCCGCCCGCGGCGATCGCCGCGGCGAAGCCGTCGAGGGCCTCGCCGATCGCCGCGGGCCACAGCTCCGAGAAGATGTCGGAGATCCGGGGCGGCGGGTCCGCCCGGTCCAGGACCGCCGACGCGGGCAGCCGGAGCGCCTCGGCTCCGGCCCCCGGCGTGAACACCAACCGGTGCCCGGAGTCGCGGGGGGAGTGCACCCGCGGGTGCCACAGCACGGGGCCGTGCGTGTCGGCCAGGGTCAGGACACCCCCTTCGGTGCCCACCGCCACGCGGTGCCAGAAGAGGGAGTGGTTGTCGCGGTCGCCGGGGTGGAGCTGGTTGTGCACCCGCAGCGTCAGCGGGGCTCCGGCGATGGCGCCGTGCAGCAGCCTCAACGGCGCCTCGCCGTTCGCCGCCGCGGCGACGTCCCCGGGAACCGGAGCCGGGTCGCCCAGCCGCCAGGGGCGCGTACCGCCCAGGGCCCGGGCCAGGATGTCGATCAGGGGGGCCAGGACGTGGACCGGGGCCGCCGCGTCGACGAACAGGACGCGCTGGAGCCTCCTCAGTCTGCCGGCCGCCTCGATGAAGCCGCGCACCGGGGCCACGTGCGGGTAGTGGGTGTTGACCCGGAACTGCCGGCCGGCCCGCCGGGCCGCGCGAAGGGACTCCGACAGCTCGTCGGGGTGCAGAGGGTGCTCCTGGAGCACGTGCACCCCCCTGTCCAGCAGGGTGCGCGCGAGCTCCGAGCCCCTGCCGCCCATGACCGCCGCGGGGACAGCCACGAAGGCGGCGTCGATGTCGTCGGGCAGCTCCTCCGGGGCGGTGTGGCAGGGCACGCCGTGCCGTTCGGCCAGTTCCCGGGAGTAGCGGCTGCCGGTGGAGAGGATCCCCGCCAGGGTGAACCCCGGGTGGCGCTGGACGGCGTCGACGTAGAGGCGGCCGAAGTTCGTACCGCAGACGACGGCGCGCAGCGGCGCGCGGGGGCTCACAGGGCACCGTCCTCGACGGCGGCGTCCGCGTCCCGGGGGGCGGGCAGCGCGGCGGCGTGCTCGTGGACCGCGAACTCCGCGTCCCCGTCGGCGCTGAGCGCCGCCACCGTGGCCTGCGGGTCCATCGCCTCCGCGGCGTAGTGCAGCCCCCTGCCGATACGGCCGGCCAGGACGTCCAGGACCGCGAGCGCCGCGACCGCGCCGGTGAGCCGGTAGCTGCTCTCGCTGTACACGACGCAGGTGCGCGCCCACTCCCGCCCCGAGAGGCCGAACACCAGGCGGTAGTAGGGCACGCTGCCCGCGGCGTCGACCTCGGCGGCGCGCCGGATGCGCTCGGTCACCGCGGCACGCTCCCCGGCGGTGTGCATGGGCAGTGTCGGCAGCGCGGTGAACAGTTCGCGCACCCGCGTTCCGGGGAAGACGTTGTACCAGTCGGCCTCGGCCAGGCCCATCCGCGCGGCCAGGCGCTCCACCTCGGCGGTCAGGAGCGGGTGCAGGGTGACCCGGTGGGGGAAGTAGGGCGCCTCGGCCCCCTCGACCACCCGCAGGGCCCTGTCGGCGCGGCGGCCGTGCCGCCAGGCAGCCAGGGGGCGGCCGAAGCGCTCTCCGCCGGACCCGCCGGTGTCGAGGGAGAGGACGATGTCGGCCGCCACGCTCTCGGTCGCGTGTTCCAGTCCGCCGGCGTAGCCGGTCATCCTGCGCGCCGGCCCCTTCGCGGGGTCGGCTCCGGCGAGCCAGGGGGGGATGAGACCGGCCAGGCCGGGGACGGTCCCGGCCGACAGGACGACGCAGCGGTCCGGCCCGACCCCGCCCGACTCCGTCAGGGACTCGTGGACGGGGTCGTCCCCCAGGACGTCGACGACGTCGGCGCCCGCGGCCAGCCCGGCCCGCACGACGGTGTCCTTGAGCAGGTAGCTCGGCCCGGCGCAGTTGACCACCAGGGCGCAGCCCGCGCTGAACCGGGCGAGCGAGGAGGGGTCCAGGGCGTCGACCCCGACGGTCTCGCTGCCCTCGGGCCAGGGGCCCGGGGGGACGGCGGAGGGACGCCGGGCGCCCAGGCGCAGCGGGCCCACGCCCGCTCCGGCCAGGGCGGCGGCGGTGTGGCGACCGACCGCGCCCGAGGCGCCGATGAGGCCGATCATGACGTCTTCCCTTCGATGATCTCGTGCAGGTGGCCGTCCACGGTGGGGACGTTCTGACCCGTCATGCAGGTGAAGTGCTCGCCGGGGATGTCGCGGGTGCGCAGCTCGCCGAGGCAGATGCGCGCCCAGTGGTCGGCGATGGTGTCGGCGCTTCCCGGGAAGGGGTAGGCGCCGTTGTGCCGCAGGAAGGTGATGTCGCCCGCGTAGGGTTCGGCCCGGTGCCGGCTCAGCGCGAAGATGCTCTGCTGGTAGGTGCGCAGCGCCCGCAGCAGGCCCTCGGGCTGGTAGGTGTCGGCGAGCTCGGGCGGCAGCGCCTCGCACATGCGCTTCACCCGGGCCATCCTGGGCAGCGCCTCCAAGGCCTCGAAGGAGGCCCCGACATCGGCGAACTCCCCGTCCAGATCGGCGATCGCGCCGTCCAGGACGGCCTCCGGAGAACGGTCGAGCAGGGAGGAGACCGCCTGGCCGACGCGGTCGGAGTCGGCGGGGAACCCGATACTGGCCTGGTCCATGCCCATCATGAGCGAGAAGGAGTACTCGGAGAGCAGTTCGTCGTCGATACGGAAGGTCGGGCTGTGACTGCTGATGACCGTGAGGCTCCGGACGGTGGCACCGGCCTCGGCGAGCCCGCGGGCCACCTCGGTGGCGATGACCCCGCCCACGCAGTAGCCGACGACGTCGACCCGCGTGTGCCCGGCGTCGACCAGGGCGCGTACGTACTCGGCGGCCGTACGGTCGATGAGCCCGTTCGGGTCGGCGTTGCGGAAGTCCTCGGGTGACGGCAGCTCCAGGCCCACCAGCCCGTGTCCTTCGGCGGAACGGGCGCGGAGCCGGGTGACCAGGGGCCGGTACGGCAGCAGGGTCCCCGTTCCGGCGTGCACGAGCACGGTCACCGGGGCGCCGGGCCGGGGCGCGATCAACTCCACCAGCGGCGAGTTCTCGGCCTCCTCCTCCGCTTCGGGGGCGGAGAGTTCGCGCAGGTAGGCCGCCAGGCCCGCGATGGTCGGCCGGCGCAGCAGGTGGCGCAGGACGACCTCCCACTCCAGGTCCCATTCGTGCCCGGCCAGCCCGTCGCGCAACCGCCCGACGATCCGGGCCACCAGCAGCGAGTCACCGCCCAGCGCGAAGAGGTCGTCGTCGCGTCCGATGCGCTCCGTTTCGAGCAGCTCGGCCCACAGGTCCGCCAGGGCGCGTTCGAGGTCGTCGCGGGGCGTCTGGTCACCGGCCTCCTCCGCGGAACCGGTTCCCAGCTGGAGCGACCGCTTCTCCAGCGCGCCGCGGTCCAGTTTGCCGTTCTCCGTTCTCGGCAGGGCGTCGACGATCTCCCAGTGCGCGGGCACCGAGTACTCGGGGAGCAGCTCGTGGCTGCGGCGCGTCAGTGCTTCCACCGCCACCGGGGCCTGCGCCGGTTTGGCCTGGACCAGGTACAGGTGCTGGCCGAAGGCCCGGGCCGTTTCGGGGTCCTCGGGGAACTCCGCGGCGAGCCGGCGGCCGCTGTCGCTGTCGTCGAGCAGTTCCCGCCACTGGTCGTGGCGGAGGAAGGTCTGCTCCCGCTCCCGGCGGGCGTCGGTGAACGGCCCCGCGTGCTCGGCCGTGAACTCCGCGGAGACGCGGAGCGCGTAGTCGTCGTCATCGGTGTTGGCCAGCAGGAGCATCCACCCGCCCGGCGCGACCAGGGCGGAGAGCCGGTCCAGGGCGGCGTGCGCGTCGGGGAGGTTGTCCAGGACGCCGACGCAGACCAGCAGGTCGACGGAGTTGCGTGCCAGTCCCTGCTCGGCCGGGTCCTGCGCGGGGTCGAAGGCCGCGCAGCGCACCCGGGGGTCGTCGGAGAAGTTCCGCTCGAACGCGGAGCGGTTCTGGGCCGACCCGTCGGTCGCCAGGTAGTCGACCGGGTGGTCGGAGAGGGCGGACAGCAGGTCGGCGGCCACTCCGCCGCCGCGCAGTCCGACCTCCATGACCCGCAGCGGGTCCGAGGTGTCGCGGGTCCGGGCGATCTCGGCGGCCGCGGCGGCCAGGACCGAACGCAGTGCCGAGGAGCCCGCGTTCTCGGCGTAGGCGGCGGTCAGCGCCCGCGGGTCGGCTCCGGAGAACGGCCGGGCCGCCGCCTCCTCACGGCCGGCGATCAGGTCGGACAGGTGCTCGGCGCTGGAGCGCACCGTGGCGAACAGCTCGGTGCTCCACCCCGCCTTGCCCTCGAGCCGGGCGGCCTCGGCCCAGGCGCGGGCGGTGGCCTGCGCGCCGGGGGCCCGCAGTCCGCTCAGCTTCCCCTGGGGCGTGCGCTCCAGGAGACCGGCGGTGACGAGCCCGTCAAGCCAGCGCCGTACCAGCCGGTGGCGTGCGGGGGCCGCTCCAAGAGCGTCGGACACCTCTTCCGGTGAGTACGCGCCGCCGTCGGCGAACACCGGCGCGAGCGTGTCGGCGACGGACGCCGCGGCCGCCTCGCTGAGCGCGGCACGGAACGCGGCGAGCCCCGCGGTGTCCACCCGCCGCCCGACCTCCTGGCCGGCCTCGCGGACGGCGGGGACCAGCGTCTCGGGGACGGGGAGGGGGGTGTCCAGGCGGGCGGGTTCGACGAAGGCCGTCAGGCTCTGTCCCGCGCCCGTGGGCGCGGTGCCGCGTCCGCCGGTGAGCACGACCGCGGCGGCGCCCACCTCGGGCAGCGACTCCACCGCCGCCTGGACGTCGCCGAGTTCGATCCGGTAACCGCGGATCTTGACCTGCTGGTCCTCGCGTCCGAGGAACTCGATCACCCCGTCGGGCCAGTAGCGGCCCATGTCACCGGTGCGGTAGAGGCGCTCCCCGGTTTCCGGGTGCCGGATGAACCGGGCCTCGGTCCGCTCCTGGTCGCCGAAGTA
The DNA here is from genome assembly GCF_018316795.1 of Nocardiopsis akebiae. Lineage (NCBI taxonomy): Bacteria > Bacillati > Actinomycetota > Actinomycetes > Streptosporangiales > Nocardiopsidaceae > Nocardiopsis > Nocardiopsis akebiae. Next base: position 4,811,423 of record NZ_CP074132.1, read on the forward strand.
GCCCTGCGCCAGTCCGACGCCTCCGATGTACAGCTCGCCGACGACCAGGTCGGGGCAGGGGCGCAGCGCCGTGTCGAGGACGTGGAACGTCTGGTTGTCCATCGGCCTGCCGTAGGGGATGCTGCGCCAGGAGGGGTCGACCCGGTCGATCGGGTAGTGGATGGACCAGATGGAGGCCTCGGTGGCCCCGCCGAGACTGTGCACCGCCATGTTCGGGGCCCAGGACCGCACGGCCTCGGGCAGGGCGGTGGGAATCCAGTCCCCGGACAGCAGCGCGACGCGCAGGGACGGCAGGGGCGGGTCGTCGGCGCGCAGGTAGTCGTGCACCATCTGGAGCTGTCCCGGTACCGAGTTCCAGAACGTGACCCGCCTGTTCCGGACGGTCTCGATCCACTCGGAGGGGTCACCGCGGCGCGCGGGGTCCGGCAGCACCACGGCCGCCCCCACCGCCAGCGGGCCGAAGACGTCGTAGACGGACAGGTCGAAGCCGAGCTGGGCCAGCGCGAGGACGCGGTCGTCGGCGGTCACGCCGAACCTGCGGTTGACGTCGGTGATCGTGTTCAACGCCGCGGCGTGGCTGATCATGACGCCCTTGGGCGCTCCGGTCGACCCCGAGGTGTAGATGACGTAGGCCAGGTCGTCGGGTCCGGTGTCGGGCCGCGGCGCGGGACCGGGCACGGGAGGCAGGCCGTCGACGGCGACGGCCCTGCACCCCGGGGGCCACTCGCCCTCATCCGCCAGCCAGGACTGGGTCAGGACCACCGAGGTACCGGCGTCGGCGAGGATCGCCGCGCGGCGCTGCGGCGGCTGTGTGGTGTCCAGGGGGAGGTAGGCGGCTCCCGCGAGCAGGGTGCCCAGGACACCGGCGACCTGCTCCCACCCCTTCTCCATCGTGATCGCGACGAGGTCGCCAGCGCCGACGCCGCTGGCGCCCAGCGCCCGTGCGACAGCCGTCGCGTGCGCGACCAGCTCGCCGTAGGTCAGCGAGCGGTCCCGGTCGATGACGGCGACGCGCCGGGGGTCGCGCTCGGCCGCCGCGAGCACCCCGTCCTGGAGCAGGGCGCGCGGCACCGGGGCGGTGGTGTCGTTGACCCGCTCGCGGACGGCGCGGGTGGCTTCGGGCAGCTCGACGCGGGCCGCCTCGTTCCAGGCGTCCGGGTCCTCCGCGAGGCGGGTCATGAGGGCGGCGAAGGCGGCGAAGAGGTCGGCGGCGGTGTCGCCGCCCAAGACGCCTTCGCGGACGTCCCAGCTCAGGGCGAGTTCGTCGGCGCGTTCCATGACCTGGCAGTCGAGCCAGACCTGGGGGGTCTGGGTCTGGGCGTGGCGGATCGCGGCCGCGGGGCGGCGGGCCGCCGCGGAGCCGAGCGTGCTGGTGAACACGACCGGCATGAGCACGGTGTCGCCGTCGCTGCGACGGGTGAGGTCTGCCAGGACCTGGCTCCCGGTGTACAGGGAGTGCTCCAGGTCCTCCAGCAGGGTGTCGCGCAGGGTGGCGGCGCGTTCGGCGAACGTCTGCGCGGGCCGCAGGTCGACGGCGAGGAGCTCGACGGAGGTGAAGTCCCCCACGAGGCGGTCGACGTCGGCGTGCAGGGGCAGGCGGGTGAAGGTGGGGACGTTGAGCGTGAACCGGGGACTGCGGCTCCAGCGGCCCAGCACCTCGGCGTAGGCGGCCATCGCGGCGGCCGAGGCGGTGACGCCCGCGCGGACGGCGTTGGCTTCGAAGGACGCGCGCTGCTCGGCGCTCAGCACCTCCTCGAAGCGCCGGAAGGCGCCGACCCGCCCGCCGTCCGCGGGCAGCGGCAGGTCGGGCGCGGGGGGCAGGGTGGGCAGCCGCCGGGTCCAGTAGTCGCGTGCCCGGTCGTACTCGCCGGTCAGGGTCTGGTTGCGGCGCGCCAGGACGTAGTCGCGGAACCCGATCTCCGGGGTCTCGCCCTCCCGGCCGTGGTACGTGTCCTCCAGCTCGGACAGGACCAGCAGCAGGCTGGCGTAGTCGACGATGAGCTGGTCGATCGACAGGTGCAGGATGAGTTCGTCGTCGCAGCGCGTCATGCGCAGCTCGAACAGCGGCGGCACGTCGGTGGGGGGAACCCTGGAGGCCAGCTCGCGACGCACCAGGTCCACGCGCGCCTCGACCTCGGCGGGGGCGGCGCCGCGCAGGTCGGCGGTAGGCACCGGCTCCTCCGGGATCCGCGGAAGCACTTCCTGGAAACCGTCGGGGTGGACCACCGCGCGCAGCATGCCGTGGCGGCGCACCACGGACCACCAGGAGTCCTGGAGCCGCCGCGGGTCGGTGTCGGCCGGGAAGGAGAGTTCCACGTAGACGTGGCAGGCCACTCCGCCGTACCCGTAGGCGCTGCCGCGGCCGACCAGGTAGGCGGCCTGGATGTCGGTGAGCGGGAAGGGGGTGTGGGCCTCCTGGGGAGCGGGGGTGATCCGGGCGGCGCGGCGGCGCGCGGTCAGGTGGGAGAGGACGTCGGCGCGGTTCTCGCGCAGCAGGGCCTTGCGCTCCTCGGTCAGCACGCCCTTGGGGGCTCGGAACCGCAGGGCACCGCCGTCCTCCCAGAGCCGGATGCCGTCCTTCTCCATTTCGGAAACGATCTGATGGGCGTTCACAGGACTCCGCTTTCTTCGTCGTCGCGGGAGGCGAGGGCGTGGTCGACCTGTCGTGCCAGGTCGGCGAGGGTGGATGCGGTGAGGAACGAACGGACCGAGATCTCGACGCCGAACTCCTCGCCCGTGGCCGTGACCAGGCGCAGCGCGCTCAGGCTGTCGCCGCCGGCGGCGAAGAAGTCGGCGTAGCGGTGGTCGGCCCGCGCGCCCAGGAGCCCGGTCCACAAGGCGGCGATCCGGACCTCGGTCTCCCCCGTGGGCGGACCCGAGGCGGCGTGCTCCTCGGTGACGGCCGCCTCGGCCAGCGCCCCGCGGTCGACGGCGCCCGCGGCGGTCAGGGGCAGGCGGGGCAGCCGGGTGATTCGGGCCGGCACGGCGAAGGGGGGCAACAGGTCGGCCAGGTGCCGGGAGAGACCGTCCGCCTCCTCGCCGTCGGCGGTCGCCATGAAGGCGTGGAGCCGCCGTTCACGTCCCTCCCCCACCGTGACCACCGCCGCGTGGACGACGCCCGGGTGCGACTCGACCGCGCTCTCGACGGCGCCGAGGTCGACGCGGCGGCCGCTGAGCACGGCCTGCGGCTCGGGGCCGAGGAACCCGACCGTGCCGTCCGGCAGGTACCGGGCCCGGACGCCCGCCGGGCGGAGGCGGCCGGACTGGTCGGCGGGACCGCCGATCCAGAGGTCGCCGATCACCTGGTCGGGGCATTCGCGGCCCGCGGAGTCCACGACGCGCAACCGGTGGCCCGGCAGGGGCGTCCCGGACGGCGCGGAGCGGTCGGCACCGCCGTCGAGCTCGACGGCGCTCGCCCAGCCGGAGACACCGCGGCCGCCGTACAGCGCCACGAGCGCGCCTCCACCGCCGGTGGCCCCGCGCAGGCGCTCGGGCAGGCCGGTGCTCACCCGGTCGCCGGAGACGAGCGCCAGGCGAAGGCCTCGCAGCGGCGCCCCCTCCGCGGTCGAGGCCGCCGCGATCAACTCGTCGAGCAGCATCGGCGGGCCGTTCCACACCGTCGCGCCGTGCTCGGCGGCCAGCGCGACCGCGGTGTGCGGGTCGCCCGTCCACTCGGGGCCGGGGCACACGAGTGCGCCGCCGACGCCGAGCGGACCGAACACGGTGAACGCGTCCACTCCGGCCGCCGGGGGGTCGACCGCCAGCACCCGGTCCCGCGCGTCGACGCCGAACCTCTCACGTACCGCCGCGATCGTCGCCGCCGCGGACCGGTGCTCGACGAACTCGACGGCGGGGTCCGCCCCGTCCTGACCGGCTCCGACGGTGACGTAGGCCGGTGCTCCGGGGTCGGCGGCGACCGCGCCCCGCAGGGGTTCGGCGGCGGTCAGGTCCCCGATGTCGGCCCGGTCCGGGCCGTCCGCGCGCCCGGGTCCGACGATCACGGTACGGGCCCCGGCCGCCCGCTGGCCGTACTCGCGCCGCGCTCGGGGCTCCCCCGGGTCGGTCAGCAGGTAGGCCGCGCCGACGGAGAGCACTCCCAGGATCGCGACGACCCGGTCGGCTCCGGAGGGCAGGGCGACGGCGACGACGTCGCCGGGGCCCACGCCCCGCTCGGCCAGGCCGCCCGCGACCCGGGCCGCCCGCGCGGCGAGCCCGCCGTAGGTGAGGGGTTCGTGCTCCGGTGGTCCGAGGACGGCGGGCAGGTCCGGCCGCTCCTGCGCCCGACGCAGGACCTCGCCGTGGAGGGTGCCCTCCGGGACGGCGGGGACGGCGCCCCGAGCGCTGAGCCGCAGGTCCGCCTGGGCGCGCGGCAGCACCGGCGGGGCGGCCGTGTCCCAGTCGTTCTCGGCCAGCCAGGCCAGCATCGCGTTGTAGGCGTCGAACATGGAGTCGAGCACGCCGGGACGGAACAGCTCCTCGATGGCGTCCCAGGTGACCATGACACCGCCGTGGGACTCGGTGACCTGGTTGTCCAGGAGCACCTGCGGGGTCTGGGAGATGCCCCACACCTTCTCGGGGAAGCCGTCGGAGAGGTCCTTGACGGTGCGGTCGCCCACTCCGACGGAGCTGCTGAAGACCACGGGCATGGCCGCGTCGACCGCGCCGGTGCGCTTGGCGAGCTCCTGGAGCAGCCAGGTCACGGAGGCCTCGCGGTTGTCGAGGTCCTCGCTCATGACGCGCTGGAGGCGGTGGGCGGCGTCCGACCAGGGCTCCCCGGGGCGCGGCTCGTATCCGAGCAGGGAGACCGAGGTGAAGTCGCCCATGATCAGGTCGATGCGGGGGTGGACCGGCTGCCTGTTGAACAGGGTGAGGTTGACCGCCACGTCCGGGTGGTCGCTCCACGCCGACAGGACCTCGGCGTAGCAGGTGAGCAGGACGACCGACGGTGTCAGACCGTGTGCCCGGGCCTTGTCGGTGACCGCCTCCCACGACTTCGCGTGGAAGGGGCGCTGGCGCCGGGTGAAGCGGGGGTGCTCCACCGTGGAGGGGTCGGCGACCAGCGGGAGCGCGGGTGCCGGGGGCAGCGTCTGGAGTCGGCGCGTCCAGTGCCGGCGCGCCTGCTCGACCGCGTCGGGGTCGGGTTCGGAGTGCAGGACGTAGTCGCGGAAGGAGACGTCGATCGGCTCCAGCTCCGCCTCGGGGTCGCTGTAGAGCCGGTCGAGCTCCCCGTACAGGGCGATGATGGACGCGGCGTCGAGGACGATGTAGTCGAGTCCGATCGCCAGGCGCGTGCGCGTCGCGCCGCCGCCGGGGTAGCGCACCGCCCGCAGTTCGAACAGGGGCCACCGGGTCAGGTCGATGCTCAGGTGGGAGGACTCCTCGCGCAGCCCGGCCAGGACCTTCGCCGCCTCCTCCTCGGAGTCGACCTCCGTGACCGTCACCGTGACCGGTGGCGCCTGCGGCAGGATGCGCTGCCTTCCGTCCTCGTCGAAGACGGCGCGAAGCATCTCGTGCCGGTCCACCAGGGCCGCCCAGACGCGTTCGAAGCGGTCGAGGTCGAAGTCGGCGCCGTCGAACTCGCTGTAGTGGTAGGTGCCCACGCCCCCGAGGGAGAGTCTGCTGTCGCGCCCGATCCAGAACGCCCTCTGGACGTCGGTCATCGGGAAGGGCTCGTGGCGGTTGGCCGGGTCGCCCTCCCCCAGGGCAGCGTCGGTCGACGGTTCCCGCCGGGTGAGCGTGGCGGCGAAGTCGGCCAGCGCGGGCGAGGCGAACAGGCGCGCGACCCGCGCGCCGCCCACGCCCCGTTCCCGCAGGGCGCCGATCATCCGGGTCGCCAGCAGCGAGTCACCGCCCAGGGCGAAGAACCCGTCGTCGCGCCGGACGGCCCCGACGCCCAGGAGTTCGCCCCAGACCTCGGCCACCACGGTCTCGGCCCACCCCCGCGGGGACCGGTCCTCGGCGGGGTCGCCCTCGGACGCGCGGCCGGTCGCGGCCGCCGTCAGCGCCTCGGCGCGCCGCCGGTCGAGCTTGCCGTTGGCGGTCAGGGGGAGCTCGTCCACCAGCACGGTCTGGGAGGGGACCATGTAGGAGGGGAGGTTGCGCTCCAAAGCGGCGCGGAGCTCCGCCTCGGCCGCCGGGCCCGTCGCCCCGGCCGCCACCAGGGCGAGCCTGCGCGGCGTACCCGTGACGAGCGCGACCGCGGCCCCGACCACCGGACACGAGGCGGCGGCCGCCTCGACCTCGCCCAGTTCGATGCGGTGTCCGCGTAGTTTCACCTGGTGGTCGGCGCGGCCGAGGAATTCCAGGACGCCGTCGGACCGGTAGCGCGCACGGTCTCCGGTGCGGTACCACCGGCGTCCCCGGTCGGTCACGAACTTGTCGGCGGTGCGCTCGGGGTCGCCGCGGTAGCCGCTCGCCAGTCCCGCGCCGCTGACCCACAGCTCGCCCGCCACCCAGTCGGGGCGGTCGCGGCCGCGGTGGTCCACGACCCGGGCGCGCATGTTGGGCAGCGGCTTCCCCCACGGGATCGAGGCCCAGGAGGGGTCGACCCGGTCGACCTCGAACACCGTGGAGTGCACGGCGGCCTCGGTCATCCCGCCCAGGGCGGTGAACCGGGCGCCGGGGACCAGGGCGCGCAGGCGCGCGGGCTGGTCGAGACCGACCCAGTCACCGCCGAGCAGCACGAACCGCAGCTGGTCGCCGAGGCCCTCGGGACGCGACTCGGCGGCGGTCAGCACCATGTCGAGCAGAGCGGGCACGCAGTTCAGGAGCGTGACCCCGTGCTGACGGATCATCGTGACCCAGTGGTGGGCGTCGCGGCGGGACTCGTCTCCGATGAGGACCACCGAGCCCCCCGCGGACAGGGGGGCGAAGAGGTCGTAGACGGACATGTCGAAGTCCAGGTCCGCCAGTGCCAGGCCGCGGTCCCGCGGCCCCACGTCGAAGTGGTCGTTCAGCGCGGCGATGGTGTTCACGGCCGCCGCGTGCGCGACCTCCACGCCCTTGGGAACCCCGGTGGAACCGGAGGTGAAGATGACGTAGGCGGTCGCGTCGAGGGGCTGCCGGAGCCGCGGAGGGGCGGGTGCGCACCGGTCCGCGTCCTCGATCCGCACGACCGGCGTCCCCTGTCCGACCCGTGCCGGGTCGGTGAACCGGTCGGTGTGCGCGGAGTCGGTGAGCACCGCCGCGGCGTCGGCCGCGTCCAGGACGCGCGCCGTCCGCTCCGCGGGCTGTTCCACCCCGACGGGGATGTAGGCGGCGCCCGCGCCCAGGACTCCGAGCACCGCGGCGACCTGGTCCACGCCACGGGGCAGGCTGACCACCACGGCGTCGCCCGGTGCCACCCCCGCCTCCGACAGCAGCGCGCTGACACGGCCCGCGCGGTCGGCGAGCGCGGCGTAGGTCACCGGTTCACCGGAGTCGGGGACCAGCGCGACGGACTCCGGATTCTCGTGCGCGGAGCGGAAGAAGCCCTCGTGCAGCCGTTCGGTCACGGCCGGCGCGTCGGTGGCGTTGACCGCTTCGCGCACGCGCGCCTGGGCCTCGGGCAACGGCGGGTCCGCGGGCCTGGTCCACGCCGAGGCGTCGTCGACGAGGTCTTCGACGAGGTCGCGGTAGGCCTCGAACGCGGCTTCGGGAACGCCGGGCTCGAACGCGCGGTGCCGCACGTCCCAGTTCAGGAGCAGCCCGCCGTCGAGTTCGGTCACCTGGGCGTCCAGCCAGACCTGGGGCCCCTGGGAGATGATCCACACCGGGTCGCCGAACGCGTTCCTGACCTCGGAGTCGTAGATCTCGCCCAGGCCCAGGGCGCTGGTGTAGACGACGGGGGCCAGGGCCGGCACGCCGTCGGAGGCGCGGGAGAGGTCCCGGAGCACCTCGACACCGGAGTAGGAGCCGTGGGCGGCCGCCGCGCGCAGGCGGGTCTGCACGTGGCGCGCGGACTCGGCGAAGGTCCGCTCCTCGGTGAGGTCGACGTCGAGCAGGATCGAGCTGCTGAAGTCGCCGACGAGCGATTCGGCCCCCGCCAGGTCCAGGTCGCGGTGGAACAGCGGGAGGTTCAGCAGGAATCTCGGGGAGTCGCTCCAGGCCCCGAGGGCCTCGGCGAAGGCGGCCGCCAGAGCGGCGGCGGGGGTGACCCCGTGGCCGCGTGCGGCGGCGACCAGCCGTTCCTTGCGCTCGGGGGCGAGCCAGTGGTGCAGTCGGGTGGTCGGGTGGAAGCGCGGCGAGGAGGAGTCCGGGTCGAGCGGGTCCACGACGGTGGGAAGGGCCGGCGGGGCGCTCAGCGACTCCAGGTGCCCGCTCCACCAGGCGCGGTCCTCCTCGCGCTCCCTCGCCCGGGTGGTCTCGGCCGCGCTCAGGTAGGCGCGGTAGTCCAGGGGGATCTCCGGGAGTTGCGCGCCGGGGTCGGCGTAGAGCAGTTGGAGGTCGCGCAGCAGCACCCGCATGCTCGCGGCGTCGGCCGCCAGCATGTCGAGGTCGATGTGCAACCGGGTGGCGCCGCCGGGGCGGAGCGTCAGCGCGAGGTCGAAGACCTCGCCCCGCTCCACGTCCATCCGCCGATGGGTGTAGTACTCGCGCAGCTCGGCGAGCACCTGGTCGACCCGTTCGGCCGTCTCCTCGCGCAGGTCGCGCACGGTCAGCGCGGGCTCGGGCCGGCGGTCCAGGACGCGCTGGCGGCCGTCGTCGAGCACGGTGACGCGCAGCATCCCGTGGCGGCGGCGCAGCGCCGTCACCGCGGCCTCCAGGCGCGTGGCGTCGACACCCGAACCGTCGAGCTCGGCGTAGAAGTGCGCGCCGACCCCGCCGAGGGGCTGGCCCGGCTGGCGCCCGATCCAGTAGGCGTGCTGCATGGCGGCGAGCGGGAAGGGGCCGCCGGGGTCCTCCGCCTCGGAGCCGGGCTCACGGGCCGGGTCGGCCGGTGCCAGGAGCCGCTGCCAACCGCGCAGGGTCGCCGCTTCCGCGAGTTCGTCGAAGCCGACTCCCAGGCCGGCGCGCCGCCACCGCGAGGCCAGGCGCATCAGGGCGATGGAGTCCATGCCGAGCTCGAACAGGTCGTCGTCCGGGCCGACCTCCTCCGGGGGGATGTCCACCAGCGCGGCGACCGCGGCGCGCAGCTCCCCTTCCGTCGTGGGCACCGTTGGCGGATCGGCTGGCAGCGACACGCGTGATCGTCTCCTTGACTCGCAGCGGGCTTCGGGGGCCGACCTGAACCCGGTGGGAGCCGGGGGTCGATGGCTTGCTTGAAAACGAAAACCGTTATCTTTTTTATCCTAAGCTGCACACTGAGCGCGATCCCCCTCATGTGTGGCATAGAACGCAAAAGGAGCAGAGATGACCAAGAGCGCAAACATGCCCGTAACAGCTCAGGAGCAGGACTGGCCGGGGTGGCCGGAGGAGGCGGGACAGCGCTACCGGGAGGCCGGGTTCTGGCGTGAGGAGGTCCTGGCCGACCTGCTGACGCACCAGGCGGAGCAGCGCCCCGACGCCGTCGCGCTCGTCGACGGCGAGCGCCGGTGGTCCTACGCCGAGCTGGCCGCGGAGGCGAGGGCGGTGGCGGCCGGGCTGTACCGGCTGGGACTGCGCCGGGGCGACCGGATGGTGGTGCAGCTGCCCAACCGGGCGGAGTTCCTGCTGCTCTGGTTCGGGCTTCAGTACCTCGGAGCGGTCCCGGTCCACGCCATGCCCGGGCACCGGGGGCACGAGATCTCCCACCTCCTGCGGGTCACCGGCGCGGTCGGCTACGCGGTGGCCGACCGCCACGCGCGGTTCGACTACCGGACGCTGGCCGCGTCCATGCGCGAGGAGCACGAGGAGCTGCGCCACGTGATCGTCGTCGGCGACACCGGCGGACTCGATGACGCCGTCGGCTTCGCGGACCTGCGCTCCGACGCCCCCGGCGGCCGCGACCCCGGCTCCGGGCGCCCCTCCCCCGGCGGCATCGGGCTCCTCCTGCTCTCCGGCGGGACCACGGGGACGCCCAAGCTCATCCCGCGCACGCACCGGGACTACGCCTACAACGCCCGCGCCGCCGCGGCCGCCTGCGAACTCACTCCGGACAGCGTCTACCTCGCGGTGCTGCCCGCCGCCTTCAACTTCACGATGTCCTGCCCGGGCGTCCTGGGCGCGCTCACCGTGGGCGCGACGGTGGTCATGGCGCCCAGCCCCGCCCCCGAGACGGTGTTCCCCCTGATCGAACGCGAGGGCGTGACCGTCACGGCGCTCAGTCCGCCGATGGTGCCCGTGTGGCTGGAGGCCTACGCCGACCGGGCTCCGGGCTCGGCGGCGCTGGACAGCCTCGCGGTCCTCCAGGTGGGGGGAGCGCGGCTGGCCGACGACCTCGCGCGCCGCGTCCGTCCGACGCTGGGGTGCCGTCTGCAGCAGGTGTTCGGCATGGCCGAGGGCCTGATCAACGTCACCCGTCTCGACGACCCCGAGGAGCTGGTGTGCACCACGCAGGGGCGCCCCGTCTCGACCGGTGACGAGGTGCGGGTTGTCGACGAGTCGGGCGCCCCGGTGCCCGTCGGCGCCGTGGGCGAGCTGCTGACACGGGGCCCCTACACACTGCGCGGCTACTACCGCGCCCCCGAACTCGCCGCCACGCACTTCACACCGGACGGGTTCTACCGGACCGGCGATCTCGTCCGGCTCCGCCCCAGCGGCCACATCGACGTCGTCGGCCGGGTGAAGGACCAGATCAACCGCGGCGGCGAGAAGATCGACGCCACCGAGGTGGAGGGACAGCTGCTCGCCCACCCGGACGTGTCGGCGGTCGCCCTGGTGGCCGCTCCCGACCCGGACCTCGGTGAGCGGTCGGTCGCCTTCCTGGTCAGCGCGGGCACCCCGCCCACGGTCCGCGAACTCGGCGCCTTCCTGCGCGGGAGGGGCCTGGCCGGTTACAAGGCCCCCGACCGGATCGAGGCCGTCGACGCGCTGCCCCTGACCCCCGTGGGCAAGGTCGACAAGAACGCTCTGCGCGAGCGGATCCGACGAGGGCCTTCGTCACCATCCGCGACCGAAGCGGCACGCAAGGGGGTGCGACCTCGGCCACAAGGATGAACGCTTCTGGCGAAAATGATTATCATTTACGATCACCAAGGCGCCTTCGGGCGTTCAGCGGCCCTGCCCGGGCCGCTCCACAGTGAAAGCGAAGAGGACGTCCCCGCGTGCGAATCACCGTCCACCCCGAGGTCTGCATCGGCGCCGGCCAGTGCGTCATCGCCGCCGACCGAGTATTCGACCAGGGCGAGGAGGACGGGCTCGTGCGCCTGCGCACCGACCGGCCGGACCCCCGCGACGCCGCGCACGTGCGCGACGCGGTCGACCGCTGCCCCTCCGGCGCGATCGGGCTCACCTCGGACTGAACCCCCGGACGCGCTCCCCCCGCTCCCGCACCCGACGAGGAGGCGGGCGTCCTCGCTGGCCCCGACACAAGACCGGAGAAGAATGTTGACCACGGGTACACCAGACGCGGCCCACGGGCCGTCCCGGGCGAGGAGACGGCCGTGAGCAGTCGTGAAACCGAACAGGTCGAAGGGCCGCTCGACCCCGTCGCCGCCGCCGCCCGGCTCGCGGGCTCGGGACTCTTCCCCGAGTACGTCCTCTACGAACGCGAGGGGGTCTGGCTCTTCGGCGGCGGTGCGCGGTGGGGGATCGACCTCGACAGCGACCGGGTCACGGTCCGCGGCGCCGACGGGACCGCCGACTCCCGCGACTACACCGGCAGCCCGGCCGACGCCTTGGACGCGGCCCTGGCCGGACTGCCCGACCCGGCCTGGCGGGCCTACGGCTGGGTGGGGTTCGACTTCGCGCTCCAGTCGCGCGGGGCCCGCCCGTCCGCCCCGGAGGGATCCGCGCGGCTCGCCCGCCTCATCGTGCCCCGGACCGAGGTCCGCATCACCGCTGACGGGGCCCGGATCAGCGGGGGCGGAGCGCAGATGCGCGGGAAGGTGCTCTCCGTCCTGCGCGAGGAGGTCGCCGAACCGGCGCGGAACCGCGTCGCGGTCGATTCACGGGCCGGCTCCCCGGCCTACCGCGCGCTCGTGGGCGAGGCCCTGGGCGAGATCGGACGCGGCGACTACCACAAGGTGATCCTGTCCCGGAAGGTCGAACTGCCCTCGCCCGTGGACCTCCCCGCCACCTACGCGGTCGGCCGCGGGGCCAACACACCGGCGCGGTCGTTCCTACTGGATCTGGGCGGGCTCCGCAGCGCGGGTTTCAGCCCCGAACTGGTCGTCGCGGTCGGGCCCGACCGCGAGGTCCTGACCAACCCGCTAGCGGGCACCCGGGCGGCGGGGCGCGGAGAGGCCGCGGACAGCGCCGCCCGCGCCGAACTGGAGGCCGACCCCAAGGAGATCCACGAGCACGCCATATCGGTTCGCGAAGCCGTCGCGGAGATGCGCTCGGTGTGCGTGCCGGACTCCGTCGCGGTGTCGGATTTCATGGGCGTCTCCGTCCGCGGCAGCGTCCAGCACCTGGCGTCCACCGTCCGGGGGCGCCTGCGCGAGGACGCCACCCCCTGGCACGCCTTCGAGGCCCTGTTCCCGGCGATCACCGCGTCGGGGATCCCCAAGTCCGAGGCGATCGAGGCGATCACCCGCCTGGAGGAGGAGCGCGGACTGTACTCCGGGGCCGTGGTGACCGCCGCGTCCAGCGGTGAGCTCGACGCGGCACTGGTCCTGCGCGCGGTCTACGAAGAACAGGGCCGGGCCTGGCTCCGCGCCGGCGCCGGGATCGTGGAGGGCTCCCGCCCCGAACGCGAGTTCGAGGAGACCAGCGAGAAACTGGCCAGCGTACTGCCGCACGTCGTGCCCGCCCCACGGCCGTGACCGCGCCGACCGACGAGCGCGACCGTCCCCCGTCCGAGACAGCCGAGGTGGTCATACCTTGACAGACATCCAACAGAACGGACTCATCCCCTACCTGCTCGCCAACCGGGCCTTCGTCGCCCCGGCCGTCGAACGGGCGGTCGGGGCGATGGACCTGACCGGACGCACGCGCCTGCTCGACGCGGGCACCGGTGCCGGGGGCGGGCTGGTGGCGCTGGCCCGGGCGGCCGGCCCGCGGGCCCGGGTCCTGGCCGTCGACCGCGACCCCGACGTGCTGGACCTCGCCCGGGAGCACGCGCGGTCCGAGGGGGTGTCGGACAGGGTCGAGGTGCGCGCCGCCGACCTGGTCGACGTGCTCGACGAGGCCGCCGGATCCGGCGACGGGTTCGATGCGATCTGGGCCTCGGACGTGGTCTGGCCCGGCAACTTCGACGACCCCGGGGACCTGGTCGCACGAGCCGCGCGCGCCCTGCGCCCCGGCGGCCTGCTGGGGCTGTTCACCAGCAACTACTACCAGGCCATGTTCCTGCCCGGACACTCACGGCTGGAGCGGGCGGCGCGCACCGCGTCCGAACTCAACTGGGGGCTCCCCTCCGGAGGGCCCGCCCACTATGAGCGCCACACCGCCTGGATGGCCGCCGCGGGGCTGCTCGACGTGCGTGTGGACGTCTTCCCCAGGGTGGGCTCGCCGGTCGACGCCGACCCGACCGTGCGCCCCTACCTGGAGAACGTCGTCTGGCCGGAGATGCGGGAGTCGGTGCTCAAGCGCGGCACCGACGCGGGTCTGAGCGGCGAGGAGGTGGCCGGGGTCGAGCGGCTCCTGACCCCGGGCCATCCGGACTACGTCCTCGACGCCCCGGGTTACTACATGGTCCATCCGACCATGCTCGCCCTCGGGCGACGGCCCTCGGACTGAGCCCCGGCCGAACCGCTCCGGGTCGCCGACCGTCCCGGGCACCGCCCGCGCAGGACGCGAACGCCGCCGCAGGCGGTGCTACGGTCCCGCTACCAGGGCGAGGCGCTCCGGGTCCAACGTCAGCACCCGGTTCGCACGGTCGGCGACACTGCGGTCGTGGGTCACCACGACGACGGCCAGGCCCTCCTCGGCCCGAAGTGCGTCCAGGAGGTCCAGGACCGTGCGCGCGCTCGCGTCGTCCAGGGCGGAGGACACCTCGTCGGCCAGCAGCACCCGGGGGCGTGCGGCCAGGGCGCGGGCGACGGCCACGCGCTGGCGCTGGCCGCCGGAGAGGCGGCCCGGCAGCGCGCGTGCGGTGTCCGCCGGCAGACCGACCCGTTCCAGGAGCCCGGGGACCTCGGCCGCGGCCTGGCGACGGGTCAGCCCGCGGAGCACCATGGCCGGGCGCGCGAGTGCCGTGGCGACCCGCTGAGCCGGGTTCAGGGTTCCGGCCGGGTCCTGGGCGATCAGCTGGACGGCTCGCAGCGCTTCCCCGGCACGGTCGGCGTGCCTGGCGGGCAGGGGCCGACCGTCGAGTGAGAACGAACCCGCCGCGGGAGGATGGAGCCCCGCAAGGCTTCTGAGCAGTGTGGACTTACCGCATCCCGAGGGCCCCAGGACGGCGACCGCCTCCCCGGGGGCGACGGTCAGGTCCACCCCGTCGAGCAGCTCCCGGCCGCCCGGAGCAGTTAGACGGACCCCCCGCAGGCCGAGGACCGCAGCACCGCCCGGGTCCGGAGGGCCCGTGGTCGGGGCACTGACCCCGCGCACCGGTTCGGACTCACCGATGTCGAGACGGACATCGGCCACGCGGTCGGCGAAACCCCGGTCGTGGGTGATCACGACGGTGCTCCTTCCGGGGCGTCCCCGCCGCTGTCCGAGGGCGTCGAGCACGAGTTCCACCGTGGCCGGGTCCAAGCCGCTCGTGGGCTCGTCGAGCACGAGGAGCCCGGGATCGGCTACGAGCGCCCGCGCCAGGGCCACACGCTGGGCCTGGCCTCCGGAGAGTTCGTGCGGGCGACGGCGCCACAGGGCGTCGGCGTCCAGCCCCAGCGAGGTGAGCGCCGCGCGGACGGCCTCGGCGTTCGCGCGGCGGGAACCGCCCGGCAGGGCTTCGGCGACCAGGGCGCAGACGGGGCGCAGGGGGTGCAGGTCCGAGGCGGGGTCCTGTCCGAGCACGCCGGTGCTGGCCCGGCGCCACCGGCGCGCCGCACGCCCCGGGGGCACCGGCGCCCCCTGCCAGCGCACCCGACCGGCCCGGCGCACCAGCCCGGGCGGCAGCGCGTCCAGCGCGGCCAGGACGGCGCTGGTCTTGCCGCTTCCGGACGCGCCCATGACCGCGAGCACCGCGCCGTCCGGCGCCCGCAGGTCCACCGGGCCCACCACACGGGCGCCGTGTTCGTCCTCGACCAGCAGCGCCTGCGCGCACAGTCCCTCAGCCATCCGTGGGCTCCTTCGGCGCGGGTGCGCTGCCACGGCCCCGGCTCGTGCGGTCGTCGGAGGGGTACAGCTGGGCCAAGAGGGCGAGCAGGACGGTGGTGACGCCCAGTGCCGCGGCCGGCGCACCGACGGCCCATGGGTTGAGCGCCACGCCGGGCATGTTCTCCCTGAGCATGAGGGACCAGTCGGGGGCGGGCGGTTCGGCGCCCATTCCCAGGACGCTCAGGGCGGCGGCGACTTGGAGCGCGACCACCAGGCGCAGCCCCAGGTCGGCGGTGACCACCCCCCGCATGGCGGGGAGGACCTCCCTCGTCAGGATCGAAGCGGTCGTCTCGCCGCGCAGGAGTGCGGCCTCGACGTATCCGGAGGTGCGGACGGCACGGACCGCGTCCCCGACCACGCGCAGGGTGAGCGGGGCTCCTCCGCACACCGTCGCGAGGACCACCGCCGTGTGCCCGGGCAGGGCGATCGCCGCCACCAGTGCCAGCAGCAGGGAGGGCAGGGCGAGCAGCAGGTCGGCCGCCGCCGTGAGGGTCCGCGAGGCCGGCCCGCCGAACCACCCAGCGGCCAGGCCTCCGGCGGTCCCGACCGCACAGGCGCACACGGCGGCCGTCACGGAGACGCCGAGCAGGCCCCCTCCGCCGGCCAGGACACGGGACCACACGTCGCGGCCCAGGGCGTCGGTTCCCAGGAGGTGGCCGGGTGCGGGTTCCCGCCAGGGCGCCCCCACCGGGGACGTGGGGCTGTGCGGCGCCCACCAGCCGCCGAACAGGGCTGCGGCCAGGACCCCGGCCGACAGCAGGGGGACAGCCGCGGAGGCGAGGAGCAGAAGGGGACGGCGGTTCACGGCGAGCGCCTCCGGCGGGGTTCGGTCAGGGCGGCGACCAGGTCTGCGACCAGCAGTCCGGCCAGCACGACCGCGGCGGCGACCACGGCGGTGGCCTGGACGACGGGCAGGTCCCGTGAGGCGATCGAGGAGACCAGCAGGGACCCGACGCCCGGATAGCCGAAGAGTGTCTCCACCAGTGCCGCGGCGGCGATCAGCCCCCCTGCGGACACCGCCATGACCCGGGTGAAGGGGGCCAGGAGAAAGGGAAGGACGTCGGTCACCGCGATCCGCCACGGGGGGACGCCCCGTCGGCGGGCGTCAGCCACGTGGGGCAGGCGCACGGTGTCGGCCACCGCGCCCGTCAGCAGGCTCGCGCCGTAGAACGCCGTGGGCAGCGCCAGGGCCGCCACGGGGAGCAACAGCAGTTCCGGGTGGTGCCAGGGCGCGGCTCCGGGCGGGAGCAGGGAAACCGGGGGCACCAGACCCAGCACTCCGGAGAACACGGTGACCAGCACCGCGGCCGTGACAGCCGTGGGCACGGCCGCGCCTCCGGTGAGGACGGCCGTGGACGCCCGGCGGGCCAGCCTGCTCCCCCCCGCCCACCAGGCCAGGGCCAGGGACGCGGGGGCCGCCACCGCCAACGCCGACCCGACGACCGCGAAGGTGGCCGGCAGCCGCTGGGCGAGGGCGTCGGCGACGGGGCGGCCGTTGACCAGGGACGTGCCGAGGTCACCGGTGAGCAGGGATCCGGCCCAGCCGAGGTAGCGCCGCCAGGGCGCGGCGTCCAGGCCCAGCTCCTCGCGCAGCTCCCGCACCTGCGCCTCGTCGGCCCCGGGCGAGGCACGCAGGTCCACGGCGTCTCCCGGCAGGGACTCGGTGGCCGTGAACACCGCCACCGACACCAGGACCAGCAGGAACACCGCCCGGGCGACGGCGAACGGGAGCGAGGCCCCCGCGGCCGCCCCCGGGACGCGGGGGCGGCCGGCCGCGGGGGCGGCCTCGGGGCGGGACATCAGCCGGCGACCTCGACCCGCTCGATGAACAGGCGGTGGAAACCGGGACCGGTGGGCAGGCCGCTCACGCCGGGACCCGTCAGGTCGATACCGTCTCCCGTACCCCAGACCACGTACCCGCCGTCGTCGGCGACGCGCTCCTGCAGGTCGGCGAGCATCGCGTGTCGGTCCTCCTCGTCCGCGGTGGCCAGTGCCTCGGTGAAGTCGGCGTCCCACTCGGGAACGTTCCAGGCGGTCTCGTTGACGGGGCCGTCGGAGAGCAGGGACATGCGCGCGAAGTCCACGAAGCCGTTCCCGCCCAGGCTGTTGAGGTAGAAGGGTTCGACGTTCCACACCTCGGTCCAGTAGGTGTCGGGCGCGCCCACCTCGATCTCGACGTCGATGCCCGCCTCGGCGAGTTGTTCGGCGGCCAGGGCCGCGGTCTCCTCCATGCCCGGGTAGGAGTTGGTGGCGTACAGGGTGAGTTCGACGCCGTCCGCGTGCCCGGCCTCCTCCAGCAGTTCACGGGCCCGGTCCAGGTCCCGCTCGACCGGTTCGAGGTCGGGGGCGAAGGGCGCGTCGGGGTTCAGGACGTCGGTGCCGGGCTCCCCGTAACCGAGGAAGACCGTCTCGACGAGTTGCTCACGGTCCAGGGAGAGCTTGACGGCCTCGCGCACACCCGGGTCGTCGAAGGGCTCGGCCTCCAGGTCCATGACCAGCGGGTAGTTCACCCCGGCGGGCCTGGTGACCACCTGAACCGCGTCGGACTCCTCGTGTTGTCGTGCGCTGACTGGCGCCACGCTGCCCGCGACGTCCGCCTGGCCCGAGGCCACCGCCTCGGCCCGCGCGGCGGGGTCGGGCATGGCGGTGATCCGGAGGGCCTCGTAGTCGGCGGCCCCGCCCCACCAGTCGTCGTTGCGCTTCAGGACCGCGGTGGTGTCGTCGTGCTCCTCCAGCTGGAACGGTCCGGAGCCGACCACGGGTTCGGTGATGTCGTCGCTGCCGTCGGGGACGACGAAGGTCAGGGAGGCGAGGGCGCTGCCGACCTCGGCATAGGGCTGGTGGGTGGCCAGTTCCAGGGTGTGCTCGTCCACCACGGAGGAGGACTCCAGGTCGAACACCGCCAGGCGTCCGTTGTTCTCGGCGCCCTTGCCCTGGATCCGCTTCAGCGAGAACAGGACGTCGTCGGCGGTGACGGGCCGGCCGTCGGAGAAGACGGCGTCGTCGCGCAGGCTGACGGTCCACAGGTCGAGGGCTTCTCCGACCGGCTCCCAGGACCGGGCCAGGCGCGGCTGGACCGCACCCTCCTCATCGGTCACCGTCAGCACGTCGTAGAGCATGGCGAACCGCATGTAGTCGGCCTCGTTGCCGACGCGGCCGTGCGGGTCGTGGGTGGTGGCCGCCGGAGCTCCGACCGCGGCGTAACGCAGGGTGGCGCCGTCAGCGGAGGCCTGTTCGGCTCCGCCGCCGCAGGCGGTGGCCGCCAGGAGCACCGCGAAGGTGGCCGCGGGCAGGAATCGTCGTCTCATGGTTCGGCCTTTCTCGGGGGCGGGGCCGCGGGCGAAACGGCCCCGGGAGGTGTCTGCGACCGGGGGTCGGGGGCGGGCGAGTCCCTGTGCTCGGGGACGCCGGGCGACCGCTTTCAGGACCCGCACCGACGCCTGGACCGACACGTCGCCGCGGGACAGGGGGGTCGCGTCCCGACCGTCCCGGTCGAACGGGTCGGGGCGGCGCGGAGGTGTTGTCCGGTTCGGTGCCGGTCCACGCGGCCGACGGCCAGCGGCGGGAAGGGAGGCGGGCCTGTCACCACGGAACCGGCACCCCGTCGTGTCCGACGACCGCGCGGGACGGACGGGACGGAGGGCCGTCCTCCACCGGGAGGTCGGAGCGGCGGATGGCGGTCCGTTCGTAGAGGGCCCCCGAGGCGGACTCGGCCTCCAGCCCGGCTTCCTTCGACACTGAGCTGCACACCCCTGCGGTCGCGCTGGACAGATATCAGTAATGAAAACCGTTTTCATTGCCGGTATGTCCATGTATAGCACCTTCAATCCCACGGATGCGACCCCGACTCCTGAGGCCCTGGGAGCACCGGCGCCACGGACCGGACGCGCGGCCCCGGGAAACCCGGCCCGCCGGGCGGGTGGACGTCCTCGGCACGGGGCACACGGGGTGGCCCGAGAGCGGAACGGCACCGGCGGCGGGCGCACGCACAGCACGTGTGGAGCGGGGTGTCGCGCGGATCGACGAGGGCGCCGAGACCCCGACGGTCACGGTTCTCCTTGGCGCAGTCGGCCATCGCGGTCACTGCCGTCAACACCCGCCGGGCGATGCGGGCACGTGGACGCGGGCCAGCGGCCAGGGGCGGGGACGGCGTCCTCAACGACGCGGGCAAGGGACTCGGAGGCCCCGGCCTCGGTCCCGCTCACACCCCACCGGAGACGCAGAAAGGGGCCCACCTTACGGTGGACCCCTCGCTGACCTGCTATTCCTCTGTCGGGACGGCGGGATTTGAACCCACGACCCCTTGACCCCCAGTCAAGTGCGCTGCCAAACTGCGCTACGTCCCGTTCGTCGAGCGGTCACCGTTTCCGGCCCCGCCGACGCAGAAGACTCTACCGCATCCGCCGGGGCGCTCGCACCGGAGACAGAGTCCGCCGGACCCGGGCGGCGCGGCGGCACGGGTGGGCAAGATCGGTCAGGCGCCCGGGCGCCGCCGGTGAACATACTGGTGCCATGACCGAGCCCACCCCGGGCCGGGACCGCCTGCGCGAACTGCTCGACGCGGTCCTGGACGAGGAGAACACCCGCCTCACCGACATGGCGGACCACGCCTTCGCCTCACCGTTCCACTTCACCCGCAGACTCACCCGCGACACCGGGGAGTCACCGGTCGCGCTGCGCCGCCGGGTGCTCCTGGAACGCGCGGCCTGGCAGATCAGCCAGGGCAGCAGCGTGACCGACGCCGCGTTCGCTGCCGGGTACGAGTCGGTCGAGGGGTTCACGCGCGCCTTCGGACGCGCCTTCGGGCACCCGCCCAGCGCCACCACGGCGGGCAGCGGCACGTGGCTGTCCGCGCCCAACGGCATCCACTTCCACCCGCCGATCCACCTGTGGATCGAGGACAGACCCAAGGAGCGGACCGGCATGGACCTGATCGCCCTCCAGGTCCACCACGACGTGGACGACACCGCCCACCTGATCCGACTCGCCGGACGGCTGTCCGAGGAGGCCTACCGGCGGGTGCGCTCACCCGGGCGGACCGTCCTGGAGTGGGACGGGCCGGAGGAGTCCGTAGCCGACGTGCTGGACCACCTGGTCCGGGCCAAGGAGGCGTGGCTCGCCTCGATCGACGGCGCCGACCTGCCCGAACGGGGCGCGGACGACCTGGAGGCGCTAGCGGAGCGGCACACACGGGCGGGGGCGCGCTGGATCGCCGCGGTCGACGACATCGGGCGACGGGACGCCTGGGGCGACCGGCTGATCGACGCCCTGTGCGACCCGCCCGAGAGCTTCGTACTGGGCAGCGTCGTCGCGCACGTGCTCACCTTCTCCGCCCACCGCAGGCAGCTCGTGCGCCACATGCTGCGTGCGGAGGGCGTGGAGGTGGACCACGGCGACCCCATCGAATGGCTTCAGGACAGACACCACGACGGAGGTACACGATGAGCAGGACGATCTACAACACCGCGACGAGCCTGGACGGCTTCATCGCCACCGAGGACCACTCCCTGGAGTGGCTGTTCGCCGCCGACGGGAGCGATGCCCTGAACGAGACCGAGACCTTCGTCCGCGAGGCGGGCGCGATCGTGGCCGGCGCGGGCACCTACGAGTGGATCCTGAAGCACGAGGGCGGCGACCCCTGGCCCTACCGGGCACCCACCTGGGTGCTCACCCACCGCGACCTGCCGAAGGTCGAGGGCGACCTGCGCTTCGCCAGCGCCGACACCGACCAGGAGCTGCGCGACCTGCACGCGGAGATGGTCGAGGCGGCCGAGGGGCGCGACTTGTGGGTGGTCGGCGGTGGCGGTATCGCCGCGAACCTGGCCCGACTCGGCCTGCTGGACGAGGTGGTCGTGTCGGTCGCGCCGGTCACCCTGGGCGCGGGCTCGCCCCTGCTGGCCGGGCGCGTGGACCTGAGGGTGCTGGACGTGCACCGCGCCGGTGACTTCGCGTGCATGCGCTACGAGGTCGTCCGTTCCTGACCCGCCGGTTCCGGGACCCGCCGCCACCGGCCGGGTCCCGGAACCGCCCCTCAGACGCCCTCCAGCTCGCGCAGGCGCGCGGCGGCGTCGGCGATTCCGTCCTCGGTGAAGACCGCGACGCCGCCGTCCGCGAGCAGCCGCGCGGTGACCCCCTCGCCGGGCACCCTGTTCCCGCCGAAGGCGCCGTCGTAGACCCGGTGCACCCCGCAGGAGGGGCTCGACTCCTTGAGCACCGCCACCGCCACGCCGTGCGCGCGGGCGGTGGCCAGCGCCGCCCGGGCGCCGTCCACGAAGTGCACGGTCACGTCCCGCCCGTCGGGGGTGAGGATGCGCGCGCGACCCGCGAGCACGTCGGCGGCGGTCGCGCCGGGCTCGATCTCGGCGGGCGGGCGGGGCACCGGGAGGCCGCCCGCGACCTCCGGACAGTGCACCACCAGGCGGCCCTCGGCTCGCCAGCGGGCGACCACGTCGTCCTCCACCGGTTTGGCGCGCCCGTCGTAGCGCACCCGGCGTCCCATCAGACACGCGCTGACCAGCACTCTGCGCATGGACTCCCCCTCTCGGCCGCCACCACGCTACCGGGGCGGCGACACGGGCAGAGCCCGCACTATCGTTACTCAGGGTGATTGAGTGGACACAAAAGGACCGCGGGGCAGCGAGGGGGAGACGTGAACGAGCCGCAGCCGCAGCCGCAGGGGCGGACGGACCTGGCCACGGACCGCAGGGCGACGCGCAGGGCCGTGGTGGCCGCGGCGATCGGCAACGCGACCGAGTGGTACGACTTCGGCGTCTACAGCTACATGGCCGTCACGATCGGCCTGGTGTTCTACCCGGAGCAGACCCAGGGCACCCAGCTCATCGCCGCCTTCACCACCTTCGCCGCCGCCTTCCTGGTGCGGCCCCTGGGCGGGCTGTTCTTCGGCCCCCTCGGCGACCGGGTCGGCCGCAAGCGCGTCCTGGCCTTCACGATGCTGCTCATGGCGGTGAGCACGTCCTCGATCGGGCTCATCCCCTCGGCCGCGAGCATCGGCTTCGCCGCGCCCGTGCTGCTGCTGGTCGCACGGATGCTCCAGGGCTTCTCCACCGGCGGCGAGTACGGCGGCGCCACGACCTTCATCGCCGAGTACGCGCCCGACCGGCGACGGGGTTTCCTGGCCTCCTGGCTGGAGTTCGGCACGGTCAGCGGCTACGTCGGCGGCGCCATCGTCGTCACGGTGATGACCCTCCTGCTCGGTCCGGACACCATGCAGGACTGGGGGTGGCGCGTCCCCTTCCTGATCGCGCTGCCGCTGGGCGCCGTCGGCCTGTACCTGCGGGTGAAGCTGCAGGACACCCCGGTCTTCGAGCAGAACACCGAGGGCTTCGCCAAGGACTCCCACGGAGGGCACCGCGAGGGTCAGCTGCGGGCGACGGTCGTGGACCAGTGGCGCCACATCCTGCTGTGCGTGGGTCTGGTGATGGTCTTCAACGTCAACAACTACGTCCTGACCGCGTACATGCCCACCTACCTGCAGGCAGAGCTGGGGTACGGCCCCACCACGGCCCTGGTGCTGACGCTGGCGGCGATGATGCTGATGCTGTTCGCGGTGACCGGGTTCGGGCACCTGAGCGACCGTGTGGGGCGCAGGCCAGTGCTGCTATCGGGCAGCCTGTGCTCGATCGTGCTGGCCCTGCCCGCGTTCTGGCTGCTGCAACAGGGCGGTATGTGGACGGTGGCCCTGGGCATGGTGGTGCTGGCGGTGACCCTGGTGCACTTCTCCGGCGGCGCGCCCGCGGCGCTCCCGGCGTTCTTCCCCACCAGCGTCCGCTACGGCGCGCTGGCCATCAGCTTCAACGTGTCGGTGGCGCTGTTCGGCGGCACCACTCCGCTGATCGCCGAGGCGCTGGTGCAGGCCACCGGAAACCTGTACGCACCGGCGTGGCTGGTGATGGTCGCGGGTGTGGTGGGACTGGTGGTGGTATGGCGGATGAAGGAGAGCGCGAACCGCCCGCTGCCCGGAGCCCCCGCGATCCCGGTCCCCGGGGAGGAGGCGGGCCGACCGCCCCGCGACCGCGAAGGGGGACCGGCGGGGAGCCGCCCGGCGCAGGGCGACGTCCGCCGCCTGCGCGGGGAGGCCTGATCCGCTCGGGGAACGCCGCCCGCGCGCGAGGCGGCAACGGCACCGTGCGCCCGAGGACACGCGGAGCGGCCCCGAGTTCCGCGGAACCGGGAGTACGCCCGGCGCGGGCCCCTCCCCCGCCCGGGAACGCGGCGAAGGGGGCTCCCCCGGCGGGGAGCCCCCTTCCTCGTGCCGTGGCCGGAGCGGTACGGCTACCGGCGGCGGTGCTTGCGGTCCGGACGCACGCTGCCCTTGGAGGCGCGGCCCTGGACCCCGCCCTTCTTCTCGCGGATGCGCATGCTGATGTGCACCGGGGAGCCCTCGAAGCCGAAGTCCTCCCGCAGGCGCCGCTCGATGAAGCGGCGGTAGTTGTCCTCCAGGAACCCGGTGGTGAACAGGATGAAGTGCGGCGGACGAGAACCCGCCTGCGTCGCGAACAGGATCTTGGGCTGCTTGCCGCCGCGCACCGGCGGCGGGGTGGCCGCCACCAGCTCCTTGAGCCAGTTGTTGAGCTGCCCGGTCGGGATGCGCTGGTTCCACCCGCTCAGGCTGGTCTCGATCGCCGGGACCAGCTTCTCCATGTGGCGCCCGGTCTTGGCCGAGACGTTCACGCGCGGCGCCCAGGAGACCCGCGCCAGCTGGCGGTCGATCTCCTTCTCCAGGTAGGTCCGGCGCTCCTCGTCCAGGATGTCCCACTTGTTGAAGGCCAGGACCAGGCCGCGGCCCGCCTCCACGACCTGCTCGACGACCCGGATGTCCTGCTCGGCGAGGGGCTCGCTGACGTCCATGAGCACCACGGCGACCTCGGCCCGCTCCAGGGCGGTGCCGGTGCGCATGGTGGCGTAGTAGTCGGCGCCCTGGAGGGCCCGGAACCGGCGGCGGATACCGGCGGTGTCGATGAACTTCCAGGTCTTCCCGCCCAGCTCGATCAGCTCGTCCACCGCGTCGCGGGTCGTGCCCGCCACGGCGTCGACGACCACCCGGTCCTCACCGGCGAGGCGGTTGAGCAGGCTGGACTTGCCCACGTTGGGGCGGCCCAGCAGCGCGATGCGCGGCGGGCCGTCCTCGCCCTCGTCCTCCTCGCCCAGGGGGTGCTCGGGGAACTCGGCCACGATCGCGTCCAGCAGGTCGCCGGTGCCGCGGCCGTGCAGGGCGCTGATGGGGAAGGGCTGGCCCACGCCCAGCTGCCACAGGTCGAGGGCGTCGGCCTCCTGCCCGCTGCCGTCCACCTTGTTGGCGGCCAGCACCACGGGGCGCTTGGTCGAGCGCAGGACGCGGGTCACGGCGGCGTCGGCGTCGGTCACGCCCACGGTCGCGTCGACCACGAACAGGATGACGTCCGCGGTCTGCGCGGCGTACTCGGCCTGGCGGGCGACCATGGCGGCCAGGCCGCTGACGCTGGTCTCCCAGCCGCCGGTGTCCACCAGGGTGAACCTGGTGTTCTGCCACTCGGCGTCGTAGGCGACCCGGTCGCGGGTCACGCCCGGCACGTCCTCCACCACGGCCTCACGGCGGCCGATGATGCGGTTGACCAGGCTGGACTTGCCCACGTTGGGGCGTCCGACCACGGCCACCACGGGCAGGGCGGCGGGCTCTTCGGCGTCCGCTCCCCCGTGGACGACGTCGGAGATGTCGAAGTCACTCATGTACTGCTCCCGGTTCTGTGTCCCCGCGCGCCCAGGATGCGTGCCGCGAGGATGCGAAGGGCCGATCCGCCCCGGTGTCCCGGGTCGCGCGGATCGACGCGGGCGCCGACGGCGCCCGTGTACTGGCCACGGGGAGGAACCCCCGCGGATGTCGTTGTGTTCCCTGAAAAGGGCTGTCGGGGACGAATGTGTCCGGTGTTACGGCCGCTGGGCGCACCGTGCGCCCGTCGCGGCGACGCCCGGCCGCGCGGGCCGCCATTCGACCGGAACTCGGCGGCGCCCCGTCCCGCGGGTCAGCGGTCGCGGGCCTCGTCGGCCAGCTTGACCACCAGGGCGACGACCTCGTCCAGTGTCAGCCCGCTGGTGTCGAGCTCGGTGGCGTCCTCGGTCTGGCGCAGGGGCGAGTGCGCCCGGCTGGAGTCCAGCGCGTCGCGCCGGGCCAGGTCGGCCTGGGTGGCGGCGACGTCGGCGCTGCGGACCTCCTTGCTGCGGCGCTGGGCGCGGGCCTCGGGGCTGGCGGTCAGGAAGAGCTTGACGGGGGCGTCGGGGGCGACGACGGTCGTGATGTCGCGCCCCTCGACCACGATGCCCGCGCTCTCGGCCCTGGCGGCGGCGATGATCTCGCGCTGGGTGCGCACGAGGCGCTCGCGCGCCGCGGGCACGGCCGAGACGGCGCTGACGTTGGTGGTGACCTCCCTGCCGCGGATCTCGGCGGCCACGTCGCGGCCGTCCACCGCCACGGAGGGCGCGTCGGGGTCGGTGCCCATGGTGATGACGGGGGTGTCGACGAGGGCGGTCACGGCGTCGGCGTCGTTGACGTTCACGCCCTGGGAGAGCATCCACCAGGTCAGCGCACGGTACATCGCGCCGGTGTCGAGGTACCGCAGCTCCCGCGCCCTGGCCACGCCCCGGGAGGTGCTCGACTTGCCCGACCCGGAGGGACCGTCGATCGCGATGACGATGCCCTCGGTGCTGTCCTGCGCGCTCACTGCCGTTGACTCCCGCTTGCGTTCACTGTTGCCGACGCCCAACCCTACCGGTGGCCCGTGCGTGCGCGGGACCGTGCGGCCCGCGCCGGATCCGGGCGGGCCGGAACCGGGACCGGCGGGACCCGAGGGCCCTGACCTGCGGCTCAGCCGGTTCCGGTGCTCGAACCCCGCCACAGGCGCACGGCCGCCGCGAATGAGGCTCAGAGTCCCGGATGCACCGACCAGCCGTCGGCGGCCAGCGCCCGCGCGAGCGTGTCCACCGCCTCGGGCAGCACGTACAGCTGCGCCACACCCAGCGGCAGGCCGGGCGTGTGCTCGATGCGCACGTCCTCGATGTTGACCCCGGCCTCCGCCGCCGCGGCGAACAGGCGGCCCAGCGCACCGGGCTCGTCGGGGATGACCACGGGCATGACCGTGTAGTCGGGCAGCCGTACCGTGCCGTGCTTGCCCGGGATGCGGCCGTGGCCGGACCTGCCGCGCTCCAGCAGGTCGCGCACCGGAGCCAGGTCGCGGTCCGACGCCCCACCCGCCCTTGGCGGGTCCGCCAGCGCGCGCAGGGCGTCGGCGGTCGCCGCGAGGTCGGCGGCCACCGCGTGCAGGACCTCCGCGACCGGGGCGGCGTTGTGCGTGAGGATCTCGGACCACATGGCGGGGTCGCCGCCCGCCACCCGGGTGACGTCGCGCACGCCCTGTCCCGCCAGGGTCAGGGCGGCGTCGTCGCCCGAGAGCAGCCGGGCCGCCACCGCCGAGGAGGCCACGTGGGGGGCGTGCGAGACCAGAGCCACCGCCCGGTCGTGCGCCACCGCGTCCAGCACCAGCGGGTCCGCGCCGCACATGCGGGCGACCTCGGCGACGACGGCGACGGCCTGCGCCTCGGCCTTGCCGGTGGGGCACAGCGCCCACGAACGGCCCAGGAACAGGTCGGCGCGCGCGGCGCCGGGGCCCTGCTTCTCCCTGCCGCCCATGGGGTGCCCGGCCACGAACGTGGCCATGTCGCAGCCCAGCCGCTCGGCCTCGGCCAGCACGCTCGCCTTGACGCTGGCCACGTCGGTGTAGACGTGGGCCAGGCCCCGGTCCTGGGCGCGGCGCAGCACGGAGGGGATGACGGCGGGCGGCGCGGCGATGACCGCGAGGTCGGCCGGGGCCGAGGTCGGGTCGTCGGACTCCTCAAGAGGGCGTCCCGCACCCAGGTCGCAGGCCAGGCGCAGGGAGGCGGCGTCGGGATCGGAGAGGGCGACGTCGACGCCGCGCGAGCGCAGGGCGAGCGCCACCGACGTGCCGATGAGCCCCGTGCCGACCACCGTGACCCGGCGCACCGGGAGCCGCTGCTCCCCGTCCCCGCGCACACCGCCGCTGTCGCCCACTGTTCCCCCGCCTCCGACGTGTTCCCGTTGCCTCCCAAGCCTACGACCTGCCCGGAGGCCGCCGGAGGCCGTTACTGGGCGATGTCCAGCCGCAGCGCCTGGGCACCGCGCAGGTAGACGTGCTGGAGTTCCGAGCGCGGCCGGTCGGTCTCCACGTGCGCCATGAGGCGCACCACGCGCGGCAGGGCGTGGGGGACGGCGATCTCGGTCGCGCACATCAGCGGGACGTCGGAGAAGCCGAGCTTGCGCGCGGCCAGCGCGGGGAACTCGCTGTTCAGGTCGGGGGTGGCGGTGAACAGCACGCTGATCACGTCGTCGGTCTCCAGTGAGTTGCGCCGCATCACCTCCGAGACCAGTTCGGCCGTGGCCTCCAGAACCTGCTCGCGTTCGTCCGCGTCGACCTGTACCGCACCGCGGATGGCCCGTACCGCCACGTTCGATCCCGCCTCGTCCTCGTTCAGCGTGCCGTGCCCGGGAAAGGGGAACGGCGGCCGCCGCCCGGTGTCCGGGCAGGCGACCGCCGTCAACTGTATCTACAGGCCCGCGGCCTCGTAGAGTTCACTCACCTCACGCGAGGTGAGCGCCCGCATCGTGCCCAGTTTGAGGGCGTTCAGGTCGATCGGGCCGACCTGGGTGCGGGCGAGGTCGGCGACCGGGTGGCCGACGGCCTCCATGAGGCGGCGCACGATGTGCTTGCGGCCCTCGTGCAGCCGGATCTCGACGAGCGACTTGGGCGGGTCGTTGTCGACCACGCGGAAGGAGTCGACCTCGACCGGGCCGTCCTCCAGCTCCACGCCCTTCTGAACCTCGCGGACGACGCGGTGCGGGACCGGGCCGGGCACCTTGGCGATGTAGGTCTTGACGACCTTGTAACGCGGGTGGGTGAGCCGGTTGGCCAGCTCGCCGTCGTTGGTCAGCAGGATGAGGCCCTCGGTCTCGGTGTCGAGCCGACCGACGTGGAAGATCCGCTCCTCGGTCTGACCGGTGTAGTCGGCCAGGGTGGGACGGCCCTCGGGGTCCCACATGGTGCTGACGACGCCGCGCGGCTTGTTGAGCGCGAAGTACAGCTTGTCCGGGGCGGTGACCACGCGCATGCCGTCGACGCGGATCTCGGAGGACTCGGGGTCGACCCGGGCGCCGAACCTGCGCACGACCTGGCCGTCCACGCTGACGCGTCCGGCCGCGAT
Organism: Nocardiopsis akebiae; assembly: GCF_018316795.1. Taxonomy (NCBI): domain Bacteria; kingdom Bacillati; phylum Actinomycetota; class Actinomycetes; order Streptosporangiales; family Nocardiopsidaceae; genus Nocardiopsis; species Nocardiopsis akebiae. Next base: position 4,839,950 of record NZ_CP074132.1, read on the forward strand.
CATCTCCTCGCTGGCCCGGCGGCTGGCGACCCCGGCCGCGGCGAGCGCCTTCTGGAGGCGGATGCCGTTCTGGACGTCGGTGTAGGTGTCGCGCGCCTCGTCGGCGCGGTCCTCGTCCTTGGGGTCGTAGTCGGCGCGCAGGGCGCTGAGCCGTTCGCGGGCCGCCTTGGAGAGCTGGCTCTCGCTCGTGACGCGCTTGGCGCCGGAGCGGTCGCCGCCGGGACGGTCCTCGCGGTCTTCACGGGGCTCGCGGTCGCGGAAGTCGCGCCCGCCACCGGGGCCACGGCTGTCGCGCCCGCCGCGGTTGTCGCGGTCACCGAAGGAACGGCGGTCGTCGCGGCCGCCTCGGAAGTCGCGCCCGCCTCGGCTGTCCCGGTCGCCGCGGACGCCACCGCGGTCACGGTCGTCACGGCCGCCGCCGGGGCCGCGTCCGCCGCGGTCGTAGGAGCGAGCACCCGAACCGCGGTTGTCGCGGTCACCGAACGAACGGCGGTCCTCGCGGTCACGGAAGTCACGGCCACCACGGTCGTCCCGACCGCCAGAGAACGAACGGCGGTCCCCACCGTCACGGAAGTCACGGCCACCACCGGGACCACGTCCGCCGCGGTTGTCACGGTCCTGGAAACGGCCGCCCGAACCGCGGTTGTCGCGGTCACCGAACGAGCGACGGTTGTCCCGCTGGCCGTCACGGCCCCCACGGTCGTCGAAGGAGCGGCGGTTGTCGCGGTCGCCGCGGAAGCCGCCGCGGTCACGGTCGTCACGACCGCCCCGGAAGTCACGGCCACCACGGTCGTCCCGACCGCCAGAGAACGAACGGCGGTCCCCACCTTCACGGAAGTCACGGCCACCGCCGGGACCACGGCTGTCACGTCCGCCGCGGTTGTCGCGGTCACCGAAGGAACGGCGGTCGTCGCGCTGACCGTCGCGGCCGCCTCGGAAGTCGCGCCCGCCGCGGTCGGCCCGGTCGCCCCGGAAACCACCGCGGTCGTCACGGCCGCCGCCCCGGCCCCGGTCATTCCGGAAGCCGCCGCGGTCACGGTCATCACGACCGCCCGAGAAGGAACGCCGGTCCCCACCGTCACGGAAGTCGCGCCCGCCCCGGTTGTCCCTGTTGTCACGGTCACCGTAGGAGCGGCGGTTGTCGCGGTCGCCGCCGAAGGAGCGGCCCTCACCGCGCTGGCCGTCACGGCCGCCTCGGAAGTCGCGCCCGCCGCGGTCGCCCCGGAAACCACCGCGGTCGTCACGGCCCCGGGGGCCGCGGTCGTCCCGGTGACCGCCGCGGGGACGGTCGTCCCGGCGGTCCCGGCTGTCGCCGCGGCCCTGTGCGCCGCGCTTGTCGTAGTCGCCGCGCTCACCGCGCGGGGCGTCGTCCCGCGCACCGCGGGAACTGTTGTTAGGTGTGCTCACCGGTGTCGTCTAGACCTTCGATGTCGTCGGGGAGGAACGGCGCCAGATCAGGCAGCTCGTCGAGGCCTCGCAGGCCCAACCGTTCCAGGAAATAGGAGGTGGTCCGATACAGCAGCGCGCCGGACTCGGAGTCGTGTCCGGCCTCTTCGATCAGGCCCCTCAGTACGAGGGTACGCATAACCCCGTCGCAGTTGACACCGCGCACGGCGGAGACCCTGCCCCGGGAGACCGGCTGTCGGTAGGCCACCACCGCCATCGTCTCCAGTGCGGCCTGGGTGAGCCGCACCTCCTGCCCCTCCCGGAGGAAGTGCTCGACGACGTCGGCGCATTCGGGCCGCGTGTACACACGCCACCCCTCGGCCACCGCCCTCAGGTCGAAACCACGGCCCTGCTCGGTGTATTCCCGCGACAGCGACTCCAGCACCCCGACGACCACCGTGACGGGCACGTCCATGGCCCGCGCCAGGTCGTACTCCGACACCGGCTGGTCCACCACCATCAGCACGGCCTCCAGATCGCGGCGCAGGGTGGCCGGGGGGTCCCCGGCTGCCTCCACGACCGCTCCGGCCGACTCCCCGCCGACCGCACCGCGGACCGTCTGCCGGGCCGCCGTGCCCCCCGCCGACAGGTCCTCCGCTGTCGGGTCCTGCGCCGTGTCCCGGACGCTCATGCGCGCTCCTCCGTCTCCCGCGGCCCGCTCCCGCCGCCGGTGTCCCCGGCGCCGTCGGCCTCGTCGTACTCGCTCTCCAGCTCGACCTCGCCCTCGCCGCCGGTCCAGGAGACGAGCAGCTCCCCCAGCGGTTCGGGCTGGTCGAAGCCGACGTTGGCGGCCCGGTACAGCTCCAGCAGGGCGAGGAAGCGGGCGATGACCTCGAAGGTACCGGTGCAGGCGGCCGTGAGCTGGGCGAAGGTCAGCCGCCCGTGCTCGCGCAGCTCCGCGACCATCAGCTCGCCCTGTTCCTTGACCGACGTCTTGGCCTGGTGGATGTGGGTGACCGGGACGCTGGGCGGCTCCTTGGGCGTGAAGACCATCCCCGCCAGGGCCGCGAACTCCTGGGGGCCCAGTTTGAACAGCACGTCCGGCCGCAGCCCGGCGAAGCGCTCCTCCAGCGGGACGGCGCGCGCGTAGCGGCGCCCCTGCGCGGCCAGCCGCGCCCGCATGAACGAGGCGACCTCCTTGTAGGCGCGGTACTGGAGCAGCCGGGCGAACAGCAGGTCGCGGGCCTCCAGCAGGGCCAGGTCGGCCTCGTCCTCGACGTCGCCGCGCGGCAGCAGGCGCGCCGCCTTCAGGTCCAGCAGGGTCGCCGCGACCAGCAGGAAGTTGCTGGCCTGGTCCAGGTCCCAGTCGTCGCCGTGCGCCCGGATGTGCGCGATGAACTCGTCGGTGACCTTGGACAGCGACACCTCGGTGATGTCCAGCTTGTGCTTGGAGATCAGTCCGAGGAGCAGGTCGAAGGGCCCCTCGAAGTTGTCGAGGTGCACCTGGAAGGCGTTGTCGTCCACCTCCGCGCCGGTGTCCGCCGACGTTCCCTCAGCCCCCATGGCACCGGCCCCGCGTCGTCTTCCTCATGAGACAAGGGTGTCACCGGCCAGAACCCGCCGGTGACACCCGTGGCACCTCCGTCGTCGGACCGGCACCCCCTCCGGTACCGGTGCGCGTGCCCTCAGTCCTCGGTCAGCCTGCGTACCAGCATGCTGGCCGGTCCGTTCTCCTCGAAGTCCGCCAGCAGCACGGCGACGGCCTCGCGGACGAGACGGCCCCTGTCGGCGGACAGCCCGTGCTCGGCGCGCAGCGAGAGCCGGGTCTGTTCCAGTGCCAGCAGTTCGGGCCCGGAGATGTAGACGGTGATCTTCTCGTCGTGGCGTTGGCGCCCGCTCGGTTTGGGCGCGCGCGCCGCCTTAACGGCGGACGTGCCCCTGGTGGTGCCGTTGGAGCGCGACGGAGTCTCGCCCCTGCTGCCCTTGCTGCCCTGCTCCGGTGCCTTGTGCTGGCGTTCGGTCTCTTCCGGCACCTCCTCGGTGCCGCTGGGGCGGAAGAACAGTTCGTCCGCCCCGGGTAGGGTCACGCGCCGTGACCGCTGAGAGGCCACCTCGCCAGCACCTCCTTGGCCAGCTCCCGGTAGGCGTTGGCCCCGGCCGAGGACGAGTCGAACCTGGTGATGGGTTCGCCCGCCACGGTGGCGTCGGGGAAGCGCACGGTGCGGTTGATGACCGTGCCGTAGACCTTGTCCCCGAAACCGTCGATGATCGTGGACAGCACCTCGCGCGCGTGGAGCGTGCGCGGGTCGTACATGGTGCCCAGGAAGCCGTCGATGACCAGGTCCTCGTTCAGCCGCTCCTGGACCTTCTGGATGGTGTCCATCAGCAGAGCCACACCGCGCAGCGCGAAGAACTCGCACTCCAGCGGCACGATGACGCCGTCCGCGGCGGTGAGCGCGTTGACGGTGAGCAGGCCCAGCGAGGGCTGGCAGTCGATCAGGACCACGTCGTAGTCGTTGATGACCGGTCTCAGCGCGCGGCCGAGCATCTGCTCGCGCGCCACCTCGCCGACCAGCTGCACCTCCGCGGCCGACAGGTCGATGTTGCTCGGGATCAGGTCCAGGCCGTCGACGTCGGTCTTGAGCAGGACGTCCTCGACCGTCACGTCCCGCTGCATGAGCAGGTTGTAGACGGTCAGGTCCAGTTCGCGCGGGTCGAGGCGGCCCAGTCCGACGGAGAGGGCGCCCTGCGGGTCGAAGTCGACCAGCAGCACCCGTCTTCCGTACTCGGCGATGGCGGCGCCGAGGTTGATCGTCGTGGTGGTCTTGCCGACCCCACCCTTCTGGTTACAGAGTGCTACAATCCGTGCCGGGCCGTGTTCATCTACGGGCCCGGGCTCCGGATAGGCTCGCTCGGGTCTTGAGGTGTGCAGGTTAGCCCCCGTGTCGCGTGTCGTCCCCCACGGGTTGGTCACCGGGCCGGCGAGCTCCCCCTCGCCGACAGGTGCGGTGTTCGCAGCCTCGTTGTCCCAGTTCACAACCCTTGACCTCCCCTACGGATCGGCCACGGCTAGGGATGCCGCGCGCCCCTGTCCCTGGCCGCCGTCGGAAACTCAATATGTCGACAGCAACGTACCTCCGCTCGGCGACTCTAGAACGCCGACACGACGCACATCAACAAAACGTACGGGTAGAATCCCACGCCTGCGCCCCTGGGGGAAATCGGAGCCTCCAACCGGGTTGTTCCGCTTCGCACCGCGCGCGGCCCCCTCGTGGCGGCGCCCCGCTCAGCGCCGTGCCCTGGGGTGACTCGACGCGTAGACCTCGCGCAGGTGCTCGACCGTCACCAGCGTGTAGATCTGCGTGGTGGTGACCGAACTGTGTCCCAACAGCTCCTGGACGACCCGGATGTCGGCTCCGCCGTCGAGCAGGTGGGTGGCGAAGGAGTGGCGCAGGGTGTGCGGTGAGACGCCCTCGACCCCGGCGCGCTCGGCCACGGCCGCCAGGATCCGCCAGCCGCCCTGGCGGGTGAGCCTGCCCCCGCGCGCGTTGAGGAACAGCGCCGGGCCGCCCCGGCCGGAGGCGGCCAGGCCCGGCCGGGCCCGCACCAGGTAGCCCGAGAGCGCGCGGCGGGCGTGGGATCCCAGCGGAACCACGCGCTCCCTGCCGCCCTTGCCGCGAAAGCGCACCAGACCCACGGCGTCGTCGCCCTCCAGCGCGTCGGCGACGTCGTCCACGTCCAGCCCCACCGCCTCGGAGACGCGCGCGCCCGTGCCGTAGAGCACCTCCAGCAGCGCCCGGTCGCGCAGGGCCAGCAGGTCGGCGCGGTCGCCGGAGGCCGGTGCCCCGACTGGTCCGGCGGCGTCCAGGAGGCGCTCCACCGACGCCAGCGGCACCGCCTTGGGCAGGCGCATCGGCGGCGCGGGCGGGGAGACGTCGGCGGCCGGATCGGTGGTGGCCCAGCCCTCCCGGGCCGCGAACCGGTGCAGGCCGCGCACGGCGGCCAGGGCCCGCCCGGCCGAGGCGGCGCCGAGCGGCGGGTGGTCGGCGTCGCCCTCGCGCAGGGCCCGCAGGAAGCCGCCCACCCGGTCGGGGCCCACCCGGTCGGGCGAGAGGACGCCGTGCCCGGCCAGATACGCGCGGTAGCGCCGCAGGTCGCGACGGTAGGCCGCGAGGGTGTTGTCGGCCAGGGCGCGCTCCGCGCTGAGGTGGTCCAGGAAGGCGGCGCACAGCCGCGCCAGCGGGTCCCGCTCCTCGCCCGCCCGGTCGGCCACGGGTCAGTCCTCCGCCGGCTCGCGCAGGGAGGCGAACCCGTCCGCGGAGGCGGCCTGGGCGGCCAGGACGCCGATGACGGTGGCGCCGTTGTGCAGCCTGCCCGCCATCACCAGGGCGACCGCCTCCTCCAGGGGCACCCATTCGGCGACCAGGTCGGCCTCCTCGTGCTCGCGTTCGAAGCCGATCTCCTCGGGCGGCACCACCGACAGGTCCCGGGCCAGGTACACGTGGATGCGCTCGTCGGAGAACCCCGGCGAGGGGAAGAACTCGGCCAGTTCGTGCCAGAGCCCGGCGCGCAGCCCCGCCTCCTCGACGAGTTCGCGCTGGGCGGTGCGCAGCGGCCCCTCGCCCTCCGCGTCGATGAGCCCGGCGGGCAGCTCCCACAGGGTGTGCCGGGTGGCGTGGCGGTACTGGCGCTGGAGCAGCACCCGGCCGTCGGCGTCCAGGGCCAGGGCCGCTGCGGCGCCGGGGTGCTCCATGTAGTCGCGGGCGGCCACGGTCGTGCCCTCGCCGTCGCTGCCGACCATGCGCACCCAGTCCGTACGCATGCCGCACTTGACGCTGCGGAAGCGTTCCTCGGACCGCTCCACCGGCCACGACTCGGGGGCGTCCGCGACCTTCGCGTCCGCCCCCGCGGGAAGGGCCGGGTGGGTGTCACTGGGCATGGGTTCTCGCCTCTCAGGACTCACTCGTGCCCCGCCCGGCCCCTCTGATCAGGAGTTGTGGTACTCCAGGGCCGCCGAGACCAGTCCGCGGAAGAGCGGGTTGGCCTTGGTCGGGCGGGAACGCAGCTCCGGGTGCGCCTGCGTCGCGACGAAGAACGGGTGGGCGTCCCGGGGCAGTTCGACGTACTCCACCAGCTTGCCATCCGGGGAGAGCCCGGAGAACACCAGACCCGCCTCCTCCAGCTTCGGGCGGTAGGCGTTGTTGACCTCGAAGCGGTGGCGGTGCCGCTCGGAGGCCTCGGCGCTGCCTTCGTAGAGCTCGCGCACCACCGTGCCCTCGCCCAGCGCGGCCGGGTACATGCCCAGGCGCATGGTGCCGCCCATGTCGCGCTCTCCGGCGACGACGTCGGTCTGGTCGGCCATGGTGGCGATGACCGGGTCGGCGGCCTTGTCGTCGAACTCGGTGCTGTTGGCGCCCTCCAGCCCGAGCACGTCGCGGGCGTACTCGATGACGACGGCCTGGAGGCCCAGGCAGATGCCCAGCAGCGGCACGCCGTTCTCACGGGCGTAGCGGATGGCGCCGATCTTGCCCTCGATGCCGCGCACGCCGAAGCCGCCGGGGATGAGGATGCCGTCCGCGCCGTCCAGCTCCGAGGCGGCGCCGGAGGGGCTGGCGCAGTTGTCGCTGGCCACCCAGCGGATGTTGACGCGGGTGTCGGTGGCGAAACCGCCCGCGCGCAGCGCCTCGCTGACCGACAGGTAGGCGTCGGGCAGGTCGATGTACTTGCCGACCAGGGCGATGGTGACCTCGTGGTCGGGCTGGTGCACGCGGCGCAGCAGCTCGTCCCACTCGGTCCAGTCCACGTCCCGGAAGGGCATGCCCAGGCGGCGCACGACGTAGGCGTCCAGGCCCTCGCGGTGCAGGACCTTGGGGATGTCGTAGATCGAGGGGGCGTCGGGGGTGGAGACCACCCCGGCCTCGTCCACGTCGCACATGAGGCTGATCTTGGACTTCAGGCTCTGCGTGATGGGGCGGTCCGAGCGGCACACGATGGCGTCGGGCTGGATGCCGATGCTGCGCAGGGCGGCCACGGAGTGCTGGGTGGGCTTGGTCTTCATCTCGCCGGACGGGCCGAGGAAGGGGATGAGGGACACGTGCAGGAAGAAGCAGTTGTCCCGGCCGATCTCGTGGCGGATCTGGCGGACCGCCTCCAGGAAGGGCTGCGACTCGATGTCGCCGACCGTGCCGCCGATCTCGGTGATGACGATGTCGACGTCGGGGGCGTCCATCGCGTAGATGCGCGCCTTGATCTCGTTGGTGATGTGCGGGATGACCTGCACGGTGTCGCCGAGGTAGGCGCCCTGGCGCTCCTTGGCGATGACGCTGGAGTAGATCTGGCCGGTGGTGACGTTGGCCGTGGCGGACAGCTCGGTGTCCAGGAAGCGCTCGTAGTGGCCGACGTCCAGGTCGGTCTCGGCCCCGTCGTCGGTGACGAAGACCTCGCCGTGCTGGAAGGGGTTCATCGTCCCCGGGTCGACGTTGAGGTAGGGGTCGAGCTTTTGCATGGTGACCCGCAGGCCGCGCGACTTCAGGAGTCGTCCCAGGCTGGAAGCGGTCAGGCCTTTACCGAGACTGGAGGCGACGCCGCCGGTAACGAAAAGGTGCTTGGTACTCGCGGCGGATGCCAAAGTGGTGCTCCCGTGGGTTGAGTGGCTACGGCGGGCTCGGATCGGGCTGAGCGGCCGTGCGGCGGTCCGGTTGCGGGCGGTTGGTTTCGTCGCTCCGGCCGCCGGACTCCACGGGGCACCAGGATAACAGGCACCCCGGATGTCCACACCCGGGGACACCTCCGTACACCCCCGGGTTCCCTCCCGTCACCAGCGTGATCGCCTTGCCCACAGCGGTTCGGGCCGCGCGGAAACTGTTCGCGGCTCCCTGCCCGGGGCTGCGCGGGCAGGGCGACGAACACCACACCGGGTCAGGCCGGAAAGGCGCCGGCGCGGCCCAGGTAGGCGGGCGGCTGCTTGCCCAGGCGCTGGCCCATCCACTCGCCCAGGGCGGCGGCACCGGAGAGGCTGATCCCGGTGTGCAGGCCGCTGCGGTGCAGCGCGTACAGAAGGTCCTCGGTGGCGATGTTGCCGGTGGCGGCGGGGGCGAAGGGGCAGCCGCCGAAGCCGCCCAGGCTGGAGTCGAGCACCCGCACGCCCGCGTCCACGGCCGCGAGCGCGTTCGCGTAACCGGTGTTGCGGGTGTTGTGAAAGTGACAGCGCAGCGCGCGTCCGTCCGCGACCTCGCCGACGGCGGTCACGAGTTCCCCCACCTGCCGGGGCACGCCCACACCGATCGTGTCGGCCAGGGCGATCTCCACAGCACCCGTGTCGGCGATGCGGCGGACCACCTCCACCACGCGTTCGGGCGCCACCTCGCCGTCGAAGGGGCAGCCGAACGCGGTGGAGACGGTCACGCTCAGCGGGATGCCCGTGCCCTCCAGCGCGGTGTCGATGTCGGCCAGGGTGCCGAGCATCTCCTCGACGGTGCACCCCTGGTTGCGGACGCAGAACCCGTCGGTGGCGGGCACGGCGACGTTGACCTCCGACACCCGCGCGGCCACCGCGCGGTCCAGGCCGCGCCGGTTGAGGACCAGCCCGGTGTGGGAGACTCCCGGCGCGCGCGTGACACCCGCCATGACCTCCTCTGCCCCGGCCATCTGGGGGACGCGCTTGGGGTTGACGAAGCTGACCGCCTCGATCCGGCGCACCCCGGCGGCCACCGCGCGGTCGATCAGTTCGACGCGGTCCTCGACCGAAAGGGTTCTCGCCTCGTTCTGGAGGCCGTCGCGCGGCCCCACCTCGACGATCTCGACGTGCTCCGCGCCCTCGGGCCCGCTGTCGCTGGCAGCCATCGTCCGTCCCCTTCCACGCGCCGTTGCGTCAGCGCAAGGGTAGTGGAGCGCCCGTCGGCGGACCCGCACCGGGCCGCGCCCCCGTCGTCCACAGGCACCGGAACGCCGCTGGCGCGGGACGGGGGGAGCGCGGTCTACTGGATACCGGGGGGCCGCCCCGGCCCCCCGGCTTCGTGCCGCCCGGATCAGCGCAGGGCGAGCGCGGGGCGGACCTCCCAGGTCGTCCACACCGGGCGGTACCCCATGCGGTGCCAGAACGGCCCCGACAGCGGGTTCATCGCCGCGTAGTTGAGCACCGAGACGCCCACACCGTGGCTGTCCAGGGCCTGGTGCGCCTGGCCCACCAGCGCCGTGCCGATCCCGCTGCCGCGCTCCGCGGCGGTCACCACCCCGTAGCCGATGTGCGCGATCGGGCGCGCGTTGACCAGCGACTTGGCCCAGCGCGAACGCTCGGGCGGGGACACCCACAGCAGGCCCACGGCGCGACCGCGCCGTTCGGCCAGCCAGATCCAGGACCGGGAGCGGTTCAGCGCCCGGGCGGCCACCTCACGGGTCTGCTCTGCGGTGTCGGGTTGCAGGAACACCCCGCCGAAGTGCTGCTCGTAGCGGTGTTCCTCCATGAGGAGGCCGACCACCTGGGTCAGGTCGCTGCGGTCGGCCAGCCGGATGGTCACGTCGCGCGGCGGCAGCGACGGGGGCACGCCGCGGCGGCGCTGGCGGGCGGCCAGCACGGTGTAGGGCTGCAGGCCGTGGCGCTGGAGCGGGATGATGCCGCACACGTCGCGGGCGGGCCAGCTCACCAGGGCCGCCGACTCCGAACCGGTGCCGGTCGGCAGGTCCTCCAACTGGTCGCGCCAGCTGGTCAGCAGCGAGTCCAGGGCGCGGCCGGGGTCGGGCCCGCCCACGATGGGGGTGAGCCAGTGCTGGTCGGGCACGCCCCATATCCGGCCGACCTCGCCCGGCTGGTACCAGGTGTAGTGCATGGTTCCGGCGGCGACGGCACGGCCGTCCTCGTCGCTGACGGTCAGGAGGGGATAGGAGCCCGCAGCGAAGTTGACCGGTTCGGGCAACAGCGAATCCACGGCCGCCCAGCGCTGGGCGGCCGAACTCACCAACGGGTCCAGGCCGACGTCGCCCCCGGGCGACTCATCATGCCGCACCCGTGCGACATAACCGCTCATCCACCCCTCCCCTAGCGGGTCCTCACGTCGAACGCGCGCCCTCGGAACGGCTCCGGCAGGGCGCGTGCGCCGCCCCTGGGCCGTCGTGCCGCCCCGGCGGGACAGGCCACACCGCGGGCGGAACGAAACGACCGTACCGCCTCAGAACCGACCAGGAGGACGAAACAGCCAACTGCAACCAAGAATTCACTGCGCGTCGCCGCGCCCGCTCGGCCTCGGCGTCCCGCGCCGCATTCCCCGCGCGCGCACGGACGCGCACCACCGTAACGGATCGAAGGTCACTCTCGGACGCCGGGGCGGTCAACGCTCCGACACGAACCCCCGGCGCGGACGGCATCCCCGGGCACGGGCCCCAGCACGAACTCCCCGGCACGAATCCCCCGGCACCAACCCTCCGGCGCGGACCTCCCCGCATACGCCGCCCGCGGGGTCACCGCTGCGCCGCGCCGCCCTCGGCCACGGTGGTGTTGCGCCCGTGGTTGATCACCTCGGGCTCACCAGCGGCGAAGGAGATCCTGTTGTCCACTCCGACCAGCACGATCTTGTCGGCCGAGCCCACGTCGACGGTGGAGCCGCGACCGGTGGCGCGCACCAGCCCGCACTCGCCGTGCAGCACGACGACGGCGTCGTCCGCGGTGACGACGACCTCGCGCTCACCGCAGTCCTCGCTCACCTCGGCACCGTCGTCGACGACGATGAGCAGGTCCTCGGTGCTGACGTTGTGCTTGGGCATGTCGGGCTCGTCCTCGTCGGAGGCGCCCTGGGTGCCCGGAGCACCGTTGGGCGGCTCGACGTCCTCGTGCCCGAAGGCCAGACCACAACCGGGAAGGAGGGCGGTGATCAGCAGACCGCCGCCCGCGGCCACGAGAAGCCGAACTCTCATGTTCTCCCCCACAACCGGATAACCGGCAATTGCGACATACGGCTTGCGCGAAGCCAAGAGTATGTCACGCGGAGGTAACTATGCGACCTCACCGTTCTCAAAACGTATCTCTTTCGAGATGTGGGTGCCGCCCCGTTCCCGGTGCCCTCAGAGAATCCCAACGTCCCCAGGGCTGAAAACACTACTCCACAGGCACTCGCGTCACTTCACTCCCGCCGCGTCCATGCCGCGCAGCTCACGCTTGAGCTCGCCGATCTCGTCGCGCAGCCGGGCCGCCAGCTCGAACTGGAGGTCGGTCGCCGCCTGGTGCATCTGCTCGCTCAGCTGCTCGATGAGCCCGGCCAGCTCCGCACGCGGCATGGCGGACACGTCCGCCGAACGCTCGCCCAGCGCGGGCACCGGCGCCCGGCCGCCCCGACCCCCCGAGCTGCGGTACCCGGTGGCCATGAGCTCCTCGGTGTCCACGTCCTCGCGGTTGAGCGCGTCCAGGATGTCGGCGATCTGCTTGCGCAGCGGCGTGGGGTCGATCCCGTGCTCGGCGTTGTAGGCCAGCTGCTTGTCCCGGCGCCGGTTGGTCTCGTCGATGGCCGCCCGCATTGAGTCGGTGACGTTGTCGGCGTACATGTGCACCTGGCCCGCGACGTTGCGCGCCGCGCGCCCGATCGTCTGGATCAGCGAGGTCTCCGAGCGCAGGAAGCCCTCCTTGTCCGCGTCAAGGATCGCCACCAGCGACACCTCGGGCAGGTCCAGGCCCTCGCGCAGCAGGTTGATGCCCACCAGCACGTCGAACTCGCCCACGCGCAGCTCGCGCAGCAGCTCCACGCGGCGCAGCGTGTCCACCTCGCTGTGCAGGTAGCGCACCCGGATGCCCAGTTCGGTGAAGTAGTCGGTGAGGTCCTCCGACATCTTCTTGGTGAGCGTGGTGACCAGCACCCGCTCGTCGCGCTCGGCGCGCACCCGGATCTCGTGGACCAGGTCGTCGATCTGCCCGTCGGTGGGTTTGACCAGCACCTCGGGGTCGACCAGCCCGGTGGGGCGGATGACCTGCTCGACCACCTCGCCGCCGCCCTGGCGCAGCTCGTAGCGGCCCGGAGTCGCGGACAGGTAGACGCTCTGCCCGATGCGCTCGGTGAACTCCTCCCACTTCAGCGGCCGGTTGTCCAGCGCCGAGGGGAGCCGGAACCCGTGCTCGACCAGGGTGCGCTTGCGCGCGGCGTCGCCCTCGTACATCGCGCCGATCTGCGGGACGGTCACGTGCGACTCGTCCAGCACCAGCAGGAAGTCCTCGGGGAAGTAGTCCAGGAGCGTGTTGGGCGGGCTGCCCGGCTCACGGCCGTCGAAGTGCCGCGAGTAGTTCTCGATGCCCGAGCAGGTGCCGAGCTGGCGCATCATCTCCAGGTCGTGGGTGGTGCGCATGCGCAGGCGCTGCGCCTCCAGCAGCTTGCCCTGGGCCTCCAGCTCGGCCAGCCGCTCGCCCAGTTCCGCCTCGATGGTGGCGATCGCCCGCTCGGTGCGCTCCTCGCCGGCCACGTAGTGCGAGGCGGGGAAGATGAACATCTCCCGGCTCTCGCCCAGCACCTCGCCGGTGAGCGGGTGCAGGGTCAGCAGGCGTTCGACCTCGTCACCGAACATCTCGATGCGGATCGCCAGCTCCTCGTAGACCGGGATGATCTCGATGGTGTCGCCGCGCACCCGGAACGTACCGCGCGTGAACGCGGTGTCGTTGCGGGAGTACTGCATCTCCACCAGGCGGCGCAGCAGGTCGTCGCGGTCGACCTCCATGCCCACCGCCAGCTGCGCCATCCGGTCCACGTACTCCTGCGGGGTGCCCAGGCCGTAGATGCACGAGACCGAGGCGACCACGATCGTGTCCCTGCGCGTGAGCAGCGAGTTGGTGGCCGAGTGGCGCAGCCGCTCGACCTCGTCGTTGATGGAGGAGTCCTTCTCGATGAAGGTGTCGCTCTGCGGGACGTAGGCCTCGGGCTGGTAGTAGTCGTAGTACGACACGAAGTACTCGACGGCGTTGTTGGGCAGCATCTGGCGCAGCTCGTTGGCGAACTGCGCCGCCAGGGTCTTGTTGGGCTGCATCACCAGGGTGGGCCGCTGGAGCTGCTCAACCGTCCACGCCACGGTCGCCGTCTTGCCGGTGCCGGTCGCGCCGAGCAGCACCGTGTGCGGCTCCCCGTCCCGCACCCTCCTGCTGATCTCGGCGATCGCGCCCGGCTGGTCCCCCGCCGGGGTCATCTCCGAGATCACCTCGAAGGGCGCCTCGCTGCGTTTGATGTCGCTGACCGGTCGCACGTCGCCTCTTCTCCCGTCGAAGGCGGGCCGCCCCCGCTGGCCCGCGTGTCCCTCACCCCTAACGCTACAGACCGCGTACGACATCCCTTCCCGGCCGAGGGCGCGGAGTTACCATCGAGACCAGCGCTCTGCGTCCGAAGCGAGGTGGCAGCCGTGTCACACCCCTCCAGACCGACCTTCGACCCGGGTCTCCCCCCGCGCGCGGTCGCGCGCATGAGGGCCCGTCCCGAGAAACTGCTCCCGGCCGCGGCCCGCCCGCGGCGCGGGCCCACCTGGCGCCAGGGCGCCGCGATCACGGCCGCGGGGTGCACCTCCCTGGCCGCCGTCGCCCTGCTCTCCCCGGCGGCGGGAGCCGTCCTGGTGGCCCTGCTCTGCCTGGGGACGACCGCGGCCGTCCTCGGCCTGGCCTCGCTGCGGGGCTCCTTCACCGACGACTGGGCCGACCTGGTCATGCACGCCTTCTGGGCGCTGCCCGCCTCCACCGTGGGCGTCCTGGGCGCCCGGACGCTGCTCGACCAGGCGTTCGGTCCGCTCGGCGCCGTCGTTCCCGGCGACCCCGCGACCGCCGTCCTCTACCTGACCGCCGCCGCGGGCGGCGCCGGGACCATCCTGCGGCCCGGCATGGTCGCCCGTCTGGCCTCGGAGCACGCCGACCGGTACGTGCTGCCCCAGGACTTCGGCCGCACCCACGGCTACGCCTCCCGTACCGAGGAGCCCGAGGCCCACCTGTTCGCCGCGCTCCAGCAGGCCACCGACCGGGTGGAGGAGGGCGTGCGGGTGCTCGGCGACTCCTTCGACGCCGCCCAGACCCTGCCGCTGCTGCGCGAGGAGGAGTGGAAGCTGGCCCAGGAGCTGCTGCGGCTGCGCTCCCTGCGCAGGGAGCTGCTGGTGCGTCGGCGCGAGGCAGTGTCCGAGCAGGTCACCCGGGCCCTGCAACCGCAGGAGGAAGCGGTGGCCCGCGCCACCGAGGCGCTCGACGAGCGGGTCGGGGTGCTGACCGGTTACGGCGACCGGGTGCACGCGGCGGTGACCGCGCACCGCGAGTGGGAGCAGTGCCAGGAGATCGCCGACCGCGCCGGTGACTACGCGGACCTGGCGCTGTTCTCGGCGCGGGAGCGGCTGCGCCCCCAGGAGATCGACGACAGCCTGCTCAGCGTGGAGGCCGCGCACTCGGTCCGCGAGGAGCTGGTGCGCGAGGCCGTGGCCGCCGGCTCGTCCCTGTCCGAGGTCCTGCAACGCGGACGGGAGTGACGGGAGCGGGGCGGTGCCGGGCCGGCGGGGGCAGGTCGAGGACGGCCTCGGGGCGGTCCGCCGGCGTGAGGACCCGGCGGCGCGGGGAACCGCTGAGCAGGCCGTGGAGGCCGCCGGGAGTGGACGCCGTCGGGTGTGGAACGCCGCGGGCTCTCCGACGGGTCGGGAAAGGGCGCGCTACCGGGAGCGCTCGACGAGTTCGCGCCAGAGCTGGGCCACGCGCTCCGTCAGCTCCTCGCGGGTGCCGGAGTTGTCCACCACCAGGTCGGCGGCGGCCAGGCGGGTGTCCCGGTCGGCCTGCGCGCGGATGCGGGCCCGCACCTGCTCACGGGGCATGCCGCGGTTGGCGGCGACCCGCTCCACCCGAACCTCGTCGGGGGCGTCCACCACGACCACCACGTCGTAGAGCGGACCCAGGCCGTTCTCCACCAGCAGCGGGACGTCGTAGACCACGACCTCCACACCGGAGGCCACCGCCTCTTCCATGAGCTGGGAGCTGCGCTCGCCCACCAGGGGGTGCACGATGGCGTTGAGCCTGGCCAGGCTGGCCTCGTCTGCGAAGACGATCTCCCCGAGCCGGGGCCGGTCCAGGCGCCCGTCGGGGGTGAGCACCTGTTCGCCGAACTCGGCGACGACGGCCTCCAGGCCCGGCGTGCCGGGTTCGACGACCTCCCGGGCGATGGCGTCGGCGTCGACCACGGTGGCGCCGTAGGCGGCCAGTTCGGTCGCGACCGCGCTCTTGCCCGAGCCGATCCCGCCGGTGAGTCCCACTGTGAGCATGTCGGAAACCCTAGACCGCCGCCCGCGTCCGCGTCATGGCGCCCCCGTCTACCGCGCGGCCCGCGCGGCGCCGTCCGGGCGCGCTTCGGCCGGGGCGAGCTCCTTGCGCATGTGCACCATGACCAGGTGTTCGGCGACGCGCTCGCGGGAGGTCTCGGCGTATCCCAGGCCGCGGTAGAGCCGCTGCTGGCCGGTGTCCTGGGCTCCCGCGGACAGGGTCAGCGCGGTCAGGCCGGGGTGACGTCCGCGCAGGCGGCCCTCCAGGTCGGCGAGCAGCGCCCGAGCGATCCCCCGGCGGCGCAGGTCGGGCACGACCGCCAGGCGGGAGACCACCGCGCTGGTGCCCAGCACCCGCGCCCGCACCGAGCCGACCAGGCGGGTTCCGGCGACCGCCTTGAGCACGAGGGTGTCTTCCTGTCCCAGAAGTCTCTCCACCCTCTCCAGGCTCTCGGTGAGGGCCAGCACGAACGGGTCGCCGAAGGCCTGGGCCTCGTCGACGAACGCCGCGCGCTGGAGGGTGAAGACCTCGCCCGCGTCGGCGGGGGCGGCCGGGTGGATGTCGAACACGTCGCCTCCTGAAGGGCCCCTCCGTCGGGGCACGCCACGAGCCTAGCCCCCGGCACCGCGGGTGCCGCGGGACCCGGCCGGGGCCGGGCACGGCGAAGGGCCGCCCCCTCCGGAGAGGGGACGGCCCGAACAGCTTCTCAGCGTGTCCTCGGAGGCTGTTTAGGCCTCGCCACCCGCGAGCTTCTCGCGCAGGGCGGCCAGGGCCTCGTCGGAGGCCAGGGCGCCGCTGGAGGACTCCGAGCCGGACGAGCTGCTGCTCTGTCCGCCACCGGTGTAGTCGTCCTCCTCCACCGGGGCAGGAGCGTTGGCGGCGTCGGCCTCGGCCGCGCGCGCCTCCTCGACCTGCTTGCGGTGCGCCTCGAACCGGGCCTGGGCCTCGGCGTAGCTGCGCTCCCACTCGTCGCGCTGGGCCTCGAAGCCCTCGAGCCACTCGCCGCTGTCCGCGTCGAAGCCCTCGGGGTACTTGTAGTTGCCCTGCTCGTCGTACTCCGCGGCCATGCCGTAGAGGGTGGGGTCGAAGTCCACCTGGTCCGGCGAGACGCTCTCGTTGGCCTGCTTCAGCGAGAGGCTGATGCGGCGGCGGTCGAGGTCGATGTCGATGATCTTGACGAAGATCTCGGTGCCGACCTGGACGACCTGCTCGGGCACCTCGACGTGGCGCTCGGCCAGCTCGGAGATGTGGACCAGGCCCTCGATGCCCTCCTCGACGCGCACGAACGCACCGAACGGAACCAGCTTGGTGACCTTGCCGGGAACGACCTGGCCGATCTGGTGGGTCCGGGCGAACTGCTGCCACGGGTCTTCCTGGGTCGCCTTGAGCGACAGGGAGACGCGCTCGCGCTCCATGTCCACGTCGAGAACCTCGACGGTGACCTCCTGGCCGACCTCGACGACCTCGCTGGGGTGGTCGATGTGCTTCCAGGACAGCTCGGAGACGTGCACCAGGCCGTCGACGCCGCCCAGGTCCACGAACGCACCGAAGTTGACGATCGAGGAGACCACACCCTTGCGGATCTGGCCCTTCTGGAGGGTGTTGAGGAAGGTCTGGCGGACCTCGGACTGGGTCTGCTCCAGCCAGGCGCGGCGGGACAGGACCACGTTGTTGCGGTTCTTGTCCAGCTCGATGATCTTCGCCTCGAGCTCGCGGCCGACGTAGGGCTGCAGGTCGCGCACACGGCGCATCTCGACCAGGGAGGCGGGCAGGAAGCCGCGCAGACCGATGTCGAGGATGAGACCGCCCTTGACGACCTCGATGACGGTGCCGGTGACGACGCCGTCCTCCTCCTTGATCTTCTCGATCGTGCCCCAGGCGCGCTCGTACTGGGCGCGCTTCTTGGACAGGATCAGGCGGCCTTCCTTGTCCTCCTTCTGGAGGACGAGGGCCTCGACCTGGTCACCGACGGCAACGACCTCGCCGGGGTCGACGTCGTGCTTGATCGAGAGTTCCCGTGAGGGAATCACACCCTCGGTCTTGTAGCCGATGTCGAGCAAGACCTCGTCTCGATCGACCTTCACGATGGTGCCCTCGACAATGTCACCGTCGTTGAAGTACTTGATGGTCTCGTCGATCGCCGCGAGGAAGGCTTCCTCGGACCCGATGTCGTTGACCGCTACCTGGGGTGTCGAGGTGGCCTCGGTGCTGCTCGTCATGTGTGGGTGGACTCCGGATACGGACAGATTCAGAAAGATGGTCACATCGCGGGTTCGAACCCGTCGATCCGTCGTCCGAGGAGCGGAGCCGAGGCGGCGATGAGCCGCCTGGACACCAATCGCCAGGTGCAGGGTGTCGACCGGAGCGGCGCGGTCGCGCCGACCCCTACCGGAGACAGCGGACGCACGCGGGAACCCACAACGCTCCCGCCAGAATATGAGACAAGGGCGTCCTGGTCAATCGGAACCCAGGGCCGCCAACCCGGCGTAGGTCGCAATGGCGGCAATTTACCCGAGCATGGCGGTCAAGATCAACTGGGGGGTAGCCCCACGTCCGAACGGGGGTTTCGTTCCCTCGGGACGGCCGCGGCGGCGGCCCGGGGCACGGGCGCGGAAGGCTGGAAGAAAAAGTGCGAAGGGCCGGTTACGGTCAGTCCGCGGAAGGTTTGGAGCGTGACCGTTTGATGGCGCTCCGTTGTTTCTTGGCGTCCAGGCGGCGCTGTTTGGCCCTGCGGCTCGGACGGGTCGCCCTGCGCTCGCGGGCGGGCGGCGCGATCGCCTCCTCCAGCAGCGCGGCCATCCGCTCCCGGGCCTCGGCCCGGTTGCGCGCCTGCGAGCGGTGGGTCTGCACGGTGACCGTGAGCACGTCCCCGACCAGCCGCCCCCGGAGCCGCTCCAGCGCGCGCTGGCGCCGCGTGCCGCCCAGGCCGGGGCAGGCCGCCACGTCCAACGAGAGCGACACCCGGGTGTCGGAGGTGTTGACGTGCTGGCCGCCGGGTCCCGAGGAGCGTGAGAAGCGCCACGTGAGGGCGTCGGCGGGAACGGTGACCGGTCCCGCGCTCAGCCCCTCTTCGGCCGTGCTCCGTGTCGTCACCGTCCCCCGCCTTCCCGTCGTGCGCGGGCCGCGCGGCCCCTGTTCAGTGCGCGGCGTCGTGCCAGTTCTGGCCGCTGCCGACCGAGACGGCCAGCGGCACACGCAGATCATAGGCGGAGCTCATCTCGCGCGTCACGATGTTTTCGACCTCCCCGCGCTCGCCGGGCGCGACCTCCACCACGAGTTCGTCGTGCACCTGGAGCAGGACCCGGGAGGCGAACCCGCCCCCGGTGAGGGCCGCGTCGACCTTGAGCATGGCCACCTTGATGATGTCGGCGGCCGACCCCTGGATCGGCGCGTTGAGCGCCATCCGCTCGGCCATCTCCCGTCGCTGGCGGTTGTCGCTGGTCAGGTCGGGCAGGTAGCGGCGCCGCCCCAGGATGGTCTCGGTGTAGCCGACCCGGCGGGCCTCCTCGACCACGGCGTTGAGGTAGTCGCGCACCCCGCCGAACTCGGCGAAGTAGTCCTCCATGAGGCGTTTGGACTCCTCCGGCGTGATCCCCAGCTGCTGGGACAGGCCGTAGGCGCTCAGCCCGTAGGCCAGGCCGTAGCTCATGGCCTTGATCCTGGACCGAGCCTCGCCGTCCACCTGCTCGACCTCGACGTCGAAGATCTGCGCGGCCATCTGCGCGTGGAAGTCGTAGCCGCTGTTGAAGGCGTCGATCAGCGCCTGCTCGCCCGACAGGTGCGCCATGATGCGCAGCTCGATCTGGCTGTAGTCGGCGGTGAGCAGCTCCTCGTAGCCCTCCCCCACCACGAACGCGCGGCGGATGCGCCGCCCCACGTCGGTGCGCACGGGGATGTTCTGGAGGTTGGGGTCGGTGGAGCTCAGGCGTCCGGTCGCCGCCACCGTCTGGTTGAAGGTGGTGTGGATGCGGCCGTCGTCGGCGACGGTCTTGATCAGCCCCTCGACCGTGGTGCGCAGCTTGGTCTGGTCGCGGTGGTGCAGCAGGACCGCGGGCAGCTCGTTGTCGGTCTGGGCGGCCAGCCAGGCCAGCGCGTCGGCGTCGGTGGTGTAGCCCGTCTTGATCTTCTTGGTCCTGGGCAGGCCCAGGTCCTCGAACAGCACCTGCTGGAGCTGCTTGGGCGAGCCGAGGTTGAACTCGCGCCCCACGATCTCGTGCGCGCGCTCCACCGCGACCCGGCCCGCTGCGGCGAACTCGCCCTGGAGCTCCTCCAGGTAGGCCCGGTCGGCGGCGATCCCGGCGCGCTCCAGGCGGGCCAGCACGTCCACCAGCGGCAGTTCGACCTCGTGCAGCAGGTGGGTGCCGCCGCGCTTGTCGAGTTCGGCGGAGAGCACCCCGGCCAGGTCGCGGGTGGCGCTCGCGCGCACGGCCAGCAGGTGCTGGCGGCCCGAGCCCGCCCCGTCCTCGCCGCCCAGGTCCAGGGTCAGCTGGTCGCCGGAGGAGTCCTCCTCCAGCTCCCGGCCCAGGTACTTGCGGCACAGGTCCGCCAGGTCGAAGCGGCGCTGTCCCGGCTGGACCAGGTAGGCGGCCAGGGCGGTGTCGCTGACCACCCCGCCCAGTTGCCAGCCGTGCGCGCCCAGTGCCAGCAGGGCGCCCTTGTACTCGTGCACGGCCTTGGGGCGGCGGGGGTCGGCCAGGAAGTCCGCCAGCGCCTCGGTGTCGGCGGGGTCCAGGGCGGTGGGGTCCACGAACACGGCGTCGCCGGAGGGCACGCTGATGGCCAGCGCGTCCACCCGGCCGGTGCCCTGCCCCCAGGCGCCGTCCAGGGCCAGTCCGGCGGGGGCGGTGGGCGTGAGGGTGTCGGAGGCCGCGTCGTCGGGGGCGGCGTGCGCGGCCAGCCAGGGGGCCAGCCCGCCGGTCCCGGCCACGGTCAGTTCGACGCGGAAGCCCTCGACCGCCTCGGTCCCCGTCTCCCCGGAGCCGTCCTCGGGCAGGCGGACGACGGCGTAGAGGCGCTCGCGCAGGTTGGACGCGAACTCCAGGTTGTCGAAGAGCGCGTCGATCCCGGTGCGGTCGGCCTCGCCCAGGGCCAGGGCGGTGACCTCGGCCTCCAGCTCCACGTCCGTGGCCAGCCGGTTGAGCCGCTGGTTGCGCAGGACGTCGTCCAGGTGGTCGCGGAAGCTCTGCCCGGCCTTGCCGGTGAGCTCGTCGGCGTGGGCGACCAGCTCGTCCAGGGACCCGTACTTGGTGATCCACTTGGCGGCGGTCTTGGGGCCCACGCCCGGCACGCCGGGCAGGTTGTCGGCCTTCTCCCCCACCAGCGCGGCCAGGTCGCGGTAGCGCTCGGGGGTGACCCCGTACTTGTCCTCGACCGCGGCGGGGTCCATCCGCCGCAGGTCGGACAGGCTCTTGCCCGGGTACAGGACAGTGCAGGAGTCGGTGACCAGCTGGAAGGCGTCGCGGTCGCCGGAGGCGATGAGCACCTCCATCCCGGCCTCGCCGCCCTGGTGGGCCAGGGTGGCGATGACGTCGTCGGCCTCGAACCCTGGGGCGGACAGGTTGGCGACGCCGATCAGCCTCATCAGGTCCTGGGTGAGCGGCACCTGGGAGGGGAACTCCGGCGGGGTGTCGGATCGGCCGTCCTTGTACTCGGCGTACTCCTCGTGCCGGAAGGTGGGGCCGGACAGGTCCCAGGCCACCGCGACGTGGGTGGGCTCCTCGTCGCGCAGCAGCTTGACCAGCATCGACGCGAAGCCGTACACGGCGTTGGTCGACTGCCCGGTACTCGTGCCGAACTTGTCCACCGGGAGCGCGAAGAACGCGCGGAAGGCCATCGAGTGGCCGTCCAGGAGGAGGAGCCGGGGGCGCCCGCCGCCGTCGCCGGTCCGGGTTTTCTGGTCGGGGGTCTCTCGCTTGGTCACCACAGGTGAATCCTAGGATGCGACGGAGACACTTCGCGGCCATACCGCGAGGGCAGTGACACGACGGCGGGGACGCCGCCCCCGGTCCGGCGCGGCCCGTGCCCGGCCGCGGCGGGGTCCCGAGGAGGCGGAGGGAATATGACGACGGACTCCGAGGCGATGCGGCGGATGCTCGACACGGGCGCGCTCGCGGGCGGTCTGGGCGAGCGCATGGGCATAGAGGTGACGGAGGCGTCCGCCGAGCGCGTGGTGGGCCGGATGCCGGTGGAGGGCAACGTCCAGCCGTTCGGGCTGCTGCACGGCGGCGCGTCGTGCGTGCTGGCCGAGACCCTGGGGTCGATCGGCGCAACGGCCCACGCCTCCCGGTTCGGCAAGGTCGCGGTCGGCATCGAGATCAACGCCACGCACCACCGCTCGGCCACGGAGGGGCACGTGACCGGTGTGGCCACACCCGTGCACCTGGGCCGGACGCTGGCCACGTGGGACATCACCATCACCGACGACGGCGGCCGGAAGGTGTGCACCTCCCGGCTCACGTGCATGCTGCGCGAACTGCCGGGGGCGTAGCGGGGGCCCGGCCGCCCGGAAGGCCGCAGGCGGGTCCGCCGGGGTCGGCGGCGGTCGCCGCCCGGAGCAGCTGCCGACCGCTCCGGACGGGCCCAGCGGGGTGGTCGTCCCTTCTTCGCCGCGGATAGCGGTCAAGGGTTTTCTCGTTTTAAGGAAGGACCGCTTCACACTCGCGTGTAGTACGTCTGTAACTTTTGCAACGCGCCCGCAACTTTCCTCCGGCCCGGCCGCCGCCCTTGACGACCGGAGCGCGTCGCACCTGATCATCGCGACACTTCGCTACTCCGCGAGCACGGAAAGCTGTGTTCTGTACAGAGGCGAAACGCCGGATGTCGATGATGACTACAGAGCCATAACAGCCTGACGGCGAGTCGGCACCAACGCCCGTTCCGTCCTTTCCGCGCCAGAACTTTCATGATTAAGCTCCGCTAACGCTCCTGATTAAGTCATGCCACACATCACGGACATTCAGGACGCGCATGCTCATGGCACGGCTGCCCCGCGCAGCACGTGCTTCGCCGGTTGAACGGAGTGACCACGATCATGGCTAGCAAGAAGGTCCTAGGCCTCACTGCCGCAACCGCGGCCCTTGTCCTCGGCCTGACCGCGTGTGGCAGCGACGGCGGCGAGGGAGGCGGCGGCGGTGAGGGCGGTGAAGAGTTCACCTACGGCATCCTCTACCCGCAGACCGGCAACCTCGCCTTCCTGGGCCCGCCCCAGATCACGGCCGCCCAGTACGCGATCTCCGAGATCAACGCCGCGGGCGGCATCCTCGGCACCGAGGTCCCCGCCATCGTCGAGGGCGACGAGGCGGGCGACAACGCCCAGGCCAACGAGGCCGCCAACAACCTCGTCTCCGACCAGGTGAACGCCGTCATCGGCGCCGCGGCCTCCGGCATGACGCAGGCGACCTACGACACCATCACGGGTTCCGAGATCGTCCAGTGCTCGGGCTCCAACACCGCCGCCGAGCTCAGCGAGATCGAGGACAACGGCTACTACTTCCGCACCGCGCCGAGCGACCTGCTCTCCGCGGTCGTGATGGCCCGCACGATGGTCGAGAACGGCAACCAGAACATCGCCATCGTCGCGCGCGCCGACGACTACGGCGGCGGCTACGCGGGCGCCCTCCAGACGGAGCTGGAGAACCTGGGCGCCCAGGTCGTGGTCAACGAGACCTACGACCCGCTGGCCACCACCTTCGACTCGGTCGTCAACAGCGTCACCGCCGAGGAGCCGGACGCCGTCGCGCTCATCGCCTTCGAGGAGGGCGCGCAGGTCATCGCCCAGCTCCTGGAGGGCGGCGCCGAGGGCGAGCAGCTCTACGTCACCGACGGCCTCAACGACCCGAACCTGGGCGAGACGGTCAGCGCCGACGACCCCGAGAGCGTCACCGGCATCACCGGTATCGCCCCGAGCGCGGACAACCCCGAGTTCACCGAGGGCCTGACCAGCTTCAACGAGGAGCTGGAGGTCTTCCAGTTCGCCCCGCAGGTCTACGACTGCGTCACCGTGATCGCCCTGGCCGCCGAGGCCGCGGGCAGCGTGAACCCGTCCGAGTACGTCGCCGAGCTGCCCAACGTCAGCCGTCCCGAGGGCACCGAGTGCGGCACCTTCGAGGAGTGCCGCGACCTGCTGGCCGACGGTGAGGAGATCAACTACCAGGGCGTCAGCGGCAACATCGACTTCAACGACAACGGCGACCCGACCGCCGCCACCTTCGAGATCTTCCACTACGGGGAGGACGGCCACGAGATCCTGGCCTACGAGGAGCACTCCCTGGAGGAGTAGCGGCGACGGTTCGTAGCGGCCCCCGCCGCGCACGGACCCCTCAGTCACGGCGCGGTCCGTGACGACGCACGGCAGCGGCGCCCCGGGAGCGGGTTCTCCCGGGGCGCCGCTTCGCGTGTGCGCGCCCCGCGGAGCGAGGGCGCGGGCCGAGCGCGGGGAACGCGGAGAGGGGCGGTCCGCCCCCTCCGTGTCCGGCGGGGGCCGGTCTCAGCCCGAACCCGGCCTCACCGGGGGCTCAGCGGGCCCAGCGGCGGGCGATGTCGGCGGCCAGGGCGCGCAGTTCGTCCGCGGAGCGGGTCATGGCGGCCTCGACCGAGCCCGAGGACTCCACGAGGGAGTAGGTCTCGGTGATCCCGGCGGCGGCCGCCTCGGCGCGGCCGACCTTGACCGCGCCCGCGGTGACCACGCAGGGGACGCCGTGCTCGTTGGCGGCCCGGGCGACGCCGTGGGGCAGCTTGCCGCGCAGCGACTGGGAGTCGAAGGAGCCCTCTCCGGTGATGACCAGGTCGGCCCCCGCGAGGCGGTCGGTCAGACGCACGGAGTCCAGGACGCGGCTGATGCCCGACTCGACGGTGCCGCCGAGCAGGAGCAGGGCGAAGCCCAGACCGCCCGCGGCTCCGGCGCCGGGGGCGTCGCGGACCTCGCCGCCGGGGTCGACGCGGTCGGCGAAGGCGGTCAGTGCGGCGTCCAGGCGCTGCACCTGGTCGGGGTCGGCGCCCTTCTGGGGCCCGAAGACGGCGCTGGCCCCGTGGACGCCCAGCAGGGGGTTGTCGACGTCGGTGGCGGCGACGACACGGACCCCGGTCACGGCCCGGCGGGCCGCGTCGAGGTCGACGTCGCCGGGGTCGGCCAGGGAGCCGCCGCCGTGGCTCAGGCGGTCGGCGGGGGTGGCGCCCAGGGCGGCCAGGAGACCGGCCCCGGCGTCGTTGGTGGAGCTGCCGCCGAGTCCGACGACGACGGTGCGGGCGCCGGAGCGGACCGCGTGGGCGACCAGCTCGCCGACGCCGTGGGTGGTGGTGCGGCCGGGGTCGCGGTCACCGGAGGGCACCAGGTGCAGACCGCAGGCCTGGGCGCTCTCCACGTAGGCGGTGTCGCCGTCCAGGAGGTACTCAGCGGTCACGGGCGCGCCGAGGGGGCCGGTCACCTCGGTCCGGTGCACCTCGCCGCCGAGGGCCGTGTGCAGGACCTCGACGAAGCCGGGGCCGCCGTCGGAGAGCGGCAGCAGGTCCGTCGTGGCGGAGGGATCGGTCCGGTGCCAGCCGTCGGCGACCGCCTGCGCGGCTTCGAGGGCGGAGAGGGTACCGGCGAACTTGTCAGGAGCGATGAGGATACGCACCGGACCAGTGTGCCAGGCCACATTCCTCCCGGCGGGGGGTACCCCCCGCTGGTCAGAGGCCGGGTGCCCCGTAGACGGGGAACCAGCGGGATCGGTCCTCCTCCAGGGGCAGGTCCCGGCCGATGGCGGCCTCGGCCTGGAGTTCCAGGGCGTTGTCCCTGCGGCCGCCGTCGCCGACCGGGGCGAAGGGGTAGAAGGTGCCGCGCTTGTAGAGGTAGACCAGCCCCAGCGAGCGCGTGCCGTCGGTGAAGCCGACCAGGGAGCACAGGAGGGAGGGCCCGTAGCCGTTGGCCTCCAGGGTGGAGTTGACGGCGTGCAGGTCGGTCACCAGGCCGGTGATATCGGGGTCGGCGGCTCCGTCCGGGCCCCGGGCCGGGTCGGCCGAGCGCACCACCAGCCAGGTGTAGCCGTAGTCGTCGGTGACCTGTTCGACGGGCGTCCCCCCGTCTGCGTTGAGCAGCTCGGTGACGTCGCGTTCCAGGTCGGCGAAGGCGGCGCCCTCGGTGGCGCGGAAGGCGACGGAGCCGGTGCCGGTGGGCGTGAAGCCCGCGGCGGCACGCAGGGTGACCGACGCGGAGGGCAGGCCGAACAGGGCGTCGAGGTCGGGCTGGGCCGGTTCGGAGCGCCCGAACAGCGCTCGCCAGAAACTCATCGTGGCCGGTCCTCTCTCGTGGTCGTGTCGGTCGCGCGCGGACCGGATCGGGCCCCGTGTCCGCCCGCGCGGATCGGTGCCGCCGTCACCTCCGGCGGCCACGCGGACGTGGTCAGCGCCCCTGCCCGAGCTGGCGCGAGATGTCGGACAGCTGCTCCAGCCGCTGCTGCACCGGCGGGTGTGTGGCGACCAGCTGGCTGAAGCTGAACCCCTTGCGGGAGGAGGCCGGAGCGAAGAAGAAGGCGTTGAACGGCTCCGCCTGGCGCAGGTCGCGGGTGGGGATGCGGGACATGTCGCCGGTGATCTTGGTCAGGGCGCTGCCCAGCACGGACGGGCGCCCGGTGAGGTAGGCGGCGGCGCGGTCGGCCGACAGCTCCCGGTAGCGCGACAGCGCCCGGGTGAGCAGGAAGCTGAGCGCCCAGGCCGCGGCGCTGACGGCCACGACGAGCAGGGCGACCACGGCCGGTGCGGGCCCGTTGTTGTTGTTGCCGCGCGTCGCCCCGGCGAACATCGCGAAGCGCAGTCCGGCCTGGGTGAGGAACCCGGCCACGATGCCCAGGAACCCGGCGACGGTCATCACCATGACGTCGCGGTGGGCGATGTGGGACAGCTCGTGCGCCAGGACCGCCTCCAGCTCGGGGCCGTCGAGGCGGCGCATGAGGCCGGTGGTCACGCACACGACCGCGGACTTCTCGTTGTGCCCGGTGGCGAAGGCGTTGGGCACGTCGGTGTCGGCGATCCCCACGCGGGGCTTGGACATGTCCGCCATGGCGCACAGCCGGTCGACGAGGGCGTGCAGCTCGGGCGCCTGCTCCGGGGAGACCTCCTTGGCGCCCATGGCGAACATGGCGATCCTGTCGGAGGCGAAGTAGCTGAACAGCGCGAACCCGGCGACGATGAGCAGCACCAGCCACACGTTGAGGCCCACGAGGACCAGCCCGACGACGAAGGCCGCGTAGACCAGGACGAGCAGGCCCATGGTCGTCACCATGCGGGCGGTCAGTCCCCGGTCAGGTCTGAACTTGGATCCGGCCATGCCGTAGTCCCCTCCGCCGACGCGTCGACTGACTCGGAGTGTAGTTCGCCCAGGTGAGAAACGGTATGAGGTGGTCCGCCCGCCGCGTGTTCGCCGACCGCGCCCGCTGCCGGCCCCGCGGAGCCGGTGCGGCCTCCCCGGCGGACCGTCCCCGCGCGCCGCGGGTTCCCGTCCTCCCACCTTCCCTCCACCACGTCCAACGGACGGGGTCCCGCCGCGGTTCCTGGGGCGGGGGCGGCGCACGCCACACGAGGTCCGTCACGGGCGGCCCGGACGGGCGCGCACGGCCCCCGGGCACGCGAAAGCCGCCGTGACACGTGGTCACGGCGGCCCGGAAACGCGCGCGCAGGCACCGAGCGCCGCACCGGCGGACCGGAATCCGGCCCGCAGTGCGCACTCACCGGTCCGGACGCACCTGGACGGAGGCGGCGCGCCGGACGGAGGACCCGGTCCTAACCGGGGATGAGGCCGTCGTCCTGGAGCATCTCCCGCACCTCTTCCATGGTGGCGTCGGCGTGCGGGAGGATGAACTGCGAGGGCTCCAGCGCGTCGGGCGGCAGCGGCCGACCGTCCTCGCGGACCCTCTCCAGGAGGTCGTGCAGGGCACGGCGGAACGTGGCCTCGTCACCCGACTCGATCGCCGACTCCAGCGCGGAGTCGAAGGAGTTGAGCAGCTCCAGGTCGGCGTCGGTGAGGTCGAGCTGTCCCTCACCCATGATGCGGACGATCACGCGCCCTCCCGGTTACCGGTGCCGCCGGTGTTCCCGGCGCCGTTGCCGCCCTCGATCTGGGGGGTGGAACCGCCGCTGCCCTGGCCGAGCTCCATCTTCATGCGCTCCAGCTCGGCCTCGACGCCGGTGGTGCTGGCCATGCGGTCCAGCTCGCTCTGGATGTCGTCCCGGCCGGTGCCGGTGACGTCGTCGAGCGCGCCCGACGCGAGCAGCTCGTCCACGGCGCCCGCGCGGGCCTGCATCTCGGCGGTCTTGTCCTCGGCGCGCTGGACGGCCATGCCGACGTCGCCCATCTCCTCGGAGATGCCCGAGAAGGCCTCGCTGATCTGCGTCTGGGCCTGGGCGGCGGTGTAGTTGGCCTTGATGGTCTCCTTGCGCGTGCGGAAGGCGTCCACCTTGGTCTGGAGGCGCTGGGCCGCCATCGTGAGCTTCTGCTCCTCGCCCTGGAGGTTGGCGTGCTGCCCGCGCAGGTCCTCGATCTGCTGGGACAGGCCGGAGCGGCGGGTCAGGGCCTCTCGGGCGAGGTCCTCGCGCCCCTGCGTCAGGGCGGCGCGGCTCTGGTTCTCCAGCTTGCCGGCCTGCTGCTCCAGCTGCTGGATCTGGAGCTCGACGCGCTTGCGGGAGGTCGCGACGTCGGCCACACCGCGCCGCACCTTCTGTAGGAGCTCGAGCTGCTTCTGGTACGAGTAGTCGAGCGTTTCCCTTGGGTCCTCGACCGAATCCAAGGCCTTGTTGGCCTTGGACCTGAAGATCATCGAAAGTCGCTGAAACACGCTCATCGGCGTGGCCGTCCCCTTCTCGGTGCGTACATCGGCTGTTCCCAGCGGGCGCTTTGCCCAACCCTACGCGCTCTGGCCCGCGGTCGCCATAAAGCTATGACCGGCTACCCTGTGGGTGTGTTCCGACGTCGCTCCGCTTCCGCAGCCACGGATCCGGCCTCCGCCGAATCCACCAGCCCTGAGGCCACTGAGTCCACCCAACCTAAGGGATACACGCCCAAGAAGGGTGTCCCCACCCCAAAGCGCAGGGAATCCGAGCCCAACCCCCGCCGACCGCTCAAGGCGCCCGAGACGCGCAAGGAGGCCTACCAGGCCTACCGGGATCGTCTTGACCGCCAACGCGGGAGGGGCACCGCGAGTTCCGCGATCAAGGGTGTGCCCAAGGACGAGGCCCGCTACTACCGGCAGCAGGACCTCGGCGAGGCCCGGGCGTTCGCCCGCGACTTCGTCGACTCGCGCCGCAGCGCCAGCGAGTTCTTCCTGCCGTTCTCGATCGTGATCATCGCGCTGCTGTTCATCAACAACCCGATGTTCCAGATCGGTGTGGCCTACGTCCTGTGGCCGCTGATGATGGTCACCATCATCGCCGAGGGCGTCATGGTGGGCCGCACGGTCAAGAAGCGCGCCGCCGGGTACTTCCCCGACGACCCCGCCGTCAAGGGCGTCGGGATGTACGCGGCCATGCGCCAGCTCCAGTTCCGCCGCCTGCGCCTGCCCAAGCCGCGGCTCAAGGTCCGCGAGGACCCCACGCCCCGCCACGCGCGCTGACGGCCCCCGCCACCGCCTCCCCGACGACGTGAGCCCGGGCCGGTCCCAGCACCGGCCCCTCACTCCCCGCCGAGTCTCCGTTCCCCTCGAATTGGGAGCGCTTCCAACCGCACGGCGCAGAACCTCGCGAACGGGCACAATCCCCTACTAGAGTGCTCGACATGGAATTTCGGCATCTGGGCAACAGCGGCCTCATGGTCAGCGAGATCGCGTACGGGAACTGGATCACGCACGGCTCCCAGGTCGAGGAGGACACGGCCAAGGCCTGTGTCCGCGCGGCACTGGACGCGGGCATCACCACGTTCGACACCGCCGACGGCTACGCCGGGGGCAGGGCGGAGGAGGTGCTCGGCCGCGCGCTGAAGGGCGAGCGCCGGGACGGGCTGGAGATCTTCTCCAAGGTCTTCTGGCCCACGGGTGAGGGCAAGAACGACCGGGGCCTGTCCCGCAAGCACGTCGTCCGCAGCGTGGAGGACTCCCTGCGCCGCCTGGGGACCGACTACCTGGACCTGTACCAGGCCCACCGGTTCGACTACTCCACCCCGCTGGAGGAGACCGTGCGGGCCTTCGAGGACCTGGTCCGCCAGGGCAAGGTCCTCTACGTCGGCGTCTCAGAGTGGCGCGCCGAGGAGATCGAGCAGGCGCTCAAGATCGCCGACGAGATGGGCTTCGACCGCATCATCTCCAACCAGCCGAAGTACAACATGCTGTGGCGGGTCATCGAGTCCGAGGTCGTCCCGCTCTCCGAGCGCGAGGGCGTCGGCCAGATCGTGTGGTCCCCGCTGGAGGGCGGCGTCCTGAGCGGCAAGTACAAGCCCGGCCAGGAGCTGCCCGCCGGTTCGCGCGCCGCCGACCCCGGCGGCGGCCGCTTCCTGAGCGACCAGATGAAGGACCGGGTCATGCTGGAGCGCGTGCAGCGGCTGGAGCCGCTGGCCGCCGAGGCGGGCCTGACGCTGGCGCAGCTGGCCGTGGCCTGGGTGCTCCAGAACCCGAACGTGTCGGCCGCGATCATCGGCGCCTCACGCCCCGAGCAGGTGGAGGGCAACGTCAAGGCCGCGGGGGTCAGGCTGGACGCCGAGCTGATGGCGAGGATCGACGAGGTCTTGGGCGACAGCGTGCAGCGCGACCCGGCGCTGACCAGGAGCCCCGAGAACATCCGCGGCTAGGCAGTGTTTCTTTGGACCTCCGCTCCGCTTCGGGCCGTGTCCGGGCGCCCGAACCAACCCCCCGCGAGCTGAGCCCGGTTCGGAAAACGGACCCCAGCCGCACTCGGGCGGTGTCCGACGCAGCGGGCCCGGCCGCCCCCAGGACGGCCGGGCCCTTCCGTGTTCCCGGCGCCCCCCTGCGCGCTCGGCCGGTCCGAACGGTCCTCGGCGGCCGCGCGGCCCCCGGTGTCGCCCCCGCCCGATCTGGGTAGCTGCCGGCGCGCACGCACGCGGTACGGAGGGGGCTCCATGGACATCGCGCACGTCATCGAGGCGGTGGGCACCGCGGTCGACATCGCCGGGGTCGGCGTCATCGTCGTCGGGGCCCTGGGCGCGACCGCGCTGTTCCTGTACCGGTGGGCCGGTGGGCACGGGCTGGACGCGGCCTACCGACCCTACCGGCAGGGGCTGGGCCGGGCGATCCTGCTGGGCCTGGAGTTCCTCGTCGCCGGGGACATCATCCGCACGGTCGCGGTGTCGCCCACCTTCGCCACGGTGGGAGTGCTCGCCGGGATCGTCCTCATCCGGACATTCCTCAGCTTCTCCCTGGAGGTGGAGTTGGAGAACCGCTGGCCGTGGCAGGGCCGCCGATCCGTCCCCGGCACCGGCTGACCCGCGCAGGAGGCCCCGGCAGACCGTCCGCGCCGGAACGGTCAGCGCGCCATGTCGCGTGACAGGTGGGAACTGCGCAGGCGCCGGGTCCGCACCAGTCGCGCCAGGTCGGCGCGCGTCTGGTGGGACAGCTGGACGTGGAAGTAGTTGACGTGTTCCAGGAGCGCGAAGAGCCACAGGCCCAGGCCCGGCCACACCCTCGTCCACGGGGCGTCGGCGGCCAGGGCCGCGGCCACCACCGCGCCGCCCGTGAGGAACAGTGCGATGTTGGCCCGCCCCAGGGCGCGGAAGAGCGCCATGCCCGTCGGACGGCGGGCCCGCGCGCGCAGTTGGCGCACCTTGACCCACCAGTAGGCGCCGCCCTCCGCCAGCAGCAGGGCGAAGAGGGCGAAGCCGACCAGGTTGGCGGGTGAGGCGGGCACGCCCAGAAGGAGGAACAGCACCGTCGCGAACAGGGGGATGTTGACCAGTTCCAGGACGGCCAGGGTGCGCAGAGCAGGAATCACGCCCACATTGTCACGGAGGCGGCCGACCGCTCCGGGGCCCTCGCGGCCCCCGGAGGGGCGTGCGCTACTCGACGGGTTCCAGGGACATCGCGTAGACCTCCGTGTCGCCGTCGAGCAGGGCGACGCGTCCCACGCCGCCCTCGGCCAGCTCCTGCCAGGTCTCCCCCAGCCAGCTCTCCGCGTCGCCGCGCGAGGTGAACGACTCCGAGGGCAGGTCCTGCCCCAGCGGGTCGGCTCCGTCGGCCTCGAAGTACCGCCAGGTCCACGCCATGTTCGACCGCCCCTTCGTCACGGAGGTCACAGCGCCGGTCACCGTGATCCTGGCCCGAGCTTAACCAAGCCTTGGCGGAGGATGCTGTTTACTTTTTCGGTGCGTATCCGATTTCTCGGGACTGCCGGGCACTCGGGGTGGCCCGCCCCCCAGTGCACCTGCGCTTCCTGCAACAAGGCCCTCGCCGAGCGCCGCCTGCCGCTGCGCGTGACCGTGGACGACCGCTTCCGCGTCCGCGAGGCGGGGGTGGTCGGCCCGGTGCCGCCGGGGTACTCGGTGAGCCCGACCCCCGACGGCGTGCTGGTCGAGGGTCCCGACGGGGGCAGGCTGTTGTACGCGCGCACGGGCCCGGGGCCCCTGCCCGGCGTGCCCCCGGCGGAGGCGCGCGCCGAGGGCTCCTCCGGCTACTCCTCCGTCCGCCCCGACCAGCAGGTGGACATGGTCGTCGTGGACGCCGCGCAGCGGCCGGAGGTCATCGGCGAGCTGCGGCGCTCGGGGGTGATCGGGGTGACCACGGCCGTCGTCGCGGTCGGCGGCGACCACCGCGTCCGCTCACCGGAGGAGTTCGCCCGCCGGGCCCGGCTGTGGGGCGCCCTGGTACCGAACGACGGGCAGGTCCTGTCGTGCCCTCCGGCGGTGTGGCCGGAGTCGCGGCCGCGCGGGCCGCACCGGACCCTGGTGACCGGGGGCGCTCGCTCGGGCAAGTCCACCGAGGCGGAGCTGCGCCTGATGGCGGAGCCGAAGGTGCTGTACGCGGCGACCGGCCCGGAGCCCGACCCGGTCGCGGACCCCGACTGGGCCGACCGGGTGGCCCGGCACGTGCGGCGCCGCCCCTGGTGGTGGCGCACCGAGCAGACCACCGACCTGGCCGCGCTGCTCAAGGGCGCCAGGGGCGCGGTGCTGGTGGACTGCCTGGGCACCTGGCTGACCCGGGTGATGGACGGGGCCGGGCTGTGGGAGGACAGCCCCCCGCCCGACGCCGAGGACGAGGTGGAGGAGGCGGTCCACGGGCTGCTGGAGGCCTGGCGCTCCACCCAGGCCTACGTCGTGGCGGTCACCAACGAGGTGGGCTCGGGCGTGGTGCCCGCGACCCGCGCCGGGGGGCTGTTCCGCGACCACCTGGGCCGGTTGAACCAGTGGGTCGGCGCCGAGTCCGAGGACGTGGTGCTGGTGACCGCGGGCCGCGTCCTGGAGCTGCCGTGAGCGCTGCCGCCGATCCCCCTCCGGAGGGCCCCGCGCCGGACGGGCCTCCCCCGGGCGGCTCCTCCGGCCCCTCCCGGGCCGCGGACGCGGTCGCGGGGGCCCGGATGGCGCTGGGGACGTTCACCGTGTTCCCGGTGCGCGCGGGGCGGCTGGACCGCCGGGTGGCCGGGTGGGCGATGGTGTGGGCGCCCGTGCTGGGCGCGCTCCTGGGCGGCCTCACCGGCGCCGCGGCCGCACTCGGAACGGCGGTCGGCCTGTCCGCCGCCCTGGCCGCGGTGCTGGCCGTCGGCCTGGGGGCGCTGCTGACGCGGGGGCTGCACCTGGACGGGCTGGCCGACCTGGCCGACGGGCTGGGCAGCGCGCGCCCGGCCGAGGGCGCCCTGGAGGTGATGCGCCGGTCCGACATCGGCCCGTTCGGCGTCATCACCCTGGTGGTCGTGCTCGCCGCTCAGGTCCTGGCCCTAGGACAGCTGGTCCAGGCCTCGGCCGGCGCGGCGCTGACGGGCGCGGCGGCGGCCGGGGCCGCCGGGCGGCTGGCGGTGGCTCTGGCGTGCGCCCCGCGCGTGCCCCCGGCGCGGCCCGAGGGGCTGGGGGCGTTCGTGGCGGGGACCGTGCGCCTTCCGGGTGCGCTGCTGGCCGCCGTCCCCGTGCCGCTGGTGTGCCTGGCGGGCTGGGCGCACGCGCCGGGATTCGCGCTGGCCTGCGCGCTCTCCGTTGCGGCGGGGCTGCTGGCGGCGGGCCTCGTGCTGCGCCGGGCGGTGCGTCGGCTGGGCGGCGTCACGGGCGACGTGCTGGGCGCGCTGTCGGAGACGGCGGTGACGACGGCGCTGGTGGTGGCCGCGGCGGCCTCGGCCCGGCTGTGAGGACCGGAACGGGGATTCACGGCCCCGGTCGGCGGGCCCCGGGGCGTCCCACCAGGCGGTTTCCTACCAATCGGTAAGCGGCCCAGCGGTGCCCGATGTCGTGATCATCACATTTTTTCACACAGGTTTCACGGTTCTCGCGGACGGGAACGCGGAGTCATCCCCGGAGACGGCCCACGACGCCCTTCACCGGCGGCCAGAGGCACCCTCGCCGCGCGCGCGGGGCGGAGCCGACCCCGCACACCCCCGGCTCCCGCGGCCCCCGCAGCGCCGCGTCAGGGCCCCCGCGGACCCGGGGCGCCGCGTCCCCGCCGGGCGCGCGGGGCGACTAGCATCGGGGACGTGAGCACGTCGTTGTCAGTAAATACGGAGTCCCCCAGTTCGCTCGACGCCGACGCGGTTGTCGTCGGTTACCACTCCGGAGGCGACGCTCCGGAGCCCGCGTCGGGCGCTCATGACGTCGATGCCGCCTTCTCCGGCGGCCTCGCCCAGACCCTGTCGCTCCTGGGAGCGAGCGGCGCCCCCGAGGAGGTGCACACCCTTGCCTCCCTCGGAGCCGTCAAGGCCCCGGTCGTCGTCGCGGTCGGTCTCGGCCCCGCGCCCGCCGAGGGCCCCGTCGACCCCGACGTCCTGTCCCGCGCCGCCGGCGCCGCGCTGCGCTCGCTGACCTCGCGCCCCGAGGGCGCGGGCCGCGTCGTCCTGGCCCTGCCCGCCGGGACCGCCGCCGAGGCCGGAGCCGTCGCCCTCGGAGCCCACCTCGGCGCCTACGGCTTCGACCGGTACCGCACCGCCGCCAAGGACAAGCCCGCCGCCGAGCTGGTCCTGGCCAGCTCCGCCGGGGACGCCCGGGAGGCCGCCGAGCGCGCCGCCGTCCTGGCCGAGGCCGTCAACCTCACCCGCGACCTGGTCAACACCGCACCGGCCGACCTGGTGCCCGAGGACCTGGCCGCCACCGCCCAGGAGATCGCCCAGCAGTCCGGCCTGCGCGTCGAGGTCCTGGACGAGGCCGCCCTGTCCGAGGGCGGCTACGGCGGCCTGACCGGCGTCGGCCAGGGCTCGGCCAACCCGCCCCGCCTGGTCCGCCTGGCCCACAGCCACCCCGATGCCACCAGGACCGTCGCCTTCGTCGGCAAGGGCATCACGTTCGACTCCGGCGGCCTGTCCCTCAAGCCCGCGGGCTCGATGGACTGGATGAAGTCCGACATGGCGGGCGCCGCCTCCGTGCTGGCCGCCATGCGCGCCATCGCCGCCCTGAACCTGCGGGTCAACGTGGTCGGCTACCTCGCCGTGGCCGAGAACATGCCCAGCGGCACCGCCCAGCGCCCCTCCGACGTGCTGACCATCTACGGCGGCAAGACCGTCGAGGTGCTCAACACCGACGCCGAGGGCCGCCTGGTCATGGCCGACGCCCTCGTGCGGGCGCAGGAGGACGAGCCCGAC
This sequence comes from Nocardiopsis akebiae, assembly GCF_018316795.1. Lineage (NCBI taxonomy): Bacteria > Bacillati > Actinomycetota > Actinomycetes > Streptosporangiales > Nocardiopsidaceae > Nocardiopsis > Nocardiopsis akebiae. The sequence goes on from NZ_CP074132.1 coordinate 4,875,252, forward strand.
CTGGTCGTGGACATCGCCACCCTGACCGGTGCCCAGCTGGTCGCGCTCGGCACCCGGGTGTTCGCGGTCATGTCCAACGACGACGAGGCGCGCGACCGGATCGTCGCCGCGGCCGCCGAGGCGGGCGAGGCCTCCTGGCCGATGCCCCTGCCCGAGGAGCTGCGCGCGGGCCTGGACTCCGCGGTCGCCGACATCGCCAACGTGGCGGGCGAGCGCTGGGGCGGCATGCTCTCGGCGGGCGTCTTCCTCAAGGAGTTCATCGACGAGGGCGTCACCTGGGCGCACCTCGACATCGCCGGACCGTCCTTCAACCAGGGCGGTCCGCACGGCTACACCCCGAAGGGCGGCACCGGCGCGGGCACCCGCACCCTGGTCCGCATCGCCGAGGAGTACGCCGGATAGCACCCGCCCAGGGGGCGGCCTCCCGAGCCGGAGCGCCGCCCCTCCCGGCCACCGCGGCCGCGCACACCCTCCCTCCGCCCGCGCGGGGCCCGGCCGCGGCCACCACCCATCACCAGCCACAACAAGGAGTTCGTTCCCGTGAGTGAGAGCGGCGGCACCTTCGACCTCGTCGTCCTTGGCGGCGGCAGCGGCGGCTACGCGGCGGCACTGCGCGCCGCGGAGCTGGACATGAGCGTCGTCCTGATCGAGAAAGACAAGCTCGGCGGCACCTGCCTGCACCGCGGCTGCATCCCCACCAAGGCCCTGCTGCACTCGGCCGAGGTCGCCGACTCCGCCAAGGAGAGCGAGAACTTCGGGGTCAAGGCCACGTTCGAGGGCATCGACATCCAGGCCGTGCACACCTACAAGGACAAGGTGATCGGCGGCCTGTTCAAGGGCCTGACCGGCCTGGTCAAGTCGCGCAAGATCACCGTCGTCGAGGGCGAGGGCAAGCTCACCGGCAAGGACGAGGTCACCGTCGACGGCACCGTCTACAAGGGCCGCAACATCCTGCTGGCCACCGGTTCCAAGCCCAAGACCCTGGGGCTGGACATCGACGGCGAGAAGGTCATGACCAGCGACCAGGCCCTCGACCTGGACCGCGTGCCCGAGTCGGTCATCGTCCTGGGCGGCGGCGTGATCGGCGTGGAGTTCGCCAGCGTGTGGCGCTCCTACGGCGCCGACGTCACCATCGTCGAGGCCCTGCCGCACCTGGTGCCGGTGGAGGAGGAGTCCAGCTCCAAGCTGCTGGAGCGCGCCTTCCGCAAGCGCAAGATCAAGTACGAGCTGGGCACCCCGTTCGAGTCGGTCAAGACCACCGACTCCGGCGTGACCGTCACCCTCAAGGGCGGCAAGACCCTGGAGGCCGAGGTCCTGCTGGTGGCCATCGGCCGCGGGCCGGTCTCGGAGGGCCTGGGCTACGAGGAGCAGGGCATCACCCTGGACCGCGGCTTCGTCCGGGTGGACGAGAACCTGCACACCGGCGTGGGCGACGTCTACGCCGTGGGCGACCTCATCCCCACCCTCCAGCTCGCCCACGTCGGCTTCGCCGAGGGCATCTTCGTCGCCGAGCACATCGCCGGGCAGAACCCGCCCGCGATCGACTACGACGGCGTCCCCCGCGTCACCTACTGCGAGCCCGAGGTCGCGTCCGTGGGCCTGACCACCAAGGTCGCCAAGGAGCGCGGACACGACGTCGTGGAGATGAACTACAGCCTCGCGGGCAACGGCAAGAGCCAGATCCTGCAGACACAGGGCGCGGTGAAGGTCATCGCCGAGAAGGACGGCCCCGTACTGGGCGTCCACATGGTCGGCAGCCGCGTCGGCGAGCTGATCGCCGAGGGGCAGCTGATCTACAACTGGGAGGCCCTGCCCTCCGAGGTGGCCCAGCTGATCCACCCGCACCCGAGCCAGTCCGAGGCGCTGGGCGAGGCCCACCTCGCACTGGCGGGCAAGCCGCTGCACGTCCACGACTGACCGCACCACCGGGGGCGGGCCGCAAGGGCCCGCCCCCGCACACATCCGCGCTGCCCATCAAGGGGTTGGGCAGAGACCGCGCCCAGATCCAACGAGGAAACCCATGCCGACTTCCGTTTCCATGCCCGCCCTGGGTGAGAGCGTCACCGAGGGCACCGTCACCCAGTGGCTGAAGAACGTGGGCGACACCGTCGAGGTGGACGAACCGCTCCTGGAGGTCTCCACCGACAAGGTGGACACCGAGATTCCCTCACCCGTCGCGGGCGTACTCACCAAGATCCTCGTCGACGAGGACGAGACCGTGGAGATCGGCGCGGAGATCGCCGTCATCGGCGGTGAAGGCGAGAGCGCCGACGACGGGGGCGGCGCCGAGCCCGCCGCCGAGGAGTCCGCGCGGGAGCCCGAGGAGACCGAGAAGCCCGAGGAGGAGGCCGCCGAGGAGCCCGCCCCCGAGCCCGAGCCCGAGCCCGAGCCCCAGTCCGGGTCCGACGCGCAGGCCTCGTCCTCCGAGCAGGGACCGACCACGTCGGTGACCATGCCCGCCCTGGGCGAGAGCGTCACCGAGGGCACCGTCACCCAGTGGCTCAAGAGCGTGGGCGACACCGTCGAGGTGGACGAACCGCTCCTGGAGGTCTCCACCGACAAGGTGGACACCGAGATTCCCTCACCCGTCGCGGGCGTACTCACCAAGATCCTCGTCGACGAGGACGAGACCGTGGAGATCGGCGCGGAGATCGCCGTCATCGGCGGCACCGGGGACGAGCCCCCGGCCGTCTCCGAGGGCGCCGCCCCGGCCGAGGCCGAGCCCAAGGCCGAGCCGAAGCCGGAACCCGCCAAGCCCGCCGCCCCCGAGCCCGAGCCCGGGGCCGAGCCCGCCGCGGACCGGGGCGAGGACGGCGAGAGCCCGTCCGTGGACATCGGCACCCTCAGCGGCACCGGCCGCGCCTCGGGCACCGACGCCGGCACCGAGGCGTACGTGACCCCGCTGGTGCGCAAGCTCGCCTCCGAGCACGGCGTGAACCTCAGCCGCGTCAAGGGCACCGGCGTGGGCGGTCGCGTCCGCAAGCAGGACGTGCTCAAGGCCGCCGAGGAGCAGAAGGCCGACGCCGCGCGCGCCGCCGCCCCCGCGCCGTCCTCGGCCCCGCGCAAGGGGGCCACCGACACCTCCCTGCGCGGCCGTACCGAGAAGCTCACCCGCCTGCGCCTGTCCATCGCGGACCGGATGGTGGAGTCTCTGCACGTCTCGGCCACGACCACGCAGGTCATCGAGGTGGACGTCACCAAGATCGCCCGCCTGCGCGAGCACTCCGCCGAGCGCTTCGCCGAGCGCGAGGACGTGCGGCTGGACTTCTTCCCGTTCTTCGCGCTGGCCGCGGTGGAGGCCCTGCGCTCCCACCCCAAGCTCAACGCCGTGGTCGACAGCGACAAGCAGGAGGTGACCTACCACGACGTGGAGAACCTCGGCGTCTCGGTGGACACCGAGCGCGGTCTGCTGGCCCCCGTTGTCAAGGACGCGGGCAAGCTGGGCCTGGGGGAGCTGGCGCGCAGGCTCAAGGACCTGACCGAGCGCGCGCACACCGGCCAGCTCGGCCCGGACGAGCTGGGCGGCGGCACGTTCACCATCACCGAGACCGGCTGCACCGGCGCGCTGTTCGGCACGCCGATCATCAACCAGCCGCAGGTGGCCATCCTGGGCACCGGCGCGGTCGTCAAGCGCCCCGTCGTGGTCGAGGACACCGCCATGGGCGACGAGGTGATCGCGGTCCGCTCGATGGTGTACCTGTCGCTGGCCCACGACCACCGCCTGATCGACAGCGCCGACGCCGGGCGCTTCCTCCAGAGCGTGAAGGCGCGTCTGGAGGAGGGCGCCTTCGAGGACGACCTGGGCCTTTAGGCCCGGCCGCGAAGGCCCCCACACCACCCGCCGGGCCGGGTGCCGCATGTCGGCACCCGGCCCGGCGCGTCCTTTATAGGGGAATGTGTTGTCCGATTTGACCTCAAGACCTGTTGAGGTCCTAGCGTTGGCCTGTCCCCTGGGGAGTGCTCCGCGGAGGCTTTCGGATCAGCGAGATGCTCCGAGGAACACGACCCGAGAACCGACGGTGCGCCGCGCGGCTCCCTGAGCCGGTCCGCGCGTGCCCGCCCGACGTGCCCGCTCACGTGTGGGCCGAGACGGCACCAGAGAAGCAAGGACCCACATGGACAACCTTCGGATCGCGGTCATCCTCGGCGGAAACCGCCGGGGCCGCACCGGACCCGCCGTCTCCCGCTGGTTCGTGGACCGGGCCCGGAAGTACCCGGACCCCTCCGTGGCGTTCGAATTCCTCGACGTGGAGGACATCAGCCCGCAGGACGGCCACGGCGGCCCGATGGCCCCGGAGTCGGCGCGCACGGTGGAGGCGGCCGACGGGTACGTCGTGCTGACACCGGAGTACAACCACGGCTACCCGGGCGAGCTGAAGAGCGCCATCGACGCCGCGCGCCGGGAGTGGTTCGGCAAGGCGGTGGGCTTCGTCTCCTACGGCGGGATGTCCGGCGGCCTGCGGGCGATCGAGCAGCTGCGGTCGGTCTTCTCGGAGCTGCACACCGCCACGATCCGCGACACGGTCAGCCTGCACAACGCGCAGACGATGTTCGGCCCGGACGGGACCCCGGTGGTGGACATGTCGTCCGCGGAGGCCGCCGTGGAGCGGATGCTGCGCCAGCTGGCGTGGTGGGCGCTGGCCCTGCGCGAAGCCCGGGAGCGGCGCCCCTACCCCGGTTAGGTCGTGTTCCTCGGATCATTTCGGACTCGCGACCACCGGGCTGCCTCTCGCTGCGCCGGTTTCGCTTGAAAAGCCGACCAGGCCGACCTGCGCGAACCGTCTTGCGAGAGATGGCCCGGACGGCCGCTCGCTGCTCCGGAAGCCTCCGCGGAACACTCCCTGGACTGACCGGCTGAGGGGCCCGCGGGCTTCTCAGGCACCCGCGGTCCGCGCCTCCTCGGGGGCGGCGCGGAGCCCCGCGGCGGGAAAGTGGACGGGGCGGCGCCTCTCGGCACCGCCCCGTCTTTCTACCCCACCAATCACCATCCCCTGATGATCCCCATCATCAAAGGTCTGTGGTCGGGGACGCGGCAGTCAGCCCGACAGCGCGTCGCCCACAGTAGCCCCGCGTTGACGCGGAGTTCCTGTCCCACGTTCAAACTAGAAGACCGAGGCCCCCTCGCGCAGCTCTTTCGAGGAAAAAGCCGAAGAAAAACCGGGCGGGTGTCCTCCGTCGTCCGTTTGGTGTGTCTTCACGCGCGAGGACCGCCCTCCTTCGGGTAGACCCAGGACCATGCGAGTGGCTATCACGGGGGCGACGGGTCTCATCGGCAGGGCGCTGGAGGCGTCCCTGCTCGGCGACGGGCACACGGTGGTGCGCATGGTGCGCCACCTGCCGCGGGGGCGGCACCACCCGGACGTGGAGGAGGCGGAGTGGCGCCCCGAACAGGGACGGGTGGACACCGTGGCCCTGCACGAGGCGGACGCCGTGGTGCACCTGGCCGGGGCGCCGGTCGGCCCCGCCCTGTGGACGCGGCACCGGCGCACCCTCATCCGACGCAGCCGTGTGCGCGGCACCCGCACCCTGTGCCAGGCCCTGGCGGGGATGTCCTCGCCTCCCCCGCGCCTGCTGAGCGCCTCGGGAATGCACTTCTACGGCGACACCGGCGGGCGGGCGGCCACCGAGGCCTCCCCGCCGGGCACCGGCTTCCTGGCCGGGGTCTGCCGGGACTGGGAGGAGGCCACCGCCCCGGCCGAGGAGGCGGGCCTGTCGGTGGCGCACATGCGCACCTCGGTGGTGCTCGACCGCTCGGGCGGGATGCTGGGCACTCTGCTGCCGCTGTACCGGGCGGGGCTGGGCGGGCGCCTGGGGTCGGGGCGCCAGTACATGAGCTGGATCGCCATGCGCGACCAGATCGGTGCCGTGCGCTTCCTGCTGGAGCACCCCGAGATCACCGGGCCGGTGAACATGTGCGCTCCCGAACCGGTGACCAACGCCGAGTTCACCAGGGCTCTGGGCCGCGCCCTGAGGCGCCCCGCCGTCCTGCCGGTCCCCGCGCTGGCGATGCGCGCGCTGCTGGGGGACTTCGCCGAGGAGACCGCGCTGATCGACATGAGGGCCGAGCCCGAACGCCTCACGGAGGCCGGTTATTCCTTCGCGCTGCCCACCGTGGACAGTGCGCTATCCGACATCCTGGCCAGACCCGCGCAGTCCACCGGGGCGTAAGGTTGGATGTGTGAGTGATCTCGTTTACGCATGGCTGGGCGACGCTCCCGTCCCTTACCACCAGGGCTGGGATCTCCAGAAGCGGCTCCACGAGAGCCGCGTCGCCGATGAGGTGCCCGACACCGTCCTGTTGCTGGAGCACGAGCCCGTGTACACCGCCGGAAAGCGCACCGGGAGGTGGGATCGTCCCATCACCGATCCCGGGGCGCCCGTGGTGGACATCGACCGGGGCGGCAAGATCACCTGGCACGGCCCCGGCCAGCTGACGGTGTACCCCATCGTCCGGCTGCCGGACCCCGTCGACGTGATCGCCTACGTCCGGATGCTGGAGGAGGCCGTCATCCGCACCGTCGCGGAGTACGGCCTGACCGGCATGCGGGTGGAGGGGCGCACCGGGGTGTGGCTGGCCGCCGACCCCGAGCGCGGCCTCATCGAGCGCAAGGTGGCCGCCATCGGCTGCCGGATCGCCCGCGGGGTCGGGATGCACGGGCTCGCGTTGAACTGCAACAATGACATGTCGTGGTACGACCGGATCGTCCCGTGCGGAATCACCGACGCCGGGGTCACCTCGCTCTCCGCCGAGCTGGGGCGCGACGTGTCCGTGGCCGACGCGCGGCCCCGGATGGAACGCCACCTGGCGGACCTGCTCGGCGCGCGGGAGTACCGCCACACCGACGGCGCGGACCTGCTCTCCGGCGCCACCGCGCGTGGATGACACACCACACCATGAGCCAGTCCCCGCGGGGACGCCGAGCCCCCACGAGGGGAAGGGTCCCCGGCACGGGGCACAGAAGGGAACGGGTTCACGTTGACCATCGCTCCTGAGGGCCGCAGGCTGCTGCGCGTGGAGGCGCGCAACAGCGAGACCCCCATCGAGAAGAAGCCGCCGTGGATCAAGATCAAGGCGCACATGGGGCCCGAGTACACCGAGCTCCACTCCCTGGTCAAGAGCGAGGGCCTGCACACGGTCTGCCAGGAGGCCGGGTGCCCCAACATCTACGAGTGCTGGGAGGACCGCGAGGCCACCTTCCTCATCGGCGGCGACCAGTGCACGCGGCGGTGCGACTTCTGCAACATCGCCACCGGCAAGCCCACCGCCCTGGACCGCATGGAGCCGACCAAGGTCGCCAACTCCGTGAAGACCATGGGGCTGCGCTACGCCACCATCACCGGTGTGGCCCGTGACGACCTGGAGGACGGCGGCGCCTGGCTGTACGCCGAGACCGTCCGCAAGATCCACGAGCTCAACCCGGGCACCGGCGTGGAGCTGCTGATCCCCGACTTCAACGCCGACCCCGACCAGCTGGCCGAGGTGTTCGGCTCGCGTCCGGAGGTGCTGGCGCACAACGTCGAGACGGTGCCGCGGATCTTCAAGCGCATCCGTCCGGGCTTCCGCTACGAGCGCTCCCTCAAGGTGATCACCGAGGCGCGCGCGGACAACCTCGTCACCAAGTCGAACCTGATCCTGGGCATGGGCGAGACCCGTGAGGAGATCAGCGAGGCCATGCGCGACCTGCACGAGGCCGGGTGCGACCTGCTGACCATCACCCAGTACCTGCGCCCCTCCAAGCTGCACCACCCGATCGACCGGTGGGTCAAGCCGGAGGAGTTCGTGGAGCTGGGCCGGGAGGCCGAGGAGATCGGCTTCGCCGGTGTCATGTCCGGGCCGCTGGTGCGCTCCTCCTACCGCGCGGGCCGCCTGTACAAGCAGGCCCGGGAGAAGAGGGACGCCGAGAACGCCGCCCTGGCGAACAACGCGTAACGGATTTTCCACCCGAGTCGTGACCAAGCTGGAACGGTGGCCCGCTGGCCACCGTTCCTCAGTTACGGGCACCCGCACATATCCTGATGTGGACAGGCGCCCGTCGGTGGCGCCGCGAGGCGCCGCACCCACGACGACCGCGAAGAGGAGGCAAGGCAGCCGAGGGATCTCCTTCCCCGCCGATCCGGCGTCGGCGTGAGCTGCCTGAGAGCACGATGGCGAAAAAGCCCAAGGGTTCACAGAACACGGCCCAAGGCAAGGGCGGTGCCGAGAAGCAGCCGGGCCGTCTCAAGCAGATCGGCATGGTCGCCAAGGTCGTCCACCAGCAGAGTCCGCGCAGCATCCCGCTGGCGGTCACGGCGGCGTTGGTCATCCTCGCGGTGTTCGTCGGCATCGGCATCTGGACCGGGTCGTGGATCCTGTGGCCGCTGACCGGTCTGCCGGTCGCCTTCCTGGTGGGGTTCATCATCTTCACCCGCTCCGCGCAGCGCGTGCAGTACAAGATGCTGGACGGACGCCTGGGCGCGGGCATGGCGATCCTGGACAACATGCGCGGCAACTGGGTGGTCGAGCCGGGTGTGGCGGCCAACAAGCAGATGGACGTCGTGCACCGCGTGGTGGGGCGCCCCGGCGTGATCCTGGTCGGCGAGGGCGACCCCGGCCGCCTCAAGCCGCTGATCGCCGGTGAGAAGAAGCGCGTGGCCCGCGTGGCCTACGACACTCCCATCTACGACTTCAAGGTGGGCAACGGCGAGGACCAGGTGCCGGTCTCCAAGCTCCAGCGCACGCTGGTCAGGCTCCCGCGCAACCTGGACAAGGCCGGGACCGCCGAGCTGAACTACCGGCTCAAGGCGCTGCCCGCCAAGATGCAGATGCCCAAGGGGCCCATGCCCAAGAACGCCAAGATGCCCCGGGGCATGCGCGGCCAGATGGGCGGCTGACCCCGACCGGGGCCGCAGTCGGACGAGGGGGCCGTCGCACCGTCGGGTGCGGCGGCCCCCTCTCGCACGTGCCCGGGCGCGGCTCAGTCGGGGTCGTAGCTGATCAGGTCGCCCGGCTGGCAGCGGAGTTCGCGGCACAGGGCGGCCAGGGTCGAGAAGCGGATCGCCCTGGCCCGGTCGTTCTTGAGCACCGACAGGTTGACGACGGTGACGCCCACCCGCTCGGCCAGCTGGGTGAGGGTCATGCCGCGCTCGGCCAGGAGCTTGTCCAGGTGCACACGGACGCCGGCGGCCTCCTCGGGTGGCATCAGACGAGTCCCTCGACGTCCTCGCGGAGCCGGGTGCCCCGGCGGAAGACCTCGGCGAGGGCGGCGATGACGAGGCCGACCGCGACCAGCGGGAGGAGTCCGCCGTCGAGGTCCAGGCTGAGGGAGAACACCGCTGTGGCGTCCGCGCCCAGCGCCCGGTGCTCCAGGACGGCGCCGAGGAGGGCCTCCGCGGCCGGGACCGCGAGGGCGCCGGTGACCACCGTCAGGGCGATGGCGTACATGCGACGGACGTTCGCCGGGACGAAGGGGTCTCCCCCGTCCAGGGTCAGGACCATGCGCAGCAGCAGATAGGCGACCAGCCCCGCCGCCAGGGCGGTGAGCAGGGCGGGGGCGACGAGCATGACGCGCTCGGCCACGGAGGGGTCGTGGAAGGCGATCTCCATGCCGCCCGCCCCCTCGACGGTGACGTCGCCGCGCACGGCGACGTCCGGCGGCCGCGGCGCCGTGCCGGGGGGCAGGTCCCGCACGAGCACGTTGAGGCCCGCGCTCGTGGCGGCGGGGACGAGACCGGTGCTCCAGGCGAGCAGGAAGAGCCCGTGGACCACCTGGAAGCCCAGGAGGACAATAAGGACGAACCGGAGCAGAGCGGAGTCCGCCCCGGACCAGTCCAGGGCCTTGCGAAGGGACATGACGGCCTTTCTCTTATCGCTATTCGATAGTAACGATAAACGATAAGCCAGGTCCTGTCATCCCCTCGGGGCCGCCCTGCGGCGGCGCAAGGGCGTAGGAACAAAAAGGGCCCCGCGGACGCCTGTGCGGCGTCTGCGGAGCCCTGGAGCCCTCCGGGGGGCCTACTCGCAGCTGACCTCGTCCTCGGCGGCGCTGGTGGCGCCCAGACCGGCCAGGGCGTCGCCCCCGCCCCCGCCGCCGGAGCCGCCTCCGCTCACGGCCAGGCCGTCCCAGTCCTGCGCGCCCATCACCAGCTCCAGCTCCGGGCCGAAGTCGGGGACCTCCTCCAGCTGGGCGACGCTGAGCGCCGAGGCCAGTTCCTCGGCCTGCGCGCGCTGATCGGGGCCGTGGTAGATCGTGGTGACGGCGGGGGTCCGCTCGACCGGGTCGCCCTCTCCGGTGACGTTGAACCCCTGCTCGGTGAGCAGCGTCCCGACCTGGCTCGCCAGGCCGGTGATCCCCGTGCCGTTGAGCACCCGCACGGACACGTCCGCGGGCTCGACGGCCTCCTCCGAGCCCTCGCCGCCGCCCTCCTCCTCGGGCAGGGACTCACCCGCTGCGATTGCGGTGAACAGCTCCTGGGCGGGGCCCTCGTTGAGCACCAGCTTGTTCGCGTCACTCGGGGCCTCGAGGACCGGGGCGGTGACCATCCGCATCCGGCCCAGGTCGACCTCGCGCATGGAGATGGCCAGCTCGGTCATCTTGTCCACGGTGAACCCGTCGTCGGTCACCAGGCTGTCGGTGACCGAGCCCATGAAGTCGTAGAGCGTGGCGGGGCTGGACATGATCTCGCCGCTGGTGACCTTGCGCAGGATGGCGCCCATCATGCGCTGCTGGTTCTCGATCCGGTTGAGGTCGCTGCCCTGCTCCGTGCTGGCCCGGGAGCGGGCCAGGCCCAGCGCCTGCTCGCCGTCGAGGGTCTGCGTCCCGGCGTCGAGCGTGATGTGGGCCTTGGGGTCGTCGATCGGCTCGGGGACGCACATCTCCACGCCGCCGATGGAGTCCACGATCTCCTGGAAGCCCGCGAAGTCGACCATCACCATGTGGTCGAGGTGGATGTCGGTGACCGTCTCCACCGTGTTGCCCTGGCAGTCCATCCCGCCGTAGGTCATGGCGTGGTTGAGCTGGTCCACCGTGCCCGCCGTCACCCCGGGGTTCTCGCCGTTGGCCGGGCAGTCGGGCATCGGGACCAGAAGGTCGCGGGGCATGTTGACCATCGTCACCCCGCCCTCGTCCACGTTGACGCTCACCACGACGAGCACGTCGGGGCGGACGCCGTTGGCCACGCTGTACTCGGCGTTCTCCTCCGCGCGCTGGTCGGTGGCCAGCAGCAGGACGTTGTGGATGCCCTCCGCCTGGGCCGGGCGGTCACCCCAGGCGTCGGTGTTGACCTCCTCGGTGGCGATGCTGAGGACGTCGCGGTAGCCCGCGTACACGGTGAGACTGGCCGCGATGAGCAGACCGGTCGCCCCGCACGCCACCCACTGGCCGGCACTCATCTTGCCCGCCAGGGCTGAGGACGCGTTTCTGGGAGCCAAAGGGCACCTGCGATTCGGTATGGGACAAGGGCTGGTCCGGTCGGTGGGGGAGGCCGTACTGCGCGCGAGCTGACACGGACGTAACGGCCGGATGGTACCGGACGGGTACGTACCGTGTCAGATCGGAACCGGTCCCCGAGTGCCGGTGATCGGCCCTCAGCAGGCGCTCTCCTGGGCCCCGGCCGCGGTGGTGCCGCCCAGGTCCTCGGTGATGGAGACCTCGGACCCGGACGAGCCGCCCCCGCCCGTGAAGCCGTTCCAGTCCTGGCCGATGACCAGTTCCAGGGTCTGCGGGAGGTCGGCGACCTCCTCGGTGACCGCGCTCTCCAGCGAACCCGCCAGCAGTTCGGCGGCGGCCGCCTCACCCGGAGCGTAGTAGACGGTGGTCAGCTCGGGGAAGCGCACCACGGGTTCGCCGATACCGGTGACGTTGTACCCCTCCCCCAGCAGGACGCCCTGGACCTCGTTCGCCAGACCGGAGACACCGGTGTTGTTGAGGACCTGCACGGAGATGTCGGCGGGCGCCGGCGCGGCCCCGCCGGACCCCTCCTCCGACTCCTCCCCCTCGTCCTCCGGCTCCTCGTCCTCCAGGTAGGCGCCGGAGTTGATCGCCGCGAACAGCTCGGAGGCGGCGGGCTGGCTCATGGCCAGCCGGTTGGCGTCGGCGGGGTGCTGGCCGTTGGGCACGGTGACGAACTGGATGCGCTCCAGGTCCACCTCGCGCATGGAGATGGCGATGTCGGTCATCGTCTCCACGGTCAACTCCTCGTCGGTGGTCACCGAGTCGGTGACGGCGCTGAGGAAGTTGGTGATGGTCACCGGGCTGGTCATGACCTCGCTGCTGAGCACCTGGCGCAGCATGGCGCCCATGAACTCCTGCTGGCGGTCGATCCGGGACAGGTCGCTGCCGTCGCCCTGGCCATAGCGCGAGCGCACGTAGCCCAGCGACTCCTCACCCATGAGGGTCTGCATCCCCGCGTCCAGCGTCAGGTGCGCCTTGGGGTCGTCCACCGGCGCGGGGACGCACATCTCCACGCCGCCGATGGCGTCGACCATGTCCTTGAACCCGGTGAAGTCCATCATGACGAAGTGGTCCAAGTGCACGTCGGTGACCTCCTCGACGGTCTGCCACTGGCAGCCCACTCCGCCGAAGGTCATCGCCGAGTTGATCATGCCGCTGTGCGGGCTCATCCCCTCGTAGCCCTCCACCGCTTCGCAGCCGGGCAGGTCCACGACCAGGTCGCGGGGCAGGTTGACCAGCGTGGCCGCGCCGTTGTCCACGTTGATGCTGGCGATGAGCATGGTGTCCGGGCGCGCGCCCTCGGCCTCGCCGTAGTTGGCGTTCTCCCCCGACCGGACGTCGGAGCCGATGATGAGCAGGTTCATCACGCCCTCGACGCTGGTGGGACGGTCCCAGGCGTCGGTGTCCACCTGCGCCGTGGTGATGTTGCCGACGATGCCCTGGTACCAGCCGTAGCCGCCGAGGCTGGCGATGATGGCCAGGGCGGTGGCCACGCAGGCGACCCACTGCCCCGGGGACATGCGCACGGCGTGCACGGCGGCGGACGAGGGGCGGGGGGCGGAGCGTTTTCCAGCCATGCGAACCTTCGGGTGCGGCGGCGTGCGTGGGAGGCGGCCGGGTCCCCCGGCGGGGACGGGGCCCACCGGTGGGAACGGGCTCCGCGCCGGGACCGGGTCCCCGCGCGGGGTCCGGACCCGGTTCCCCGCGCGCGAACGGGGCCCGTGGGGGCGGGGAGTCGAGCGCGCAGGGTTTCGGTCCGTTCCCGGGCCAAGTAATGAACGGATGTTAACAGCAGCTCGGAGGGGCCGCGCCCACGCACGCCCCGGGCTCCCAGTCCGCCGAGAACCCCCTGTGAGGCCTCAGTAGCGGGTGGCGACCGTCCCTGCGGCCCGATCGTGCAGCCCGCGGGTGTCGCGGTCGTAGATGACGGCGGGGATGACCAGGCACAGCAGGAGGGTGCGCACCGTCATGGACACGAACCAGGGCCAGGAGCGCTCGCCGGTGGCGGTGATGCCCACGCCGACCAGGCGGCGGCCGACGGTGGTGCCGAAGAGGGTGAGCAGGAGGACGTTCATGACCGCGAAGACGACCAGGGCGGTGTTGCTGACCATCGGGACGGCCTCCGCCTGGCTGGCGTCCGCGCCGACCAGCCCGACGCCGTAGGCCCCCCAGGCGAGCGCGAGGGACAGCATCCAGTCCAGGACGAGTCCCACCAGGCGGCGCATCACACCGGGCACCGAACCCGGGCCGCTCTCGGGCAGGCCGAGCCGGTTGCCCCGGTACTGGAAGTCGTCCCCGGACGCCGCGGTGGCGGAGCCCCGGCTCTCGTCGCTCATGCTCTCCACGGTATCCACCCGGCCGGAGGGCCCGTACCCGGGGCGGCGGAGCGGCCGTGACCGCCCGCGCGGCCGATCATGGCGGAGGTCACACCGGAGATCGTGGCGGGGGCCACAAACAGTGCCGTCTCGTGTCCCTTTTCGACCTCTACAGGGCGGAATCACCGGGTCAGACCCGGTGGTCTGCGACAACAGCCGGGTCCGTAACATACAGGAAACAATCGAGACATGGCGCGGAAACCACCCGCTCCTAGCTTCGGAGACGAAGCCGGGAGACGGCTCGCGATCCGACGTGTCCGCGATGGGGCGGACCCCGGTCCACCGTCTCAGCCACCTGCACGGAGGTTCGTTTTGTTCAGCAGCGTCGACGAGGTGCTCGCCTACATCCGGGACGAGGACGTCAAGTTCCTCGACGTCCGATTCACGGACCTTTTCGGGGGCGTGAACCACGTTACCCTCCCGACCGAGAACGTCGACGAGTCGACGTTCACCGATGGCCAGATGTTCGACGGCTCGTCGATCCGCGGCTTCCAGGCCATCCACGAGTCCGACATGCTGCTGCTTCCGGACCTGAGCACCGGCGTGCTGGACCCGTTCCGCAAGCACAAGACGCTGAACATGACGTTCTTCGTCCACGACCCGCTGACCCTGGAGTCCTACAGCCGCGACCCGCGCAACGTCGCCCGCAAGGCCGAGGCCTACCTGCGCGGCTCCGGCGTGGCCGACACCGCCTTCTTCGGCCCCGAGGCCGAGTTCTACATCTTCGACGACGTCAAGTTCGAGACCCGGTCCAACACCGGCTACTACGAGATCGACTCGATCGAGGGCGCCTGGAACACCGGTTCGGCCATCGAGGGCGGCAACCGCGGCTACCGTCCCCGTTACAAGGGCGGCTACTTCCCCGTCGAGCCGGTCGACCACTACAGCGACCTGCGCTCGGACATGGTGCAGCAGCTGATCAAGTCGGGCATCGAGGTCGAGCTCCAGCACCACGAGGTGGGCACCGCGGGCCAGGCCGAGATCGGCATCAAGTTCGGCACCCTGCTCCAGCAGGCCGACAAGGTGCAGCTGTACAAGTACATCGTCAAGAACGTCGCCAACGCGGCGGGCAAGACGGCCACCTTCATGCCCAAGCCGCTCTTCGGCGACAACGGCTCGGGCATGCACTGCCACCAGAGCCTGTGGAAGGACGGCGAGCCGCTGTTCTTCGACGAGTCCGGCTACGGCCAGCTCTCGGACACGGCCCGCTACTACATCGGCGGCCTGCTCAAGCACGCCTCGGCGCTGCTGGCCTTCACCAACCCGACGGTGAACTCCTTCCACCGCCTGGTGCCCGGCTACGAGGCCCCGATCAACCTGGTCTACAGCCAGCGCAACCGCTCGGCCTGCATCCGCCTGCCGCTGACCGGCTCCAACCCCAAGGCCAAGCGCATCGAGTTCCGCGTGCCGGACCCGTCGGCCAACCCGTACCTGGCCTTCTCCGCCATGCTGATGGCCGGCATCGACGGCATCAAGAACAAGATCGAGCCGCCGGAGCCCGTGGACAAGGACCTCTACGAGCTGCCCCCGGCGGAGGCCCAGGCCATCAAGACCGTCCCGGCGTCGCTGGACGAGGCCCTGGAGGCCCTGGAGGCCGACCACGAGTTCCTGCTCGAGGGCGGCGTGTTCACCAAGGACCTCATCGAGACCTACGTGGACTTCAAGCGCACCGAGGAGATCGACTCCCTGCGCCTGCGCCCGCACCCGCGCGAGTTCGAGCTCTACTACGACATCTAAGGCGTAGACGGCAGCTCCGGGAGGGCGCGCACCGCGCACTCCCCCATCGGGGCCGGTATCCGTTCGGGTACCGGCCCCGACCCGGTTCCGGGTGCGCGGGACGGTCCGCCCCGTGCGCCGGGGGCTGGACCGGTCCGGGGCACCGGGGCCGCTCACCGGCCGGACCGTTACCGTTGAACACGTGGTGAGGGACGGAACGACGAACATGACGGCAGGCGCACTCGCCAGGCGCGGTTTCAGCGACAGCACCCGGGCCCTGCGGCTGGTGGAGGAGGCCGGGCTCGACGCCCGGGCCGACACCGAGATCATCGGAGCGCTCGCGGCCGCCCCCGACCCCGACCAGGCGCTCCTCGGGCTGATCCGCATCCTGGAGTCCGAACCCGACCCCGCCGAGTTCCTGCACGCGCTGCGCGAGGACCGGGAGCTGCGGGCCCGGCTGTGCCGGGTGCTGGGCACGAGCACCGCCCTGGCCGACCACCTGGTGCGCCACCCGGGCGACTGGCGGGAGCTGCGGGGCGCCGACGCCGCCCGATCCCCCGGGCCGGAGGAGGTGCGCCGCGGCCTGTTGCACACCGTGGGCGCCGACCCCCACAGCCCCGCGCCGACCGCCGACCCGGCCGTGGTCGGCGACGGTTCGCCGGAGGCCCTGCGGCACGTCCTGCGCGTGGCCTACCGCAGGCGGGTGCTGCGCCTGGCCGGGCGCGACCTGACCGGGCTGTGCACGGTGGACGAGGTCGCCGGGGAACTCGCGGACCTGGCCGCGTCGCTGCTGGACGCGTCGTTGGCGGTGGCCCGCGCCGAGCACCCCGAGGACGCCGCGCTGTGCCGCCTGGCCGTCATCGGCATGGGCAAGTGCGGCGGCCGCGAGCTCAACTACGTCAGCGACGTGGACGTGGTGTTCGTGGCCGAGCCGGTCGTGGAAGCGGACGGGGACGCGGGCGCGGGTTCCGGGAGGCCGGTGGACGAGCAGGCGGCGATGCGCGCGGCGACCCGGCTGGCCACCGCGATGATGCGCATCCCCGCCGAGACCGACGCCGAGGGCGCCCTGTGGGAGGTGGACCCGGCGCTGCGCCCCGAGGGCAGGAACGGCCCGCTGGTGCGCCCGCTGTCGGGGCACCGCGCCTACTACGAGCGCTGGGCCAAGACCTGGGAGTTCCAGGCGCTGCTCAAGGCCCGGCCGATCGCCGGGGACCCGGAGCTGGGCCGGGCCTACATGGACGTCATCTCGCCCATGGTGTGGGAGGCGGCGGGCCGCAAGGACTTCGTGGAGGACGTGCAGGCGATGCGCCGCCGGGTGGTGGCGCACATCCCGGCGGGCGAGGCGGAGCGCGAACTCAAGCTGGGCCCGGGCGGGCTGCGCGACATCGAGTTCTCCGTGCAGCTGCTCCAGCTGGTGCACGGGCGCACCGACGAGCGGCTGCGGTCGGGCAACACGCTGGAGGCGCTGGCCGCGCTGTCGGAGCACGGGTACGTGGGGCGCAGTGACGCGGCGGGGCTGGCCGAGGCCTACCGGTTCCTGCGGCGGCTGGAGCACCTGTTGCAGTTGGAGCGGCTGCGGCGCACGCACCTGATGCCCGTCGCTGCCGCCGAGGACGGTCCCGACCAGCTGCGCCGTCTGGGGCGGGCGCTGGGGATGACCGCGAACCCGGTGCGGGAGCTGACCGAAGCGCGCCGCCGGGTGTCGTCGGAGGTGCGGCGCCTGCACGAGAAGCTGTTCTACCGGCCGCTGCTCAACGCGGTGGCCAGGCTGCCGGGTGAGGAGGCGCGGCTGTCGCCGGAGCAGGCCAGGGACCGCCTGGAGGCGCTGGGGTTCGTCGATCCGGGAGGTGCGCTGCGCCACCTGGAGTCGCTGACCTCGGGGGTCTCGCGCAGGGCGGCGATCCAGCGGACGCTGCTGCCGGTGATGCTGGGCTGGTTCTCCGACTCCCCCGACCCCGACGCGGGCCTGTTGGGCTTCCGGCAGGTGAGCGAGGCCCTGGGCACCACGCCGTGGTACCTGCGCCTGCTGCGCGACGACGTGCGGGTGGCCGAGCGGATGGCGTGGCTGCTGGGGACGAGCCGGTACGTGACGGAGCTGCTGCTGCGCGCCCCGGAGGCGGTGGCGATGTTCGACGACGACGGCGACCTGGTGCGGCGCGACCCGAAGGTGCTGGCCGGGGAGGCGGAGGCGGCGCGGCGCCGGTACGACACGGCCGAGGAGTCGGTGTCGGCGGTGCGCGCGCTGCGCCGCCGCGAGCTGCTGCGCACCGCCGCGGCCGACCTGCTGGAAGTCGCCCCGGTCCAGGACGTGGGGGCGGCGCTGACCGACATCGCCGCGGTGACCATAGAGGCGGCGCTGCGGCTGGCGCAGAACCTGGTGGTGGCGGCGTCGGGGGACGAGCCGCTCACCCGGGTGTGCGTGGTGGCGATGGGCCGGTTCGGCGGCGGTGAGCTGACCTACGCCAGCGACGCGGACGTGATGTACGTGCACGACCCCCTGCCGGGCGTGGACACGGGCGCGGCGACCAGGCAGGCGCTGGCCGTCGTGCGGGAGTTGGCGCGGCTGCTGGAGATGCCCGCGGCCGAGCCGCCGCTGAAGGTGGACACCGACCTGCGCCCGGAGGGCCGCAGCGGTCCGGTGGTGCGCACGCTGGATTCCTACGCGGCCTACTACGGGCGCTGGTCGCAGGTGTGGGAGAGCCAGGCGCTGCTGCGGGCCGAGCCGGTCGCGGGCGACCCGCAGCTGCGGGAGGCGTTCACGAGGCTGATCGACCCGATCCGGTACCCGGAGGGCGGGATCGACTCCTCGGCGGTACTGGAGATCCGCAAGCTCAAGGCGCGGATGGAGTCGGAGCGGCTGCCGCGCGGCGCGGACCCGACGCTGCACACCAAGCTGGGCCGGGGCGGGCTGTCGGACGTGGAGTGGGTGGTCCAGTTGATCCAGCTGCGCCACGCGCACGAATACCCCGCCCTGCGGACCACCGGCACCCTGGAGGCGCTGGAGGCGGCCGTGGCGCACGGTCTGCTGGACGCGGAGGACGGCGAGGTGCTGGGCCGGGCCTGGCGGCTGGCGTCGCGGGTGCGGGGCATGGTGATGCTGGTGCGCGGCCGGGGCGGGGACTCGCTGCCCTCGGACCTGCGGGTGCGGGCGTCGCTGGCGGAGGCGATGGGCTGCCCCTGCGGCGGAGACGGCGAGGACGAGGAGGAGGGCGCCGGGGAGGGCGCCGAGTCCGTGCGTGAGGGCCCGGCCGAGCAGTTGACGGAGACCTACCTGCGCGCCACGCGGCGGGCGCGGGCGGTGATGGAGCGCGTCTTCTACGACGACTAGGGAGTGTTCCGCGCGGGCTTCCGGATCAGCGGGAGACCGTCCGGACCATCTCCCGCAGGACGGTTCGCGCGGGCCTGGAGCCGAAGGCTCTCCGCTGAGGGCGGCGGGCGGGACCGAAACGGTTCGAGGCACACGGCCCGGTGCCGCGTCGGCCGGCCCTCGACCCGTGGCGCCGCGCTGTTCGAGGGACGTGGCAGCGGCTAGCGGACTCCCCCAGGGGCAAGGAGCTGTTCGGCCAGTCGCTCCAGTTCGGCCGCCGCGGCGGGCGAGCGGTCGTTGAGTCCGCTGTGCACGGCCGTCGGGCTCTTCAGGAAGCGCCGGAGCACGGCCACGAGGAGCCCCTGCGGCAGGGCCCGCAACCCGGCGAACGCGCGGGGCACCGGCGGCGTCTCCAGCGCGGCGAGGTTGCGCCGCATGAGGTGGAGCATGCCGCGGACCGCGTCCGGGTCTTCGGCCAGCGCCACCGGGCCGCCCGCCGCGTGTACCGCCTGCCCGAGCGGGACCTCGAACGCGGCGTGCGTCCTGAGCCAGGCGTCCATCCGCGGCTCGGCCTTGGCGTTGATCCCGGCGGCACGGAACGTCTCCACGATCCGTTCCAGTCGCGGGGTGGTACGGCCGTCGGGCTCGCCGACCGGCATCGCGACCCGGCGGATGACGGGGCCGCTTCCTCGGTAGCGGACCACGTCGCCGTCCATAGTGCCGCCGAACGGGGGGAAGCCGAGCAGCAGCCGCTCGCGGCCGATCGCCGCGCCGAGCGCCTCCGGACCGGCTGCCCAGTTGAACTGGGACAGCACGTCGCCCCGGACACCGGCGAGTGATCCCAGCGCCGCGTCCGCCTGGTGGGTGCGGACGAAGACGGCGATCAGGTCGTACCCGCCGTCCGGGTGCTCGACCACCGGTACCGGCACCCGCTCGACCGCCGGGGCGTCCTCCTCGGCGAGCCGTACTCCGTGTCGGCGCAGGGCGGTCAGACGCTCGCCCCGGGCGAGGAGCGAGACGTCGTGGCCGGCCTCGTGCATGCGGGCGGCGAACAGGCTGCCGCAGACACCGGCGCCGTACACGAGCAGCTTCATGACAGTCCTCTTTCATACGTTCGTTTGATTCATACGTTCGTTTCATTCAAACATATGTAGAGTCCCTCGTGTGGCGACCACAGACACCCGCACCCAGATCCTCGACGCGGCCGAGCGCCTCTTCGCCGAGCACGGATACCGCGGCACCTCGGTCCGCGCTATCACCGCGCTCGCCGGGGCGAACCTGGCCGCCGTCGGCTACCACTTCGGCTCGAAGGCGGAGCTGATGGCCGCGGTCGCCCGCCGCGTGGTCGAGCCCATCAGCGCCGCCCAGCGCGCCGGGCTCGACGCGCTGCTCGCCCGGACCCCCGACCCGCCGGTCGGCGAACTGGTGGAGGCGTTCGCGGGGCCGCTGTTCGACGGGATGCCGGTCGGCGACGAGGGCGGCGCCCGGACGTCCCGGATGATCGTGACGATCCTCAGCGACCCGGCCGAGGAGGCGCGCGCCTGGACCGGTCCGGCCGAGGACTCGGTCCGCGAGCGCTACCTCGCGGCCTTCGCTCGTGTGCTGCCCGACCTCTCACCGGAGGAGCTGCGGTTCAGGATGCGGGGGATCCTTGCCGTGACGGCCGTCGACCGCCTCGAGGTCCACCAGCGGCCCTCCCCCGGCTGCGTGCACCCGGCAGCGGGCGAGGCGGCCCGGCGGTGGGCGGTCACGTTCCTCACCGCGGCGATGAGTGCGCCACCGACCCGGACCTGACCACCCGGGACGGGCGCGGGCCGGGAGGCGTCCGCCCCGCCGGTCGGGGTCTGGACGGTCTCGGCGCGGTGGCCGCCCCCGCGCCGGAGGAGTCGGACGCGGGGGCGGCGGGGCCGGGAGCGGCCGACCCCGCGGAAGCGGCTCGCGGCTCCGGGGAGGGCCTCCCGGAGGGCCGTGCGCGGCGCCCCGGCCGGGGCGCCGCGCACGGGTCAGTCGCGCCAGGCGACGCTGGTGGCGGGGCCGACGCGGTTGGCGCCGGACTCCCACTCGGCGTTGCCCGCGCCGTCGACCTTGACCAGCTTCCACTCGGTGTCGGCGCCGATGGGGGCGGTGCCCGACCACACGGGGTAGGTGGAGGCGTCGGTGGACAGCTTCACCCCGTTCTGCGGGTTCCAGGACCCCAGCGCGGGGGTGGAGCCGACCACGTACACCTCCTGTCCGTACCAGGTCTCCACGGTGGCCGAGACGCTGGCCGGGCCCGGCTCGCCCGGGTCGCCGCCGCCCTCGCACTCGGCGGGGTCGTCGCAGGTGCCGCCCACGTGCAGGGCGACGGCCCCGTCGGCGGGGACCCGGGCACTGATCCGGCCATCGGCGACGGTGAGGGTTCCGCTCCCGGCGGCGTTGTCGTAGCTGCCGTCGGGCAGGTCGGTGTCGGCGGTCAGGTTCCAGGCGGCGCCGGTGGCGTTGAAGGCGGCGAAGCCGCGGTCGCCCCGGTCGAAGGCGAGCCGGGAGGATCCGTCGGCGGCGCGCTGGACGACGGGGGTGTCGCCGGTCGCGTTGCGGAAGGCGGCCATCCCGGCGACGGTCGGGTGTCGGTGCTCGCAGACCCACTCCGCGCTGGAGCAGTCGGTGTCGGCGGTGATCCAGCCCGCCGGGTTGCCCTGCTCCTCGCCGACGCTGGGCGGGCCCTGGGTGACGTTGGAGCCGAAGTCGTAGCTGGACATCACCACGGGGCGCCCGTAGGGGTGGGCCAGCATGAACGCCACGGCCAGGTGGTAGCGGTCGCCGTCCTTGAAGGTCAGCGTCGGGTGGTAGCGCTGGGTGTCGTGGTTGTCGACGAAGACGGTGGCCTGCTCGTCGGTGAGCCCGCCGTAGTCCGGCAACTGGGCCAGGCCGGAGATGTCGCCATCGGCGAACTTGTTGGAGATGTCGCGCTGGTAGTCGAAGGCGGTCACGCGGCCGTAGGGCGCGTAGGCGGTGTAGGGGATGGTCTGGTCCCCGTAGACCTCGTGGAAGACGTCGGGCTGGCCGCCGAAGACCGGCACCTCGTTCAGGTCGGAGAAGATCGCGTCGACGTGGGCCTCGGGAACGTGCTTGGAGGCGTCCACGCGGAAGCCCGCCACGCCCATGTCCACCAGGCCGTTGAGGTAGCGGCGGATCTGGGCGCGCACTTCGGGGTCACCGGTGTCGAGGTCGGACAGTCCGACGAGCTCGCAGTTCTGCACCTCCCACTTGTCGTTCCAGTTGCTGATCTCCCTGCGGCAGGAGCTGAAGTCCTCCCCGGTACGGGAGGCGGTGCCGTCGCCGAACAGGTCGGGGTACTCGTACTTGGCCCAGTCGGTGCCCGCGCTGCCGGTGCCCGAGCCGTCGCCGGTCATGTGGTTGATGATCGCGTCGGCGTAGATCCTCACGCCGTTGTCGGCGCAGGTGGAGACCATCGCCTGGAACTCCTCGGCGGTGCCGCGCCGGGTGTTGTCGATGCGGTAGGAGGTCGGCTGGTAGTCCTGCCACCAGGGGTAGTCTCCGCCCTCGGCGAAGGGGATGACCACGTGCTCCTGGGGCGGGGAGACCTGCACCCCGCCGAAGCCGTGGGGGCCGAGGAACTCCTCGCACTCGGTGGCGACGGAGTCCCAGTTCCACTGGAAGAGCTGGACGAGGGTCTCGCCGTTGTCGGCGGCCCGGGCGTCCTCGGCGGGAGCGGGGGCTGCCGGGACCTGTGTGGTGGGGGCCTCCGGGGCGGGGGCGGCCTGCGCGGGGGCGGCCAGCAGGCCGACCCCCATCAGGACCGCCCCGGCGACGGCGCCGGGTCGGATGTGCTTCATGTGCGCTCCTTGGGGGAGGTAGCGCGGCGGGGCTGCACTGCCCCGTCCGCTGTCCCCTTGCAGTGTTTGCAAGAGTTTGCGTGAGCGTGACGAAGCTAACAGAACGGAACGCTCTTGTGAACGGGTGTTGATCTGAACGTCACACCGCTCACCCAGCGCGACGGACTCCGTCTCCACCTGCCGCTATGCGCTTCGAGCCGCCCCTCCTGCCGCCCGACCCCCGGGGTGCACTCCCGCGTGAGCTGGGACGACACCCGCGCGAGACCCCGAAGTCCGCGGGAAAGATTTCGCAAGATTACGGAAACGCACCCAGAAAAAACCGGTGGCGGCACGGTTCGTGCCGCCACCGGCGGTGGCTCCGGAGCGGCCTGCGGGGACCGCCCCGGGGGCCTACCAGAAGACGGCCACACCGATGTTGACGATGGCGAGCACGCCCGCGATGATCGCGAGGTTCTTGGCGGGCTTGCGCAGGTTGAGCACGCCCACGACCACGACGGCCAGCGCGACCAGCAGCTTGACCGCGATCTTGACGTGGTTCAGCTCACCGAGGTCGGCCATCTCGGCCACCCCGACCAGCAGCAGGCCGGTGACGAACTGGAGCAGGGAGCTGTGCAGCAGGACCTTGGTCGACTTGGGGTGGTTGGTGATGACCTGCATGAGGAAGCCCGCGATGATTCCGGCCAGGCCGATCATGTGCAGGAAGACGAGCGCGGAGTAGAGAATGTCCATGCCGGAAACACTACTACGCCCTGTAGTTTTCCCTCCCCGGGTTCATGACACACTGACGTAACAAAACCGGCACCCCTGCCCGCGCGACCGCACGCCCGCACGGCTCCTCACCCGCGCGAAACCGCCCTCCTGCGCCGCCACAGCATCCAGGCCAGCCCCGCCGCGAGGGCGATCCCCGCGGCCCGCAGCAGGTTCGCGGGGTCGGTGTACTCCGAGACCCGCGACATGGCGGTCTGTTGCGCGACCAGGACCGAGTCGCTGGCGCAGGCGGCCGGGTCGGCGTCGCGTTCCAGCAGCAGGCAGGCGGTGCTGGTCAGGCGCTCCCCCGTCGCCTCCGGAGCGCGGACGCGGACCGTGTACACCGCCTCCTCCCCCTCGGGCACCGTCACCCGCCAGTTCACGATCCCGTCCCGGACCACACCCTCCTGCCCGACCTCGACGATCTCCAGCTCCCCGGGAACGTGCTGGGCCAGCAGGGCGTTCTCCACCGGACCGTCGCCGACGGTGGTGCTCAGCGTGAACTCCTCACCCGGCCGCGGCGCCTCGCCCGCCTCCAGGAACAGGCCCGCCCGCCCCTCCCCCTCCACCGGCTCCGCGGCGGCGGGCGCGGGAGCGCCCAGCGCGCCCGCCGCCAGCCCCGCCGTGAGCGCGCCCGTTGCGAGCGCGCCCGCCGTCCCAGCCCAGTACTTCCGCGTCATGTCGCGCCTCCCACGTGCGTCGTTGCCGCCTAGACAACTACGGGTGAGCGGTCGAAGGCGCGGTGTGACACGCCGTCGGGGGCCGGGTCTTAGGGAGTACCGGCTCCCAGACCTCCCAGGACTGGGATTCCTCCCCATGTGCGCCCCGGGGTCTTAGGGAGAACGTGGGGAGCACACGGCGGGACACCGGTTCCGCCGCGCGAGTGAGGAGGAGAGCACCGTGTTCCACAGCGAACTGCTCAACGCCAACGCCCGGGAGATGACCGAGCGGCGCGTCCGGGAGGCGGAGAACGCGCGGGCGGCACTGCGGGCACGCGCCGAGGAGCGCGCGCGGCGCAGGGAGGAGCGCCGTGAGCGCCAGCGCCGGCGGCGCTCCTACGGCCGCGCCGCGTGAGGGCGCACGCGGGAGGGGAGGGAGGAAACGCATAATGTCGGGCATGCCCCTCCTCTCCAGGACCAGCCCGCTCCTCGTCGGCCGCAGCGACCAGCTCCGGCTGCTCGGCGAGCACGCCCGCCGCTGCCGCGCCGAGACCTCCGGAACGGTGCTGGTCAGCGGTGACGCGGGGGTGGGCAAGAGCCGCCTGGTCGCCGAGTTCACCTCGGGCCTGCCCAGGGGGACGGTGTTCGTCGGCGGCTGCCTGGAGCTGGGCGTGGACGGCCTGGCCTACGCGCCCTTCACGGCGGTGCTGCGCCAGCTCCTGCGCGAGCGCGGACGCACGGTGTTCGAGGAGGCCGCTCCCGGGGGCACGGGCGAACTGGCCCGGCTCCTGCCCGAACTGGGCCCCCTGACCGCAGGCGCGGGCGAGGACCGCGGCGAGGAGCGCGGCGTGCTCTTCGAACAGGTGCTGCGCCTGGTGCAGCGGGCCGCCGGGGACGCGGGCCTGACCCTGGTCCTGGAGGACCTGCACTGGTCCGACGGCGCCACCCGCGACCTGCTCGTCTTCCTCGTCCGCAACCTCGACCTGCCGGGCGTGCAGGTCGTCGCCACGTACCGCAGCGACGACCTGCACCGCACCCACCCCCTGCGCCGCCTGCTGCCCGAACTGGAGCGCCTGCCCGCGGTGACCCGGCTGGACCTGCGCCCGCTCACCCGGGAGGAGGTCGGCCTCCAGGCGCACGCCATCACCGGCTCAGAACTCACCGACGAGCTGCTGGACGACCTGCACCGGCGCAGCGACGGCATCCCCCTCTACGTCGAGGCGCTGACCGAGTCGCGCACCGGTTCCGCGCACGCGGCCGCGGAGGACGTGCCCGACCACTTCCGCGACCTGCTGCTGGCCCCGGTGTACCGGCTGGAGGCGGGAGCGGCCTCGGTGCTGCGCGTGGCCTCGGTCGGCGCGGTCTCCGGAGAGGTGGGCCACGGGCCGCTGGCGCACGTCTCGGACCTGCCCGAGGACGGCCTGGAGGCCGCGCTGCACGCGCTGGTGGACGCCCGGCTGCTGCGGGTGAGCGGCGACGGCTACCGGTTCCGGCACGCGCTGCTGCGCGAGGCCGTCCACGACTCGCTGCTGCCCGGGGCGCGTTCCCGGCTACACCTGCGCTTCGCCCAGCTCATCGACGAACTCCCCGACGCCTTCCCCGCCGAGCGGCGCGCCGCCGAGCAGGCCCACCACTACCAGGCCGCCCGGGACCTGCCCCGGGCCCTCCAGGCGGCCTGGTCGGCGGCGCTGCGGGCCGGGGAGTCGCTCGCGCACGGCGAGCGGCTGACCGTCCTGGAGCGGGTCCTGGCCCTGTGGGACCGCGTCCCCGACGCCGGGGAGCGGGTCGGGGGCGCCACCCGGCCGGAGGTGCTGGCCGAGGCGGCCCTGTCCGCGTTGCAGTCGGGCCGCCCGCGCCAGGCATGGAGCCTGTGCGACGAGGGTCTGGCCGCGGTGCCCGAGTCCCCCGGCGACGACCGCGCGATGACGGTGCGGGCGGTGCTGCTGCGCTGCCGGGGCCAGGCACGGACCCACTGCGTGGACGCGGGCGCCGAGGCCGACCTGGCCGAGGCGCTGCGCACGCACCCGCCGCACATGCCCGGGTACGGCCGGATGCTGTCCATCCTGGCGCGGGAGACCATGTTCCGCGCCGGGGAGCGGACCCGGCCGGGGCGGACGGCGGAGTCACTGGCGGAGGAGGCGATCGGGGTGGCCCGGCGCACCGGCGACCGCTGCGCCGAGGCGGCCGCGCTGGTCACGCTGGGCTCGGTACGCATGGGCCGCGGCGACCCGGCGCGGGGGCGGCCGGTCCTGGAGAGGTCGGTGGAGCTGAGCCGGGAGGTGGGCGACACCGCAATGGAGGCGCGCGGGGTGAACAACCTGGCGCACTACCTGCGCGAACAGGGCGCGCACCAGGAGGCCCTGGAGTCGCTGGAGCGGTTCCGGGCCGAGCACCGGCCGGGGGGCGTCGGCGCCGTGCACGCCAGCTTCCTCCACCAGAACATCGCCGAGACCCTCTTCGACCTTGGGCGCCTGGACCGCACGCGCGAGGTCGTGGACGAGGCGCTGCGCCGCAGCCCCACCCCCATGCACCGGGTGTTCCTGCTGGTGCCGGGGTGCCGCGCCGCACTGGCCCAAGGAGACCTGGCCGCGGCCCGCTCCGGCACCGCGCACGGGGACCTCGCCGGAACCCGGGCGGGGATCGACCGGGTGGACCGGATGTCGGTGCTGAGCATGGAGCGCCTGGACCAGGCGCAGCAGGCGGCGACGGCCTGGCTGGACCTGCTGCTCGCCGAGGGCGACACCGGCGGGGCCCGCGCCTACGCCGAGCAGGTCCTGGGGCGGCTGAGGTTCTCCGGTTCCCCCGGCTACGGGTGGACTCTGCTGGACCTGGCCGCCGAGGCGGTCCGGTGCTCGGCCGCGCCCGGGGACGACCCCCTGCGCGTGCGCGTGGGCACGGCGCTGGAGCGGATGCCGGTGCTCGGCCCGGTGCAGGAGGCGCTGCGGGCCTCGTGCCGGGCCAGGCTGGCGGAGGGGACCGCGTCCGCCGAGCGGGTGCGGCGGGCGTGGGAGGAGGCGGTGGCCGCCTGGGAGGCCACGCCGCTGGTGCTGCACCTGGCGGGGGCCCGGCTGCGGGCCGCCGAGGCCGCCGTGGCGGCCGGGCTGCGGGAACAGGCCGTGGCGTGGGTGCGGCAGGCGCACGCGACCGCGCGGGAGTGCGGAGCGGTGCCGCTGGCCGACGCCTCAGCGGACCTGGCGCGCAGGATGGGCTCCGGCCTGGAGGAGGACACCGCCCCGTCCGCCGTCCCCGCCGGGCTGACGGCCCGCGAGACGGAGGTGGCGCGGATGCTGGTGGTGGGCAGCACCAACGCCCAGATCGCCGAGCGGCTGTTCATCACGCCCAAGACCGCGAGCGTGCACGTGTCCAACATCCTGGCCAAGCTCGACGTGCCCAACCGGGCCGCGGCCGGAGCGAGGCTGCGGGCGCTGGGCCTGGCCTGAGGTCTGTTCTCCGAACCGGTCTCGGCTTGCGGAGGGTTGGTTCGGGCGCCCACGGGGTTCCGGAGGTGCCGGAGACGGGTTCCCGTGGGGGAACCGCGCCGTAGGCGTCGGTTGAGGGTGGTGGCGGGCGACGGGTGGGCGCGGGCGAACCCGTCACCCGTCATAGGCGCCGAAGGTCCCCGTTCTCCGGGCGCCCGGACACGAGAAGGACCGCGCGCAGCGTCCGTTGGGGGTGGTGGCGGGCGACGGGCGGGACGAAGCGGAGCGGAGGGTCCAAAAGAACACTGCCTAGGAGCGGGCCGCCCGCGCCGGAGGGTGCGGGCGGGCCCCGGTTCAGACCGTCCAGCGGTTGGTGATGGGCACGCGGCGGTCCCGGCTGAGGTTGCGCGAGCTGATCTTGGTGCCCGGCGCGGACTGGCGGCGCTTGTACTCGGCGCGGTCCACCATGCGGATGACCCGGCGCACCAGCTCGGGGTCGTACCCGGCGAAGACCAGTTCGGCCTCCCCCTTGTCCGTGCCGACGTAGGCGTCCAGGACGGCGTCGAGCTGTGTGTAGTCGGGCAGGGAGTCGGTGTCGAGCTGGTCGGGGCGCAGTTCGGCGCTGGGCGGCTTGGAGATGGAGTTCTCCGGGATGGGCGGGGTCTGCCCCAATCGGTCGGCCTCCTCGTTGCGCCAGCGGGCCAGCTCCCAGACCAGGGTCTTCCAGCAGTCCTTGATGGGCGCGAACCCGCCCACGGAGTCGCCGTAGAGCGTGGAGTAGCCGGTGGCCGCCTCGCTCTTGTTGCCGGTGGCCAGGACCAGGTGGCCCTCCTCGTTGGACAGCGCCATCAGGAGCGTGCCGCGCACGCGGGCCTGGAGGTTCTCGGCGGCCAGGCCGGTGAGCGGCACGCCCGCCTCCTCCGTGGACCGGGTGAACGCCTCCACCGCCGGGGCGATGGCGATGGTGCGGGCGGCGAATCCCTGGCGGCGCGCCAGTTCCTCGGCGTCGCCGACCGAGTGGTCGCTGGAGTGGGCGCTGGGCATGAGCACGCCGTGCACCCGGTCCGCGCCCAGGGCGTCCACCGCGATAGTGGCCACCAGCGCGGAGTCGATGCCGCCCGAGACGCCGACCAGGACCGAACCGAAGCCGTTCTTGACGGTGTAGTCGCGCAGGCCGGTGACCAGCGCGCGGTAGACCTCTCCCGTGTCGGAGAGCGGGTCGGGCCGCGGGGTGACGGCGGCCGCCCGCGGCGGGTAGGGGGCGACGGGATCGGCCGAGACGGTGTGGCGCATGACGCGCAGGCCGTCCACTCGTGCGCCCGGACCGTCCGGCGCCGGTCCGGCCTCGGGCAGCTCCAGGTCGGCGACCAGGAGGGTTTCGGCGAACTGGGGCGCGCGGGCCACCAGTTCCCCCTCGGAGTCCACGATCAGCGAGTCTCCCTCGAAGACCAGCTCGTCCTGGCCGCCGACCATGTTGACGTAGGCCAGGGCGGCGCCGACCTCGCGGGCGCGGCGCTGGCACAGCTCCAAGCGCACGTCGTCCTTGTGGCGCTCGTAGGGAGAACCGTTGAGGGAGACCAGGAGGCCGACCCCGGCGGCGCGGGCCGCGGTGACGGGGCCGCCCTCCTGCCACAGGTCCTCGCAGACGGCCAGGGCGACGTCCACGCCGCGGACCCGGACCACGGAGAGGGTGTCGCCGGGGACGAAGTTGCGGAACTCGTCGAACACGCCGTAGTTGGGCAGGTGGTGCTTGGCCGAGGAGAGGACGACGCCGCCGCGGTGCAGGACGGCGACGGAGTTCTGCGGTGCCCCGGCGGG
This sequence comes from Nocardiopsis akebiae, assembly GCF_018316795.1. NCBI lineage: Bacteria > Bacillati > Actinomycetota > Actinomycetes > Streptosporangiales > Nocardiopsidaceae > Nocardiopsis > Nocardiopsis akebiae. Next base: position 4,904,558 of record NZ_CP074132.1, read on the forward strand.
CTGGCCGTAGCGGGCGCCCGGGCCCTCGCGGCGGGAGAGGTATCCCACTACGACGGGGAGTTCGCCCAGGCCCTCCCGGGCGAGGTCGGCGGCCAGGGCGCGGGTGGCCTTGATCGAGGCCGACACGAAGGAGTTGCGCAGCGCCAGGTCCTCGACCGGGTAGCCGGTGACGACCATCTCCGGGAGGACGACCAGGTGGGCGCCCTCCTCGGCGGCCCTGTGCGCGGAGTCGACGACGAGGGACAGGTTGCCGTCCAGGTCGCCCGTGGTGGGGTTGACCTGGGCCAGTGCGATTCTGAGCTGTGCCACGGGCCCGAGCCTAGCCGCAGGATGTTTCCGGGGGCGCGTTCGCGGCGGGCCCGGGCACGCGGCACGGCACCGGGCGCGGACGGCCGGGGCGCGGGGGCGCGCGCCGGGGGCTGCCGCGGGTTCCGCGCGGGGCCCACGCGGGTCCCGCCGCCGACGGCGGGCGGATGGCCGGAAACGCCCGGTCACGGGCCATAATGCGTGTGCGGGTGACGGACCGGGCAGGCTGCTCGGCGGGTGCGGAAATACCCCGGAAATATCCGCACGGCACACTGGACCTGGGAGACCGTGTCCGAACCGGCCCCGCTGTACGCCGGGAGGGCCCGGACACCGACCGCATCGAGGAAGGTTGATCGTGAATCGACAGCAGGAATTCGTGCTCCGCACGTTGGAGGAGCGCGACATCCGGTTCGTGAGGCTGTGGTTCACCGACGTGCTCGGGTACCTCAAGTCCGTGGCGGTCGCCCCCGCCGAACTGGAGGCGGCCTTCTCCGAGGGCATCGGTTTCGACGGCTCTGCCATCGAGGGGTTCGCGCGCGTCTACGAGGCCGACATGCTGGCCCAGCCCGACCCCTCCACCTTCCAGGTGCTGCCCTGGCGCAACGAGCCGCACGGCACGGCGCGCATGTACTGCGACATCCTCATGCCCGACGGCTCGCCGTCGTCGGCCGACCCGCGCCACGTGCTCAAGCGCACGCTGGGCAAGGCCTCCGACCTGGGGTTCACGTTCTACACGCACCCCGAGATCGAGTTCTACCTGCTCAAGAAGATGCCCGAACTGGGCGAGCTGCCAGAGCCCAACGACTCCGGGGGCTACTTCGACCACACGCCGCACAACAGCGCGCACGACTTCCGGCGCAACGCCATCAACATGCTGGAGGCCATGGGGATCTCCGTGGAGTTCAGCCACCACGAGGGCGGGCCGGGGCAGCAGGAGATCGACCTGCGCTACGCCGACGCGCTGACGACCGCCGACAACATCATGACCTTCCGGCTCGTGATGAAGGAGGTGGCGATGGAGCAGGGTGTGTACGCCACCTTCATGCCCAAGCCGTTCACTCAGTACCCGGGCTCGGGCATGCACACGCACCTGTCGCTGTTCGAGGGGGACCGCAACGCCTTCTACGAGCCGGGGGCGGACTTCCAGCTGTCCAAGGTCGGGCGCGGGTTCATAGCGGGCCTGCTGCGGCACGCCGACGAGATCACGGCCGTCACGAACCAGTGGGTGAACTCCTACAAGCGCCTGTGGGACGACCCCGCCGCCTCGGCGGGCATGGGCGGCGAGGCTCCGGCCTACATCTGCTGGGGCCACAACAACCGCTCGGCGCTGGTGAGAGTGCCGATGTACAAGCCGGGCAAGTCCAACTCCAGCCGGATCGAGATCCGCTCGCTGGACACGGCCTGCAACCCTTACCTGGCCTACGCGGTGATTCTGGCGGCCGGCCTGAAGGGCATCGAGGAGGGCTACGAGCTTCCTCCGGGCGCGGAGGACGACGTCTGGGCGCTGACCGACTCCGAGCGCCGGGCCCTGGGCATCCGGCCGCTGCCGCAGAGCCTGGACGAGGCGCTGCGGATCATGGAGAACAGCGAGCTGGTCGCCGAGACGCTGGGCGAGCACGTCTTCGACTTCTTCCTGCGCAACAAGAAGGCGGAGTGGCACGACTACCGCCGCCAGGTGACGCCGTACGAGCTGCACAGGTACCTGCCGACCCTGTAGCGCCGGGTGGCCCCGTAGCACCGTGAGCCTGCGCGAGCCCCCTTCCCGGGTGTACCGGGGAGGGGGCTCGGTGCGTCTCGGGGGCGCTTCAGGGATGCTTCGAAGGGGTCAGGGGCAGGAGTCAGGGCTTCAGGGGGCGGAGCCCTTCACGGCTTCCAGGAGAGCGGTCCACTCGGTGCTGTCCGCTTCCAGGCGGCCAAGGTGGCGGTTACGGGTGTCACGGACGGCCGCGCCCGCAGAAATCCGCTTCGCCTCTACGCACTGACCACCGTTACCACCGCTTCGGGCGGACTTCTTCCACTCAGTCGAGAGCTTCTCATCGTGCTTCCTTCGGTGCTGGCAGAGAGCCTTGAACGACTTCTCAGGTGACAGCACGACCCCAAGAGGTCACTGAAAATCCTATCCATCCGGCTCACGTGGTCTCAAACTCTCGCACAACAGTCGCCCTGGGCTCAGCTTTTGCCAGGTCAACCACCCGGTCAGGATATGACTTCTTGGAGTTGAGGCGAGCCCAGAGCCCCTTCCCCCGCGATCAGGTCGTCCAACTCCACCGCCATCTCGCGTGAGGGCCGGTGCGTACCGGACTCGAAGCCGCAGACGAGGGTGTCAGAGCATTTCAGCGGGGCGGCCAGGCTCTTCTGGGTCCTTCCCTGGCGCGCAGAACCTTCGACTCAGTCCCCCGCTCCCGGGCGTGGGGCCCGATCTTGTGTTTCGCCTTACTTCACCCTTCTCCACCATCTCCGCACCACCGGAAAAAGCACTTCTCGGATCCTCCCGTGCACCCATTCCCTCTATGGTTCTGAACTTCTCTCTCGGATGATCAGTTTCACGGCCAGCGACGGCCTGCGACAGTGACCTTGAGAAAATTCCACCATTCGATGGAGGAAAAGGGACATGCCAGAACCCGAGAATGAGACCACAGTGATCGGGGAGGCGGCCAAGCGGCTCGCCCTGGAACTGGACAAACTGAGCCTTGGGCCACTCCCCCAGCCGGGAATGGCGCTGGCGGTGAAGCGGGGTTCTCGGGAACAGTCGGTGCGTCTGATGCGGGCGGGCTCGGGCCAGTGGCACGGGTTCTGGATGTGGGAGCCCCTCCGCACGCAGGACGCCCGGGAGTACGAGCAGGGCCTTACGATCGGCCGGGAGCACGACATGGCCCGCCTCCTCCTCAGCGTTCTGGAGGTCGCGGAGGCCGGGGAGGAGGCCCGTGAGCGCGCACGAACTCCCCCGCTTCCTCGCCGAGGTCTCCCCCGAGGCGGCCGCGTCCCTCGTCACCGCACCGGGCTGGAGAGGGTGACGCCCCGGCAGATCCTCTGTTCGGCCGTCGGCCTACTCAACCTGCGCAAGGCCGGAGGCACCGTCTTCTTCGCCCGTGGCGGGTCCGTCCTCACCCGCCCCGGCATGCGGATGGTGACCTTCGCCGAACTCCAGGAGGGTGACCTCGCCCGCAGGTATTGGTGAGACCCACAGTGGCGACCGCACGGAAGACCACGGGCCCTCCCCCGGAGGACGCGACCGGCAGGAGGGCCCGTTCTCTGACGGCTGGTTCCCTGACGGCCCTCTCGTCCGACGGCCCCCTTATCTGACCGAACCCTTCACCGCCTGACTCCTCGTCCGACCGGTCCCTCATCCGACAGCCACCTTTCCCGGGGGAACTCCGCCGGGCGCGGAGCGGCCGCACGGGCGCACCCGCACGGCCGTCCCCGCCCCGCCCGCCCGGGAATCAGGGCGTGTACACCTCCGGCCAGGGAGCGGGCTCCATGCCGTCCCCGATGAAGAAGCCCGGGTGCGGCGGCTGGTTGTAGGCGGTGTTCTGCCAGGCCACGGCCACCCGGTACTGGGTGTCGTGCATCAGCGTCGGCATCCGCAGCTCGGTGGGCAGCGGCGTGGAGTAGATCCGCAGCGCCCGGTTGTCCTCGGTGCGCCAGACGACCTCCTCGCGCCAGTCACCGAGGATGTCCCCGCTCAGCGCCGGTGTGGACTTGGTGCCGTTGTTGGAGGCCACCCCGGAGCCGGTCAGCAGCCGGGTGTCGCCCCCGGTCCCGTACTCGTCGACACGGGTGCCGTCCAGCAGTTCCCGCAGCGGGTCGCCGTCCCACCAGGCCACGAAGTTCGCGGACGAGGGGGCGCGAACGCCCAGGCGGTTCCCCTCGGCGTCGTACATGCCGCTGATGCCGCCGCCCGTGACCCAGAACTCCGCTCCCGGGTTGCCCGGCCACACGTCCGCGGCCACGCCCCGGCCGGGCCCCTCCTCACCGCTGGCGGTCGGCCTGCGCCAGACCACGTCCCCGCTGTCGGCGTCGGCCACGTAGGCGCCCGCCGCGCCTCCCGTGCGCTCGGTGATGGTGAAGACCTCCAGGCCGGAGCGGTCGGGCAGCAGGTCGCCCACGTGCATGGCGTCCCCGTGGCCGTGGCCGGTGGCCCACATCCCGCTTCCGTCGTCGTCCACGGCCATCGACCCGTACACGACCTCGTCGCGGCCGTCACCGTCGGCGTCGGCGATGCTCAACTGGTGGTTGCCCTGCCCGGCCCACCGCGATCCGGCCTCGTCGCTGTCGAAGGTCCAGCGCCGGGTGAAGCGCCCGTCGCGCCAGTCCCAGGCCGCGATGACCGAGCGCGTGTAGTAGCCGCGCGCCATGATCAGGCTGGGCCGCTGGCCGTCCAGGTAGGCGACGCCCGCCAGGAACCGGTCCACCCGGTTGCCGTAGCAGTCGCCCCAGGCGCAGACGTCACCGCGTCCGGGCACGTAGTCCACCGAGTCCAGTTCGGCCCCGCTGCGGCCGTCGAACATGGTGAGGAACTCCGGCCCGTCCAGGACGTAGCCGTCGCCGTTGCGGTGGTCGGCACCGGCGTCGCCGATGACCCCGCCGGTGCCGTCCACGGCGCCGTCCGCCGTCTTGACGGCCACCTCGGACCGACCGTCGCCGTCGAAGTCGTAGACCTGGAACTGGGTGTAGTGCGCACCCGCCCGGATGTTGCGCCCCAGGTCGATCCGCCACAGCCGCTCGCCGCTGAGTTCGTAGGCGTCGAGCAGCACGGGGCCGGTGCGTCCCGACTGGGAGTTGTCCCTGGCGTTGGTGGGCTCCCACTTCAGGACGATCTCGTACTCGCCGTCGCCGTCGAGGTCGCCCACGCTGGCGTCGTTGGCGTCGTAGGTGTGGGCGCTGCCGCCGGACGGGACGTCCAGGGGCACGTCCAGGTAGCCGTCGCGCAGCGCCAGCGAGGTCCCCGACGCCTCCGCCTCCTGGCCGCCGATCACGGGGCGGACCGTGTAGTCGGCGTCGGCGGAGGCTCCGCCGTCCAGGTAGGAGGTGGTTCCGGTGAGGGGCCGGGAGTTGAGGCGCGTGGAGCCCCGGTAGACGTTGAATGCGACGTCCTCGGGGTCGGTGGCCAGCAGCCGCCAGCTCACCAGGTTGCCCTGCGAGCCGTGCACGCTCACCAGGCCGCGGCCCAGTTCCTCGACCTGGCGCCCCTCTCCGGTGGTGGGCGGGTCCTCGCCGTCGGGCGGCTCCTCTCCGGGCGGTTCCCCGGTGTCGCCGGCGCAGACGGTGCCGTTGAGCGTGAAGGACTCGGGGATTTCGGGGGTGCCGCCGTGGGAGCCGTTGAAGCCGAAGCCGACCGAGGCCCCGGTGGCGACGGCGGCGTTCCACCCGGTGTCGGCCACACTGACGCGCTCCCCGGAACCGGAGAACTCGCCGTTCCAGCCGCTGGTGACGCGCTCGCCCGCGGTGAAGTCCCACTCCAGGGTCCAGCCGTCGACGGGATCACCGAGGTTGGTGACGGACACGGCGGCGGTGAACCCGTCGTTCCACTGGTTCCGGATCGTGTAGTCGACCTCGCAGCCGACGGCGGCGGAGGCGGGGCCGGTCGTCACGGCGGCGAGCGCCGCGCCCGTGGCGAGGGCGGTGGCGAGGCAGGCGCCGCGCCGTGCGCGATGACGGGCGGCAGGGGGGTCGGGGGGCATGGGCAGGCAACTCCTCACCGCATCCGGTACCGACGTGTCGCGGCGGCCCGGATGCGTCGATGTGATGGGAGCGCTCCCGAAAACAACGCGAATGTAACACGGGGAGTAGCGACGCGACAACGGCTCTTTCTAAACCGATTTACGTCCGATCGGAGGACCTGAGTCCCAGTTGACATGGGACATCCGACCGCGGTGCGCGTGGGGAAACGGGAGGGGCGCAGTGGAGGGCAAAACGTTTCGAACGGAGTGGCGCCTCCGGCGTGACGGAGGGTTGCGCGGGCCTGCGCACGCGACGTCCCGGCGGAAGGGCAGGTTGGGTTCTTCGCGGACCATGGAAACAGGGAAACAGGGAAGCAGGGAGGCGGTCGTCGCCGCTACGGGGTCTCTGCCCCTGTGGACAACGCGGATCCGCCCCCCGCTCCGCCGAGGGCTGTCGGCACCAACGGCCGACCGAACCCACACCGTCGCGGCCCCCGGCCGTCGGAAGCCGCGGCCGCAGGAGCCCCGGCCTTTCCCACCCCGCCCACCGCTGAGAGGATGCCTCCATGAAGCCGCGTTCACGCCCGCTGGTCAGACCGGCGGCCTCCACCGCCACCCTCGTCCTGGCCGCGTCCGCCCTGGTGGCGGCCCCAGCGTCCGCCGAGGCGTCGCCGTCGGTACCCCAGCCGCCCGGATCGCACGAGGTGCGCTTCGCCACCTTCAACACCGCGCTGGAGCGCCCCGGCCGGGGAGTGCTCGCCGAGGAGCTGGCCACCCCCGACAGCGAGCAGGCGCGCAACGTCGCCGAGATCATCCAGCACGTGCGCCCCGACGTCCTCCTGGTCAACGAGTTCGACTACGACGAGGAGGGGAACGGGCCCCGCCGGTTCCAGGACAACTACCTGTCCGTGGGCCAGAACGGCGCCGACGCCATCGAGTACCCCTACGTCTACTCGGCGCCCGTCAACACGGGCGTGGCCTCGGGCGCGGACCTCAACGGCGACGGCGAGGCGGTGACCGAGCCCGGCAGCCCCGCCTACGCCGAGGACGCCTTCGGGTACGGGCTGTTCCCCGGCCAGTACGGGATGGTCGTGTACTCGATGTACCCGATCGTCACCGAGGACGTGCGCACGTTCCAGACCTTCCGGTGGGCGGACATGCCGGGCGCGCTCCTGCCCACCGATCCCGAGACGGGCGAGTCCTACTACTCCCCCGAGGCCCTGGAGGTTGTGCGGCTGTCCTCCAAGAGCCACTGGGACCTGCCGATCGACACGGGCCGGGGCCGCCCGGTCCACCTGCTGGCCAGCCACCCGACCCCGCCGTCCTTCGACGGCCCGGAGAAGCGCAACGTGGCCCGCAACCACGACGAGATCCGCTTCTGGGCCGACTACGTGACCCCGCGCGCGGGCTCCTACATCTACGACGACCGGGGGCGGCGCGGCGGCCTGCCGGTGGGCGCCCCGTTCGTGATCGCCGGGGACCTCAACGCCGACCCCAACGACGGCGACGGCCACCCGAACGCCATCACCCAGCTCCTGGAGCACCCCGGGATCAACGACGTGCGCCCCTCCAGCCAGGGCGGCAGGGGCGCGGCCCAGCGCCAGGGCGGAGCCAACGACGGGCACGGGGGCGACCCCGTGCTGGACAGCGCCGACTTCGCGGACGAGCCCGGCCCGGGCAACCTGCGCGTGGACTACGTGCTGCCCTCGCGGACCGTGCCGACCCGGTCGTCCGGGGTGTTCTGGCCGACCGTGGACGACCCGCTGTTCCGGCTGACCGGCGACTACCCCTTCCCCAGCTCCGACCACCGGATGGTGTGGGTGGACGTGCTCCGCCACTGACCGCGTCCGCCCGCGGCCGGGACGCGGTCACCCGGCGCGGGCGGCCTCCTCCTGCGCGGCGGCCAGCCCGGCGCTGATGACGCTGTCCATGATGGCGGCGAGCCGGTCGGGGCCCAGGCGCGGGGCGTGCTCGGCCATGCGCTCGACCAGTTCGCGCTCACGCCGCGTGTCGCGCCCGGCGAAGTAGCCGACCGGCTTTAGCCGCTGTACCTGGGCGGCGACGAGGGCGCGGCGTTCGAGGAGCGAGGCCAGTTCGGCGTCCATCTGGTCGATGCGTCCGCGCAGTCGGCGGATCTGCTCCTGGGCGGCGGGCGGGGTGGTGCGGTGCTCGGACACGGTGGTTCTCCCTCGGGTGGGGCGGCCCCGGCGACGGGCCGGGCGCGGTCGCGGTCGCGGTGCGGCCGGACGCCCCCGCGGGCTGCGCGCGGTGCGTGGAGAGCGTGTCGTGGGGCGTCGGCCGCCTGAAAACGGGGAGGAGCACCGGGCTGCTGCCCTGGTGCTCCGTTGCCGACGACCCCTGGTTCCGCCTACGTGAGAGCGGCCGACGAGGTCGTCGGCTGGCTAAACACGTGATAGCGGCGGGTCATAGGGGAGATACTACCGAATCCGCCGGTGAGGACGCGACGGTCCGCCCCCTGCGGGGGTCGCGTCACCGCGCGTGTGGGGGAGCGCGCCCTCTCCGCCGCGCACGCGCGCGGGGCGGCCCCGCCCGTCGGCGCGGGCCGCCCCACGGTGCTTCGGGCCGGGTGCACCGGCTGGCGGCTCAGCTCTGCTGGACCTCGGCCTCGGGAATCCTGACCTGGACCATGAGGGCGGTGGCCTCGGCGGTGACCTCGCCGTGGGCGCGGATCCGTCCGGAGACGAAGACCTTGCGGCCCTCCACCCGGTCCACCTCCGCGGTGACCTCCAGCGGGGTGAACAGCGGCGTGGGCTGTCGGTAGTTCACCTCCAGCTTGGCTGTGAGCCCCGGGGTGGTCTCGACGGCGGAGACGCTGCCGACGGCCTGGTCGAGCAGGGCCGCGATCCAGCCGCCGTGCACGAGCCCGGGCGGGCCCTGGTAGACGGTGTTGAGGGTGACCTCGCCGCGCAGGCCCTCGGGGGTGCGCTCCAGCAGGAGCGGCGGGGCGGCGGGGTTGGTGTCGCCCGAGACGATGTTGGTGATGGTGCCGTACTCGACGTCTCCGCTCGGGAGGTCGCGCTGGACCATGGTGCCGATCTGGCGGCGGGCGACGTTGAGCCTGCCGGTGATGCCCTCGACGGTCGCCGCGGCCTCGGCCAGGGTGTCGGTGTCGACCTCGGTGTTGGCGACGGCGTCGACGAGATCGTGGACGCGGGCCACGAGGGAGCGCAGTTCGGCGGGGATCTGGGCCTGGTCGACCACCGGGAGGCCGAAGGCGCGGGGGTCGGGGCGCTCGGCTACCGGCTGCGTGTTGACCGTCATGTGTTCCTCGTCGGATCGGGGTGTGCACGGGCGGCTGGGGGCACCACCGTCAAACCGAATCCTACTCGGTCGCATTCCGGTGGGGCGGGGCCGGGCGGTGCGCTCCCTGTCACACGGCACGGAGACGGACGGCACGCGCGGCGGCGTCAGTCCAGCTCACGCACCATGTGCAGGTGCGGAATCCCGGCGTCCAGGAACTCCTCGCCGTGGGCCGCGTAGCCCAGCCGCGCGTAGAAGCCCAGCGCGTGGGTCTGGGCGTGCAGCTCCACCTTGGACAGACCGCGTTCGCGGGCCCGCTCCTCCACCGCGCGCACGAGCGCGGCGCCGGTCCCGGTGCCGCGTCCCTTGGGCAGGACGGCCAGGCGGCCGAGGAGGCCCACGCCTCCGCCCAGGTCCACGAGGCGGACCGTGCCCACGGGGATGCCGCCGTCCAGGGCGAGGAGGTGGTCGGCGGTGGCGTCGCGCGCGTCCCACTCCTCCTCCACGGGCACCTGCTGCTCGGCGACGAACACGGCTCCCCGGATGACGAACACTGCGGCGCGGTCGCGCTCGTCCCGCGCCAGGCGGATCTCGGTCGTAGTCATGCAGGCAGATTAGTCCCATGACAGGGCGAAACACGCATCGTGGGTGCCGTTCCCCGGCTAGCGCGGAGCTGGGGGCGGCGTCAGCCGGTGTCCGCGTCGTCCCCGGCGCCCGTGCTCTCGCACCGCCCGCTCCGCCTCAGGCATCGGTGCCCATCCCGCTCCCGCCCGCGGAAATCCAGGCGGTCTCCCCGGGGACCGGGCCCGCGGCGGTTTACCAGCGACCTCCGCCGGAACCCGTGGCGGCGTTCCCGCCCCGCCCGCGCAAGGTCCGTGGCGGCGCCCGCGCAGCGCACTGCCTAACCTTGAGCGATGGGCATGCCCGGAGACGTTCACCCCCGGATCGAGGACCCGCGCGCGGAGCGGGCGCGCTACTGGCGCTTCTCCGGGCTGCCCGAGACGGAACTGCTCACCGCCCGCTTCGTCACCACGGCTTTCACCCGCCACACCCACCCCACCTACACGATCGGGGTGATCACCGGCGGCATCGAGGAGTACACGCACGGGCGGGGGCGTGCCCGTGTGGGACCGGGCGGTTTGGCGGTGGTCGGCCCCGGGGAGGTGCACACCGGCCACGCCGGAATCCCCGAGGGCTGGAGCTACCGCGTGTTCTACCCCCTGCCCGAGGTGGTGGCCGACATCGCCCGCGAACTGGGCATGCGCGGAACCCCGGCGTTCACCGAGTCCGGCATCCACGCGCCCGAGGCCGCCCGGGTGCTGGCCACCGCGCACGTGGCCGCCGAGAACGGCGACCGCCTCACCGCATCCTCCCTGGCCAGACACGGCCTGGGCATGCTGCTGCGCTCCCACGGCCGCGAACGGGCGGCCGGACCGGCCGGGCACGCGGCGCGCCCCGAGGTGGAGCGGGCACGGCGGATCCTAGCCGGGCGCCTGGTGGACCCGCCGACGCTGGAGGAGCTGGCGGCCGGACTGGGCATCGGCCCGTTCGCGCTGTCGCGGGCCTTCCGCGCCGTCCACGGCCTGCCGCCGCACGCCTACCTCAACCAGTTGCGGGTGGACCGGGCCCGGACGCTGCTGGCCTCGGGCCGCCGGGCGGGCGAGGTCGCGGTGGAGGTGGGGTTCGCCGACCAGCCGCACCTGACCCGCCACTTCAAGCGCCACCTGGGGGTTCCTCCGGTGGCCTACCAGCGCGCCCTGCTGTCCACCTGAGCCGCTGGCGGGTCGGCGCCGAGGTATCCGAGGGGTCCGTGGCGTCAGGGGCGGCGGCATCCGGGCGGTCTCCCCTCCCGCGGGACCGGTTCCGCTCGCCCGGCCGCTCTTCGCCCGCACTGGCGGCAGGGGCCTTTCGGCCGCCACCGGGAGCGGGCCGCGCCGACCGGGGGGCGGTCGGCAGCGGGCGGCGGCCGGGCAAGAACGTTCAAGACACCGCGAGGTCGGCCTTCCTAGCGTGGGGCGCGTGAAATCCTTCTCCGCCCTCCGTACACCCGCGGTGCGCGACAGCGTGGGGATCGGCGTCGCCGTGGGCGCGGCCGGTCTGGCGTTCGGCACCGCCGCCGTGGCAGCCGGGCTGTCCCCGGCGCAGTCCGTCTTCATGAGCCTGTTCATGTTCACCGGAGCCTCCCAGTTCGCCCTGGTGGGGGTGATCGCCGGTGGCGGCAGCCTGGTCGCCGGGGCGGCGGGCGCGCTGCTCCTGGGCGCCCGCAACACCTTGTACGGGCTGCGCCTGGCGGACGTGCTGGGCTGGCGGGGCGCGCGGCGGGCGCTGGCCGCGCACGGGGTGATCGACGAGACCACCGCCGTGACGCTGGCCCAGCCGGACCGCGCGTCGGCGCGCACGGCGTTCGTGACGACCTACGCCGTGCTGGGCGGCTCCTGGGTCGTGGCGACCCTGGCCGGGGCACTGGCCACCGAGCGCGTGGGCGACATCAGCGCGTTCGGGCTCGACGCGGTGGGTCCGGCGGTCTTCCTGGGGCTGCTGTGGCCCCGGCTGCGGGAGGGCGGCGCCCGCACGTGGTTGATCGCGGGCTTGGGCGCGGGCCTGGCCCTGACGGCCGCCCCGTTCCTGCCCTCGGGCGTCCCGGTGCTGCTGGCCGCCTCGGCCGCGCTCGTGGCGCTGATCGGTCCCGCCGCCGGGGAGAGCGGTCCGGCCGTGCCCAGCGAGGAGGGCGACCGGCGGTCCGAGGCGGAGCGCGGGGAGGCCCGGTCATGACCCTGTGGATCGTGCTCGTCGCCACCGCGGCGGGCTGCTACCTGCTCAAGTACGCGGGCCTGGCCGCTCCCCGGCGGCTCCTGGACAACCCGTGGCTGCGGCGGTTCGCCACCGCCGTACCGCTCGCCCTGCTCGCCGCGCTGATCGCGGTGGAAGCGCTGCGCGGCGAGGGCCAGGCCCTGGCCTGGGACGCGGCGCGGATGGGCGGCCTGGGCGCCGCCGTCCTGGCCCTGGTCCTGCGCGCGCCCTTCCTCGTAGTCATCGTCGCCGCCGCGGCCACCACGGCGGGCCTGCGCGCCCTCGGCGTCGGCTGAGCGGCCCGTGGAGGTTGTCCACATCCCCTACCGCAGGCCGCCGCGCTGGGGTTTCCTGGAGGTGGTGGGACGTAGGACGGCGTACCAGCCGATGACGGCGCCTTACCGGTCCGCCCGTGCGGTGCCGGAGCCGCCCCGGCGCGGGTGCCGACCGGTCGCCCCACCACGACCGTCCCCGTACACGGCGGGCGGGGAGTGCAAGTTCCCCACCCCCTGGGAAGGAAGCCCAAGACCCTCCCCGGGCGCCGGACGGCGGCGCCCGGGGAGGGCGGCCTCCGGGTGGCAGCACCCGGAACGCCACGGAGCCCACGAGGCTCGAAACGGCAGCGGCCGGTCACCACCGGCCGCACGCGTCCGGACGTGCCAGACCCGGTCTGGACCCGCCCGGACGCGCCGAGTGGACCTTGCGACGATGGAAGGACCCCGCCCCCATGGCCACAGGCGCAGCACAACGCCCCAGCCCGCCCAACGACACCGCCGCGCACGCGGTGGTGGGGGTGCTGGCCGCGGCCGGGATCAGACGGTGCTACACCGTCCCCGGTGAGAGCTTCCTGGAGCTCGCCGACGCGATCGACCGGCACCCGCGCATGCAGCTGGTCTCCACCCGGCACGAGAACGGCGCCGGGTTCATGGCCGAGGCCGAGGCCAAGCTCACCGGCGTTCCCGCCGTGGCCGCGGCCACCCGGGGGCCGGGAGCGTCCAACCTGGCGGTGGGCGTGCACACCGCCATGCAGGACTCGACGCCGATGATCGTGTTCCTCGGACAGGCCGAGACCGAGTACCTGGGCAGAGAGGCCTTCCAGGAGGTGGACCTCACCGCGTTCTACGCGCCCATCACCAAGTGGTCCACCACCGTGCACCGGGCCGACCGGCTCGCGGAGGTCACCGCGAAGGCGGTCCGCGTCGCCACCACCGGCAGGCCCGGCCCGGTCGCCATCGCGGTGCCCGGCGACCTGTTCGGCCAACGCGTGGGCCCCCAGGACCCGCCCGGACCGCCCATGGTCCCGCGGCCGGTCCTGGGCACCGAGGCCAGGGACCGGCTGGCGACCTGGCTGGCCAGGGCGGTGCGCCCGGTGATCGTCGCGGGCGGCGGCGCCCGCGCGGCCCGGGAGGACCTGATCCGGGTCGCCGAACGCTTCAACACGGGCGTGTACGCCGCCTGGCGGCGCCAGGACGTGTTCCCCAACGACCACCCGCTTTACCTGGGCCACCTCGGGTTGGGCTGTTCTCCGCCGGTGCTCAACGCCCTGGCGGAGGCCGACGCGGTCCTCGTGGTCGGCTGCCGGATGAGCGAGACCACCACCCAGGGGTACCGGCTGCCCGAACGCGGCGGACGCGTCCGGGTCGCGCAGATCGACGTGGATCCGGGGCAGCTCGGGGCCGGTACCGACCTGTGGTTCGGCGCGGTAGCCGACGCCGGGGAGGCGCTGCGCGAACTCGCCGGGGCACCGGTCCAGGCGCCCTACCGCGACTGGAGTTCGGCCCGCCGGGTGTGGGTGGACACCGCGACGGTGCCGCCCGAGGCCGCCGGGCACACCGGTTCCCGGTTGCACCCGTGGGCGGTGGTCGCGGGGATGCGGGCGGTCCTGCCCGAGGACGCGCTGATCACCAACGACGCGGGCAACTTCGCCTCCTTCCTGCACCGGGGCTGGTGGTTCCGGCATCCGCGCACCCAGCTGGCGCCGACCAGCGGAGCCATGGGCTACGCCGTGCCCGCCGCGGTGGCGGCCAAGATCGCCGCCCCGGACCGGACGGTGGTGGCGGTGGCCGGAGACGGCGGCGTCCTGATGACCGGACAGGAGCTGGAGACCGCGGTGCGGATGGACGCGCCGGTCACCGTGGTGGTGTTCCAGAACGGGCTGTACGGCACGATCGCCATGCACCAGGCCCGTGAGCTGGGGCGGATCGCCGGAACCCGGATCAGCGGGCCGCTGGACCTGGCCGGGTACGCCCGGTCCCTGGGGGCCAGGGGTGCGACCGCGCACACGCGCGAGGAGTTGGAGAAGGCACTGGCGGAGGCGGTGGAGGCGGACCTGCCCACCCTGGTCGACGTGCGGACGGACCCGGAGGTGATCACCCCGGCCGCCACCCTGTCGGGCCTGCTGAACGGTTGAGCCGGTACCGCCGCACGGCTGGGGGCCGCCCAGCGGGGCCGTCCGGGCCTTCGGACCGGCGGTCGCCACCGCTCCCCCGACCCGATGGCCGGCCTCGGCTGCGGGCGACCGGAGCACGGCGGCCTCCCGGGCGTCAGCCGCCTCCAGGCCGCCCGATCGCCTCGGGGTCGCCAGTGGCCTCCGGGCCACGGAACGCCTCCCGGGCGCTGGGCGGAGCCTCGCGGGCCCGCCCCCGGCGTGCACGGGCGCACGGGCGCCGTACCGGCCGCCGGGCGCGGGACGGCGCCCGTGCGCCCTCGTCGGACCCGAACCGCTCCGGAAGGGGGCCCAGCACTCAGGCGGTGTAGACGGCGGCCGCCTCGCGCAGGGCGCGCACCGTGGCGCGGATGCCCGGACGGCGGGAGGCGTCCGTGCGCCAGAACACGTACACCTGGCGCACCAGCGCGGGCTGCACGGGCACCACCCGCACCCCCTCCGGCAGGGGTCCGCATCCCAGGCGGGGCATGACGGCGGCGCCGATCCCGGCGGCGATGAGCGCCAGCTTCGTCTGGTGCTCCTCCACGTTGTGGATGACGTTGGGCTCGCCGCCGTGCGCCCGGATCAGGCCGTGCAGCCAGTCGTCGCAGATCGATCCGCGCGACCAGCTGATCCAGGGCAGGTCGAGGATCTCCTCGGGGGCGAGGATCTCCCGGTGGGCCAGGGGGTGGTCGGCTGGCAGGGCGATGTCGCCCACGTCCTCCATGAGCGGGGCGCGGCTCATGCCGCCGGGCAGGTTCAGCGGCGCCCCGATCCAGTCGACGACCATGGCCAGGTCGGCGTCCCCGCGGGCCATGGCGGGCACGCTCTCGTGCGGCTCCTCCTCGTGCAGCTCCACGCGCAGGCCGGGGTGGGCCTCGCGCAGGGAGGAGAGCGCGTGCGGCAGGAGGCCGCGGACGGCGGTGGGGGTGGCGGACAGGCGCAGGTGTCCGGTGACGTCGTCGCGGTGCGCCTCCAGGTCGGCCTCGGCCCGCTGGACCATGGACAGGATCCTGGCGGTGTGCTCGACCAGGAGTTCGGCGGCGTCGGTGAGGCGCACGCCCCGGCCGTTGCGTTCGACGAGGGGCTGTCCGACCTCGCGTTCGAGTTTGGTGAGCTGCTGGGAGACGGCCGAGTTGGTGACGTGGAGGGCTTCGGCGGCGGCGCTGAGGGAGCCGTGGGCCGCGATGGTGTGCAGGACCCGGAGTCGGTCGACGCTGAGCATGTAAGCAAGCCTAAGGTCTGGCTTAAGAAATACGAAGTAGACCTAACACATCCTTCGGGATAGAAACGTCCCATGTCCGCTGCCTCCGCTGTCTCCCCCGTGTCCGCCCCGCCCGGCAGCCCGCACCGCGCGCTCTCCGACTGGCGGGCCAAGTTCGTCCTGCTCTCCCTGATCTGGGGCATGAGCTTCCTGTTCATCAAGATCGGGGCCGAGGCGCTCTCCCCCGCGCAGCTCACGCTCGGGCGCATGGCCACAGGAGCGCTGCCCCTGCTCGTCGTCCTGTTGCTGCGGGGCGGCCGGCTGCCGCGCTCGCCCCGCCTGTGGGGGCACATGTTCGTGGCGGCGCTGCTGCTCAACACCGTCCCCTTCACCCTGTTCGGGTTCGCCGCCCAGCTCATCCCGTCCGCGCTCATGGGCATCGTGAACGCCTCGACACCCCTGTTCGGCGTGGTGTTCTCGATGCTGCTGCTATCAGACGAGCGGCCCGACCGCGACCGGGTCATGGGCCTGGGCATCGGTTTCCTGGGCGTGCTCACCGTCTTCGGGGTGTGGAGATCGCTGGGCGAGGTGGCCGTCAGCGACGGCGACGCCGTGCTGGGAATGCTGTTCGTGGTGGGCGCCACCGTCTGCTATGGGATCGGCACGCCCTACCTGCGCCGGTTCGTGGCGGGCAGCTCCCACGGCGCCCTGGAGCTGAGCAGCCTGCAACTGCTGCTGGGCTCGGTGCCGCTGGTGGTCCTGGTTCCGCTGTTCACCGAGATGCCCACAGGCGTGACGTGGCAGGTGGTGGCGGCGGTGAGCACCCTGGGCGTCTTCGGCACCGGCGTGGCCTACATCCTCCAGTACGCGGTGGTGCGCGAGGCAGGGGCGACGGTGGCGACCACGGTCACCTACGTGGCGCCGGTGGTGGCGATCGCCGCCGGGGTCGTGCTGCTGGGCGAGACCTTGAGCTGGAACCAGCCGCTGGGCGCGGTGGTCATCATCCTGGGCGCCGCCCTGTGCCAGGGCGTGATCCGCACCCGGTACGTGACCCCGCCCTCGCGGAGGAGGTGACCGGGCCCCTCGGGCTGGAGCGGCGGCCCGGGCCGGGCCGCCGTCCACAGCTCCGGAAAGGCCCTGGCCGGGGCCGACGCTCCGTGCCAGACTGAGAACCGGGGGTGCCGCGCACCCCCTGGGGGTGGGGCTTCCCCCGTTTCAAGTGTCCTTGGCCGCGCGCACGCACGGCAAGGCCCGGTCCGCGCCTGTGGACGGACCGGGCCGGGGCGCCGTGACCGGCGGAGCGGTCCGGAAGCGGGTCAGTCCTCGCGCAGAGTTTCGATGGCGGCGGCGAGGTCGTCCGGGTAGGGGCTGGAGAACTCCACCGGGCGGTGCTCGGTGGGGTGGTCGAAGCCCAGGCGCACCGCGTGCAGCCACTGGCGGCGCACGCCCAGCCGCTCGGCCAGGGTCGGATCGGCACCGTAGAGCATGTCGCCCACGCACGGGTGGCGCAGGGCCGACATGTGCACCCGGATCTGGTGGGTGCGCCCGGTCTCCAGCTTGATCTCCAGCAGGCTCGCGGCCCGGAAGGCCTCCTGCGTGTCGTAGTGGGTCACCGACGGGCGCCCTCCCGCGACCACGGCCCAGCGGCCGTCGCCCGCCGGGTGGCGGTCGATCGGCGCGTCCACGGTGCCCCGGAGCGGATCCGGGTGCCCCTGGACGAGCGTGTGGTAGTGCTTGTCCACGGTGCGCTCCTTGAAGGCCCGCTTGAGCACGCTGTAGGCGGTCTCGCTCTTGGCGACCACCATCAGGCCGGTGGTGTTGGCGTCCAGCCGGTGCACGATGCCCTGGCGCTCGGCGGCGCCGCTGGTGGCCACCTGCACCCCCGAGGCCAGAAGGCCCTCCAGGACGCTGGGGCCGGTCCAGCCCACGGTCGGGTGGGCGACCACGCCGACCGGCTTGTCCACCACGATGATGTCGGTGTCCTCGTGCACGATCCGCATGCCCGGCACGGCCTCGGGGCGCGGCACGGGGGCGGTGGGCGGCGGCGGGAGGGTGACCTCCAGCCAGGCCCCCGCGCTGACGCGGTCGGACTTGCCCGCCTCGGAGCCGTCGACCAGGACACCGCCTTCACCGATGATCTCGGCGGCGCGGGTACGGGACAGGCCGAACATGCGGGCGATGGCCGAGTCGAGCCGGTCGCCCTCCAGCCCGTCGGGCACTGGCAGGCTTCGGACGTCGCTCACTGGTCCCTCCCTCCGGTCCTGTCGTCTCCGGCGGCACCGGTCTCACCGGTGCCTCCGGCGTTCTCGCCGTTCCCGGCCTCGGCCGGGCCCTTCTTGGCGTCGCGGTCGTCCTCGATGAGGGTCCCGTCCAGGTTGAGTCCCTTGAAGGTCAGCGCCACCACCAGGCAGGCGCCCACCACCACGCAGGAGTCGGCGACGTTGAAGACCGGGAAGGTCCCCACGCTGATGAAGTCGACGACCGCGCCGTGGAAGGGGGCCGGGTCTCGGAAGAAGCGGTCCACCAGGTTCCCGGCGGCGCCGCCCATCATCAGTCCGAGCGTCACGCCCCACCACACGCTGCGCACCCGCAGACCCATGTAGCCGATGGCGAGGACCACGATGCTGGCGATACAGGTGAACACCCACGTGAAGTCGGTGCCCATGGAGAAGGCGGCGCCCGTGTTGAACACCAGGGTGAACTGGACGAAGTCGCCGATGACGTCGAGGTACTCGCCCTCGGCGAAGGTCGCCAGGACCCACTCCTTGGTGAGGAAGTCGACGCCGATCGCGGCGAGCGCGACGAGCAGCAGGAGAAGGTACCTGCGCGGACGCGCGCCCGTCTTGTCGGTCGTGGTCATGTTCCTGTCCCCGGAGGGCTCTACCTCAGTCAGCGACGCTCCTCGCGCTGTTTGCAGGTGACGCACAGGGTCGCACGCGGGAAAGCCTGAAGGCGCGCCTTCCCGATGGCCTGCCCGCATGAGCCGCAGACCCCGTAGGTCCCCGCGTCCATCCGTTCGATCGCCCGCTCGCCCTCGGCGAGCAGGTCACGAGTATTGTAGGCCAACGCCAGATCCTGTTCGCGCTGGAAGGCCCTGGCCCCGGCGTCCGCGCTGTCGTCCCCGGCCCCCTCCACGGGGTCCTCCAGCAGCTCGGTGAACTCGGCCTCGACCTCCCCGAGCTCACGCTTGGCCGCGGCGACATCCTCCTCCAGCCGCGCGCGGACAGCGGCGACCTCTTCCGCCGTCCAGGGGCCCTCCCCCGGCAGGACCGGCAGCCGGGCGGCGTCGGTGGCCTTCATCGCAATCCCTCCAGACGGCTCGGCACCGGTCCCGGAGTCCGCCGGAGCGCGGACTCTCCCCCTGGGCGGTACCGCGAGTGGTGGGAAGCCTAGGCAATCCGCCCGGACAAGGCAAAGATCCGGGGCGACGCGCCTTCCGCACGGACAAGGCTCCGACCTGCCCGAACACTCCCGGCACGGGTTACGGGGGTACGGGCGCCGTTCGTCCCGGGGGCGCGGATCCCGCGCGGCCGCGCACCGACGGGCTCCGGGTCAGAACCCCCGCCGGTAGCGCAGGCGGGGCAGGACAGCGCCGTTGAGGGGCCCCTCCTCGGTGACCGCCCCGTCGGCCTCCCAGCCGTGCGCCGCGTAGAAGCGCCGGGCGCGCGGGTTGTCCCGGAGCACCCACAGGACGGCCTCGGTGTACCCCGCCCCGGCGACGACCCGGTGCACCTCGGCGATCAGCCGCCGGTTGACCCCGCTCCCCCACACCTCGGGGACGGAGAAGAAGGCCTCCACCTCGCAGGACCCGGCGGTGCCGCCCGCCGCCTCCCCGACGGGGGCGAAGCAGGCGAAGGCCACCGCCCCCGCGCCGTCGTCGGCGAGCAGCAGCCCCGCTCCCGGCCGGACGGCTCCGGCGATCCAGTCCGACCACCGGTCTCCACGCTCCGCGGCGTCCATGGCGTCGAGGTAGTCCTGCGGGACGATGCCCGGGTAGGCGGCCCGCCAGGAGCGCACCTCCACGTCGGCGACGGCCGGGCCGTCCTCGGGCAGGGCTTCGCGTATCAGCATGGGGAGCATCCTCGCGCTTCCCCCGGCCCGTGCCCAACCGGTTTTCCGGCCGACGCACGAGACCCGTCCGGCCCACGCGACCCGCTGAACCCTCCGGGCCCCCGCGCCCAGCCCGTCCCGCTCACCCGTCGGTCCGGGTACCTTAGCTCACTCCGCGAACGCGAAACCGCCGTAGTCCTCGGCCAGGGCCGCCAAGTGGGGCTCGTCGAACACCGCCGGACCGCCGTGCGGCCCGGTGTGCACCTCGATCACCCAGTCCACGTCCTCGGCGTCGTCCTCGCCCGCGAGCATGTCGCGGTGCACCAGGCACGGCTCGTACCCCTGCTCCAGGAGCTGGTCGGCCAGCTCCTCGGCGTCCTCTCGGTCCGCCATCGTCACCAGCACGGCGCCCCGGACGTCCTCAGCCACGGCGGCCCTCCCCCGAACGAGCGGCGGGGCCCTCCCCGCTGCGTTATCCTGACCTCAGGTGTCGATGGGGACGAGTAGCGCTGGCCCCGACCGGACGCGCAACAGCCTAGAACGGCTGGACCGTCCAAGCGACCCGGGGGCGGTGCGAGCCCGGGGGCACGACCAGCGCGAAGATCACCCCGGAGCCGCCGGAGGAACGGACGCGCCGCGTCCCAGTAGAACCGGCACAGCGCAACGAAGAGGGATCCGCCGCCCGCCGCCCAGCGGCACGGCCGCGGTCCAAGGAGGGTGGTACCGCGGGGCCGCACGCCTCGTCCCTCCGTCAGGAACACACCTGATGGAAAGGTACGACGGTGGCCAACGACCCCCGGCCCGAATCCCGCGCGCTGCCCCAGCTGCCCGCGCAGATCGACCTGCCCGCCATGGAGCGCGAGATCCTCGGCCGCTGGTCGAAGGAGAACGTCTTCCAGCGCTCGCTCGACCAGACCCGCGGCGGCCCCAACTGGGTCTTCTACGAGGGCCCGCCCACCGCCAACGGCCAGCCCGGCGTGCACCACGTCGAGGCCCGCGCCTTCAAGGACGTCTTCCCGCGCTTTCGCACCATGCGCGGCTACCACGTGGACCGCAAGGCGGGCTGGGACTGCCACGGCCTGCCCGTCGAGGTCGCCGTGGAGAAGGAGCTGGGCCTGTCCGGCAAGAAGGACATCGAGTCCTTCGGCATCGCCGAGTTCAACGACCGCTGCCGCGAGTCCGTCCTGCGCAACGTGGACGCCTTCACCTCCATGACCGAGCGCATGGGCTACTGGGTCAACATGGACGACGCCTACCGCACCATGGACCCCCAGTACGTGGAGTCGGTCTGGTGGGCGCTCAAGCAGATCTGGGACAAGGGGCTGCTGGTCCGCGACTACCGGATCAGCCCCTACTGCCCGCGCTGCGGCACCACGCTGTCCGACCACGAGCTCGCCCAGGGGTACGAGACCGTCACCGACCCGTCGGTGTACGTGCGCTTCCCGGTGACCTCGGGCCCGCTGGCCGCCGCCGAGCACCCCACCTCGCTGCTGGTGTGGACGACCACCCCCTGGACGCTGGTCTCCAACACCGCCGTGGCCGTGCACCCGGACGTGGAGTACGTGGTGGCCACCGACGGCCAGGAGCGCCTGGTCGTGGCGCGCCCGCTGTTCGAGAAGGTCCTCGGCGAGGGCTGGCAGCTCACCGGCGAGAGCTTCGAGGGCGACGAGATGGAGCGCTGGACCTACGAGCGCCCCTTCGACCTGGTGCCCTTCGACGAGCCCGCCCACTACGTCGTGCTCGCCGACTACGTCACGGTCGAGGACGGCACCGGCCTGGTGCACCAGTCCCCCGCCTTCGGCGCCGACGACATGGTGGTGTGCCGCGCCTACGGCCTGCCCGTGGTCAACCCGGTCCGCCCCGACGGCACCTTCGAGGCCGACCTGCCGCTGGTGGGCGGGGTGTTCTTCAAGGAGGCCGACAAGACGCTGGTGCGCGACCTGCGCGACCGCGGCCTGCTCTTCCGCCACGTCAGCTACGAGCACTCCTACCCGCACTGCTGGCGCTGCCACACGGCGCTGCTGTACTACGCGGTGCCGTCCTGGTACATCCGCACCACCGCGGTCAAGGACGAGCTCATCGCGCAGAACCAGGCCACCCACTGGGTGCCCGAGAACGTCAAGGAGGGCCGCTTCGGCGAGTGGCTGCGCGGGAACGTCGACTGGGCGCTCTCACGCAACCGCTACTGGGGCACCCCGCTGCCGATCTGGGAGTTCCCCGACGGGCGACAGATCTGCGTGGGCTCCCTGGAGGAGCTGGGCCGCCTCAGCGGGCGGGACCTGTCCTCCCTGGACCCGCACCGCCCCTACGTCGACGACATCGTCATCCCCGACCCGGACGCCGACCCCTCCCTGCCCGAGGAGGAGCGGGTGGCCCGCCGCGTCCCCGAGGTCATCGACGCCTGGTTCGACTCCGGATCCATGCCCTTCGCCCAGTGGGGCGCCCCGCACCAGAACGAGGAGACCTTCCGGGAGAACTTCCCGGCGCAGTACATCTCCGAGGCCATCGACCAGACCCGCGGCTGGTTCTACTCGCTGCTGGCGGTGAGCACCCTGGTGTTCGGCCGCAACTCGTTCGAGAACGTGGTCGTGCTCGGCCACATCCTCGCCGAGGACGGCCGCAAGATGAGCAAGCACCTGGGCAACGTCATGGAGCCCATCGCGGTGATGGACCAGCACGGCGCGGACGCCCTGCGCTGGTTCATGCTGGCCAGCGGCTCGCCGTGGACCGCCCGCCGGGTGGGCCACGCCGCCCTGGAGGAGATCGTCCGCAAGGTGCTGCTGACCTACCACAGCACCGTGTCGTTCTTCACCCTGTACGCCAACGCCGGTGAGGGCTGGGACCACGCGCTGCTGGACTCGGCGCCCGCGCCGCACGACCGGCCGCTGCTGGACCGGTGGCTGCTCTCGGAGCTGAACGAGGTCGTCCGCGACGTCACCGAGGCGATGGACACCTTCGACACGACGGCCGCCGGGCGCCGCCTGACCGCGTTCGTGGACGACGTGTCCAACTGGTACGTGCGCCGCTCCCGCCGCCGGTTCTGGGGCGGGGCCGCCACCCCCGAGGGCGCCGCGGCGTTCGCGACGCTCTTCGAGGCCCTGGAGACCGTCACCCTGCTGATGGCGCCGATCGTGCCGTTCCTGACCGACCACGTGTGGTCGGCGCTGCGCCGTCCGGGCGCCCCGGACTCGGTGCACCTGGCGTCCTGGCCCGAGGTGCGCGAGGACCTGATCGACCCCGAGCTGTCCCGGAACATGGCGCTGACCCGCCGTCTGGTGGAGCTGGGCCGCTCCGCCCGGGTGGACTCGGCCGTGCGCACCCGCCAGCCGCTGGCCCGCGCCCTGGTGGGCGCCCCGGGCTTCGCGGACCTGCCCGAGCAGCTGCGCGGACAGATCGCGGACGAGCTGAACGTGGCCTCCCTGGACTCGCTGTCCTCGGTGGGCGGCGACCTGGTGGACTTCACCGTGAAGCCGAACTTCCGTGCGCTGGGCAAGCGGTTCGCCAAGCGCACCCCGCTGGTGGCCAAGGCCGTCCAGGCCGCCGACCCGGCCGAACTGGTGCGGCGGGTGCGCGCCACCGGCTGGGCGCGGGTGCACGTCGAGGACGAGCCGGTGGAGGTGAGCGCCGACGAGCTGCTGGTGACCGAGCAGCCCCGCGAGGGCTGGGCGGTGGCCTCGGAGGCGGGCGAGACCGTCGCCCTGGACCTGGAGCTCACACCGGAGCTGCGCCGCGCGGGCCTTGCCCGCGAGATGGTCCGGATGCTCCAGGAGGCCCGCAAGCGGAGCGGACTGGAGGTGTCGGACCGCATCGAGGTGTGGTGGACGGTCACGGACGAGGCGACCGAGCTGGCGCTGGCCGAGCACGGTCGGACGATCGCCGCCGAGGTGCTGGCCGACGTGTTCGTCGCCGGTGAGCCGGGCCGGGAGCTGCACACCGCGTCCTCGGAGGAGTTCGGCGTGACCTTCGGGTTCCGCAAGGCCTGACCGGAGGCAGTGGCCGGAGCGGCCCGGTCCGCCCGCCGTCGGCGGGCGGACCGGGCCGCTCCCGTTCCACGGCGGCGGGTGCGCGCGCCGCGGTGACCGCCCGGACGTCCGGGCGGCCGAGCCGCAGAGGCAACACCTTAGGCGCCGCTTGTCGGACCGGTCCGCCGCTGGGACCCTTGGCGGCCCTCCTCCGCTCCCGGGAGGAAGTCCGACGCGCGCGGGCGCCGCACCGCTGGTTTCGGGCAGCCCCGGTCCGCACCGGCACCGGGCCCCGTGCGAGAACGCCGCCGCGCGGTCCGGTAACCGGTCCGCGCCGGACCCGGCCCTCAACACGCGAGGGCGCCGCTCGGGTGAGCGGCGCCCTCGTCGGGTCTCAGCGCTTGGTGTCGGCGGCGTCGTCGCCCGAGGCGCGGTCGGCGGCGCCCCGCACCGCGTCCTCGTCCGGCCCGTCCCCGGAACGGTCGGCGGGGCGGTCCGCACGGGCGTCGGAGCCGTCCTCCCCGGTGGTCTGCTGGTCGGGTTCGGCGTCGGCCTGGGCGTCCTCGGCCCGCGTCCCGTCCTCCTCGTCCGCGCCACGGGGGATGCGGTAGGAGAAGGCGCCGCCGTCCCCTCGCCCGTCGGAGTCGTCGGCGTCCTCGTCACCGGTCCGGGCGTCGTCGCGGTCGCCGCCGGGGGCGTGCTCCTCAGGCTCGGAGTCCGCGGAGACCACCGGGAGGGCGGCCGTCTCCGGGTCCTCCCCCTCCGCAGCGGGTCCGGCCGGGCCCTGCTCCGAGGCGTGCGCCCGCGGTGCGTCCTCTGCGTGCTCCGCGTCGTCGGCGGGGTCGGAGTCCTCGTCCGGTTCCTCCAGCCGCTCCGTGTCGTGCGACTGCTGGCCCTGCGGGGCGTCATCGTGGCCAGCGGCGGGTACGGAGGCCTCGTCGGGCTCGGAAGCCCCGTCAGCCCCGGCGGTGGCCGTGTCCTCACCGGGCTCAGCGGAGTCGCGCTCCTCCGCGTCACGCTTCTCGGGGGCGTCCGTGGCGGGCGCGTCGTGGACGTCCTCTTCCACCGCGTTCCGGGACTCGTCACCGTATGAGGAGTCGTCCTCGGCGGTGGACGCGCCGGGAAGGTCGTAGGCGAAGACCCCGGTCTCCTCCTCGGCGGGACGGTCCCCGTCGTCGCCGTCGTCCGCGAAGGCGTCCTCCTCGACGGTCTCCTCCGTGGCCGCCCGATCGGGGACGTCGTAGGAGAGCGAGGCCCTGTCCGAGGCGTCGGCCGCCTGACCGCCGTCCTCGTCGCCGTCCTGGTCCCCGTTTCCGGGAGCGTCGTAGGCGAAGGAGGACGCCTCCCGGTCCCCGCCCGCGGAATCGTCGTCCCCGCCTTCGGGGAAGCTCTCCTCCACGGCCCGCGCCGGGCGGGGGATGCTGTAGACGAAGGGCTCCTCGGAGGCGAACACGGAGCCGCCCCGCTCCCGCTCATCGTCCTCGTCGGGGGCGCCGTCCTCTCCGGACGGGGAGCGGTCCTCTGCGGAGGAACCGTCATCGGCCGGGGGCACGCGACCGGGAATGTCATAGGTGAAGTCAGGACCGGAGGCGGCCGCGGTGCGCTCGCCGGTGTCCCCCGTGTCGGGTCCGTCCTCGGCGCCGGTACCGCTCGGCTCGTCCCGCTCCGCCCCCGCGGCGGTGTCGGCGGTGTCGGTTCCGCTCTCCCAGGGCGCCGGGGCGCGGAGCTGCGGTTCCTGCTCCGAGGCCGCCCAGGAGGGGCTCGGCCCGGCGGGGGGAGCGGAGGGGGCGGCGTCGTGCGCCGCCGTGTCCGGTTCCGGCCAGTCGTGGGCCGTGGGGGTCTGCCAGCGGGGGACGTCGTACTCGGGTTCTCCGTGGCCGGAGTCCTCCGCGGCCGGAGTCGGCCAGGCGGGCCGCTCCGGGACGTGGGGCTCCCGCACCGGTTCGGCGACCGGTGCGGGTACGCGCCCAGGGTTCTCCGACTCCACGTGCGCGATGGGCACCGCCGATGCCGCCGTGGCGGCCATGACGGGGACGGACGCCTTCCCCAAACCGTCCGTCCGATCCGGTCTGCCCCCGCCGCCGGACCTTCCCTGGAGCAGCGCCCCCAGTAGGAGGAGGACGCTGACGCCCGCCAGTCCCAGTGCGACGTACACCAGGACGGTCTCGGCGAACACCAGGGCGGCCACGATGACGGCTATGGCCGTCAGCACCGCCACGGTTGCGAGGATGCTAAGGATCACGGGTCGACCAGGACCTTTACACGTGTTGTGCCGGAGTCTTCAGTTGTTCGAGCAGACGCCGTGCTGATCAGCGACGCTCGTGCGGCTCGCCCGGGTGGAACCCGCCGTGCTGGGCCGGCTCGGGCTGCCCGAACGGGTTGCCCGTGGGGCCGTGCTGGAGCGAGGGCGTGGCGCCGGTCTGCGGAGCCATGGTCTGGAAGCCGCCCGTGGTGTTCGGGTTGTTCAGCTCCTGGGCCTTCTCCTCCTCGCTCTTGAGCTCGCGCAGCTGGCGCTCGAAGTAGTCCTTGAGGCGGCTGCGGTACTCACGCTCGAAGTCCTTGAGCACGTTGACCTTGTGCTCCAGCTCCTCGCGCTGCTGGACGAGGCTGCCCATGACCTGGCGGTGGCGCTCCTGCGCGTCGCGGTCGAGGTTCTCGGAACGGGCGCGGGCCTCACCGATGATCTGGTCGGCCTGGCGGCGGGCCTTGCCGAGGATGTCCTCGGACTCGTGGCGGGCGCGGCCGAGGGTCTCGTCGGCCTCGCGGCGGGCGTCGGAGATCGCCTGGTCGGCGGTCTGCTGCGCGAGGGCCAGGACACGGGCGGCCGTGTCCATGTTCTCCTCGCCGCCCATGCCCATGCCGGGGCCGGCCATCTGCATCTGCTGCTGCTGGACCGGGGGCTGGGGCTCGACGGCCTGCGGGGGCTGGACCGGCTCGGGACGCATCTGCTCGTGCTGCTGCGGCTCGGGCGCCTGGTCCTGCTGCTGGAAGTCCTGCATGCCGGCGTTGGGCACCTTGCCCCGCAGGCACTCGGCCAGCTTGCCGCGCAGTTCCTCGTTCTCCTGGATCAGGCGGTCGAGCTCGGACTCGACCTCATCGAGAAAGGCGTCGACCTCTTCTTCGTCGTATCCCGGTCGGAGCCGGGTGGTACTGAACTGCTTGTTCCGCACATCGGCGGGTGTCAGCGGCATGTTCGTCTCCTTGGCGCGCTTGGAGTCTGTCCGTAGGGACGCTACATGATCGTGACCTTACGGCAATCCAGATCATGACCAAGACCACATAGCGGAATCCGGGGCGGTTCCTTCCGCCTACGTCTACTCTCCTGCTAGGCGAAGCTCCCGAGCAGTGCGATCAAGATGTAGACGCCGAAGAAGAGCACCAGGACGCTCAGGTCGAGCGCGATGCTCCCCAGGCGTACGGGCTTGATGAACCGACGCAGGAACCTCAGTGGCGGGTCGGTGATCGTGTACACGATCTCGGCGATCACGAGCACGAACCCCGTGGGGCGCCACGATCTGGAGAAGGACTGCACCATCTCCAGGATCACCCTGGCCAGCAGCACGAAGACAAACAGCTGCAGGATGATGATCAGCACGGACAGGATGGTACTCACGGTCGTTCCTCGACCCAATCTCTGGACAAATGTGATGTTCTAGCTCTGATTGAAGAACCCTCGCTCGGCGATCCGCGCCTTGTCCTCGGCGGTCACCTCGACGTTGGCCGGGGACAGCAGGAACACCTTGTTGGTGACGCGTTCGATACTGCCATGCAGACCGAAGATCAGACCAGCCGCGAAGTCGACCAGACGCTTGGCGTCGCTGTCGACCATCTCGGTCAGGTTCATGATCACCGGTGTACCCTCTCGGAAGTGCTCTCCGATGGTACGCGCCTCGTTGTAGGTACGCGGATGGAGCGTGGTGATCCGCGCGAGGTCGGCGGTGGAGGCGGTCGCGGTCGTGCCACCGCGACCTGAGCCCAGGTAACCGCCGGTGTCCATCACGTCGCCTCGCGCTTCCTCGCCGGGCGGGGCGTCAGCGTCGCGTTCACGCTGCTCCTCCACCCCCTCGTCGAAATCGTCGAACTCATCATATTCGTCCGCATAGCGGTGATCGTAACGGTCGTCCTCCACGAGGCCGAGGTAGACCGCCATCTTGCGCATCGCGCCGGCCATCTCATGTCCTCCGTCGTCCCCGCGGCCTTCACCGCAGCCGACTCCTCCGTACTGTCCCGTCCGCTCTCGGGGAGAGCGTCCATTCGGGCGAACTCCACAGACGGGTTCCAAGGTCTATGTGGGGACATTACCCCACGATCGGTCCCCGGTTGCCGAGCAACGCCGTACCGAGTCGCAGGTGTGTCGCGCCTCGCGCGACCGCCGCCTCCAGGTCCCCGCTCATACCCGCGGACACCACCGTCGCCCGAGGATAGCGATCGCGGATGCGGGCCGCGACCTCCTGCAGACGCGCGAAGGCGGCCGAGGGGTCGCCCTCGCGGGGGGCGACCGCCATGACCCCGCCCAGCGCGAGCGCCTCGTGCTCCTCGATCCGCTCGGCGAGTTCGGGCGCGTCCCCGGGATCGACTCCCCCGCGCGGACCGATCACCCCGGCCCGCGAATCCTCGTCGAGGTTGACCTGGACCAGGCAGGTCAGACTCCGTCCGGCCGCGGCGGCGCGCTCGCCCAGCGCCCGGGCCAGCCTGGCGCGGTCCACCGAGTGCACGACGTCGGCGTAGGAGGCCACAGAGCGCGCCTTGTTGGTCTGCAACTGGCCCACGAAGTGCCAGGTCAGGCCGAGGTCTGCGGTCTCGGCGGCCTTGGGCGCCGCCTCCTGGTCGCGGTTCTCGCCCACGTCGGTCACCCCGAGTGAGGCGAGAATCCGCACATCGGAGGCCGGGTGTGTCTTGGTGACGGCGACCAGCGACACCTCGTCCGGGCTGCGGTCGGCCCTGGCGCAGGCCGCCTCGATCCGGGCCCGCACGGCGGCGAGGTTGGCGCGGACCTGCTCGACGCGAGCCGGGTCTGCGTGTGTCACGGTGCTCCTTCTCTCCCTGGGACGGATCCCACTCGCTGTTCTTCCTACACCCCCTCGCCCCGTGCGCCCCGGACCCCGGGGACACCGGGCCCGTCGGAACCGCGCGCGAAACGGGGGCCGGGAGCGGGCCCGACCGGGGGTGGCGCGGGTGCCGCGCACGCCGCGGGAGGGGGGAACCGGGCCGCCCGGGTGGTTCCACGCCACCATCCTGGCGGCCGGGTGCGACGTTCAGACGCGCCAGAGGAAGGCGGCGAACCTGCCGGTCGGCGCCTGGCCGCGGTGGGAGAAGAGTTCGGGGCTCTCCAGGGTGCAGCGGCCGTCGGCCCGGACGTCGGTGACGCCCGCCCGGCGCAGCTGGGCTGTGACCGCGGCGCGCATGTCCACCCCGGCGGTGCCCCGGCTCGTGGTGCAGGCGGCCTCGGGCACCCCGCGCGCGGTCTCGTCGCGCACGTGCGGCGGGACCTCGTAGCACGCGCCGCAGATGGCGGGGCCCAGGAAGACGGTGATCCGGTCGGCGCGGGCGCCCTGGTCGGCCATCGCCGCGACCAGGTTGGCGGCCACACCGTTCGCGGTGCCCAGTCGGCCGGAGTGCGCGGCGCCCAGGACGCCCGCCCCGGCGTCGGCGGCCAGGACCGGCAGGCAGTCGGCGGCCATCGAGGCCAGGACCAGGTCGGAGCGGGTGGTGACCACCCCGTCGCAGGTGCCCGCGCCCCCGGGGCCGGTGGCCACGAGGACGTCGGCGCTGTGCACCTGGTCCATCCACACGACCCGGTCGACGTCGAACCCCAGGTCGCGGGCGGCGATCTTGCGGTTGGCTAGCACCGCCTCGCGTTCGTCCCCCGAGCCCAGGCCCATGTTGAGCGAGTCGTAGGGCGGGGCGCTCACTCCCCCGTGCCGTTCGGTGACGGCCGCGCGGACCCCGTGGCCCAGGTCGACGACGTTGCTCATCCGGTGGTGTTTCCTCCCCGCTCCTGCCGGAGGGGAACCCCGGGCCGCGTCGCCCGGAGGGCGTTCGGGGCCGGTGGCCGGTACCGGCCGTGTTCCGGCTCCGGCGCGGCACCCTCGCGGGAGCGGACTCCCGCGGGGACCGTCTCGCCGTCCCCCCGGTCCAGGACACTACCACCGCCCGAACCGCCACCGGCTGGGCGGACACCGACCCGGAAGCGGCGACGACCCCGGCCCGCGGGCCGGGGTCGGAGCTACTTCAGGAACTCCGGGACGTCGAGGTCGTCGGGGTCGTCGAAGATGACCCGACGCCGGGGCGTGGGCACGTCCCCGCGCCGCTCGGCGGTGGCGTCCGAGACGGCGTGGATGTGGCCCGTGTGGCCTCCCTCACGCGGCGCGGGCTCCTCCTCGACCGCAGCGGGCTCCTCGGCGCGGACCGGTTCGGCGGGCTCGGCCTCCGCCTGGAAGGCGGACGTGCCGTGGGGCGGGGTCTGCTGCGCGGGGCCCGGTTCGGCCGGAGCGGCCTGGGTGTAGTGCTCCTGCTGCACGGGCTCGGCCTCGACCGGCTGCTGGACCGGCGGGGCCTGGGACACCGGCGGCGTCCACTGCGGCTCCGGAGCGGGCTCTGCCGGACGGGACGGTGTGATCCACGGCATGTTGGCGGCCGACGCCCCGCTCGCGTCCGCGGAGGCGGGCGCCGCCGGAGCGGTCCTCTCCTCCCTGCCGGACGTGATGCCTGCCTTGGGGGCGGCGGCCTCAGGAGGGTCCACCGGCTGGCGCTCCCGCACCACCGGGATCACTCCCTCCGGCTCGTCGAAGCCGGCCGCGATGACGGTGACCCTCACCTCGTCGCCCAGGGCGTCGTCGATGACGGCGCCGAAGATGATGTTGGCCTCGGGCGCCGCCGAGTTCGCGACGAGCTGTGCCGCCTCGTTGATCTCGAAGAGCCCCAGGTCGGATCCGCCCTGGATGGACAGCAGCACGCCGTGGGCCCCGTCGATACTCGCTTCCAGCAGTGGTGAGGAGATCGCCATCTCCGCCGCCGCGACGGCCCGGTCGTCCCCGCGCGCCGACCCGATGCCCATGAGCGCCGATCCCGCCCCGGACATGACCGACTTGACGTCGGCGAAGTCCAGGTTGATCAGTCCCGGCGTGGTGATCAGGTCGGTGATGCCCTGCACACCGGACAGGAGTACCTGGTCGGCGGCCTTGAAGGCGTCCAACACGCTGACCTGGCGGTCGGAGATGGACAGCAGCCGGTCGTTGGGGATCACGATGAGGGTGTCGACCTCCTCGCGGAGCATCGCTATCCCCGATTCGGCCTGGGTGGCCCGCCTCTTGCCCTCGAACCCGAAGGGTCGGGTGACCACGCCGATGGTCAGGGCGCCCAGGGAGCGGGCGATGTTGGCCACGACCGGGGCGCCCCCGGTTCCGGTGCCGCCGCCCTCACCGGCGGTGACGAAGACCATGTCGGCCCCCTTGAGGACCTCCTCGATCTCCTCCCGGTGGTCCTCGGCGGCCTTGCGGCCGACATCGGGGTTGGCGCCGGCTCCGAGGCCGCGGGTGAGTTCGCGCCCGACGTCCAGCTTGACGTCTGCGTCACTCATCAGCAGCGCCTGGGCGTCAGTGTTGATGGCGATGAACTCGACGCCCTTGAGCCCCTCTTCGATCATTCGGTTGACGGCGTTGACACCGCCGCCGCCGATGCCGACGACTTTGATGACCGCGAGGTAGTTCTGCGGTGCTGCCACGACGAGGGGCCTTTCCGCTCGCTTACGCCGTTCCGCCACCGCGCCCGGTGGCTGTGTGCCACCGGAGGCGCCGTTGGTCCGGCATCCGGTTCTACAGTGTGCGTTTCGGGTTCCCCGACGGGTCGTCCACGACGCCGTGACCGGGGGACCCCGGACCGCCGGAACCTCCGTCCACCCGCCCGGGAAGGGCTGGTGCGGTCCGCCGTGAGGCGGAACGGTTCCCGCGTACCCGAAAAGCCTGTTCTGGTGCTTTGTTGACCTTCGGTTGTGTTTCCCGACAGTAAGCGGACCGCCGACCACGGGCAACCGATGACGAGTTCAGCCTAACGGCGCACGCCACGGGGAAGCGATGTGCGCCCTCGGCGCGTCGCGTCTGGAATGTCCGCGCGGACCGCCCGGGCGTGCCGCCGGGGTCCCCCGGCCCGCCCGCGCGCGTGCCGCTCGGCGGAGCGGCCCCCGCCGCCGCGCCTTCGCCCGTCCTGTGTCTGGGAACGCTTCACCTCACCACGGCGAGGTCGGGCGCGGACACGTCGTAGACGCGTTCCTCCTGCGGCGGGTGCTCGCCGATGAGCACCCGCAGGACGTCGCTCTTGCGCGCGGTCTCCTCGGGCGAGCCCCACTCGACGCGGGCGTCCTCGGCGAGTTCGATCGCGATCGCCTCGGGGTCGGTGGCGTCGATGAGGCGGATCCGGGAGAGGAGGGAGTCCGGTGCCCGTTCGACGATGTCCGCGGCGGCGGCGACGGCCTCGTTGCCCTCGACCTCCCCGGTCACGCGGACCAGCGGGTAGGCGTCGGGCGGACTCGGCGCGTCCTCGATGCGCACGCCGTCGGCGTCGATCAGCCGGTAGTCCTCACCCGCCCGGACGGCCAGCAGCGGTTGGCGTTCGACCACCTCGACCTCCAGGGTTGCGGGCCAGCCGCGGGTGACCGTGGCCGACTCCACCAGCGGCAGCGCCTCGGCGCGCTCCTCGCTCCGGTCCAGGTCGACCCTGACCAGGGGTGTCCCGGTGGGCACGCCCAGGGCCGCGACCACCTCCTCGGAGGGGGTCCGCTCCAGGCCGGTGACCGCGACGTCGCGCACCACGAGCAGGCGGGAGCCGAGCAGCAGCCAGGCGGCAACGCAGACCAGGGCGACCACCAGCAGCGCCACGAAGGCGAACTTCCAGGGGTCGGACCGCTTGCGCGGAACCGCGTGCCCAGTCGCCTCCTCCTGCTCAGCGACCACCTGCGCCCCTTCCCTGTGTCTGCGCGACCGCTTTCCCACCGCTGGCCGTTGCGGCCTCAGCCCCCGATGCCGTCGGCCCTCCGGGCGAGCGCCTCGACGATGCGCGGACCCAGCTCGGTGACGTCGCCCGCGCCCATGGTGAGCACGATGTCACCGGGGCGGGCCAGCTCGGCCACCCGTAGTACGGCGTCGTCGCGGCCGGGCACGTACCACACGCGGTCGTGCACGACACGGGAGGTGATCAGCTCCGCGGTGACCCCGGGCTCGGGGTCCTCGCGGGCGGCGTAGACCTCGGTGACCACGACCTCGTCGGCCAGGCCCAGCGCGGCGGCGAACTCCTCGGCGAAGATGCGGGTGCGGCTGTACAGGTGCGGCTGGAACAGGGCGAGGACCCGGCCCCCGGCGTGCTCCCGGCCGTCCTCGCGCGTCTCCTCGGCCAGGGACTCCAGGGCCGCCCGCGTCGCGCGCAGGTCGGCCTCGATCTCGGTGGGGTGGTGGGCGTAGCTGTCGTAGACGGCCACTCCCCCGGCCTCGCCCTTGGGCTCGAAGCGGCGCGCGGCCCCGGCGAAGTCGGCGATGCCCTCGACCGCCACCTCCAGGTCGTGGCCCAGCTCGTCGGCGACCGCGACGGCCGCGGCCGCGTTGAGCACGTTGTGGCGGCCCGGCACGGCGAGCTGGCCGTCCACGGGCTCGCCGTCCGCGGTGCGGATGGTGAACTCGGTGGTGAAGCCGCGGGCGCGCACCCGGGTGACGCGGTAGTCGGCGTCCTCGGCCTCGCCGTAGGTGAGCACCCGCTTGCCGCGTTCGCGGGCCAGCTCGGCCACCCGGCGGGCGCCGGGGTCGTCCACGCCCACGACGAGCGTGCGCTCGACCCGGTCTACGAACGAGGCGAAGTTGGCGTGGATCTCCTCGATGCCGCTGTAGTTGTCCAGGTGGTCGGCCTCGACGTTGGTGACCACGGCGATCTTGGGCGAGAGCATGAGGAAGGAGCCGTCGCTCTCGTCGGCCTCCACCGCGATGACCCCGCCGATGCCGGCGTCGGCGCCCAGGCCGGTGGTGACCAGCTTGCCGCCGATGACGTATCCGGGGTCGGCGCCCACGTGCTGGAGCACCACCGCGACCATGGACGTGGTGGTGGTCTTGCCGTGGGTGCCCGAGACGGCGACGCCCTCGCGGCCCAGCAGCAGCGCGCCCAGGGCCGCGGCCCGGGGCAGCACGCGCAGGCCGCGGCGGCGCGCCTCGACCAGTTCGGGGTTGTCCTCGCGGATGGCGGAGGAGACCACCAGGGTCTCCGCCGTGCCGAGGTTGTCCGCCGCGTGCCCCACGTGGACGTCGGCGCCCATCTGCTCCAGTTCGCGCAGGGTGTCGCTGTCGCGGGCGTCACTGCCCGAGACCTCGACCCCCGACTGGAGCAGCACGCGGGCGATGCCGGACATGCCCGCTCCGCCCAGGCCGATGAAGTGGGTACGGCCCAGCTTGTCCACGGGCACCGGCTCGGTCGGCCGCACCAGGCTCATCGGGTGTCCTTCCCGTCGTCGTAGAAGGCCTCGTCGCCGTCGTCCTCGGACACCGGCATGTCGGGCGTGGGTTTGTCGCCGCGGGCGATGGCCGTGACCTCGCGCGCCAGCTCCATGTCGGCGTCGCGGCGGCCCATCCGGGCGGCGGCCTCGGACATGGCCACGACCCGGTCGGTGTCGGTGAGCAGCGGGATGAGCTGCTGGGTGATCCACTCGACGGAGACGTCGGCGTTGTTGACCATCATCCCGCCGCCCGCCTGGACGATGGGCTCGGCGTTGAGGGCCTGCTCGCCGTTGCCGATGGCCAGCGGCACGAACGCGCCGGGCAGGCCGACGGCGGTCAGCTCGGCGCAGGTCATCGCCCCGGAGCGGCACATGGCCACGTCGGCCGCGGCGTAGGCCATGTCCATGCGGTCCACGTAGGGGACGGCGACGTAGGGGACGCCCATCTGGGTGAGGTCCTGGGGCTCGTCGGCGTTCTTGGGGCCGACCACGTGCAGCACCTGGACGCCGCTGTCGCGGAAGGCGTCGCGGGCGGCGTAGGCGGTCTCGTTGATGCGCTGGGCGCCCTGGGAGCCGCCGAAGATCAGCAGGGTGGGCAGGTCGTGGCGCAGGCCGAAGTAGGTGCGTGCCTTGTCACCCATGGCCAGCCGGTCGAGCGAGGTGATCTGCTCGCGCAGCGGGATGCCCACGAAGCGGCCGTTGCGGATCTGGGTGTGGGGGTGGCCGGTGAACACGTGCGGGGTCAGGCGCGCGCCCAGCCGGTTGGCCAGGCCCGGAAGGGGGTTGGCCTCGTGGACGACGATGGGGATGCGCCTGCGGCGGGCGGCCAGGTAGCCGGGCGTGGCCACGTAGCCGCCGAAGCCGACGAGGATGTCGGCCTGGAGCCGGTCCAGCTGCTCGCCGGCCGCGCTGAGGGCGCCCGCGAGCTTGCCGGGCACGCTGAGCAGCTGCGGGGTGAGCCTGCGCGGCAGTGGTACGGCCGGGATGATGCCCAGCTCGTAGCCGCGCATGGGCACGAGGCGGGTCTCCAGGCCCCGCTCGGTGCCCAGGCAGAGGATCTCCGTGCTGGGGTCCATGCGCCGCAGCGCGTCCGCAAGGGAGAGTGCGGGCTCGATATGCCCGGCCGTGCCGCCTCCGGCGAGGGCTACCCTCATCGTCGCCGATTCCTCCTTGGCCGGTCACCCGCCGGGACCGGTCCGCTCCTGTGCTTGGCCGTTGTCCTGCCACCGCGGGCGCCCGCCGTGCGCGGGCCGCGTGCCGTGGTGGGTCGCCCGGACGCCGCCGCGCCGCCGAGGTTGTTCACCGAGGCGGCGATGTTGTCCAGGCCCAGCCAGCTTAGAGCCCTTTGCGCCCGGCTGGGACCCCGGGCCTCCAGCACCTTGCGCGCCTCCGGCTCGGTCTTGGCCAGTGCCAGGAGAACGCCCAGGGCCGCCATGGTGGTGACCAGAGACGAGCCCCCGTAGGAGACCAGGGGCAGCGGGACGCCGGTGACGGGCAGCAGCCCGATGACGGCGCCCATGTTGATCATGGCCTGGCCCATGATCCAGGTGACGATGGCGAAGGAGGCCAGGCGGGGGAAGGGCTCCTTGACGCGGAAGGCCACGCGCATCCCGGCGTAGCCGAGCATGCCGAACAGGACGAGCATGAGCAGGGTGCCGATGAGTCCGAACTCCTCGCCGATGATGGCGAAGACGAAGTCGGACTCGGCGAAGGGCAGGAAGCCCCACTTCTCGCGGCTCTCGCCGATGCCGACGCCGAGGACCCCCCCGGTGCCCAGGGCGTAGAGGCTGTGCAGCGACTGCATGCCCGATCCCATCGGGTCGGCCTCGGGGTCCAGGAAGGAGGTGACGCGCGCCATGCGGTAGGGCTCGATGGCGATGGCGATGGCGGCCAGCCCCAGGACCAGGCCGAACATGGCCCCGAACAGCCTTCCGGGCGCGCCGACCACCCACAGCAGCCCGAGGAAGGTGACCAGGAACACCAGCCCCGTGGACAGGTTGGAGCCCATCAGCACCAGCAGGACCAGCAGGCCGCATCCGGGCAGCAGCGGGATGAGCAGGTGCCGCCACTCGGTGAGCTCGCGCAGCTCCTCCTTGCGGGCCAGGATGTTGGCGCCCCACAGGGCGAAGGCGAGCTTGGCCGGTTCGGAGGGCTGGATGATCAGCCCGCCCAGGTCCAGCCAGCGGGTGGCGCCGTTGACCTCCACGCCCTGGAAGACGGTGAGCAGCAGCAGCGCCGCAGAGACGATCATCGCCGGGTAGCCGACCAGGCGGAAGATCCGCTGGGGCAGGTGGGAGGCCAGGAACATCAGCGGCAGGCCCAGGGCGGCCGAGACCAGCTGCTGCTGGAACATCGAGAAGGCCGAGCCGGTCTCGTCGATGGAGTTGACCATCGTGGAGGACAGCACCATCATCAGGCCCAGCGCGATGAGCAGGACCGAGGTGCTCAGGATCAGGTAGTACGAGGTGAGCGGCCGGTCCAGCAGGCGGATCCACTCACGCCACAGGGCGCGTTCGCGTCCGCCCGCCGCCGCGCGCACCTTGGACCGGGTCGCCCCGGGAACCGCCGTCGTCGCCGCCATCCACACCCTCCGCACCAAATTCGCGCCTCAATACTGGCGTACCGGCGGGTGCGAAGCCGTGGACATTTCGCGCGTGTTGGCCATCTTTGGCGGCTCGGGGCGTGGCGGAGGGCACAGTGGGGTCCGCCCGCGCGCGCTCGGTCACGCGCGGGCGGGGGACCGTCACTCAGGGCAAGCGGAGTACGGCCTCGGTGAAGAGGCGGCCCCGTTCGTAGTAGTCGGTGAACATGTCCATGGAGGCCGCCGCGGGCGCCAGCAGGACGGTGTCGCCCTCCCGCGCCAGGGAGGCTGCGGCGGCGACCACCGTGTCCATGACGGTGCCGTCCCCGTCGGCGGGGCCCTCGACCTCCACCACCGGCACCTCGGGGGCGTGCTCGGCCAGGGCCTCGCGCAGCCGGGCCCGGTCGGCGCCGATGAGCACGGCCGCGCGCAGGCGGTCGGCGGCCATCGCGGCCAGGTCGTCGACCTCGGCGCCCTTGAGCAGGCCGCCCGCGATCCAGACCACGGACGGGTAGGAGCCCAGGGACGCGGCGGCGGCGTGCGGGTTGGTGGCCTTGGAGTCGTCCACGTAGTCCACGCCCCCCGCGGCGGCCACGAAGGCGATGCGGTGCGGCTCGGGTTCGAAGGCGGCCAGTCCGGCCCGGACCGAACCGGGGTACACGCCCACCGAGCGGGCCAGGGCGGCGGCGGCCAGGGCGTTGGCGACGTTGTGCGGGGCGGCCGGGCGCACGTCGGAGAGCGTGGCCAGCTCCTCGGCGCTGCTGTGCGGGTCCTCGACGAAGGCCCGGTCCACCAGCAGGTCCTCGACCACGCCGACCTCGCCCGCGCGGGGCGTGTCCAGGCGGAAGCCGACCAGCGGCGTGTGCGGGTCGCCGTCCTCCTCGGCCAGGCGCGTCGACCAGGCGTCGGCGGTGTTGACCACGCGCAGGGTGCCCCGTGCGTAGATCCGCCCCTTGGCCCGGGCGTAGGGCTCCAGGCCGCCGTGCCAGTCCAGGTGGTCGGGGGCGACGTTGAGGACGGTCGCGGCGTGCGGGCGCAGGCTGGAGGACCAGTGCAGCTGGAAGCTGGACAGCTCCACCGCCAGGACCTCGCGGAAGCGGCCCCCGGCGTCGGGCTGGACCGCCTCCACGACCGGGGTGCCGACGTTGCCGACGGCCAGCGCGTCGCGGCCGTCCGCGCGCAGCATCGCCTCCAGCATGCGCACGGTGGTGGTCTTGCCGTTGGTGCCGGTGACGGCCAGCCACACCTGGTCGGCGGGCTTGAGCCGCCAGGCGAGTTCGACGTCCCCGATGACCTCGATCCCGGCCTCGGCGGCCCGGACCAGCAGCGGGGAGTCGGGGCGCCAGCCGGGCGAGGTGACGACCAGGTCGCAGTCCGCGGGCAGCGGGGTGTCGCCCAGGACGACCTCGGCGCCCTCCGCCCGGAGCCGGTCGGCCACCGGGCGGACGGTGTCGTCGTCGCGGCCGTCGACGACGGTCACGCGGGCCCCGCGGGCCAGCAGCGCCCTGGCCACGGGGGGCCCGGACACGCCCAGGCCCGCGACGCAGACCCGGCTCCCCTGCAGGGGCGCGCCCTCCGGCGCGCTGCCGGACGGTGTTTGGGAAGCGTGGTGCGCCATTCCTACCTCGGCATCCATTCCAGGTAGAAGAGCCCGATGGCGATCGCCACGAACAGGCCCTGGATGATCCAGAAGCGGATCACGATGGTGGGTTCGGCCCAGCCCTTGAGTTCGAAGTGGTGCTGGAGGGGCGCCATGCGCAGCACGCGTTTGCCGGTGAGGCGGAACGAGGTGATCTGGACCATCACCGACAGGGTGATGATGACGAACAGGCCGCCGATGAGCAGCAGCAGGAGCTGCGTGCGGGTGGTGATGGCCAGGCCCACGATCAGACCGCCCAGGGCGAGGGAGCCGGTGTCGCCCATGAAGATCTTGGCGGGCGGGGCGTTGAACCACAGGAAGGCGATGCAGGAGCCGAGCACGGAGGCGGCCACCACGGCCAGGTCCAGGGGGTCGCGGACCGTGTAGCAGCTGTCCGAGAGGTAGGACACGCAGGATTGGCGCAGTTGCCAGTTGCCGATGATGACGTAGGCGACCAGGGAGAGGATCGTCGCGCCGGTGGCCAGGCCGTCGAGGCCGTCGGTCAGGTTCACCGCGTTGGAGAAGCCGACGATGAGGAAGAGGGCCCACAGGACGAACAGGCCGATCATCAGCGGGGGGCCGAAGTCGCGGAGGAAGGAGATGCTGGGGGCGGCGGGGGTGTAGCCGTAGCCGTTGGGGAAGAGGGTGACGCCGTAGGCGAAGCCCACGCCGACGATGGCCTGGCCGACCATCTTCGCGCCGCTGCGCAGGCCCAGGCTGCGGCGTTTGTAGATCTTGATGAAGTCGTCGAGGAAGCCGACGCAGCCCATCCCGACGAAGAGGAACATCACCAGCAGGCCCGACGCGGTGGGCCCGCTGGCGCTGGGCTGCACGATCAGGAGCACCACGTGGGAGCCGAAGTAGCCCACGACGGCGCCGAGGATGATGACGATGCCGCCCATGGTGGGCGTGCCCTGCTTGGTCTTGTGGCCCTCGGGTCCGTCGTTGCGGACCTCCTGGCCGAACTTGAACCGGTACAGGAGCTTGATCAGCGGGGGCATGAGCCCCATGGAGACGACGAGCGCGAGGGCCGCCGCCAGAGTGATGCCGATCACCGGGCGTCACCCTCCGTGATGAGGTCGATAACCCTTTCGAGCCCTGCCACGCGTGATCCCTTCACAATGACGACGTCTCCTGTGCGCATCCGCGCGCGCACGGCCGCGGCGGCTTCGTGAACGTCCGCCACGCGGACGCACTCGCCCTGCCACAGTCCCTGCCTCGCGGCGCCCTCGGCGCCGACTGCGATGCCCTCGGCCGCCCCGCCGACCACGACCAGGTGGGCCACGCCCGTGCGGGCGGCGAGCTCACCGATCCTCTCGTGCTCGACCCCGCCGTCCTCGCCGAGCTCGGCCATGTGGGCCAGGACGGCGATGGAGCGGCGGTCCCGGGCGAGGGCGCCCAGGGTGGTCAGCGCCGCCCGCATGGACTCGGGGTTGGCGTTGTAGGCGTCGTTGACGAGGGTGGCGCCGGCGTGCTCGGTGACCTCCATGCGCCACCGGCTGACCGGCGTCGCGGCGCCGAGCGCCTCGGCGACCTCGTCCACGCCCATGCCCAGTTCGTCGGCGACCGCCGCGGCGGCCAGCGCGTTGTGGACCTGGTGGGCGCCGACGAGGGCCAGTTCCACCCGGGCGGTGCGCCCGGCCAGGTGGAGGGTGAAGGAGGGTGCGCCCGTCTCGCGCAGGACCACGTCCGTGGCGCGCACGGTGGCGTCCTCCCCCAGTCCGTAGGTGACCACGCGCGCACGGGTGCGCGCGGCCATGGCGTTCACGCGCGGGTCGTCGGCGTTGAGGACGGCGACGCCTCCCGCGCCCCTGGCCTCGGCTCCCGGGGGGAGCGCCTCGACCAGCTCGCCCTTGGCCTTGGCGATGGCGTCGCGGTCGCCGAACTCCCCCATGTGGGCGCTGCCGACGTTGAGGACCACGCCGATCCGGGGCGGGGCCACGCCGCACAGGTGGGCGATGTGCCCGATACCGCGGGCGGCGGCCTCCAGGACCAGGTAGCGGGTGCCGGTGTCGGCGCGCAGCACGGTGAGGGGGTGGCCGATCTCGTTGTTGAACGAACCCGCCGGGGCGACGGTCGGGCCCATGCGGGCCACGACCTGCGCGATGAGGTCCTTGGTCGTGGTCTTGCCGGAGGATCCGGTGACCGCGACGACCTCGGCGCGCTCCGCTCCGCGGCGGGGATCGCTGAGTTCTCGCGCCACGTGCCGGGCCAGCCGCGTCAGGGCCGCGACGACTCCCTCGTCGCCGCCCCGCGCCAGCAGGTGGGGGGCGTCGACGGGCCGGGAGACCAGGGCCGCCGCCGCTCCGTCCGCGACCGCGGAGGCGGCGAAGTCGTGTCCGTCCACGCGTTCGCCGCCCAGGGCGACGAAGAGCGCGCCGGGCGCTGCCTGCCGCGAATCGATGACGACGGGGCCGTCGACGACGGCTTCGGGGCGCGCTGATCCGCCGATGGCGGTTTGGGTGATCTCAGCGATCCGATCGAGCGTGAGCGCGATCAAATCCACTCCTCATGTCAGGCCCGGTCCACGACGCC
The DNA here is from genome assembly GCF_018316795.1 of Nocardiopsis akebiae. Lineage (NCBI taxonomy): Bacteria > Bacillati > Actinomycetota > Actinomycetes > Streptosporangiales > Nocardiopsidaceae > Nocardiopsis > Nocardiopsis akebiae. Next base: position 4,945,439 of record NZ_CP074132.1, read on the forward strand.
ACAGGGGCGGCTGGCCACCCGGCCGGAGTCTCAGGTCAGGGGATGGCACCGCGGATGCCGCGCGTTGCCGCGCCGGGCCTCACCACGGTGTCGGCATGGGCCGCGTCGTGGTCGCCACCGGGGGCGTCACGTGTCGGGCTGCGATTGCCGGACCTACCTTAGAACATCTTCGGGCGTCCGGAATCCCGCCGGGCCCCCACTGGCGGCAATATGCGCCACTTCGTGACCCTCGGCCCGCACCTGCCCGGAAGCTCTCGCGGGCCCTCCGGCGCGGACGCGCGGGGGGCGCGGGCGGTGCCCGCGCCCCCTCCTCCAGACGGTTCGCACTCCGGGAGTGTCGGGGTGTCAGCCCTGGTCAGGCACCCGGTGGATGTCCTGGAGGGCGACGCCAAGCCGCTCCCGGGCGCTCATGCCGAGGTGGTCCTCGATGGCCGCGCGCAGCACCTCGCGGTCGTCGAAGGGCAGCACCTCGCCCTTGACGTACTGGCCGGTCTCGTGCCCCTTCCCGGCGACAACCACCACATCGCCCGGTCGGGCGCGCTCGACGGCCAGGCGGATGGCCTCGGCCCGGTCGAACTCCACCGTGACCCGGGCGCGGTGCTCCTCGGGGACCTTGGCGACCCCTTCGAGCATCGACGCGGCGATGCTCACGGGGTCCTCGGTGCGCGGGTTGTCGTTGGTGATGACCAGTTGGTCGGCCAGGCGCGCGGCGGCCTCGCCCATAAGCGGGCGTTTGGCGCGGTCGCGGTCGCCCCCGCAGCCGACCACCATGGTCAGCCCGCCCTCGGTGGTGGCGCGCAGGGAGGTCAGGACCGCCTCGATGGCGCCGGGCTTGTGCGAGTAGTCCACGAGCGCCGTGAAGTCCTGGAAGGCGTGGGGCACGGCGTTGGCCACGACCGGCTCCATGCGCCCGGGCACGCCCGGGGCGGCGGCCACACCGGCGATAGCGGTCTCCAGCGGCAGCCCGGCCTCGACCAGCCCGACGATGGCGGCCATCGCGTTGGAGACGTTGAAGGGACCGGGCAGGGCGACGGAGGCGTTGGCCTCCATGCCGCCGGGGCCCACGATGCGAAAGGCGCTCCCCATGGCGCCCAGACGCACGTCCACGGCCCGCCAGTCGGCCTCCATGGCGGTGGCGGGGTCGGCGTCGCTGTAGCCGTCCACGGCGAAGGTGGTGACGGGGACGCGCCCGTCGGCCTCCACCATGTCCACGAGCGCGCGGCCGAAGCGGTCGTCGGCGTTGACCACCGCGATGTCGCAGTACTCGGGGGTGAACAGGCGGGCCTTGGCGTCGAAGTAGTCGCGCAGGTCGGAGTGGAAGTCCAGGTGGTCCTGGGACAGGTTGGTGAAGACCGCGACGTCGTAGCGGGTGCCGCCGACCCGGCTCAGGGCCAGGGCGTGGCTGGAGACCTCCATGGCGGCGGCGGAGACGCCGCGTTCGCGCATGAGGGCGAACAGGCCGTGCAGGTCGGTGGCCTCGGGTGTGGTGAGCGAGGAGACGACGCGCTCGTCGCCCACACGCATCTCCACGGTGCCGACGAGGCCGGTGCGCATTCCGGCGTGGCGCAGCCCCGACTCGACCAGGTACGTGACGGTGGTCTTGCCGCTGGTGCCGGTGGTGCCGATCAGCAGCAGGTCCTGCGCCGGGTCCTTGAAGACCCACGAGGCCGCCGTGCCCAGCGCGGCGCGCACGTCGGGGACCACGATGACGGGCAGCCCGGTGACGGCGGCCCGCTCGGCCCCGTCCCCGTCGGTGAGGACGGCGGCGGCGCCCGCCTGGGCCGCCTGCTCGGCGAAGTCGGCGCCGTGCGCGCGGGTTCCTGGCAGGGCGGCGTACAGGTCTCCGGGCCCCACCTTGCGGGAGTCGTGGGTGATGCCGCGGACGTGCACCTCCCTGTCCGGCACCTCGGGGGGTCGGTCCGCGCCCAGGTCCGGGCGCAGGAGGGAGGCGTCCGGCCCGAGCAGCGCTGCGAGGGCGGACAGTGGACGAAGTGGCGTGTGTTCAGGTCGCATTACCGGTGGCACGTGTGGAGGTTAACCGCTGTCGACGACCGGCCGGTAATTTCCACGCTGCGTTCGCCGAGGTTTCCCGAACCGGGCGTTTCGCCCAGGTTACGCGGGTTCGCCGTACGCGTCGATGACCGTCCGGTGTCCCTTCCTGACGGGGGGTCGTCCTCCTCTGGCGGGCCCGCGAACCCGCGGCCGGGGGCGGGAGCGGCCGTGCCACGACGGGTCGGCCGGACGGCGCGGCGGGCAGGTAGCCCCGTCCGGGTCTAGGCTGGAGGCGTCCTCGAATCCGCCCGAACGCGGAGGTGGCGCATGACCGGAACCCTCCCGTCGCGGCGCCCGCTGGTACTCGACGGCGGGCTGGCGACACGTCTGGAGGCCTACGGACGCGACCTGCGCGGCGGGCTCTGGTCGGCGCGGCTGCTGGCCGAGGAGCCCGACCTCGTCCGCCGGGTGCACCGGGACTACTTCGAGGCGGGCGCGGACGTGGCCGTCGCCGCCGGATACCAGGCGAGCGTTCCGGCGCTGACCGCACGGGGCGCCACCGAGTCCGAGGCCCTGGCCCTGATCGCCCGTTCGGTGGAGCTGGCGCGGGCCGAGCGCGACGCGTTCGGCTCCGGCCTGGTGGCCGCCGGGGTGGGCCCCTACGGCGCGGCCCGGGCGGACGGCTCGGAGTACACCGGCGACTACGACCTGGACGAGGAGGGCCTGTACGCCTGGCACCGGGAACGCTGGCGGGTGCTCGCCGACGCAGGGGCGGACCTGCTCGCCTGCGAGACGGTGCCCTCGGCGGCCGAGGCCCGGGCGCTGGCCCGGCTGCTCGCCCAGACCCCCGGCGCCCGCGCGTGGATCAGCTTCTCCTGCCGCGACGGCGAACGCCTCAGCGACGGCACGCCCCTGCGCGAGGCGGCCGCCGGACTCGCCCCGCTGCACGCCGACGGGCGGCTGGTGGCGGTGGGCGTCAACTGCACCGCGCCCCGGCACGTCCCCGCGCTGGTGCGCGCGGTCGCCGCGTGCGGTCTGCCGGCGGTGGCCTACCCCAATTCGGGGGAGGAGTGGGACGCGGCGCGGGGACGGTGGACCGGCACGGCCGACCCCGAGGAGTTCGGCCGCGCCGCCGTGGGCTGGTACGAGGCCGGAGCGGTGCTCGTGGGCGGGTGCTGCCGCACCGGCCCCGAGCACGTGCGCTCCGTGCGCGCCCACCTGGACCGCGCCGCGGTCTGACGCGTGCGCCCCGGGTGTGCCCGCCCGGGGTCTGTTTCTTGGACCGGCCCCAGCTCGTGGGGGACGGCTCGGGCTCCCACGGGGTTCTGGAGGGGCCGGAGACGGGTTCCCGTGAGGGGAACCGCGCCGTAGGCGTCGGTTGAGGGTGGCGGCGGGCGAGGGGTGGGACGAAGGGGAGCGGATGTCCAGAAAAACACCGCCTAACCGGCGTCCTGGTCCTCCGACAGCCGGATGGCGGGCGGCTCGCTCCCCGACGGCGGAACCCTCAGCGTCTTGAGCGCGAAGGACATGACGTCGTTGAACACCGGCCCCGCGGCCTCGCCGCCGTAGTAGTCCTGCTGCGGGTCGTGCAGCACCACCTGGACCACGACCTGGGGGTCGTCGGCGGGCGCGAACCCGGAGAAGGTGGACGTGTACCCGCCGCCGTCGTAGTCGCCCGTCTCGGGGTCGAGCCGGTTGGCGGTACCGGTCTTGCCCGCGACCCGGTACCCGTCGATGCGGGCCTGGGGCGCGGTGCCCTCGTCGCTGGTCACCGCCTCCAGCATCAGCGCGAGCTGGTCGGCGGTCTCCTCGCTGAACACGCGCCGCCGGTCGGGCTCCTCCGAGGGGGTGAACTCCCCCTGGGCGTTCACCGTCCCGGCGACCACGCGGGGCTCCACCCTCACCCCGCCGTTGGCGACGGTGGCGTACACGGACGCCATCTGCGCCGCGGTCACCGACAGGCCGTGGCCGATGGAGACCGACGGCAGCTGGGTGCCCCACCAGTCCTCCGGGTCCTTGAGGACGCCCGCCTGCTCACCGGGCAGCTGGAGCCCGGTCGGCTGGCCGAGCCCGAAGTCCTCCAGGTAGGAGTGCAGGACGCCCCGCCCCACCTGGTCGGCGATCTTGATGGTGCCCACGTTGCTGGACTGGGCCATGATGCCGTTGGTGGTCAGGCGCAGGGTCTCGTGGGGGCTGGAGTCCTTGAACGTCACGTCCAGGTACCGCATGCTGTCGGGCACGGTGTAGACCGTCTCCGGGGTGGTGATGCCCTCCTCCAGCGCGGCGCCGATGGTGACGACCTTGTTGGTGCTGCCCGGCTCGAAGATCGTGGCCACCGCGCCGTTGGACCACTGTTCGGGGGAGCTGGAGGAGATGTCGCTCTGGGAGTAGGTCGGGTAGTCGGCCATGGCGAGGATCTCACCGGTGCCGACCCTCTCCACGATGACGCTGCCGCCCTGCGCGTCCAGCTCCTCCACTCGCTCGGCGAGGGTCTGGGCGGCGTACCACTGGATGTCCTGGTTCAGGGTCAGGCGCACGTCCTGGCCCGGCTCGGGTTCGCTGACCAGGCCGCCCGCCATGGGGATCTGGGTGCCGTCGGCGCCCACCTCGACGCGGCGCTTGCCCGCCTCACCGGCCAGGGTGTCGTTGAGGTAGCCCTCCAGCCCCTCCAGGCCGTGGCCCTCGGACCCGACGAAGCCGATGAGGTCGGCGGCGCCGGTCTCCTCGGGGTAGACGCGCTCGTAGGAGATCTGCGAGCCCAGACCGGACAGGTTGAGGTCGGCCAGCTCCTCCCACTCCGCGGGCAGGACCCCGCGGGCGACCACCTCGTAGCGGCTGGGCGCGGCGTCCACCTTCTGGGCGACCTCTTCCTCCTCCAGGCCGAAGCGGGTGACGAGCTCCTCGACGAGCTGGTCGCGATCCTCCTCGGAGACCGTCTCGGGGTCGACGAAGACGGTGCGCACCTCCAGCGACAGCGCGAAGGGGTTGCCGTCGGCGTCGGTGATCTGGCCGCGCAGGGTGGGGATGTCGATGGTCTGGAGGCGCGTGTTGGAGGCCGCCTCGGCGTAGTGCTCGGCCTCCACGACCTGGATCTGCACCAGGCGTCCGGCGAAGAGCAGCAGGACGGCCATGATCAGGGCGCCGCCGATCTTGATGCGGCCCGGCGGCTCGCCCCTGCGGAAGGTACGGCGCAGCAGGGGCGGGAGCGGGGGCGGGGAGCCGCCGCGGCGGGTGCGCTCGCCGCCGCGCGCCTCCGCGCCGGAGGCCCCGAGGTGCGCGCCGGGGGTCGGGCGCCGCCGTCGGGGCGGCGCGGCTCGCGCTGGGGCCTCCTTTTGGGCCGGGACCCCGATCGGTTGGCCGCTCCGGGCCTGCGGGGGTTCCGGGGACGCCGGTCTCTGGGAGTGCTCACTCACCGCTCCCGGTGGCGCCGCTGATCTCACCGGTCTCGGGGTCGAGGAAGAGCGGGGGCTCCCCGCCCTGCTCCATGCCCATGGCCTCGGCCTCGTCGGAGATGCGCTCGGAGCTCTCCAGGTCGGCGACCGTGCTGCGCCGCTGCTGCTCCTCGTAGGAGAGCTCCCGGTTCTCCTCCTTGAGGTTGGCGATCGCGAAGGCCTCCTCGGCCACGACGCTGCGCAGGACGAGCAGGCTGACGAGCGTGGCCCCCAGCAGGAACAGGATGAGCAGGACGAAGGGGATGCGCGGCGCCCTGCCCTGCGCACCGCCCCCGGACCGGGCGCGCTTGGCCGGTGCGGCCGCGGGCTTGGGCGCGGGCTTGGGCCGCGCGGGGGCGGTCTTCCCGGCCGGGGCCTTGCCGCCGCGTACGGGCGTGCGGCGCGTGTCCGTCCTCGTGCTCATCTGGGTCTCCCTACTGCCGCGGCGGTCGCACGCGTTCGGCCGCCCGGAGGCGGGCCGACTGCGCGCGTGGGTTGCGTTCGTTCTCTTCGTCCGTGGGGAGTTCGGCCCCCCGGGTGAGCAGCCGGAGTTCGGGCTGCCGTTCGGGAAGGGGGACCGGCAGGTCGGCGGGCGTGGTGTCGGTGGCCAGCGCGGCCAGGGCCTTCTTGGTCATCCGGTCCTCCAGCGAGTGGTAGGACAGCACGGCCACGCGGCCGCCGACCGCCAGGCGCTCGATCGCGGCGGGCAGGGCGCGTTCCAGGATGGACAGCTCGGCGTTGACCTCGATGCGCAGGCCCTGGAAGGCGCGCTTGGCGGGGTGGCCGCCGGTGCGGCGGGTGGCCGCCGGGATGGCCTCGCGCACCAGTTCGGCCAGCGCGCGGGTGGACTCGATGGGCGCCTGGGCGCGCTGCCGCTCGATGGCCCTGGCCACACGGGAGGCGAAGCGCTCCTCGCCGTAGGTGCGCAGCACGCGGGTGAGCTCGGCTACCGGGTAGGTGTTGACGACCTCGGCGGCGGTCAGCGACTGGTCGCGGTCCATGCGCATGTCCAGCGGCGCGTCGTGGGCGTAGGCGAAGCCGCGGTCGGTCTCGTCCAGCTGCGGCGAGGAGACGCCGAGGTCGAGCAGGACGGCGTCGGCCTCGGCGGCGCCAGCCTCGTCCAGGGCGCGGGGGATGTCGGAGTAGACCGCGTGCACGAAGCGGGTGCGGTCGGCGTAGGGCGCCAGGCGTGCGGCGCTGCGCTCCAGGGCGGTGGTGTCGCGGTCCACGCCTACCAGGCGCATGCCGGGGCAGGCGCGCAGGAGCGCCTCGGAGTGTCCGCCGAGGCCCAGGGTTCCGTCGACCAGGACGGCGCCTGGCCGTTCCAGGGCCGGAGCGAGCAGTTCCACGATCCGGTCGAGCATGACGGGCACGTGCAGGGGGTCGGCTCCGGAGCGGGCCGCGTCGAGGCGCGCCCGCTCCCCGGTGGTGTGCTCCCCGTCGGCGGGCACGCCGCCCGCGCCCGGGCGGGCGCCCCCGGTCCCGCCGTCCTGCCCGATGTCCCCCATGTGCTGCTGTTCCTCCACGCTGTCGCCGTCTCCCCCCGAGTCGCCGTGGTAGCGCCGCGGTCGGTGCGCTCCACGGTGTCCTTGGCACGGCCCGGCGGGTTCCGGCGGGCCTCCGGACACGGCCGCTATTGTCCACCTTCCGGTGGCTTCGCGCTCACGACCTGGCACCGGGGAAGTCGCGCCAGCTCGTGGAGACCGCGCCCGGAGGCCGTTGCCGGACTCCGGCTTGCGAGGGTGTGGACTGCGCTGGTCGGCCCGGCGGTGTTTCCGCCGGGGTCACAGCACCCCGGGCAGCACCTCCTCCGACAGTTGCGCGAAGGCGGGTTCCTGCTCGGCCTCGTAGTCCGACCACGCCCGGGAGTCCCAGATCTCCAGGCGGGTGTTGGCGCCGATCACGACGCACTCCCGGTCCAGGCCCGCGTAGTCGCGGAGCTTGGCCGGGATGGTGACCCTGCCCTGTTTGTCGCAGTTCTCGTCCGAGGCGCTGGCGAAGAGGACCCGGCTGTAGTCGCGCACCGCCTTGGCGGTGACCGGGGTGGTGGCGAGCACGTCGGTGATGCGCCGGAACTCCTCCGTCGGGAAGACGTAGAGGCAGCGCTCCTGGCCCTTGGTGATCACCAGACCCCCCGACAGCTCGTCGCGGTACTTCGCGGGGAGGAAGAGCCGCCCCTTCTGGTCGAGCCGGGGCGTGTGGGTGCCGAGGAACACACTTCCACCTCCCTCACCCTCGAAGTGGAGAATTCACCCTCTCCACGTTGCCCCACCTTACTCCACTCCTCCCCACCGTCAACAGATCTTTCCGGCTTTTGCGACCTCCGGAAGACGCGAAAACGCAGGCCACAGCGTTGGACGCGGTGGTGGGGGAAGGTGGAGGGCGCGGGGTGTGTCGCGGAGGGGCGGCCCCTCGGAGCCGCGGCGACCTGCGGCGAAGGCGCGCGTGCACGCGCGCGTGCACGCAGGGACGGGGCGGGTGCACGGCGGGGCGGTCCGGCGTGTCGGACCGGCGCAGCGGGGTCCGGACCGGTCGGAGCCGGGGTCCTCCCCCGCTCCGCGCCCTCCCTCCCCGCACCGGCGCCACCACCGAGGAAACAGGAGGGCGGTTGGAGCCCTTTGACCTCTTTGACCATCCCTGGAACCAATCGGCCGCTGATTCCGGCACTTTGGTTTGCAATCGGTTCGAATGGGCTTAGCCTCGGTTCCGAACAGCGACACGCGGAGCCACAGGGAGCGGGAGGGGTCTGGTGTCACTCGGTACACACCACGGCGGTCGCGGGGGCGACGTCCAGGGGGACGTCGGTGAGATCGTCGCCGTGGCCGACCGCGTCCGCGCCGCGATCGAGACGGTCATCGAGGGCAAGCCGGAGGTGCTGCGCCTGGCGCTGACGGTCCTGCTCGCCGAGGGCCACCTGCTCATCGAGGACGTCCCCGGCGTCGGCAAGACCATGCTGGCCAGGGCCCTGGGCCGGGCTGTGGACTGCTCCGTGCAGCGCGTGCAGTTCACGCCGGACCTGCTGCCCAGCGACATCACCGGCGTCAGCGTCTACCACCAGGACCGGCGGGAGTTCGAGTTCAATCCCGGCCCGGTGTTCGCCAACATCGTGGTGGGCGACGAGATCAACCGCGCCTCGCCCAAGACCCAGGCCGCCCTGCTGGAGTGCATGGCCGAGCGCCAGGTGAGCGTGGACGGCAAGACCCGCGCCCTGGAGCGGCCGTTCATGGTGGTGGCCACCCAGAACCCGGACGACATGGAGGGCACCTACGCCCTCCCCGAGGCCCAGCGCGACCGGTTCATGGCCCGCGTCTCGGTCGGCTACCCCGCTCCCCAGGCAGAACTCGACATGATCGACTCGCACAGCTCCAACTCTCCGCTGGACGACCTGGCGCCGGTCACCAGCGCCGCCCAGGTCCGCGAGCTGGCCGACCGGGTGCGCACGGTGCACGTGGCCCCGGGCATGCGCCGCTACGTCGTGGACCTGGTCAACGCGACCCGCACCAGCCCCGAACTGCGCCTGGGCGCCTCACCGCGGGCCACCCTGCACCTGGTGCAGGCCGCCCGCGCCTACGCCGCCCTGGACGGACGCCACTACGTCGTTCCGGACGACGTGCAGGCCCTGGCCGTGCCGGTGCTCGCGCACCGGCTGCTGCCCGGCCCCGAGGCGCAGATGGAGCGCCTGACCCCCGAGCAGATCGTGGCCAAGCTGGTCGCGCGCCTGCCCGTGCCCGGACCGCAGTAGACCCGGCGCCCGCGGCCCTCCGCCCCGCCCCGTACGCACCCGCCCCCGAGAGAGGGTCCATGCGCCCGCACCGAACCCTCACCGCACGAGGCGTCTGCATGCTCATCCTCGGCCTGACCGCCCTGGTGGCCGGCCTGGTCGTGGGACAGCGCGAGGTCGTGGGCCTGGGCGTGCTGCTCACCGTGCTCCCGCCGCTGTCGGCGCTGACCGTCCTGGGAGCCGCCTCCCGCGTCGTGCACAGCCGCACCCTGTCCCCCGTGCGCATCCCGGCCGGACACAACGCCCGGGTGGAACTGCGGGTGGGCAACTCCTCGCGGACCTGGCCGGTGGCCGCGCTGTCGGTACGGGACACACTGCCCGTGCCGCTGGGCGGCGAACCCCGCTACACGGTGGGTTACCTGCGCCCGCGCGCCGTGCGCGACGTCGCCTACCTGGTCCGCCCGGCCCTACGCGGGGACTACCCGGTGGGCCCGCTGTGGGTCGGCGTGACCGACCCGCTGGGGTGCGTGCGGGTCAGCCGCGACGTGGGCGGACCCTCGCGCCTGCTCGTCACCCCCGTGACCGTCCCGCTGACCGCGCTGGGCGCCGCGGACGGCTCCAAGAGCGAGGACTCGCCGCGGCGTTCGATGAGCGGCGCCGGGGAGCAGGACCCCGTCCCCCGCGAGTACCGGTACGGCGACGACCTGCGCAAGGTGCACTGGCGGTCCACCGCCAAGCACGGTGAGCTCATGGTGCGCCGGGACGAGCAGCACTCGCGGGAGAGCAGCGCGGTCCTGCTGGACACGCGCCGCGGGGCGCACGGGCACCCGGGTCCCGCCGGGTCCCTGGAGACCGCCGTGAGCGCCGCCGCCTCGGTGGCGGTGCACCTGATCGACGGCGGCCACGAACTGCGCCTGCACACCGAGCGGGGCCGGGTCGGGACCACGAGCGCGTCGGGCGTGCTGGACGGCCTGGCCGTCGCCGAGCCCTCCGACACCCCCGGGCTGCTCGGCGGGATCGGCGTGCTGGCCGAATCCCGCGGGACGACCGGCCTGGTCGTGGCGGTGCTGGGCGCGGTGGACTCCGAGGAGGCCGCCGCCCTGGCCCGCACGGGCGGCCGCGGCACGCGCGTCGCCGTGCTGTGCGCGCACGCCGCCTGGCCCGGCCCCGACACGCTGCGCGGGGTCCACGACGTGCTGACCGGGGCCGGATGGCGCGTCCTCGTCCTGGGCTCCACCGCCGAACTGCCCGACCTGTGGCGCCGCGCCTGCGCGCCCGCTCCCGCCGCCGGGCCGCACACCCCTCGGAAGGTTGCGCGTTGAGAGCACTGATGCCCCTGGCCACCCTGGTCTGCCTGCTGATGGCGCTGCCGCTGCTGGGCGGCCTCGTACGGGGTGAGGCCTGGTGGGTTCCGGCCCTCGTGATGACGGCGGCGGTGGGCGGCGTGTCCGCGCTGTACCGCCTCAGCGGCTGGAGCTCCTTCCCGGTGCCGTTCCTCCAGGTGCTGGCGGCCGCGCTGCTGATGACACCGCTGTTCGCCGGACACGTCGCGCCCCTGGGTCTGCTGCCCTCCGGTGACGTGGCGGCGCACCTGCTGCGGGTGTTCGACGAGGGCCTGGAGACGATCGACACCAGCACGCCCCCGGTCTCCTCCACCGCCGGGGTCATGCTGATCATCGCGCTGGTGTTCGTGCTGTTCGCGATCGTCGCGGACCTCCTCGCGGTGACCGCGCGCTGCCCCGGGATGGTCGGCGCCCTGGTGGCCGTGCTGATGGCGGTCCCGCTGATCGTGGACGGCGCCGGGCTGGGCTGGCTGCCCGCGACCAGCGGCGCCGTCGGCTTCCTGCTGCTGCTCGCGGTGGACGTGTGGGTGCGCGGCCGTGAGTGGGGCGTGCGCGTCCCCGACGGCCACGACTCCTCGGCCCGCGTGCTGAGCGCGGTGGGCAGGGCGACGACGGTGGCGCTGGCCTCGGCCGCCGCGGTCCTGCTGGCGCTGACGGTGCCGCTCGCGGTGCCGTCGCTGCGCACCGACGTGCTCCACACGATGGCCGACGGCACCTACATCGGCACCGGCGGAGGCCGCATCACCACCACGCACCCGCTGGTCTCGCTGCGGCGCGAGCTGGCCTCCTCCTCCGACCGCACGGTGCTGACCTACCGGACCGACGCCGAACGGCCCGACTACCTGCGCACGTACGTGCTGGACGAGTTCGACGGCGCGAACTGGACGATGACGCCGGTCAGCGCATCGGACGACACCGTCGTCGACGGGGAGCTGCCGCTGCCCACCGGATGGGGCTCGGAGCCCTCCGGCGACGCGGTGACCACGCGGATCTCGATGGACTCCGACGCGCCCGGGATGGACTTCCTGCCGCTGCCGTACTGGGCGCGGACGGTGGACGCGCCCGGTGAGTGGTACGCCGACCCGGCGAGCCACGTGGTGTTCACGACCGAGAGCGCGCCCACGGGGCTGAACTTCACCGTGGAGACCCTGGACCGGGAGCCCTCCGCCGAGGAGCTGGCCGACAGCGGCGGCCCGCGGTCGCTGCCGGGCGACTTCCGCGACCTGCCCGGCGGCCTGGACCCGCGGGTGCGGGAGCTGGCCGAGGACCTGACCGAGGACGCGCGGAGCCCCTACGAGCGCGCGGTGGCGCTCCAGGACCACTTCGCGGGGGGCGCGTTCACCTACGACCTGTCCCCGCCCGCGGTGCCCGACGGAGCCGACCCCCTCGCCTACTTCCTGTTCGAGGACCGGGTGGGCTACTGCGAGCAGTTCGCCGGGGCGATGGCGGTCATGGCCCGGCAGGTGGACATCCCGGCGCGGGTGGCGGTGGGCTACACCGCTGGCGAGCAGCAGGGCGACGGCCGCTGGGCGGTTTCCGTGGGCGACGCCCACGCCTGGCCGGAGCTGTACTTCGAGGGCGCGGGTTGGGTGCGGTTCGAGCCGACCCCCTCCTCCGCCGGGGGGCAGGGCTCGGCGTCGGTGCCCGACTACTCCCGGGGCGGGCAGACGGGCGTCGACAACCCGGACGGGGACGCGGAGGAGCCGCTGGAGCCCTCGCCCGAGGAGCCGGACGCCCCTCGGGAGGAGGCCACCGAGGAGGCCGAGGAGCCAAGCGAGGCCCCCGAGGAGGAGCCCGAGGACGAGCCCTCCTCGTCGGTGGCCGCCCCGGGCGACGACGCGCGGGACGGCCCGGACCTGTCGTGGCTGCCCGTGGCGGGCGCCGTCGCGGGTGCGCTGCTGCTGTTGGCCCTGCCCGCGCTGGTGCGCGCCCTGACGCGCTGGTCCCGTACGGCGTCGCTGGCCGGCGGCGCGGGAACGGCGGGCGCGCACACCGCGTGGCGGGAGCTGCGGGACACCTGCCTGGACCTGGGAGGTACGTGGTCGCTGGCGGAGAGCCCGCGCGCCACGGCCGAACGCCTGGCCGGTTCCGGTCCGGCGCCCCGGCCCGACGCGGCCCCGGTGGGGCTGATGTCGGGAGCGGCCCCGGGACCGGTGGAGCCGGAGGCCGCGGCGGCGCTGCGGCGGCTGGCCCTGGCCGAGGAGGAGGCGCGCTACGCGCCCTCGCCCCGGGACCCGGAAGGGTTGCGCGAGGACCTGCGGACGGCCCTGGCGGGGCTGACCGGGGTGGTCGGCGCGGCGGCGCGCGTGCGCGCGGTGCTGCTGCCCCGGTCGCTGGCCCCGTGGCACCGTCCGCGCCGCGCGGCCGATCCCGAGCCCGTGACGTCCTAGCGGTGGCGGCCGGGCCCCGCGCACGCGAGCCCGGTTCCCGGCTCGCTCCGTTCCGTGTGCGGACCCCGCCTGCGGGATGCTCGCCCCGCGCACGGGAGCCAGCCCGGAAAACGTGGTGGGCCCCGCACCACTGTGCGGGGCCCACCACGGGGAACTGCGTGTCCGGCGCGGATCCCTTCCGGGATCCCCCACCAGTGGAGCACGGCCGAGCACGACCGCCGAGGGTGTGGGACCGGGGTCCTACTCCTCACCCTCCTGGCGACGGCGCCAGCGCTCCTCGAAACGGTTCATCATGCCGGGACGGCTGCCGCCCCGGCGCTTCTGCTTGGGCTCGGCCGCCACGGCGCCCTGGTCGGCGCCGCCGCTCCCGGAGGCCTTGCGCCAGGCGTTGGCGCCCCACAGGAAGCACAGCAGCATGACGAGGAAACCGAGGACGCTGATGGCGACCTGGGCGACTGTGGACTGGAGCATCAACCCCGTCATCAGCAGCACGATACCGACGACGAAACCGAGTCCGGCCTTGATGATCCAGCGCTTGTAATGGACCGCGGGGTTCGTTTGCCGAACGGTGTTCGCGAACTTCGGGTCCTCGGCATACAGCGCCCGCTCGATCTGGTCGAGCATGCGCTGCTCGTGTTCAGAGAGCGGCACGGCGCCTCCCTACGGCAGTCCCCGGTTGGGGTGACGGGTACTGAAGAACAGTCTCTTGGTCAGTGGTATGCCCAGAATACGATGAGCTAGCGCCCGGTGGAAAGAAAAGCTGCGTGCGTACCTGACCACCAGAGGCCACGATACCCTCGCCCTGTATCGGAAACACCGGCTTCCATGCCTCTCTTCTTACCCTCATTCCGGTCCTACCCTGGGGAACGCTCCGAGGGCCCCGGAAGTTGCCGCATCATACGTCGTTTTCGTCACGCTTGGCCAACACGGCCGACTGTATCGCGCCCGGCCCGAAACGTGCCGTTACGCGATCCATAACCCGTTCAACATCCCTCCAACCCGATTCCTCCTCTCCCAGTGCCAACTGGCGGTGCACCTGTTCCACCGGAACGACCCCCTCCACCCGCACCCCCACCAGGCGCAGCGGCACCCCCCTCAACCCGGAGGCGGTGTACAGCTCGCGGGCGACGGCGCTGATCTCGCGGGCCACGTCGGTGCCCTCGGCCAGGGTCCGCGACCGGGTGATGGTGGAGAAGTCGCCGCGACGCAGCTTCACGCTCACCGTGCGCCCCGCCTGTCCCGACGCCCTCAGGCGGCGCCCGACCTTCTCGGCCAGCCTCAGCAGCTCGCGGTCCACCACCCCGGGGTCGGCCACGTCCTCGTCGAAGGTCTCCTCCGAGCCGATGCTCTTGTCCTGGGACTCGGGCACGACCGTGCTGGTGTCCACTCCCCGCGACAGCTCGGCCAGGCGGGTACCGGCCTTGTCACCCAGCTCCATGCGCAGCAGGTCCGGCTCGTAGCGGGCCAGCTGGCCGACCGTGCGCACGCCCAGCCGGGCCAGGGTCTGCTCGGTCCGGTCCCCCACCCCGGGCAGCGCCCCGACCGGCAGCGGGTCCAGGAAGCCGCGCACGTGGGCGGTGGGCACCAGCAGCAGGCCGTCGGGCTTGCAATGCGTGGAGCCGAGCTTGGCGGTGAAGCGGGTGGCGGCCACACCCACGGAGCAGGTCAGGCGCTGTTCCCGGCGCACCCGCTCGCGGATCATCGCGGCGATGCGCACCGGCCCGCCCAGGCGGCGGCGCGCGCCGGACACGTCCAGGAAGGCCTCGTCCAGGGAGAGCGGCTGCACGAGCGGCGTCACCGAGCGCAGGATGTCCATGACGGCCTCCGACGCCTGGCGGTAGGCGGGGCCGTCGGGCGGGAAGACCAGGGCGTCGGGGCACAGGCGCAGGGCCCGCGCCATGGGCATGGCCGAGTGGACGCCGTGCGCGCGGGCGAGGTAGTCGGCGGAGGAGACCACGCTGCGCGGGCCGGTGCCGCCCACGATGACCGGGCGTCCGCGCGCCTCGGGGTGGCGCAGCTGCTCTACGCTCGCGAAGAAGGCGTCCATGTCCAGGTGCAGGATGTGGCAGTCGCCGTCCGGTCCGGAGCCGTCCGCGGGGAAGTCCGCGTCCAGCGCCGCGATGCCCTCCGGGGAGACCATGCCCCGCATCGCGGCGCCGCGTTCCAGTTGGCGTCGGCTCATACAGCCAGGTTATGCCGTGCCGGGAACGCCCCGGCCCCCGCACGGGGGTTCAGGCGCGGTGCGCGACGACGTGCAACTGGGTGGCGATGCCGATCAGCTCGGGGTGCTCGGCGGCGGCCCTCTCCAACTCCACCAGGTGCTGCCCGGCGTGGGCGTCGCCCTCCCAGGCGTGCCCGGGCACGAGGTCGGCGAACGCGCGGACGCCGCGGACGCTCTCACCGGACAGTCCGGCCCGGCCAATCAGCTCCAGGACCTGCCGACGGGTGAAGCGGCGCGGCATGGGGTCGCCCTCTCCCCAGCGTCCGTCGGGGTCGCCGAGCAGGTGGTGGGCCTCGGTGATGTGTCCGGCCAGCGCGCGGTGCAGGGATCCGGCGACCGCGTTGGTGACCAGCAGGCTCACCGCGCCGCCCTCGCGGGTGATGCCGACCACGTCGCGCAGCGCCGCGGCGGGGTCGTCCACGTACTCCAGCACGTTGTGCACCAGGACGAGGTCGGCGCTGGCCGACGCGAACAGGGCGGCCAGGTCGCGGGTCTCCCCCTGGACCCCGCGCACGGAGACCCCCCGCTCCGCGGCACGGCGCTCCAGGGCCGCGAGCGAGTCGGGGCTGGGCTCGACCACGGTCACCCGGTGGCCGAGTTCGGCCAGGGGGACGGCGGCGCCGCCGGTGCCCCCGCCCGCGTCGACGATCTCCAGGGGCCCGTCCCCGAGCCGCTCCAGCAGTCCGACGAGGGCGTCCCACACGACCGCGGTCCGGGCCGCGTTGGCGGCCCGCCCCGGGCCGGTCGCCCCGCTCGCGCCGAGGCCGCCGCCCGCGGCCACGCTGGTCCTGTCAGTCACCTGCGTTCCCTCAATCCACGTTGCCGCGACGGTCCCCCGCGCGCCGGTGCCGGTCAGCCCCTAGAGCGAGAGCGTCGGCTTGTTCTCCATCAGCCTGGACAGGAGTCCGCTGACGAAGTTGGGGGACTCGTCGGTGGACAGCTCCTTGGCCACACCGACCGCCTCGGCGATCGCCACACCGTCCGGGATCTCCTCGGCCCACAGCAGTTCGTAGGCGCCCATCCGCAGGATGTTGCGGTCCACGACCGGCATGCGCTCCAGGGTCCAGCCGATGGCGTAGGTGTCCAGGAGCTCGTCGATGCGCTCACGCCGCTCGTCGACCGAGCGGGCCAGGCTCTCGGTGAAGTCGTTGATCGGCGGTTCGGGCTGGGCCCGTCGGCGCCGGATGACGTCCTCCACCGACGTGGCGCGCACCTCGGCCTCGTAGAGGACCTCGACCGCGCGCCGCCGTGCCTTGCGCCGTGCTCCGCTCATCAGTTGACTCGCCCGAGGTAGTCACCCGTGCGGGTGTCGACCTTGACGCGCTCGCCTTCGCTGATGAACAGGGGCACCTGGATGGTGGCGCCGGTCTGGACGGTGGCGGGCTTGGTGCCGCCGGTGGAGCGGTCGCCCTGCACGCCCGGGTCGGTCTGGGTGATCTCCAGCTCGACGGCGGGGGGCAGCTCGATGTAGAGGGGGTTGCCCTCGTTGGTGGCCACGGTGGCCTTGGTGTTCTCCAGCAGGAAGTCCTTGCCGTCGCCGACGACGGCCTCCGAGACCGGGATCTGGTCGTAGGTGCTGGTGTCCATGAAGATGAAGGCCTCGCCGTCGTGGTAGAGGTACTCCATCTCGCGGCGGTCGACGTTGGCGAACTCGACCTTGGACCCGGCGTTGAAGGTCTTGTCGACGATCTTGCCCGTGAGGACGTTCTTCAGCTTGGTACGGACGAACGCGCCGCCCTTGCCCGGCTTGACGTGCTGGAACTCCAGGACGTTCCAGAGGACGCCGCCGTCGAGCCGCAGGGTCGTGCCGTTCTTGATGTCGTTCGTCGTGGCCACTTCGGTCGTCTCTCCAAGGGGTTTGACACGTCGGGGACCGGCCCACTCGGGGCCCGGTCTGTGTTCGGTGGGGCCGGGCACGGGCACCTCGGGAAGCTTCCCCGGGCACGCCGGTGCGCACGTCGCCTGTGTGCAGTCTAGTGGCTTCGCGGAACCTGGGTGTCGCCCGTGACCGCGCGGTACGCCTCGTCCAGCAGTTCGGGCGCGGGGCCGCTGAGGATGGTGGGCCGCGCCAGACCGTCCAGGACGACGAAGCGCAGGGTGGCCCCGCGGGCCTTCTTGTCCACGCTCATGGCGGCGCGCAGTTCGGGCCAGGCCTGGGGGGCGTAGGAGACGGGCAGGCCGACCGAGGAGAGCAGCGAGCGGTGGCGCTGGACCAGGTCGTCGCCCACGCGGCCGTCCAGGCGGGCGAGTTCGGCGGCGTAGACCATGCCGATGGAGACCGCGTAGCCGTGCCGGAAGGTGTAGTTCTCGGCGCGCTCGATGGCGTGGCCCAGGGTGTGGCCGTAGTTGAGGATCTCGCGGCGGCCGCTCTCGCGCAGGTCCCCGGAGACGACGTCGGCCTTGACCCGGATGGCGCGCTCGATGAGCTCTCGGGTGTGCCTGCCCTCGGGTTCGGCCGCGCCCTCGGGGTCGTCCTCGACCAGGTCGCAGATGACGGGGTCGTCGATGAACCCGGCCTTGACGATCTCGGCGAGGCCGCCGATGTAGTCGGCACGGGGCAGGCTCGGCAGGGTGGCGAGGTCGCACAGGACCCCGGCCGGTGGGTGGAAGGAGCCGACGAGGTTCTTGCCCTCGGGGGTGTTGATGCCGGTCTTGCCGCCGACGGCGGCGTCGACCATGCCGAGCAGGGTGGTGGGCACCAGGACCGAGCGCACGCCGCGCAGCCAGGTGGCGGCGACGAACCCGGCCAGGTCGGTGGCGGCTCCCCCGCCCAGGCCGACGACGGCGTCGCTGCGGGTGAAGCCCCGCTGCCCGAGCCGGGACCACAGGTCGGCGGCGACGGCTGCGGTCTTGGCGGCCTCGCCGTCCGGGACGGGCATGGAGTGCGCCCGGTAACCGGCGGCCTCCAGCGCGCCGACCACGGGGCGGGCGATCCCGTCCAGGCCCCAGGGGTGGATGACGGCCACCTGGGCGGCGTCGCCGACCAGGGAGGGGAGTTCGGAGAGGACCCCGCTGCCGACCACCACGTCGTAGCGGCCGGCGGAGTCGCCCACACCGATCCGGGTCACGGTCACTGCTGAGCCTTTCCGGAGTCCTGTCCGGCCAGCGAGGGCAGGATGGCGTCGACGATCTCTTCGGGGTGGTAGCCGGTCGTCTCGACGGTGACGCTGGCCAGGCGCTCGTAGACGGGCAGGCGCTCGTTGAGCAGCTGGCGCAGCCGGGTGCGGGGATTGCCCGCGAGCAGGGGGCGGGCCACGTCCATGCCCACGCGCTTGGCTGCCTCGCCGAACTCCACCTGGAGGTAGACCACGTGGTGCTCGGCCAGGTCGCGCTGGGTGTCCTCGTCCAGGACCGCGCCGCCGCCGACGGCGATCACGCCCTCCCAGGCGCGCAGCCCCTCGGCGACGACCTCGCGCTCCAGGGCGCGGAAGCGCTCCTCGCCGTCCTCGACGAAGATGTCGCCGATGGGCTTGCCCGCGCGCTTCTCGACCTCGGTGTCGGTGCACAACAGGTCGGCGCCCAGGCGCCCGGCCAGGGCCTCGCCGACGGTGGACTTGCCCGATCCGGGCGAACCGATGAGCACCGCGATCGCTTTTGCCACGCTCTTCCCATCTGGAGAATCCGGGGCACCGCGCACTGAGTAGCGCCGCCCCCGCCTTGGTCTTGCCGTCCCCCCACCTTAGCTTCGCCGGGGGGACGCGAACCCTCGGCGGGGGGACGCGGACCGCCCCCGCCCGTGCGGGGACGGCACGGCCACGACGCCGTACTACTCCAGCGGGCCCACGCCCTCCTGCTCCAGCGGACCCCGGCCTCCGGGATCGGCGGGAGAGGCCGTCCACAGGCCGGACCGCGGCACTGGTGGGGACATTCGATCCATCCCTATGCCCGGATTCGGAGGCGACTCGGTCGCCCGTGAGCGCGACGAGGGCCCCGAATCCAGTGTGGCCCTTCCCTTGGCGCCCCGCCAGCCCAGGGGACGCGCCTGTGGACAACCGTTCCGGCGGGCGCGCCGGAGCGGTTCCCAGTCCGCTTCCGTCCCGTCCGTGCACGGGACGGAAGCACGCCGAGGCGGGGACCGAAGGTCAGCGGACGGTCAGCGCGTCCAGGTAGCCCCTGAGGTTGCGCGCGGTCTCGGCGACCGAGTCGCCGCCGAACTTCTCGACGGCGGCCTCGGCGAGCACCAGGGCGACCATCGCCTCGGCGACCACACCGGCGGCCGGGACGGCGGTGACGTCGCTGCGCTGGTGGTTGGCCTGCGCGGGCTCGCCGGTCTCGACGTCGATGGTGTCCAGCGCCCGGGGCACCGTCGCGATGGGCTTCATGGCCGCGCGCACGCGCAGCGGGTCGCCGGTGGTCATACCGCCCTCGACGCCTCCGGCGCGGTTGGTGCGGCGGCGCACGCCGTCCGGACCGGGTTCGATCTCGTCGTGGGCGGCCGAACCGCGGCGGGCCGCGGTGCGGAAGCCGTCGCCGACCTCCACGCCCTTGATGGCCTGGATGCCCATGAGCGCACCGGCCAGGCGCGCGTCCAGGCGCCGGTCCCAGTGCACGTGGCTGCCCAGGCCGGGCGGCAGGCCGTAGGCCAGCACCTCGACCACGCCGCCGAGGGTGTCGCCGGACTTCTTGGTGTCGTCGACCTCCTCGACCATGCGGGCGCTGGTCCGGGCGTCGAAGCAGCGCAGCGGGTCGGCGTCGATCGCGGCCAGGTCCTCCGGGCGCGGCTCCGGGGCGTCCTCGGGCACCGCCACGGGCCCCATGGACACCACGTGGCTCAGGATCTCCACGCCCAGGGCCTGGCGGCAGAACTGGCGCGCCACCTCGCCGATCGCGACGCGGGCGGCGGTCTCGCGGGCGCTGGCGCGCTCCAGGATCGGCCGCGACTCCCCGTGGCCGTACTTCTGCATGCCGACCAGGTCGGCGTGCCCGGGACGGGGCCGGGTGAGCGGTGCGTTGCGCGCCACGCTCTCCAGCTCCTCGGCGGGCACCGGGTCGGGGGACATCACCTTCTCCCACTTGGGCCACTCGGTGTTCCCGACCTCGATCGCGACCGGACCCCCCTGGGTGCGGCCGTGACGGATGCCCCCGATGACGGAGACCTGGTCCTTCTCGAACTTCATCCGGGCACCCCGTCCGTACCCGGCGCGACGGCGGAGCAGCGCGGCGGCGATGTCGTCCGAGGTGACGGACACACCGGCCGGGAGGCCCTCAAGAATCGCGACGAGTGCGGGTCCGTGGGACTCCCCCGCGGTCAGCCAACGCAACATGTGCACGATCCTTTCACGGATCGCCGTGCGGTGGCACCGCGGGTTCAGGGTTGTGGAAAGAGCGCGCCTCCCACCAGGACGGTGGCCAGCGCGGCGGCGAGCATGAAGGGACCGAGCGGGAAGGGATCCCTGCGGGTGAGCCGCCGCAGGGCCATGAGCACGACCCCCACCAGGGAGAAGGCCGCGAAGGCCCAGAACACGGCGACCAGCGCGCCGAGGGTCCCCGCCGCCCACCCCGCGTACAGCGCGGTGAGCCCGGAGAGCTTGACGTCGCCGAACCCCAGCCCCGCGCTGTGCACCCGCCACAGCAGCCAGTACAGCACCGTGACCAGGACCATGCTGACGAGCGCCCCGACGGCCCGGTCGGTGTCGGGCCCCTCGGGGGGCAGCAGGACGGCCAGCCCGATCAGGACCGCGGCGACCGGGTAGGCGGGGAAGACGACGGCGTCGGGAAGGCGCATGACCCGCAGGTCGATGACGGCCAGCGGCACGCCGACGGCGGTCAGCCAGAGCACGGCCAGCACGCCGAACGGGCACCAGTCGGGTTGGAGGGCGGCCCACAGGCCGACGCAGCCGAAGAGGGCGGCGGTCACGACGACGACCGCGGGGTGGGACCGGACGACCTGCTCGCAGTGGGGGCAGGCCCCCCGTCTTCGGAACGTCCGGGCCTCCACCGCCGGGAACCAGCGCAGGAAGCGCAGCTCGGCGCGGCAGTGGGGGCAGCGGGGCGGCGGAGGGCCCTCGTCGTCCTCCTCCGGCGGAAGCCGGCGCTCGCCGTGCACGTCCTCCCCCGTGTCGGGGACCGCGGTGGCGTCGTCGCGCGCGGGCTGGACGTGCCGGTCGGCGGAGGGCGTGAGCGAACCGCGGGAGGCGGGTGCGGGCGGCGGGACGGCGGGGCCGAAGAGGTGGACGAGGCGGCCGTTGACCCGGCCCACCACCACTCCGAGCAGGGCGAGGAGGACGGCGACGGACGCCGTCCACAGGTGC
Source organism: Nocardiopsis akebiae (assembly GCF_018316795.1). Classification (NCBI taxonomy): domain Bacteria; kingdom Bacillati; phylum Actinomycetota; class Actinomycetes; order Streptosporangiales; family Nocardiopsidaceae; genus Nocardiopsis; species Nocardiopsis akebiae. The sequence goes on from NZ_CP074132.1 coordinate 4,966,788, forward strand.
GGGTGGAGGAGGAGTGTCGAGGGGGTGGGCATGATGGGAAGCTACCCTTCCGGGGCCCGTGGCGACACCGCCCGGTCCGGTCTGTGGACAACTCCCCGTCCGCGAACGCCGTGGCACCGCACGCCCGCACGGCGCGCGCACGGGGCGAAGGCGCGGAGCGGTCCGGAGGCGCGGGCTCGCGGCCCGGCCCGGAGGCGCCCGGTGCGGGGGGTGTCAGTCCCTGTCGGCGGTCCCGGGCCCGCCCGGGGGCGCGTCGCCGCGCTGGGCGCGCACGACGGCGCTCAGTTCGATGCCCCCGGGCAGCACGTGGCGCAGTTCGGCGGTGAGCCGCTCGGCCACGCGCCGCAGGACCTCGTCGTCGCGCTCTTCGAGTTCGAGGCGGATGCCGATCTCGCCGCGCTCGGAGGGGTGGATGCGCACGCGCTCGATGCCGAACTCGCCCTTGGTGACCTGGTAGATGAGTCCGAGGACCTGCGGGTCGTCCTTGGGCGCGGGGACGGCGCCGGTCTCGGCGATCATGCCGAGGAAGGGGCCCTGCACGGTGTAGGGCACGGGGCCGGCCACGTCGAGCACCAGCGCGTCCGCCTCCTCCTCCAGGGCCGCCTGGCAGGCGTCCCTGACGGTGAAGGGCACCGGGCGCGCGTCCGGGCGCCAACGGCGGACCGCGTCCACGGAGGTGAAGGCGAGCATGCCGCGCCGCCCGTCCCTGCCGGTCATGATCGGGACGGCGACCTCGCTGTTCTTGTCCTTGGTGAGCCCGCCGACGCCCTCCTCGGTCTCGGTGGCCACGGCGACCACGGGGATGAGCACGCGGGTTCCGCTGAGCGCGGCCAGCACCTGGCGGTCGCCCGTGGCGCCCGTCGCGTGTTCGCGCAGGCGTGCCGCGACCTCGGGATCGACGCCGCCGTCGTCGTCGCGGAAGTTCTGGGCGCCGATGATGGATGGTCTGCTCACGTGCACCGACTCTACCCGTGGGGCGCTGGGCCCGTGGCGGGCACGCCCGAAGCGGCGCGGGTCGGGCGACGCCCGCCCGGGCCCGGCCCGCCTTAGGCGGATTCGGTCACACGAAACGGACGGGGCCGCGGGCAGGGCGGGCACGGCCCTCACCCCCGCCGGGCGGCCCCGCCCTCCTCCAGCGCGCCGATGATGGAGCCGAGCTGGGCGACCTGCTCCCCGCTGAGGCGGTCGAAGATCAGCGAGCGCACGCGCTCGGCGTGGCCGGGCGCGGCCTGCTCCAGGAGGAGGGAGCCCTTCTCGCTGAGCACGGCCCACAGCCCGCGGCGGTCGTCGTCGCAGTGCTCCCGGTGCACGTAGCCGCCGCGTTCGAGCCGTGCGACCTGGTGGGAGAGCCTGCTCTTGGACACGATGACGCTGTCGGCCAGCACCCGCATGCGCATGCGCCGTCCCTCGGCCTCGGACAGGTGCACGAGGATGCCGTACTCGATGAGGGAGAGCCCGGTACGGGCGCGCAGGTCCTTCTCCAGCTCGTCGTAGACCCAGGCGTTCATCCTGAGGAAACCACGCCAGACGTGCTGTTCTCCGAAGTCAAGCCACCCGGCGTTGTTCATGCGGCCCATCGTAGCGGCGTGTCCGAAACCCCCGCCCCGCCACACCGTCGGGCCCCGCGTCGAGCCGTGGCGGACTGTGGTGGGAGAACGCCTTGCACGAGGGCCTCGCATTGCCTAAACTCCTCTTCCGAGGAAGATTCTTCTAAGAAGCCTTGTTATACCTCAGCGAGTGGGCCCGGACCCCGGGTCCGCCGACCCGACAGGGAGACACCATGGCAGCGCAGGAACTCCAGTCCGGAACCTGGAAGATCGACACCGCCCACAGCGTCGTCGGCTTCTCCGTACGGCACATGATGGTCAGCAAGGTCCGCGGGCGCTTCGAGAAGTTCGACGCCACGCTGACGGTGCCCGAGGACCCCACCCAGGCGTCCGTCGAGGCCACCATCGACGCCAGCTCGATCAACACCGACAACGGCGACCGCGACAACCACATCCGCTCCGCCGACTTCTTCAACGTCGAGGAGCACCCGGAGTTCACCTTCCGCTCCACCGGCGCCGTCGCCAAGGGCGAGGACTTCGTCCTGCAGGGCGAGCTGACCATCAAGGGCAACACCCGCCCCGTCGAGATCGCGCTGGAGTTCAACGGCTCCACCATCGACCCCTACGGCCTCAACCGCGCCGGCTTCACCGCCTCCACGCAGATCAGCCGCAAGGAGTTCGGCGTGGACATCGAGATGCCGATGGACGGCGGCGGCGTGGTCGTCGGCGACAAGATCACCATCGACATCGACGCCGAGTTCACCCGCCAGGCCTGAACACGTCCGTGACGGCCGGGCGGACTCCGGGCCGTACGGGACAGGGGAACACACGGGGCGGGGCGGCCCCCCGGAATTTTTGACGACACATCGTCATCACCTTCGGGGCCGCTCGGATATCGTCAGCGGGGGGAGGGCGCGCAGCCCTCCCCCCGCTCGTGCCACGCGTGCGCGCCACCCGCCGACCAGGAGGTCCCGTGCCCCCGTCCAACCCCTTCTCCCCCGAGGTCGTCACCGCCGTCACCGCCCACATGAACGGCGACCACCCCGAGGACACCCTGCTCATCTGCCGCGCGCTGGGCGGCCGGCCCGAGGCCACCGCCGCGCGCATGACGGGCCTGGACGGCGACGGCGGCGACTACGCGGTCACCGTGGACGGAACCGAACACGCCGTGCGCGTGCCGTGGGCGCGGCCCCTCACCGAGCGCGCCCAGATCCGCGCCGAGGTCGTGCGCATGTACCAGGAGGCCTGCGACAGGCTCGGCGTGACCCCGCGCGGACAGCACTGAGGCACACGAGGCGTACAGGACGCGGACACGTGTGAGGGCAGCACGCGGTGGCCGGGAGGGATGGCCCCCCTGTTTCCAGCAAAGCCCACAGGCACCCGTTCCCGCCAGCCCCTGCCCGCGCCTGTGGACAACCTCCGGAAAACGTCCGGACGGAGCCCGACCGCCTCCCTCCGCCCCACTCCCGGTTCCGGTGGAACTTCACGGAGTCGCGAGGAGTCAAACGGGATGGAGGGAACGACGGGGGACACGGGTCCGGTGCCGCGAACGCCGCGCGAACCGCGCCGCGCGGACCTACCCTGGAGGGACCTCGTTCCCCCGCAGGTCCACGACACCAACGCCTATCCGAAGGATGGCTCCGACCCCGATGGTCACGCCCGACCCCGGTGACGAGAACGCGCCGACCCAGCGGATCGAACCCACCGCGCCCACCACACGCATCGGCCCCGACGCGGACCGCGCGCCCGCGGCCCGCACGCGCTGGGCCACCCGTGTGTTCGGCCCGGGAACGGCCCGAGGGGGCGACACCGCGCCCACCCGCGTTTCCTCCCCCGCCGCGGACCGCACCAGCGTCCTGCCCGGCGCCGGTCAGGCGGACGCCACCCGCACGGCCGCCGCGGCCCCCGGCACGCGCCCCGCCCGCACCATCCCGGGCGACGGCCGCGCCGACGGCCGCACGCCCTGGTGGCGGACCCTGTTCGGCCCGCTCCTGGACTGGATGGCCCGCCTGGTCTCGCGCGTGGTGGTCGGCCCCGCCAGCGACCTCGACTACGCCGTCCCCGCCGAACTGCGCCGCCGCTACCGCGTGCTCGACCACATCGGCGCGGGCGGCGAGGCCGTCGTCTACCTGGCCGAACCCACCGACTCCCCCGGACGCCGACTCGCCCTCAAGGTGTACCGGCCCGGCCACGACATCAACCGCGAACTCCTCGACCGCCTGCGCGCCCGCGGCACCGCCTCGCCGCACACCCCCGCCATCCAGGGGTACGGCACCGCCGCCAGCTCTTGGGGCGAGGACCTGGCCTGGGAGGCCCAGGAGTACTTCTCCCACGGCTCGCTGCGCTCGCTCATCGACCAGGCTCCGCTGTCGGACGAGCGCGCCCGTGCCGTGGTCTCCGCCGTCGCCGACTGCCTGCACCACTGGCAGGACGAACTCCAGCACAACCACACCGACGTCAAGCCCGAGAACCTGCTCGTGCGCTCCCTGGACCCGCCGGTCGTGGCGCTCACCGACTTCGGCGGCGCCGTGCGCGCCACCATGAGCCGCGTCTACGGCGGCCTGGCGGTCACCGAGGACTACGCCGCGCCGGAGGTCGTCGAGGGCCGCCGCGAGGCGCCCGCGGCCTGGTGGTCCCTGGGCGTGATCGTGCACGAACTGGTGGCCGGACGCCGCCCCGAGCGCGGCGGCAACTGGCTGACCGCCCGCAACACCGAGGTGGACATCTCCGCCATCACCGACGAGCGCTGGCGCCTGCTGGCCCGCGGCCTGCTCACGCTCGCGCCCTCGGCCCGCTGGGGCCACGACGAGGTCGTGCAGTGGCTTGCGGGCGAGCGCCCGCAGATCCGCGCGGTCACGCGCCTGCGCCCCATCGAGTTCGCCGGAGCCAGCCACGAGGACCCGCCGAGCCTGGCCTTCGACCTGCTCGACCGCTCCGAGACCGGCGCCATGTGGCTGCGCACCCACTGGCCGCAACTGCGCAGCTGGCTGGACCGCGAGGTCAACGACTACACCTTCGACCGCGCCTACCTGACCGGCCTGGACGCCCACCCCGAACAGGCGCACGTGGCGATCAGCGCTCTGGCCGCCCGCTACGTGCCCGGGATGCCGCCGCGCTTTCGCGGCCACGAGATCAGCGCCGACGGACTGCTGGACCTGGCCACCGGCGACGCCAGCCGCCACGCGGTGGTGCGCGAGGCCGTGACCTCGGGCGCGGTCGGACTGGGCGCCCAGCACTGGTGCCCGCACCCGGCCTGCCGCTCGGGCGGTCCGGGGCGGTGCGCCCTGCTGGAGCGCGTCCAGCACGAGGTGCCCCTGATCATGCGCAAGGTGTCCGAGAACGTCGACCAGCTGGTCGGCTCGGGCCCCGACGCGCCCCGGCGCCCGGACACCCACGAGACCGACACCGCCTGGGCCAGGGCGGTCGAACTCGTCCTGCTCCCCGACACCGCCTCCCGGAGCCGGTCGCTGCTGCGCCGCCAGTCCTGGCACCCGCGCCAGCGCACCGCGGCCCCGCACGCCCCGTGGTGGGTGGAACAGCGGCGCCTGGCCCTGCGCGACGCCAACGGCCGCGACGCCCTGGCCACCCGGGCAGCCCTGATCACGGCGGTGCTCCTGCTGCCCGAGGCGGCACGGGTCGGCGGCGCGGTCTCCGAGCGCGAGCGCGCCGACGGCAGGGCGCGCCGACAGGACCGGTGGGCGTCACTGGCCGGTTCGGCCGGTGAACGCTGGTCCCAGGTCCGCGAGAAGGCGGCCGGAGTCCGCAGACGCGCCGCCGGGGCCTCCGCGACCGGCCGCCCGGAGGGTCCGACCGCCCCGCACCCCTACAACCCCGCCGGACCGCAGGACCCCTCGCTCGACCCCCGCGAACAGGAACGCCGCAGGCGCCGGGCCGACAAGACCATGGGCCAGATCCAGCGGGCGATGAAGGCGGGCGCGTGCCGCCGGTTCGCCTACCCGGCGGCGCTGCTCGGGCTCCTGGACGGGCTGGGCCGCGTGGTGCGCCCGCAGGAGGGCTTCTACCCCGAGAGCGAGTTCGTGACCTCGGCCTACACCGGGCTGCTGGACGCCGGCAACGGCGCCGTCCTGGGTTGGCTGTCGGAGCTGACCGGCGCGGTCACCGGACTGCTGCCCGGCGACGCAGGCGCGGCGTGGTGGCTGCCGGTGCTGCTGTCGGTGCTGCTGGTGGCGCTGGGCCGCTCGGCGGCCAGCAGGAAGCCCACCTCGCGGGCCCGTCGGCGCCTGGGTGCCTTCCGCCTGGCCGTGGTGGGAACCCTGTTCATGGTGGTGGTGCTGTTGTCCACGGGGCTGCTGGCGCTGGGCTCGGGGGTGCTGATCCCCCTGGACGGCCTGCTCGCCTAGCGTCCGGTGCGGGCGGTGACGCGTCGGGAGCTGCTGTGAACCTCCTGAACAACTTCCGTCACACGCGTCACGTGTCCCGCCGTGTCCCCCCGGCGGGGCGCGTGGGCTATGATCGCCCGGTTCGGCACACGGACGCACGGCCACGACGGGGAAGCAGGTGCCAGGTGGGTGAGGTGATCGAGCTGCGCTCGGGAGAGTACCGAGCGCGCGTCGACCGCACGGGAGCGGCACTGCGGGCACTCACCTGGCGCGGCCGCGACGTGGTCTGGCCCTACGACGGGGACGGACCCAAGGCCTTCCAGGGCCAGGTGCTCGCGCCGTGGCCCAACCGCGTGACCGAGCACGGCTACCGCTTCGACGGGGTCGAGCACCGCCCCGAACCCAACGACCCGGCCACCGGCACCGCCATCCACGGACTGGTCCACGACCGGGCGTGGGCGCCGACGTCGGTCTCCGAGGACGCGGTCGGACTGCGGCTGGACTTCGGCGGCGGGCCCGGCTACCCCTTCCCCCTGGAGATGACCGTCGCCTACCGGCTCTCCGACGACGGGCTGACGGTCGCCACCACCGCCCGCAACCCGGGCGGCTCCCCCCTGCCGTTCGGCCTGGGCTTCCACCCCTACCTCACCCTGGGCGAGCCGCTGTCGGCCCTGGCCGCGCGCGGGGAGTTCGCGCTTGAGGTCACCGCGGGCACCCGCCAGCCGGTGGACGGGCAGATGCTGCCCGTGGGCGGCCCCGTCCCCGTGGACGGCGGCGACTTCGACTTCCGCACGCCCGGCCGCCAACTGGGCGGCACCGTCCTGGACACCGCCTTCACCGAACTGGAGAGGGACGCCGACGGGCGCGCGTGGGTGCGGGCGAGCGGCCCCGAGCACCGGGTATCGCTGTGGTGCGACCGCGGCTTCGGCTGGTTGCAGCTGTTCAGCGCCGACACCCTCGGCGGGGACGACCACCGGGCCCACCTGGCCGCCGAGCCCATGACCTGCCCGGCCAACGCGCTGGCCACCGGCACCGACCTGATCGTGCTGGCCCCCGGAGAGTCGACCGAGCACGTGTTCGGCATCCTCGCCGAACCCCTGGTCTGAACCCCGGACCGCCGACGCGCACGGCCCCGGGCGGGGGTCAGCCCGAACCGGAGGGCTCCCGGCCCAGCACGTCGCTGAGCCGCTCCAGGTCCTCCACCGTGTCGATGTCCTCCGGGCTGGCGATGTCGTCGCAGGGCACGGCGGTGACCAGATGGGAGTACGCGCGCAGGAACGGGCGCGCCCCCACGTCGTGCACGGCCATGGCGTAGGCCGTCGACCAGTGCTCGCGGCCCAGCAGCACGGGGTTGCGCTGGTTGCCGCGGTAGGTGGCCACCGCGGCGCGGGCACCCTGCTCGTGCGCCTCCACCAGGCGGCGCACCGCCTCGGGGGTGACCAGGGGCTGGTCGGCCAGCGCGATCAGCACCGCGTCGACCGTGTCGGGCAGGGCGTCGATCCCGGCGCGCACCGAGGACCCCATCCCGGTCCGCCAGTCGGGGTTGTGCACCGTGTGGGCACCGCGCACCGGGGTGTCGGCGGCGCCCAGCACCACCATGACCGGGGCGCAGCCGCCCGCGGTCAGCGTGCGCACGCCGCGGTCCACCAGGCGTTCGCCGCCCACCTCGACCAGCGCCTTGGGCCGCCCGAGTCTGCTCCCCGAACCCGCGGCCAACAGCAGGCCCGCCACCGGGCCCGTACACGTGCGCTCCCCGCCCTGTTCCTGCCCCCCAGTACCCATGACGCGATGATGCCACGCACGGGCGCGCGGGATGGGCGACCTGGCACAGCCCGTCCCGCCCTGTTCCGCGACCGCCCCCGCGAAACCGCCGTGACCAGGCACTCCGCGGCCCGGCGGGTTTCGGTTCACTTCACACGGTGGCCGAATCCGGCCGGAACCAGGGGTTTACCCGACGCGTCGTGGTGGATCCTGCCACTGGTCTCGCGCAGGGCCCGCCCGCTGCCGCCCCACCGCACCTGCACCAGCTCGGCGGCGATCGAGACCGCCGTCTCCTCCGGGGTACGCGCCCCCAGGTCCAGACCGATCGGCGAGTGCAGGCGCGCCAGCTCCGCCTCGCCCACCCCGGCCTCGCGCAGCCGTTCCAAACGGTCCTCGTGCGTGCGCCGGGACCCCATCGCGCCGATGTACCCGGCACGGGTGCGCAGCGCCGCGCTGAGCACCGGCACGTCGAACTTGGGGTCGTGGGTGAGCACGCAGATGGCCGTGCGCTCGTCGATCTGGTCGGCGATCTCGTCCAGGAACACGTGCGGCCACTTGACCACCACCTCCTCGGCGGTGGGGAAGCGCTTGGCGGTCGCGAACACCGGCCGGGCGTCGCACACCGTCACCCGGTAACCCAGATAGGTGCCCAGGTCGGCGACGGCCGCCGCGAAGTCGATCGCACCGAACACCAGCATGCGCGGCGCGGGCGCGAAGGACTGCACGAACACCTCCAGCTCGTCCCCGCGCCGCTGCCCGTCCGCGCCGTAGCGCAGCAGGCCCGTGCTGCCCTGGGCCAGCATGCCGCGCACGTCGTCGTCCAGGGCGTCGGCCAGCCTGTCGCTGCCCAGGTCCCCCTCGGCGTGGCCGGGCCAGACCACCCGGCGCCGCCCCACCCGCCCCTGGCCGGAGGGGTCGGAGACGATGGTGGCCACGGCGACCGGCTGGTGCTCGTCGACCGCGCCGATCACCGAGCCGAGCTGGGGGTAGGAGGACCGGCTGATCGGCTCCACGAACATGTGCAGCGTCCCGCCGCAGGTCAGGCCCACGCTGAAGGCGTCGTCGTCGCTGACCCCGTAGGTGCGGCGCACGGGGACCCCCGTGCGGATGGCCTCCAGGGCCTCCTCGTAGACCGCGCCCTCCACGCAGCCGCCGGACACGCTGCCGACCGCCTCCCCGGAGGCGCTGACCAGCATCGCCGCCCCGGCGTCGCGGGGAGCGCTCTTGTAGGTGTCGATCACGGTGGCCAGCGCGAACGTCTCGCCCGACGCGTACAGGTCGGACACGGCCGCTCGGATGTCGCGCACGCGGTACCTCTTCCACGTTCCGTCGGTGGCTCTCGGTACCAAACTATGTGCCCCGCACAACACTCGGGAGCCACCGATCCTCAGGAATCCGGCGGCTCCCTCAGGAGGTTCCTACGAGCGGTCGGGCTCGCGGCCCTCGCCGCGCTCGTGCAGCAGCACGCGGAACTCCTCCAGGGCGCGCCGGGCGGACTCGCCGTCGGCGCTCTGGATGGCCATCACCGCCAGGGTCGTGCCGTCGGACAGGTCCGCCGAGGGCCAGGGCTCGCCCTCGGGCATCCGCACGTCCACGACCTCCGCCCAGGACAGCACGTGGGTGCGGATGCTGTTGACCACCGTCACGCCCTCCTCAGCCGCCACCAGCCGCGGCCGGGCCAGCAGGTGCAGGGCGGCCGCGATGGCCAGGCCCAGACCCACCATCAGGACCCGGTCCATGACCCCCCAGCTGCCCGGCAGGATCGCCGCCAGGACCGCCAGGGTCGCCACGATCAGCAGCGCCAGGCCGTAGGCGACCCACCGCACCGACCGGGGCCGCCACGTCCTGGGCAGCACCGTCTGCCCAGTCTCCTCGCCGTCCACGGGCTGTTCCCTCGTCCGCACCCACTGCTCCACTTCTGGACCGTGTCCGCCGCGGCCCCGGCACGCCGCCGGGCCGCGCCCCGCGACGCCGTACCGCCGGACGGACCCGCCAGGACCCGCGGCACGCACCGCCCGCCACGGACCGCCCGGCGGCCGCCCGCCGGATCCGGACCCGCGCGCGACACCTCTTCGACCGCCCGCGTGCGCGGACGGCCCACCACCGTCACCGTGCGCGCCACCGGGCCGGATCAGCGGCGCAGCACGCGCAGGACCGCCGCCGTGTCCAGGGCGGCCAGCGCGGCCTCGGCGCCCTTGTCCTCGGCGCTCCCCGGCAGTCCGGCACGGTCGAGCGCCTGTTCCAGGGTGTCACAGGTGAGCACGCCGTTGCCCACGGGGGTGGAATGGCGCAGCGCCACCTCGGTCAGACCGTGGGTGACCGACTGGCACACGTAGTCGAAGTGCGGTGTGCCCCCGCGCACGACCGCGCCCAGGGCGATCACGGCGTCGTGCTTGCGGGCCAGCTCCTGGGCGACCACCGGAATCTCGACCGCCCCGGCGACCTCCACCACGACGGGCTCGACCGCACCCGAGGACCTCACCACCTCCAGGGCTCTGGTGAGCATCGGCTGGACCACGCCCGCGTTCCAACGGGTCACGACGATGCCCACCGACATCCCCGAGGCGTCGACACCGCTGCTGTCGGGGCGTCCTTCACCACTCATGGGCTCCTGCTTCCTCTCCGAACGAACTGTGCGGGCCCCGGGCCGCCGCCGAGGCGGAACCAGCCCCGGCCCGCAGGGGGCTCCGAACGCGAAACGGCCGGTCGGCCGCACCGCGGGACCGGTGTCAGCGGGAGACGCCGGTCAGGTCGTGGCCCATGCGGTCGCGCTTGGTGCGCAGGTAGTCGATGTTGTCCTCGGTGACGAAGGAGGGCATCGCCACCCGCTCCTTGACCCGCACCCCGTGCTGCTCCAGCCCCTCCGCCTTGGCGGGGTTGTTGCTCAACAGGCGCACCGACGACACCCCCAGGTCCGCCAGGATCTGCGCCCCGGCGCCGAACTCGCGCGCGTCGGCGGGCAGGCCCAGGCGCAGGTTGGCGTCCACGGTGTCCGCCCCCTGGTCCTGGAGGCTGTAGGCGCTCAGCTTGTGCAGCAGACCGATCCCCCGGCCCTCGTGGCCGCCCAGGTAGACGAGCACCCCGCGCCCCTCCTCGGCGATGTCGGCCATGGCGGAGTCCAGCTGGGCGCCGCAGTCGCAGCGGTGGGAGCCGAACGCGTCGCCGGTGAGGCACTCCGAGTGCAGGCGCGCCAGGACGTCGGTGCCGTCGGTCAGGTCCCCGTACACCAGCGCGACGTGCTCGGCCCCGTCGGCGGTGCCCCGGTACCCGACCGCGCGCCACTGGCCGTACCTGTTGGGCAGGCGCGTCTGGACCGCGCGGGTGACCAGCGGCGGGTGGGCCTCGGCCTCGGTGAGCGCCTCCCCCAGCGCCTCACGGTGGGCCGCGAGCTGCTCGACCGAGACCAGCTTGAGGCCGTGCTCGTCCGCGAACTCCCGCAGCTGGGGCAGACGGGCCATGGTGCCGTCGTCGTTGACGACCTCGGCGAGCACGCCCGCGGGGCGCAGACCGGCCAGGCGGGCGAAGTCGACGGAGGCCTCGGTGTGGCCGCGCCGGGCCAGCACGCCACCCGGACGGGCGCGCAGCGGCAGGACGTGGCCGGGGCGCACGAAGTCGGCGGGGCCGCTGCCCTGCTCGGCCAGCAGACGGATGGTGCGGGCCCGGTCGGCGGCGGAGATGCCCGTGGTGACGCCCTCGCGCGCGTCCACGGTCACCGTGTAGGCGGTGCGCAGGCTCTCCTCGTTGCGCGCGGTCATCAGCGGCAGGTCGAGGCGGTCCAGGTCCCGGCCCTCCAGGGGGACGCACACCACGCCGGAGGTGTGGCGGATCGTGAACGCCAGGAGTTCGGGCGTGGCGAGTTCGGCGGCGAAGATGATGTCGCCCTCGTTCTCGCGGTCCTCGTCGTCCACCACCACGATGGCCCGCCCCGCGGCGAACTCGGCGACGGCCTCCTCGATCGTGTCGAGGACGACGGCCTGGTCGATCGGTGTCGTGGCCGGGGTGGGCTCGGTGACGGTCATGGCCGCTCCCTGGATGGGTCGTGGATGTGGGTGGTGTGACGGGTGGCGGCGCGCCCGCGCGGGTCCGCCCCCTCCTGCCGTGCTCGGGCGTTCACGCCCGCGGGCGGACCGCCGCCACGGCGGTGATTCTCTCGACGTACTTGGCGATGACGTCCACCTCGATGTTCACGGTGGCACCGATGGCCAGTCCGCCCAGAGTGGTCGCCCGCAGGGTCTCGGGGATGAGGCTGACCTCGAAGAACTCATCCTCGGCCCCCGGCTCGCTGACCGCGGAGACGGTGAGGCTGGTGCCGTCGACGGTGATCGAGCCCTTCTCGACCACGTACGGCGACAGGTGGGCCGACAGCCCGAAACGCAGAACGTCCCAGTTGTCGCCGGGATTCCGGGAGACCAGGGCGGCGGTGCCGTCGACGTGGCCCTGGACGATGTGGCCGCCCAGGCGGCCGTCGGCGCGGGCGGCGCGTTCGAGGTTGACCCGGGAGCCCGGGGCCAGGCCGCCGAGGCTGGAGCGGTCCAGCGACTCCTTCATGACGTCGGCGGTGAAGGTGCCCTCACCCCGGTCGACGACGGTCAGGCACACGCCGTTGACCGCGATGGAGTCGCCGTGTGCGGCGTCCGAGCTGACCAGGGGGCCTCGGACGGTGAGCAGTACGGCCTCACCCGTGGTGCCCGCGGCCTGGATGGAGACGACCTCGCCGAGTTCCTCGACGATTCCGGTGAACACGCCCTTGCCTTCCCTTCGCCTGGCGGCTCCGGGGTGAGGGGACGCGTGGAGAAGGGTCCACGAACAGGACGGCACCGGGGCCGCGCGTCAGCGGACGCGGGCGGCGAGGGGCCGTCCCGACACGTACTGCCTCCCATCCGGACTTTCACCGTCGGTACCGGAATTCCACCGGTTCAACCGGCCGATGGACTCGGCCGGGTCGCGGACTGTCACCGCCGGTTCGGAATTACACCGACCCCGGAGCACGTGTTGAACTTGCTGGTAGGGATCCTAACCCCTCGTCAACAGGAGCGCCTAGCCCGTGTGACGCGAATCATCGGCCCTCTCCACCGCCGACGCGGGCGGCGCACGCGCGGGCGGGGACTCCGGCGGGCGTGTCGCCGCGACCGGGCGCCCCGCCGGTTCAGGGAGTCTCGGCCGCGGCCCCGGGCCGGGCGGCCAGACCGCTGCGGACGAAGGCCTCCGGGGCCAGGAAGGAGGCCCAGAAGGTGATCGCGCCGTAGGCGGCGAAGGACACGGCGGCGTCGGCGAGCCCGCTCAGGTGGCCGAAGACCACGCTCACGAACACCTGCACCAGCACGATCACCGAGACGCCCAGGACGAAGCGGGCGGCCCGGGAGGCCAGGGTGCCCGCGGCGCTGTACCAGCCGCGTCTGGCGAGCAGGGTGAAGCCCACGAGCCCGCCCAGCAGGGTTCCGGCCACGGTGTACAGACCGGTGAGGGTCTCACCGGCCGGGTCGGCGGGGACGGCGCCGATCCACTCCTGGGGGACCGTCCAGTCACCGCGCACCAGCAGCTGCCAGAGGGTGGCCGCCAGGCAGGGCACCACGACGGCCGCCAGGGCGCAGCCCACCCAGCGGGCGGTGCTCAGCCCCAGCCACCAGGCGGTGACGCGCTCCTCCCAGCGCAGGACCGCCCACAGCAGGGCGGCGCCCAGCACCAGCCCGGCCACGACGTCACTGACGAAGTGCGCGCCCAGGTATATCCGCGAGAGCGAGACGAGCGCGATGGCGGCGGCCGCCGCCCACAGCCCGGCGCGGCGGCCGGACCTGATGCCGAGGTAGCCCCAGGTGACGGTGGCGCCCTGGGTGTGCCCGGAGGGGATCCCGAAGCTGTCCGAACTCGTGTGGGCCGTGACGCGGGCGTCGAACCAGGGGGGCCGGGCCCCGTAGAGCAGGGACTTGAACAGCTGGTTGACCACGCCGGAGCAGGCCACCACGACGAACAGACGCGCCCCCAGGCCGGGGTTGACGCACCAGAAGACCAGGGTGAGGGCGAGGATGACGAGCGTGTGGGAGCCCAGGTGGGTGACCAGGCCCAGCGGGTGGGCGAGCCAGTCCCCCAGGCCCTGGAGCCAGAGGATGGGGACGGTCTCCGCCTCCCACAGCGCGTCCATGGCCAAGTGCTCGGCGGTCCAAGCGTTCAACGCGTACTCCCGGGGGTCCGCGCCTGGCAACGCGCTCACGCCGCGCCGCTCCCCCACGCGCGCGGAGGCGGAGGGGAAGACGGAGCCGCGACCAAGCGAGATTCACGACTACGAGTCGCACAGCTTAGGGGGAGGCGCCGGACGGGGCCAGCGAAGGGCGGAACCGTGTCGCGATCGTTGCGCGGACGGACGTTCGGTTGCGAGGGTCGGTGCTCCGGGGTCAGGCCCTGGCGGCGGCCCCGGCGGCGAGGGCGCGCAGGGACTCCACGGCCCTGGCCGGGTCCTGGGCCCCGTAGACGGCCGAACCGGCGACGAAGACGTCGGCTCCGGCCTCGGCGGCCCGCTCGATGGTCTCGTCGCTGACGCCGCCGTCGACCTGGAGCCAGACGGAGGCCTCGCGGCTGTCGAGGATCTCGCGGGCACGGCGGATCTTGGGCAGGACCACGTCGAGGAACTTCTGTCCGCCGAAGCCGGGTTCGACGGTCATGAGCAGGAGCATGTCCATCTCGCCGACGAGGTCGGCGTAGGGCTCGACGGGCTCGGCGGGGTTGAGGGCCAGGCCCGCGCGGGCGCCGAGGCGGCGGATCTCGCGCAGCGTGCGCACGGGGGCCCCGGCGGCCTTGGCGTGGACGGTGACGCTGCCCGCGCCCGCTTCGGCGTAGGCGGGGGCCCAGCGGTCGGGCTCCTCGATCATCAGGTGGCAGTCCAGGGGGGTGTCGGTCGCCTTGAGCAGGGACTCCACGATGGGCAGGCCGAGCGTCAGGTTCGGGACGAAGTGGTTGTCCATCACGTCGACGTGGAGCCAGTCGGCGGACGGGGACACGGCGGCCGCTTCGTCGGCGAGGTGCGCGAAGTCGGCGCTCAGGATGCTGGGTGAGATCTGGATGGCCACGCGTGCAGTGTAGCCACGGCGGCCGGGGGCGCGTGGTCCGGATGCGGGGCCCGGAACTGCGGGGACGTGTGGAGATTTTCCCTCTCCCCCCGCTTTCGGGGATGTTTTCATGGCGGATCTTTACGTCGTAGATCACAAACCGCCCTTTTCGGACATGAGGAGTGGCCGAGAGGAGTGGGGGGGAGGGTGTCCGCGCGCACCGGGCACGGCCCCCGGGGAGGTGGGGCCCGTGCCGGGTGCCGTGGCGGGCACTCGAGCGCAGGAGCGGCCGGGAGGACGGGAGGTCCATGAACGAGGACACCGCAGCGGGGCTGGGCGTGGTCTGCGAGCACGCCGGCGACATCCGGGACCGGCTGGAACCGGTGCCCGGCGGTCCCGAACTGGTCGACGCGGTGCTCGGGGCCGCGCGAGGCGGCGGGGACGCGTCGGCGGAGCTGGCCGGGCTCCAGGAGGCCCTGGCCGCCCTCGACGGGCGCGGACTGGCCGCCCACGCCGACGGAGTGCGCCTGGTGGGTTCTGGGGGTGCGGGGGTGGCCGGGACAGGCCTGCCCCGCCCCGCATCCGCCCTGTACGGGTGCCCCCAGGGCAAGTGCGCGCGCACGTGGGAGCCCACACCGGCCGAGGACGTGCCGGTCTGCCTGGTAAGCGGCGCCTGCCTGCGTCCGCCGCGGAGGCGGTAGGCGGTGGGCGACCTGTGGGCGGAACTGGGCCGCAGGCTGACCGAGAGGTGGGTCAGCACCCTGGCGCTGCCCGGCGCCCTCTACCTGGCGGTCGCAACCGCCGCCTACGCCCTGGGCTGGTCCGGGGCGTGGGACGCGGGGCACCTGGCCGAGCGTGTCACCGGATGGGCCGCGGATCCGCGAGTGGACACCTTCGGCGGTCAGGCCCTGGTGCTGGCCGCCGTGCTGGCCGGGAGCACCGCCGTGGGCCTGGTCGCCCGAGGGTTGGGCTGGCTGGTCGAGCGCCTGTGGACCGCCGCGGACTGGGAGCGGTGGCCGCCGCCGCTGCGCGGCTGGACCGGGCGGTGGGTGCGCTCGCGCCGCGCGCGGTGGGACCGGCTGCGCGGGGAGGTCGAGCGGGCGCGCGGTGGGGGAGCGGAGGCGGAGCGGAGCGAGGGGACTGCACGGGCGCGGAGCCGGAGCGAGGAGGCGGAGCGGGCGCGGAGACGGGGCGGGGAAGTCCGGCGGGCGCGGAGCGGCGGCGGGGAGGAGGCGTTCGCGAAGGCCTACGACCGCATGGCGAGGATCTCCCCCGAGCGGCCGGAACGCCCCACCTGGTGCGGCGACCGGATCGCGGCCGTGCGCACGCGGCTGGCCCGCGACCACCGCGCGGACCTGCCCGTGCTGTGGCCGCACCTGTGGCTGGTCCTGCCGGAGGAGGAGCGCGTGGAGGTCACCGCGGCCCGCGAGGACCTGGCCCTCGCCACCGGGCTGACGGCGTGGGCGCTGCTGTACCTGCCGCTGGCCGTGTGGTGGTGGCCGGCCGCGCTCGTCGCGGCGGCCGTCGCGGGGATCGCGTGGGTGCGCGCCCGGTCCGCGACCGGGAACTACGCCACGCTGGTGGAGGCCGTCGTGCGCCTGCACTCGGTGGAGCTGGCCGACCGGGTGGGGGTCGCGCACGAGGGGGTGTTCAGCGGGGAGCTGGGCGAGCGGCTGACCCTGCGCCTGCGCGCGAGCATGCCACCGGCGCCCGCGCCCGCCCCTTCGGAGGCCGAGCCTCCGGTGCCCGTGCCGCCGCCCCCGGAATCCGCACCTCCGCCGGGGTCCGCGCCGCCTCCGGTACCCGAGCCCGCGCCGCCGTCGGCAGCGGACACCACCGCTTCCGGACCGGAGGGCGAAGGACCCCCTAGGTAGCGGACACCTCGGTCGGCAGCGGACACCGCCGAACACGAACGAGGACGATGAGCGCCCCGCCGCCCCGGACGGGTCGTCCACAGGGCCCTGCGGAAGGGCGCGCAGATCCCTACTCTGGTGTCGGGGGCGCCGCGGGCGTCCGTAGGCGCGGTGACACGCCCCCGTGTTCCAGTGTGACCGGCCGTCCCGCTCCGGCCCACCCCGGATCTCCTCCTGTGGACGGCCAGGGGACTCCCCCGGCCCGGGACGGTGAGGGGACCGCCGCGCGAGCGGCCCCCACGGCTTCAGGGCCGCTCGGACCTAGGACTGCTCGGACCTGCGCAGCAGCGCCAGGAACATCGCGTCGGTCCCGTGCACGTGCGGCCAGAACTGGACGTACCTTCCCTCCGGACCGGCCGCGAGGTCGGGCACCCCGTCCAGGTAGTCGGCGGCGCGCAGCAGCGTGAGGTCGTCGCGCGCGGCGAGCACCCGGCGGACGATCCCGTCGGTCTCGTCCAGGTGCGGCGAGCAGGTGACGTAGGCGACCACTCCGCCGGGGCGCACCGCCTCGACCGCGCTCGTCAGCAGGTCGTGCTGGAGCGGCGCCAGCTCGGCGGCCGAGCCCTCGGTGCGCCGCCAGCGCGACTCCGGGCGTCGGCGCAGCGCGCCCAGACCCGTGCACGGCGCGTCCACCAGCACCCGGTCGAAGGCCCCCGGCCGCCAGGCTGGCCTGGTTCCGTCGGCGACCACGACCCGGCCCGCGTCGCGCGGGGAGCGGCGCACCGCGCCCGCGACCAGTCCGGCCCGCGCGGGCTGCACCTCGGCGGCCAGCAGGCGGGCGTCGCGCTGACCGGCCAGGGAGGCCAGCAGACCGGCCTTGCCGCCCGGTCCCGCGCACATGTCGAGCCAGCGCGCGTCGTTCCCGTGGGCGTCCACCCTGGTCAGGGCGAGGGCGACCAGCTGACTGGCCTCGTCCTGCACCGCGGCCCGGTTCTGGTGCACCTCGCGGATCGCCGCCGGGTCGCCCTCGGGCAGGTAGGCGGCGAACGGCGAGTAGCGGGCCTCCTCGGCGCCGGCGGCCACCAGATCGGCGACGGTGGCGCGGCCCGGCTTGGCCACTAGGGTCACGCGGGGGCGCTCGTTGTGCGCGGCGAGCAGGCGCTCGGTCTCGACCAGCCCGTCGGCGGACCGCTCCCCCAGCGCCCGGGCCAGCTCCTTGACCATCCAGCGCGGGTGGCTGTGCACGACCGACAGGTATCCGCTGGGGTCGGTGGCGCGGTCGGGGGCGACCACGGCCGTCCACGCGTCCAGGTCGCGGGCGGAGACCCTGCGCAGGACGGCGTTGACGAACCGGCCGCGGTGGTGGCCCACGACCCGGCGGGCCAGGTCC
Source organism: Nocardiopsis akebiae (assembly GCF_018316795.1). Lineage (NCBI taxonomy): Bacteria > Bacillati > Actinomycetota > Actinomycetes > Streptosporangiales > Nocardiopsidaceae > Nocardiopsis > Nocardiopsis akebiae. Next base: position 4,984,719 of record NZ_CP074132.1, read on the forward strand.
ACGGTGGCGCTGACCGCGGCGTGCGGCGGGATCTTGGTGGACAGCAGCTGGTGGGCGCCAAGGCGCAGCAGCGGCAGCGCCTCGGTGTCCACGGAGGCGAGCGTGCGGTCCACGCAGGCCTCCAGGATCGCGTCGTAGGTGCCCTGGAGGCGCAGGGTCCCGTAGGTCAGCTCGGTGGCCAGGGCCGCGTCGCGGCCGCTGATGCCGCGTTCGCTGAGCAGGGCGGGCAGCAGCAGGTTGGCGTAGGCGTCGCGCTGGCCCACCGCGCGCAGCACGTCGTAGGCGACGCGGCGTGCGGGGTCGCGGGGCCGGGACTGTCCGTCCCCGCTCCGGCCGCCGCCCCGCGCGGGCTTCCCGCCGCGGCGGGGACGGCGGTACGGGGATCGGGACTGCTCGCTCAACGTGTGCTGCCTCAACAAACCGGGGACGGGACCGGCGGGTTCACCCGCCAGGTCGAGACTACGGCAGCTCAGCGCCCCAGGCGGTCCTCGTCGCCGGGGCGCACGCCGCGCGCCCAGTCGACCGCGGCCATGGCGCGCTTGCCCTGCGGCTGCACCTCGCCCAGGACGACCGGGTGGGTGGCGGTCCCGACCAGGACCCGCTTCTTGTCGGCGTGCAGCTGGCCGGGGTCGAGCGCGGGTGTGTCGGCGTCGGTGAGGGGGGTGACCGGCCCCACCTTGAGCCGGCCGCCGCGGAAGGTGGTCCAGGCGCCCGGGGCGGGGGTGCAGGCTCGGGCCGTGCGGTCCACGCGCAGGGCGGGGGCGGTGAAGTCGAGTTCGGCGTCCTCGGGAGTGAGCTTGGACGCGTAGGAGATTCCGTCGGCGGGCTGCTCGACCGGGCTGAGGCGGTCGGCGGCGATGCCGTCGATCGTGCGGACGAGGAGTTCGGCGCCGGAGACGGAGAGCCGGTCGAGGAGTTCACCGCTGGTGTCGGTGGGGCGCACGGTCTCGGTGAGGGTGCCGTAGACGGGACCGGCGTCGAGTTCCTTGACGATCCGGAAGGTGGACGCGCCGGTGATGTCGTCGCCGTGCAGGACCGCGTGCTGGACGGGGGCGGCGCCGCGCCACGCGGGGAGCAGGGAGAAGTGCAGGTTGACCCAGCCGTGGCGGGGGATGTCGAGCGCGGACTGGGGCAGCAGGGCGCCGTAGGCGACCACGGGACAGCAGTCGGGGGCGATCCGCGCCAGCCGCTCCAGGAACTCGGGGTCGCCCGCCTTGGCGGGCTTGAGGACCTCGATGCCCTCGCTCTCGGCGAGTTCGCCGACCGGGCTGGCGGAGACCTTCCGGCCGCGCCCGGAGCGGGCGTCGGGACGGGTGACCACGGCGGCGACCTCGTGGCCGGAGTCGATCAGTGCGCGCAGGGACGGTACCGCCACCTGCGGTGTTCCGGCAAAGACAAGCTTCAACGTGGGTTCCCCTCCACCGAGGTCTGTCGGTTCCCCAGTTCTACCAGTGGCGCCGGGCCGCGCCGCCCGGTGCACGGGGCGGTGTCGCACGGTTCTGGTAGACAGAGGGGGATGACAGCGCAGCCCGGTCAGCCCGACGGGGTCCTCTTCGACCTTCCGGAACAGGAGAAGGCCACGGCTCGGGCGGCAAGCAGGTCCCGCCGCCCGGCCCCACGCGGGCCCGCCGAGCGGCTGCCCGTCGCGCGCGTGGTCGTGGACACCCCGCTGCCCCACCTGGACCGGTACTTCGACTACCGGGTGCCCGCCGACATGGATGAGGCGGCGGTGCCCGGCTGCCGGGTGAAGGTGCGGTTCAACAACCGCCAGCTGGGCGGCTTCCTGGCCGAACGGGTGGAGACCTCGGAGTTCTCGGGGCGGCTGGCGTACCTGGAGGCGGTGGTCTCCCCCGAACCCGTGCTCACCCCCGAGATCCTGGGGCTGGCCCGCGCGGTCGCCGACCGCTACGCGGGCACGCTGAGCGACGTGCTGCGCCTGGCGGTACCGCCCCGCCACGCCCGCGTGGAGAAGGAGGCGGCCAAGGCCGCGGAGGCAGAGGCAGCGGAGGCCGATGCGTCTGCGGAGGCGACCGGGGTCGGCGCGGATACGGAGACAGCGGGGTCCGACACGCCTCCGCAGACGGCGGCGACCGGGACCGCCCCGGAGGGCGCCCCGCCCGAGGCGGTCCCGCACGACGCTCAGCCCGGGGCGGACCCCGACACCGCGCCGAACGCCGCCGACGCCCCACGGGTGTCCGCAACCGAGACGGACGCGCCCTCCGGCGCGGAAGCGGCACAGGATGCCACCGGGGCGGACCCCGACCCCGGCCCCTGGGCGGACTACCCCGAGGGCCCCTCGTTCGTGCGCGCACTGCGCGCGGGCCAGCCCGCCCGCGCGGTGTGGAACGCCCTGCCCGGCGCCGGGTGGGCGGACGCGGTGGCGACCGCCGCCGCCCAGACCCTGGCCGCCGGGCGCGGCACCGTGATCGTGGTGCCCGACGGCCGTGACGTGCAGGCCGTCGCCCGGGCCCTGGAACAGCGTCTGGGAGGGGGCCGGTACGCGTCGCTCACCGCCGACCTCGGCCCGGCCGAGCGCTACCGGCGCTGGCTGTCGGTGCTGCGCGGCGGGGTCCGGGTCGTGGTCGGCACGCGCGCGGCGGTGTTCGCGCCGGTGCGCGACCTGGGGCTGGTGGTGCTGTGGGACGACGGCGACGATGTGCACGCCGACCCGCACTCCCCCTACCCGCACGCGCGCACGGTGCTGTCGATACGCGCGCACCGCGCCGGGGCCGGTGCCCTGATCGGCGGGCACACGCGCACCACCGACGCCCAGCTGCTGGTGGAGTCGGGGTGGGCGCATCCGCTGACCGCCGACCGGGCGACCCTGCGCCGCCGCGCGCCCGTGGTCCGGGCGGCCGGGGACGACCGGGAGCTGGCCCGCGACGAGGCGGCGCGGTCGGCGCGGATGCCGAGCGTGGCCCTGCGCGCGGCCCGCGAGGCCGCGCGGACCGGTCCGGTGCTCTTCCAGGTTCCGCGCCGGGGCTACCTGAACACGCTGGCCTGCGCCGGGTGCCGCGAGCCCGCGCGCTGCGACTCCTGCCGGGGTCCGCTGGCCGTGCGCGGTTCGCACGCCATGCCCTCGTGCGGCTGGTGCGGCCGGGTCGCCGGGCAGTGGGCGTGCCCGGAGTGCGGTGTCACCCGCATGCGCGCCGTGGTGGTGGGGGCCCGCCGCACCGCAGAGGAGCTGGGCCGGGCGTTCCCCTCTCTGACCGTGCGCACCTCGGGCCGCGAGGAGGTGCTGTCGCGGGTGGCGGACGCGCCGTCGCTGGTGGTGGCCACCCCGGGAGCCGAACCGGTGGCCGACAACGGGTACGCGGCGGCGGTCCTGCTGGACGGCTGGGCGCTGCTGAACCGGATGGACCTGCGCGCCTCGGAGGAGGCCCTGCGTCGCTGGCTGAACGCGGGTGCCCTGGTGCGGCCGGGCGGCACGGTGGTGGTGTCGGCCGACGCCTCGCTGCCGGTGGTGCAGTCGTTCGTGCGGTGGGACCCGACGGGCTTCGCCGAGCGCGAGCTGGCCGAGCGCCGCGAGCTGGGATTCCCCCCAGCGGTGGCGATGGCCTCGGTCACCGGCGCTCCCGAGCACGTGCGCGAACTGCTCGACCAGATCGAACTGCCCGAGGGCGCCGAACTCCTGGGGCCGGTGCCGGTGGGCGCGGACCGGGCGGTCGGCCCGGACGGCGCCCACCCCACCGAGCGGGCGCTGCTGCGGGTGCCCCGGGCCGGGGTGGGCGCGCTGTCCCGGTCGCTCAAGGTGGCGGCCTCGGCGCGCAGCGCGCGCCGCGACGAGCACCTGGCGCAGGTGCGGATGGATCCGCTGCACGTGGTCTAGGCGTGTCGGGCCGAAAGCACCACCGGCGTGGAGCACGGGACACGGCCCGCGGTTCCCCTGTACCCGTGGCGGGGCGCCTCGGGGGCGGGCGGTCGTCGCGGCAGGGAACCTGTCGAGGACCTCGGCCGGGGCAGCCCGAGCCCGGGGGCCGACGGGAGCGGCCGTTGGGCTCAGCGGCCGTACCGCGCCCGGTACAGGTCGCGCAGCGCGGCCACCTCCGCCGCGTGGTGGATGACCTCCCGGTTGACGTGGAGCACGAGGGCGACCATCGGGAAGTCCTCCCACTGGGGCGCCTCGGCGCCGCCCACCGGCGCGGCCAGGCCGCTCTCGTCCAGCTCCTGGACATTCGCGGTCCAGGCGGTGTAGGCGTGGCGCAGCCGCTGCCGGGCCTCGGCGGCGGTCGCGGGCCAGTCGGCGTTCTCCCGTGTGGCGGTGCGGTCGCCGAAGTGCCAGTTGACGCGGGCCTCCAGGACCTCGACGACGATGTGCCCGAGCCGCCAGGCGATGGTGGTCACCGGCGGCGGTTCGGGTTCGGGGACGGCCGTGTCGGGCCGGTGGCGCCCGTCCGGTCCCTCGCGCACGGTCCAGGCGCCGGGCACCGGAGCCCAGTGGAACTCCTCGTCGGTGAGCCCCTCCAGGCGGGGCCACAGGGAGAAGTCCCAGTAGAACCGCAGCTGGGCCAGGACCTCGCCGGTCCAGTTCACCGCCACCCGCGAGCGCCTCCCCGGCGACCGGGCGCGCGGCCCAGCCCGGCGAGGACGCCGGTGCCGGGGTCGGACACGTCCTCGTCCGGGTAGGGCCACCACCGCAGGTCGGCCACGCCCGGCTCGATGGGCTGGAAGGGGTCGAAGGCGCGCTCCACCGCGGCGCGGGGCGCCGGAGAGGTGAGGGCGAGGTAGCCGCCCCCGCGCATGAGGGCGTGCAGGGCGCCGATCCAGGCGGGCGGGTCGTCCGCGGTGAAGGGGCGGGTCATCAGAACGGCGACGGGCTCGTCGAAGTCGACGAGCCCGGAGGTGCCGAGGCGGCGCAGGAGCGTGTCCGTGCCGGAGCCGTCGCCGGAGAGCACGGAGGCCCCGGCGGTGGAGAGCATACCCGCCGCGCCGTGCGGGGCGACGTGGACGACGGAGGCGTCGGGGGCGGCGGCGTGCACGCGCTCGGCTGTTCCGGGCACCGGACACCCCCAGTCGACGAACTGGCGCACGCCCGCGTCGACGGACAGGTAGTCGACCACGCGCCCCAAGAAGGCCTGGTGCAGGCGGGTGTGCTCGGCGTGCCGGGGGTCGGGGCGCCCGTCCGTGCGGGCTCCCAGGTCGACCACACGGGGCCGCTGGCCGGGCACGGGCACGGACCCGCGCCCTCGGAACACGGCCGTGAGCCGACCCGTCTCGGGCCCTCGGACGTTGGTCACGTTCACGCTCCCCCAGCCGGTTCGCTCGCGGGAGGCAGACGCTCGGCGGGGCGGGCCGGTCGGGCCCGGACAGCGTCGCGCCATGCCGTCAGGGCCCGATGGTACCTCCTGTGAAAGTGATCCTCAGCACACACATGGGTGTTATGCGCCCTATTTCGCCCTTTGAGAACTCCTGGGGCGCAAGTGTTTCTGGTAAACGGACTCGGCCCCGCGGAGGGGGAGCGGGCGTCACGCCCCGCTCCCCCGCGATTCCGTCAGGTCACCGCCCCGTGTTCCAGGGAAAGCCCTACGAGACGGCCGGGTCGTCCCGGAAAGCGCTTCTCGGCCGCGCCTTCCTGGAATCGGTCCCGACCGATGAGGGACCCCGCGTCACCGGTCCGCGGTCAGCCTCCGCGCGGGCAGCTCCGCGCACAGCCAGGACACCGCCGCGACCACCAGCACGGTGGCGGGCAGCAGCCAGAGCGGGCCGCCGGGCCACGGGCGACCCAGGAGCCCCATCCCCGCGAAGGCGAGCGGGACCGCCGAGGCCAGCACACCGGCGACGACCGCGCCGACCGCGACCAGGGCGGCCTCCCTGCGCAGCAGCGACCGGACCTGCGCGGGGGTCGCGCCCACGGCGCGCAGCGCGTCCGTCTCCGCGCGGCGGCGCAGGGTCTGGGCGGACAGGCGGTTGGCCACCGAGAGCAGCACGTAACCCGCCAGGCAGAGCAGCACCACGAGGTTGAGCACCGTGTTCGCCGCGAGCCCGGACCCGGCCGCGTCCTGGGCTGTGTCGGCGACCTCCACACCCGGGCGGGCCGAGGCCAGACCGTCGAGGGTCTCGCGGACCTCGGGCTCCCGCCCGGGTTCGGCGAGCACCCGCAGTTCGGCGGGCAGGTCACCGGTCAGGTGCCCCCGGGCCAGGTCCCGCGAGACCAGGACCCGGCCGAAGCCGAGCTCGCGCTCGTACAGCGCGACCACCTCGGCGCTGACCTCGGCCCCGTCCCCCATCCGGAACGTCACCCTCTGGCCCGTCTGCGCACCCAGGGAGCGCGCGGTCCGCGCGCCCAGCGCGACGGTGTCGCCGGTCAGCGCGCCCAGGTCGCCCTCGGTGACGCCCGCGTCGACGACATCCGGAGCGCCCGGCCCCAGGACCAGCGCGGGCGTCTCCTGGTGCACCACCCCCTCCTCGAACGGCAGCCGGGTGGTCCACACGAGGGTGGTCGGCGTGGCGGTGACGGCCGCGGCGACGGACGGGTCCTCCCGGACGGCCTCGGCCAGTCCCCGCGGGAGCCCGCCGAGCGCGGGCGCCGTCAGCGTGATCGCGGCCAGCTCCCCGTCCTCGCGCTGCTCCGTCTGCGCGGCCAGCAGCGTGGTGTTGACGTAGCCCTGGCTGAGGGCGAAGGCCACCAGCATCGCCAGCGCGCTGACCGCGCCCGCCACCCGGTGGGAGTGGCCGTGCAGGTTGCGCACCGCCAGCCAGGTCAGGGCGGAGGAGCGCGCGGGCAGACGGCGGCCGAGCGCCCCGCTCACCGCCCGCAGCAGTGCGGGGCCGACCAGGGCCAGCCCGACCACCGCGAGCAGGCTGGCCGAGGCCGGGGCGACCGCCGCCATCTCGTCGCCCAGCACCAGCGCCGGGACCGACGCCCCCACCGAGGCCAGGAGCAGCGCCGCCCCCGTCCAGGTCCGCGCCCTGCCGGGAACACGGGGTTCGGCCACGGACTCGGCGAGAGCGTCGGTGGGCGGGGCGGCCGCGGTCCGGCCGACCGCGGCCAGCGAGGCCAGCCACACGGCGAGCACCATCAGCACCGCCGTGGCCAGGGCGGGCAGCGGCCCGAACACCGGCGGCAGACCCGGCGGCACCAGCCCCAGGGAGGCGAACCAGTCCAGCACGACCCCGGCCAGCGGGTAGCCGCCGGCCACGCCGAGGGGCAGGGCCGCCAGGGTGACGAGGACGTTGGGGGCGGCGACCAGGCGGCGTACCTGCCGGGGCGTGGCGCCCACGGCCCTCAGGAGCGCCAGGTCGCGGCGCTGGGCGGCTACGGAGACCGACAGCGCTCCGGCGACGGTCAGGCCGATGGTCATCACCAGGACTCCGCCGAGTGAACCGGCCACCGCGACCAGGACACCGCGTGCGGCTCCGGCGGCCGGGGACTCGGCGTCGCCGATCCGGTCCCCGGTCAGCACGAGCGCGTCCTCGCCCGTCAGGGCCTCCACCGCCCCGGTGAACCGCTCCTGCGACACGCCGGGCGCGGCGCGCAGGCCCACCAGGTCCACGGTGCCCTCGCGCGGGCCCTCCGTGCGCCCGGCCAGGTCGGCGGCGGTGTCGTCGGAGAACAGGACCACGGTGGCGCCGGTGTCCAGCACCCCGGAGATCCGGTGGTAGCCGGTGCGCCCCGCCGCGGTGACCCGCACCCGGTCGCCGACCCCGGCACCAGCGGCCGAGGCCGTGGCGGAGTCCAGGACCACCTCCCCGGGCCCTCGCGGCGCCTCCCCCTCCAAGGCGGCGTCCTCCAGCAGCGCGGCGGAGGACCACCCGTGGCCGGTGGTGCGGGGGTCGGCTCCCGTGGCGACCCCTTCCCCGGTGTGCACGGCGGCCGGGAACCCGACGTCTCCGACGGCGGCGCCGACCTCGGGCAGCGCGGCCAGCCGGGCGGTGAGTTCCTCGGGCAGTCCGGCCCGCTCGGGCAGGGGCAGGTCCAGGTCCTCGGCCTGCTCGATCGTCTGGGGTGCGGTGACCACGGCGTCCGCGCCCCGGAGGCGTTCGGCGGGGACCGACGAGCGCAGCCCGGTGTCGGCCAGCACGCCGCCGACGGTGACGAACGCCGATCCGCCCAGGACCGCGACGGCGACGGCGGCCAGCACTCCGGCACGGCCGCGCGCCAGCTTCAGCGCGAGGGGGCCGCGTCCGCCGACGGGATCCGGGCCGGACGCGGGTGCGGAGAGCGGACCCGGTCCGGGGGTCGCCGTCATCGGTCGGCCTCCGTCCCGGACGTCTCCAGGGAGGCCAGGCGTCCGGCCAGGTCCGCCGCGGAGGGGGCGCGCAGGACGTCGGCGAGGCGGCCGTCGGCCATGACCGCGGTGGCGTGCGCCCTGGCGGCGGCCTTGGGGTCGTGGGTCACCATGACGACGGTCTGGCCGAGTTCGTCCACGACCTCCCGCAGCAGGCCCAGGACGCTGTCGGCGGTCGCGCCGTCGAGCGCTCCGGTGGGTTCGTCCGCGAAGACGATGTCGGGCCGGGAGGCCAGGGCGCGCACGATCGCGATCCGCTGCTGCTGGCCGCCGGAGAGCTCCGTGGGCCGGTGGCGCAGCCGCCGCCCCACACCCGTCCGGTCGACGAGCGCGCGCAGCCAGCCCCGGTCGGGGGCCCGTCCGGCCAGACGCAGCGGCAGGGTGATGTTCTCCTCCGCGGTGAGCGTGGGCACCAGGTTGTAGGACTGGAACACGAAGCCGATCCGCTCGCGGCGGAACTCGGTGCGCCGGGGCTCGCGCAGGGAGCCGACGTCGGTCCCGCCCACCGCCACCGATCCCGAGGTGGGGCGGTCCATGCCGGACGCGCAGTTGAGCAGGGTGCTCTTGCCCGATCCGGACGGCCCCATGACGGCGAGGAAGGAACCGCGGGGCACCCCCAGCGACACCCCGGCCAGGGCGGAGACGACGCCCTCGCCGTCGGAGTACACGCGGTGGACGTCGGTGAGCCGGACGGCCTCTCCGTCGGCGTCCGGACCGGCGGAACCCGGTGCGGTGGGGGCCGGTGCGGTGGCGTTCTCCTCCGCTCCGCTCACCGGTCGCCCCCGCGGACCAGGACTACCAGCGCGACGAGCGAGACCAGCGCCGCGAGTCCGAAGGCCGACCCGATCAGCTCGTGGCCGAGCAGGGACAGCGCGACGTTGACCGTGGCGGTCCCCGCCAGGACGACCCCGAGCAGGACCAGCAGGGCCCGGCGGGCGGGTGTGCGCCGGGGTCGGGAGGGCGCGGGGGACGACTGCGGAACGGAGGACGACGGGGCTCCAGCGATCGGAGCGTCGATGCGGTAGGGGTCGTCGGACACGGCTGCTCCCGGGGTTCGGTGGGTGACTGGACACGGCCGGTGTACCGCCCGCCGTGTCGTCTCCGACGCTACGGAGGCGCGGCCCGCCGAAACATCCCGCTCACCCGCCGACCGCCGCTACAGCCAGCTGTAGCGGCGCCCGGCCGAACCCTTCCGAGCAGCCGTCGCACCCGCTCCCGGGACCGCCGTCAGAGCACCCGCGCGGGGTCGGGCACCGGGGCGAGGCGGCCGTCGCAGTCGGCGTACTCCCAGCGCGGTCCGCGGGCCACGAGTTCGGCGACCGCGCCGACGAGGCGGTCCACGTGCTCCCGCGTGGTACCCACCCCCAGGCTCGCCCGCACCGCCTGGCCGTGGCCCCGGGGCAGCAGGTGCCGGGTGAGCGGGTGGGCGCAGAACAGGCCGTCGCGCACCCCGATCCCGTACTCGGCGGACAGGGCCGCGGCCAGCAGGTCGGCGGGCAGGCCGTCCACGGTGAACGACACGATGCCCACCCGCGGGTGGTCCCCGCCCCACAGGGTCAGCTCGGTGACGCCGTCGACCGCCGTCAGCCCCTCGCGCAGCCGCTCCAGCAGCGCCGACTCGCGCACGTGCAGGAGTTCCTGGGTGGCGGGGGCGAGGGCGTCGCAGGCGGCTGCCAGCGCTACGGCGCCCAGCACGTTGGGACTGCCCGCCTCGTGCCGCGCGGGCAGGTCGTTCCACACCACGTCGTGCTCGCCGACCAGCCGCGTGGCCCCGCCGCCGGACAGGTAGGGCGCGGCCTCGCGCAGCCAGTCGGCGCGGCCGGCCAGCACCCCGGAGCCGAAGGGGGCGTAGAGCTTGTGGGCGGACAGGGCGACGTAGTCGGCGCCGGTCCCCTCCAGGCTGAAGGGCAGGTGCGGCACGTACTGGGCTGCGTCCACGACCACGCGGGCGCCCTCGGCGTGGGCGGCCTCCACCAGTTCCTCCACCGGCCAGATCTCGCCGGTGACGTTGGAGGCGGCGGTCACGCACAGCAGGCGCGGGCCCTCGGGGGCCCCGCGCAGCGCGGCGCGCGCGGCCTCCACCGCGTCCTCGGGGGAGGCGGGCAGCGGCAGGCGCACCACCCGTCCGGCGCGGGCGGCGGGGTGCTCCCACGGCAGCAGGCTGGCGTGGTGCTCGGACTCGAACACGACCACCGTGCAGCCCTCGGGCACCGAGCGGGCCAGCAGGTTGAGGGCGTCGGTGGTGCCGCGCACGAACACCACGGCGTCGGCGGGCTGTGCGCGCACGCCCACGAAGCGGGCGACGCTGCGGCGGGCGCGCTCGTAGGCGTCGGTGCTGACCTGGGAGTGGTGGCCCGCGCCGCGGTGCACGCTGGCGTAGTAGGGCAGCGCGGCGGACAGGGCCTCGGCCACCGGGGTCAGACACGGGGCGCTGGCCGCGTAGTCGAAGTTGGCGTACTCGACGCGTCCGCCGGTGACCAGGGGGACGCCCTCGTCGGAGGTGACGACGGTGCACTCGGCGGCGTCGGCCGGGGGCTCGGCGGAACGGGCGGCGTGGACGGGGACGGCAGTGGTCATGGAAGCACCTCTCCTGTGGGTCGTGGGACCCGCGGAGATGTCACTCCGGTAACGCCTCAGGGGTCCGCGCTTGTCCGACACGGTCGTGTCGGGACCTGGTCCTCACCCGGGGCACCCCACCGCGGTAGGAGGGTTGCCGACCAGCTAGCCGGGGCTTGACGCTGGTACTCGTGACCTGCGAGGCACACTAACACAGCCCTCCGGCCCGCGGCAGGGGGACCGGATGTGGCCCGGGCCACCGAGCCGCTTGACAGCGGTGCGCGCGGTGGGGACATACTTGTGCCTGCCTGCCCTCACGCCGCGGGTGTCCGGTTTCCCCCGGCCGCCCTCCAGGCGCGAGACTCCAGAGCGTCGGAGTTTTCGCGTGCCCGTGAGCGAGAGGTGTGCACCTTGTACGGCGACGACCGTATCCAGCAGGTCCTGCGCAATCCCAGGGTCGTCCTGGTGTCCGGCTACGCCCGCCTGCCCGACTCGGTGGCGAGCCACTCCCAGTACCAGCGGCTCGGCGTCGTGCTGGCCGTGGACACCGCAGACGGGCGCGTCGTCGCCGCGGACACCACCCTGCTCACCGAGCTGGCCAGGGACTTCTTCCGCGCTCTGGTCGAGGGGGAGTCGGTGACAGGGGACGTCGCCGAACTGGTGCGGCGGGTGCAGACCCGGTACGCGGGCCAGTCCGGCGCCGCGCTGACCACCGCCCTGCGCCGCTGCCTGGAGACCTACGGCCAGCTCAGGGAGGGCGACCAGTTGCCAGTGGACCCCGAGGCCGGGGAGGAGGCGCGGACGTGACCGACGACCTCTTCGCGAACGGGAGCCCCGCCGGGACCCGGGCCGGAACCGGCGCCGGGGACGGAAGCGGGACCGGCTCCCCGACCGGGACCGGAACCGGAAGCGCGACCGGGGCCGCGCCGCTGCCGCTGGCGGGCGTGCGCGTCGCCGACCTGTCCCGCGTGCTGGCCGGCCCCTACGCCACCATGCTGCTCGCCGACATGGGCGCCGAGGTGGTCAAGGTGGAACAGCCGGGGCGCGGCGACGACACGCGCTCCTGGGGGCCGCCCTGGGCCGGGGAGGCCGGAGCGGAGGGGCACGGCGAGGCCGCCTACTTCCTGTCGGTGAACCGCAACAAGCGCAGCCTCGCCGTGGACCTGAAGGACCCCGGGGGCCTGGCAGCGGTCCAGGAGCTGTGCGCGTCCTCCGACGTGGTCGTCCAGAACTTCCGGCCCGGGGTCATCGACCGGCTCGGTCTCGGCTACGAGGCCGTCAGCGCCCGCAACCCGGCCGTCGTGTACTGCTCGGTGAGCGGGTTCGGGCCCGAGCACGAGCCCGCGACGCGCCCCGGCTTCGACATCGTGGTGCAGGCCGAGAGCGGGCTCATGGCCACCACGGGGCCCGCGGAGGGACCGGCGAGCAAGGTGGGCGTGGCCCTGACCGACGTGCTCACCGGACTCAACGCCGCCGTGGGAATCCTGGGCGCGCTCATGCGGGCCCGCGTCACCGGGCGCGGCGAGAACATCAGCGTGTCGCTGCTCAACTCCACCCTCTCCGGCCTGGTCAACCTCACCCAGCAGGCGCTGGTGACGGGGGCCGAACCCGCCCGGGTAGGCAACGCGCACACCACGATCGTGCCCTACCAGACCTTTCCGACCGCGGACGCCGAGATCGTCGTCGCCGCCGGGAACGACGCCCTGTACCAGCGGCTGTGCACGGCCCTGGACCGCCCCGACCTGGGCGCGGACCCGCGCTACGCCACCAACCCCGGCCGGGTGGCGCACCGCGGGGAGCTGGTCGGCGCCCTGTCGGCGACCCTGCGCTCCCGACCCGCCGACCACTGGATGGAGCTGCTGGTGGGGGCCGGGGTCCCGGTGGGGCGGGTGCGCGGGGTGCTGGACGCGCTGCGCACCGCCGACGCCAGCGGCGACGACGTCCTGCGCACCGTGGAGCACCCCACCGCCGGGCTGATCGAACAGGTCCGCGCGGGGTTCCGCCTGGAGGGCACCCCGCCGCCGCTCTCCGCGCCGCCGCTGCTGGGGCAGCACTCGCGGCAGGTCCTGGCCGAACTCGGCGTGGACGGGGCCGACGCGGACGCGATGGTCGCGCGCGGCGCCGTCCAGCAACCCGACCTGCCCTGAGGACCGGGCGGGGCGCACCGGACCCGCCCGACCGCGCCCCGGAGCCGGTCAGGGCGCCGCACCCGGCCCCGAGACGACCGCCGTCCTTCTTCCGGGTCCCGCACCCGGGTCCGAGGACACCGTCCACATCCCGCACGGCCGCACCGGCCGTCGGCACCACGAAGGGACACCCACCTTGAGCGACTCCCGCAAACCCGCCGCCCCGGACCCGCACGACTTCCTGGCGGTGGACGCCGACCTGACCGACACCGAGCGCGACGTCCGCGACGCCGTGCGCGACTTCGCGGCGCGCGAGCTGGCGCCGAACGTGGCCGAGTGGTTCGAGGCGGGCACCCTGCCCGACCCGCGCGGGCTGGCCAGGGCCTTCGGCTCCCTCGGGGTGCTGGGCATGCACCTGGAGGGTTACGGCTGCGGCGGATCCAGCGCGGTCGCCTACGGTCTGGCCTGCCGCGAGCTGGAGGCCGTGGACTCGGGCCTGCGCAGCTTCGTGTCGGTACAGGGCTCGCTGGCGATGGCGGCCGTCCACAAGTTCGGCTCCGAGGAGCAGAAGCAGGAGTGGCTGCCGCGCATGGCCGCAGGTGAGGCGATCGGCTGCTTCGGGCTGACCGAGCCCGACTCCGGCTCCGACCCCGGCTCGATGCGCACCCGCGCCCGCAGGGACGGGGGCGACTGGGTGCTCGACGGCACCAAGATGTGGATCACGAACGGTTCGGTCGCCGACGTGGCCGTGGTGTGGGCCGCCACCGACGAGGGCGTGCGCGGGTTCGTGGTGCCCGCCGACACGCCCGGGTTCTCGGCCAACGTCATCCACCGCAAGCTGTCCCTGCGTGCGTCGATCACCTCCGAACTGGTGCTGGAGGGCGTGCGCCTGCCCGCCGACGCGGTGCTGCCGGGGTCTCGCGGCCTGGGGTCGCCGCTGTCGTGCCTGAACGAGGCCCGCTACGGCATCGTGTGGGGCGCGGCCGGCGCCGCGCGCGCCTGCTACGGGGCGGCCCTGGAGTACGCGCTGAGCCGCGAGCAGTTCGGCAGGCCGATCGCCGGGTTCCAGCTGACCCAGCGCAAGCTCGCCGACATGGTGGTGGACGTCAACCAGGCGGCCATGACCGCGCTGCGGATCGGGCGCCTGAAGGACGAGGGCCGGTGTCACCACAACCACGTGAGCTTCGGCAAGCTCTCGTGCGTGGCCGCCGCCCAGCGGGTGGCCGCGGCGGCGCGCTCGGTGCACGGAGCCAACGGCATCACCCTGGAGTATCCGGTGATGCGGCACATGGCGAACCTGGAGACGGTCGCCACCTACGAGGGCACCGAGGAGATCCACGCGCTCAGCATCGGCCAGTCGGTGACGGGGATCTCGGCCTTCCGCTGAACGGCGCCGCCTCCCCGGTTCCCGGATCGGATCCCTGATCCGGGCCGGTCCGCGGGGACCGGCCGCGGGTCGCGCGCCTCCCCCGGTGCCGCCGGGCGCGCGCAGCCGCCAGAATGGGAAGCAGCCGAGCGAGGGAGTTGCCGAGATGGGGAACGAGCCGACGAAGCGGTTCGAGATGACGGGGCTGCGGCGGACCGCCAACGCCGTCGTCAGCGGCTTCGTCAAGTACGGGGTGTGCCTGCCCGAGTTGCACCTGCTCACCACGCGTGGGCGCAAGTCGGGCTTCCTGCGCACCATCCCGCTCAGTGTGCTGGACAGCGACCGCGGCCGGTTCCTGGTCTCCCCCTACGGGGAGGTGGACTGGGTCCGCAACCTGCGCGAGGACGGCTTCGCGACGCTGCGCCAGGGCGGCTGGATCGAGCTGATCAGCGTGCGCGAACTGGGGGCAGAGGAGGCCGCCCCGCTGCTCAAGGAGTACCTGGACCACCCGCGCTCCGCCGTGGTGGGCCTGTACTTCGAGACGCCGCCGGACGCCCCCGAGGAGGCGTTCGCGGCCGAGGCCGACCGCCACCCGGTGTTCGAGATCGTGCGCTCGACCACGATCCGCATCTGACCGGCGCGCACGGGCCCCGGGCTCCCCGCACGGGCGCCCGGGGCCCGGCCGCGCCGCCCCGCGGCACCGGGGCGGGAGCGCCGTGTCCCCCGTGCCCGCGGCCGGGTCAGCTGCGGACGCGGAAGACGTCGTAGACGCCGTCCACGCCCCGCACCGCGCGCAGCACGCTGCCCAGGTGGGCGGGGTCGGCCATCTCGAAGGTGAAGCGGCTCTGCGCCACGCGGTCGCGGCTGGTCTGGACGGTCGCCGACAGGATGTTGACGTGCTGGTCGCTCAGCACCCGCGTGATGTCGGACAGCAGCCGGGACCGGTCCAGGGCCTCCACGTGCAGCGCCACCAGGAACATCGAGTCCTCGGTGGGCGACCACTCCACCTTGACCATGCGGTCGGTGTCCAGCGTCGCGGTGTTCACGCAGTCCCGGCGGTGCACCGACACCCCGTTGCCCCGTGTCACGAAGCCGACGATCTCGTCGCCCGGCACGGGGGTACAGCACTTGGACAGGCGCGCCCACACGTCGGCGTCGCCCTCCACGACCACGCCCGGGTTGCCGTGCTGGCGCTGGCGGGTGGCCGCCTTGGTGGGCAGCGCCGACTCGGCGATGTCCTCGGTGTGGCTCTCCAGGCCGCCCATGGAGTCGACGAGCTTGCCGACCACGTGCTGGGCGCTGACCTGGCGCTCCCCCACCGCCGCGTACAGAGAGTCCACGTCCGGGTAGCGCAGGTCGCTGGCCAGGCCGATGATCGCCTCACCGCTGAACAGGCGCTTGACCGGAAGCTCCTGCTTGCGCATGACCTTGGCGATCTCGTCCTTGCCCTGCTCGATCGCGGCCTCGCGGCGCTCCTTGGTGAACCAGTGCCGGATCTTGTTGCGCGCCCGGGCGCTCTTGACGAAGTTCAGCCAGTCCCGGCTGGGCCCGGCGTCGGGCGTCTTGGAGGTGAGGATCTCCACCGTCTCGCCGTTGTGGAGCTCGTTCTCCAGCGGCACCAGGCGGCCGTTGATGCGGGCGCCCACGGTGCGGTGGCCGACCTCGGTGTGCACGGCGTAGGCGAAGTCCACGGCGGTGGCGCCCTGGGGCAGCGAGATGACGTCGCCGCCCGGGGTGAAGACGAACACCTCCTGCACCGACAGGTCGAAGCGCAGCGACTCCAGGAACTCGCCCGGGTCCTTGGTCTCCTGCTGCCAGTCGATGAGCTGGCGCAGCCACTGCATGTCGGAGCTGCCGCGGGGCTTGTTCTCGCCCCCGCTGCCCCGGTCCTCCTTGTACTTCCAGTGCGCGGCGATGCCGTACTCGGCGCGCCGGTGCATCGCGCGGGTGCGGATCTGGAGCTCGACCGGGTTGCCCGAGGGCCCTATGACCGTCGTGTGCAGCGACTGGTACATGTTGAACTTGGGCATCGCGATGTAGTCCTTGAACCGGCCGGGCACCGGGTTCCACCGCGCGTGGATGGTCCCCAGGGCCGCGTAGCAGTCGCGGACGCTGTCCACCAGGACCCGCACGGCGATGAGGTCGTAGATCTCGTCGAAGCCGCAGTTGCGGGCGATCATCTTCTGGTAGATCGAGTAGTAGTGCTTGGGCCGTCCGCGCACGGTGGCCTTGAGCTTGGACTCGCGAAGGTCGGCCGAGACCGCCTCGATGACCTCCTGGAGGTAGACGTCGCGGCGCGGGGCGCGCTCGGACACCAGGCGGGCGATCTCGTCGAAGCGCTTGGGGTAGAGGGTGGCGAAGGCCAGGTCCTCCAGCTCCCACTTGATGGTGTTCATGCCCAGCCGGTGGGCGAGGGGGGCGAAGATCTCCAGGGTCTCGCGGGCCTTCTTCTCCCGTTTGGCGCGGGAGGGCAGGTAGCGCAGGGTGCGCATGTTGTGCAGCCGGTCGCACAGCTTGATGACCAGTACGCGGATGTCGCGGGCCATGGCCACGACCATCTTGCGCACGGTCTCGGCCTGGGTGGCCTCGCCGTACTTGACCTTGTCGAGCTTGGTGACCCCGTCGACCAGCTCGGCGATCTCGTCGCCGAAGTCCGAGCGCAGGTCGCCCAGGGAGTAGTCGGTGTCCTCGACGGTGTCGTGCAGGAGGGCGGCGGCCAGGGTGGCCTCCTGCATGCCCAGCTCGGCGAGGATCGTGGCTACGGCGAGCGGGTGGGTGATGTAGGGGTCGCCGCTCTTGCGCTTCTGGTCGCGGTGGTGGTGGGCCGCGACCTCGTAGGCGCGCTCGACCAGCCGCACGTCCACCTTGGGATGGGTGGCCCGCACTGTCTTGATCAGTGGTTCGAGCACCGGGTTCATCGTCACTCCCCGCTGGGCGCCGAGTCGGGCGAGCCTTCTGCGTACTCGCACCGTGGAGGGCGTGGTGGAGGGGGACGGCTGACGCGTGGCCCCCGCTCCGGAGACGTCGGAGGGCGCCGCTCCGTTCGCGGCGCCCTCCGGCCGGTCTCCCTGTGGACTTGTGGTGGCGCCCCGCGCGCCGGTGCCGTCCGCGTGCCCCTGGGGCGTGTTCGGCCGCGGTTCCTGGGAGGCGTCCCGCCGCGTCTCGCCCGTCGGTACCGCCCCGGTCGAAACCACTTCGCTTGGCATGCCTACCTCCCGCGGATCCGTCCGGTCGCGCGGGCGCCGTCAGCGCCGCCCGGCTCCACCGGTGCACGTGCGTGTCATCAGGGCCAGTCGTGACGTGGCCGCCGCGGTACCTCTCCCACCAGTCTAGTGGGGCCGTTCCCACCGGGAACGGCCTCGGCCTCCCCGCTCCCGCCGCGCCCGGCGGCGGGTGTGACACTGGCCACCGGGGGTTCACCCCCGGTGGTGGAGTACGTCAACGATGACGGGCCGTCGCGCATTCCCCGCGGGGAGGGGCGTCGGCCGCGGCGCGGGTCGGCCGGATCAGACCGTGAGGAGGGTGTGCAGCTCCACGTCGGGCACCCTGTCCCGTCCCCGGAGCGCGGAGAGCTCCATCAGGACGGAGAATCCCACGACCGTACCACCCGCCTTGCGGACCAGGTCCACCGCGGCCCTGCCGGTGCCGCCGGTGGCGAGGACGTCGTCCACGATCAGCACACGGCTGCCCGGGGAGACCGCGTCGGCGTGGATCTCGACGGTCGCGGTACCGTACTCCAGATCATAGGCCTGACCGATGGTCCGTGAGGGCAGTTTCCCGGCTTTGCGCGCGGGGACGAAGCCCGAGCCCAGCGCCATGGCGACCGGGGCGCCGAAGATGAACCCGCGCGCCTCCAGTCCGACCACGTGGTCCACCCCCGCGGAGCGGAAGGGCGCGGCGAGGCCCTCCACGGCGGCGGCGAAGGCCTCCCGGTGGTTGAGCAGCGGCGTGATGTCCTTGAACAGGACGCCGGGCTGCGGAAAGTCGGGAATGTCGCGGATGTGCGACCGGACGAGCTCCGGGCTGGGGACGGGCGCCGCGGTGGCGGTGTCGTCGGGCATGTGGGATGGGCCTTCTGCTGGTTTCTCGTGCTGTCGGGGCCGGGGCCCTCGCGGGAGCCGCGGCGGCTACCCGTGGTCCGGACGGCCGGACACGGCGGTACCGGCCCCCGCGCGGGGGCCGGTACCGGGGTCGAACGCGCGCGGGCCGTCCGCTCACCGCGCGGGGCGCGGGCCCGATGAGGCCCGGGCGCCCGAACCGGGAGAGTACCGCGCGCGGCGCCGGCCGGGGGCACCGGCCCCCTTCGGCGCGGAGCGCCCCGGCGGGCGGTGGCGGGCGACGGGCGGGCCAAGGCGGAGCGGAGGCCCGGGGAGGTACGTCTAGCCCTTGGGCTTGTCGTCGTCGCCGAAGTCGGGGCGGTCCTCCACCGGCGTGTCGTCGGCGGCCGGGGTGACGACCTCTCCGACACCGGCCTTGAGCATGCGGATTCGGGTCCCGGGCGCGATCTCCAGCAGGACGTCCTGCTCGTGGATCTCGACGACGGTGGCGAAGATGCCCGCCTTGGTCATCACCTCGACACCGGGGACCAGGGCGTTGTGCATCTGCGTCTCCTGCTGGCGGCGCTTCTGGGCCGGGCGCCAGAAGAGCAGCCAGAACACCAGGAGGATCAGCAGGAACGGGAACAGCATGCTGAAGAGCCCACCGGTGGGCTCTCCTTCGGCAGCGAGGTGGTAAAGGCCCTGCACGGGGGCGTCCTTCCTGACGTTTCGTCGTGTGGCCGACCGCTGTCGGATGGGACACCGCGACGGCCACCTTCTTCGCATCGGCACGAACCGCGTGGTCCGGGCCTGTCCGGCACGTACAACGCGCCAGAGGGCCGAGTCGTTCCACCGGTGTCGGACGACACGTACGGAGTCGTGCCCCGTATCGGCTGTTTCGTCCCAGCTTACGTGGCGTGGGTCACCGGCATCCCACCGGAGGAGATCGGAGTGTTAACGGTTCGTCCCCGATCCGCGCGGCCGGAACCCATTGTGCCCGGACCGGGGCTGCGTGTCAGACGCACCGGTCAGGGGCCCGCCGCTCCGTTGTGACCCGCGCTGCCCGCGGGGGCGGAGTTACCCGTGGTGCCGCCGTTGGCCGCCGCCGCGCCGAAGGCCGCGTCCGGAGGCGGGGTGAGGCCCATGTGCGCCCAGGCCTGCGGGGTGGCCACCCGACCGCGCGGGGTGCGGGCCAGGAATCCGGAGCGGACCAGGAAGGGCTCGGCGACGGTCTCCACCGTCTCGGCCTCCTCCCCCACTGACACCGCCAGCGTGGACAGGCCGACCGGGCCGCCGCGGAACCTCCTCATGAGCACGTCGAGGATGGCCCGGTCCAGCCGGTCCATGCCCAGTTCGTCCACCTCGTAGAGCTCCAGGGCGGCGCGGGCGGTGTCCAGCGACAGCCGCCCGTCCCCGCGCACCTCGGCGTAGTCGCGCACCCGGCGCAGCAGCCGGTTGGCGATCCGGGGGGTGCCGCGCGAGCGCCCGGCGATCTCCACGGCGGCGTCCGCGTCCAGGGGCGCGCCGAGCAGGCCCGCCGAGCGCTGAAGGATCAGCTCCAGTTCACCGGGGGTGTAGAAGTCCATGTGCGCGGTGAACCCGAAGCGGTCGCGCAGGGGCGCGGGCAGCATGCCCGCGCGGGTGGTCGCCCCGACCAGGGTGAACGGCGCGATGTCCAGCGGGATGGCGGTGGCGCCGGGGCCCTTGCCGACCACGACGTCGACCCGGAAGTCCTCCATCGCGACGTAGAGCATCTCCTCGGCGGGGCGGGCCATGCGGTGGATCTCGTCCAGGAAGAGCACCTCGCCCTCCTGGAGGGTGGAGAGCACCGCGGCCAGGTCCCCGGAGCGCTCGATGGCCGGGCCCGAGGTGATGCGCAGCGGGGCCCCCATCTCGGCGGCGATGATCATGGCCAGGGTGGTCTTGCCCAGGCCCGGACCGCCGGACATGAGGATGTGGTCGGGCGCCCGGTTGCGCCGCCTGGCGCTGTGCAGCACCAGGGAGAGCTGTTCGCGCACGCGTTCCTGGCCGACGAACTCGTCCAGCGCGCGGGGGCGCAGGGCGCCCTCGATCTGGCGCTCGTCCGTGCCCGCGTCGGGCGAGACCGCGTCGCGCTCGTAGGGCGGGGGCCCGGCGGGGGCCGGGCCGCGGGGGTCTTCCTCGTGGAAATCGTACACGGGGTTTCCTCCCTGTTCCTAGGCCCGGCTGAGCCTGCGCAGGGCGCTGCGCAGCAGGACGGCGACGTCGTCGGTGTGCTCGGCCTCGGTCGCCACGGCGGAGGCGGCGGCCTCGGCGTCCTTGGCCGACCAGCCGAGGTTGACCAGGCCGGAGACCACCTGTCCGCGCCAGGCGCCGTTGGGCTCGCCACCGGGCCCGGCGGCCTCGGACCCGGGCAGGGTGCCGTCGGTGAGCACGGGCGCGTCGAGCTTGCCGCGCAGTTCCAGGACGATGCGCTGGGCGCCCTTCTTGCCGATGCCGGGCACGCGGGTGAGGGCGGTGGTGTCCTCGGCGGACACGGCGTGGCGCAGGCTGGAGGGGCTGTGGACCGAGAGCATGGCCAGGGCCAGGCGGGGACCGACGCCGGAGGCGGTCTGGAGCTGCTCGAACAGGTGCTTCTCGTCGTCGTCGGCGAACCCGAACAGGGTCAGGGACTCCTCGCGCACGACGAGGCTGGTGGCCACTGTCCCGGTCTCGCCCACGTGCAGGCGCGAGAGCGCGGAGGGCGTGCACTGCACGGTCATGCCGACCCCGCCGACGTCGATGACGGCGGTGCCCGCGCCGCGTGCGGCCACCCGGCCGGTGAGGAACGCGATCATCTGGTGTGGGCACCGGGGACGGTGCCCCTCTCCTTCCTGGGGGCGGGGCGCTAGCGGCCGCGGGTGCGGCGGGCCAGCTCCACCTTGCGGGCGAAGTCCTGCTGGGCCTGGGCGACGCGGGCCTGGGCCCCGCCGCGCCAGATGTGGCAGATGGCCAGGGCGACGGCGTCGGCCGCGTCGGCGGGCTTGGGGGGTCCGTCGAGTCCGAGGATACGCGCCACCATCGTGCCGACCTGCGCCTTGTCGGCGCGGCCGTTGCCGGTGATGGCGGCCTTGGCCTCGCTGGGGGTGTGCATGGCCACGGGCAGGCCGCGACGGGCGGCGCAGACCAGGGCGATGCCGCTGGCCTGGGCGGTGCCCATGACGGTGCTGAGGTTGTGCTGCGCGAAGACGCGCTCGACGGCGACGGCGTCGGGCTGGTAGCGGTCCAGCCACTCCTCGATGCCGCGCTCGATGCCCACGAGCCGGTGGGGCAGGTCGGTGTCGGGGCTGGTGCGCACGGCGTCGGCGCCGAGCAGGGCGAGCGGTCGGCCGATGGCGCCCTCGACGGCGGCGACACCGCACCGGGTCAGCCCGGGGTCGATCCCCAACACGCGCACGCGCCTCACCCTCGCCCTCTCGAACGTCCGTTCGCCCACATGCTAGCGGCGGGCGACGACGCCCGCCGCCGGCCCGCCCGGGCGTGTCGTGTCCCCGGGGGCGCCCGCGGGGCCGGAGCCCGCCGCGACCGGGAGCAGCCCTGACGCGAGGGTAGTCGCCCGGCCGGGCGCGGCCGCACGGTCCGGGGTCGCGCCACGGCTTCGCCTTCCGGAGAAAAGGGATGGACGGGACACCGAGCGCGTGCTAAGTTGCTCTCAGAAAGAGAAATACTCGACTTGAGGACAACTGGAGGCGCACGTGGCCGATCCGCGCAACGAGGAGGGCGAGAGCCGGTTCCTCGCCGACTACGACCCCCACGTGTTCGCCCCGGCCGCGGTCACCGTCGACGTCGTCGCCCTCACCATCCGCTCGGGCGTGCCGCACGTGCTGCTGACGCGCCGCGCCGAGCACCCCCAGCGCGGCTGGTGGGCGCTGCCGGGCGGGTTCGTCCGGGCCGAGGACGGACCGGACGGCCCCGCCGACCCCGACCTGCCCGACGCCGCCCTGCGCGTGCTCTCGGAGAAGACCCTGCTGCCCACCGAACTGCACCTGGAGCAGCTGGGCACCTACGGCGCCCGGGACCGGGACCCGCGCATGCGCGTCTTCTCGGTCGCCTACGTCCTGCTGGCCCCCGACCTGCCCGACCCGCACACCGGCCGGGGCACCGAGGAGGCCGCCTGGATCCCCTGGCGCGACCTCGGCCACGGCGACGGCGCCCGCCCCGGGCTCGACCTGGCCTTCGACCACGGCCGCCTCCTGGCCGACGCGGTCGAGCGCGCCCGCTCCAAGCTGGAGTACACCCCGCTGGCCACGGCCTTCCTGCCGCCCGCCTTCACCATCACGGCGCTGCGCGAGGTGTACGAGGCCGTGTGGGGCCAGTCCCTGCACGCGGCCAACTTCCACCGCAAGATCCTCGCCGCACCCGGGTTCGTGGAGGACACCGGAGAACTCGCCGAGCGCGGCGGCGCGGGCGGCGGACGGCGCGCCCGGCTCTACCGCGCGGGCGGCGCCGCCCTGCTGCACCCTCCCCTGCTGCGGAGCACGCAGTGACACCCGAGAGGAGTCCGATGACGGCCACCGGCCCCGCCTTCGGGGACGCCGAGCGCCGGGTCGCCCTGGCGGGCGACCCCGTGGAGCTGTTCGGCCCGCTGCCCGAGGGCGGCGGCGTACCCCCCGCGGCCACGGCCCGCCACCGCGAGCTGGCCCGCGCGCTGCACCCCGACACGGCGCCGCCCGGCAGCGGCGCGGGCCCCTTCACCCGGCTCTCCCGGCTGTGGGACCTGTACCGGGCGATGGCCGCGGGCGACCTGCGCCTGGACGACCTCACGCTGGCCACCGGCGCGCACACCTACCGGATCGGCCGGGAGCGGCTGGCCCGCGGCGACGTCGCCGACCTGCACCCGGTGCGCTACCGGGCGCCGGAGTGGCGCGACGCGGTGCTCAAACTGCCCCGCGCACCCCGCGACAACGACCTGTTGGAGGCCGAGGCGACCGCGCTGCGCCGTATCCGGGAGCACGGCCACGAGCGCTACCGGGCCTTCGTCCCAGAACTGGTGGAGTCCTTCAAGCACCGCGACGCCGCCACCGGCGCGGAGCGGCGGGCCAACGTCCTGGGACGGCTGCACGGCTTCCACACGCTGACCGAGGTGCGCCGCGCCCACCCCGGCGGCGTCGATCCGCGCGACGCGGCGTGGATGTGGCGGCGGCTGCTGGTCGCCGTCGGCAACGCCGCCCTGGCGGGGGTGGTGCACGGCGCGGTCGTGCCCGAGCACGTGATGATCCATCCGGCCGAGCACGGCCTGGTCCTGGTCGACTGGTGCTACTCGGTGACGGCGCACGCCCCGCGCACCGCGCCGCACGTCCCGGCGATGGTGCCCGGCCGCGCGGACTTCTACCCGCCCGAGGTGGCCGCCCGCCGCCCCGCGCTGGCCCAGACCGACATCCACATGGCGACCCGGTGCGTGGAGTACGTCACCGGGGGCCGCCTGCCCCCGCAGCTGCGGTCCTTCGCGCGCGGCTGCACCCTGCCCGCCCCCGAGCGGCGGCCCCGCGACGGGTTCGCCCTCCTCTGCGAACTGGACGACGTGCTGGAACGCCTCTACGGACCGCGCCGGTTCCGCCCCTTCACCATGCCGGACCCGGCACCGGCCGCCGGGGCCTGAACCCCCTCCCCGACCACCGTCCCCCTCACGAACCCCGCCCCGGCCCCGGCGGCCCGATCCGCCCGCCCCCGTTCCAAGGAGAACCCCATGGGAAGCAGCCACTGGTCCACCGACGCGTACCACGCGCGCCAGGCCTACAACTCCTCCGTCGGCTCCAGCAGCTTCGGCTACACCGACGACGTGCTCGCCTCGACCCCGCGCAGCGCCTGGCGGGTCCACGACAGCCTCGACCCCCGCGGGGTGGGCGTGCGCGAGAGCCGCGACTCCGCCGAACACCCCGAGTCGCTGGCCATCTCGGTGCTCTTCGACGTCACCGGGTCCATGCGCAACGTGCCGCGCGTACTCCAGACCAAGCTGCCCGACCTGTTCGGCCTGCTGCTGCGCAAGGGGTACGTGCAGGACCCGCAGATCCTCTTCGGCGCGATCGGCGACGCCACGTGCGACCGGGCCCCGCTCCAGGTGGGGCAGTTCGAGTCCGGCAACGAACTGGAGGACGACCTGGGCAACATCCTGCTGGAGGGCGGCGGTGGCGGCCAGGTGATGGAGTCCTACGAGCTGGCCATGTACTTCATGGCCCGGCACACCTCCATGGACTGCCTGGAGAAGCGCGGACGGCGCGGCCACCTCTTCATCATCGGCGACGAGATGGCCTACGGGGCGGTCAAGGCGCGGGAGGTGCGCGAGGTGATCGGCGACGACATCACCGAGGACATCCCGTTCCCGCGGATCCTGGCCGAGCTGCGGCGCAGCTTCGAGGTGTACTTCATCATGCCGACCGGCAGCGGGCACTTCCACAACGACAAGGTGCGCGGCTTCTGGGACACCCAACTGGGCCAGAACGTCGTCTACCTGGACGACCTAGACGCGGTGTCGGAGACCATCGCGGTCACCGTCGGACTCGCCGAGGAGGCCATCGACCTGGAGGAGGGCCTGGCCGACCTGGCCGAGGCGGGCTCGGACGCGGGCGAGGCGGTGGGCAGGGCACTGCGGACGCTGTCCGGGAGCCGCGGCTCCGTGGTCGTGGCCGACGCCCCGACCGGGCTCGGCGGCCCGGCCGGGGCGGGCGGGGTGGACCGGCTGTGACCGGCGCGACCGCCCCGTGGGCCGACGGGAACGCCGTCGTCGTCGACCTGGGGTTCGGCGACGCGGGCAAGGGCGTGACGGTCGACCTGCTGTGCGCGCGGCGGCGCTTCGGCGCCGTCGTGCGCGCCAACGGGGGCGCCCAGGCCGCGCACAACGTGGTGACCCCCGACGGGCGCCACCACACGTTCGCCCAGTTCGGCGCGGGCACGCTGGCCCCCGGCGGTCCGGTGCCCACGCACCTGTCGCGGTGGATGGTGGTGGACCCCTTCGCCCTGGCCGCCGAGGCCGGACACCTGGCCTCGCTCGGCGTGCCCGACCCGTTCGCGCTGGTAACCGTGGACCGCCGGGCGCTGATCAGCACCCCGTGGCACCGGGCGGCCAACCGGGCGCGGGAGCGGGCCCGGGGCGAGGACCGGCACGGCTCGTGCGGGATGGGGGTGGGCGAGACCGTGGCCTACGCCCTGGCCCGCCCCGATGACGCGCCGACCGCCGGTGACTGCGCGCGGCCGGACGCGCTGCGCCGCAAGCTGCGCCGCCTGGCCGACCACCTGCACGCGGTGCGACGCTCCCTGGAGCCCCCGGGCGCGGGCCCCGGCCCCGGGCGCACGGCGGCCGGAACCGGGCCGTCGGCGGCCTCCGGCGCGGTGACAGGGTCCGGCGCGGCCCCGGACCGCGGTGCCGGGGCCCGGCCCGACCCCGAGCCGGACGTCGAGGAGTGCGTGGAGGCCTACCAGGCCTTCGCGCGGCGGGTGCGGCTGGTGGACGAGGACCACCTGCCCCGGCTGCTCGCCCGCTCCCCCGTGGTGTTCGAGGGGGCGCAGGGGGTGCTGCTGGACGAGTGGCACGGGTTCCACCCGTACACCACCTGGTCCACGACGACCACGGCGAACCCGCTCGCGCTCCTGGCCGAAGCCGGGCGCCCCGGCGACGTCCGCCGGATCGGTGTGGTGCGCGCCTACACCACCCGGCACGGCGCGGGCCCGCTCGTGGCCGAGGACCCGGAACTGGGCGCTGTGCTGGCCGAGGCGCACAACGGCACGCACCCGTGGCAGGGAGAGTTCCGGGTCGGGCACTTCGACGCGGTGGCGCACCGCTACGCGCTCGCCGCCACCGGCGGGGTGGACTCGCTGGTGGTCACGCACGCCGACGCCCCCGCGCGGGCGGGAGGGAGACTGCGCTGGTGCACCGGCTACACCGCGCCGGACGGGTCGAGCCTGGAACCGGTTCCCGCACCGGCCCCGGCGCCCAGCGGGCCGGGCGCCGCCGTGACCGGTGCGGCGCTGAGGGACGCCGCGGCGCGCCTGGACCGGCAGGAGCGCCTGGCCCGCGCCCTGTCGGCGGCGCGGCCCGTGCTCGCCCCCGCGCCCGACTCCCCCGCCGAGGCCGTCGGTGAGGAGCTGGGGCTGCCCCTGGAGGCGGTGTTCTCGGGTCCGACCCGTGCCGACGCCCGCGTTCCGTCGCGTGTCTGACCGGCCGGCGGGCTCCGCTCCGGCGGACGGCGGTACCGGGGAGACGTCCCGGTGCGCTTCCTCGCCGCCCTCCGAATCCCCCGACCGGCGAAGGTACCGAGGAGGCGTCCAGGACCCCGGGGGCTGTTCCCGCCCGACCCGCGGCGCGCCTCCGGCGGGGTCCGCGTGCCGAGCGGTGCGGGCAGCGTGACCGGAGGTCGTGGCGCGGACCCATCGCGCCGTCCCGCAGGCCTCAGACGACGGTCAGGTGGTAGGTGGTGTCCACCCGGAAGCCCCGGCCGTCGTCCGCCCTGATCTCCAGCACGTACCCGCCGGGGCTCAGGGGCGAGACCGCGCCCCACAGCCCCCAGCTGTGCCGACGGACCCACAGGGGGCTGCGGAACACCCCCTGGACCTCCTCCAGCGGCAGCGCGACGCCGTTGAGGTGCGCGTCGGCCCGCGCGACCGGCATGGCCATCGGCTCCCTGGAGTACTCGAAGGGGAACTGCATGTTGAACACCGGGAAGAACAGGGGGCGCCCCGCGGGCACCTCGCACCGGCGCACGACCCTGCCCCCGTAGGTACCGGCGAGGAACCACAGGTCGTCCGGCTGGTTGCGGGCCGCGTGCTCGCCGGTGGCGTCCCGGACCGGGTCGCACCCCTCCGGCGCCGACCACACCCACTTCCACCAGCGCGCCGAGAGGGCGACGCCCTCACGGGCACCGATCCGCCACGTCCCGTCGTCCGGCACGACCCCGTCCATGGCACCCCTCTCCCGTGTCCGACCGCCCTCGGCGGACGTCCGTGTTGCGCGGATCGTACCGATGCGCGCGGGCGCGCCGACACGCGGGCACCCCGTCGCCCCTTCCTCCCGTAGGGATCGGAACCCGCCCACTAGCGTGGGTCCGTGACTTCTCTCTCCGACCCCCGGGTCCGCGACTTCCTGCTCCAGGGCACCCGCACCGGCATGCTCGCCTACACCGCCTCGGACGGACGGCCGCTGGCGGCGCCGGTGTGGTTCGTCGTCGAGGACGGCGACGTCGTCTTCAACACCGGCGCTTCCACCGCGAAGGGCCGGTCCATCGCGCGCGACCCCAGGGTGGCGCTCACCGTGGACCTTCCCGAGCCGCCGTACGCCTTCGTGCAGGTGCAGGGTGAGGCCGTCGTGTCCGAGGACCCCGACGAGCTGGTGCGCACCGCGACCGCGATCGCCCGCCGCTACGTGGGGCCCGAGCGGGCCGAGGAGTTCGGGCGGCGCAACGGCGTGCCCGGCGAACTCGCGGTGCGGCTGCGCCCGACCAGGGTGGTCTCCGCCTTCGACATGGTCGGCTGAGCACCCGCTCGACCGGCCCCGCCGTGTGCCCTGCCGGACACGGACCCGGGCGGTGCGACCGTTCAGCCGCCGACCGTCCGACCGGCTGGCGCGAGGCGGGATCGGCCCACCGCGTGGGCCACGAACGCCTCCGCCGCCGCGGTGAGCGGCCCCCTCCTGCTGACCAGGGACACGTACAGGTGGCCGGTGGGCTCCAGGTCCAGCACCAGCGCCCCGGCCCGCTCGGCAAGGTCCCGCCAGGCGTCGGTGACCACGGCGATCCCTGCCCCGCCCAGCACCAGCGGCAGGAGGGACACCCGGTGCTCGCTCTCCACGGCGACCCGGGCGTCCAAGCCGTCCGCGACCAGTTCGTCGACGAACCGGCGCATGCCCGAGCCGTGCTGGCCCACGATCAGCCTCTGCCCCTCCAGGCGCTCGGCGCGCACGGGCTCCCCCGCGGCGAAGGGCCCGTCGGGCGGGGCGAGCAGCACGAAGCTCTGGCGCGCCAGCGGATGGGCCCGCACCCCCGCACCCGCGAACGGCTCGGAGGTGGCCACCACGCCGAGTTCGCAGGCGCCGGTGCGCACCATCTCGACGGCGTCACGCGTGGTCAGCGCGCTCCGGACCGACACCGACACCTCCGGATGGCGCCGGGTGAAGCCCGCCACCAGGCCGGTCAGCGGCTCGATCGCCTGGGTGGGCAGTACGGCCACGTCCACCCGTCCGCCGCGCAGCTCCCGGACCGACTCGACCGCCGAGCGGGCCAGGTCCAGGGCGCGTACCGCCTCGCGGGCGGGCTCGATCAGCGCGCGTCCCGCATCGGTCAGCACCACGCGGCGGCCGATGCGGTGGAAGAGGTCGCTGCCCAGGTCGCGTTCCAGGGCCCGGACCGCCTGGGACAGGGACGGCTGGGACAGGTACAGGGCCGAGGCCGCCCGGTTCACTCCGCCGTGGTCGACCACGGCCAGGAAGTACTCCAGTCGCCGGACGTCCACCGATCCTCCTTATAGGCCGGACCTATCAACGATATCGACAGCCGGTCTTGGACGCCCGCGCCCCCGGCCTGCTGGAATCCGCCTATGAGCGACCTCCTCCCCTCCGGGTTCGCCCGCCGCACCGTGGACGCCGGGGGTGTGCGCGTCAACGTCCGCGTGGGCGGGGACGGCCCCCCGCTCCTGCTGCTGCACGGCTACCCGCAGACACACCTGATCTGGCACCGCGTCGCACCGCTCCTGGCGGACCGGTTCACGCTGGTCATGACCGATCTGCGCGGCTACGGGGACAGCGACAAGCCCGCCTCCGACGAGCGGCACGCACCCTACGCCAAGCGGGCCATGGCGCGGGACCAGTACCTCGTCATGCGCGAACTGGGCTTCGACTCCTTCGCCGTGGCGGGCCACGACCGCGGCGGCCGGGTCGGCCACCGCCTCGCCCTGGACCACCCGGAGGCGGTCACGGCGCTGTGCGCGCTGGACATCGTGCCGACCCGGTACGCCTTCGAGCACGCCGACGCCGGGTTCGCCCTCGGGTACCACCACTGGTTCTTCCTCGCGGCGGGCGACGGCATCCCCGAGCACCTCCTCGGGCAGGACCCGGACTTCTGGGTCCGCACCCGCTTGAACGCCCGCCACCGCGGCGGCACCCCCTTCGCGCCCGCCGCCGTGGACGAGTACGTGCGCTGCTTCAGCGACCCGGCCGCGATCCACGCCTCCTGCGAGGACTACCGGGCGGCTGCCTCCGTCGACCTGGAGCACGACCGGGCCGACGCCGGTCGCCTCCTGGAGTGCCCGGTACTGCTGCTGTGGGAGCGGCACAGCTTCGTGGGCCGCCACTACGACGTGGCGGACGCCTGGAGCGGGTACGCCCGCGACGTGCGGGGGCACGCGCTGGACTGCGACCACTACGTGCCAGAGGAGGCGCCCGAGGCCGCGGCACGGCACCTGCGCGCGTTCCTGGGCGGGAACCCCGCGCCCTGAGCACGCCCCCGCGGGCCGGGCGCGGCCGCCGCGTCCCGAGCCCGGTTCCCGCGCACCCTCCGACCCCGGGCCCTCCCCGGTCGCTCCCGGTCCCGGCGGGGCGGACCGGCCCCACCGGGACGAGGAGGGCCCCGTCGGACTCGAACGCCCCCGAACACCCCGTACGCCCCACGGAAGGACACCGCCATGAAGCACTACCGCGTCGCCACGATCCCCGGTGACGGCATCGGCAAGGAGGTCCTGCCGCCCGCCAGGGCCGTCCTGGACCGGGTCGGCGCCCACCACGCGCTCTCCTTCTCCTACGACGAGTTCGACTGGTCCTGCGCGCGCTACCTGGCCGAGGGCGCCATGATGCCCGACGACGGCCTGGACCGGATCCGCCACCACGACGCCGTCCTGCTGGGCGCCGTGGGCTGGCCCGGCGTCCCCGACCACGTGTCGCTGTGGGGGCTGCTCGTCCCCATCCGCCGCGGCTTCCACCAGTACGTCAACCTGCGGCCGATCAGCGTCCTGGAGGGGGTGCCCAGCCCGGTCGCGCGGGCGCTGCCCGGCGAGGTCGACTTCGTGGTCGTGCGCGAGAACAACGAGGGCGAGTACTCGCGCGTGGGCGGACGGATCCACGAGGGCACCCCGTACGAGGCGGCCCTCCAGGAGTCGGTGTTCACCCGCAGGGGCGTGGAACGGGTGCTCGACCACGCCTTCGCCCTGGCCGGGCGGCGCGGCGGCAGGCTGACCTCGGCCACCAAGTCCAACGGCATCGTGCACACCATGCCGTTCTGGGACGAGCTGGTGGCCGAGCGCGCGGCGCTCCACCCGGAGGTGGCCTGGGAGCAGGAGCACGTCGACGCACTGGCCGCCAAGATCGTCCTGGACCCGGCCCGGTTCGACGTCATCGTGGGCTCGAACCTGTTCGGCGACATCCTCAGCGACCTGGCCGCGGCCGTGGCGGGCGGCATCGGGGTGGCGCCGTCGGCCAACCTCAACCCGGAGGGCGAGTACCCGTCGATGTTCGAGCCGGTGCACGGCTCGGCGCCCGACATCGCGGGCAAGGGGCTGGCCAACCCGCTGGGGGCCATCTGGTCGGCGTCGATGATGCTCGACCACCTGGGCCACCCGGAGGCGGGCGCGCAGGTCATGGACGCGGTCCGCGGCGTGCTGGCCTCCTCCCCCGTGCGCACGGCCGACCTGGGCGGCAGCGCGGGTACGGACGAGTTCACCGCCGAGGTGCTCTCCCGCCTGCCCTGACGCGGACCCCGCCGCCCCCTTGTCCGAACGGCACAGCAATCCCGCATCCGATTGTCACCCCCTGACAAGGCCCCCACGGCGGAAAGCGAGCATGGTGGGGACCGACGGACACGGTGAACAGGGGGAACAGGGGCGATGGCGGACGTGGGGCGTGTCGGCGGGGTCCAGCACGTGCTGGTCGTGGGCGCGGGGGTGGTCGGCCTGTCGACGGCCTGGTTCCTCCAGGAGCGCGGCGTCCGCGTCACCGTCGTGGACCGGGACGGGGTCTGCTCCGGGGCCTCGTGGGGCAACGCCGGATGGCTCTCGCCGGGCCTGGCCATCCCCCTGAACGAGCCGGGCGTGCTGCGTTACGGCCTGCGCTCCCTGCTCGACCGCGACGCGCCCCTGTCGGTTCCGCCGTCCCCCTCGCCGGACCTGTGGCTGTTCCTGGCCCGCTTCGCCGCGCACTGCCGCTGGGACGCCTGGGAGAGGGCCGTACGCGCCAACCTGCCCCTCAACACCGGGGCCCTGGACGCCTTCGACGCCCTGGCCAGGGGCGGCGTGGAGACCACCGCGGTCCCCGCGCCCGTCACCGCGCTGTTCCGATCCCCGCGTTCGGCCGTCGCGCTCCTGCGCGAACTGGACCGGATCGCTGTCTCGGGGCTGGACGTGGACCACACCGCCCTCACCGGGGCGGCGGTCCGCGAGGTCCTCCCCCACGCCTCGGGGGCCGTGGGGGCGGCGGTGCGCCTGGACGGACAGCGCCACGTGGACCCCGGCGCCCTCGTCCGCAACCTGGCGGCCTCGGTGCGCGAGCGCGGCGGTCGGGTGCGCACCGGGTTCGAGGCGGTCGGCGTCGAACGGGAGGGCGGCGCGGTCGTCACCGTCTCCGGCGACGGCGAACGGCTGCGCTCGGACGCGGTCGCGGTGTGCACGGGCGCCTGGTTCGACCGGTTGGCCTCCGAGCACGGCGTGCGCGCCCGGGTCCGCGCCGGGAGGGGCTACTCCTTCACCGTCCCCACAGACGAGCCGGTGACCGGCCCCGTCTACCTGCCGGAGGCCCGCGTGGCGTGCACCCCCTACCAGGGGGCGCTGAGGGTCGCCGGAACGATGGAGTTCCGCGGCCCCGACGACGCGCTCGTCCCGCGGCGGATCGAGGCCGTCGAGCGCTCGGCCACCCCCTACCTCAGGGGGGTGCGCTGGCGGGAGCGCACCGACGCCTGGGTGGGTCCCAGACCGGTCACCTCCGACGGTGTGCCACTGGTGGGGGCCACCCGCACCCCCGGAGTCTTCGTCGCGGGCGGCCACGGCATGTGGGGGCTCACGCACGGCCCGGTCACCGGCGACCTCCTGGCCGAGCAGATCGCGACCGGCGTCAGCCCGGGCGCGCTGGAGGCGCTCGACCCGCTGCGCTGAGACCTCCTACCGCTGGCACCGGTGTCCCAGAGGGGCACCGGTCCTCGCGTGCGGGAACTCCGAACGCGGAGCCGGTGGGCGGGCCCACCCGCCCACCGGCTCCCGCTCGCGCGGGGTCCGACGTCGCGTAGAGGCGGTCGTGCCGTACGGGCAACCAGCCCCTGGGCGCGGGATTCCTGTTCCGGCGTCTGCGGCCAAGGCGTCGACGAAGGCGCCCCGCCCCGCGCACGCGGTTCCCGCCCGCCCCGCCCCGCGTCCCGGCTCCAGAGCGGGGACGTACCTGCCACGAGAAGGTGAACGATGTCCACGCTGTCCCTCACCCGGATCTACCGGTCCGACACCGGTGAGATCGCGGTGCGCTCCTGGTGCGAGCGCGCACTGGGCGGGGCCCGCGACCTGCGGTCGCCGGGGGCGGTGACCGCCGCCGGACGCGCGACTCGGGTGCACGTCCTGCCGGGCGGACCGGGGACCCCCGTCCTGCTGCTGTCCGGGGCCCTCCTGGGGTCGGCGAACCTGGTCGCGGCCGCGCGGGTGCTGAGCGCCGACCGGACCGTGCTCCTGGCCGACCTGCCCGGACACCCGGGCACGAGCGACTCCCGGCGCCCCCTGCTCGGCCGGGCGGACGCCTACGGCTCCTGGCTGGACGCGCTGTTACCCCGGGTGACCTCCGAACCGGTGATCCTGCTCGGGCACTCCACGGGTGCCGCGGCCGCCCTGGCGGCGACGCCCTCACCGCTGGTGGCGGGGCTCGTGCTGGTCGGTCCGGCGGGCCTGGCGGCCCCCGTCATGGACGGGGAGAGGCTGCGCGCCACGTTCTCCTGGCGGCTCTCACCGGGCGAGCGGACCAGTTCGCGGCTCCTTGGCCTGCTCAGCGGGCCCGTCGCCGCGGGCCGCGCGACCCACGCGCTCACGGAGTGGGCGACCCTGGTCGGACGGCACTGCCGCCCCAGCCCGGTCCCGGGCATACTGCGGGGCGAGGACTTCCGGGACTGGTCGGGCACGCCCGTCACGGTGGCCACCGGGGCCCACGACCGCGTCTTCACACCCTCGCTGCTGCGCGGCGCGGTGCGCAGACTCCTGGGCACCGACGTGCGCACGATCGCGAGCGCGGGCCACCTCGCACTCCACGAGGCGCCCGCGCGCGTTCGCGACCTGCTGCGGGAGGTCGCCTGACCGGGAAGTCAGCCGATCTCGGCCATGACCTCGTCGGGGATGTCGGCGTTGGTGAAGACGTTCTGCACGTCGTCGGAGTCCTCCAGCGCGTCCACCACCCGCATGACCTTCTTGGCGGTCTCGGCGTCGACCGGGACCTCCATGGTCGGCAGGAAGCTGGAGTCGGCGGAGTCGTACTCGATGCCCGCCTCCTGGAGCGCGGTGCGCACGGCGACCAGGTCGGTGGCCTCGCAGACGATCTCGAAGACGTCGCCCAGGTCCTCGACCTCCTCGGCACCGGCGTCCAGCACCGCCAGGGTCACGTCGTCCTCGGTGGTGCCCTCCTTGGACACGATGACGACGCCCTTGCGGTTGAAGAGGTAGGACACCGAACCGGCGTCGGCCATGTTGCCGCCGTTGCGGGTCACGGCCACGCGCACCTCGGAGGCGGCGCGGTTGCGGTTGTCGGTCAAGCACTCCACCAGCAGGGCGACGCCACCGGCGGCGTAGCCCTCGTACATGATGGTCTGCCACTCGGCGCCGCCCGCCTCCTCACCGGAGCCGCGCTTGCGGGCGCGCTCGATGTTGTCGAGCGGCACGGAGTTCTTGCGCGCCTTCTGGATGGCGTCGTAGAGCGTGGGGTTCCCGTCGGGGTCTCCACCGCCGGTCCGCGCGGCCACCTCGATGTTCTTGATCAGCTTGGCGAAGAGCTTGCCGCGCTTGGCATCGATGACGGCTTTCTTGTGCTTGGTGGTGGCCCACTTGGAGTGGCCGCTCATGAATGTCCTTTCACGATGTCGACGAAGAGGCGGTGGATGCGCGTGTCGCCGGTCAGTTCGGGATGGAAGGACGTGGCCAACAGGCCGCCCTGCCGTACGGCGACGATCCTACCGGCCTCGTCGGGGCCGGGCACTGCGCCGAGCACCTCGACCCCGGACCCGACCGACTCCACCCAGGGCGCGCGGATGAACACCGCGTCGAAGGGGTCGCCCCCCAGGCCGTCGATGTCCACGGCGGCCTCGAAGGACTCGGTCTGGCGTCCGAACGCGTTGCGGCGCACCGTCATGTCGATCCCGCCGACGGTCTGCTGGTCGGCGGTCCCGCCCAGGATGCGGTCGGCGAGCATGATCATCCCGGCGCACGTGCCGTAGGCGGGCATCCCCGCGGCGATCCGCTTGCGCAGCGGTTCCATCAGGCCGTAGCGCACGGCCAGCTTGGACATGGTGGTGGACTCCCCGCCGGGGAGGACCAGCCCGTCCAGGGCGTCGAGCTGGTCGGGGGAGAGCACCTTCACGGTGTGCGCGTCCAGGGCCTGGAGCGCGCGCAGGTGTTCGGCGACGTCGCCCTGGAGGGCGAGGACGCCGATGGTGGGTGTGGCGGTCAAGTACGGCCTCACTCGTGGACGTAGGCTCGTGTTCTGTCGAGCGCGTGTGGCGGGGCCGGCTGCGGCCCCGCCACCCGAACGACGGACGCGGGAGGCGTCCGCCGGGCGGCGGCTACCAGCCGCGGCCGGCGTAGCGCTGGGAGTCGGACAGCTCGTCCAGGTTGATGCCGACCATGGCCTCGCCCAGGCCGCGGGACACCCGCGCGATGACCGCGGGGTCCTCGTAGTGCAGGGTGGCCTGCACGATGGCGTCGGCGCGCTTGGCCGGGTCGCCGGACTTGAAGATTCCCGAACCGACGAACACGCTCTCGGCGCCGAGCTGGCGCATGAGCGCGGCGTCGGCCGGGGTGGCCACGCCTCCGGCGGAGAACAGCGGGACGGGGAGCTTGCCCAGCGCCGCCACCTCCTTGACGACCTCGTAGGGGGCGCGCAGCTCCTTGGCCGCGCCGAACAGCTCCGCCTCGTCCAGGGTGCCCAGGCGCCGGATCTCACCGCGGATGGAACGCATGTGGCGGGTGGCCTCGACGACGTTGCCGGTTCCGGCCTCGCCCTTGGAGCGGATCATGGCCGCGCCCTCGGCGATGCGGCGCAGCGCCTCGCCCAGGTTGGTGGCCCCGCACACGAAGGGGACGGTGAAGGCCCACTTGTCGATGTGGTGGGCCTCGTCGGCCGGGGTGAGGACCTCGGACTCGTCGATGAAGTCGACGCCGAGCGACTCCAGGACCTGGGCCTCGACGAAGTGGCCGATGCGGACCTTGGCCATGACCGGGATGGAGACGGCCTCGACGATGCCGTCGATCATGTCGGGGTCGGACATGCGGGCGACGCCGCCGTCCCTGCGGATGTCGGCGGGGACGCGCTCCAGGGCCATGACCGCGACGGCTCCGGCGTCCTCGGCGATCTTGGCCTGCTCGGGCGTGACGACGTCCATGATGACGCCGTTCTTGAGCTGCTCGGCCATGCCGCGCTTGACACGCTCGGTACCGACGGCGTTGTCGGAGGTGTTCGGTGCGTTGTTGGCCACGGTGGTGGACTCCCGTTGTCTCGGTTCTGCTGAGGGCTGCTCTCGGGCAGCGGAGTCGGCGGCCCCACGAGGCGGTACGCGGACACCGTCGGCGCCGCGCACCCTGGTCGACCAGCCCCCCATCCTACTTCCACCCCCTTTCGAGGGTTTTGGCCAGATCGGTGTTTTCCCGGGGCCCGTATCTACGGGGTGTCGGGGCCGACGGGGAGGATCGGGATCCGCGGCGGCTGGTCGTCGATCTCGAAGAAGTCCGGCAGGGGCGCCGTGCCCGCCAGGCGGAACGTCCGGACGAGCCGGGAACGGCGGGCGCGGCGGGTGTCGGAGACCGCGCCGTTGTAGAACGTGCGGGCCATGTGAACGCCCTTGGCGGCGGCCTCCACCTCGATCAGATGGGGCCGCAGCATGTCAGAACGCCCGAGTGGCCCCGGAGATTCCAGTGCCGCGCGCAGCGTGCGCGACAGCGCGCTCTCGGCCAGCTCGCGCTGCCGGTCGCGCGCTCCGTCGGCGGCAGCGGCGGCCCCGGGCAGGGCGCGCGTGGCGTCGGTGCCGTCGGCGGCGGCCAGCGCCGACGCGGCGGCCAGGCGCCGCTCCAGGGCGGCCTCCAGGGCCGCGCGTGCGGTGTCGACCCGGTGGTGCAGGCGGTGCAGGCGGTTGGCCCGCCAGGAGAGGTAGAAGCCGAACAGCACCAGGGCCAGGAGGATGCCGACGACGGTGGCGGCGAAGAGGACGTCCTCGGTCAGGGCCGCTCACCCCGCTCCGCGGGGCCGGGCGTGCGCGGCACCGGGGCGGGTGCCTCGGCAGCGGACGCCACCGCTGCGACGGCCCCGGTCACGTCGTCCCCCGGCGCAGCAGGGCGGTGGCCCGGTGTCCGCCGTCCAGGCCCACCCCGGCGGAGTGGCCGTCCCCGTCCCACAGCAGGACGGTCCGGTAGACGTGGGCGACGTCGGCTGCCACGGTGTCCCAGTCGTAGGCGCGCACGGCTCGGCGGGCCGCGCGCGAGAGCTCTGCACGCCTCCCGGGGGCGTCCAGCAGCGCACCGGCGCGTTCGGCCAGGTGGGCGGGGTCCCCCGCGGCGAACAGCTCCCCGGCGGCACCGCCGTCCAGGACCGCGGCGAAGGCGGGGATGTCGCTGGCCGCGATGGCCGCGCCCGAGGCCATCGCCTCGGTCAGCACGATGCCGAAGCTCTCCCCGCCCAGGTTGGGCGCGCAGAACACGTCGGCGGAGTGGTAGGCGCGCGCCTTGTCGGCGTCGTCCAGGCGCCCGAGCAGCACGACGCGTTCGCGCAGGTGCCCGGGGACGGCCTCCATGGCGGCCGAGGCGTCGCCGGGACCGGCCACCATCAGGCGCAGTCCGGGCCGTTCGGGGGCCATGAGCACGAAGGCCTCCAGCAGGACGCCCAACCCCTTGCGGGGTTCGTCCAGACGGCCCAGGAAGCCGATCGAGCCGCCTTCCCCCGGCCAGCCGGGCAGGGGTTCGGCGTGCGCGAACCTGCGCACCGCCACCCCGTTGGGGATGAGCACGGCGTCGCCGCCCAGGTGTTCGACCAGGGTGCGCCGGGCGGCCTCGGACACGGCGATGCGGCCGTTGATCTTCTCCATCGCCGAACGCAGCGCCGGGGAGCTCACCGCCATCGCCCGCGACCGGGGGTTGGCGGTGTGGAAGGTGGCCACCACGGGGCCGTCCGCCGCCCAGCACGCCAGCAGCGAGACGCTCGGCGCGGAGGGCTCGTGGATGTGCAGGACGTCGAACCCGCCCTCGGCGATCCACCGGCGCACCCGCGAGGCGGCCCTGGGGCCGAAGGTGAGCCGGGCCACCGAGCCGTTGTAGGGCACCGGGACCGGTCTTCCGGCGGGAACGAGGTAGTCCGGCAGGGCGCCGGTGGCCGCCTCGCCCACCGGCGCCAGTACCGACACCTCGTGCCCCATGCCGGTGAGCGCCTCGGCGAGGTCGCCGACGTGCTGCTGCACCCCGCCTGGGACGTCCCAGGCGTAGGGGCAGACCAGGCCGACCCGCATGCCCACGGTCACCCGTTCCGTTCGTCTCGTCCGGGGGGCCTCGCCCCGCTGCCTTGAGGGGCCCCTACCCCGTTCGCCGCGGTGAACCCGTCCCGCGTGCCCGGTGCGGTGCCGTCGCCCGGCCCGTCCCGCGTGGTGCTCTCGTCCGCCGCCAGAGGCGCAGCGGTCTCCGCGGTCGCCACGCGCGCGGCGCGCGCGTGGTCGGCGCTGAACACCGGCTGGAGCATGTGCCAGTCCTCGGGGTGCTCGGCGATCGCCCCCTCGAAGACGCGGACCAGCTCCTGGGTAGTGGCCTGGACCCGCTCGGCGCGGGTGGCACCCCCGGAGACGGGGATCTCGTCGTGGACCCGGATGTTCCAATACGGGCCGTCGTACCACAGCGAGACCGGCATGAGGGCGGCGCCGGTGTTGAGGGCCAGCGCGGCGGGCCCGGCGGGCACGCGCGCACGCTCCCCGAAGAAGTCCACCTCCAGGCCGGTGCCGCTGATGTCGCGGTCGGCGAGCAGGCACACCAGTCCGCCCTCGCGCAGCCGCCGGGCCAGGGTGCCCACGGTGTTCGAACCTCCGGTCAGCGGCAGCACCTCCATGCCCAGGGACTCCCGGTAGGCGGTGAAGCGCTGGAACAGGCTCTCGGGGCGCAGCCGCTGCGCGACGGTGGTCAGGGGGGTGCCCCTCAGGGCGATCCAGGCTCCGGCGTGGTCCCAGTTGCCCATGTGGGGCAGGGCGGCGACCACGCCTCGGCCCGATCGGACGTGCTGCTCCAGGACCTCGATCCCGGTGGCGCGGGTCCGGCCCAGGACGTACTCCTCACTCATCGCGGGAAGGCGGAACATCTCGTAGTAGTAGCGCATGTAGGAGCGCATGCCCGCGCGGGAGAGCGCGCGCAGCTGGGCGTCCGTGGCCCCGGGGCCGACCAGGCGCCTCAGGTTGCGCTCCAGGCCGCGCGTGCTCTCGTCGTGGGCGCGCCAGGAGCGGTCGGCCAGGCGTCGGAACAGCGCCCGCCCCGCGCTCTCGGGCGTGCGGCGGATCATCGCCCACCCCGCCGTG
Organism: Nocardiopsis akebiae; assembly: GCF_018316795.1. NCBI lineage: Bacteria > Bacillati > Actinomycetota > Actinomycetes > Streptosporangiales > Nocardiopsidaceae > Nocardiopsis > Nocardiopsis akebiae. The sequence goes on from NZ_CP074132.1 coordinate 5,023,731, forward strand.
TAGGCCAGGTCGGCCGTGCGTTCGTCCACGTCGTCTCCCCGTTCGCCGTTCTCCCCGTTGCCTGGTGCCCTCAGGCTTCGCCGGTCCCCGCGGCGCCCTCGACGTAGTCGGGGTCGTTGAGGCGGGCGCGGGTCTCCACCAGGCGCTGGAGGACGGTGAGAAGGCTCATCGCGGCAAGCAGCCACAGGCCGCCCGCGAGGACGTAGGGCACGTCCAGGCCGCCGAGGCCCACGGCGACGAGGATGACCACCAGGCGCTCGGTGCGCTCGGCGACGCCGACGTCGCAGTTGACGCCCAGGCCCTCGGCGCGCGCCTTGATGTAGGACACCATGAAACCGCTGACCAGGCAGAAGAGGGTGAGTCCGGCGAGCAGGGGGTCGTCGCCCCCACCGATGAACCACCACAGGAGCCCGGAGAGGATGGCGGCGTCGGCCACCCGGTCGAGGCTGGAGTCGAGGAAGGCGCCGAACGCGCTGGCGCTGTCGCGGGCCCTGGCCACGGCCCCGTCGAGCATGTCGAAGAGCACGAAGACCGTGACGACGACCGACCCGGCGTACAGCTGCCCCTGCGGATAGAAGAACAGGGCGCTGACGACGACGCCGAGGGCGCCGACGATGGTGACGATGTTCGGTGTGAGGCCGAGTCGGGCCAGACTCCGGCCGAGCGGAGTGGTGACCCGGGAGACCATGGGGCGAAGGATTCTCAGCATGTCTTCTTGGAATCGTAGGGCGGGAACGGTCGTGGAGGTGGGAACCGCACCGGCGGGGGCGGGGGTCCACCGAGGAGGTGGGAGCCCGACTGCGGGAGTCGGGAGCTCGCGGAAGTCGGAATCGCGCGGGCGGGGCGGCTCGGGCGGACTGGACGGGTTGGGCGGGCGGGGCCGCGCGGGTGGGCTAGCGGGAGGGCGGAGCGGCGTCCGGGGGCGTTTCGCGTGCTCCCGCGGGTGCGGCCTACTCTGTGGGCCAGTGCGCGGCCAGCTTGGACCGGGTCTGCTCCAGCATCTCGGGCAGCACCTTGGTCAGACCGATCACGGGCATGAAGTTGGCGTCGCCTCCCCAGCGGGGGACGATGTGCTGGTGCAGGTGGGCCGCGATCCCGGCACCGGCCGCGTCGCCGAGGTTCATGCCGACGTTGAAGCCCTGCGGTCCGTAGGCCGCGCCCAGCGCACGGATGCCCGCCTGGGTGAGGGCGGCCACCTCCGCGGTCTCCTCCTCGTCCAGGGCGGTGTAGTCGGACACGTGGCGGTAGGGGCAGATCAGGATGTGGCCGCTGTTGTAGGGGTAGAGGTTGAGAACCGCGTAGGCCGACTTGCCACGGGCGACCACGAGTCCCTCGGGGTCGGACAGTCCGGGGGCTAGGCAGAAGGGACACCCGTCCTCGGGGCGCGAGCCGCTGGGCTTGCCCTCGCCCTTGATGTAGGCCATGCGGTGCGGTGTCCACAGCCGCTCCCAGCCGTCGGGGCTCCCCGTCCCCACGGCGGGAGGGTCGCCGGGAACGTCTCCGTGCTCGTCGTCGGCACCGCGCATGGCTCGTCCGTTTCCGTCGCCTGTCCGTACTCTCTCGCGCCTCCAGCATAGAAGCGCGACGGCGACCGCGGGCCGACCCCGGCCCGGTCTGTGGACAACTCCGCGGGCATCCGAGGGTGTCCGCGGGAACCAACGGGGACCGGTCGGGCCTGTCACGGCCGCCGGTGTACCAACGCGCGGAGGGCGGCCGGAGTGCCCGTCCGGGCGGGTGTTCGCCTCGGGGCCGAGATCGGCGTGACACGGGCGGGTGCCGCGCCAGACGGGCGGGGGCGGCCGGGTGGGTTCCTCAGCGCACCTCGCCCTGCGGGGCCGACGGTTCCTGGTCGCTGACGCAGGCACCGTCACGCTCCACGCCAACCCCCACGGGCGAGCGGCCACAGGACGTTCCACCCCGGCCCTCCACGGCGCACCGCCGCTGCGCCCTCTACGGGCGGGTGGCTGCGTCCCTACAGCTCCAGCAGGGTGCGCAGGTGGCGCGGGGGCGGGCTGCCGTGGGCGAGCATAGCGTCGTGGCGCTCGCGCTCGGTGAGCGCGGGCCGGGCCAGGGCGAGGTCGCTGGCGATGTCGGAGACCTCCGCGTAGCCCACGTAGTAGGTGGACAGCTGGGCGCTGGTGAGCTGGGCGCGGCGCCACTTGCCGACGGCCTCGCCCTCCTCCTGGTGCCCGCGCTGGGTCATCAGGGAGATCGCCTCGGCCTCGGTGATGTCGCCGGTGTGCAGGCGCACGTCCAGGATCGCGTTGATGATCATCCGCAGGCGCATCTTGAGCTGCACCAGGCGCAGCGCCAGGTCCTCGCGCCGGTCGCCGGACCAGCCGTGGCGGGCCAGCACCTCCTCGGCGTAGACCGCCCAGCCCTCCACGAAGGTGCCGCTCCACAGGGCCCGGCCCACCCGGGTGCCGCCCTCGTGCCGGGCGGCGTGGGCGAGCTGGAGCGCGTGACCCGGAACGGCCTCGTGGGCCATGAGGTCGCGCAGCATGACCGCGTTGTACTCGCGGAAGAAGGACTCCCGGCGCTCGGCGGGCCAGTCCTCGGGCGGCGGGGCCACCGCGACCAGGGTCGGCTGCTCCCCGGACCCCGGGTCGAGGGGGCCGGGGGGCTCGCAGTAGGCCACCGACACCCCGCGGCGGGCCTCGGGCATCGGCACGATCCGGACCGGGTCGTCGTGGACCGTCACGATGTCCAGGGCGCGCACCCGCTCGTTCAGGTGCAGGAGGGCGTCGGCGCAGGCGGGGCGGACGGTGTCGGCGTCGGTGGCGCCCCGTGCGGCCAGCTCGGCGAGCGCCTCGGCCACCCCCTCCCGGCGGCGCGCCCCGCCCAGGTACTCCGCCGCCGCCTCTGCGATCGCCTCCTCCGTGGCCAGCAGGTCGCTCTCGGCGCGCACCAGCAGCGCCTCGGGCGAGAGCTCGGAGTCGAGGGTGTACCAGAGCTGGGCGGCGAAGTCGCGCTCGCCCAGACGGGGGTCGGCGGTGGCGGTCTCCAGACGGTCCCGCAGCCAGGCGGCGTGTTCCTCCACGGCGGCCAGGGCGGCCTCGCGGGCCGGTTCCAGGGCGGGGGGCGCCGCTCCCGAGGGCACGTCGCAGACCAGCATGGCACGGGCCCCGGCCGTCTGGGCCAGGGCCGTCTCCACGTGCACGCGGGACATGCCGGGGCCCTCCGACAGGCGCGAGCGCGCGGTGGCGAGGTGGTCGGGCAGGGCCGCGCAGCGCGCGGCGAGCGCCGACAGGCGTTCGGGGAGTGGCAGGACCTCGCGCTCCACGAGGGCGTGCAGGGCCTCGCCCGGCGAGTACAGCAGCGGGTCCCACGTGTGCGGGCGCAGTTCCGCGGTGTGCCACAGGTCGGCGCTGACGCGGGTACGCAGCACCTCCAGGTCGACCCGGTCACCGGCGGGGATGAGGTCGGGGTCGATCTCGTCAAGGGAGCCGAGGGCGTCGGTGAGCACGGAGACGCGGCGCACGTCGGCCTCGACCGAGCGGTCGGACAGGCGGGAGGCGCCACGGGTGTCTCCCAGGTCCAGCGCCCACTCGGGGGCGTCGTGGAGCAGGGAGTCGAGCACGCGCTCGGCCACCTCGCGGAACCGCCGGGTCATCGCCCCCGGGTCGGGCTGGGAGGAAGAGCTCATGGCGCCATGATGCCAGCACGGACGCCCGGTTCCCGTCCGACGGGAACCGGGCCGTGCTCTGTGCGGGACCCCGGCCCGGGTGGCCCTCCTAGCGCCAGGAGCTCTGGCCGCCCGTGGAAGTGGGCTGTCCGGCCGCGCCCTCGGGGTCCCCCACCGTGATGGCGTGCTCGACGAGGGTGATGAGCGTCGACTTGGTGGAGGCCTTGTCACGGGCGTCCACCTGGACGATCGGGATCTCCGGGCTGAGCGTCAGCGCGTCCCGGACCTCGTCGGCCGCGTGGGGGTAGTAGCCGTCGAACCCGTTGATCCCCACGATGAAGGGCAGACGCGCCTCCTCGAAGTAGTCGATCGCGGGGAAGCAGTCCGCCAGACGGCGGGTGTCCACCAGGACGACGGCGCCGATGGCGCCCTTGACCAGGTCGTCCCACATGAACCAGAACCGGTGCTGTCCGGGGGTGCCGAACAGGTACAGGATCAGGTCGGAGTCGAGGGAGACTCGGCCGAAGTCCATCGCCACGGTGGTGGTCTGCTTGTCCGGCGTCTTGGCGAGGTCGTCCACCCCGACGCTGGCGCTGGTCATGACCGCCTCGGTGGTCAGCGGCACGATCTCGGAGACGGAGCCAACGAATGTCGTCTTCCCGACACCGAAGCCCCCGGCGACGACGATCTTGACCGACGTCATCGCGTTCCCCCCAGCACCGCCTTCCTCGGCTGGGCTAGAGCTTGCGAAGTCCACTGAGCACCCTTTCAAGCAGGTTGGTGTTGGGACGGGCGTCGTTGTTGAGCGAGGACCTGATCTGGACCAGTCCCTGCTCGGACATGTCCGCCACAAGCACCCGCGCCACACCGAGCGGCATCCGCAACAGCGCGGAGATCTCCGCCACGGAACGCCATTCCCGGCACAGGTCGCTGATCGCCTGCCATTCGGGCGTCAGCGTCCCAGACTCGTTGCGGGCCGCCGCGGTGGCCGAGATCAGGGCTTCCAGGGGAAGCTGCGACTTCGGCTTGGTGCGGCCCTTGGTCACCGCGTAGGGACGGACCAGAGAACTGGGCGCGCTCCCCGCAGCGGATCGTTGGTCGTACGGTTGTTGGATTGGTCGGGGAACATCTCCGCCGCCCGGAACCGCCGGCATTCCCCCCGTGGGGGGACCGCTCGGCTGTTGTCCGAACCACGAGGCGCTCCCGGCATCTCTACTGTGAGGTGCCACCACTTCCTCCTGTCGGTGGTGGTTCAGTGGATTCCCGAGGTGCGCGCCGTTGGTGTCAGCGCCCGCCCCGCCCGCTCGACGAGCAGGGTCATCTCGTACGCGACCAGGCCCAGGTCGCTCTCAGCCGACGCCAGGACCGCCAGGCAGGAGCCGTCGCTGATGGCCATGATGAGCATCAGCCCCCGCTCCATCTCCACGACGGTCTGGGCGACCGCTCCACCCTCGAACACCCGGGCAGCGCCCTGCGTCAGGCTCGACAGACCGGAGGCGATGGCCGCCAGCTGGTCGGCCCGGTCCGCTGGGAAGCCCGCCGACGAGGCCAACGGAAGGCCGTCAGAGGAGACGACGATCGCGTGGGCTACGTCGGGGACGCGGTCGGCAAAGTCAGTGATCAACCAGTTGAGTTCATTCACCTGTCGACTCATCTGATCTCCTGTCCAGTTTCGCCGGCTGGTCTCTGGGCACTGCTACCGCCGGCACGGCATGTGACAGCACTGCCTCTACGAACTGCCCGGCCCCTCCCGTGGGGGTGGCCGGGAGTCTGGTGTTCTGCTCTCGTCGAGCTGTGGGTAAGACGCGTCCGAGAAGCTCGGTAGATGCTATTGCATCCAGCCCCCGGGATTAAGGGGGACCCCGTCCCGCCAGGTTCCACTGAGGTCACCCCTCCGTCGAGCCTTCCCCGAGCCGGTCCCGTCCCTCGCGGACGCCCTTCTGGAAACCGGAGAAGCGGTTGCGGACGCGGTCCGCGCTGCGCGTGGGCATCTGCTTGAAGTTCTCCGGCTTGGGCGCCGTCCCCGGAACAAGGTTTGCCTTGGGAACGCGTTTTGGCAAGCCCGAGGTGGTCAGTCCGTCCGCCTTGGGCTCCGCCGCGGTCCGCGCGGCCTTCCAGCCGCGGTCGGCCTCGGAGGTCCACTCCTGGGTGGAGCGGGGCGCCTGGTCGGTGCTGGCCGGGGGGCGCTGCTCCTGGGCCGCCGGGACCTGCCGGATCGGGCCGGTCTCGGTCGTGTCCACCGTGGGGCCGCCGCTGCGGCGCTTGAACCAGTTGGACTCGATCGCGTCGAAGATCGGCAGCGAGTCGCTCTCCGCACCCGACGGGGTGGGCGGCACGACGGTGTTGTTCGGCCCCTGGGCGCCACCGTAGCGGCGGGAGAGGTAGGCGGTCGAGCCGTACCCCTCGCGGGAGTCGATACCGCCGGAGCGCCAGTTTCCGCCGTCCTGGGACGAGGGGACCGCCGGGAAGGTCTCGGTGTTGTCGTCGCGCTCGCGGGCCGCGGGGCGCTCGTGGGCGCCGGTGTCGCGGCCGCCGAACGCGTGGCCCGAGCCGTTGTCGGAGAAGGCTCCGCTGCCCGAGGACGCGCCGTTGCCGGCGGGGGCTCCGGTGTGGCCGCCCGAGTGCGCGCCCGCGCCGCCGAACGCGTCGTAGGACTCGTTCGCCGTGGAGCGGAACGCGCCGGTGTCGGTGGCGGGCCGGCGGAACTCGCCGGTGTCTCCGGTGGGGCGGCGGAAGGCGCCCGTGTCGGAGGGCCTGCTGAAGGACCCGGTGTCCGACGAGCGGCCCACGGAGCCGCCGCCGAGGGAGTCGCCGCGGGGGCTCGGGTCGAAGAAGTTGCGTCCGCCGGTCTCGGGCTGCGGGCGCTGGGGCTCGTCGTCCTCGGAGGCGTCGTAGGGGTCGACCACGGGACGGCCGTTGGCGCCGCCGGGGGAACCTCCGGTGGTCCCGGCTCCCCTGGTGGTGTCCCACACCGAACCGGTGCTGGTGTTGCCCCACAGGTCCTGGCCGCTGGGCGGGTGCTCCTCGGTGTGGGATCCGGTGGGCTGGCGCCTGGGCAGGCCGCCCAGGTCGCCGGGGACGCTGCCGCTCTCCTGGGTCTGCCATGGGTCGTTCGGCTCGACGGGCGCCGGGGTGGAGGCGAAGGCCGCCTCGGCGTCGGCGTAGGTGTTGGGCGCGCCCGAGGTGAGCTCGGGGCGGCTGTCCGCGCCGCCCAGGGCGTGCTGGCCCTCGACCGGGGTGATCAGCAGGTCGGGCGGGAAGATGACGTGCGCGGTGGTTCCGCCGCCGTGGGCCTCCTCCAGGCGCAGCTTGACGCCGTGGCGGTGGGCCAGGCGCGAGACCACGAACAGGCCCATGCGGCGCGAGACCGCGACGTCGATGACCGGCGGGGCGGCCAGGCGGGCGTTGATCGCCGCCATGTCCTCGGGCGCCATGCCGATGCCGCTGTCGGTGACGTCGACCTGGACACCGCCGTTGTCGAGGGTCTTGGCGCTGACCAGGACCTCGGTGTCGTGCGGGGAGAACGAGGTGGCGTTCTCCACCAGCTCGGCGACCAGGTGGATGACGTCGTTGACGGGGCGGCCGAGCACCGAGATGTGGGAGGGGGCGCGCACGTTGACGCGCTCGTACTGCTCGACCTCGGAGACGGCGCCGCGCAGGACGTCGACCAGCGGGACGGGCTGGGCCCACTTGCGGGTGTTGTCCTGGCCGGACAGGACCAGCAGGTTCTCGTTGTTGCGGCGCATGCGCGTGGCGAGGTGGTCCAGCTGGAACAGGTCGGAGAGGCGGTCGGCGTCCTGCTCGGACTGCTCCAGGCCGTCGATGAGGCGCAGCTGCCGTTCCACCAGGGTCTGGCTGCGGCGGGACAGGTTGACGAACATCGCGTTGACGTTGCTGCGCAGTGCGGCCTCGTCGGAGGCCAGGGTGAGCGCGACGCGGTGGACGTCGTCGAAGGCGCGGGCCACCTCGCCGATCTCGTCGTGCGTGTCGACCTCGATCGGGGTGACCTTGACGTTCTCGGGGACCGTCCCGGCCTCCTGCATCCGGTTGATCGCGTCGGGCAGGTCGCGCTCGGCGACCCGGCGCGCGCCGTCCTCCAGTGCGCGCAGGGGGCGCACCAGGGAGCGGACCACGAGGGAGGTGAGGACGAAGACCGCCAGAAGCACGGCCGCGACGACGAAGAGGTCGATCAGGGCGCGGCCCATGGCCTCGTCGCGCAGGGAGTCGGCGTCGGCCGCGATGCCCTCGGCGATGCCCTCCTCGACCGTCTGGAGGCGTCCCAGGGCCACGTCGGCGATCTCGCGGTAGTCCTCGGGGCCGTCGTTGGCGGTCACACCGGTGAGGTCGTCGCCGCGGTCGGCGCGGTACATCACGCGCATGCGCATCGTGGAGACCTGGCTGACCTCCAGGCCGGTGAAGTTGTCGTCGAAGATCTGCCGCTGCTCCTCGGAGGCGGCCTGGACGAAGTTGGAGATCTCGCTCTCGTAGCGGGCGCGCGCGGAGTCGATGGCCTCGGCGATACCGCCGGTCATCGTGTTGCGGGCCAGGGAGTGGCCCATCAGCGCGGTCTCGTAGGAGAGCTGGTCCCGGGCGGTGGACAGCGCGGTCAGCGTGCGCACGCTCTCGCGCAGGTCGGTGTCGCCGGTCTCGTCCGCCATCGTCTGGTTGAACTCGGTCATCGAGCGGGTGATCGTGCGGTACTTGGTGACCACCGGCAGGACGGTGATACGGGTCTCGTCGACCTCGGTGCGCAGGGCGTCCAGCGTGGAGAGCTGGGTGCGCATGCTGGTCAGGCGGCTCGTGGCGGTCTCGTTGTCCACCTCGCCCATGTCGTCCAGGCGGGCGGTGAGGGTCTGCTGCAGATCGCGGGAGGCGTCGCGCTCCTCCTCCATCCGCTGGCGCAGCTCGTCCGAGCGCCGGGCGGGGTCGGCGTTGTCGGAGATGTAGACCGCGCTGGCGCTGCGCTCGTGGCCGAGCTGGTTGGCCAGCTCCACGATGAGGACGCCGACCTCGGCGCGGTCCTGGATGTGCGCGTGGGTGACGGTGGAGACCGCCGCCTCGTAGACCCGCAGGCCGCCGAGTACCAGGGCTACCGCGGTGGGGATGACGATGAGGGCCACCAGTCGGGAGCGCACCCGCCAGTTACGTGGCCGCCACCAGTCGGCTCTGCGCTTGGGCGTGGCATCGGCATGTTCGGCCTGCGCTGCCTCGCTCTGCGCGCCGGCCCCGTTTTTCGTCGCTCGTGTCGACACGGACCCTCGCAACCTTTCGTGTCACCGCTTCGAGCGGCTGGTTGGACCCCAGGGGTTGACCGCTCCGTCCGAAGGCTCTTCGGGGAAACCGGTACAGACCAGGAGGTCCGCCGAGCCGGAAGCGGCGGGAATGTGGGGAGATGTGAAGACTGTCCGCTGGACTCGCCTGGGATGAGAGGAGCCGCGCACCCGAAGATCTCCGTAGGTGCGCGTGCGGTGGATAGCGTACCAATGGGCGCGAAGGACTCGCTTCGGCTGTTTGACGGCGATCGGCGGGATCTTCTTCCCCCGAACGGTACATAATGCCCGCCATTGTCGGCATTATGGCCGATGCAGCAGGTCAGGGATAGCGTCCGAAACCACCCCGGGACTGAGGTAACTTTTTGGACACACCGCCAGCTTCCCCATCAACACCCCACTGACATGACATCGTGACAAGACGGTAGACGCAGGTCCCGGGGAGGAAGCGGAAATGCGTACCTCGTCACGCCCTGAATCGAACACGCTCGGTGACATCTGGAAAGCGGAGGGTCCGGGCCGCGGGAAAACCCGCGGACCCTCCGTGCGCGCCTTTTCGGTCAGTACCGCGCTCCCGGCCGGCCTCGCGGTACTGCTCTGCCTCTCCACCGCCGCGCCCGGCGCCGCATCCGGCGGCGACTCGGCGGGAACCGCGCTGGGGAGCGTACAGGTGGAACTGGCCGCGCTGCGCGCGGGCATGGAGACGCTGCGCCGGGAGGCGTCGGAGAAGATCGAGCACTACGAGGCCGAGCGCGAACGCCTCACCGAGCTGACCGAGCGCAGCGGCGAGGCGCGGGAGCGCGCGGAAGAGGCCGACGAGCGCGGCGAGGCGGCCCGTCTGGCCGCCGCCCGGCAGGCCGCCACCGCCTACAAGGGCCGTGGGCTGGGCATGGTCACCGCCTGGGCCGGACCCGAGGGGCCCGCCGGGATGCTCGAACGGGGCGCCTACCTCACCCTGCTCGGTTCGCACCGGGAGGCCGACGTGGGCCGCGCCGAGGCAGCGCGGGTGGCCACCGACACCCTCGCCGGGATCGCCGAGACCGCGCAGGCGGAGCAGGCCGAGGCGGTCGAGGACGCCGAGAGCGCCCGGGAGGACGCGGTGGAGGCCGTAGCCGACCAGGAGGCGGCCCTGGAGGACCTGCTGGAGGAGCAGACCCGGCTGGAGGCCCGGCTCGCGGAGGTGCGCGACGCCGAGGCCGCCGAGAGGCGCCGCGAGGAGGCCCTGCGCGACGCGCGGGCGGCGAACTCCTCCGGGGGGTCGGCGGAGGCCGCCGTCACCGCCGTTTCGGCGGAGGACGAAAAAGACGACAATGGCTATTGGCACGATGATGAGAAGGAAAAGGAGGGCGGGGAGGAAATCGCGGCCGACGAAAGCGCCGGCCACGGTTGCACCGGGGGCGTCGCGACCGCGCACGCCAACGGGCGGATACCGGAGTCTGTGCTGTGCCCCCTGCCCCAGCCCGGCGAGCGGCTGCGCGCCGACGCGGCCGAGGCCTTCATCGAACTCGACGGGGACTACCGCGAGGCGTTCGGACGGCCGATGTGCGTGGCCGACTCCTACCGGCCCTACCACGAACAGGTGCGCCTGTTCCAGGAGATGCTGCCCGGCATGGCCGCCCGGCCCGGGACCAGCCAGCACGGCCTGGGCCTGGCCGTGGACCTGTGCGGCGGCGTGAACAGCCTCGGCACCGCCGAGCACCAGTGGATGCTGGCCCACGCGCCCGCCCACGGCTGGCACAACCCGCCCTGGGCCCGGGGCGGCTTCGAGCCCTGGCACTGGGAGTTCACCCCGTAGAGCCAGTTCTTCGAACCGGGTCTCAGGCACTGAGGGGTCGTCCGGGCGCCCGCGGGGTTCCGGAGGTGCCGGAGGCGGGTTTGCGAGGAACGAGCCAACCCGGTGTAGGCGCCGAAGGTTCCCGCTCTTTGGGCGCCCGAACACGGGCCGAAGCGAAGCGGAGGCCCAAGGGGAACACGCGTGTCCGCCCGCGGTCGCGGTCAGACCTGGGAACCGACCCGGACCTCGAAGGTGCCCAGGACGTCGGCGTCCACGAACAGCTCGTCGTCTGTCTCCAGCGGCGGTGTCGCCACCGGCAGCAGCGCGCGCACCCGCCCGGGGCCCGACACCAGCCACTCGTGCGCGGGGTCGGCCAGGCCGCGGCCCAACTCCCCCTCCTCCACCGAGGCGCTCACGCTCAGCGGTTGCCCGGGCAGCTCGTCGGCGGTGGTCAGCACCGGCCCCAGGGTCAGCTGAACCGGCTGCCCCTCGCCGTCCAGCCACAGGCAGGCGGGCGTGTAGGCGCTCACCGGCGCCCCTCCCCCGGCGACGGCGGCCACGCCCACGCGGGCCGACCTCGCCCGGGGCGGCACGGCGTCGTCCGAGCCCCGCACCAGTTCCGGGGGGACCCGCCAGACGTCGTCGCCCGCCCGGACCGGCACCGGCTCGGCCGGGACCAGCGGGGCGCACATGCGCGCCTCCGGCTCGACGATGATCTCGATCGGCGCGGCGACGGCGCGTTCGTGGGCCCCGGCCAGGGCGTCAGCGCCCGCCTCCAGCAGGTCGGCGAGGCGGACGGGGTCGGGGCTGCCCAGCACGTCGCCGTCGTCCAGGGCTCCGGCGCGCTCGCTGCCGCCGCTCGGCGACAGATAGGTCACCCAGCGCATGTGCTTCTCCTTGTCCACCGCGGAAGGGGCGGCGCGCCCCCGCTCAGAGGGCGGCGGTGGGACTGTGTTCCTTGCCCGTGCCCGCGCACCCGCGGCAGGGCTCGTCGACGCGGAGCCAGACGATCACCCCGCTGCCGTCGCGATGCGGCCGCTCGGGCCGCCACCAGCCCGTGCCGGAGCAGAACCGGCACTCGACGCCGTCCCGTTCGCACCATCCGCACGAGGAAATCGCACACCGGCTGTGTGTCGGCTCCCGCTCCATGCGCTCCCACCGTCTCCCGCGAAATCGCGACCAGCCTTGCACAGTCACCGCGCCGCGTCCACCCGGGAGGGCGTGAACGGGCGGGTCAGAGCGCTGCGGGAGGGCGCGTGCGCGGGCTCGGGGGGCGCCGGGAGGCCCCGCGGCTCAGCCGGACTCGCGCACGACCATGTGGGTGCCGAGCATGACGGTCTCGGCCTCCGCCGTGCGCGGGATCGCCACGTCCACCAGCAGCCGCGCCATCTCCTGCCCCATCTGCACCGTGGGCTGGTGGACGGTGGTCAGCGGCGGGTCGCTGTGCTGGGCCATGACGGTGTCGTCGTAGCCCACCAGGGCCACGTCCCCCGGCACGCTCAGACCGCGTGCGCGCAGCACGCGCAGCCCGCCGAGCGCCATCATGTCGGAGGCGGCGAACACCGCGTCGGGCTCCAGCCCGGTGTCCAGGAGCCGCTCCATCGCCTCGGCTCCCCCCTCCACGCTGAAGTCGCCCTGCACGACGAGCCGGTCGTCCACCTCCAGCCCGGCGGCGGCCATGACCTCGCGGTAGCCGCGCAGGCGCTCCACACCGGCGTTCATGTCCAGGGGGCCGGTGATGGCGGCCACCCGTCGGCAGCCGCGCTCCAGGAGGTGGCGGATGGCCATCCGGGCCCCGCCGATGTTGTCGATGTCGACGCAGTAGGGCGCGGGCTGTTCGGGCGAGTGCGGGCGGCCGCCGTGGACGACCGGCACCCCGGCCTCGGCCAGGCGGGCCGAGAGCGGGTTGTCGCTGTGCAGGGAGATCAGCAGCGCGCCGTCCACGTGGAAGCCGCTGAGGTAGTCGCCCACGCGCTTGTGCTCGGCCTCGGTCCGGGCCGTGGTGAGCATGAGCTGGAGGTCGCGCTCGTGCAGGACCGAGCTCACGCCGCGGATGATGTCGGCGAAGAAGGGGTCGGAGAACAGCCGGTCCCGGGGCTCGGAGACGACCAGCGCGATCGTGTCGGTGCGCCTGGTGACCAGGGTGCGCGCGGCCTGGTTCGGGCTGTAGCCGAGTTCGGCGATCGCGGCGTGCACGGCCTCCCGTGTGCGGGGGCTCACCTGCGCGGACCCGTTGATCACCCGCGAGACGGTCCCTCGTCCGACCCCGGCGCGCTGCGCCACCATCTCCAGGGTCGGACGCTTCCGACCAGCACCGGTCTTGGCCACTTCGAGGCTCCCTCTGGGATCGTGTCCCGCCGTACCGGGGACTGCTTCCCCGGGGCGGCGGCGTGTGCGACGGGCATCCACGGTCATACCCGCCCGGAACGACTGTGTGGGGTGCCCCTCGGGACACCCCACGGTCCTTCCGCGGTGCGCAGGACCTCCTCCGCGGGCACCCGCCCGCCGCGCGGCGGGCGGCGTCCACGGGACGCGTTACCGGCGCTCGGGGAACTGCCCCGTCTTGGCCAGTTCGGCGTACCAGTGACCGCTGTCCTTGATGATCCTGCGCTGCGTCTCGTAGTCGACGTGCACGATGCCGAACCGGCGGGAGTATCCCCACGCCCACTCGAAATTATCCAGGAGCGACCAGGCGAAGTAACCCCGCAGGGGCACTCCGGCCAGGACGGCCTCCTTGGCCGCCCTCAGGTGGCCCTCGTAGTAGTCGATCCGGTCGGTGTCGTTGACCTCGCCGGCCTCGGTGACGGTGTCCTCGAAGGCGCAACCGTTCTCGGTGACGTAGAGGTCGATGCCGCCGCTCTCCCCCGCCAGGCGGGAGAGCACGTCGTACAGGCCGGTGGGGTCGATCTCCCAGCCCATGTGCGTGACGGGCAGCCCCTGCGAGACGTGCACCTCCTCGGGCTCGGCGCCGAGCCAGGCGCCGCCCTCGCCGCTGACCAGCGCGGGGTCCAGGCCCTTGGCCGAGGCGGCGACGAACTCGGGCGAGTAGTAGTTGACGCCCAGGAAGTCCAGGGGGGCGGAGGTGATCTCCAGGTCGCCGTCCTGGATGAAGGAGAAGTCGGTGACGCCGGCGAGGTCCTCCCTGACGTCCGCGGGGTAGCGGCCCTTGAGCAGGGGGTCGGTGAAGACGCGGTTGCGCACGCCGTCGGCGCGGCGGGCGGCGCGGGCGTCCGCGGCGCTGGGCCCGTGCGGGCGGATGACCGCCTGGTTGTGGGCCAGGCCCACCCGGGCGGGGTGCCCGGTGGAGCGGATCGCCTCGACGGCCAGGCCGTGGCCCAGCAGCAGGTGGTGGGCGGCGGCCAGGGCCGCGGCCGGGTCCTTGTGGCCCGGCGCGTGGTGACCGTTCTCGTAGCCGAGGAAGGCCGAGCACCACGGCTCGTTGATGGTCATCCAGTTGCTGACGCGGTCGCCGAGGGCCTCGGCCACGACCTGGGCGTAGTCGCGGAAGCGGTAGGCGGTGTCGCGGTGGGGCCAGCCCCCCGCGTCCTCCAGCGGCTGGGGCAGGTCCCAGTGGTAGAGGGTCGCCCAGGGCTGGATCCCGGCCGCCAGGAGGGTGTCCACCAGGCGGTCGTAGAAGTCGATCCCGGCTTGGTTCACGGCGCCGGTGCCCTCGGGGATGATCCGCGGCCAGGCGACGGAGAAGCGGTACGCGCCCAGGTTGAGCTGGCTCATGAGCGCGACGTCGTCGGCGTAGCGGTTGTAGTGGTCGTCGGCGGGGTCGCCGGTGTCTCCGCCCAGGACCTTGCCGGGGGTCTCGGCGAAGGTGTCCCAGATACTGCGGCCGCGGCCGTCGGCGGTCGTGGCGCCTTCGATCTGGAACGAGGCGGTGGCCGCCCCCCAGAGGAAGCCCTCAGGGAAATCGTTGCGGTTGTTCACTGCTGGTGTACGCACCTTCCATGACGAGGGGACATCGTTTTGGGAGCGCTCCCATAAAAGAAACAGAGAAGTACCTTGATGTCAATCAACAGCCTCGGCACCGCAATCCAAACGTTACGGGCAGGCGGTGCCGGAGACGGTTCGGCGATGCCGCCCTCAGGTGCCCTCCCCGCCGACGGGGACCACGACGCCCTGCCAGCGCTCCTCCATGAACGCGCGCACCTCGGCGCTGTGCAGGAGCTCGTCGAGCCGGGCGATCTCCTCGTCGCCGATGTCGTGGGTGGCCACCACCAGCCCGTTGGCGTAGGGGTTGTCCTCGGTCTCCTCCCAGGCCAGCACGTTGGCGGTGGAGACCAGATCGGCCTCCAGGGCGTAGTTGCCGTTGACCACCGCCGCGTCCAGGTCCTGGAGCGAGCGCGGCAGCTGGGCCGCCTCCACCGGGGTGACCGTGACGCCGAGCGGGTTGTCCTCGATGTCGTCGACCGAGGGCGCCTCCTCGCCCGTGTCGGCCAGGGTGATGACCCCCTCGGTGTCGAGCAGGTCCAGCGCCCGGCCCATGTTGGAGGTGTCGTTGGGCACGCCGATCTGCGCGCCCTCGGGCAGGTCCGCCAGGTCGGTCAGCTCCTGCGAGTAGACGCCGAAGGCCTCCAGGTGCACGTCGGTCACGTAGCTCAGGTCGGCGTCCGGGTTGCCCTGGAGGTACTCCTCAAGGAAGGGCCGCGTCTGGTAGTAGTTGGCGTGCAGTTCGCCCTCGGCCAGCGCCGCGTTGGGCTGGTTGTAGTCGGTGTAGACGGACACGTCCAGGGCCAGCCCCGCGTCGGCCGCCAGGTTCTCGTCGACGAACTCCAGGATCTCGGCGTGCGGCGTCGGCGTGGCGCCGATCCGCAGGACGGTCGCGTCCTCCCCGCCGGTCTCCTCCCGCGCCCGTTCGCTGGGGCTGCCGCAGGCCGCCAACAGGGCCACCGCCGTCGCCGCGGCGGCGGCCCGCACCGCGCGCCTCCTCGCGTACTCGGTCATCGCCGTCTCCCTCCGTGTCGCCGGGACAACTCGTGGGGGGAGGGGGTCGTTCTCTGGTGTACCCCGTCGCCTCAGCGCCGCGCCAGGCGACGCACCAGCAGGTCGCCCAGGCTCTGCGCGATCTGCACGATGACGATGAGCAGGATGACGGTGGCCCACAGGTAGTGGTCGTTGAAGCGCTGGTAGCCCTCGCGGATGGCCAGATCGCCCAGACCGCCGCCGCCGATGGCGCCGGCCATCGCCGAGTAGGAGATGAGGGTGACCACGGTCATCACCAGGCCCGCGATGAGGCCGGGCATGGCCTCGGGCAGCATCACCTTGCCCACGATGGTGACGCGGCGGGTGCCCATGGCGTGCGCGGCCTCCACGACCCCGCGGTCCACTTCGCGCAGGGAGGTCTCCACCAGGCGGGCGAAGAAGGGGATCGCCCCGATGCTCAGGGGAACGATCGCGGCCGTGGGGCCCAGGGTGGTGCCCACCAGCAGGCGGGTGAGGGAGAGCACGGCCACCATCAGGACGATGAACGGCAGGGAGCGGCCGATGTTGACGACTGCGCTGAGCACGGCGCGCACCGCGGGTGCGGGGATGAGCCCGCCCCGGTCGGTGGCCACCAGCAGCACGCCCAGCGGCAGGCCGAACAGGACGCTGACGACGGTGGCCCACCACACCATGTAGACGGTGTCCAGGGTGCCCAGCCACAGGTCGGGCCACATGGCGGGCCAGGCCTGGACGAAGGCGACGACGGCGTCCCAGGGACCGGTTCCCCCTGTGGCGGCGGCGAGGTGCGGGACGTCGGTGGGGTCGGTGCTCACTTGCGGGCCTCCTCGACCAGCAGGCCGTGCTCGGACAGGTAGGCGAGCGCCTGGTCGCGGCGGTCGCCGCGCAGGTCCACGCTCAGGCGGCCCACGGACTGCCCCGCGACCTCCTCCACGCCGCCGCCCAGGATGTTGACGTCCACGTCGAAGCGGCGGGTGAGCTCGGACATGAGCGGCTCGTCGAAGGAGCGCGGGTAGGTGACGTAGACCGTGTCGGGCCCGCCGTGCGCGGGCAGCGGGAAGAGCGAGCGCGCCAGCAGCGAGCCGGGGGTGCCGATGAGGTCGAGCACCCGGCCCGACTCCAGGAACGCGCCGTTCTCCATGATCGCCGCGGAGTCGCAGATCCTCTTGATCACGTCCATCTCGTGGGTGATCAGCAGGATGGTCAGGCCCAGTTCGTCGCGCAGGCGTCGCAGCAGGGCCAGGATGGCGTCGGTGGTGGCCGGGTCGAGCGCGGAGGTGGCCTCGTCGCTGAGCAGCACCTTGGGGTCGGAGGCCAGCGCGCGGGCGATGCCCACCCGCTGCTTCTGGCCTCCGGAGAGCTGGGAGGGGTAGGCGCGCGCCTTGTCCCCCAGGCCCACGAGTTCGAGGAGTTCGCCCACGCGCCCCCTGCGGCGGGCGCGGTCGACGCCGGAGACCTCCATGGGGAAGGCCACGTTGCCCGCGACGGTGCGTGAGGACAGCAGGGCGAAGTGCTGGTGCACCATGCCGATGCGGCGGCGGGCGACCCGCAGCCGCGCGCCGCGCAGCGCGGTCAGCTCCTCGCCGTCGACCCGGACCGTTCCGGCGTCGGGGCGCTCCAGGAGGTTGACCGAGCGCAGCAGGGTGCTCTTGCCCGCGCCGCTCTGGCCGACCACACCGAAGATCTCGCCGGGCTCGACGTGCAGGTCGACCCCGTCCAGGGCGGTCACCCGGTGCTTCTTCAATCTGTAGGCCTTGTGGAGGCCCACTGCGTCAATCACGGTGTTCCCATCGACGTCTGGCGGTGGTGTGGCGCCCGGCGGGGTCCGGCGCGGGCCCGTCGCCCGCGTCCGAGCGTACGGAAGCGCCCCGCGGGCGCGGGCGGCGGCGCGCCGGGGCCGGTGGCGGCCCGCCCGCGCGGGACGGCCGGTCGGGGGACGCGCCGACCTCGGCGTCGGTGCCTCTTGGGACCTCCGCTCCGCTTCGCCCCACCCTTCGCCCGCCACCGTCCTCAACGGACGCCTACGGCGCGGTTCCCCGCGGAAACCCGCCTCAGCCACCTCCAGAACCCCGTGGGCGCCCGAACCGACCCGCGGACCGGGGCCGGTTCGAGAGGGGGCCTCAGCCCCCGGTGTCCGGGGGCTGAGGGCGGGTACACGGGACCGGGCGGACACGACCGCGCCCGCCGGGCAGCGGAGGACACCGCTCGGCGGTGTCCGACCGCGTGGGCGCGGTGGTCGCTGGGTCGTGCGCACAAGCCTTCACGTTTCCTACTCAACCACGGGGAAAAGGGTCGGTTCACCCGATTTCGCTGTTCGGATCGGGTTACCTCCACCACATCGGGGCCCTCGCGGCACGGTGGATTCGTCCCGTCCCTCCCGAATAACCGCGCGAGTGCCTACACTCGTGACGGTCCCTTTACTCTCGCCCCCGGCTCCCGGGTGTGCGCGGGAGGCCAGGGCCGGAGGCCGCTCCCGCGGCTGTCGGCCCCGCTGGGGAAACGACGAGAAACAGTGCCCGCTCAGCCCCCGTGCCCGGGGGCCGCGCGGGCCCGAGGAGCGACCGCACCGTGCAGCCCGACGACCTGAGCCGAGTGGACGAATTCGCCGACTTCTGGGCTCCCGACCCTCCCGAATCCAGCTGGCCGGACCACGCCCGGGCCCTGGCGGCGCTCCTCGCCGCCGCTGCGCGCCCGGGCCGCGCGCGTGTGACCGCGCTGGCGCTGGCCGTGCTGGGCGGCTTCCTGTTCGCACCCCAGGGCACGGCGGTGGCTGCGCCGGTGCCCGCCGAGCCGGAGGACATGAGCACCCTCCAGGACCGCGCGGAGACCCTGAGCGAGGAGTTCAACGGCGAACTGCGCGACATGGAGGGCGTCATCCAGGAGGCCGAGCGCGCCGAGGAGCGGGCCCAGAGCACCCGCGAGGACGTGGAGGACGCGCGCGAGCAGGTGCGCGCCCTGGCGGTGGCCACCTACACCAGCAGCGGGATCGGCCTGTCCATGTCGCTGTTCGTCGAGGCCGACCCCGACGAGATCATCGACCGCGCGGTGGTGATCGACTACCTGTCCACCAGCAACCAGGACAAGATCGACCAGCTCAGCCAGGCCCTGGAGCGCGACGAGACCGCGCAGGAGAACGCCGAGGAGCAGCTGGCCGCGGCCGAGGAGGACCTGGACGAGCTGGAGGGGCGCCGCGCGGAGGTCCAGGAGATGATCGCGGACCACCCCGTGCAGCCGATGGGCGGCCAGTACAACATCACCCCGCGCACCGAGCAGATGCGCGAGCTGATCATCGAGGAGTTCGGCGAGGGCAGGGACGTGGGCGGCGTGGGCTGCTACCGGGCGGTCGGCGGCTGGGTGGTCGGCGAGCACCCCAAGGGCCGCGCCTGCGACTTCATGGTGGACCCCAACGGGAACACGCCCTCTCAGGAGCAGATCGACCGCGGCTACGCGATCGCCGAGTGGGCCCAGGAGAACGCCGACCGCCTCGGCATCATGTACATCATCTACCGGCAGCAGATCTGGGACATCCGCCGCGGCGACGAGGGCTGGCGCGACATGGCCGACCGCGGCAGCATCACCGAGAACCACTTCGACCACGTGCACATCTCGATGTTCTGATCCGGCGGCGCCCTGGACGGACGCCCCATTACCCCGCGCGGGGCGCGACCGCGCGGGGAACGGCGTCACGATTGCGTCACGTGCGGGATGAGTTCCTGCACAACCGACACAAAACAGTGACGATTCGCCCCGCTACCCCCGGTCTGACCTGCCCAGGGGACACCACTCACGGCTAGGATGCACACGTCCCGGCCCGGACCGAAGGACGCCTTCGGCTCCGTCCGGCCACCGCCCCGGTGGCCGGTCCCCCGGTCCACCGCAACCTCCGCACGGAGGCGGGGAACGCCCGCCCACTCCCCCGCCCTCGCCCGCGGGACGGCAGTGGCGACAGGTGCGCCTCCCCCACACGGCCACCGTGGCCCCTTCCGGGGCCGCACGGGAAGTCGTGAGAACCCAACGGCGCACACACGCGTCCCAGACAACACGGTCATCACACACGGGCGAGGGGAGCCATGAGCGAAAACGGACCATACAACCAGCCGCCGCAGAACCCATACGGCGGTGGGGACAGCAGCGGAGGGCAGCCGCCCTACGGCGGCGGTCCCGGCGGCCCCTACGGTGACCCCAACACCGGCGGCCAACCGCCCCACGGCGGCCCCTACGGCGACCCCAACACCGGCGGCCAACCGCCCCACGGCGGCCCCTACGGCGACCCCAACACCGGCGGCCAACCGCCCTACGGCGGTCCCGCGGGTTTCCCCGGCGCCCCGGACCAGCAGATGTACGCGGGCGGCCAGCCGCCCTACGGCGGCGGTCCCGGCGGCCCCGGGTACCCCCCTCCGCCGCAGCAGCCCCGGGGCGGCGGCAACAAGGCGGGCCTGTGGGTCGTGATCGGCGGCGGCGCCGTGATCGTCGTCCTGGTCATCGCGGTCCTGGTCGTGCTCGTCACCAACGGCAGCGGTCAGCAGACCGTCTCCCCCGAGCCCGAGCCCGCCCCGAGCACGGAGGAGACCACCGGCGGCGGTGAGACGGCCGAGCCCGACACCGACGCCGCCCCCGCGGGCGAGCCCCCCTACGCCGTCCCCGCCGAGCCCTGCCAGGCCTTCACCGACCAGGTGCTCTCCGACTTCCTGATCCAGGACGAGGGCGACAAGTACGTCCAGGACAACAACTCCTACTGCGAGAGCCTCGAAGGCGCCGCCCCGGAGGGCAACCCCTCCGAGAGCTACGCGATGTTCGAGATCAGCTACCAGGTCCCCTACTCCGCCGCCGACTCCGTCGAGGCCGCCACCAGCGACTTCCAGACCGCGGTGCAGGAGCTCAGGGGCGAGGGTGACTACAACACCTTCTACGACGCCGCGAATGTGGAGGAGGACAAGGAGGTGGACCTCGGCGACGAGGCCCACTACGTCCTCACCAAGTACGACTTCCTGGGTGAGGACATCCCCGAGGCCACGCTGGTGATCCGCAGCGCCAACCTCAACATCCGGGTCCAGTACCAGATGCACCCGCCCTTCACCGAGGACGCCTCCGCCGAGGACCTGGTCATGCCCGACAACGTCGAGGAGATCATGCTCAACGCCGGCGCCGAGGCGCTGGCCCTGGTCGGCGCCTGAGGCGGCTGACCGGACACGGCACGAGGGGGCCGCGGCGAACGCCGCGGCCCCTCCCGTGCGTCAGCCTCCCGGGAACTCTTTTCGGATCGGCCTCAGCTTGCGGGGGCCGGTTCGGGCGTCAACGGGGTTCTGGAGGTGGGACTGCGAGCAGGACCGCGCCTCGGGCGTCCGTTGAGGGCGGTGGCGGGCGACGGGTGGGACGGAGCGAAGCGGGGGTCCGAAAGAACACCGCCGGGCTCACGCCAGGTCGGCGCGCACCCGGCGGGCCGCCTCGACCATGTTGCGCAGGGCCTGTTCGGCCTCGGCGTAACCGCGCGTCTTGAGGCCGCAGTCGGGGTTCACCCACAGGTTCTGGGCGTCGATGTGCGCGACCGCCAGCCGCAGCGACCCCTCGATCTCCTCCACCGAGGGCACCCGGGGGGAGTGGATGTCGTACACGCCCGGGCCGATCCCGCGCCTGTAGCCCCGCTCGCCCAGGTCCCGTACCAGCTCCATGCGCGAGCGTGCGGCCTCCACGCTGGTGACGTCGGCGTCCAGCGCCTCGATGCCGCCGACGATCAGCCCGAACTCGGAGTAGCACATGTGCGTGTGGACGGTCGTGGACGGCGACACCCCCGACGTGGCCAGGCGGAAGGAGCCCACCGCCCAGTCCAGGTACCGCGCCCGGTGCTCCGAGCGCAGCGGCAGCAGTTCGCGCAGGGCCGCCTCGTCCACCTGGATGTGGCGGATCCCGGCGCGCTCCAGGTCGGCGACCTCGTCGCGCAAAGCCAGGGCCACCTGGCGGGCGGTCTCGCCCAGCGGCTGGTCGGTGCGCACGAACGACCACGCGAGCATGGTGACCGGACCGGTCAGCATGCCCTTGACCGGCTTGTCGGTGCGCGACTGGGCGTAGGTGGTCCACTCGACCGTCATCGGCGCCGGGCGCGAGACGTCGCCGAACAGGATCGGCGGGCGCACGCACCGCGAACCGTAGGACTGCACCCAGCCGTTCTCAGTGGTGGCGTAGCCCTCCAGCTGCTCGGCGAAGTACTGGACCATGTCGTTGCGCTCGGGCTCGCCGTGCACGAGCACGTCCAGGCCGATCTCCTCCTGGAGCGCGACGACCCGGTCGATCTCCTCGCGCAGGACGGCCTTGTAGGCGTCCTCGGCCAGTTCCCCCCTGCGGTGCGCGGCGCGGGCGCGGCGCAGCTCGGCGGTCTGGGGGAAGGAACCGATGGTGGTCGTGGTGAGCGGGGTGTCGGTGGGCCTGCCGCGCTCGCGCGGGCGCTCGTAGGCGTCCGGGCCCAGGGCGTCGAGGCGGGCGCGTACGCGCGCGTCGGTGAAGGCGGGGGGACGGACGCCGCCCCGTCCGGTGTACTCGGCCTCGGCCCCCTCGGACAGCACGCGGCCGAGCAGGGCCGTCTCCCTGGCCTTCTGCCGGGCGAAGGCCAGGGCCCCGCGCAGCTCGGGGGCCAGGGAGGTCTCGGCGTCCAGGTCCAAGGGCACGTGCAGCAGGGAGCAGGAGGTGCTCACGGTCAGCTCGTCGGTGAGGGCGAGCAGGGTGCCGAGCACGGCGACGGCGGCCGGGATGTCGGTGCGCCAGACGTTGCGCCCCTCCACCACCCCCGCGACCAGGCGGGTGGCGCCCAGGCCGGAGATCCGCACCAGGTCGTCCACGCCCTCGTCGTCGGTGACCAGGTCCAGGCCGACCGCCTCGACCGCGGACTCCTTGAGGACGCGCAGCGCCGCGGAGCCGATGGAGCCGAAGTAGGTGGACACCAGCAGGGAGGGCCGGTCGGTGACCGCGCCCAGGCGCTGGTAGGCGCGCTCCAGGTGGCCGACGGCGGCGCGGCCCTCGTCGGTGGCCAGGATCGGCTCGTCCAGCTGGACCTCGGTGGCGCCCGCGGCCCGCAGGTCGCCGAGCAGTTGGGCGTAGGCGTCCAGGAGCTGGTCGAGCAGCTGGACGGGTTCCCAGCCCTCGGGGGCGCCTTCGGCGGGCTTGGCCAGCAGTAGGAAGGTGAGCGGGCCGACCAGGACCGGGCGGGTGTGGAAGCCCGCCTCGGCGGCCTCGCGGAACTCGGCGACGGGCTTGTCGCCGACCAGGCGCGGACGGGTGCCGGGCGAGAGCTCGGGGACGAGGTAGTGGTAGTTCGTGTCGAACCACTTGGTCATCTCCAGCGGAGGGGCGCCCTGCTCGCCGCGGGCGAGCGCGAAGTAGCGGCGCAGCTCCTCCTCACGGTCCGGCGCCGCGGCGGGCGGGGCGAAGCGGGAGGGGACCAGGTCGAACAGGACCGCGGTGTCCAGCACGTGGTCGTAATAGGAGAACGTGTTGGAGGGGATGTCGTCGACACCGGCCTCGCGCAGCTGGGCGTAGACGCCCAGGCGCAGGTCGGCGGCGACCTCGTCCAGTTCCCTGGCGGTGGTGCGGCCCCTCCAGTGCGACTCGCAGGCGCGCTTGAGCTCGCGGTCGGGGCCGATGCGCGGGTAGCCGTGCACGGTCGAGCGCACGGAGGGACGTGGTCCGCCCGGGGCCGCGGAAGGCGCGGGGGTCGTGGTCATGAGCTTCTCTCCCTCGTCGAAAGCCGGGTACCGGCCGCGGGGAGGAGGAGAGGGGCGGGCACGCCGACGGACGCGCCGCGGGCGCGCACCGGACCTGCCACCGCCTCCGGCCCTCCCTCGGGGCGCGGGACCACCGGCGCCGCGGGCGCGTCGCCGGGTGGAGGCAGGTCTTCGGACTCGGGGGCGCGGGCGGTGCGGACACCGCTCCTCCTACTGGCCGCCGCTTCCCGGTTTCCGGTCTCTGCGACCGGCGCTACCAGTGCTCATGGCGACGTTCGTTCCCCCATACCGCTGCGGGGCAGTCCCGGACTCGCACCGGGTTCCCTCTTGCGACATGGTTCCGCCCCGTTCGTTCCGGGCCGGACCCGGGACGCGGGGGTGGATCATGTACCTTCCACGGCTGCAAGTATAGGGAGGGCCCCCTTCGCCCCTGTACCCGGCATGCGGCCCCATGCGCACGGTCCGGACGGTGAGAACCCCCGTCCTCAGGTCGGCGTCACACACGAAGTCAAGCGTTGCGCGGGTGAGCCCTCTCTGCTCCCCGCGGACGTTCGTCTGAGCGATGAACGTGGAGATTCCCTCGTGAATAAGCAGCCCCGCCTCGCCATGGCACCGGACCACCCCCTGATCACGGTCGTGGTAGCCCTGGCGATCCTGGCGGGCATGGTGTTGTTGGCCACCCGTTCCTCCGGCGAGCCCGAACCCGGGGCGCGGACGCAGGGAGCGCCGCTCTCCGAGAGCGAGCCGTCGCCCCCGGCCTCGGGCGAACCCGACGGACTCACCGAGGTGGACGCGGCCGCCGTGGCGGGCGTGGAGGAGGCCGAACTGGCCTACGACGGGGAGATCTCCGTCTCGGTGGCATACCCGGTGATCCCCAACGCCGAGCCGCTGGCCGACTTCCTGGAGCGTGAGCTGACCGACGAGGTGCACGCCTTCGAGGCGGCCAACCCCGGCGCGGTCTCCTTCGAGGCGGGGTGGAACCTGACCGCGGCGCGCGACGGCCTGCTCGGGGTCCGCGTGACCCGGGTGGAGACCGATTCCGAGGGGTCCCGGGAGGGGTACACCACCTACTGGTACGACACCGAGACCGCGGCGCACCACCCCTCCACCGCGCTGGTCGGCGGCCAGGAGCAGCTGGAGGAGCTCAACGGCCTGGTGCGCGACGCCGTCGGGAGCGGGGAGGGCCCGGCCGACCCCGACGTCATCCACCCGATCAGCTCCCTGTACGACTCGGTGGGGTTCAACCCCGACGGGGACCTGGTCGTGGAGTTCGACGCCGGGCAGGTCGCCCCGGCGCAGGAGGGCCGCACGCGCGCGGTGGTCGCCGCCGGTCGGGCCGAGGGCCTGCTGTCGGAACTGGGCCTGCGCGTGCGCGACGCCGCGACCGTGGGCGTGGACGACTTCTCCATCGCCGCCCCGCCCCGGGCCGACAAGGACGGCCAGGGGGACGGCGCCGTACCCGGACAGGTGCCCGCGGTGGACCCCGGAGTCGACTGCTCCGACCCCGGCACCAAGTGCGTGGCGCTGACCTACGACGACGGCCCCGGCGGACGCACCCCGGAACTGCTGGACGCCCTCGCCGAGTACGACGCGCGGGCCACGTTCTTCGTCACCGGCAACCCCGTCATGGAGCACCCGTACACGGTGCGGCGCGCCTACGCCGAGGGACACGAGATCGCCAACCACACCCTGAACCACCCCGACCTGGCCGGTCTGGGCGCGGGTGGGGTGCGCGCGGACCTGGACGTCGTGCAGGCGCTGGTGTACCGCGAGACGGGCTACACCATGGACCTCATGCGTCCGCCCTACGGCTCGACCGACGAGGGCGTGGCCTCGGTGACCGCGGACATGGGCCTGGCTCAGATCCTGTGGAGCGTGGACACCCTCGACTGGAAGGACCGCAAGGCCCCGGTGATCCACGACCGGGTGCTGGAGGGCGCTTCGGACGGGGCGATCATCCTCATGCACGACATCCACGGCACCACCGTCGACGCCTCCCGCACGGCGATCCGGGAACTGCACGAGCAGGGGTACACCATGGTCACGGTGTCCCAGCTGCTGGGGACCACGGCCCCCGGCGAGACCTACATGGACGGGTTCCCCGACGCCCCGGAGGAGAGCGCCGAGCCCTCCGAGGAGTCCGCTGAGGGGGCCGAGGAGGCTTCCGAGGGGGTCTGAGGGCGCGGCGTCACGGCGCGGCGGGCGGTCCGGGGTGAGGATGGGCCCGGGAGGGCTTCGGGGCCGCGGCCGGTGGGACACACGGGGCGCGGAGCCGTGTGAGGGCACCGTGCGGTGCCGGTAGGGCGCCCCGCGCGGGCGTCCCCGGTCTCCGGCGCGTCGCCCGTCCCGGGGCGGTGACCACATGTGGTCACCGCCCCGGGACGGGTGGGGGCGTCCCCTATGTTGCTCCCAGCAGCAGCCGTGTTGGCCACCCGCTGAGGGATGAGGGATGAGGGAGTCCGGTGTTGTCGTCGACTCGAGTCCACCCGAACGAGGCCGCCCCCTGCCCCGGGGCCGGGGGGAACCGGCCGTGGGAGCGCAGAGCCCGGTGGCCCGGGGCGGCGCTGGCCGCGCTGGTCCTGCCCCTGGCCGCGTGCGGCACCCAGGGCATCGCCTCCGGGGGCGGTGAGGACCCGGAACTGATCACGGTGGTGGCGGCGGAGCCGGGGGACGGGGTCACCGAGTGGCGCGGGGACGCCTCCGACTTCGAGGACCACCCGTACAAGCCCGGGGGGCTCACGATCGACGTCGCCTACCCCGTGTTCGCGGGCGCCGACGCCTTCGCCGAGGACCTGGCCGCCCGGGTGGACCGGGAGGTGCGCGACTACCGGGGCGCCAGCCGGGACCCGGTGAACCTGGGCGTCGACTGGGAGGTGGTCGCCGCCGCGAACGGGGTTCTGGGCGTGCGCCTGGTCCGCACCGAGGAGGACTTCCACGGGCTGCGCCAGGGGTACGGGACGTACTGGTACGACGCGTCCACCGGCCGCACCGCCTACTCCACGGAGCTGCTGGCCGACGACGCGGCGCTCCGGGAGCTCAACGGAATCGTCCGGGCCTCGTTCGCCGACGAGGAGTCGGTGGACGCGCGGGGGCTGCACCCGGTGATGCGCACCTACGACTCGATGGGGTTCAACGCCGACGGGGACCTGGTGGTGGAGTTCGACGACGGGGACCTGTCCCCGGTAGTGGAGGGTCACCCCCCGTCCTCGGCGCCGGGGCGGATGGTCGCGGTGGTGCCCGCCGAGGAGGCCGCGCCCCTGCTGTCCGGCCTGGGCGAGCGGGCGCGGGAGGCCGCCATGGCGGAGGAGCCCGTGCTGACCGTGGAGGCGCCCGACAGTCGGCCCCCGGCCGAGCCGCGGGCGCCGGGGGTGGTCTCGGCGGGAGACCCCGACCTGGACTGCGCCGAGGCCAAGTGCATCGCGCTGACCTTCGACGACGGACCGGTCGCGACGACTCCGCGACTGCTGGACCTGCTGGCGGAGGAGGAGGTGGCGGCCACCTTCTTCCTCAACGGCAACCCGGCGCTGACCCGGCCCAGCGTCACGCGTCAGATCTACGCGGAGGGGCACGAGATCGGGAGCCACAACCACCTGCACGAGCGCATGCCCGAGTCCTTCGAGGGCGAGGAGCTGGCCCACCAGGTGGCCGCGGTGAGCGCGATGGTGCGCCGCCAGACGGGGCACACCGTGGAGCTGTTCCGGCCACCGTTCGGCGACAGCTCGCCGGAGGTACTGGAGGAGATCGGCCGTCAGGGCATGGCCGAGATCCTGTGGAGCCAGGACAGCGAGGACTGGACCGGCATGAGCCGCGACGAGGTCGTGGAGAGCGTGGTGGGCGGGGCCCGACCGGGGGGCGTGGTGCTGCTGCACGACACCCTGGAGCCGACCCTGGCCGCGGTCCCCGAGATCATCGAGCGGCTGCGGGCCGACGGGTACGAGTTCGCGACCGTCAGCCAGGTCTACGAAGGCCCGGAGGCCGGTGAGAGCTACCCGCCCGAGGGGCTGTCCGCGCCCGCCGGTTCCTGAGGCCCGGGGGGACCGGCACGCGCGTCGGCGGCCGGTGGCGTGTCCCACCGGCCGCCGCGTCCGTGCGGTGGCGCCGCGCCCCTCGATGGCGGATGCGGCCCCGGGCGGCGGGGCCGCGAGCGGCCTCGTCGGTGACGGGTCCGCGCGTGCGGGCTCCGACTGCGGGCTCAGCCCCCGGCGGTGGCCGCGGCGGGGTCCGACACCTGCCCGCCACCAGCAGCCGGGGCGACCGGGGCGGGGACGTCGGCTCCGACGACCTCGTTGATGGAGCGGTGGCCGGAGGCCCGCACCAGCCGGGCGAGGCCGCGGTTGATGCGACGGGGCCAGAGGGGGCCGCCGTAGATGAGACCGGTGTAGCCCTGCACGAGGCTGGCCCCCGCGCGGATACGGAACCAGGCGTCCAGGGGCGTCTCGATCCCGCCGACGGCGATCAGGGTCACCCGGTCGCCCACGCGGGCGCGCAGGCGGCGCAGCACCTCCAGGGAGCGCCGTTTGAGGGGGGCGCCGGACAGGCCGCCCGCACCGGCCGCCTCCACCTGCGCCGCGGGGGTGGTCAGACCTTCGCGGGAGATGGTGGTGTTGGTGGCGATGATGCCGTCGAGCCCCTCGGCCAGCGCGAGGTCGGCGACGGCGTCGACGTCCTCGTCGGCGAGGTCGGGGGCGATCTTCACCAGGAGGGGCAGGTCCGGGCGGCCGGCCTCGGCCAGGGCCTCGCGCACGGCGGCCAGGAGCGGGCGCAGCTGCTCCACGCCCTGGAGGTTGCGCAGTCCGGGGGTGTTGGGCGAGCTGACGTTGACCACCAGGTAGTCGGCGTAGCGGGCCAGGCGCCGGGCGCTGAGGGCGTAGTCGGCGGGGGCCTCCTCCTCGGGCGTGACCTTGGTCTTGCCGATGTTGACGCCGAGCACGGGACGGCGGCCGCCGCGCCGGTGGTGGAGGCGCTCGGCGACCAGGGCAGACCCCTCGTTGTTGAAGCCCATGCGGTTGACGATCGCGCGGTCGGCCACCAGCCGGGACAGGCGCGGCCGGGGGTTGCCCGGCTGGGGCTGGGCGGTGACGGTGCCCACCTCCACGTAGCCGAAGCCGAGCGCGGCCAACCCGGAGGGGCTCTCCGCGTTCTTGTCGAAACCGGCCGCGAGCCCCAGCGGGCCGGGGAACTCCTGCCCGAGGGCGTGCACGGTCAGCTCCGGCTCGCGCGGCCCGAGCACACCGTTCATGGCGGAGGCCACGGCGGGCAGGGAGGTCACGCCGCGCAGGGCGGCGAAGCTGAGCCGGTGGACCTTCTCCGCGTCCATGTGGCGCAGGACCGAGCGGAAGAGCATCTGGTAGAACACGGTCATCCGTTTCCCTCGCCCTCGCGCTCGGCGAGGAAGCGTTCGAGTTCGGCGCCGAGCTCGTCGGCGGTGGGCAGCTGGGCGTCGTCGTCGGCCAGCGGGAGCGTGGGACGCTCCTGGGGGTCGGTCCGCGAGGACATGATGTCGTCGTACTGGCGCTCCAGGTTGGCCACGACGCGCTGGATCTCCTCGGAGGCCATGACCTGTTCGGCGATGTCGACGTCGGTAGCCGCGGCGACCTCCTCCATCTCCGTGGTGGTCAGGGCCAAGCCGGTGGCCCCGGCCACGTACTCGGCGGCGGCGATGGCCGCGCGCGGGTACTGGGCCTGGGCCAGGTAGCTGGGCACGTGGACGGCGTAGCCCACGAAGTCGTGGCCGCGCTCGCCGAGCCGGTACTCCAGCAGTGAGGTGGCGCTGCCGGGCACCTCGACGCGGCCGATCCACGGGGTGTGCCCCTCGACCAGCTCGGGGCGGGTGGAGTGCGGGGTGACCGTGACCGGCCGGGTGTGCGGGACCGCCATGGGGATGCCGTGGACGCTGACGGACAGCGTGACGGAGAAGTGGTCGACGAGGCTGCCCACGGCGGCGACGAAGGCCTCCCACTCGCGGTCCGGCTCCGGGCCGTGCAGGACCAGGAAGGGGGCGCCCTCGTCGTCGTGCATCCGGTACAGGGCGATCTTGGGCGCGTCGTAGGCGGTCCAGGTGTTCTCGACGAAGGTCATCGTCGGACGGCGCGAGCGGTAGTCCACGAGGCGGTCGGCGTCGAAGGTCGCGACCTCCTCCGCGGTGAACCGGTCGAACAGCGACGTGATCATCTGGCGCCCGGCGTGTCCGGCGTCCACGAAGCCGTCCAGACAGACCAGCATCGCCAGTCCGGCGACATCCTCGAAGCCTGGGTGGAGTTCGTACAGATCTGCGGAGTCACGCACCGGGTTCTCGTCTCCAAAACTGGTCGGGGTCACAGGGTCGCGCTCACGCGGCGGTCGGACACCGGAGTACGGCCGGTAGGGCCCGATTCGCACCGCCTGGGAGGCTGTGCCCTGCTTCTCCAGAATACCGACCTGCCAGCCCAGCGACCGAGCCGCGTGAGGACGCTCGCGCCCCACGGCACCACCGCCGCCGGTCGGCGCGCAATGAGCACCTCCGACCGGCTGAGCCGTGCGAGGACGCTCACCCACACCCCTACCAACCCCGACCGGCGGAGGGAGCTTCCTGCAACCGGGGCATGAGAGGACCGCCACACCCCGGCCCGGCCCGGCCCGCGCTCCGACGGCTCACCGCGGGTCGGCCACCAGCAGCGAGCGCAACCGGTTGAGGACGGCGGCGACCTCGAAGCGGCGGGGCAGGGCGTAGTCGCCGCCGAAGTCGGAGCCCAGCAGGGTGACGCCCTTTCTGTCCAGGGCCTCCTCCAGGGAGTCGAGCGCCTGGGCGAGGGTGCGGTCGCCGTCCAGGTGGCGTCCGGCGACCAGCTCGCGCAGGGCCAGTCCTGCGCCGGTGATCTGTCCGGGGTCGACGAACTGCTCCACCGCGCGCACGTCGACGTCGTGGTCGCCGAACACCAGCACGTCCATGTCGCGGCGTTTGATCCGGCCACGGCCCCGCGAGGTGCTGTCGTCAACGGAGGCGGGGTCGACCACGCGGGGGCGCGGCAGGGCGAAGTCCGCGTCCACGCGCTCGTGGGCGAGCCCGCGGGCCCGTTCGGTGACGTCGTGCGGGTGGTAGGCGTCGAGCATGATGACGTGGTCGGCGACGTCGAAGTAGTCACCGCTGCCGCCCATGACCAGGACCGTGGACACCCCGTGGTCGCGGCGCAGGGGCCGGACGAGGTCGATGAAGGGGACCAGGGGCTCCCGGTCGCCGTGCACGAGGGCCTGCATGCGCTCGTCGCGGATCATCAGGTTGGTGGCGGTGGAGTCCTCGTCCACCAGCAGCGTGCGCGACCCCGCCTCGACCGCCTCGCAGATGTTGGCCGCCTGCGAGGTGGACCCGGAGGCGTTCTCGGTGCGGAAGTCGCTCGTGTCGGCGCCGGTGGGGAGGTTGCGCACGAAGGCGCTCACGTCCACGCGTTCGACCCTGCGGCCCTCCTCCGCACGGATCTTGACGGCGTCGTCCCTGGTCACCACCAATTCGCGGCCGTCGCCGGGAACGTGGTCGTAGACACCGCGCTCCAGAGCGTGCAGCAGGGTGGACTTGCCGTGGAAGCCGCCGCCGACGATGAGGGTGATGCCCTCGGGGATGCCCATGCCGCTCACCGTGCCCCGGTGCGGCAGGTCGACGCTGACCCGCAGGCCCTCGGGGGAGGCGAAGGGCACGGCGCCGCCGGTCATGGGTTCGTCGCTGACACCGCTGCGCCGGGGCAGCACGGCGCCGTCCGCGACGAAGGCCACCAGTCCCCTCTCCTCCAGCCGGGAGCGCAGGGCGACCGTGTCGGCGACGCTGTCGGCGAAGGCCGCGGCCTCCTCGGTGTCGACCTCCTCCCAGTCCAGGTCGTCCACCAGGCCGGGCAGCGTGCGGCACAGCTCCCGCTCGGCGGTGCGGCCGTCGACGCGGCGGCCGTTGCCGGGCAGGTCGATGCCGATGCGCAGGTCGATGCCGCCGTCGGTGAGCTGGCAGGAGGAGCGTTCGATCACCTCCTGGCCGCCGGTGTCGATCTTGAGCAGCGATCCGCGCAGGAGCCGGCGGGCGCGCCGCCCCAGGTAGTCGGCGGTGGCGCGGCGGCGCACCGGGTCGCCCCAGGCGCTCTTGGGGATGCCGGCGTCCGGGATGAGCACGCGCACCCGCGAGGGCGGCGCGAAGGGGTCGGCCTGGACCCGCTGCACGGTCAGGGTGAAGTCGCCGAAGTCCCAGTCCCCCTTGAGGGACTTGTAGCGGCCGTAGGAGGCGCCGTCCATGCGCAGGAGTTCCTCGGAGAGCCGGGCCCCGTCGCGGACGCCGCGGATCGGCTCGGGCGCGGGCCCGCGCCCGCCGCCTCGGCCTCCGCCGCCCCCGTACCGGCGCCCCTGGCCGCCCCCGTACCGTCCCGTCATCGCTGTCCCCCAGACGTCTGTTTCCTCTGTTCCGGCCAGGTTAGGCGTTGGGCGGATCCGCCGCAGAGGGCCTGTGGACAACCGCACCGGGCGCTCCGGGCGTCGCCCGCCCGGACGGGGACACGGGGATCGGCGCGCCCGGGACGCCGCGGTCCCGCCCGCCGCCCGGGCGGTGCACCGCTGCGAACACCCCGCGACCCGGCAGCGGCACACTGAAGACGCCTCGCGGTAACAAGCGCGCAACATGACCGCGGAAAAGCGAGAAACACGAATCCAACACTTCTCTTCGTGGTCGAAATACTGCAAGAAGTGACAGCGGAACGTGAATCCACCGATTCCTCCGCCCCGAGGACGGAAAACCTTTACCAGGGAACACGCACGGGCCCGGCAGAACAACCCCGCCCCACGCCTTCCCCACCTGGCCCTCCAAAACATGAGACTTTTGGTGTGATCCGCGTCACATTTGACGCTTATATTCGCCAATGCTACTTTCGTTGGCGTCCCATAAATTTTGCTTAGGTGCGTTTACTGGTGCGCGTTATATTGTTCGCCCCCGAGACATTCAATCTCGCGGAGACAACCCGGTCCATCGAGGTAGCGAAGCACCTCCGCGAAAAATATGAATGCGTCTTTTCCGGGTATTCCGAAAGATACTCGGGCCTCATTGGAGAGGCCGGGTTCACGTTTCACCGCCTGACCCCCGCGCTGACCGACGAAGACGCGGACCAGCTGATCCGCGTCGATCAGGGGAAGGCGGTCCGGCACCCCTTCACCACCGCGATGCTCCGCACCCGCGTCGCCAGCGAACTCGCCCTCATCAGCACGCTGCGCCCGGCGGCGGTCGTGATCGGCACGACGCTCAGCCAGTTCGTCTCCGCCCGTGCCGCCGGCGTGCCGCTCGTCTACGTCAAGCCCTTCGCCTACAGCTGGCCCCACATCCTCCAGACGCGGTCGCTGCCGCTCGTCGAAGGGGGCGGCCCGCTCCCCCGGGCGGTCAACACCGGCGCCGCCGCCCTCCTGCGGGAAGCCGCCCGGATGACCACCTACAAGCCCGCGGCCTTCCGGGCGGTCGCGCGCGAGCACGGGGTCGGGCTGCCCGGTCGCACCGTCCAGGCGCTCGACGCCGACCTCAACCTGATCACCTCCCTCTCCTGCTACCTGCGCCCCTACCGGATGCCCGCGAACTACCGCCTGGTCGGCCCGGTCTTCGCCCGGATCGACCGGGAGGTCCCTCCGGACGTGGTCCGCGTCGCCGAGGCCTCGGCACGGGCGAAACGCCCGGTGGTCTACTTCGCCATGGGCAGCTCGGGGAACCGGGAGGTGGTGCTCCGGGTACTCACCGAGCTCTCCCGGATGCCCGTCACCGTCATCGCCCCCGTCGCCTCCTACCTGAAGGAGAGCGACCTCCCCGAGGTCGCGGACAACATCCACGTCCGCGACCTCCTCCCCGCACACCTGCTCGGCGACCTCATCGACGCCTCCGTGATCCACGGGGGCGAGGGGACCGTGCAGACCGCGGTCACGACCGGAAAACCCTTCGTCGGAATCGGCCTGCAGATGGAGCAGCGGTGGAACGTGGCGGACTGCGTCCGCTTCGGAAACGCCGTCGCCGTCTCCCCCGGGAACGTTTCCGGAAACTCTTTCCGGAATGCCGTGGAGAAGGTCCTCACAGACCCCTACACCCGCTCCCGCGCCCAGGAACTCCGCGGACTCCTCTCCGGAGTCGACGGGGCGGCATCAGCAGCGGAACACATTCACGAACACGTGTCTCAGAAGCCGTGAAGAACGACTTGGAGCCCCCATGAGTCACACGAGTAACATGAGTACCGATCTGCTCAAAACCGTCGCCGAAATAGCCTCGTACGAAACCCACGAAATCGACCCCGGAAAACTCATGATCG
Organism: Nocardiopsis akebiae; assembly: GCF_018316795.1. Lineage (NCBI taxonomy): Bacteria > Bacillati > Actinomycetota > Actinomycetes > Streptosporangiales > Nocardiopsidaceae > Nocardiopsis > Nocardiopsis akebiae. The sequence goes on from NZ_CP074132.1 coordinate 5,057,345, forward strand.
ACGACCTCGGGTTCGACTCGATCATGATCATGGACCTCGTCTCCAGCCTCGCCAAGAACTATCCCCGGATCCGCGCGATCGACCCGTGGGAGGACTTCCAGGACGACATCACCTACGCCGACCTCGAACTCCGTCTGCACGCACTGGTCGAGGACACCCCGGCGGACGCCCCGGCGGCTCCCGAGGGCATCGCACGGATGGAGAGGATCGTCCAGTTCGGGGACTTCCTCCGCGGGCAGGAGGACCTGCCCTACTTCGCCGCCTACCGCGGAGTCGCCGCGAACACGATCAGTGTCGGCGCCCGCACGTTCGTGAACTACTCCAGCTACAACTACCTCGGCACCAACGGCCACCCCCGAATCCGCAAGGCCGTCGACGACGCCGTCGCGGAGCACGGGACCTCGGTCTCGGCGAGCAGGCTCATCGGCGGCGAGATCGGTCTCCACGGGGAACTGGAGCGCACGATCGCCGACTTCATCGGCGTGGACGACGCGCTCGTGCAGGTCGGCGGGCACAGCACCAACGTCAACATCCTCGGGCACCTGTTCGGGGAGGACGACCTGATCCTCCACGACTCCCTGGCCCACAACAGCCTCATCCAGGGCGCGCTGCTCTCCGACGCCAAGCGCAAGCCCTTCAAGCACAACGACATGGAGAACCTGGAACAGGAGCTGGCACGGCTGCGCCCCAGGTTCCGCAACGTCGTCATCGTCGTCGAGGGTGTCTACAGCATGGACGGCGACCTGTGCCCCCTGCCGGAGCTGCTACGGATCAAGGAGCACCACGACGCCTTCCTCATGATCGACGAGGCCCACTCGATCGGCACCGTGGGGCGCGCCGGCCGCGGTGTGGCCAGCCACTTCGGTGTCGACCCGCGCCGCGTCGACATCCACATGGGCACCCTCAGCAAGGCCTTCAACAGCTGCGGAGGCTACATCGCCGGAAGCCGCGGGTTCGTCGAGTACCTGCGCTACAACCTCCCCGGCTTCGTCTTCAGCGTGGGTATGACCCCCGCCAACACCGCTGCGGCCCTGGAGTCGATCCGGCTGTGCCAGGAGAACCCCCACTGGATCGACGAGCTGCACGGGATCTCCCAGCGCTTCCTCGGCGCCCTGAGGGAGATGGGCCTGGACACGGGCAAGAGCGGGGGAACGCCCGTGGTCCCGCTCATCACCGGCGACTCCGCCCTCGCCCTGAGGTTCTCCGAACAGCTGCACGTCAGCGGCATCAACGTGGCGCCCATCCAGCACCCGGCGGTCCGGGAGGACGAGGCCAGGCTCCGCTTCTTCCTGTCCCGCCTGCACACCGAGGAGGACCTCGAGGTGACCTTCAAGGCCCTGAACGAGCTGGAGGCCGCCCGATGAGGCACAGCGAGATCGCCCTCAGGCGGCACGACCTGGCGCTCCGCTCCCGGCAGACGCACGTCGTCCGCGCGGCGCTGGCGGCGGCGAACGGGCTGGGCCTGCGCGGCGGACCCCTGCTCCAGCTCCTCCTCCTGTCCAAGCTCCAGGGGTTCCTCCGGCACATCGTGCTCACCCTCATGGACCGGGAGTTCCCCGACGGCGACCTGTCCGCGCGCCCGGACACGGACCCCCGGATCCTCGACGACTTCCTCCGGCTCGCCCTGGAACTGGGCGTCGCCGCAAGGGTGGACGGCGCCGTCGTCCCCGAACCCGCCTACACCACCGGATTCCCCGGCTTCGGCGGCGACTCGGCCACGCGCCCGCGCGCCGAAGCCGAGAAGGACTACGTGTTCGTCCGAGGGCTCATCCGCAAGGCCGGGGCGGACGGGGAGTCCGGGCCGCTCCACCGGCCGGACGTGCGGTACCTGATCGTCCTCAGCCGGTACATCCTCGAACTGGAGGGCATGAGGTTCGACGCCCAGGTAGCGCCCTCCTTCTCCGAGAAGTTCTACTCCGACCTCGGGGCCCTGGCCTACGAGCTCTACACGAAGCGCTCGTTCGAACGGCTCTGCCGCCGTCTCTCACCCGCGTCGGTCCTGGACATCGGCTGCGGTGACGGCCTGCACATGAGCTCGGTGCTCTCCACCCTGCCCACCGCCCGGGTGGTCGGGCTGGAACCCCAGGTGAAGGTCGCCGACGCCACGCGCCAGCGGCTGTCCGGGCACCCGAACACACGCGTGGAATCGGTCCGGTTCACCGACCACGGCACCACCGACCGCTTCGACATGGTCCTGAGCAGCTTCATGATCTTCTACATGCCCGAGGAGGAACGCGTCCCGTTCTTCCGCCGGGTCCGTGAGGTCCTGTCGCCGACGGGCACCTACGTCATCGGCCAGTACTTCCCCGACTTCGAGGACGTCCAGGAGGTCCTCGTACGCTCGACCTCCCCGGTGCCCAACACCCAGCTCTACCTGTCCGGTGTGGGCAACTCCCTGGTCAAGGCCGAGGCCCTCCTCAACCGCGTGCTGTCGGACTTCCGGTCGGTGGCCTACTGGAGCACACTCCAGGACCAGCTCTCGCAGGCCGGCCTGGCCGTGGAGGAGATCGTTCCGGCCGACAGCATGTACTACTCGTACTTCCTGCTCGTGCGGCGGGCGGAGGGCGCCTCGTGATCGCGGCGGAGAACCTGGTCAAGTCGTTCCCCGTCGGCGGGGAGCACGGCACCACCGTGCTCAAGGGGGTGTCCCTGAAGATCGAGGAGGCGACTATGTGCACCATCCTCGGCCCGTCCGGTTCCGGGAAGTCCACGCTCCTCAACTGCCTGTCCGGCCTGGAGGGGATCGACTCCGGCACCGTCACCGTCGCCGACCGCGACGTCCACTCCCTGTCGCGCCGGGAGGTCGACCGCTTCCGCCGCGACGAGATCGCGTTCGTCTTCCAGGAGTACAACCTGGTCGGGGACCTGACGCTGCACGAGAACATCGTGCTCGACCGGCCGCTCGTCCCGAAGGTGGACGAGCTGATCGACGGCTGGAACCTGCGCGGCGTGGTGGACGGCTTCCCCGGTGAGTGCTCCGGCGGCCAGCGGCAGAAGTGCGCGATCCTGAGGGCGCTCAACAAGGAGTGCGCGATCCTGTTCTGCGACGAGCCCACGGGCGCACTCGACACGGTGTCGACCCGCGAGGTCTTCTCGGTGCTCCAGGACCTGACCCTGCGGTTCGGTGTCACCATCGTGATGATCACGCACAACGAGCTGGTCACGGGGATCTCCCACCAGGTCGTGCGCCTGCACGACGGCCGTGTCGTCTCCGACGACCGGGGCCTGGCTCCCGTGGACGCCTCGTCGGTCGCATGGTGAGCCCCGCCCTCCGCGACACGCTGCGCAAGCGCGTACGGCGACGAGCGAAACGCAACTGGCCCGAGCTCGTGACCCTCTTCCTCATCACGGTCATCGGGTTCACCCTGAGCAACTCCTTCTTCGTGGCGTCCACGAGCGTGCTCGGCGACCTCGAACGCTTCGCCGAGGAGAACAACCAGGAGGAGGGGTACTTCCTCGTCGCCGACGGCGGGGAGGGGGAACAGGTACGGGGTGAGGTGGCCGACGGAGTGGAGTCGGTGCTCAGCGCCGACGTGCCGGGACCGGACGACTCCACTCTGCGGCTGTTCCCTCCCCGGGAGTCGATCAACCTGCACGCGGTGGTCGCCGGACGGGACCTGGAGGCCGACGACGACGTGCTGCTCGACGAGCAGTACGCCAACGCCCACGGGCTGGAGGTCGGCGACCGCGTCACCGTCGGGTCCCTCGACCTCGAAGTGGTCGGCTTCGCGACCGCACCCGACTACATGACCACCAAGAGCAGCGAACTGGTCCTCCAGCCGAACGCGGACGATTTCGGCATGGCGTTCGTCACCGGCGACACCTTCGACGGGGAGTTCCTCGACGAGGCCACCCGGCAGTTCTCCTTCGACGAGCGCACCGACGTCGCGTCCGTCATCGACGAGTACGCCCCCTCGCTCATACGCGACTCGGACAACAACTCCAGGATCCAGCAGGTCATCGGGGACTCCGCCGCCCCGCGCGACCTGGCCGCGCTCATCTTCGTCATCTTCACGGCCATCATCGTCGCCCTGGTGTCCGTGTACCACTTCGAGACACGCAGGAGGGAACGACGCGACATCGCCACCTTCGAACGGCTCGGGCTCGCCTCCCGCCTGCGCGGGCACTACCGGGTCGAGACGGTGCTCGTACTCGTCGCGGCCTGGGCCGTGTGCACGGCCCTGACGGCGGTGGCGGCGACACCGATCATGTCGATCAACGGCAGGCTCTACAACTATCCGCCGCTCTCGGTCGACGTCCCGGTGCTGGTCGCCGTCTCCCTGGTCACCCTGGCCGTGCTGCTCCTCGTGGACTACGCCTGCTACCGGACGGTCCACCGAAGGCCCCGCCGGCGCCGCAGGGCACGCCGGGAGCCCCGTGTGTCCACCTCGGGGCTGCGGTTCATCCCAGACTTCGGGCTGCGGCTACGGCTGGTCAAGGCCCTGCGCAACCCCCGGGAGCCGCTGTCCCTGGTCGCGCTCGTGCTGATCGTCAGCCTCTTCGTGAACTTCTCGTTCATGCTGAAGATCTCGGTGGACGAGTACGTGGCGATGCTCGAAACGGACACCGACTACGAGTACATGTACGTGCTCCCGGACGCCGTGGCCGAAGCGGGCCCGGAACGAGACGACGACGAACTCGCCCGGCTCACCACCCTGTACGACGACGAGCACGTCGCGCAGATGGTGTTCTCCGTACCGTCGGACTCGCGCTTCTTCGGTGAGGTGGACGAACCCACCGTCACCGAAGCGTTCGCCGACAAGTACGGGGTGGGCGAGGGCGGCGAGCTCCGCTTCACCGACATCGAGGGCGAGGCCGAGTACACGCTGGAGGTCGGCGCCGTCACCGACAACGCGACCTCCGCGCTGGTGTACGTCCCCGAGGACCAGCGGATCGAGGACTCCGGAACGCAGGCCCCGTCCGTCCCGGTCGCCTTCACCGGGTCGCGCCACCCCGACCTGCACGACGCGGTCCCCTCGGTCTCCCGGGAGAGCATCGCCTCCTCGGGGGAGAGCATCGTCGAGATCATCAACATCCAGGTGTCGCTGCTCATCGGTATCGCGGTGGCCCTTCTGGCCATCATGCTCCTGTCCATCTACCGCTTCACCTTCGCCACCCAGGGAGAGTTCGTCCGGATCATGCGGATGAACGGCTACTCGCCCGGCGTCCTCAACCGGGCGGTGTTCGGCTACACGGTCCCCCTGGTCGTGTCGCTCGTCGCTCTGACCGCGTTCGCCGCCTCGGCCGTGGTCCGGGCGTTCTTCGACCGGATCATGTCCACCTTCGTCACCTTCGTCCCCGCGAGCACGTCCTATCTGCCGTTCGCCCTGACCTGCTCGACCGTGCTCGTGCTGTTCGCGGTCGTCCTCATCAGGTCGCGATCCCGCCTGAGAAGGAGTTGATGGTGTCCGAAACGAAACGACGCGTCGTGGTGACCGGTACCGGCGTGGTGAGCCCGATCGGCGCTGACACGGAGGAGTTCTGGGGATCGCTGCTCAACGGCCGGACGAACTTCACCGAACCGGACATCGAGGGCGTGACCCTCGTCGCCCGGGTGCCCGACGGTTGGGAGAAGGGGTTCCCCACCCGCGTCCGCCGCCACACCGACCGGGTCACCCGCCTGGCGCTGCGCGCATCGGAGGAGGCCCTGACCGGTGCGGGCCTGCTCGATCTGCCCGAGGTGCTCCACGGGGCGGGCCTGTTCATGGGCAGCTCGATCGGAGGTGTGCAGACCCTCGCCTCCGAGTTCGGCGACGGGGCCGTCCACGGGGTGCGGGAGATCTCCCCCCTGATCGTGCCCAAGGGGCTCATGAACATGATCGCGGCGAACATCTCCATCGAGTTCGGGCTGCGGGGAGAGGCGCTCAGCTACGCCTCCGCGTGCGCCTCGGGCAGCGTGGCGATCGGCGAGGCGTTCCGGAGGGTGCGCGCGGGCGACCTGGAAGTGGCCGTCGCCGGAGGCGCTGAGGCCTGTGTCATCGACCAGGTCCTCGAACCGTTCAGGAAGCTGGGCGCCATGACGTCCTCGTCCGATCCCGACGGCGCGTCGGTGCCCTTCTCCGGTAACCGCTCGGGGTTCGTGATGGCTGAGGGCGCCGGGGTCCTCGTCCTGGAGTCGTGGGAGCACGCGCGGCGGCGGGGCGCGCCCGTCCTCGGCGAGGTGGTGGGCTACCACGGCACCTCGGACGCGGGTTCGCTGCTCGCCCCCGACCTGGACGGAGTCACCCGTGCGATGGCCGGGCTGTTCGCGCCGAGGTCCGAACACGGGGTGTCCGAGGTCGGATACGTCAACGCGCACGGCACGTCCACCCAGCTCAACGACCGGACGGAGGCGTCGGCGATCGCGGCCCTGTTCCCGCACCGGCCGCTGGTGTCGTCGACCAAGTCGTACTACGGCCATCCGCTCGGAGCGGCGGGCGCGCTGGAGGCGATCGTTTGCCTGCTCAGCCTCGGCAGGGGCGTGGCCGTTCCCACCCTGAACGTGGGCAAGGACGACGTGGACCCCGACATCGACCTCAACCTGCTCCTGGGGGACCCGCAGCAGATGCCCGACGGACTGGCACTGTCGAACTCCTTCGCCTTCGGCGGGCAGAACTCCTCGCTCCTCCTGTCCCGGGCGGAGTGAGGGAGCGGTCCCGCCGGGGCGGCGGGACCGGTCCCCGGAGGGTGTTCCGCCGATCCGCCGCAGAGGGCCTGTGGACGACCGCACCGGGCGCTCCGGTCGTCGCCCGCCCGGACGAGGACCGGGGGTTCAGCGCGCCCTGAATTCCGCGGTCCCGCCCGCCCGGGCGGGCGGCGCCGGTGGGACGGCTCCGCCGGCAACGCCGCAACGGTGGCCGTCCGCCGGAGAGGACCGGCCCCGCTGGGGCGGCGGGGCCGGTCCTCCCGGGGGGTGCGCCGCGGCCCCCCGATACCAAGGGGGTGTGCCGGAGGGGCCGCGGCGGGCACCTCCCCGGGAGGGGTGGGGAGGTGCCTCGGACCAGTTCTACCGGAACTCGGGTCGCCGTGAGGGGGAAACCCGGATTCCTCCGTCCCCGCGCTCACATTCGGTCCCCGCCCGGCCCCGCGGCCCGCACGGCCGGAACCCGCGCCCTGGGGGGGATGGCCGGGGCCTAGAGGAGCAGCGTGCCGGTGGCCACGGTGACCGCCTCGCCGCCGATGATCACGCGCCCGTTGCGCTCCTCCACCAGCAGGTCGCCGCCGCGCGCGGAGGCCTGGTGGGCGCTCAGCTCGCTGCGGCCCAGGCGGTCGGCCCAGAAGGGGGTGAGCACGGTGTGCGCCCTGCCGGTGACGGGGTCCTCGGGCACGCCGATGTTGGGGCCGAAGACGCGGGAGACGAAGTCGGGGCCCTCGTCGGCCCGGGCGGTGACGATGACCAGGTGGTACGGCATCCGCCCCAGCGCGGCGATGTCGGGCGACAGTCCGCGCACGGCCTCCTCGTCGGCGAGCTCGACCAGCAGGTCCTGGCCGCCGAGGCCCAGGCCGGTCCACAGGGGGCGCGAGCCCAGGGCCTCGGCCAGCCCTTCGGGCTCATCGACGCGCTTGGGCCACGCGGCGGGGAAGTCCATCCACAGCCGCCCGTCCCGCTCGGTGACGGTGAGGACGCCGCTGCGGGTGGTGAAGCGGTAGGGGCCGGGGACACCGAGTTCGGACAGGGTGTGCGCGGTGGCCAGGGTGGCGTGCCCGCACAGGTCGACCTCGACGGTGGGGGTGAACCAGCGCAGCTCGTAGTCGGCCCCGGGCTCCTGCACGGGCCTGGCGAAGGCGGTCTCGGACAGGTTGAACTCGGCGGCCACGCCCTGGGCCCAGTCGTCGGGGTAGGCCTCGTCCAGGACCATGACGGCGGCGGGGTTTCCGGCCAGGGGCCGGTCGGTGAAGGCGTCGACCACGCGGTACTCAGGCATGGGGCCCAGAGTAGGACCCGTCCCGGCGCCGCCCCAAGGGCCGCTTCGAGGGGCAGTGGCCCCTTTCGCCCCGGCCCGCCTGGGGTCTGTCCTTTGGACCGGCCCCAGCTCGTGGGGGTGAGTTCGGGCTCCCACGGGGTTCTGGAGGGGCCGGAGACGGGTTCCCGTGAGGGGAACCGCGCCGCGGGCGTCGGTTGGGGGTGGCGGCGGGCGAGGGTCGGGACGGAGCGGAGGCCCAAGAAACACCGTCTAGAGCGGCGGCTCGTCCAGGATGAACATGGTCTGCGTGCTCTTGACCTCGGGGATGCGCTGGAGGCGTTCGAGGACGAAGGTGCGCAGGGCCGCGGCGTCGGCGACGCGGACCAGCAGGAGCAGGTCCACGTCCCCGGAGACGAGCGCGGCGTGGTCGACCTCGGGGATGTCGCGCAGGTAGCCGCGGAAGCGTTCCCAGGAGTGCTGCTCGATGCGCACCGACACGTAGGCCGACAGGGCGGTGCCGTACTTCTCGGGGTCGATGACGGCGGTGAAGCCGCGGATGACGCCCTCCGAGCGCAGGCGTTCGAGGCGCGAGTAGGCGTTGGCGCGGGAGATGTGCGCCTGTTCGGCGACCGCGCGGATGGACATGCGCCCGTCGTCGCGGAGCAGGGAGATGATGCGACGGTCGGTGTCGTCCAACTGCACGGCCATGTGCCCTACCTCATACCGCTCACACGATCATCGACGGAGAACATCCGGGCCGTCGCGCCGCACTACTGGGCAGTTCGTCCAGTATCCGGATGGACTTATCGACAATATGGGGTGATTCACCTCATATTCAAGACATGAAGCACACCGATGAGCGATCCGGCCAGGCTCCTCCACTGCCCTCAACGGAACCGGTGCGCCTCGTGGACCGGCGCCCGGCCCCGGCCCACGGGCCGCGGGAGGCCTGAACGGCGAACGTCCGGTGCGGACCTTCCCGCCGCGAACGCGAACGGGGGCCGCGGCCGGTCGGCCGCGGCCCCCGCGGTGCGCGGGAACACGCGTCCCGGCCGACGGGCCTCCCTGTACGGGTCAGCGCCCGCCGCGCAGCCTGTCGATCACGGAGTTGAGCCGCGTGCCCAGGCTGTGGCGGCCGCTGCTCGCGTCCGTCAGGCTTCCGCCGTCGTCCTCGGCCCCGGCGTGGGCGCCGGACGGGCGGCGCGTCCAGGCGAAGAGCACGGCGAGCAGCACGGCCGGGATGAGGGCAAGGGCCAGCAGCCCGGTGCCGCTGATGACGCCGTCGGAGCCCATGAGCTGGAAGCCGGACAGGTCGTTGGCCGCGGTCTCGGCGGTCACGCCGCCGTCGCCGTCCTCGCTCCCGTCCTCGGCGGCGCCCTCCTCGGGCTGCTCCTCCTTGGCGCTCTGCTCGGGCTCGCCCTCGGCCTTCTTCGGGGCGGGCTCCTCGCTCTCCTCGGTCTTCTGCGCGCTCTCCTCGGCGGGCTCCTCGGTCTCCTCCTCGGGAAGGGCGTCCTCGGGGATCGGGGAGACCGCGTCCTCGCACTTGTTGCCGGGCTGCTGGAAGGGGTGCGGTGCGCCCTCGGTGCCCGCGCCGTCGCCCCACTCGGTGATGTAGTACTCCACCTCGAGGTGGCCGTTGCCGCCGCTGACGGTGTAGTCGCTGTCGTTCCAGCTCTCGCCCGTGATCTCGGCGAAGGTCTTGCCGTCCATGTCGAGGAGGACGTCACAGCCCTCGGAGGGGGCGCCCGGGCCCCGGTCGCCGATGAAGAACTCGGCTTTCTTGCCCTCGTAGACGACATAGCCCTCGGTGCCGAGCGGCCAACTGGGGCTGGAGAAAAGGCCCTTCTGCATGGGTTCCCCGCTCGCGGGGGCTCCTGTGTCCCCGTTGATGCCGGAACCGTCGTCCCAGAAGTAGGTCGCGGTAACTTCGCCGTGCTGAATGGGAGTGTCGTTGCTCATAAGTAGGAAGCCAGGTTGACGACAGGGCCGAGAAGACCGCGGGCATGACTCGCCCGGCGTGCGGGCACGCTCGGTGCGCCCCCGCGAGGGCGTGGTCAAGGCAGGGTTCTCCCGCGTCGCTGGCGGCGAGTGGCGGGCGGGAACGGGATGCACCGATGGGATTCGGCTTCTCCGCTGGCGCAGGCGCGTGGATTCGCGCGGCCCTGTCCCCGGGGAAAGAGGTCTCGACTCCCTTGCGGCTCTCGGCCGGTCAAGGGCTCGGCATCGGTTCGCCAAACAGCAATAACGAACCGATCACGAGGACACTAACCCACGTTTAGGCAAAGCGCGCAATCCCCCGAGGTAAAATGACTTTGCGTGTCTCTCGCAATACGTTACGAAACGGGGCGCGCGAGGGACCGAAAACGCGAAAGGTGCCGGTGGCAGGGGATTTACGGACCGCCCCGGGGCAGTGGAGGGGCCCTTCCGTGGCCCTCGTCATAGTCCCGGCTCCACCAGCGCGCGGACGTCGGTGGAACGGCGCGGGGAGCCCCGCGCCCCGGGCCGCGGCGGCGTACGGGGAGGACGCGGGTTACCGGCCAAAGTGGTCAAGGCCACGCAGAACACGCATGCGGGAACGGTCAGCGCCGCCCCGACCGGCTCCGGGCACGGGCGAAGGAACCGGAGGGCCGCCCGGCCGCCGAGCCGGGCCGCCACGACGGTCCGGCGGCCCGGCCCCGCTGCCGGCCGCCGGGTCTCAGGTCACCTGACTCCGGCGGGAGAAGCGCTCCTGGCGCCACTCCCCCGTCTCCACGACCTCCAGAAGGGCCTGCGCGGCGTCCCACACGTCGACGTAGCGCAGGTAGAGCGGGGTGAACCCGAACCGCATGACGTCGGGGGCGCGGAAGTCACCGACCACACCGCGCGCGATGAGCGCCTGCACGATCGGGTACCCGGCACCCTCCTCCGGCTGCACCAGGGCCACCTGGCTGCCGCGCCGCGCGTGCTCCGCCGGGGTGATCGAGGAGATCCCCGCCCGGGCCGCGCGCTCAAGGAACAGGTCGGTCATGGCCAGGCTCTTGGCGCGCACCAGTTCCATGTCCGCCCGCGCCCACACGTCCAGACTCGCCTCCAGGGCGGCGTCGGCCACCAGCGGCTGCGAACCGCTCAGGAAGCGCGACACCCCCTCGGCGGGCTCGTAGTCCGCGGCGAAGTCGAAGGGGCGCGCGTGCCCGTGCCAGCCGCTCAGGGGCTGGTCGACAGAGGCGTGGTGGCGGCGGGCGGCGTACAGGAACGCGGGGGCGCCCGGACCCGCGTTGAGGTACTTGTAGGTGCACCCCACCGCGAAGTCGGCGCCGCTGCCGGACAGGTCGACGGGGACCGCGCCCGCGCTGTGGCACAGGTCCCAGACCACCAGGGCGCCGTGCTCGTGGGCCAGGCGGGTGATGCCGGGCATGTCCCGCAGGGTGCCGCTGCGGTAGTCCACGTGGCTGAGCAGCAGGACCGCGACGTCGCCCCGCTCCAGGTCCCGGGCCAGCCCGGGACCGTCGGGGTCCACGCGCCTCTGCGTGGCGCCCGTCAGCGAGGCCGCGCCCTCCGCGACGTACAGGTCGGTGGGGAAGTTGCCCGCCTCGCCCAGCACCACGGATCGGTCGGACACGCGCAGCGCCGCGACCAGGGTCTTGAACAGGTTGGCCGAGGTCCCGTCGCCGACGACCACCTCGTCGGCCGCCGCGCCGACCAGCGGCGCGATCTTGGCGCCCAGGGTGCGCGGCTTGTCCCACCACCCGGCGTCGTTCCAGCTGCGGATGAGGTCGCGCCCCCACTCGCGTTCGATCATGTCGGCTACCCGGCCGGGGGTGGAGCGCGGCAGCGCGCCCAGCGAGTTGCCGTCCAGGTAGACCAAACCCTCGGGGAGGACGAACTCCTCCCGGAAGGGAGCGAGGGGGTCGGCCGCGTCGAGCGCGACGCAGTCCGCGCGGGTGGCGGGGGTCATCGGGGTCCTGCTTCCTCGTGGCAGCGGGTGGGAACGGGTCAGACGGTACTGCGGAGGGACCACAGCTCGGGGAAGACGTCCTGCTCGGCGTTGCGCGCCAGCCAGTTCAGGCCGTTGGAGCCGCCGCTGCCGGGCCTGCCGCCCAGGGTGCGCTTGACGGCGACAAGGTGGCGCTGGCGCCACCGGGTGACCCGCTCGGCGACGTCGAGCAGCGCCTCGGCCAGCAGGAACAGCTCGTTGCCGGGCGCGTCGTGGGCGTAGACGGCCTTCCAGGCCTCCTCCACGCCGGGGCTGGCCTCGTAGGACAGGGTCCAGTCGCGCTCGACGCGGTCCTCGGGGACGGGCAGGCCGCGGCGGTGCAGCAGCCGCAGCACCGCGTCGTAGAGCCCGGGCCGCTCCAGCAGGGCGGTGAGGTCGCCGACGACGCCGTCCATGGCCTTGTGCGGGCGGATCATGGCGGCGGACTTGTTGCCGAGCAGGAACTCCAGCTTGCGGTAGCCGTAGGACTGGAATCCCGAGGCCTCGCCGAAGGAGTCGCGGAAGCGGTTGAACTCGGTGGGCGTCATGTCGGCGAGCAGGCCCCAGGAGTCGTTGAGCACGTCCTGGGCGTTGCGGGCGCGGCGCAGCCAGGCCAGGGCGCCGGGCACGTCGTCGGCCTCCAGCGCGTCGCGGGCGGCCTCCCAGCGCTCCCGCACCAGGGCGAACAGCAGCTCCATGACCTGGGTGGCGATGATGAACGAGGGCTCGGCGGGCTCGGCGGTGCGCGGTTTCTGCAGGGACAGCAGGGTGTCGATGCCGGCGTAGTCGACGTAGGGGGTCGCACGGTCGAAGGACAGGGTAGGGCTGTCGTCCCCGGCGCTCCGGTCCGCCTCGGCCCCGCCGGGGTCACCGGCGTACGGACACTGCTGGGCGGTCGTGGTGAGCATGCGAAACCCCTTGTCGCGATCGCGTGTACGGCGGCGCGTCCGCGGCGCCTCGGGCGGAGGGGTCCGCCCCCGCGCACGGCCGCCGGGCGCGTGAGGTGACATCATCGGGCACCCGTGCCCCGAACAGGAAGGGCCGTCGCACACGCGAAGGGGACACTGGCCTAGCATTCGTAAGTCGTTGTGACTCTCGACTTTGGGAACGCAAAGCATGGCCTCACGGTTGGCAACCCCGCTGGACAGCGTCGACCAGCGCATCCTCGCCGAGCTCCAGCGGGACGGGCGCCTGTCCTTCAACGAACTGTCCCGCCGGGTGAACCTGTCCGCGCCCGCCGTCGCCGACCGCGTACGGCGCCTGACCGACCGCGGGGTGATCACCGGCTACCACGCGCACGTGGACCCGGCCGCGTCCGGACTGCCCGTGACCGCCCTGGTGCGCATGGAGTGCTTCGGCGCGCACTGCCTGCTGCGCGACGAGGCGTCGCTGGCGATGCCGGAGATCCTCCAGGTGCACCGGGTGACCGGCGACGACTGCTGCGTCCTGCTCATCGCGGTCCGCTCCATGGAGCACTTCGAGGAGGTCATCGACAGGCTCGCCGAGCACGGCCGCCCCTCCAGCACCATGGTGATGTCCAGCCCCGTGCCCTGGCGTCCGGTGAGCGCCCCGGTGACCGGGCGGCCCTGACCTCAGGGAGCGCGGCCGGACCGCCCGCGCTGACGCCCGCGTCGGCGGCGGGCCGGTCACCCGGCCGCTCGGCGCCACCGCGGTCCGACGCCGGACCCGGCGCCGAGGACGCCCAGCAGGGCCAGGGCCTCGGCGCCGGAGGACCCCGGCGGCGCGCTGTAGAGCACCACGTGCTGGTCGCGGTCGGTGAGCGCGAGCGCGTCGCAGTCGACGGTGACCTCCCCGACGACCGGGTGCCGGAAGGTCTTGGTGAGCGTCCGCGCGGCCTGCACGTCGTGCCGCTCCCAGAGCCGGACGAAGTCGGGGCTGGCCTCGCGGAGCTCGTCGACGAGGCCGGTCACCGCGGGGTCCTCCGGGTAGCGGGCGAGGGCGGCACGCAGCTCCATGACCACGTGGTGCCGGAAGCCGGCGGCGTCGGATTCCCCGTACAGCGCCGTGCCGGGCCGCGTCGGCCCGAGGAACGCCTGGCGCGCGAGGTTGCGCTCCTTCGGGGTGAGTCCGCCGAAGTCGTGTATGAGCGCGGCCGCGAGGTCGTTCCAGGCGAGGACCTCGAACACGGCGGACATCACGATCCCTGCCGTCGAGGGCAGGCGTTCGAGGAGGGCGAGGATGCTGGGGCGCACGTCGCGCCGGTGCAGCCGGGTGCGGTTCGGCGCGGTGCCAGCGAGGACGTGGAGGTGGTCGGACTCGGCGTCCGTGAGCCGCAGCGCGCCCGCGATCGCGGCGAGGACCTCGCTCGACGGCCGCGGCGCCCTGGCCTGTTCGAGCCGGACGTAGTACTCCGTGGAGATGTGCGCGAGGACCGCCACCTCCTCGCGGCGGAGACCCGGTGTCCGCCGACGCGGGCCCGAGGGGAGGCCGACGTCCGACGGCCGCAGCCGTTCGCGGCGGCTGCGGAGGAAGGCCCCGAGTTCCCGTCTGTCCATACCCCGATTCTGCACGCCGCGCGGCGGCGGATCCTGGTACCGCCTGTACCTGTATCCGGTCCGAAGGCCGAGCCGACACTGTCACCATGACGAACAGCATCGACATCCCGCCCGTCGGCCTGCTCACCGGCAAGGTCGTCCTCATCACCGGCGCCAGCCGGGGGATCGGAGCGGCCGCCGCCCGCCTCTTCGCGAGGGAGGGCGCGGCCGTCGTGCTCGCCGCACGCGGCGCCGACGCCCTGCAACGGATCGTCACCGAGATCCGCGCCGACGGCGGCGACGCGGAGGCGGTGACCATGGACCTGGCCGACCGGGCGAGCATCCGAGCGGCGGTCGGGCGCGTCGGGGAACTGCACGGCGGACTCGACGGCGCGTTCAACAACGGAGCGGCGGTCCAGCGGCCCGGCCCGCTGGACACGACGAGCGAGGATGACGTCGAGACGCAGTTCACGGTGAACTTCCGGGGGCAGTGGACCGCGATGACGGCCGAGGCCGAGCTCATGCGCCGAAGCGGCGGCGGGACGATCGTCAACACCTCCAGCGTCGGCAGCCGCCGCGCCAACCCCGCCCTGCCCGCGTACGGCGCGATGAAGCGCGCGCTCAACAGCATCACCGAGTCCGCCGCCGTGACCTGGGCCCGACAGGGTATCCGCGTGAACGGCATCACCCCCGGCGGTACCGCGACGGAGATGCTCGACGCGTGGGAGGCGGTGTCCCCCGGCGTCATCGAGCACAACAGGGCGGCGACCCCGCTCGGCCGCCTGGCCGAGCCCCGCGAGGTGGCCGAGGTGGCCGCGTGGCTCCTCAGCGACCGGGCCTCGATGGTGACGGGCGCGATCGTGCCCGTGGACGGGGGCCTGGGCGCCTGAGGCGGGTCGGAGGGGACGGGGCCGGGGCGGCGACGGGCCGCGCCGGTCCGGCCCGGACAGGCCCTACAGTTTCGGGATGAGCGTTCTCATCGACACCCCGGTCTGGCCGGGGCCGCGCGGCTGGCTGTTCGCGCACCTGGTCAGCGACAGCTCCTACGAGGAGCTGCACGCCTTCGCCCGTGCGCTCGGGGTGGACCCGCGGGCGTTCGAACGCGACCACTACGACGTCCCCGAGCACATGCACGCGCGGGCCCTGGAGCTGGGCGCCGAGCACGTCAGCGGGCGCGAGCTGGTCACGCGCCTGCGCGCGTCCGGGCTGCGGCGGCCCAAGGCCGCCCGGCCGACCGGCACGGCCTGACCGGGCCGGTTCAGGGCGGGGGCGGCTCCACCGGGGGCGGGGCGTTCAACCGGTCGAGTTCGGCGAGCACGTTGACCCGGGCCCGCGCCTCCCAGCGCGCCCGCCCGGCCGCGGTGTGGAACAGGTGGGGCGCCTCCAGCAGCGACCGCAGCACCGCGGTCCGGCCCGCGCGGAAGTCCTCGTCGGGAACGTACCGGTACTCGGCGCGCACCGCCGTGGTGTAGGCCAGGTACTCGTCGGCGGGGGCGGCCAGCACCGACAGGTCGGCGTCGCAGAGCACCGCGCCGTCGGCGTCCCACCTGCCCGGCCGGTGCGTCGCGGTCACCCCGACCAGGCGCACGACCTCGCGGACCCGCGCGGTTCCCATCCCCGTCAGGGACAGCAGCCGCTCGGCGAGCCGCGCGCTCTCGCGCTCGTCGCGACCCGGGGCCCCCTCGTAGACGGCGTCGTGGAACCAGACCGCGTACCGCACGAGGTCGGCGTCGCGCACCCTCTCCTCGCGGAGCAGCAGGTCGACCGCGCGCAGCACGGCCGCCAGGTGGGCGGGCGTGTGGTAGCGGCGGTGCGGCTCGTTCCAGCGGCCCAGGAGTTCGGCGCCGACCGCCACCGCCTCGGGTGCGTCCCCGGCGAGTCCGCGCCAGGCGGCTTCCAGCCACGCGTCGTCCATACTCCCCATTCTCCCCCCGTCGCGGCGGGTCCGCCCGGCACCGGGTCAGGTGTCGGAGGTGTCCACGAGTCCGGCCTCGTGGGCGAGGATGGCCGCCTGCACCCTGTTGCGCATCTCCAGCCGGTTGAGGATGGCACTGACGTAGCTCTTGACTGTGCCCTCCACGAGGAACAGCCGGTCGGCGATGTCGGCGTTGGACAGGCCCGCCCCCACCAGGGCCAGCACCTCGCGCTCGCGCTGGGTGAGCTCCTCGACCCGGGCGACGGCCGCCGCCTCCCGGGCGGCCCGGGGCCCGCCGAACCGGGCGATGACCTGGCGCGCCACCCGGGGGGACAGGTAGGCGCCGCCGTCGGCGACCGCGTGCACCCCGGCGATCAGCTCGCGCGGGTCACCCGCCTTGAGCAGGAAGCCGCTGGCGCCGCCGCCGAGCGCCTGGGAGATGTAGCTGTCCTCCCCGAAGGTGGTGAGGATGACCACGGCGGTCTCGGGCGCGACCCTGCGGATCTCCGACGTGGCGGCGAGGCCGTCCATCCGGGGCATCCGGATGTCCAGCAGCGCCACGTCGGGGCGGTGGGAGAGCACCAGGTCCACGGCTTCGCGGCCGTCCGCGGCCTCGGCCACCACGTCGATCCCCGGATCGCTGCGCACGATCGCCCGTACCCCGGCGCGGATCATCGCCTCGTCGTCGGCGAGCAGCACCCTGATCACGTGTGTCCCTCTCCCCTGTGTCCGTCGCGGGTTCGCGTGGTCACCGTAGCGGCGCCTCGCCCTTGGTCAGCAGCCGCCCCTCGGAGAAGCAGAGCTGGTAGAAGAACGTCTCCTCGCCGAAGAACACGCCGTCGCTGCGGTAGTAGCTGCACGTGGCTCCCGGAGGGACGGCGTCCTGCGCCAGCACGCTCGCGTCCATGTACACCGAGTTCGGCGGCAGGGCCGCCTCGACCTCGGCCTGGGGGTCGCCGACGGTCAGGGCGGCGAACTCCTCGGGGTCCAGGGTGCTGCTCTCCACGTTCGTGACGCCGATCCAGCCCAGCCCGAGCACGATCGCCGCGGCGGCGGTGACCGGGACCAGGGCCAGGACCATCGTCCAGCCGCGCACCCGGCGGCTGGCGGCGAGCTGGAGCTGGTCGATCTGGGCCGCCTCCCCGTCCTCGTCGGGCCCCGCACCGGCGGTTCCGTCCAGCGGCATGGTCGCGCAGACCTCCCAGCCGCCGTCGCCGTTCGGCCCGGCGGCGAAGGAGCCCCCGGTCAGGCGGACGCGCTCGCGCAGGCCGATGAGTCCGCGCCTGCCGCCCAGGCCGGTGTCGGGGCGCGGCCCCGGGGGCGCGGAGTTGGTGACCCTGGCCTCCACCCGCTCCGCGCTGGCGGTCAGCCACACGGTCACGTCGGCGCCGGGAGCGTACTTGGCGGCGTTGGTGAGCGACTCCTGGACGACCCGGTGGACCGCGCGGTCGACCATCGGAGGCAGGCCGCCGGTGTCGCCGTCGCGCACCAGCACGACCCGCATACCGGAGTCGCGGACGCGTTCGACCAGCGCGGGGACGCCCTCGCCCGCGGGGGTCATGGGCGCGGGTTCGGTGTCGGCGCGCAGCACGCCGATGATCTCCCGCAGGCTGTGGGTGGCGTCGACCGAGGTGATCCGCAGCTCGGACGCGGAGCGGCGGTGCTCCTCGTCCAGGTCGGGGCTGACCTCCAGGGCCCCGGCGCGCAGGGCGATGAGGCTGAGCTCGTGGCCGAGGGAGTCGTGCATGTCCTGGGCGATGCGGGAGCGCTCGCGCAGTCTGGCCTCGTCGACGGTGAGGCGGTGCTCGCGCTGGAGCTGGCGGGCGTGCTCCCATCCGGCCTCGGCCAGGGCCACGTGCTGGCGCCGGTAGACGCCCACCAGCCAGGGGAGCACGGTGGTGAACACGACGGTGCTCACTGTGGCGGGCCAGGCGGCCGGCACCTCGGGCCACAGCAGTGCTCCGGCCACCGTCCACACGACGGTCACGGAGGTGAAGAGCACCAGCGCCGACCACACCGTGGGGACGCGGCGGCCCACCAGGTAGGCGACGCACAGCAGCAGGACGCTGAAGCCGTACACCCAGAACGAGCCGATCAGCGCCACGGTGAAGGCGAGCAGCGGGTAGAGGCGGCAGAGCACCACGGTCAGCGCGGTCAGCGCCACCGCGGCGCACGCGGTGGCGAGCGCCTCGGCGGCCGACGTCTCCCCGGTACGCCAGCGGATGAACATCTCCCCCAGGCACAGGGCGGCGATCGCGGCACCTAACAGCACGTCGCGCCAGACGGCGCCCCTGGTGGTCCAGCCCCCGAGCGGGGTCAGCGCACGCCGAAGGCCCGCGCGCGGTACGGAGAGGTCCATGCGGGTGAACCTACACATCGGGGGCGGGTCGGCGGCACCGTCGAAAGTCAGGGTGGGGCCACCCCTTTCCGGCGGTCGGCTCCCGCGCCCGCCCCTCCCCGCGCGGCGGCCCCGGTGGGAACGCCGCGGGGCCCGCCGGGGTCGCGGAAGCCCCCGCGCGGGTGCCGGGAGTCCCACCGGGAACCGAAAGCCCCCGTGCGGGCGCCGCGGGGGCCCGCCCACCGACGACGGCCATATCATGGGATGAATTTTGGCCCTTTCGCGATGACCCGAGCCGTACGGCCGCGCCGGGATCCGGGGGTCGGCGACCACGACCGCGGACAGGGGCCGGATGTCACCTTTGGACACGCTGCGGCGCATGCACCACATCGCCGGGTGGCCGCTGCTGCTGAGCACCTTCCTCGCCCGCCTGCCCATCTCCATGTCCCTGATCGGCCTGCTCACCCTGGTCACCACCACGACCGGGAGCGTGGCCGCCGCGGGTGCGGTGACCGGCGCCTTCGCGCTCGGGGAGACCGTGGGCGGGCCCGTCATCGCCCGTTTCGCCGATCGGCGCGGGCAGCGCGTCCCGGTGCTGGTCACCTCGCTCGTGGACGCCGTGCTCATCACCGTGCTCGTGACCGCCGTCCTGGCGGAGGCCTCCGCCCCGGTCCTGGCCGTACTGGCGGCCGTGGCGGGCCTGTGCATGCCCCAGATCGGCCCCATGGCGCGCACGCGCTGGGTGGTGCTCATCCGGCGGGGACCGCACCGGGGCGAGGAGCGCGAGCGTTCGGTGTCCGCGGCGATGTCGGTGGAGGGCGTGCTGGACGAGGCCGCGTTCGTCCTGGGCCCCGCCCTGGTGGGCCTGCTCACCGTGACGCTCTCCCCGGCGGCGAGCGTACTGGGCGCGGCCGTGCTCATCGGCGTGTTCGGGGCCGTGTTCGCCCTGCACCCCACAGCGCCGCCCGGGACCCCGCCGGTACGGGGCGCCGGGGGCCGCATCGCCACGCCCGCGCTGCTGGTGCTGGCCGTCCCCATGTTCTGCCAGGGCCTGTTCTTCGGCGGCATGTCCACCGGCGTGACCGCGTTCTCCGCCGCCTCCGGGCACGGGGACCTGTCCGGGCTGATGTACGCGGTGATGGGTACCAGCAGCGCCGTCGCGGGCCTGCTGATGGCCTCCGTGCCCGTGGGCTTCCCGCTCACCGCGCGGACCCGGATCGCGGCGGGCGCGCTGTTCCTGCTCACCCTGCCGCTGTACGCGGCCCACGGCGCGGCCGCCATGGCGGTGGCCATCTTCGTCCTGGGCGCCGCGATCGGCCCGCACATCGTGAGCCTGTTCGGGCTGATCGAGAGGGCCGCCCCGGCCAGCCGCCTGTCGCAGTCGATGGCCGTCGTCCTGAGCTGCCTGATCCTGGGCCAGGCGCTGGGGTCGTCGATCGCGGGCGTCCTGGCCGACGCGTACGGCCACCAGGGGGCGTTCGTGCTGGCCACGATGGGCGGCCTGCTCTCCTTCGCGGTGACCGTCCTGGTGATGCGGGCCCGCTGGTACGTGCGCGGCGAACCGTCCTCTCCGGCGACGGTGACACGTTCCACTCCGGGCGCCTGAGAGGGGTGACGGAGGAGGTCAGGGGGTGTGTCGGGGTGATTCGGGGAACATCAGGCGTTAAACCCGCGTTAAAGAGGGACCCATCATTCTGACTCCGACCTAGGCTCGATGATCGTGCTCGATCTACTGGCCACCATCGGCCCCCGCCGCAAAGAGGTGCCCGTGCCCCAGCTCAACGGGCTCGCCCGCGTCACCCTGTCGGTCCGCGACCGCGACGAGAGTGTGCGCTTCTACCGCACGGTCCTGGGTTTCCGGGTCCTCGGCAAGCGCGACCACGAGGGCACACGGCGCACCGAGTGCCAGCACCCGGCCTCCGGGCTGCTGCTGGCGCTCATCCAGCACCGCGACAACTTCAAGGGCAGGTTCGACCGCAGGCACTGCGGCCTGGACCGGCTCACCCTGGGCGTGGAGAACCTGGGTGAACTGGAGGCCTGGGAGGAGCGCTTCGCGGAGATGGACGTGGAGCACTCCCCGGTGATGCACGGCGAGGAGGGCTCCACCCTGCTCTTCTACGACCCGGACGGCACCGAACTGGCCCTGTTCGCCCACGCGGAACTCGACGCCGACGAGGACTGAGCCGCGCGGAACCGCGGCCCGGGCCCCGGCCGCGCGCCGCCGACCGGGGAGCGGGCCCGGACCCCGAGCCTCCGGAAAACCCGGCGGACACCCCTGTCTACTCCACCTCGACCAGCTTCAGGCGCACGTCGCGCTCGGCGAGGTCGTCCACGGCCGAGCGCGGGAGCCGGTCGTCGGTGATGATCAGGTCGAACTCCTCCAGGCTCGCCACCCTGAAGGTGCCGAACTTGCCGTACTTGGTGCTGTCGACCGTGAGCACGCTCTTGGAGGCGATCCGCAGCAGCGCCTGCTTGGCGACCACCTTGGCCTCGGAGGGCGTGGTCGACCCGCGCTCGGCGTCCCAGGAGCTGCTGGCGATGAAGGCCAGGTCGACGTTCACTTGGCGCAGGAAGTCGGCGGTGAAGCGCCCGACCGAGGAGTGGTCGGAGTGCGAGACCACCCCGCCGGTGTGGATCAGCTCGATCCCCGGGTACTCCATCAGGTGGCCCACGACGTTGAAGTCGCTGGTGATGACGGTGAGACCGACCTTGTCGGTGAGCAGCGGGACCATCTGCAGCGTGGTCGTGCCCGCGTCCAGGTAGATGGTGAAGTTCTCCCGGACCAGGTCGGCCGCCGCGCGCGCTATGGCCCGCTTGGCGGGTACCTCCAGCTGCGCCTTGGCCAGGTAGGAGGGCTCGCTCTTGAGCCGCGCCGCGAGCCGCACTCCCCCGGTGACCGACAGCACCTTGCCGTCGTTCTCCAGCGCCTGGATGTCACGCCGGACCGTCATGTGGGACACGGACAGCATCGACGTGAGCTCGTTGATGCTCAGCACGTGGCGCTCCTGAAGGAGCTTGAGGATGTGCTCTCGTCTCTGGTCCGGAATCATCGTTCGCCTCACACTCCAGGGACGGTCATGGGGCACCGTGCGGTCACGACGCCGTGTAACAAAGTTTCCCAGCTCGCCGCACCCCGTCGGCGTCCCCGACGACGTGAGTCCGCTCGCAATCGCGGCGCCACGCAACGGCAACACCGTTGCGGGCGGGGCGCCGCACGCCCGTCCGCGCCCGCCCCGGCGGGCGTTTTTCCTGTTTGCACCACGTAAAGCGGAAGTCTTTGCCACCCTTGACGACATGACGTTGTCCATCGCACTGCGCGGAGACACCGCACGCTTCCCGGGAAACACCCTCCCGGCCCTGCGTTCAGCCTCGCGTGCCGGGGCCGACCTGGTCAAGATCGACGTCCACCTCACCTCCGACGGCTATCCCGTCCTGGTGGACGAACGGCTCGTGGCCCTTCCCGGTTCCCCGCCCCGGCCGGTGGGGGATCTGACCCTGGCCGAGATCGCCACCGCCCGCGACGACGTGGAGCGGCGCGTGCCCACCCTGATGGAGGTGCTCGCCGAGTACACCGGCGACGCGCCCCCTCCCCTGCTCGTGGACGCCGGCGCACCCGAGGCGGCGCTGGCGGCGGACAGCCTGCTGCGGGCGCGCGGGTTCGGCGACCAGGTGCTCTTCACCGGTTCCACCGAGACCCTCGACGCCCTGCGCGGCCGCAGCTCCGAGGCCCGGCTGATGCTGGCCTGGGACAAGCCGGGCCCGCCGCCCGAGGACGCGGTGCGGACCCTGCGCCCGACCTTCCTGGGCACGCACTACACGCTGCTGACCCGGGAACTGGTCTCGGAGATGCACCTGCGCGGTTACCTCGTCACGGCGTGGACGGTGAACGACTTCCCCGAGATGGCGCGCGTGGTGGGCATGGGCGTGGACGCGCTGGCCACCGAGCGGATCGAGGACCTGGTGTCGCTGACCAGCGGCCGGGAGCGGCGGGCACCGGCCGCCGGTCCGGTCTGAGAACGGGGGTCGCGGAACCGATCCGGTGAAAGACCACACGCCCTCCCACCCCTTCCGGGGGCGTACTCCGAGCGATGAGACACCACATGACGGCCGACACATCCCCTCACGCGCTCCGCACCACGGCACCCGTCCTGGACTGCGCGGCGCACCTGTTCGCCCAGCACGGCCCACAAGGCCTGGCGATGTCCGAACTGACCTCCCGGATCTCGCACGAGACCGGGGCCGACCCCGCCGCGCTCAGGCGCGCCTTCCCCACCCGGTTCGACCTGGCCTACGCCGTCGTGCTGCGCTCCACCCGGGAGCGGGTGCACGGGCAACTGGCCGCGGACCGCCCGGACCGGCCCGCGACGGAACGCATGTCCACCCTGGTCAGACGGCACGTGGAGACCGGCTGGCGGCACCGGGCGGCGACCGCGCTGGGGCACCAGCTGCTGCCGGTGCTGCGCGCCATCCACCCGGCCCGCCACCGCGAGGTCACCTCCCTGACGCGGGCGTACCGCGAGCACGTGCGCGGCATCATCCTGGACGGCGTGACCCGCGGGGACTTCGGGGTGCGCGAGCCCGGGCGGGTCGCCGACGAGGTGCTGGGGACCTTCGACTCCCTGCTGCACTGGTACGACCCGGGGGCCGGGCTGAGCCTGGACGACCTCGCCGCCGTCCACGTCGACCTCGTGCTCCACCACCACCTGGGGTGCCCGCGCTGACCGGACGGCCACGGCGGGTGCCGTGCGCCGTGCCGGGCCCTCCCCCTAGCCGCCGACGAGCTGGTAGAGGTCCACCGACTCGGCCAGCGCGCGCAGTCCGGCGTCCCCCGGGTGGAGGTGGTCGCCCGAGTCGTAGGCGGGCAGCATGCGGCTGGGGTCCTGCGGGTCGCGCAGGACCGCGTCGAAGTCCCACACCCCGTCGAAGGGCGACAGGGGGTCGTCAGCCTGCGCCCGCAGGTGGTCGTTGACCTGTTGGCGGGCCCGGTCGACCTCCTCGGTGCAGCGCGTCTCGCCCCCGCAGGGGCCGAGCGTGGCCACGAACACCCGCATGCCGTTCCCGCGGGCCAGCCCCGCGATCTCCTCGATCCCGGCGATCACCGACTCGGGAGGGGTGCTCCAGCGCAGGTCGTTGATCCCCGCGAAGACGACCAGGGTGCTCACCCCGCTCTGGGCCAGCACGTCCCGGTGCACCCGGTGGGTCAGCGCCACACCGGTGGGGTTGGTGGAGACGCCCTCGCCCGGATAGCCGTCCCGGATCACGTGGTTCCCGGCCACACCGAGGTTGAGCACGCCCGGGTTGGGCAGCCCCGGCTGCTCGGACAGCCGGGCGCTGAGCACGTCGGGCCAGCGGGCGTGGGCGTCGGGGGTGGAGCGGATCCCGTCGGTGATGGAGTCGCCGAAGGCGGCGATCGCGCCCGGCCCTCCGGAGACCTCCACCGCGGTGAGGAAGGGCCACTGCGCGACCCGGCCGGTGAACGGCTCCCCCGTGGTCTCCAGGGTCAGGTCTCCGCTTCCGGGCGCGCTGGTGTAGTTGGTGTCCACCGAGGCGTAGTGCACCGGCGCGGTGGTCACCCGCTCGGGCAGGTGGACGCTGACCAGCACGTCGGTCTGCGGCGGCAGGAGCATCTCGACGGGGTCGCTGAACACCTGTCCCCCGGCCGGGATGACGGTGTCGGAGCGCCCCTCGAAGGTGAGCGGGACCGCGGCGCCGCGGGAGGCGGCGCCGCTTCCGCGCAGTGCCACGGAGGCCGCGCCCACGGTGACGGGGGCGGCGGCGAAGGTGTTGTTCAGGCGGATGCGGACCGTGTGGCCGCCGGTGGTCGTGCGCACCGACAGCCGCAGGGTCTGGTCCTGCCAGGGGCCCACCTCCATGTAGCCGGAGGTGGCTCGCGCCCAGGTGCCCGTCCACTCCGTGTCCGCGGCGCGCCCGCCCACGGAGAACACGTGGATGCGGCCCGCCTGGTCAGCGGTCTCGGGCAGCACCACGTGGGAGATCTCGCGGGCGGGGTCCACGGTGACGCCGCGCGCGTACAGGCGTGCCGCCCCGAGGGTGGGGCTGGGACCGGTGTGCCGCGCGGAGTTGGCGTAGGGCAGGGTGAGCGCGGCCTCGCTCGCGGGCCCGGCGGTCCAGTGCGGCACCGACAGGGTGAACTCCTGCTCCCGGCCGTCGGCGTAGACCACCCGGCCGGTTCCGGTGACCTCGGTCTGGGCGCCGTCGGTGCGGGTCGCGGTGGCCAGGAAGGTGAGCGACCGGTAGCGCTCGTCCGCGAGCCGCAGGAACTGGCCGTCCGAGACCAGGTGGTCGGGGCGGCCGGGGGCGTAGTCGGGCAGCTCCATGGGCGTGCCGAGCAGGACCACCTCGCGGCCGGGCGTCCACCCGGCGGCGGCCAGCGCCTGGGAGGACAGGCTGTTCCCGGAGCCGTCGAGGTCTACGGTGGCGACGGAGGTGTCCCGGGAGACGCCGATCCGGTCGACGAGGCCGCTGAAGGGGACGGCGTTCACCGCGGGGACGGTCTGCTCCCTGGACTCGGGGGGCCCGGCGCCCTCGTCCCGGAAGACGGCGGTGTTGACCACGACCACGAGGAGTACGGCCGCGGCCGCCGCGGCCAGGCCGCGCAGCAGGCTGGGACGGAGCTCCGCCCCGTACCGGTGGGTTCCGCGCCGCCGTGTGCCGTCCGCTCCCAACGCTCGCCTCTCCCCCGAATGCATCTGTCCACCGACTGTCGGACGCCGCCGCGCGCGCCGTGGTTGTTGAGACGTGGGCCACCGCCCCTCGGAACGGCCGCCAGTGTAAACGAGCCGCCTCCGCCGACCGCGGAGGTTCCGGGATGCACTGGACGGCGGGTCGTATGGCCTGCGACCTGCACGGAACGGGAAAACCCGCAGGAGCTTCGGATTCGGGCAGGAGTGCCGCCATATTCGCCCGACGTCAGCCCGGAAAATCGGACGTCCGTTATTCGGATACCGCAGCGAGGACTTCCCCGGAAGAGGAGAACATACCAAAGGCCCTATAAGTAGACAAAATACAGACGAAGAAACGGACGCCACGGCCCCGGGGCCGTGGCGCCGCCTCCCCGGCCCGCACCAGGAGGACAGCGGGCCACAGGGGGTGCCGGGGGGGCGACGGAGCACGTGGGCGCGTGTCCGGCGCCTTCGGCCGGAACGGTCGGCCGCCGCGCCGAGGAACGGCGGCCGACCGCGCGCCGCACGAACTCGCGCGCCTATTGCGCGCCCGCGGACCGCGCAGGCGGTTTCCGGGCACAGGCCCGTGGCAAAGAAAGCGCCGCTGCCCTGTATCCACAGGTCAGCGGCGCTTTTTTCGTGTTCGGAGAGGGTAGGCCGGGCAGGACTCGAACCCGCGACCCAGGGATTATGAGTCCACGGACCGTCAGGCCATCACACCCACTCTGACCTGCGTCGGAGCGATCGGGGTGCGGTGGACGTCCGGGTTTTCAACGTGTATTCACCGTGGACACCACTGCGGGGGCGGCCGTCTGCTCCTGGCGGCCGGGCTCAGCAGTCGGCGCGAGGAAGGAGCGCGGCCAGGAGGAGCTAGCCAGTGGGGGGCTCGCTCCTGCTGTGCTCTTCACCTTCTTAGAGAGTAAGGAAACGCAGCCTCCGCAGCCTCCGCATGTGCCTTGAAAGTTCCCCTGATCTGCGGCGATGACGCGGAGGCTAGGCGTGAGGGCCAGCCTCCGCCAGCCTCCGCAGGCTCCGGGATAGCCTCCGCACCTACATTCGCCCCCCACTGGCTAGCTCTGCACGTCAGGGCCATCTGGCGGGGTCGGGTGCAAGTGAGGTATGAAGGCACCAGAAGCTCGGACCTATACCCGTGGGCGAAATATCTGTTTCTCAAGAAGTTGGAAAAACGGCTGCTTGCCGCTGGTAAGTTCCCATGTCAGTGAGTCTGCTCCCCGCGCACGCGGGAATGGGCCGACACCGACGACCAGGGAGTGCTCGCGCTGCTGCTGCTCCCCGCGCACGCGGGAATGGGCCCCAGGCTCGCCCGACGCCGTGGCCGCTGACCGACTGCTCCCCGCGCACGCGGGAATGGGCCCTGACATGGCCGGAGAGACCCAGATCTGCATCGCTGCTCCCCGCGCACGCGGGGATGGGCCCGCGTCCGTCAGGCTGAGCCAGTCCGCCATCAGCTGCTCCCCGCGCACGCGGGGATGGGCCCGTCCTGGTCCTGGACGAGGCCGCCACCATCGACTGCTCCCCGCGCACGCGGGGATGGTCCCCAGTCATCGAGGAAGTGGCCGATCTTGCGGGCCCGCGGGCCACGGACCCGCGCCGGATGGCGGTCTCTGCTCCCCGCGCACGCGGGGATGATCCCGAACAGGGCTACCAGACGGGCGCGGCCTACTTCTGCTCCCCCCACACACGTGGGGATGGTCCCATGTAGATGTGGCGCAGGGCGATGCCCTCCTCCTGCTCCCCGCGCATGCAGGGATGGACCCAGCCTGGAGAACTTCCAGCGGGGCGCCAGCGGCTGCTCCCCGCGAATGCGGGGATAGCCATCCACGAGCTTCCGCTTTTCATGCGATCACACCATCCCTCACGGGCGCCTCCTTGACCTGCGTGAACACTAAAACTAGTTTGGCTGTGACCGAGCTTGGCCGCGTATTGGCCGCAGCAGACTCCTGAACATCGCTTGGAGCTAGCAGGGCTCCTGCTGCGCTCCTCACCTTTTTAGAGAATACGGGTGGGATTCCCTGCCTCAGGGAACCTCGTTCCGAACGCCATCGTCGGAATCGTTGACGTGGTCGGCTGCTCGCACAACCACCCAAGCTCGTAGGCGATCTCCGGCTACTGGCACTGGGTCATCGCCAACCTGCGCACGTTGCACGAACCGATCGTGTGCAAGAGGGCGCTCAGCTTGCAGCAGACCTCCAACGAGGCCACTCGGCAATGGCCGAACGAACAGTGGGAGAGTGCATGACACCTGAAATCCTGGTGGGCTTGATTGGCGCAGGTGGTGCTCTGAGTGGCGCACTGCTTGGTGGTCTCGCAACGTTCTCAGGCGTGGTGTATCAGCAGAAGCGCCAGGCCAAGCAGATGACTCACCAACGTCAGACCGAGATGGCCCACCAAGCGATCGACAATATCTTGCGTCAGACACAAGAAGTAAAAAATTTGGCAATCTCTCAAGGCGAAGATTTCCACTGGACACCCAAAATGGATGAACAAGTGGATACGATCCTTCTCTGGCTTATCCGCATCCCTCACGCTGACCTACGCGAGGTTATTGAGGCCATCTGCACGTTTAAACTCGGCGCACACCCAGAACTACAAGGAGAGTTGAGCTCCACATTCAACAGACCTGACTTCCGAGTCATGCTTTCAATTTATGAAATCCAAGATTTCCTGGGGCGCTATCTTCGCGGGGAGCCCATCCCCCAACCCAAGGGGATTTTGAAGGAAGCCGTTGAAGGCAAGAAGAATTTTAGAGAAGAAGTTCGCCAATCCATCTGGGGTGCTCCAGAGAGAAGCGAATCGAGATTACGCTAGAATTTCATGGAATTAAATTCTCCACAAAGGATACTATGAGCACGGAGATACCGGTAACCCTCGTAAGTCTGGGCAGTGCCGCAATCGGCGGCATTGCCACATTCCTAGTGGTGGTCTACCAGCAAAAACAGCACGCCAAGCTGGCCAAAGCACAGCGCAAGGACGATCTGTCACACCAAGCAGTGGACAAGATCATGCTCGAACTTCACCAACTTCAGATGCTGGTTCGACACAGAGAATCTGCCCCCGAATCGGAGATAGACGAAGCGATCGGCAGGATCCGCATCTGTGCATTTCGCTTAACCAACAAAAAGGTCCGAGATCAAATAGAAGCCGCTTGCGCAACCAGCTTCGGAAGCCGCCATCCCGATGGCAAAGAACGAGGATGGGGATTTCGCGCTGCAATGATTACTGCAACCTGCATGGAAGCCCAAAACGTCCTTGGGTCTTTTGCCAGAGAAGAGGATGTACCCGAACCTTTGATCTTGCAATTAGCCCAAGAATCTGCGGCGGAGATGAATAAGATTCCAAGGCAGTCCGACTCTAATTATGAATGAACCCTACAGGACAAGAAGATAACGTTCCACGAGTAAACAAAAAGAATGAACAGGGGCCAATGATTTAAGCACTGCATTCTCTGCGCCCATCTCTCAACACGGATAAGAATGCACAGGGAGAGATGGTGGCACTACGACCATATAGAAGTTGGACTTACCAAGTCAACAGAGACTGCTGGCCCCTAACGGCTAGCCCGGAAAATCCTTCGCCTTTGGCTCATACAGGGCCTACGACAGAAAGAAGCCCGGGCACGCACCCGGGCTCTCTCATACTTAACGGTTAGAGGGCGCGCTTCTACAGGCGTTCTGCTCGTGCTTCATCGGCTTCTTCCCACGTGCGGTCCAACGACCCCCTGAGGGCTTCCACCTGGTCGACCACGGGTGCGACTCCAAAGGAACGCAGCATCAGCATGGCGGCCTGCTCAGGCTTCGGGTCGTCCTGCGCGACCGGCTGAAGCCCCTCGCTCTCCAGGAGTTCCCGCACCTGCCGCACGAGCTTGTTGCGATCGTAGCTCTGATACATGCTCACGCCTCCCAGCGCTTCCCAGTGATCCGCTCGTAGACCTCGATGTACCGGGCTCGGGTCGCCTCCACGATCTCATCCGGGATCTCGGGGCCGGGAGGGGTGCGGTCCCAGTCGGTGACGGTACTGGACCAGTCCCGGACGAACTGCTTGTCGAACGCGTGCTGGGGCCTGCCCGGCTGCCAGTCGTCCGCGGGCCAGAACCGTGAGGAGTCTGAGGTCAGCACTTCGTCGGCGAGCACGAGCGTGCCGTCCGCCGCACGGCCGAACTCCAGCTTGGTGTCGGCGATGATGATGCCGCGCTCAGCGGCGATCTCAGCGCCGCGCTTGTACACGTCCAGGGTCACCGTGCGCAGGCGGTCGGCGGTCTCCTGGCCGATCTCCTCGACCACGTCCGCGAAGGTGATGAACTCGTCGTGGCCCTCGGTCGCCTTGGTCGTGGGGGTGAAGATCGGCTCCGGAAGCTTGGACGCTTCAACCAGGCCCTCGGGGAGCTCGACCCCCGAGACCGTGCCCTGCTTCTCGTACTCCTTGAGCCCGAGGCCCGCGAGGTAGCCGCGGGCGATCCACTCGACCGGGAGCATGGTGAGCTTCTGGCAGCGCACGGCCCGTCCGGCCCACTCTTCGGGAACGTCGGTGGCGGAGATGATGTGGTTGGGCACCACGTCGGCAAGCTGCTCGAACCACCACAGCGAGAGCTGGGTGAGGATCTTGCCCTTGTCGGGGATGGGGGTGGGCAGCACGACGTCGTAGACGCTCACGCGATCCGAGGCCACCAGGATGAGGTCGTCACCGTCGGCGTAGACGTCGCGCACCTTGCCCGAGTGCAGCAGTTCCATGTCGCTCCTACCTGGAGATCTCGTAGTTGTACGTGGCCCAACGACGGGCCACGGAGACGGACTGGCCGAACTCGATCACGTCGCCGTCGGCGTTGAACACCCAGTTCTGCTTGCGCAGTACGGGGGAACCCAGCGGGATGCCCAGCGCCGCGGAGTCCTCTTCCGAGGCGATGTCGGCGCGGAGTTGGTCCTTGCCGGTAGCGGGGGTGAGCCCCGTCTTCTCCTGGACGTACTTCGGGGTGCCCTGGGGCAACCGCTTCGCTTCCAGGAGCAGCGGAGCGCTTTCGGCCAGCTCTCCGCTGAACCAGGACGTGCTGGCCGAGGAGGGCACGTCATCCCGGAGGGTGACCCGCTGGCGCCGGATGACGTTCGTGCCCGCGGGCACGCCGAGGGCGTCCGCGACTTCCTCGGGGGCCGGCACCAGTTCGGCCGCGCGGATCTCCGCACGCTCGTTCGCCGCGTAGATCCGGCCTTCCAGGCTGCGGACCACACGGTCCTTGGCGCTGTCCGCGGCCTGGTCGCGGGTGACGATGCTGCCCCGGCCGGGTTCGCTGCGCACGAGGCCCTCAGCCTTCAGCGTCCCGACGACCTTGGTCGCGGTCGCCAGCGAGATCTTCCACTTCGCGGCGATGGTGCGCACCGAGTCGATCTTCTCCCCGTCGGGGAGGACACCGGACTCGATCTCGGCCTTGATGTGCTTGACGACCTGCATGTAGGGCGGGTCGGTGCGTTGGACCTGAGGGGACACGTGTGGCTCCTTCGTGGTGAACATGATCAGTGTACTAGTACGCATGTATGTCGGCCATGTGAGCTGGGGCTCTGCGACCTTCAACACGCGCGTACTCAATGCATATGCCAACTGTACTAGTACGCCAAACGTTCGCGTGCTATAACAGTTTCACGGCCACAGGCCGCAGCCCGGAAGAGGACTCCGGTGACCAGGGCAGAGCCCTGTCCACCGCGTGGAATCCCGGAGCGCACGAGCTTTCACAAGCCCTTGAGGCACATAGCGCGCACGCCCTGACCCCATCCCGAGCTCTCAAGGGACGGCGAAGGGAAGACGTGGCCACGGCACCCCGACAAGGGTGCGCCGCCCCGAACGGTCGGGGCCGCGAGGAATGGCCGCGCCGCACCCCTGGGGTGCCTGTCCTGCCCCTCCCCGGCACAACACGGATGAGGGACACGGCAGGGACCACCCGGGTCCACACCCACACAGGAAGGGGCCGACATGGCCAAGGAGAAGAAAGACGTCCAGTCGATCGAGACGAAGGACGGTGTCACCGTCATCACCTACGAGGACGGATCCACCGAGGTCCAGCACCGTGGCGGCGTCGTCCAGGCCGGGACCATCTCCGGCGGAATCCACTTCGGCTGACCTCAGCCGAGAAGCACACCCACTAGGCAACACGAACCTCAGGAGAGGAACGAGATGGACAAGAAGTTCGCCAAGTACCTGAAGGACGAGCTCAACCGCCAGGACGAGAACGAGCGCAAGGGCCGCAAAATGACCGGCCAGACGATCGACGCCAAGGGCTTCACCACCCGCACCTACAGCGACGGCACGACCGAGATCGGCGGCGGTCACCGCGGCTGGATCTCCGACGCTGACCTGTAGCCAGTTCGACCCCGCACACACCGAGGGGCCGCCTCACTTTCCACGGCGCGGCGGCCCCCGGCCCTCACCTGAACAAACAGAGAGGTCCTTCCATCATGCCCCAGGCCGACGCTGTCGTCTTCGCCGTGCTGGCCGCCGCCAGCTATCCGGCACACCTACTGGCCGACCACCCCTTCCAGTCCTCGCAGTGGGCCGCCACCAAGGGCGGCTGCGACCACGCGGGCCGGATGGCGTGCACCAAGCACGTGGCGGTCGTGGTCGCCTTCCAGGCCGCCGCCGTCCTGGCGGTGGTCGCGGTGACCGGGCTGAGCGTTCACCCCCTGGCCGTCGCGGCCGGGCTGGCGCTCACCGCCTGGTCCCACTGGTGGTTCGACCGGCGCTTCACCGCCGCTGGCCTTTACCGCGCGATCGGCAAGACCGAATTCGCCGCCCTCGGGGCACCGCGCCCCGGCCACGACGACAACCCCTCCCTGGGCACGGGCGCGTACCGGATGGATCAGGACTGGCACACGCTCTGGATCGCGATCAGCGCCCTGGTGATGGCCTCGACCGGGCTGATGCTCACCGTGCTCGTCGCCCTGGCCGTGATGCTCATGGTCGCCGCGATCCTCGCCTCCCGCCACGGGCGGCGCCGACTCGCCCGCCAGCCCCAGAGCGCCTGAGGGCGTGTGACGCCTATCCCGCCCCAGTTCTGGGGGCGGGTGTGGGGGACACACGCCCCGCTTCGACCGCGCAGAAAGGGATCACCTGATGAAGGCCACCGACACCCAGTCCGTCCGTCCGATGCCCGTCACCGACGCTGACCTGGTCGACATCGTCGCCACGGCCGAGATGGCGTCCACCAACAGCAGGATCGTGCTCGACTCGCGGCTGTGCCGGGCCGGGGCGATGCTGCAGATCCACTCCTGCTTCCGCTCCGAGGCCCGCGACCTGGTCGCGGCCGCCGGATACACCGCCCGCCTGGTCCAGGGCCGCCTGGTGGTCACCGGCGCGATCGACCAGCTCGCTCTGCTGCGGGCCGAGCGCGACCGACTCACCGCCGAGATCGACCGCCTGGAGACCGAGCAGCGCGGCGCCTGAACACCACACCGTTCCCACCGACGACGAAGGCCTCCGCGGGATTGCGCCCCGCGGAGGCCTCCTTACCGAGACCACTCCGTTGAGAGGACCGTCCCGATGCCGACCATTCTGCCGTTCCCGAGCGCCACCCGAACCCCCGCCCCGGCCCCTGAGGAACTGACCGGCCTGCTGGGAGACCCCGAACTGGCTAGCGAGCTGTTCGCCCCGGCCCTGCCCGGTGAGACCTTCGAGGCCTACGCCGCCCGCCACGCGGCCGCCGCCGACATCCTCGCGGACCTGGTCGGTAACCTGCCCGCCCCGGACGGCGGCCCGGCCGCGCTGGACCTGAGGAGCGCTGCCTGATGGTGCTCACTGTCGCGATCGTCCTGGCCTACCTGGCGTTGGCCGCCCTGCTGCTCACCCCCGCCAACCCGCTGCGCAAGGAGCGCTGATGGAACCGCTTCTGTACGCCGCCCTCGGGGTGCTGCTGGGTGTCCTGGCCGCCGCTGCCATCACCCGGGTGCGCCGCACCGCGCGCCGTCCCCGGACCACGCTCCGGCGCTGGCGCCGCACCCGACTGACCGTCACCCAAACCCCTCGCAAGACCAGGCCCCGAAAGGGGGCGCGGCGATGACCCTGCTGCTGACGCTTCTGCTCATCCCGTGCGCGCTGGGGGTGGTGTACGCGCTCCTGCGGCACCTGACCGGAGGGCTGCTCCCCGACCAGAACGCCGACCTGGCCGAACTCCGCGCCATCGGCGCCCGCCAGAACGGAGGAGAGCACCGGTGACCACGATCCACAGCATCCAGACCGTGGGTTTCCTCGCGGTCCTGCTCACTCTGTTCCTGGTCCTGGCCGTGGCGCTTTTGCGGCTGGTCGCCCTGCCGTTGGCCGGGATCGTCCTGGTCCTGGATGGAGCCGCCGACCTCGCTGCCCGCCCGCTCTCCCTGACCGCGCCGGCCCCGAAGGAGGGGACCCGATGAAGTTCTTCCAGCACAAAGGCGACGCCCCGGACGTGGCCGCCGACGTCACCCGTCAGGTCGAGCAGGCTCGCAACCTGGTCGGCATCACCAACCAGGACCTGCTCAACGACCCGCGCACCAACCCCGCCACCCGGGGCCACGCCGACGCCCTACGCATCCAGCAGCAGCGCGACGCTCTGGATTTGGACCACAAGCGGGCCATGCGCCGGGGGCGGGTCGCCGACTCCCGGGCTGCGGCCGCCGAACGCACTCTCGAAGCGATCCAGGCCGCCCGGGAGACCACCTCCCCGGGCCGTGCGGTGGCCGCGCTGACCGTGAGCCGGACCCGCTACATGGTCGGCTGCCTGGTGCTGTCGGTCCTGCTCAGCATCGGGTCGGGCATGGCCATCGAGGCCTGGCTGCAGTCCCGCCCCGGGGAGTCCCCGACCGGTCTGGGTTACCTGGTCGAGGCCGGGCTCACCATCTTGTCCACCGCGATGATCGTGCTCCGGGGGCGTCTGGCCTCCCGCGAGGTCAAGTTGGAACCCTGGCAGGCCGTGGTGTTCTGGCTGCTGATCGGGGTGCCGCTGGCCGCCAGCGCGGTGCTGGCCACCATGGGCAGCCCCGTCGGCGCGATCTGCTCGCTCGGAGCGGCCGCCTGGTCGCTGGCCGCCTACGTGGCCACCGCGACTCTGTCCACCGCGATCTCTGACGCCCTGGTCGAGGTCGGCGCCGCTGACGAGAACGAGCTGCGCCGGGTCGCCATGGGTGAGGACCACAAGCAGGGCCAGGGCACGCCCGCGCCCCTTTCCGGTGAGCGGTGGCTGTCTGAGCAGGGCGACGTGATGGCCGACCAGATCGCGGCGTTCCTGGCAGACCACGACGGTCCGGCCGGTGGTGGTGTGGCCCCGGATCGGTCCGGTCCGGACCACGACGGTCCGGCCCCGGGTCACAGCGGTATCCCGACCCGGGAGGAAGTCCAGGACGCCTACGAGCGGATGCAGGCCCGCTACCGGGGCCAGGCCAGGGGCCAGATCGACACTGACCAGGGAGAACGCCACGAGCCCGGGACGGAGCAGAGCGCCGATGTGGCCCCCGGGGTCGCACCGGCCGTTCAGGCCCGCCGTGCGGCCGGAGCGCAGACCCGCAAGCGCGTCGCGGACTACTGGTACGCCCACCCCGATGACGGTCCGGCTCAGATCGCGACCGCGTTGGGGCTGGGTGAGTCCACGGTCAAGCGTCACCTGCGTGCCATCCGGGAGGGTCGGTGATGATCCAGCGTCATCCCCGCCCGGCCGCCTGGTCGCGGCCGACCCCGCCGGGGTTCGACCACGCCGCATGGGTCCGGCGCAACTCCGGCCTGAGCCCCCAGCAGTGCCAGGCACAGGGCTTGTGCGTGGCCTGCGGGGGCCGGGGCGGCCTGTGGTGGAGCTTCCTGGGGGAGTTCGGCTACACGCCCTGCCGCGAGTGCGCCCCCGCTGCGGGAGATGACCGGTGAGCGCGCGAACCGAGACCATCCGCCACCGTCCGAGCATCACCCGCACCATCGGGGACCTCGGAGAGGGCGAGTCCTGGGTGTACCAGATGCGGTGCACCTGCGACATGCCGGTCTTCGAGTCCCACTACCGGTTCAAGGTCGAGGACCGCTACCGCTACCACCTGGAGTTCGAGGCCACCGTTGACCCCTCCGAACGGTGCCGAGACAAGCGCCACCGCGTCGCGGGCTGGGATGTGTGCGCGTTGTGCGCCGACCAGCTGCCCCTGTTCTGACCACCGTCTTCTCCGACCAGCACAACCCACATCCCGGGGTGGTGGCCTCACCGCCAACCGATCCGCCACCACCCCACCTCACCAGAAAGGCACACACCGTGTTCGAGCTGCTCATCCTCGGTCTGGTTCTAGCCCTCGGTATCGGCCTGGTCATCTCCGGCCACCGCGACGAGACCCGCTCCCGCTGACCCTCATCCACACCGGGCCTGGCCGCACGGCCGGGCCCGCCCTACACAGGAAGGAGCCTGTATGGCCAGCGGGATCGTCGCCCTGGTCGCGACCGGGCTCGCCATCACGCTGCTGATCTTCGGCAAGCGGGGCCGGATGCTCACCCTGACCTCGCTCATCGCCGGGCTCGCCGTGGTGCCCTTCATCGCCCCCTACGCCGTGGCCGGAGTGCGCAGCCTGGACTCGGCCACCTTCGACGGCCTGGCCACCCTCATCGCAGTCGTGGGCACAGCCTGGGTGACCTTCGAGCTCAAGGACGGCGGCACCCGGGGCCTGACCCCGTGGCTAGCGCTGCTGGTGCCCTGCCTGTGGCTGGCCGCATCGGGGCCGTTCATCGGCATCTACGAGTTCGTCCAGGGCGGCCTGGACAGCGCTGAGCAGTTCACCACCGACTTCGACATCAACGACTACTGACCCACCCACCACCAAGCGGGCGTCGGCCTCACCGCCAAGATCCGCCGCCGCCCGCACCTCACCAGAGAGGCACCACCAGCATGTCCGCCACCCACCCCGAACGCGAACCCGACGACACCGAGATCCACGACGCTGAGGTCATCGCCTTCCCCGGCCGCCCGTCGCCGGAAGTCGGGGAGGAGTCGGAGGTCGTGGACGCCGAGATCGTCACCGACAACGAGGACCAGGAGGAGCCCAAGGAGCCCGCACCGTCGACCGAGGTCGCCCTGCGCCCCAAATCCCGCGCCGTGGCCATGCCCGCCTCCGTGCGCACCGCCGCCCACAAGGCCGGGGAGGTCGCCAAGCGGCCCGACAAGCTCGCCCTGGCGGTGCTCAAGCACGAACTGGTCTACGGCAGCGTGGGCACCGCCCGCGGGGCCGGGCACGTGTGGCGGTGGATGACCGCCGCCGAACTCGACACCCAGCTGGCCGTCAAGCCCGAGCTGGTGCTGACCACCCGCAAGAAGCGCCGCAACGTCGTGCTCACCGGGGCCGGCACCACCGCCGTCGCCGGAACCGCGGCCTGGTTCCTACTCACCCCTGCCGTGCCCATCATCGCGCTGCTCATGGTCCTGGCCGTGGCCGGAGGGTTGGAGCGGCGCCGCGCCGCGCTGGGGGACGCGGAGACCGGGCACGCCGCCCTGGGCGGCTCCCCCTCCGGCAAGGAGGTCAAGCGGGTCTTCGTGGCCGCCAAGCTGGCCAAGCAGGTCGACCAGATCCGCGTGGTCGGCCCGGTCACCCGCACCGATGGCGCGTGGGAGGCGACGTTGGAGCTGCCCCCGGGCACCACCTACAAGAACGCCACCAAGAAGCGCGGGGAACTGGCCGGAGCGATCGGTGTGGACGAGGTCCAAGTCGCCCTGGACCCGGTCAAGGGCCACAACGGCCGGGTGCGCCTGTGGGTGGCTGATGAGGACCCCATGCAGGGCTCGCGAGTGGAGAACCCGCTGGCCACCCGGGCGCCGGAGAAGGTGAACTTTTGGACTGACAAGCTCTTCGCTGGGCGCGATGCCCGCGGCCGGGCTGTGGAGTTCAAGATGGTCGAGCGCTCCTACATGATCGGCGGGGAACCGGGCGGCGGTAAGAGCGTGGCTTCCAACAACGTGCTGGCCTGGTTCTTCCTCGACCCCAGGACACAGGTCTACCTGGCCGACGGCAAGTTCGGGTTCGACCTCATGGTGTGGGAGCCCATGGCCAAGTTCGTGCTCACCGACAAGCGCCCCGAGGCCATGATCGCGATGTTGCGCGAGGTCATCGCGGAGATGGACCGCCGCTACAAGATCCTGCGCAAGATCGGCGCCCCCAAGGTCACCGAGGCCATCGCCAAGAAGTACGACCTGCACCCGATCGTGGTGCACATCGACGAAGTCCAGTTCTGGTCCGCCTCCGGCGACACCAAAGCCGACAAGGAGTTCATGACCGCGCTGGCCGACATCGTGGGTCGGGGCCGCGCGGCCGGGATCATCACCGGCGTCATCACCCAGCGGCCCGCCGCTGAGGTCGTCCCGACCCGGCTGCGCGACATCCTGTCCATCCGGTGGGCGCTGCGGTGCACCACCCCGGCCGCTTCCGACACCATCCTCGGCACTGGGTGGGCCGGGCGCGGCTACAGCGCGGCGTTGTTCGAGCCCGACCAGCGCGGTGCCGGCTACGTCCTGGCTGAGGGCAGCAGCCCGGTGCAAACGCGTGCGGCCTTCATCGACCCCGACCGCGGGGAGCTCCAGGCCATCGCGGACCGCGCCTGGGCGCTGCGCAAGGAGGCTGGGACCCTACCCAAGAGCGATGAGCGCACCGACGTGCGTCTGCTCAACGCGGTCCTGGGAGCGATGGGGGAGGCGGACAAGGTCCACTCCGACATGCTCGTGGCCCGGCTGGCCAAGACCGACGAGTTCGCCGACCTGACCCAGGAAACGCTGGCGAAGATGCTGCGTCCTCTGGGAGTCGTGTCCAAGGGGGTGTGGGCCGCCAAGATCGAGGATCCCGCCACCAAGACGACCCGCCAGGGATACGAGAAGGAGGCCGTCCTGGCGGCCCTGGAGAGGGTCTAGAACACCCCCTTGGTGGGGCCTAGAACTAGCCCCTCAGGGCCTAGATCCTTGGCCCTGCCACTAGACACCAAAACCCTATGTGACCTGCTCTCTTGGCCTTCTAAGGCCTCTAGGGCCACCCCCGAACCCCCGCCTGGGACCCACCCCGGGCGGGGGTTCGTCATCTCCTGCACGAAAGGCCTTCGCCATGGCGTTCCGCGCCTTCCACAAGCACATCCACGGCTGACCGCCTGGTGCCTCTGGTCCGTCCCGCCCGTCCTGCGGGACGGATCGGGGGGACCACCCGGTCCGCCATACAAGCGGCCCCGGCCTACGCCTTGCCAAGCCCGGCCGGGGCCACCTCTCCCTATGCCGAAGGAGAACTTCCAGTATGACCAACCCCAACCTGGTTCAGAGCCTGCGCAACTGGGCCGACGGATTCGCCGCCGACCGAGCGGCCGTCGAACTGCTCATCGCACACGAGTCCTGGCTGGCCCGCCGGGACTTCCTCGACCGGTGCGTGGACATCGTCCCGTCCGAGGAGCTGTCCGACCCCACCCGGCCCGTCGCCATCATCGACTGGGAGGAAACGGTTCGGGCCCTGGCCGACGCGCTGCCCGCTTCCTCCTCCGAGGTTGCCGTGCTGCGCATCGCCGCCTCCCTCGGAACGGGTGAGCCGGTGGACCTGCGGGACACGCTCGTGGGCTTGGACGCGACCAATACCGCCGCCGTCGCCACCGCCATGGTCACCGCCGCTCAGGCCAGCGACCGGGTGACAGTCACCCTGGCACCCCGCCAGCTCCCCGACTGGCTCATCGACCAGTCCTGAACCCACCGCCTGCGAGGGCGACCGGGGCCGGAGCGTCACGAGGTGACGGACCGGCCCCTTCCCCTTTGTGCAGGCCAGGGACACCGCCGTGATGGACCTGAGCGAAAAAGAAGGGGTCGGGACGTCACAACCTTGGCGTTTCGCCCCCTTCTCCATGACAGCACCCGCCTGTGAGGAGAGAGATGACTGCGTTCACTCCACTCGACTACGCCCTGGCCGCCGCGCGCCGCGGCTGGCCCGTCTTCCCGCTCACCCCGAACTCCAAGAAGCCCCCGCTGGTGCGGGCCTGGGAGAAGGCCGCGACCACCGATCCCGACCGGATCCGGTCCTGGTGGCGGGAGTGTCCCCGGGCGAACTACGGCATCGCCACCGGCCCCGCCCGCCTGGTCGTGGTCGACCTGGACGTACCCAAGCCCGACCAGACCCCGCCGCCCGAGTGGGCGCTGCCCGGGGTCACCGACGGCGCCGACGTCCTGGCCGTGCTCGCCGAACGCGCCGGACAGGCCCTGCCCACGGACACCTTCACCGTGCGCACCCGCCGGGGCGGAACGCACCTGTACTTCACCCACCCCGCCGGGCCCCGGCTGGGCAACACCTCCGGAAGCCTGGGCTGGCTGATTGACACCCGCGCCCACGGCGGGTACGTGGTCGGCCCCGGCTGCCCGGTCACAGCCGCAGACGGCACGGGCCGCTACGAGGTCACCGACCGCGAGGACCCGGCCGACCTGCCGGAATGGATAGGGAGCCTGCTGCGCAGGCCCGTTTCCCCGGATCGGCCCGCCGCCGCGCCGGTTCTGTCTCCGGGGCCC
This sequence comes from Nocardiopsis akebiae, assembly GCF_018316795.1. Taxonomy (NCBI): domain Bacteria; kingdom Bacillati; phylum Actinomycetota; class Actinomycetes; order Streptosporangiales; family Nocardiopsidaceae; genus Nocardiopsis; species Nocardiopsis akebiae. The sequence continues at coordinate 5,097,111 of NZ_CP074132.1, forward strand.
GCGAGCGACGTGTTCGCCGACGTGGCCCGCGACGACCGCCGCCGGGTCGCCTACGTCAAGGCGGCGGTGACCGGAGAGCTAGCCAGGGTTCGCGACGCCCCGCCCGGCACCCGCAACGAAAGCCTTTACATCGCCGCTGCCTCGCTGGGCCAGCTCGCCCGCGAAGGCCTGCTGGAGACCGCCTGGATCCAGGACGCGCTGCGAGGCGCCGCCCTGGACGCCAACGCCGCAGGCGAGCCCAACCCCGTCCGGGAGATCGACGCCACGATCCGCTCCGGCCTGGCCAAGGGCCTGCGCGAGGCCCGCCGCACCAACCGCAACCGACGACCGCCCCGGAGGGCCGCCTAGATGAACTCCAGCGACGACAAAGACAAGAAGCCGAGCCAGGCCACCCTGCTGATCGAACTGGCTGACCGGCACGTCGACGTCGTGGCCGGAGACGACGGCCGTACCTACGCGGTCCGCCGCGGCGGCCCCCGGGTCGCCTTCCCGCTCCTGCGCAAGGACGGGCTGCGGGTGCAACTGGCCCGCCAGTACTACGCAGAGCACCACTCGGTGCCCTCCCAGTCCGCGCTGACCGACGCCATCTCCGTCCTGGAAGGACGCGCCATGGACCAACAACCCCAACCCATCCACCTGCGGTTGGCCACCCACCGCACCGACACCGCGGAACAGGTCGTCATCGACCTGGGCACCCCGGACGGGCGGTGCGTGGTCGCCGGCCCCGGCGGCTGGCACGTCGCCGAACACAGCCCGGTGCTGTTCCGGCGCACCAAGCTGACCAGCCCCATGTCCGAGCCCGGCCCGGCCGGGCACACCGACCAGGGCCTGGCCGCGCTGCGGGACCTGCTCAACGTGGACGAGCCCTCGTTCCGGCTCATCGTCGGGTGGATGGTGGCCGGGATGATGCCCGACCTGCCCCACCCGATCCTGGGCGGCAAGGGCGAGCAGGGCACCGGCAAGTCCACCGCGCTGGAGATGCTGATCAACCTGCTCGACCCCAGCCCGGCGGCGCTGCGCTCCCTGCCCCGCGACATCAAGACCTGGGCCACCGTGGCCAGTGCCTCCTGGGCGGTGTGCCTGGACAACGTCTCCACGATCCCGATGTGGCTCTCCGACACCCTGTGCAAGGCCGTCACCGGCGACGGCCTGGTCGACCGGGCCCTGTACTCCGACGACGACGTGTCGGTGCTCAGCTTCCGGCGGCTGATCGCGCTCACCTCGATCGACACCGGCGCCCTGGCCTCGGACCTGTCCGAGCGGATGCTGACGGTGGAGTTCCTGCCCATCAAGAAGGAGCAGCGCCGCGCCCACAGCGAGGTCGCCGCCGCCTACCACCGCGACGCGCCCGCCATCCGGGCCGCACTGCTCGACCTGCTGTGCAAGGTGCTGGCCGAACTGCCCACCACGCACCTGGCCGAGCTGCCCCGCATGGCCGACTTCGCGCGCATCCTCGGAGCCCTGGACACGGTCACGGGGTGGAACACCCTGGACACCTACCTGACCGCCTCACAGGTCACCACCGCCGACCTGCTGGACGCCAAGCCGTTCACCAGCGCGGTGGCCGACTTCGTCGACCAGCAGCAGGAGTGGACCGGCTCCATCAGCCAGCTCCTGGCCCTCATCGACGCGCCGGACCCGCGGCCGCGCTCGTGGCCGGTGGACGCCACCCGCGCCTCCGGCCAGCTCAAGCGCGATGCTCCGGTGCTGCGCAGCATCGGCATCACAGTGGCCGAGGCCGGGCGCTCGCAGGACCGGCACCGCCGCCAGCTCTACACCTTCACCGCCCACAGCCTGGAGAGCCCAGATCCACAGCCTCCGCAGCAGGCTCCGCACGCCAGTCCTGCCCCGGCCACCCCGGTGACCAGGCAGGACGCCCCTTTTTTTGACCAGCGAGTCACATCCGACCCGTCGGACGCGCAGGCTCCGGCTTCCGCAGCCTCCGCACCAGACTCCGCGCATCACCGCAGGTCACAGAAGGTCGCGGAGGCTACGGAGCCTGCGGAGGCTGGCTTCCCCGCACTCTCTGAAAAGACGCCCGGCGAACCGGTGGAGAGCGGCCGGTGCACCTCCTGCGGGTCCACGTTCCGCCGTTTCGAGGCCACCACGCACCCGACGGTGTGCACGATCTGCGCACACCGCCACCGCACCTGACCGCGCTCACAAGAAGCGGCCCCGGCTCGTACCGCCAAGCACCCGCCGGGGCCGCACCCAACCCGAAGGAAAGGCACTCCCAGCATGACCGACCACCGCAAGCCGCGCCTGGAGTTGGCCAGGGTCCGCGTGATCGGACCGCCGGAGGCCGTGGCCCGGGTCGTGGACGCCATTACCACCGCGCTGGCCTCCGCCGACCCCTCTGGGCGCTACCCGAGCCGCCACAACCCCGGCCACGTCCGCGTCTACCTGGAGGTATCACCCGAATGAGCACTAAGGCCCTCCGCATCCCGGCGCAGCGCTCCCGGAACTGGCTCACCGTGGACGAGTTCTGCGAGGAGCTGGGCATCGCCCGGTCCACCTTCAACGACTGGCGGGCCAAGGGGCGGGCACCCAAGTGCGCCAAGCTGCCCAACGGCCAGCTCCGCATCCGCCGGTCGACCTTCGAGCAGTACATGGCCGCGTTGGAGGACGCCTCCTGATGGACTCCACCACCTACGACGTTCGGATCTGGAAGAAGATCGAGGTCTACAGGGGCAAGCGGAAGACCACGCACACCGTGCGCTGGCGGGTCGGGGAGAACGGGTTCCGTGAACCGCACAGCACCGCCGCCATGGCCGACTCCTTCCGATCCGAGCTGGTGGCCGCCACCAACCGTGGTGAGGCGTTCAGCCTCACCACGGGGCGGCCCGCCTCCTGGAAGGACCCGGCGGAGGCGGACAAGATCTCAGAGGTCTCCTGGTTCTCCTTCGTGTGCGACTACGTGGACGCCCACTGGGGCGTCTCCGCGAGTCACCGCCTCGACCGGGGCAAGTACCTGGCCAAGGCCACGGTCGCCCTGGTGAACGACCAAGCAACCGACCGCCCCTCCGATGACCTGCTGCGAACGGCCATGCGGAACTGGGCTCTCAACAAGGTGCACCGGGACGGGGAGCGCCCGCCGGAGATCGAGCAGGCGCTGACATGGCTGAAAGATCACACTCTGCCCGTACAGCGGCTGAGCGACCCGGCCGTGGCCCGGAGGGCGCTGACCGAGGTGACCAGCAAGCTGCCCGAGAACGGCGGCGGAAGCCTCGGGGCCAAGTCGGCGGTGAAGGGCAAGCGGATCCTGTCGCATTGCCTGGATTACGCTGTGGAGCGCCGTCATCTGGAGGCGAATCCGGTGAGCTTCCACCGCAATCCCGCGGGTGCGATCAAATGGACGCCGCCGAAGGTCAACAACGTCGTCGACGAGCGGTCGGTGCCCAGCCCCGCGCTCGCCCGGAAGCTGCTGGACGCGTTGGCCGCGGAGAACCGCAGCGGTGAGCTTCTGAGGCCCTTCTTCGCGGTGATGTACTTCGCCGCGCTGCGGCCCGAGGAAGCCGTGAATCTGCTCTGGTCCGACGTGAAGCTGCCCGTTTTTACCCGGGATCAGAAAACGGGTGGGTGGGTCGCTCCCGAGGACGCCTGGGGTGAGATCACGGTGCGGGAGGTCGCCCCTGACGTAGGCCGCCGGTGGACGGACAGCGGCTGTCAGCGGGACACCAGGCCGCCCAAGGGGCGGGCGGAGGGCGAGACCCGGCCGGTCCCCTGCCTGCCGCTGCTGAGCCGCATCCTGTGGGAGCACGGCCAGCGGGAGGAGAGGGGGCCGAACGGTCTGGTGTTCTTCGGCGAGCGGGGTCGGCAGCTGGCCACCAGCACCTACTCCAAGGCCTGGCGCAGGGCCCGGCAGGCGGCCCTCAGCAGGGACCAGCTCGACACTCCCCTGGCCCGGCGCCCCTACGACCTGCGCAGCGCCTGCGTCTCCACATGGTTGAACGAGGGAATCGACCCTCCCCAGGTGGCGAAATGGGCCGGACACAGCGTCGATGTCCTGCTTCGTGTTTATGCGCGCTGTTTGGAGGGCCGGGAACAGGAGGCGCGCCGCCGGGCCGCGGCCGGGTTCGAGGGCTTCTGAAACTTCAACGTGTATTCAGCGTGGGCAACCGGACCAGACCGTAGAAGCCCGTAGCCAACCGTAGGGAAAGCGATAGCGCCTCCTGCCTGTATGCACAGGTGGGAGGCGCTTTTTTCGTGTTCGGAGAGGGTAGGCCGGGCAGGACTCGAACCCGCGACCCAGGGATTATGAGTCCCCTGCTCTAACCAACTGAGCTACCGGCCCGCCGTGATCGGCAAACGCCATCCTAACAGGGTGGGTCCGACGTTTCCCCGCCCTAAATCCGTTACCGGACAGGGTCTCCCGACCGCCTGCCCGGGACGGCGCGAAGACACGTACCGCGCACCTGGGTCACAGCACGCGTGAGCGCGCGGTCTAGGGTGGTGAGGTGCGGCGCGCGCCTGGACGGCCCCCAGCGCCCGGTACAGAAGCCGCGTCGAACCCGTTGTGAGCATCGCGGGTCGCGAAACGTCGTCAGGGAGAGTTCACGTCATGTCCAAAGCACCCGTCAACGTCACCGTCACCGGCGCCGCCGGCCAGATCGGCTACGCGCTGCTGTTCCGGATCGCCTCCGGCCAGCTGCTCGGCGCCGACACCCCGGTGAAGCTGCGCCTGCTGGAGATCCCGCAGGCCGTCAAGGCCGCTGAGGGCACGGCGATGGAGCTGGACGACTGCGCCTTCCCGCTGCTCCAGGGCATCGACATCTTCGACGACGCCACCCAGGCCTTCCAGGGCGCCAACGTCGCCCTGCTGGTCGGCGCCCGCCCGCGCGGCAAGGGCATGGAGCGCGGCGACCTGCTGGAGGCCAACGGCGGCATCTTCAAGCCCCAGGGCGAGGCGATCAACGCCGGTGCGGCCGACGACATCCGCGTGCTGGTGGTGGGCAACCCCGCCAACACCAACGCCCTCATCGCGCAGAGCCACGCCCCGGACGTCCCGGCCGAGCGCTTCACCGCGATGACCCGCCTGGACCACAACCGCGCGCTCACCCAGCTCGCCAAGAAGCTCGACGTGTCGATCAACGACATCAAGAAGCTCACGATCTGGGGCAACCACTCCGCCACCCAGTACCCGGACGTGTTCAACGCCGAGGTCAACGGCGCCAACGCGGCCAAGGCCGTCGGCGACCAGGCCTGGCTGGAGAACGACTTCATCCCGACCGTCGCCAAGCGCGGCGCCGCGATCATCGAGGCCCGTGGCGCCTCCTCGGCGGCCTCCGCCGCCAACGCCGCCATCGACCACGTCCACGACTGGGTCAACGGCACCCCCGAGGGCGACTGGACCTCCGCGGCCATCCCCTCCGACGGCTCCTACGGCGTGCCCGAGGGCATCATCTCCTCCTTCCCGGTCGTCTCGCGCGGCGGCAGGTGGGAGATCGTGCAGGGCCTGGAGATCGACGACTTCTCCCGCGCCCGCATCGACGCCTCCGTCAAGGAGCTGGTCGAGGAGCGCGACACCGTCAAGCAGCTCGGCCTGGTCTGAGCACCGCGACGCGCACCGGGACACCGGTGACGTGACGGGCGCACCCCGCGCGGGGTGCGCCCGTCGTCGTCGCGGGCCCCAGGCCCCGCGTGCGGCGGCCACCGTCCCCAAGGGGGCCGGGAAGCAGGCAGTATAGAGACCGTGAGTCTCATCGATGTGCTTCCGGCCGAACCAGAACCCGACTCCCTCTTCGAGGCGTTCGCTTTGTGGGCCGAGGAGCGGGGCCTCACCCTCTACCCGCACCAGGAGGAGGCCCTCATCGAGGTCGTCTCCGGGTCCAACGTCATCCTCAACACCCCCACCGGCTCGGGCAAGAGCATGGTGGCGACCGGCGCGCTCTTCGCCGCGCTGGCCCGCGACGAGTGCGCGTTCTACACCGCGCCCATCAAGGCGCTGGTGTCGGAGAAGTTCTTCGACCTGTGCAAGATCTTCGGCACCGACAACGTCGGCATGATGACCGGCGACGCCAGCGTCAACGCCGACGCGCCCATCGTGTGCTGCACGGCGGAGGTACTGGCACAGATCGCCCTGGCCGAGGGCGCGAACGCCGACATCAACACGGTCGTCATGGACGAGTTCCACTTCTACGCCGAGCCCGACCGCGGGTGGGCGTGGCAGGTGCCGCTGCTGGAGATGCCGCAGGCGCAGTTCCTGCTGATGTCGGCCACCCTGGGCGACGTCAGCCGCTTCGAGGAGGACCTGGAGAAGCGCACCGGGCGCTCCACCGCGGTGGTGGCCTCGGCCGAGCGCCCAGTCCCCCTCTACTACGACTACCGGGTCACCCCCCTGCACGAGACGCTGGAGGAACTGCTCGGCAGCGGCAACGCCCCCGTGTACATCGTGCACTTCACCCAGGCGCAGGCGGTCGAGCGCGCGCAGTCTCTGACCAGCATCAACATGTGCACCAAGGAGGAGAAGGCGGCGATCGCCGCGGAGATCGGCAACTTCCGGTTCACCACCAAGTTCGGTCGCAACCTGTCCCGCTACGTGCGGCACGGCATCGGCGTGCACCACGCGGGCATGCTGCCCAAGTACCGGCGCCTGGTCGAACGCCTGGCGCAGTCGGGGCTGCTCAAGGTGATCTGCGGCACCGACACCCTGGGTGTGGGCGTGAACGTGCCCATCCGGACGGTGCTGTTCACCGCGCTGAGCAAGTACGACGGGGTGCGCGTGCGCCGCCTGCGCGCCCGCGAGTTCCACCAGATCGCCGGGCGCGCGGGCCGCGCCGGGTTCGACACCGTGGGCAACGTGGTGGCCCAGGCGCCCGAGCACGTCATCGAGAACGAGAAGGCGCTGGCCAAGGTCGGCGACGACGCCAAGAAGCGGCGCAAGGTGGTGCGCAAGAAGGCCCCGGAGGGTTTCGTCTCCTGGGACGAGGCCACCTTCACCAAGCTCATCGAGTCCGACCCCGAGCCCCTGACCTCGCGGTTCAGGGTCAGCAACGCCATGCTGCTGAGCGTGATCGCCCGCCCGGGCGACTGCTTCCCCGCCATGAAGCACCTGCTCACCGAGAACCACGACGACCGCCCCAGGCAGCGCCGCCACATCAGCGAGGCCATCGCCATCTACCGGTCGCTGCTGGACGGCGGAATCGTGGAGGCGCTCCCCGAGCCCGACGCGCAGGGGCGCACCGCGCGGCTGACCGTGGACCTCCAGGCCGACTTCGCGCTCAACCAGCCGCTGTCCACGTTCGCGCTGGCCGCGCTGGACCTTCTGGACGAGGAGTCGCCCACGTACCCGCTGGACGTACTCAGCGTGGTGGAGTCCACCCTGGACGACCCGCGGCAGATCCTGGGCGCCCAGCTCAACAAGGCGCGCGGCGAGGCCGTCCAGCAGATGAAGATGGACGGCATCGAGTACGACGAGCGCATGGAGCGGCTGGAGGAGGTCGACTACCCCAAGCCGCTGGAGGAGCTGCTCGGCCACGCCTACGAGGTGTACCGGCGCGGTCACCCGTGGGTGGGCGACCACCCGCTCCGGCCCAAGACGGTGGCCCGGGACATGTACGAGCGGGCGATGACCTTCACCGAGTACGTGGGCTTCTACGAGCTGGCCCGCTCGGAGGGACTCGTGCTGCGCTACCTGGCCAGCGCGTACAAGGCGCTCAACCAGACGGTGCCCGACGACGCCAAGACCGAGGAGCTGCGCGACCTCATCGAGTGGCTGGGCGAGCTGGTCCGCCAGGTGGACTCCAGCCTGCTGGACGAGTGGGAGCAGCTGACCAACCCCGAGGCGGAGGTTCCGGAGGACGCGGCCGCCGCCGAGGAGAAGGTGCGGCCCGTCACCACCAACGAGCGGGCCTTCCGGGTGCTGGTGCGCAACGAGATGTTCCGCCGCGTGGAGCTGGCCGCCCTGCGCCGCCACGACGAACTCGGGCGGCTGGACGAGGACGGGGAGTGGGACGCCGAGGCCTGGGAGGAGGCCCTGGACGCCTACTTCGAGGAGCACGACGCGATCGGGACCGGTCCGGACGCGCGCGGCCCGGCGATGCTGCTCATCGAGAAGGAGCCGGAGCTGTGGCGGGTCCGCCAGGTCTTCGCCGACCCGGCGGGCGACCACGACTGGGGCATCAGCGCCGAGGTGGACCTGGCCGCGTCCGACGCCGAGGGGCGCGCGGTGGTGCACGTGGCGGACGTGGACCGGCTGTAGGGGGCGGTAGCGTCACCGGCCGCGGCAGCGGACGGTGGACGGTTCACGGGTGCGACCGGTCGGCAGGTATGGCCTGCTGACGGGTGCGACCGGTTGAAGGGTGTGACCGGCCACCGCGGTGAACGCGGTCGGCCGCGGGCACCGCTGGGCGCGCGGACACCGCTGGCCGAGCGGGAGCGGCCGTTTCCGGGCACGCTCATGCCGTCCGGGGGGGTGGGCCCCTGTATCAAGCAGACACCCGCGGCCATGGGCGACGCCACCCCCGGTTCCGGCCTGTGGACAACCCGGGTCGGGCCGCCTCCGGCGGGTAGAAAGGACGACACGGGGTCCGGCGCCGCCGGACCCGCTCCCCTACCCGCCGACCCCTCCCGTTCCAGCGGTCGTGCGGACCTTCACACACAGGAGGTTCGACCATGCCCCTTCCCCTGATCGCCTGGGCCGTCGCCGCGGGAGGCGCCGCGGCCGCCGCCTACGTCGCCCGCCGGATGTCCAGGGACGAGGAGTTCGCCGGAAGGGTTCGCGAGGTCGCCGGCTCCTTGAGCAGGTCGGTGTCGGCCAGCGACGTACTCGACGAACTCCTGGAGATGGAGGAGCCCGTCGCCATGCGCCACCTCGACGCCAGGGCGCCCCGGATGAGCGCCCAGCAGTGGGACGATTTCTCCGGGGCGGTGCACGCCCGCGTCACCAACCCCTACGAGGACGAGGAGACCAAGGCCCGGACGCGCCGCCTGTACTCCTACGCGGGCAACCTCAGATGACGCGGCCGCCGTCCACCGGGCTCCCGCTCAGCCCAGCAGGTGGGCGTTGACCTCACGCACTCCAGCGGCCAGGTCGGGCCGCTCCACGACCGTCCGGCCCGCCGCGCGCAGGCGCTCGGCGCCGTCGCAGTCCACGAACACGGAGGGCTCGCGCCAGGCGAACACCACGCGCGCGACGGGCGTGGCCAGGATCAGCGCCGAGCAGGACAGCGGCCGGGAGGCACGGGAGCTGCACGGTTCCAGGGACGAGTACAGGGTGGCTCCGGCCAGCCGGGGGTCGTAGGCGTCCACCTCCCGCAGGGCCGCCTCCTCGGCGTGGTCGTGCGGGTCGTCACGGCGCGAGTAGCCCTCGCCCAGGACGGTGCCGTCGGCGGCGACCACGGCGCAGCCCACCGAGAACGCCGTGTCCGAGGGCGGACAGGAGCGGGACAGCTCGACGGTACGGCGCAGCCACCGGGCGTCGGGCTCCCCCTCGGCGGGGGGCGGACCGGCGCTCACGCCCGCTCCCCCGTGTCCAGCCGGTAGCGCAGGACCGCCACGTCGCCCAGCGCCCTGGCCTCAACAAGCCGCATCGGCGCGTCGGGGGTCTGAGGGAAGGTCCCGGGTACGACGAAGCGCGGGGCGTCCTCCTGTCCCACCAGGAAGGGGGCCACCGCCAACCGGAGCTCGTCGACCAGCCCCGAGGTGAGGAAGAGGGTGTGGATGTGCCCGCCGCCCTCGACCAGCAGGCGGACGACGCCCCGGGCGGCCAGGTCGGCCAGCACGGCCTTGGCCGTGGGCGGGTTCCCGGCGTCCACGACCTCGGCGGGCGGGTCGGCGGCGGGGCGGTCGGCCAGCGCGATCCGGGCGGTGTCCACGCCCGCGCCGCCGGTGTAGACGACGGCTCCCGCGTCCCCGGTGGAGAAGAAGCGGGCCGCGGGATCGAACTTCCCGCTGCGGGTGACCAGGGCCTTGAGCAGGTGCTCGGTGCGCCCGCCCTCCCGGCGGCGTTCGCGCAGCAGCGGGGAGCGCACCAGCAGTCTGGGGTTGTCGGCGCGCAGGGTGCCCGCGCCGACGAGGATGGCGTCGCACTCCGCCCGTAGTTCGTCGACCTCGGCGAAGTCGGCCTCGTTGGACAGGCGCAGCCGCTCGGGCCCGGCGTCGTCGATGCGTCCGTCGACCGACATGGCGCAGCTGAGGATGGTGTACGGGCGGTCCATGGCACCAGGCTAGGCCACGGCGCGGGGCCTGGCGGTCCGCGCCCGGAGAGTGTCCGCGTACAGGGGTGCCCGCGTAAGGAGAGCCGTCCGTGCCCGGGGACGCCCGCGTCCGAGGGGTGCCCGCGTCCGCGAGAGCCCGTGACGGGAGGGTTCAGCGGCTGGAAGGGGCGGCGTCCGAGCGGTGTGCCGGCGTTTTCGGACCGCCGCGCCGCCGTTCACCGGTTGCGCCGCATTCCTGGGCGCGCCAAGGAATTTCCGCAGGTGGCGACTACGTGCGCGGAATTTCCCTCCGATATGAGCGGGGAGCGCTTTTCGCCGTTCCCGCACGGGGAAGGAGCCCGCGGCTCTGCTCCGGGGCGGGGCACAACCACCCTTACCCGCACGTCTCCACCGCCACACACACGCGCGCTCGCGGAACCCCGGAAGCCCGTAGTCACGGGCTTGCGGCCTCCGGAGCACATCCCGATTCCTCCCATAATGGACATTAGGTGTATAACCCCTAGCTCACCCAGGACCGCCCTTCGCCGCACCCCGCAGTACTTCCCGGGCATCGCGAACACCGATTTTTATGACCGGAGTCTGTGACTCGGTTAACAACACCGCTCACGCGGAATACAATCCAGTGGTCGACCACTCTTCCCACCTCAGACAAGAGGACGGCGATGTCTCGATTCACTTCCCCCCTTTTCCTGAGGCAGGCGGGGGGCAAACACGTCCGCGCCCACCCACCGCCCGCCGTTGACCTGACCCGGCCCAGCGTGGCCCGGCTGCACTCCTTCCACCTCAAGGGCAAGGACCACTTCGAGGCGGACCGGGACCTGGCCAGCAGGGCGGAGCGAGCCGCGCCGGGGTTCCAGGACCTCGTGCTGGGCGAGAGGGCCTTCCTCCAGCGCGCCGTCCGCCACCTGTGCGCGGACCTGGGCATCCGGCAGTTCATCCAGTTCGGCGCGGGGCTGCCCGCACCGGGCGACCCGCACGAGATCGCACACGAGAGCGACCCCCGGGCGCGCGTCGTCTACGCCACCGACGATCCGGTGGTCCTGACCCACCACCTCGCCCTGCTCCGCGACCGGCGCACCACCACCGCGGTGCGCGCCTCGCTCACCCGTCCGGACGAACTCCTGGACAGCTCCGAGACCCGGAGCTTCCTCGACCCGGACGAGCCCGTCGGCCTGCTGCTCACCGGCGCCGTCACGCACACCTCCGACGCCGACCACCCGGCCGAGCACATCGCCGCCCTGCGCGACGCCCTGGCTCCCGGCAGCCACATGGTCCTCAGCCACTACTGCCGACCCGACTCCGCCGTCTTCCCCAAGGACGCGGCGCGGGCCGAGCAACTGGAGCAGGTCTTCGCCGAGCGCCTGCGCTCCGGCCGCTGGCGCTCCCGGCGGGCCATCCTCGACTTCTTCGAGGGCTGGCGCGTCGCCGAGCCCGGCGTGATCGAGGTCCAGCGGTGGCGCACGCTGCCCGTGGCCCCGCCGGTACCCGGCTGCTACCAGATGCCCCAGCGCAACCGCCGCCTGCTCCTCGGCGGAGTCGCCGGAATCTGAGGCGTCACCTCCGCCCCGCGTCGCAGCCGCCCGGACCGGCAGCGGGCGAGGTCCGCCACCGCGCACACCAGGCCACTCAGCCCAGTGGCCCCGACACCGAGCGGTCCCGTGTCCCGACCACGGGAACCCTCGGAGTACTCCAGCGGCCCCGAACCGCCGGCGCGGATGGTGGATGTCCGGCGGGACGACCAGGCCGCCCCGGCCCAGAGCCCCGGCACCGACGGATGGCGCCCCAGAGCACGGGCGCGGACCCGGTGCCGCCCTCCTCGCCGAAGACCGGGCGCATACCGCCCCGGGCCGTGGCCTTCCGACCGCGGCCCCGTCCAACGCACCACGCCGCCGTCCCGGCGACCGGGCAACCGGCCGGACCGGACCCGGAGCCCACAGGCGTGCCGTCACCGCAGAACACTCCGTCGGCACCGGCCGGCCGGAGCACAGCGCACGCCGCGTCCGCCGCGTGCGGACTTCCCGTGGAGACACGGAAGTTTGCCGGAAAACCTGCGGCAACGAAGTACCGACGCACGGACTCGTGTGACAGCCGAGGTGACCGGGATTCCGGGGACCGCGGCGCCCTGTGCGGGCACCAGTGCTTTCCGTGCACCGGAAGGCCCGGGTACGAAAACGACAGGGCCCCTTCCCTGTGGGGAAAGGACCCTGTCCTGCTGCTCCCGCGATTGGACTCGAACCAATAACCTGCCGGTTAACAGCCGGCTGCTCTGCCGATTGAGCTACGCGGGATAGCACCCGTCCCCGAACCCCGGGGGCTCGGCGACGTCCCCTAGCCTAGCGCGTTCCGAAGGGTGCTCGCGACGTGTTTTCGCACCTGCGCACCGGCTCCGGTCGCCCGCCCGGCCGCGGAAAGGCCGAGGGCCCGCCGGATGCTTCCGACGGGCCCTGCGAGCGCTCCCGCGATTGGACTCGAACCAATAACCTGCCGGTTAACAGCCGGCTGCTCTGCCGATTGAGCTACGCGGGATGGCGTGTGCCCCACGGCCGGGCCGCGGTGACACGTCAAGCCTAGCGTCCCCGCGGAGTGCTCGTGACCGGTGTCGGCATGTGTGGCGGGGTCGCGACGGGGTAACGTCGAGCACGGATCACGCCGATCGTCTCCAAAGGGTGAAGAGGTAGACCATGCGTTACCGGATCACGTTCGCCGCCGGACTCGCCATCGGTTACGTCCTGGGAGCACGGGCGGGCAGGGCCCGCTACGAGCAGCTCGCGCGCACCGCGCGCAAGGTGGCCGACAGCCCGGTCGTCCAGGAGGTCGCCGGGCTGGTCGGCGCCCAGGTCAGCAACGCGGGCCGCACCGTCTACGACAAGGCCGTGGACAAGATGCCGGTCACGTCCGTGCGCGACTTCCTCGCGCGGCCCACCGACGAGGAGGTCGAACTCGTCGAGTGGGAGAACCACAGGTCCAACGGCACCCAGCCTCCGGACGGGAACGGCTCCCCCGGCAACGGCGGGAAACGCTAGTGGCCCTGTTCTCCAGGGGCGTGCCCGCCGCGCTGCGCGCCCGGCTGGAGCGGGGCGAGCGTGTGCTGGCCCACGCGCCCGTCGCCTCTCCGGCCGGGGAGGCGGCGCCCCTCCTGGCCGCCACCACCCGCGCCCTGCACCTGCCCGACGGGCGCGCGGTGCCCTGGCAGGACATCGACCGGGCCAGTTGGAGCCCCGACGCCTTCACCTTCCTGGAGGAGGGCGCGGGTGAGCACACGGTGCGGCTGCGCTCGGACCCCGGCGCCGGCGGCGTGGACTACCGCCGCCTGGCCGAGACCGTCTCCGAGCGGGTCACCGCGACCATCCTGGTCAACCGCTTCGTGCCCTTCCCCGACCCGGACTCCTCCACCGGCTTTCGCCTGGTGGCGCGGCGGGCTCCCGGCGGCGCCGAGGTGGCCTGGCGCATCCACCTGGGTGAGGGGGTGGATGAGCGGGATCCGCGCCTGCCAGACGCCGTCTCCCGCTCCCTGGACGCCCTCCACGACCAGATGGGCGTGTGAGCCGCGTCCGAGGACCCCTCGCCGTCCGGCCGGTACCGGGCGGCGGGAAGGCCCCGCGCGCCCGGCACCGGACGACCGGGACCGGTCAGCAGACGTCGTAGACGTAGTCCCCGTGGCCGGGGCCGACCAGGTTCAGGTCGCGCAGGATCATCCGGGAGGGCGCGCCCGGGGCGGCGCAGGCCTCCTCGAAGGTCATCCCCGCCTCCTCCAGCGCGTGGGGGTACTCCACCGCCAGGACGTTGTCACCGTAGACGCCGGTGTAGGCCTCGCACTCGTTCCACACCGCGCACTCCTCGGTCACGGCGAAGTCGAAGCCGACCTCGTCCCTTCCGCGCTCGGTGTCCTCGGCGGCGTTCTTCTGGCCCGCGGCCATGCCGTGTCCGTGGGTGATCTCGACCAGTTCGGCGGCCAGCGCGAGGTTGTCGTCGATCGTGAGCAGGCCCTGGGAGCGCAGGTTGGAGTCGAGGTTGTCGAACTCGACCGCGTCGAAGCCCTTGTCCGCGCAGTCGGCGATGGTCTCGCCGAGGACGGCCGCGATGTCGGAGCGCTTGTCCTCGGTGGAGGTGTCCAGGAGGCGCTCGTCGGCCCAGTCCTCGTCGACGACGGGCTCGCCCGAGGCGTCGCGCAGGATCAGGTCCGCGTGCTCCTCCAGCCACCACTCCAGGTCGCCGGGCTGGGTCTGGAAGCCGTTGACGTAGCAGACGGAGTACGTCCCCTCCGCCGGTTCGGAGGTGGAGTCGCGCACCACCGTACCCACGCCGGAGGGCGGGGCGTAGGAGGCGCCGAGCTGGTAGTCCAGCGTGCCCTCGGGGAAGCCCTCGAAGGCCGCCGCCCCGGCGGCGGTGTCGGCGGTGTCCGCGGTGGAGGAGGTGGACGAGGCGAGTTCGCCGCCGCCCTGGCTCGCGCAGCCCGCGGCCAGGAGCGCCGTCAGGCCGACGGCCGCGGCGGCGCGGAGTCCGGTGGGTGTGGACATGGAGGAACCCCGTTCTGCGGCGGTGGGGTGTTCCGCCGCCTGGTGGTCGGCGGTCCCGCCGCGCGGGCGGGACGACGCCTACGGTAGGTGCTCGCGCCCGGTGCGGGGCCCGGTCCGCGGAACCCGGGGGTCACGGGCGGGGCCCGCGCCAGAACGCACGGTCACCCTAGCCACGGACGCGGTCCGGCGAAAGGCTCAGCCTCCGGGCCACCGCCGGAAGCGTTCCCCCGGGGGCCCGGAACTGCGGGAACCCGCCGGGGATGTCGGCAGGGTCACACAAGCCTCAGGACCCGACAGGAGTCACACACGGCCGGGCCGCCCGGCCGACTCCCGCGCATCGCGTTCGGCCAGCCCCCGAGCCAGCACCTCGGCCAGGTGCAGCGCCCGGCGGCCCGCCCCCTGCTCGATCTGGGTGCGGCAGCTGTAGCCGTCGGCCAGCACCAGCGTGTCCGGGGCGGCGCCGCGCACGCGGGGCAGCAGCTCGCGTTCGCCGATGGCCGCGGAGACCTCGTAGTGGCCCTCGGTGAACCCGAAGTCGCCCGCCAGCCCGCAGCAGCCCGAGTCCAGCACCTCGCCGTCGATCCCCGCGCGGGCGATCAGCTCGCGGTCGGCGTCGAAGCCGATCACCGCGTGCTGGTGGCAGTGCACCTGCGCCAGGGCCGAGGCCGCGATCCGGGGCGGCCGCCAGTCGGGCGCGTACTCGTTGAGGAAACCCGCGAGGGTGTGCACGGCCGCGGCCACCCGCTCGCTCCGCTCCCCCGGGAGCAGTTCGACCAGGTCGTGGCGGAGCGCGGCGGTGCAGCTGGGCTCCAGGCCCACGACGGGCAGCCCCTCCTCCACCAGCGGCTCCAGCGCCCGCACCGCGCGGCGCATCACCGCGCGGGCGGTGTCCAGCTGCCCGGTGGACACCCACGTCAGGCCGCAGCACACCGGCCCCCGGGGCAGCACCACGGTGAACCCGGCGTCCTCCAGCACGCGCACGGCGGCCGCGGGCACGTTCGGGTTGAGGTGGTTGCCGAAGGTGTCCGGCCACAGCACCACCCTCGGTCCGCCGACGCGTGCCCGCCCGCGCGCGGCGCGGCGCCGGAACGCGCGGGTGAAGGTGGTGCGGGCGAACGACGGCAGGTCGCGCTGGGCGGCCACGCCCGCGATCCTCTTGGCCAGGCGCGACACCCCGGGCATCCGGGCGGCTCGGTCGGCCTCGGCCGGGGCGATCGAGGCCAGGCGCGCCCAGAGGGGCAGCCAGCCCATGGAGTAGTGGGCGGCCGGGCGGACCCTGCCCCGGTAGTGCTGGTGCAGGAACTCGGCCTTGTAGGAGGCCATGTCGACGTTGACCGGGCAGTCGCTCAGGCAGCCCTTGCAGGACAGGCACAGGTCCAGGCTCTCGCGCACCTCCTCCGAGCGCCAGCCGTCGGTGATGACGTCGCCGCTGGCCATCTCGAACAGCAGGTGGGCACGGCCTCGGGTGGAGTGCTTCTCCTCCTGGGTGACCTGGTAGCTGGGGCACATGACGCCCGGCCCCTCCTGGCGGCGGCACTTGCCCACCCCGGAGCAGCGGCGCAGCGCCTTGGCGAGGTCGCCGTCGTCCTCGCGGTAGGCCAGTTCGGCCCGCGAGAGCAGCGGCAGCACCGGGCCGGGACCGGAGGGGCCGGGGACGGCGGCCACCCGGACGTCGGAGTCCAGCGGCAGCGGATCGACGATGACGCCGGGGTTCATGAGACCCGCCGGGTCCCAGATCCGCTTGAACTCGCCGAAGGCGCGGATGAGGGAGGCCGGGTACATGCGGGCCAGCAGCTCCGAGCGCGCCTGGCCGTCGCCGTGCTCGCCCGAGAGGGAGCCGCCGTGCCGGACCACGGTGTCGGCGGCCTCCTCCATGAACTCCCGGTACTCGCGCCGCCCCCGCTCGGTGGTGAGCTCGAAGTCGATGCGCACGTGCAGGCAGCCGTCGCCGAAGTGACCGTAGACCACGCCGAAACGGCCGTGGCGCTCCATGAGCGCCTCGAAGTCGCGCAGGTAGTCGCCCAGGTTCTCGGGCGGCACCGCGGCGTCCTCCCAGCCCGACCAGGCCTCGGCCCCCGAGGGCGTGCGCTGCGTGAGCCCGGCGCCCTCCTCCCGGATGCGCCAGAGCGCCTTCTGGTGGGCGGGGTCGGAGACGACGAGGGCGTCACGGGGGCGGGAGGCGCCCGACAGGGCGGCGAGCATGCCCTCCGCGGCGTCGGCGGCGTCCTGGGGGTCCTTCCCGGCGACCTCCACCAGGAGCCAGGCCCCGCCCTCGGGCAGCGGTACGCGCGGGCCGGAGCCGAACCGGTCCAGGGAGGCGACCATGCGGTGGTTGATGCCCTCGACGGTGAGCGGACCGTGGCCGAGCAGGTCGGGGACGGCGTCGGCGGCCGCGGGGGCGTCGGGGTAGCCGAGGACGGCCAGGGCACGGGCTGGCGGCGACTCGACCAGGCGCACGGTGGCGCCGAGGACGAACACGCAGGTGCCCTCGGTGCCCACGAGGGCGGCGGCGACGTCGCGGCCCTTCTCCGGCAGCAGGCGGTCCAGGGAGTAGCCGGACACGCGGCGGCGGAAGTCGGGCATCGCGGTGCGCAGCTCGGCGCGGTGGGCGTCCACGAGGCGGGCCAGGGCGGCGTGGATCCGCCCCTCGCGTCCGGGGCGCGCGGCCAGGGCGCGGTGCTGCTCGTCGCCGTCGCTGGAGCCGACGGTGAGCCGGGTCCCGTCGCTGAGCAGCACGTCGAGGGAGACGATGTTGTCGGCGGTGGTGCCCCAGGCGACCGAGTGGGAGCCGCAGGCGTTGTTGCCGACCATGCCGCCCACGGTGCAGCGGCTGTGGGTGGAGGGGTCGGGGGCGAAGGTGAGCCCGTGCTCGGCGGCGGCGCGGCGCAGGTCGTCGAGGATGACGCCGGGCTGCACGGTGGCGGTGCGCGCCACGGGGTCGATGTGCTCGATGGCGCGCAGGTGGCGGGAGGTGTCGATGACGACGCCGGTGCCGATGGCGTTGCCCGCGATGGAGGTGCCGCCGCCCCGGGGCACGATCGCCGCACCGTGCTCGGCGCAGGTGCGGACCGCCGCCACGCAGTCCTCGACGGTCTCGGGGACCACCACGGCCAGCGGGACCCGGCGGTAGTTGGAGGCGTCGGAGGTGTAGAGGGCGCGGGTGCCCGCGTCGAAGGCGACCGTGCCCCGGACACGGCTCTCCAGGTCGCGGCGCAGGGCGGCGACGTCGGTTCGGGCTGTGGTGCTGCTGTGCGGGTCGGCCATGGTGCCAGCGTGGCGGCTGCGGACGCGGCGCCGCAAGCGTGCCGCGCTGCCCGTCCGCACCGCCCCGCCGCGCCGCGCCGTCCGGAGCCGGGAGCACGGGGGACGGGGATCGGGGGCGTGGGGTCGGAGCCCGGGGTCGGGGCCGGTGCCCGGGTTCCTCCGGAACCGGTGCCCGCGCCGTACGCCCCGGAGGTCAGCCCCCGAGGGACTCGTCCATGGCCCGCACCAGCTCGCCGCGGGGGTCCATGTCCAGGTTCCACACCATGAGCCCGCCCAGCCCCTGTTCGAGCACGTACTCGCCCTTGAGGCGGATCACCTCGGGGTCGTCGTAGGCCCACCACTCGTCGCCGTCCAGGACCCAGGAGGCGCCCGCGTCCTCGTCCAGGGCGCGGGGTCCCTCGATCTCCTGGAGTTCGGAGAAGGCCATGGTCGGGCCGTCGTAGCGGTCCTCCGCGGGCCCCGCGACCGGCTGTCCCGGCCCGGGCTCGGAGGGGTCCTCCAGCCGCCAGCCGCGGCCGAAGGCCGGAACGCCCATCACGAGCCGGTCCGGCGGCGCGCCCAGGTCCACGTAGCGCCGCACGGCACGGTCGACGCTGTTGGCGTCGGCGTCGGAGGTGTACAGGTTGGAGTGGTAGGCGGTCCGCTCGCTCCACGGACCGGCGAAGTCGTAGCCCTGCACGGTGGCGAAGTCCAGGTACTCGAAGACACGCGCGTCGTAGGCCTCGCCGGCCGAGGCCCCGCCGGGCAGCGAGGCGGACAGGACGTACTCCTCGCCGGTCTGCCGGGACAGCTCGTCCATCTGGCGGCGGAACTCGGCCGCCAGGAGGGTGAAGTTGGCCGCGTCGTCGGGGTGCTCCACGTTGTCCGCGTGGCCCCCTCCCCCGGGCCACTCCCAGTCCAGGTCGATGCCGTCGAAGATCCCGGCGGCCGCCCCGTCGCCGCCCTGCGGCTCGCCCCCGGACACCGGCAGGTCGCCGCGCAGCCACAGGTCCAGGCAGGAGGCCACGAAGGCCTCCCGGGACTCGGGGGTGCGGGCCGCGGTGGAGAAGTGCGTGGACCAGTTCCAGCCGCCCAGGGACAGGCTGGCCCGCAGGCGGGGGTGTCCCTCCTGGAGCTGGCGCAGCTGGTTGAGGCTGCCCGCGAGCTCCTGCTCGTACTCGTCGGCACGCCCGCTGACGCTCTCGTCGGCGTCGTAGCGCCGCTGGTACAGCTCCCAGGGCTGGTCGTGGGTGCCCGGGACGTGGCACAGGCCCTCGGAGCTGATGTCGCCGAACGCCCACATCAGGCGGGTCAGGTGCTCGGGGGCCCCGCTGTTCTCAAGTTCCTTGACGGTGTAGCCGCGGTTGGCCACGTTCCAGTCGGCGAAGTACCCGATGCGCTCGGGGTTCCTTCCGGTCGCGGCCACGAATACCCCCGTGATCAGTGCTGCGGCGGCCACGACCGCGCCCAGGACGAGCAGGGGTCGGCGCCGCGGGGTCGGCGCGCCGTCCAACGGGGCTGGCGTGGTTCTCACACCTACGACGGTAGACGCCGAGCCCGTCGGATGAGGCGGGTCGACACCGGTTCGGCCACATCAGGCCGATCGTCCGCCGGACGGGAACCCCGGGGGCGGCCCACGCGTTGGTGGTGACCGCGGACGGTCCGGACCCGGTCGTGCGCTGACGAGCGCCCCGTGCCGCCGCTCAGCCGGTGCGCACTCAGTCGGTGCGGATGAAGTCGCGCAGGCTCCCCGCCCGCGAGGGGTGGCGGAGCTTGGCCAGTGTCTTGGCCTCGATCTGGCGGATGCGCTCGCGGGTCACCCCGAACTCGCGCCCCACCTCCTCCAGCGTGTGCGGGTGGCCGTCGGCCATCCCGAAGCGCAGCCGGATGATGCGCCGCTCGCGCTCGGACAGGCCGCCGAGGATGGCCCCCAGCTGCTCCTGGAGGACGGTGAAGGCCGCCGCCTCGACGGGGGCGACCGCGTCGGAGTCCTCGATGAAGTCGCCGAAGTCGGACTCCTCCTCGCCGATGGGAGACTGGAGCGAGACGGGCTCCCGGGCGATGCGCTGGATCTCCACGACGCGCTGGCCGACGAACCCGGCGGCCGAGGAGATCTCCTCGACGCTGGGTTCGCGGCCGAGCTGCTGGTGCAGCTGGTGCTGGACCCGGACGACCTTGTTGATCGTCTCGACCATGTGCACGGGGATGCGGATCGTGCGCGCCTGGTCGGCGATCGCCCGCGTGATGGCCTGGCGGATCCACCACGTCGCGTAGGTGGAGAACTTGAAGCCCTTGCCGTAGTCGAACTTCTCCACGGCGCGGATCAGGCCGAGGTTGCCCTCTTGGACGAGGTCGAGCAGGAGCAGGCCCCGGCCCATGTACCTCTTGGCGATGGACACCACCAGGCGCAGGTTGGCCTCGATCAGGCTCCTCTTGGCCCGCAGCCCCTCCTCGACCAGGCAGGCCAGCTCCTCGGCGGTGCGCACGCCCTCCGCGGGCGCGCAGTGCTGCGCGTAGAGGCCGACCTCGATCGCCTTGGCCAGTTCGACCTCCTGCTCGGCGCTCAGCAGCGGTACCCGGCCGATCTCGCGCAGGTAGAGGCGGACCAGGTCCGACCCGGAGCGCCGACCGCCGTCGACGACGACGGGGCCGGGGTCCTCCGAACCGGTGTCGTCGGGGCCCGAGACCTCCACGCCGATCCGGGCCAGGTGTGCGACCGCCTGGTCCAGGTAGTCCGGGGGCGCGTCCAGCCGGTCCAGGGCCGAGGCCACCTCTTCACGGCTGATGGGCCCCGTGTCGGGGAGCAGCCGGACCACCTGTCGAATGGACGGCGTTTCGTTGGTCACAACTGTTGGAGCCACGCGCCCATTGTGCCCTTCAGGGCACCCGGGAAGGGAGAACTACTATTGTCACCCCGGTGCTACATACCGCTCCGTCACATCTCCTGGAGAGCGCGTTTTTGCTGTTGGAGCGCCATGAGTTCGGTCAGTAGCCGCTGTTGCTCCTCCACCTGCGGAGTTCCCTCCAGCCGGGACAGTTCCGATCTCAGGTTTGACTCGCGCCGGTTGATGGAATGAGTCTTGATTGTGCCCAGTATTTGCCGGGCGTAATGCTCGTCGAGTTCTCCGTAGAACTCCAGCTGTTCCACAACCAAACGGGTGAGGAAATCACGCTGGGCGTCATTGGGGGCGGCCTCGCGCAGGCCGTTCACCCACGCGGCGGGGTCGTGCGCGGCGGTCACCCCGCCCGCGGCGGTGATGAGCCCCAGCACCGCGCGGTGCTGGGGGACGGTGAAGTCCTCCTCGGTGAACGCGTCGAAGCCCACGGCCAGCGAGGGGAACTGCAGGGCGATCTTGAGCGCCTGGCGCTCGCGCTGCACGGAGGGGTCGCCCGGGTTGTAGGGCGCCTCCTGCGCGTCCGGGGTGGGCAGGGGCCGCGCGGGGGCCGTCCGCTGCCCGGGGCCGCGGCCCCGGGCGCCGCGCATGTGCTGGTTGACCCGGCGCAGCACGAAGGCCTCGTCCAGGATGCCGATCCAGCGGTCCAGGTTCCTGCCGTAGTCGCGGCGCACGCCCTCGTCGCGGATGCTGGCGACCACCGGGGCGGCGGCGTCCAGGGCGGCCATCCTGCCCTCGGGGGTGGACAGGTCGTAGCTCTCCATGACGTTGCGGATCATGAACTCGTACAGCGGGGCGGCGTCCTTGACGAGGTCGACCACGGCCTGCGGTCCGTGCTGGAGTCGCAGGTCGCAGGGGTCGAGCCCGTCGGGCTGCACGGCGACGAAGGTCTCGGAGGCGAACCCGTGCTCCTCGGCGAAGGCGCGCACGGCCGCCTTCTGGCCCGCCTTGTCGCCGTCGAAGGTGAACACGACCCGGCCGCTCTGGTTGGTGCGGCCCAGCAGCATGCGGCGCAGGATCTTGACGTGGTCCTCGCCGAAGGAGGTGCCGCAGGTGGCCACCGCGGTGTCCTCCCCGGCGAGGTGGCAGGCCATGACGTCGGTGTAGCCCTCGACGATGACCGCCTTGCCCTCCCGGGCGATGTTGCGCTTGGCCAGGTCGAGCCCGTACAGCAGCCGCCCCTTGTGGAAGACGGGGCTCTCGGGGGAGTTGAGGTACTTGGGACCGTCCTCCTCGGGGTCGAGCTTGCGGGCGCCGAACCCGACCACCTCGCCGGTGACCTCGCGGATGGGCCACAGCAGCCGGTTGCGGAAGCGGTCGTAGGCGCCGCGCCGCCCCTGGCTGGCCAGGCCGCCCTCGACCAGCTCGGCGTCGGTGAAGCCCTTGCGGCGCAGGTGCGCGGTGAGGTTCTCCCATCCGGCGGGGGCGTAGCCCAGGCCGAAGTGCTCGGCGTGCGCGCGGTTGAACCCGCGCTCGTCCAGGAAGCGCCGGGCGGTGACCGCGCCCGGGGAGAGGAGCTGTTCGGCGTAGAACTCGGCGGCGGCGCGGTGGGCGTCGAGCATGCGCTGGCGCTTGCCGGTGTCGTGCCTGGCGGCGCTGCGCCCGCCCTCCTCGTAGCGCAGGGTGATGCCCGCTTGGCGGGCGAGCGTCTCGACGGCCTCGGTGAAGCTGAGGCTGTCGATCCTCTGGAGGAAGGAGATGGTGTCCCCGCCCTCCCCGCAGCCGAAACAGTAGAACAGGTTCTTGGAGGGGGTGACGTTGAAGGAGGGGGACTTCTCGTCGTGGAAGGGGCACAGTCCCTTCAACGACCCGCCCCCGGCGTTGCGGAGCTGGAGGTACTCGCCGATCACGTCGGCGATGGGCGCGCGCTCGCGTACGAGGGCGATGTCTTCGTCTCTGATCCGGCCTGCCACGGACTCCAGGGTAGTTCTCCCCGCCGACACCCGGACCGCCGTCCGCGGTCCGGTCCGCGGTCCCGCCCGTCCCCGCGCCGTGAGGGCCCTCCCCCGAGGCGCGGCGGCGCCGGTGCCCGGATTTCCCCGCCGCGCCACCGAGCGGCCACCTTCCGGTCGGTTCCGCGCCGGTGAGCCCTGGATCGGGAGACGCACCAGGCTCCGGCCAGAACGCCAGAGCCACCACCCCACCCAAAGCCAGCGCAGCAGGCCGCAGAGCCCACCACAGCACGGGAATTCCCCGAAGCCTCCCACGCGTGTTCGTACTCCGTGCCATGCTCACCCTCATGCGCACCCGATTCCCGACACACGGCCCGACCCCTCCACGGTGGGCGGTCGTAGAGGCCGCCCGTCCCGGACGGGACGCGTCGGCCCTGGTGGGTCGAGATGGTGCCCGGTGAGCCGCAAGGTGCCTCTCGCCCCGGGTCAGATCTCACGTACCGCGTGCGCCCCGGTCGTGCTGCGCACTGGGGTGGAGGAGAGAACCGGCGAACTCGTGTCCGCCCAGGTGGTGGCCCAGCGGGTGGACTGGTGCGCCGACCTGGTCTCCGCCATGGCGACCGAACTGTTGCAGGCCCGCTTCAACGCCGTTGACGTGAGCGCGCTGGCGTCCGGGGTGGACGCGGCTGGGCGGCCGCTGCCGTCGAACGCGTGGATGGCGCTGCGCCGCCTGGGCTGGACCGTCGCACTGCCGCAGGGTGTGCGGGTCAACGACCGGATCGTGCGCATGGCCCAGGAGATGGCCGGGCGGGCTTTGCGCTCGGCGCAGTGGCGCGTCGATCTGACCTCGGGGGTGCTGGCCGCTTGGCCCGCCGATCCCGCCCGGCGCACCCCCGCCGAGTGGGACCGGGTCCGTGCGCGGGTGCCCGGCGGAGAGCACCTGCCCTCCACCATCATCGGTTCCCGTACCCGGCAGATCACCGCGTTCGCCCGCAAGCACGGCCGAATGCCGGTCGACCTGTTCGAGTTGGAGGGTGTGCCCCGCACCGCGCGGATGCTGGTGCTGTCGGCGTGCGATGCCCAGCAGGCGAGTCTGGAACGCCATGAGAGCGATCCGGGCCGGGTTCTGCTGCGGCTCAAGCTGCCCACCCGCTCCGACCCGCGCACGTATGCCGATTGGACGTGGGTGGCCTGTCCCCTCACGCTGCCGCCCACCGTCCCCCCGGGCGCGGTGCTGCACCTGCCCACCCTGCGCCCGCAGGGCGGCCGGGTGCGGGCCGATCTCGCTTACAGCCACGCTGTGCCCAAGGCCAAGCCCGGCGGGCACACGGTCGCGTTGGGTGTGGACTGGGGTATGAACACCCTGTTGTCCGGGGGCGCTGCCCGCCTCCACCACGACGGCACGATCACCGCGCTGGGCTCGGGCGCGGTGTTCCGGGCCTCTGGGGTGTTGGCCAAGCAGCACCGGCTGCGCCGCCAGGGCGAGTTGCTGCACGCCAAGACCGACCACTACCAACGCCTCACCGGCGGAGACACCGCACATCCCCTGCACACCAAACACGCCGTCCTGACAGAAGAGGCCCGGCGGGTGTCCGACAGGCGCTCCCGTCTCAACGACGCCCTGGCCGCCTCCGCTGCCCGGTGGGCGGTGGACCAGGCCATCGCCGCCGGGGCCACGGTCATCTTCGTGGAGGACCTGCGCTCGATGGAGGCGCGGGGCATGGGGCGCACGATGAACATCCGCCTGTCCCAGCAGGTGCGCGGACGCGTCGTGGAGCGGATGCGCCATGCGGCCGCCGAGGTGGGGATCGCGGTGGTCACCGTGCCCTCGAAGAACACCTCCAGGCGCTGCCCCCGCTGTCTGGCCCCGCTTCAGCACCGCAGAGCACCCGACCAGCCCGCACCGGGGTGGAGATGGGCCCTGTGTCCCGACCGGGGCGGTTGCGGGTGGCAGGGCGACCGCGACGCCGGAGCCTGGCAGCGCGTGGCCGCACGCGGCCTGACCCACCAGGCCAGAACCGTCACCGACCGCGCCACGGAGGCGATGGGCATCCGTACGGTGGTGGAGGCCCTCGAAACCCGCGCGGTGGTCACCGCACCGGCCACCACGAAGACCCGTCGGGGGGACCGGTCCAAGACCGGACCGACCCGGCGACGACTCACACGCCCCGCGCCCAGGCGACGCAGGGCACCCTCCCCCGTCAGACCACACGGTCGGGCGGGTCAGCGTCCGGAGGGGCACGCACCACCGGACCGGTCCCGGCTGCCCCGCGCGGCCCACCGGCACCAGGGCGTGAACACGATCAGCCCACCCATCACTCGGCGCAGACCGAGAGGGGCGGCGCTGGGCGCGGGTTTCCACCTGCACGCCCACGCCACCCCACCACGGTGGCAGATCCCGTTAGCGGGCACGATGTCTTCTATCGGATCACCAGGCTAATCAGAGACGCTCGGCACAGGTGCGCGGACTCCCCCACACGTCCGGCCACGGCACGTGCGCGGCGGTGCTCGCCGCGGCCCTGGCGGCGGCGGGCTGCTCCGCGCCCGAGCAGAGCACGGACGCGACGCTGCGGATCCTGGCCGGGAGCGAGATCGCCGACCTTGAACCGCTGCTGGAGGAGGTCGGAGAGCGCACCGGGGTGACGGTGGAGCTGGAGTACACCGGCACGCTGGACGGCATGGCCCGGATCGCCGCGGGCGACCGACAGGGCGAGGGCGGGGAGTACGACGCGGTGTGGTTCGCCTCCAACCGCTACCTCAACCTGGACGGTGGGGGCCGGTCTGCGATGCACGAGGAGACGCCGGTCATGCTCTCCCCGGTGGTGCTGGGCGTGGACGCCGACCGCGCACGGCAACTGGGCTGGGACGGGGGCGCGGAGGTGACCTGGTCGGACGTGCACCGGGCGGTCGCGGAGGAGGGCTTCACCTACGGGATGACCAACCCGGGCACCTCCAACTCGGGCTTCTCCGCGCTGATCGGGGTGGCCTCGGCCATGGCCGACACGGGCGCGGCGCTGCGGTCCGAGGACGTGGAGCGGGTGGGACCGGAGCTGGCGGAGCTGACGGGCGGCCGGGTGTTCGACGCCCGCGAGCAGGACCTGGAGCAGGTCTTCCGGGAGATCCGGGGGTACCAGTAGGCCCCCGGACCTCCCGGAGGCGGTCTCCTCAGGAGGAGGCCCGGGCCCGGTCCGCCGTGGGCGGCGGGCCCTGGGACCCGTCCCCGCCCCGGCTCGCCCCGGAGGAGGGCGGGGGGACGGAGACGGTGACGGGCCCGGCGCTGACGCGGCGCTTGTTGTAGATGTCGAAGGCGACCGCCAGGAGCAGCACCAGCCCCTTGATGAGCTGCTGCCAGTCCACGCCCAGGCCGATCAGGGACATGCCGTTGTTGAGCACGCCCATGACCAGGGCGCCGATGACGGC
The DNA here is from genome assembly GCF_018316795.1 of Nocardiopsis akebiae. Taxonomy (NCBI): domain Bacteria; kingdom Bacillati; phylum Actinomycetota; class Actinomycetes; order Streptosporangiales; family Nocardiopsidaceae; genus Nocardiopsis; species Nocardiopsis akebiae. The sequence continues at coordinate 5,123,234 of NZ_CP074132.1, forward strand.
TCCGACGACGGTGCCCACGCCCCCGGAGGCGGAGGCGCCGCCGATGAAGGCCGCGGCGATGGCGTCGAGTTCGAACATGGTCCCGGCGCCGGTCGTGGCGGCGTTGAGCCGGGCGGTGAAGACGAGCCCGGCCAGCGCCGAGAGCACGCCCATGTTGACGAACACCCAGAACGTGGTGCGCTGGGTGCGGATGCCCGACAGCGCGGCGGCCTGCTCGCTGCCGCCGACGGCGTAGACCCTCCTGCCCATGGTCGTGGAGCGCATGACGAACGAGTACCCGGCGATGAGCGCGACGAGCAGCACGCCCACGACGGGCAGCCCGTTGTAGTCGGCGAGCACGTAGGTGAACGCCAGGATGGCCGCGACGATCACGGCCGAGGAGGCGGCGGTGACCGGTGCGGGCTGGACCGGGAGCCCGTACCCGATGGAGCGGGACCGGGAGCGCCACTGGATCCACACCAGGGCGGCGGCCCCCGCCGCGCCCAGCAGCAGGGTGGGCGGGTGGAGGCCGTCCCCGGTCTGCCAGGGCAGGAACCCGCTGGCGATGTCGCGCAGGGAGGGCGGCAGCGGCGCCACGGACTCCCCGCCCAGGACGGCCAGGGTCGCGCCGCGGAAGACGAGCATCCCGGCGAGGGTGACGATGAAGGCCGGGACCCGCACGTAGGCCACCCAGAATCCCTGCCAGGCGCCGATGAGCGCGCCGAGCAGCAGTGCCACGGGCACGACCACGACCGTGGGCAGCCCCCAGGAGGTGAGCATGATGGCCGACACCGCGCCGGTGAAGGCGACCACCGAGCCGACCGAGAGGTCGATGTGGCCGGTGACGATGACCAGCATCATCCCGATCGCCAGGATCAGGATGTAGGAGTTCTGCATGATCAGGTTGGTGACGTTGAGCGGGGTGAGGAGCAGGCCCCCGGTGAGGATCTGGAACAGCACGATGATGGCCACCAGGGCGGCGGCCATGCCGTACTGGCGGGAGTTGCCGCGGGTCAGCGCGCCGCCGAGCCGGGAGAGTCGGGAGGTTGCGGTGGGCTCTTTCACGGGTGTCCCCCGGTTCGCGTCATCAGTCTCATGAGGGTTTCCTGGTCGGCCCCCTCACCGGGGACCTCTCCGGTGATGCGTCCCTCGCACATCGTGTAGATCCGGTCGCACATGCCGAGGATCTCGGGGAGTTCGGAGGAGATCAGCAGCACGCAGGCGCCCTCCGCGGCGAGGCGGCGGATGATGAGGTAGATCTCGTACTTGGCGCCGACGTCGATGCCGCGGGTGGGCTCGTCGAGGATCAGCAGTTCGGGCCGGGTGAACATCCACTTGCCCAGGGCGACCTTCTGCTGGTTGCCGCCGCTGAGGGTGCGCACGGTCTGGGTGGTGCCCCGGCTCCTGACCCGCATGCTCTCGCTCGTCCTGGCGGCCTCCACCGCCTCCAGGCCGGGGTCGAGGACGCCGCGCGCGGACACGCGGTCCAGGGCCGCCAGCGTGGTGTTGTGGCGGATGTCGTCGTCCAGGATCAGACCGAGGGTCTTGCGGTCCTCGGGCACGTAGGCGAGGCCGCCGCGGACGGCGTCGGCGACGCTGGCGGTCGAGAGTTCGGCGCCGTCCTTGAGCAGGGTGCCGCGGACGCGGCGCCCGTAGGAGCGGCCGAACAGGTTCATCGCGAACTCGGTGCGCCCGGCGCCCATGAGGCCGGCCATGCCCACGACCTCCCCGGCGCGCAGGGTCAGGCCGACCCCGTCCACCACGCGCCGACCGGCCTGGGTGGGGTGGTCCACCGTCCAGTCGCGGACCTCGAAGCGCACCCGGCCGACCTGGCCGGTGCGCGGCGGGTGGCGCTGGTCCAGCGCGCGGCCGACCATCCCGCGGATGATGCGGTCCTCGTCGATCGAGGGGTTGCCGTCGGCGTCGCGCTCCACGGCGAGGGTCTCGATGGCGCGGCCGTCGCGCAGGATGGTGACCTCGTCGCACACCCGCACCACCTCGCCGAGCTTGTGTGAGATGAGGATGCACGTGACGCCCTGGTCGCGCAGGTCCAGGAGGAGTTCGAGCAGCCGGGTGCTCTCCGCCTCGTTCAGCGCGGAGGTGGGCTCGTCCAGGATGAGCAGCCGCACCCGTTTGGCCAGGGCCTTGGCGATCTCCACGAGCTGTCTGGCGCCCACGCTCAGCGCCGAGACGGGCGTGGCCGGGTTCTCGTCCAGGCCGACCCGGCGCAGGAGTTCGCGGGCCCGGGCGTGGGTGGCGCCCCAGTCCAGGACGCCGTAGCGGGCCTGCTCGTGGCCGAGGAAGACGTTCTCGCTGATGGACAGCTGCGGGATGAGGGCGAGTTCCTGGTGGATGATGGCGATGCCCGCGCGTTCGCTGTCGGCCACGCCCGAGAAGGCGCAGGGCTGCCCGTCCATGAGGATCTCGCCGCTGTGGGAGCCCGTGGGGTGGACCCCGCTGAGCACCTTCATCAGCGTCGACTTGCCCGCGCCGTTCTCCCCCATCAGGGCGTGGACGCGGCCGTGGCCGACGGTCAGCGACACCCCGTCCAGGGCCCGCACCCCGGGGAAGTCCTTGCTGATGTCGCGCATCGTCAGGAGCGGCCCGCCGGGGGCGGGCCGCCTCTCCTCCGCCGTCACTGGAGTTCGGCCTCCTCGTAGTAGCCGCTCTCGACCAGGACCTCGTGGTAGTTGTCGGCGTCCACCGAGACGGGGTCGAGCAGGTAGGAGGGGACGACCTTCACGCCGTTGTCGTAGCTCTCGGTGTCGTTGACCGGGACCTCCTCGCCCTGGACCAGGGCCTCGACCATGTCGGCGGTCTGGGTGGCCAGGCTCCGGATGTCCTTGAAGACGGTCTGGGTCTGCTCCCCGGCGATGATGGACCGGACCGAGGCGGCCTCTGCGTCCTGTCCGGTGATGACGGGCAGGGGACGGGCCTCGGTGCCGTAGCCGACTGCGCGCAGGGACTCGATCACGCCGAGGCTCATGCCGTCGTAGGGCGACAGGACCGCGTGCACCTCCTCGTCGGAGTAGTGGGCGCTGAGCAGGTTGTCCATGCGGTCCTGGGCGATGGCGCCGGACCACTCCTGGGTGGCGATCTGCTCCATGGAGGTCTGGCCGCTGCGGACGACGAGGCGGCCGTCGTCGATGTGGGGCTGGAGCACCGACATCGCCCCGTCGAGGAAAAAGGAGGAGTTGTTGTCGTTGGGCGAGCCGCCGAACAGCTCGATGTTGAAGGGCCCCTCCTCGTTCTCCAGGTCGAGGGCCCGCACGATGTACTCGCCCTGGAGGACGCCCACCTGGAAGTTGTCGAAGGTGGCGTAGTAGTCGACGTGCTCGCTGCCGAGGATGAGGCGGTCGTAGGCGATGACGGGGATGTCGCTGGAGGCGGCCATGTCCAGCACGTCGCCGAGGGCCTCTCCGTCGATGGAGGCGATGACCAGGACGTCGGCGCCCCGGGTGATCATGTTCTCGATCTGGGAGACCTGGTCCTCCACGACGTCCTCGCCGTACTGGAGGTCGGTGCCGAAGCCGCGGGCCTCGAACTCGGCGACCATGTTCTCGCCGTCGTTGATCCAGCGCTCCGAGGACTGGGTGGGCATGGCGATGCCGACGACGCCGGCCTCGCCCTCGGGCCGCGCGGCGTCGCCGACGCCACCGCAGGCGGTGAGCAGGAGCGTGCCGCACAGCGCGGCTGCCAGAAGGGGTGTGCGTCGGGGTTGGGGGGTCATGCGTTCGCCTTTCCGGGGGTGGTCCGGGCGCGGATGCGCGCCGGGGGGGTTGCGGTCGTTTCCGGCTGGTCGGGGCGGGGCGCGCCGGGGTGCAGGGCGTCCGGGTCAGACCCGGACGTACTCGATTCCGGCCAGCTCGCACAGGACCCGCCAGTCCTGCGCGCGCGCCCCGGTGTTCATGACCATGTGGTGGGTGCCGCCCGCGCGGAGCCAGGCGTCCATGCATGCCCGCACGCCCGTGTCGGGGCGGAACTGGCCGTAGGGCATCTCCAGGGACGGCAGTTCGGGTGCGTCGATGACCTCGCCCTCGGCCACGACCAGGCGGAACTCCTCTCCGCCGAGGGCGACCAGGGAGGCCAGGGTGGCCGGACCCGGCCGATAGCGGAACACGATGGTGGGCGGGTCGTCCAGGCCGCCGATGCCCAGCGGGCGCTTGACCAGCCGGACGGGCTCGTCCTCGCGCGCCACCCTCCAGTTCCCCTCGCCCATGTGGCTCATGAGGATGGAGTCGCTGGGGAAGTCCATCGCGTACATCTCGGTGAAGTGGCCGTCCCCGGCGAGCTGGTGCCCGGCGTAGACGATCGAGGCGGCCAGGACGTCGCCCTCGCCGGCGAACCCGTACCCCTGGGCCATCAGGGTGGAGGCGGCGGCCATCGGCAGCCGGGAGAAGCGGCCGTCCTCCCCGATCGCGTCGAAGTGGGTGGAGTAGGCGCCGCACCCGGCCTCCTCCAGCAGCCGTTCGATGCCCAACTGCATGCGGGCGTGGTCCTCGCGCTCCTCCTCGGACAGGCGGCCGTCCACCTCCAGGGCCCCGTCCTCCCAGGCCATGAGGTCGCGCACCGCCTGTCCGGGCAGGTCGGCCATGGTCCGGTGCAGGGCTCCGGGCGCGATGACGTGGACCTCGGGGCCGAGCCTGCGCAGCAGCGCGGTCTCGTCCACCCGGGCGTCGCCCATGCCGTTCATGGGGTAGCCGAACACGCCGACCCGCAGCCCGCGCAGGGCGGTGACGGCGCGGGCCGCCCGCGCCCAGCGGTCCACGCGCGCGGCGAACTCCGGGCTCTGCCACTCGCCGGTGAGGACCTCGAAGGGCAGCCCCGCCCGCACCATGGCGTTGGCGGTGTCCTGGGCGCCGTGGATGCCCTGGTTGTAGGTCATGTCGTCCATGTCCCAGGACGGGCTCACCGCGGGGTCGGGCTGGATGTTGGCCAGCGCCAGGGGCAGGTTGGCGCGGGCCAGCGCGCGGGTGACCCGCAGGGAGGGGCCGTAGGTGAGCATGACGACCAGGACCCCGTCGAGTCCGGCGGCCTCGAAGCCGCGGATCGCCTCCTCCGCGTCGGCGCGCCCGCGAACCGGCGGGGCGACGGTCCACTCGGCGACGCCGGAGAGGCGTTCGGCCACCCGGGCCGCGTAGGCCGCCTGGTGCTCGGTGATGCCGGGGATCATGTCGTCGTAGAGCGGCTGCATGATGCCGAGCAGGCCGACGCGGGGGGCTCGGGCGCGCACGGGAGGGTGGTCGGTGGCGGGGGGCGTGGGTACGGTCACGGTGCTTCCTTAGCGCGTGTTCGGTGGGTGCCGGGGGTGTCGTGCGGCGGGGCGGGGCCGGACGCGCCCTACTGGCCGTAGACGTTCTGGTAACGGTCGTGGAGAGCGTCGATGTGCTCCTGGGGAAGGCGCTGGAGGGGGCCGCCCTGGCGGGCGATGTGGACGGTCCGGGCGACGTCCTCGCACATCACGGCGGCCTTGACCGCCGCTCCGGCGCCCGCTCCGACGGTGAACACGCCGTGGCCGCGCATGAGGACGGCGGGCGAGCGGTGGCCCTCCAGGGTGGCGACCACGCCCCTGCCGATGTCGTCGCCGCCGATGAGGGCGAACGGGCCCACGGGGATGTCGCCGCCGAACTCGTCGGCCATCGCGGTGATGGCGCAGGGGATGGCCTCGCCGCGCGCGGCCCAGGCGGTGGCGTAGGGGCTGTGCGTGTGCGCGACGCCGCCGACGTCGGGGCGGGCGCGGTAGACGTAGGCGTGGGCGGAGGTGTCGCTGGAGGGCTTGTGCGGGCCCTCGACCGGGCGGCCGTCCAGGTCGCAGACGACCATGTCGGCCGGGGAGAGGTCGTCGTAGGAGACGCCGCTGGGCTTGATCACCATCAGGTCGGCGCCGGGGACGCGGGCGGAGACGTTGCCGCTGGTCCAGGTGACCAGGTTCCACCGGGGCAGTTCGGCGTGCAGGGCGCACACCAGGGCGCGCAGGCGCTCCACCTCCTCCCGGTGCTCCTCGGGGACTGCCGTGGGGGTGGGGGCGGTCATCGTTCTCCTTCCCCGCCGCTGGCGGCGGCCAGGGCGGCGTTGCGCAGGGCCCGCAGGCGGTGCAGGCTGCGGCTGCCGCCCCTGCCGAAGTGGTCGTGGAGTTCGGTGTAGAGGGCGAAGAGCCCGTCGTAGGCGGCGGCCCGGGCCGGGTCGGGGTCGACCGTCTCCCGGCGCACCCCGCCCATGGCGGCGGAGGCGGCGTGGATGTCGGGGTGGGCTCCGGCGGCGACCGCGGCGTGGATGGCGGCCCCCACCGCGCAGCTGTGCTCGGAGGCCACGACGCGCAGCGGCCGGTCCAGGACGTCGGCGTAGACCTGGAGGACGAAGGGGTTGCGGACCATGCCGCCGCCGATGGTGAGGTCGTGCACGGGGACCCCGGCGTCGGCGAAGGCCTCGACGATGGTGCGGGTGCCGAACGCGGTGGCCTCGACCAGGGCGCGGTAGACCTCCTCGGGGCGGGTGGCCAGGGTCAGGCCGACGAGCACGCCGGACAGGTCGTGGTCGACCAGGACCGAGCGGTTGCCGCTGTGCCAGTCCAGGGCGAGGAGCCCGTGCTCCCCCACCGCGGCGCCGGCGGCCCGTTCCGAGAGCAGGTCGTGCACGGACAGGCCGCGTTCGCGGGCCTCGTCGTGGTAGGCGGGGGGTACGTAGGAGTCGGCGAACCAGGCGAAGACGTCGCCGACGCCGCTCTGGCCCGCCTCGTAGCCCCACGCTCCGGGGGTGATGCCGCCGTGGGCCAGGCCGCACATGCCCGGGACCTCGGCGAGGACGTCGGAGTTCATGACGTGGCAGGTGCTGGTGCCCATGATGGCGAGCATCCGGCCGTTGCCGGTGGTCTGGGCGGTGGCGGCGGTGACGTGGGCGTCGATGTTGCCGACCGCGACGGGGACGCCCTCGGGCAGCCCGGTCCAGGCCGCGGCGCGGGCGGTGAGGCCGCCCGCGCGGTCGCCGAGTTGGGACAGGGGGTGGGCGAGCTTGTCCTCGGCGAAGCTGGCGAAGCGGGGGTCGAGGGCGGCCAGGAAGTCCGCCGAGGGCCAGGCGCCGTCCTGGTGGATGCCCTTGTAGCCGGCGGTGGCGACGTTGCGGGTCTCGTGTCCGCACAGCTGCCACACGATCCAGTCGGCGGCCTCGATCCAGCGGTCGGCGCGCTCGTACACGCCGGGGTCGTCGCGCAGGACCTGCAGGGCCTTGGCGAACTCCCACTCGGAGGAGATCTTCCCCCCGTAGCGGGCCAGCCACTTCTCGCCGCGCTCGGCGGCCAGGGCGTTGATCTCGTCGGCCTCGGGCTGGGCGGCGTGGTGGCGCCACAGCTTGGGCCAGGCGTGCGGGCGCCGGGCCAGGTCGGGCAGCTCGCACAGGGGCGTGCCGTCAGCGGTCACCGGCAGGACCGTGCAGGCGGTGAAGTCGGTGCCGACGCCGACGACCCGTTCCGGCGCGACCCCGGCGGCGCGCAGCGCCTCGGGGACGGCGGTGCGCAGGACCTCGCGGTAGTCCCCGGGGTGCTGGAGCGCGGTCTCGGGTTCGAGGGGGTCGGCCGATCCGGGCAGGTGCGCGGTGATGACGCCGTGCCGGTAGACGGAGTCGGCGGAGCCGAGTTCGGCGCCGTCGCGGACCCGGACGACGACGGCGCGGCCGGAGAGGGTGCCGAAGTCGACGCCCACGACCACCGGGTCGGGCGAACGTGAATTGTTAGCGCTAACATTCTGGGCCAAGGAAAACTCCTCCGTGAGGGGGCGGACAGGGAGGTCTCAGGGGGTCACGGCGGCGGGGGCCCGCTGCTGCCGCGCACCCGCAACCGCGCCGGGACGACCCGGCGCTCGGCCCCGGAGGGGTCGGCCGGTCCCTCCCTGGCGATCTCGGCGAGCAGCAGGGCCAGGCTCTCCCGGCCCACCTGCGCGAAGTCCTGGTGGACGGTGGTCAGGGACGGGGTCAGGTACTCGGCCTCGGGAACGTCGTCGAAGCCGACCACGCTGACGTCGCCGGGGACGTGCAGGTCCGCCTCGTGCAGCGCGCGCAGCACGCCGATGGCCATCTGGTCGTTGCCCACGAAGATCGCCGTGACCCGCTCCCCCTCGGCGCGCCTGCGCACCAGAGCCAGACCCAGCTCGTAGCCCGACCGGGGGCTCCAGTCCCCCTGGAGCGGTTCGGGGACCGGCGCCCCGGCCTCCTCCAGGGCCCGGCGCCACCCGACCACCCGGGCCGCGGACTCCAGCCACAGGGGATCGCCCTCCACGTGGTGGACGGTCGTGTGGCCCAGGTCGAGCAGGTGGCGGACGGCGTCGTGGGCGCCCTGGACCTGGTCGACGCAGACGACGGGAAGGCCCGAGCCCTCGCCGCCCTCGACCGCGACCAGGGGGCCGGGGCCGGGCAGCGCGGCCAGCGCCTCCACCAGGGCGCGTTGGGGGGCGATCGCCACGCAGCCCTCGACCGACTGCTGGATCAGGTAGTCGGCCGCCGCGACCACTCCTTCGGGCGACACGTCGTCGAGGCTGACCATGCTCAGGAAGTAGCCCGCCTCGCGCGCGGCCCGCTCGATCCCCGCCAGGGTCTGCGCCGGGCCGAAGAGCGTGGGGTCGAAGGCGATGACGCCGAGCACGTTGGTGCGGCGGGTGACCAGGGCGCGCGCGGTGGAGTTGCGGTGGTAGCCAAGCTCCTCGATGGCGTCGCGCACCCGCAGCACCGTCTCCTCGCGGACGTTGGGGTGGCCGTTGACCACGCGCGACACCGTCTGGTGGGAGACTCCGGCCAGCCGGGCCACGTCGGCCATGACGGGGGTACGGCCACCTGGGGGTTTCACCGGGACGACACCTCCGGGCACGGGAAGGGGGGCTTCTGTGATGTGCGCAACATTGTTAGCGCTCACATCAGTGAAGTCAACCCCCCTTCACCCCGATCGGGGGAACCAGGGTGAAGGGGTCCGGGCACGCGGGCGCGGCTCCGCGCTCAGCCGGTGAGACCGGCGTGCAGCGCGGTCGCGGAGGTGTCGGTGAGCGAGGCGACCTGGTCGATGACCACGCGCAGGGCGGCGGAGTCGTCGGCTGCCCCGGTGAAGGCGGCGCGGAACTGCGGGTCCAGGCCCTCGGGGGCGTTCTTCCACAGGAGGCCGACCAGCTCGGTGATCAGGCGGCGCTCCTCTGCCTGGTAGACCCGGGCCTCCTCCCGCGAGAGCACGAAGTGGGCGGCGACCGCCTTGAGCAGGGCGCACTCCAGGAGGGGGCGGCGGGGCACGAGGAGGTCGCCGCCGTAACGGGTGAGGCGCCCGGGACCGTACGCGGCGCGGGTGGCCTCCTCCGCGGCCCGGCAGAAGCGGCCGATGAGCCCGCTGGTGAGGTTCTTGAGCGCGGCGAGCGAGGCGAGGTCGCCGGTGAACTCGCGCGGCCACGCGGGGTGGGCGATCAGGCCGGTGAAGACCTCGTCGAGTTCGGCCGGGTCGGCGTCGCAGTAGTCGGCGGCGGCGATCCGCACGACCTCGGCGCGCTCGGCGGAGCCGCGCAGCGCCGCGGGGTCCACCAGCCCGGCGTGCAGGGCGTCCTCGACGTCGTGCACGGAGTAGGCGACGTCGTCGGCCCAGTCCATGACCTGCGCCTCGAAGCAGGTGCGTCCCGGGGGCGCGTCCCGCCGCAGCCAGTCGAACACCTCGGTGTCGTCGGGGTAGCAGTTGAACTTGTGGGTGTCGCCGCCCTCGCCCCGGAGCCAGGGGTACTTCACGGTGGCGTCGAGGGTGGCGCGGGTGAGGTTGAGCCCCGCGCTGCGCCCGTCGGGGTCGATGACCTTGCCCTCCAGGCGCACGAGCAGGCGCAGGCTCTGGGCGTTGCCCTCGAACCCGCCGCAGTCGGCGGCGGCCTCGTCCAGGGCGCGTTCGCCGTTGTGGCCGAAGGGCGGGTGCCCCAGGTCGTGGGACAGGCAGGCCGCCTCCACCAGGTCGGGGTCGCAGCCCAGGGCCTGGCCGAGTTCGCGGCCGATCTGGGCGCACTCCAGGGAGTGGGTGAGGCGGGTGCGCGGGAAGTCGCTCACACCGGGCTGGACGACCTGGGTCTTGGCGGCCAGGCGGCGCAGGGCGGCGCTGTGCAGGACCCGGGCCCGGTCCCGTTCGAAGGGGTCGCGGGCCCGGTTCTTGCGGTTCTCCAGGGCCATGCGCTCGGTGTCCTCGTCGGTGTAGCCGAGTGCTCCGCCCTCGCGGGGGTTGTTCGTCATGGTGTCTGCCAGCCTACTTCCCAGCCACGACCCGGGCGCCGTCCGCGCTGGTCAGGCGGCATCGACCTGGATGTCGCTGCTGTCGTTGAAGATCCAGTAGTACCAGAGCGCCGCGGTCTCCCTGGTGATGTACCACAGCTGTGTGCGGCGCTCGATGACCGCGGGTCCCGACCGCGAGGGCGAGGTGCCCGCCTCGATGCCGTGGTCGGCGGCCATGCGCTCGGAGCGCAGGCTGTGCCAGGGGTCGGAGACGAGGATGGCGGTGTCCCAGGAGTTGGCCTCGAAGACCCCGGCGACGGCGTCGATGCTCTGGAGGGTGTCGCGCCCCTCCTCCACCGCGATGATCTGGGAGCCGGGGACGCCCACCTCGATCAGCCAGTTGCGCCCGGAGGCGGCCTCGGTGAAGTTGTCGCCGGGCAGCTTGCCGCCGACGGTGACGATGACCGGGGCCACGCCCTCCAGGTAGAGGACCTGGGCGTGGCGCAGCCGCGCCTCGAAGACGGGCGAGGGCACGCCGTTGTACTGGCTGGCGCCGAGCACGACGATGGCGTCGGAGGTGGTGCGCTCGTCCTGGCGGGCCACGTACCAGACCCAGGACCAGGTGCCGACCGGGACGGCCAGGGCGGTGACCAGCAGCAGGCTGACAAGCCAGCGCAGGCGGAAGCGGCGTCGGACGCGGCGGCGCGGGCGCGGCCGGGAGAAGGACGGCGGCTCGGGCCGGCGGCGGGGAGCGGGCTCCGGGGCGCGCGGGAGCTCCTCCTCCGGGAACCCCTCCTCGGGGAGGGCGGGCTCCGGGGGCGGGGACACGCGGGTGCGGGGCCGGGGGCGGTCGCGGACGAAGCGGCGGGTGAAGACGGCGTCTTCGGCCGCCGGGCGGTCGGCGGACACGCCCTGCGGGGCGGTCGCGCCGGGCGCCAGGACCTCGTCGCGCCGGAACTCCCTCGTGGTCTCGTCGTCGGGGGAGAACGCGCGGGTGGTGTCGTCGGCGGAGAACGCGTGGGCGCCCTCGGCGCCGGAGGAGGCCGGGACGTGGGCCTCCCGGGAGAAGACCTGGGTGGCCTCGTCGTCGGACGAGGGGGCGGTGGTCGGGTCGCTCCACGGCTCGTCGCCGCGGCCGTCGTTCGCCGTTCGCACCGGCTCACCTCCGCGCATTCTCTGGTCGGGGGGGCGTGTCACCCCCACTGGGACGGCCTCCGCCCACCGCTGGTTCTCAGCGGTTCGGCCCGTGAGAGGACCGTGGCGGAGGGTGGTGTCAGCGCACCCCGTACGCGGTTTCGCGGACACGGGGAGGCGGGCGGGGAAGTGGTGGCCCGGCTGGCGGCCAGAATACATCACGAACAGATCACAGTGCATTCCCGCGCGTGCGGCTGACCGGGACGAGTCTAGGGCGTCGGGGAGGCGCCGTTCCCCCCTCAGGGCAGGGACTTCCGCCGCCTTGGCGCGGTGGGGGAAAGCGGGTGCGGCGGTCCGCGGGGACCGCCGCACCCGCGTGCGTCCTCGGGCCGGTCAGGGCGCGGTGCGTCCGGCGGCCCGGCCCGCCTCCAGGCGGGCGACGGGCACCCGGAACGGGGAGCAGGAGACGTAGTCCAGGCCCACGCGGTGGAAGAAGTGCACCGAGGCGGGGTCGCCGCCGTGCTCGCCGCACACCCCGAGCTTGATGCCCGGACGGGCGGCGCGCCCCTCCTCCGCCGCGATGCGCACGAGGCGGCCCACGCCGTCCACGTCCAGGGACTCGAACGGCGAGACCCCGAACACGCCCTTCTCCAGGTAGGCGGAGAAGAAGGAGGCCTCCACGTCGTCGCGCGAGAAGCCCCAGACCGTCTGGGTGAGGTCGTTGGTGCCGAAGGAGAAGAACTCGGCGTTCTCGGCGATCTGCCCGGCGGTCAGCGCGGCGCGGGGCAGCTCGATCATCGTGCCGACGGGGAAGTCGAGTTCGACGCCGCTCTCCCGGCCCACCTCGCGCAGCACGCGCAGCGCGTCCTCGCGGATGATCTCCAGTTCCTGCACCGTGCCCACCAGCGGGATCATGATCTCGGGGCGGGGGCGCCCGCCCGCCGCGATCCGGTCGACGGCGGCCCGGGCGATGGCGCGCACCTGCATGGTGAACAGCCCCGGCACGACCAGTCCGAGGCGCACGCCGCGCAGACCCAGCATCGGGTTCTGCTCGTGCAGCTTGTGCACCGCCTGGAGCACCCGCAGGTCGTTCTCGTGGCTCTCACCGCGCGCCTCGGCCACGGCCACGCGCACCGACAGCTCGGTGATGTCGGGCAGGAACTCGTGCAGCGGCGGGTCCAGCAGGCGCACGGTCACCGGCAGGCCGTCCATGGCCGCCAGGATGCCGCCGAAGTCCTCGCGCTGGAGCGGCAGCAGCGCGTCGAGGGCCTGTTCCTGCTCCTCCTCTGTATCGGCGAGGATGAGCCGCTCCACGAGCTGGCGGCGGTCGCCGAGGAACATGTGCTCGGTCCGGCACAGTCCGATCCCCTGCGCGCCCATGCGGCGGGCCCGGGCGGCGTCCTCGGCGGTGTCGGCGTTGGCGCGCACGCGCATGCGGCGGGCGGCGTCCACGTAGTGCATGAGGCGGTCCACCGAGCGCACGAGGTCGTCGGCCTCGTCCGAGGCGGGGTCGATCTCGCCCTCGAAGTAGCGCACGACGGGCGAGTCCACCACGGGGACCTCGCCGAGGAGGACCTCGCCGCTGGTGCCGTCGATGGAGATGACGTCGCCCTCCTCGACCACCTCGCCGCCGGGCGCGGTCATGCGCCGGTTCTTGGTGTCGATGTCGAGCTCCTCCGCGCCGCACACGCAGGTCTTGCCCATGCCGCGGGCGACCACGGCGGCGTGCGAGGTCTTGCCGCCGCGGCTGGTGAGGATCCCCTCGGCGGCGATCATGCCCTCCAGGTCGTCGGGGTTGGTCTCGCGGCGGCACAGGATGACCCTCTCTCCGCTGCGCGACCACTTGACGGCGGTGTAGGAGTCGAAGACGGCCTTGCCGACGGCGGCGCCGGGCGAGGCGTTCATGCCGCGGCCGAGGCGGTGGACGTCCGTCCCGGAGAGGGCCTCCTCGTCGAAGCGGGGGAACATCAGCTGGGCGAGCTGGTCGCCGGTGACCCGCTGGACCGCCTCGTCCAGGGTGATCAGACCCTGGTCCACGAGCTGGTCGGCGATGCGGAACGCGGCGGCGGCCGTGCGCTTGCCCACCCGGGTCTGGAGCATCCACAGCCTGCCGCGCTCGATGGTGAACTCGATGTCGCACAGGTCGCGGTAGTGGTTCTCCAGGGTGTCCATGATGCCCATCAGCTCCCCGTAGCTGGGGGCGTCGATCCCCTCCAGGTCGGCGAGGGGGACGGTGTTGCGGATCCCGGCCACCACGTCCTCGCCCTGGGCGTTCTGGAGGTAGTCGCCGTAGACGCCGGGCTGGCCGGTGGCGGGGTCGCGGGTGAAGGCGACGCCGGTGCCCGAGTCCATACCGAGGTTGCCGAAGACCATGGAGCAGACGTTGACGGCCGTGCCGAGGTCGGCGGGGATGCGCTCCTGGCGGCGGTAGAGGACGGCGCGGGGGGCGTTCCAGGAGTCGAAGACCGCCCGGACCGCGAGCACCATCTGTTCGCGGGGGTCGCTCGGGAAGGGGCCGCCGGTCCGCTCGCGCACGACCTCCTTGAAGCGGTCCACGAGCAGGCGCAGGTCGGCGGCGTCCAGGTCCAGGTCGCTGGTGACGCCCTTGGCGGCCTTGACCTGCTCGATGGCGTCCTCGAAGAGCTCGCCGTCGATGCCCTGCACGGTCCTGCCGAACATCTGGATCAGGCGCCGGTAGGAGTCCCAGGCGAAGCGCTCGTCGCCGCCCCGGGCTGCCAGGCCCGCGACGGACTCGTCGTTGAGGCCGATGTTGAGGACGGTCTCCATCATGCCGGGCATGGAGAACCTGGCGCCCGAGCGCACGCTGACCAGGAGCGGGTCGTCGGCCTGGCCCAGGCGGCGCCCCATGGCCTTCTCCAGCTCCTGGAGGCCGGCCTCGACCTCGGCGTCGAGTCCGGCGGGCATGCTGCCGTGGGAGAGGTAGTGGCGGCACGCCTCGGTGGTGATGGTGAACCCGGGGGGAACGGGCAGGCCGAGGTTGGTCATCTCGGCGAGGTTGGCCCCCTTGCCGCCGAGGAGATCCTTCAGGTCCTTGTTGCCCTCGGTGAACGCGTAGACGTACTTGGCCACGGGGGTGCTCCCTCGCTTCTCGGCGGCGCAGCGCTGGGTCGGCGCCTGTGCCCGGATGGGCGCGACTCTATCCACACTCCGCATCATCACTCGCCCATGAACTCCCTTTTTTCTACATATTCCCAGTTCACAGCTATCAAAGAGGTCTATACCAATGGTTCAGAGAAAGAGAAGCCGCCGAACGCTCCGATCCGGCGAGCGGATCCACCGACGGAGACGAAACCGCTGTTCACGGAGTTGGTGATGCGACCGGAGACCCCACGTTCCCGGTGAACGCCGCCCCGAGAGCACACACGACCAATCCTGCGTCACACCCGCCACGGGAGAATGCCTGTGCCGCGAAACACAGGACTACCAGTCAGTAACCTACGGAGCCGTAGGTTAGGCTTCGGGTGGGCCCGCAGCGGGGCGGACCGCGGGATGGAGGAGTGCAGCGTGTCGGAGGAACAGGCGCGGGGTACCGGGCGCACGGAGACCGACCGGAAGGACCGCGGGGCCCCGCGCGAGGGTGGGCGCGAACCGGGGTCCTACGCCCCCTCGGACGCGTCCGTGCCCGAGAGGGCCGCGGCGGCGGCCGAGGACCTGCTGGAGGCGGTCAAACCGCGGCTGCGCGGCTGGTTGCACCTGGGGACGGCTCCGCTCGCCCTGGCGGCGGGCATCGTCCTGGTGTCCCTGTCCCCCACCGTGCCCGCCATGATCGCCAGCGCCGTGTACGCGCTCAGCGCGGTGATGCTCTTCGCCACCTCGGCGGTCTACCACGTGGGGCGCTGGTCGCCGCGCGCGCAGAAGGTGCTGCGCCGCATGGACCACTCCAACATCTACCTGATCATCGCGGGCACCTACACGCCGTTCGTGCTGCTCGTGCTCGAAGGCACGCTGCGCACCGCCATGCTCGCGCTGATCTGGGGCGGGGCGATCGCCGGGGTCGGCTTCAAGATGCTGTGGCTCAACGCGCCGCGCTGGCTGTCCACCGCGCTGTACCTGGGCATCGGCTGGGTGGCGGTGCTGTTCATCCCCCAGCTGATCGGCGGCACCCACCCTGCGACGTGGATCCTCGTCCTGGTGGGCGGGGTGCTCTACAGCGTCGGTGCGGTGGTCTACGGGCTCAAGCGGCCCGACCCTGCGCCGCGCTGGTTCGGCTTCCACGAGATCTTCCACTCGCTGACCATCGCGGCGTTCGTCTGCCACTATGTCGCGGTGTCCTTCGTGGTCTACACCACGGGCTGAAAGAACAGGCACGGCGACGGAGCTGCCGTCCGCGGTCCGCACGACGGGCTGACAGGCCACGCCCCCGCGTTGCACCGGGCCCCTTCCGGGAGGAGGCCGGACCAGCGCGGGGGCGTGGCCGCCGCCCGGTTCAGGCGAAGCCGAACACCGGCGGGAACACCACCACGACCAGAGCCGCCCAGACCGCGTAGACCGGCAGGTAGGCCGTCTGCCACCGTTCGATCGCGGCGAACGGGCGGGTGCCCCGCACGAAACCCGCCATCAGCCACGCCGACCACGCCAGGTGCACCAGCAGCACGAGGTTGAGGCCGAGCGCGGCGGTCTTGTTGGCGGTGAACCCGAACTCGGCGATGCGGGTCAGCATCGCCGTCAGCGCGACGGCGTCCACCGCGAGCGCCGCCCCGACCAGCGCGAGCTGGAGCCAGTCGAACACGCCCGGCGGGGACAGCGGGGCGCGGGCGGAGACCGAGTACAGCAGCAGGAACAGGACCAGCACCAGAACGGCGTCCATGATGATGAGCAGTTCGCGGTCCACCGTGGTCAGCGGACCGTTCACCAGGAGCGCCACCAGGTCCGCGAGCAGCATCAGGACCGCCAGAGGCGTGAAGACCCGGGTGAGGACGGGCGCGATGTTCTCCACCACGCTCTTCTTGGCCTCCACCAGCCACGCGGCCACCAGGAGCGCGCCGGGCACGCCGAACGGCAGCAGCCAGTCCTCCATGAACGGTTCCAGGTCGACCTCCACCAGGGAGAGCACCCCGAAGGTGAGGCCGACCAGGACCGCGGACCCCAGCACGATCAGCGCCAGGTACATCACCAGTTCGCCCATGAACCGCACGAAGTCCATGCGCCGGTCGTGGGAGCGCCAGTGCCCGCCCGTGTGCAGGACGCCCACGAGCAGCCACAGCAGGACCGGGGCGTGCGTGAACGCGAGCACGGCGGTCATGCCGGGGCCCGGGAACTGCCCGGAGGCCGCCTCGAACGGGTAGAGGTTCACGGCCAGGGCCGGTACCGCCGCGACGGCGGCCAGCGCCGCGCACACGCGCCAGGTGACCCGCCGCTTCCAGGCGAACCACCCCGCCAGGAACGGGAGCACCACGAAGGCGACGTTGCGCAACTGCGCGAACTCGTCGTCGACCGCCGTGAACAGGAGCTTGACCGCCAGCCCCGCGCCGAGCGCGAACGCGAGCACCGTGCCGAGTTCGCGCCAGCGCGCGAGTCCGCCCGCCCCGTCCTCGGCCTCGGGGACGAGGACCAGCTGTTTCCAGAGCCGGTGGGAGTGCTCGCGCGCGAACTCCCGCGAAACCTCGTCCAGGTTGCCCATGCGCCGGACCGCGACGAGGAAGGCCTCCTCGTCGTCCAGGCCGCTCGCCCCTAGGTCGGCGATCTGCTCGCGCAGGTGGTCCTCCATCTCCTCGACGTCGGAGGGGGAGATGGCCCGGCGGCGGCACACGAAGCCGCGCCACTGGTCGATCTGCTCCTCCAGAACCCCACCGCGTGTGTTCCCGCTCATCAGGCGATCCCCCCCGCCGCGGCGTCCCCGAGGACCGGTGGGCGCGACGCGGCCTGCCACACCTGTTGGAGGGCGTCGGCGACGACTCCCCACTGCTTCCGCCGCTCGGCCAGCGTCTCCAGCCCGGCCTCCGTGATCGCGTAGTGCTTGCGGCGCCGCCCGGTCTCGGACGCGCCCCAGGACGCCCGGACGTAGCCGTTGCGCTCCAGGCGGTGCAGCAGGGGGTAGAGCATGCCGTCCGTCCACTGCATCCGGCCGTCGGAGAGCTCCTTGACGCGTTTGACGATGGCGTATCCGTAGGACTCGCCCTCGGCCAGGATGCCCAGGACGAGCGGTGTGGCCGACGCCGCGACCAGGTCCTTGTCGATGTGCACGCGCACTTCCTATACCTAGTTCCGCTAGGGTTAATTACCCTAGCAGAGCTAGGCATAGAAGAACGAGGTATCGAGTCCGGTCTCCGTCGGCGTCACGATTCGCTCACACGACAGGACAAGACACACCAAACGACCGCGTAACGCGCACCCCCTACCGCTAGGTTGAGAACCGGTTCCCGCGGTCGTGTGCGGCCGGGGGGCCGAAGAGGCGGCCGGAATCCAATCCCCCCGGGTCCGGCCGTCTCGCCGTGCCCTAAACCCCGAGCCCGCCCCTCAGGCGGTCGGCGGGAGGCCCGGCAGTCCGTCGACGCTGGCGGAGTTGCGGGTGAGCCGGTGGTCGTCGAAGTAGGCGGGGTCGCGGCGCTCGTGGTAGCGGTCCAACAGGTCCCGGTCGCCGCGCAGGTCCATCAGCGGCACGGAGAACCCGCAGGAGTCGGAGATACGCCGGACGTGGACCACGATGGCCGCGCGCTGGCCGAGGGTGCGCTCCTTGGGGAAGTGTGCGCGCAGTCCGTCGAACCCGGGCTCCTCCGGGAGCACGGCCCGGCCGGTGCCGTGGAGGCGGACGATGTTCGGCGGCCCGTCGAAGGCGCAGAACATCAGCACGATCCGACCGTTCTCCCGAAGGTGGGCGATGGTCTCGACACCGGAACCGGTGTAGTCGAGGTAGGCCACCCGGTGGTCGTCCAGCACGGCGAACGTCCCGCTCATCCCCTTGGGTGAGACGTTGACGTGGCCGTCTCCGGCGAGCGGTGCGGTGCCGACGAAGAAGACCGGCTGCGCGAGGAGGAAGCGCGCGAGCCGGTCATTGATGGCGTCATGGATGTTTCCCATGGCGCCGAGCCTCCCACCCCGCCGGTTCGGCGCCCTGGCCCGCCCCCGCCGGATGGGACGGCCCCCGGAAAGCACGAGGGCCGCCCTCCCCGGCGGGGGAAAGCGGCCCTCCTCGGTCCGGTGCCTAGCAGCCGGGCAGGCGCTCGAACAGGTAGGTCTCCACGCGGTCCAGGGACACGCGCTCCTGGGACATGGTGTCGCGCTCGCGCACGGTCACCGCGTCGTCCTCCAGGGTGTCGAAGTCCACCGTCACGCAGAAGGGGGTGCCGATCTCGTCCTGGCGGCGGTAGCGGCGGCCGATCGCACCGGCGTCGTCGAACTCCACGTTCCAGCGCTTGCGCAGCCTGGCGGCCAGGTCGCGGGCCTTGGGCGAGAGGTCGGCGTTGCGCGACAGCGGCAGCACCGCGGCCTTGACCGGGGCCAGGCGCGGGTCCAGGCGCATGACGGCGCGCTTCTCCAGCTTGCCCTTGGCGTTGGGCGCCTCGTCCACGTTGTAGGCGTCCAGCATGAACGTGAGCACCGCCCGGTCGACACCGGCCGCGGGCTCGATGACGTAGGGGATGTAGCGCTCGTTGCTCTCCTGGTCGAAGTAGGACAGGTCGGCGCCCGAGGCCTCGGAGTGGGTCCGCAGGTCGTAGTCGGTGCGGTTGGCGATGCCCTCCAGCTCGCCCCACTCCGAGCCCTGGAAGTTGAAGCGGTACTCGATGTCGACGGTGCGCTTGGAGTAGTGGGACAGCTTCTCCTGCGGGTGCTCGTACAGGCGCAGGTTGTCCTTGGCGATGCCCAGGTCGACGTACCACTGGTGGCGGATGTCGATCCAGTGCTGGTGCCACTCCTCGTCGCTGCCGGGCTTGACGAAGAACTCCATCTCCATCTGCTCGAACTCGCGGGTCCGGAAGATGAAGTTGCCCGGGGTGATCTCGTTGCGGAACGACTTGCCGATCTGGCCGATGCCGAAGGGCACCTTGCGGCGGGCGCTCTGCTCGACGTTCTTGTAGTTGATGAAGATGCCCTGGGCGGTCTCCGGGCGCAGGTAGGCCAGGCCCTTCTCGTCCTGGACCGGGCCCAGGTAGGTGCGCAGCAGGCCGTTGAACATGCGCGGCTCGGTGAAGGAGTCCTTGGCGCCGCAGTTGGGGCAGGCGATGGCGGCCAGGCCCTCGGCGGGCTCGTGGCCGTGCTTCTCCTCGTAGGCCTCGACGAGGTGGTCCGCCCGGAAGCGCTTGTGGCAGGACTGGCACTCGGTGAGCGGGTCGACGAAGGCCGTCACGTGGCCGGAGGCCTCCCAGACCTCGCGGGCCAGGATGACGCTGGAGTCCAGGCCGACGATGTCGTCGCGCTCCTGCACCATGGAGCGCCACCACTGGCGCTTGACGTTGTTCTTGAGCTCGACGCCGAGGGGGCCGTAGTCCCAGGCGGCTCGCAGACCCCCGTAGATCTCGCTGGAGGGGTAGACCAGACCTCGGCGCTTGGCGAGGTTGACCAGTGCGTCCATTGCCTCTGACTTGGCGGCCATGGGGAACTCTCCATCCGGCTGGGTGTCGGTGGATCGCGTGCGCGATACATCGGTTGGTGTGGAAACGCGGCGCCGCCGAAACCAGGGAGCGGCAACAGCGACGACCTCGTCCGTCCAGGCTAGAGCAACTAAGGGTGCACGCACGCACGTTTCGAGGGTGCGGCAACCCTCTTCAGGGGTGCGGAAACCGTCCCCGGAGGTGCGGAGACCGCCCCCAAGCGTGCGGAAACCGACCGGAGGGCTCAGGCCGGGGCCTCACCCCCGGTCACGAGTTCGAACGCGGTGGGTTCGTCGATGGCGCGCGAGAGCAGCGGCACGGCGTTGACCTTGACGTCGAAGTCGGACAGGGCCCTGCGGTAGAAGCCGGCGCCGTCCCACTCGGTGACCACGGTCCACAGGCAGGGGTCGTCCGCGGCGCGGCCCACCCGGTGGCCGCGGAAGCCGGGGCGGCGGGAGAGCACATCGATCGCGGCGGCGGCGTCGGTCTGGAAGGCCGCGGTGTCGGCCTCGGGCACGGAGTAGCGGGTGATGACGATCACGGTCCCATTGTGGCCCACCCGGGAGGCAGCCGGGCGGTTGTCCACAGGCGCGGATCCCGATCCGGGCGGCCCTCGTCCCGGGGTGCGGTCCCCGGGAGGCCCCGGAGGCCCGAGGCGCGACCCGGCGCCGTGTCCCGGGGGGACGCGGCCCCCGGGACACGGGTCCCGGATCACCCCCGGCCGAAGACCCGGTCCACCACGCGGGCCGCGGCCCGGCCGTCGTCGAGGGGGCAGAACCGCTCCACGAACGAGCGGTAGGCGTCCCCGCTGCGCCGGGCCACCTCGTCGATGTCCAGCAGGGCCTCGACGACCTGGTCGGACTCGGTCAGCAGCGGGCCCGGCGCGGTCTCCTCGAAGTCGAAGTAGAACCCGCGCAGGTTGTCCCGGTAGCTCTCCAGGTCGTAGGTGAAGAAGAGCATCGGCCGCCCTGTGTTGGCGAAGTCGAACATCATCGACGAGTAGTCCGTGATGAGCACGTCGGTGATGAGGAAGAGCTCCATGATCTCCGGGTAGAGGGACACGTCGTGGACGAAGTCCCTGCCCACGATGGGCACGCTGTCCACCACCCGCGGGTGCCTGCGCACCAGCAGCACGTGGTCGTCGCCGAGCTTGTCGTACATCCGGCGCAGGTCCAGGTGCAGGTCCAGCTTGTGCCTGCCGCGCGTGTAGTACTTGTCGTCGCGCCAGGTCGGCGCGTACAGGACCACCTTCCTGCCCTCGGGCAGGCCGAGCCTTCGCCGGGTGCGCTCGGCGACGGCCTCGCGGTCCGGGGCGAAGAAGATGTCGTTGCGCGGGTAGCCGGTCTCCAGCACCTCGCCCTCGAAGCGGAAGGCGCTGCGCAGGATCGGGGTCGCCCACGGGCTCGGCGAGACCAGGTAGTCCCACTGCGCGGTCTCCCAGGCGAGCTTGTCGAAGTAGTCGCGCGACTTGCCGCGGATGTTCTCGACGTCGAAGCCGATCCGCTTGAGCATCGAGCCGTGCCAGGTCTGCACGACCACCTGGTCGGGGTGGCGGTGGAACCACGGGGGCTGGCGGGAGTTGGTGACCAGGTAGCGGGTGCGGGCCAGCGCCTCGTAGTACTCCCGGCCCCGGTGCCGCACGGCGGTCAGGTCGTCGGGCAGGCGCACCTGGCCGTCGGCGACCAGCCACGACATCGGGTACCGCGCCCAGCGAGCCCTCCCCCGCAGCTCCGCGTAGACGCTCTGCGGGCTGTCGGAGTACTGGCGGCCGGTGTAGCTGTCGAAGAGCACGCCCTCGGCGACGGGCTCGCGGCGACGGGCCGGGTAGTGGCTCTCGCGCAGCTCGCGCTGGGCGAAGGTGCCTCGCTCGGCGGCGCGCAGGTCGCTGCCCACATGGAGCACGGGCGCACCGCGCCCCTGGCAGGACAGGGTGTAGGAGCGCTCGCCGGTCTGCATCTCCAGCGGCAGGTCGGGGAAGAGCGCGTCGGAGAACTCCACGCCCACGTCCGTCGCGTCGGCGCCGCCCACGGCGGCGTCGCCGACCCGGCCCCACAGCTGGTAGGCGCCCGCGGGCAGGGACAGCTCTCCGGACAGGGTGGGGACGTCGGCGGGGGCGAAGCGGGCCGTGAAGCGGCTGCCGGAGCGCTCCACCCGCAGCGGGTGCTCCTCGTCGCGGCCGCGCGCCCGGGCGACCAGGTCCAGGTCGGCGTCGGCGGAGAACTCCCCCTCCAGCAGCAGGGCGCGGCCCTCCCAGCGGGCGCGGTCGACCACGGGCCGGGCGTGCCCCGCGCGCAGCTTGAGGTGACCGGTCGCGGTGCGCAGCACGGCCAGCTCTCGGTGGCCGTCCTCGGCCGCGTAGGCGGCGGTGTCCGTCTCGTCGGGCAGGATCAGGGCGACCGCCTGGCCGTCCGGGGTCACCAGGTGGACGTCCCACTCCTCCTGGCGGATCACGCCGCCGCACTCGGCGACGCCGCGGTCGAAGAGCTCGTCGGCTCGCACGCGGGCGGTGACGCGGCCGCCGTGGACGGTGGCCGGGTAGGTGAGCGCGGCGGTGCCGGGGCGGCGGGTCAGGCGCAGCCCGGTGGCCTCGGCCGCGGGCGCGGACACCAGTTCGCCCTCCAGCTCCAGCACACCGGTGCGTGCGTCGAAGCGGTGCTCGGCCACGCGCGCGCGGGCCGGTTCGACGCTGATCAGCAGCTGGCGGTCCCTGCTCCAGTGCGGGCGCACCCACACGTCCCCGTCCACGCGGTGGTAGCCGGGGCGCTCGGGCGGCCCGGGGACGGGGTTGGCGACGATCCTGCGGCGGGTGATCCCGCGGTTGAGGACGACCAGCTCCAGTTTCCAGTCGCCGGGCTCCCACCCGCCGGAGGAGCGCAGCTTGCGGGGGTCGACGATGACGGTGAAGCCCCCGTGGTCGTGGCGGGCGGCGTCGATGACGTCGGGGAGGCGGTACTCGGCGGCGAGCCGCACGCGCACGGGCACGCGGACGCGGCGGCGGGTGGAGGTGTTGACCGCGAAGGCCGCCAGGTGCTGCTGCCAGCGTCTGCGGGCGCGCAGGTGGCGGATGCCGACACGGCCGCTGACGTGCAGGCGGCCGTTCGACCAGCGGACGTCCTCGGTCTTCTGGCGGACCCGGATGTCCTCGCCGAGCCGGTACACCTCGCGCGGCACCGCCCGTTCGGGGTCCTGCGACTCGAAGAAGGGGTAGCGGACGTAGTAGCCCAGGCCCCGCCGCACGACGCTGGCCTTCTTGATCTCGACGCTCTTGGCGAAGGTCGCGACCTCCAGGACGTCGGCCGTGCGCCGTCTGCGCACCAGGTGGTACAGGAGGCGGTCGAGCACGTTGAGGCCGCGCAGGATGCGCGCGGGCACGTGGTCGAGGTAGGCGTTGAGCAGGTCGACGGCGGCCTCGCGGGCCTCCTCCCCGGCGTCGTCCAGGCGCAGCAGGAGCTGGTGCAGCTCGCCGCCGAGCAGGGTGCGGTCCCACAGTTCCCTGTCGGCGCTGGCGAGGCCGGCGGCGAGGTCGCCCATGGCGGTGAGGCGCCGGGTGAGCGCGGCCTTGTCCAGGGACGGGCGGGCGGCCTCGCGGCGGCGCATGAGCAGGACGGGGCCGGGCAGGGTGTCCACGGTCTCCGCGGACAGGGCGGCCCGGCGCAGGCCCAGGTCCGCGTCCTCGGGGTCCAGGGAGTGGTGGGGCAGGGAGTTCCAGAACTCCCGGCGCCAGAGCTTGTTGCCCAGGGTGGCGTCGGCGGCGAGTCCGGGGACGGCGCGGGGGTCCTCCGCCATGCGGTGCCTTCCGCAGTACCTGCGGTGCGCCTTGGAGGGGGAGGCGCCCAGTTCGTCGAACCTGTACGCGTTGCCGACGACCAGGTCCGAGCGGGTGTCGCCCGCGCTGCGCAGGAGGTAGGCCAGGGCGTAGCCGGTGAGGGCGTCGGAGCCCTCCAGGAAGAGCAGGTGGGTGCCGTGCGCGGCGGCGGCGCCGCGGGCGCGGGCGGCGGGGCGGTCGGGGGCGGGCTCGCCGGTCAGGAGCGTGGCGGTGAGGCCGGGCGGCGGTGAGGCGGCGAACGCGGCGGCCAGGGCGAGCGCGTCCTCGCGGGCGGGTTCGACGGCCTCGTCCCCCTGCTCGTTCTCCTCCCCGCGGGCGTCGGCCCCGGCGTTCTCGGCGGGGTCCTCGTCGCCTCCGTTGTCGGTGTCGGTGCTCTCGGAGGCGGACCCGTCCTCGGTCCCGGCGCCTTCGGCGCTGAGGCGGTCGCCGTCGCGTACGGGGACCAGGACCACCTGCGCGTCCGCCCGGTGCTCGCCGGTCCCGCCGTCGTCGCGTTGGCGGGCCAGGGAGTCGAGGCAGTGCTGCAGGTGGGGCTCGGTGACGTCGAACGTCACGATGACAGTGGCTTCGGGCACGGAAGTTGACACCCTCCGGAGGGTTCGACGGGCCGCGCGGGCGACTGGGCGCGCTGGCCGCGTACATCAGACGACTGACGACTGCGAGTGTGGATTTTGTGACTCAGAGTCAACACGGTACCGATGGCTGTGCGCCACGCGGAAGGCGGGAGGGGGTGTTCGGCGCAGCAGCGCCGGCGCCCGGCGGCGGGCCGGGGTCCTGCACTAGGGTTCAGGACACAAGTATCACAGGCCCGGTGGCCCGCCGCCCACCTCTTTCGGGATGGGCGCGCCCCCGCGCGGGCCTGTCCGGCGGCGGCACGGACCAGAAGCGGACACGGACAGCATGGCCCCTCCCGAACACGGTGACGAGAAGCGGCGTCCAGACCAGGACCGACCCCGGCGCGAGGGGGGATCCCCCCTCGCGAGGAGGGCGGGCGGACTGCGCAGGGCGGTGGAGGAGCGCAGCGCGGTGCCCCTCGTGTGGCTGCACCAGGGCCCCCGGTGGCTGGCGCCGCTGGTGGTGGGCGCCCTGTTCATCGCGGGGCTGGTGGCGCCCGGCCCGGTCGGCGCGGTGTGCCTGCTGCTGGTCGCCGCGTTCGTCGCGTGGCTGGCGTTCCTGACCTGGCCGTCCCTCGGCGGCCAGCCGCGGGCCGCGCGGGTGCTCATGGTGGTGGTCGTGCTGGTGCTGGCCGTGGCGCGAATCCTGGGCTACTGAGACGACCGCACCGAAAAGATCACGAATCCGCCATATTTTGACAATCATTTTCGTTTTCGTGATAATGGAACCGTGTCTGACCAGTTCACGGCCGTCGCGGGCGACGCGCCGCCCGCATTCCAGGCCGTCGACGCGCGCGTGGCCTACGACGGCGTCCCCGTACTCGACGGTGTGAGCCTCGACGTGCCCGCGGGCCAGACGATGGCCGTCCTGGGCCCCAACGGCTCCGGCAAGTCCACCCTGATGCGCTCGATGCTGGGCATCGTGCCCCTGACCTCCGGCGAGGTCCTGGTGCACGGCGTCCCGCTGCGCCGGTTCCGCGCCTGGCGGCGGATCGGCTACGTGCCCCAGCGGCTCACCGCCGGGGGCGCCGTCCCCGCAACCGTCCGCGAGATCGTCGCCTCCGGCCAGGTCGCCTCGCGCCGACGCCTGTCCCTGCCCACCCGCGCCGACCGCGCGGCCGTGGACGAGGCCCTGGAGACCGTCGGGCTGGCCGACCGGGGCCGCCACGCGGTGCGCGAGCTCTCCGGCGGCCAGCAGCAGCGCGTGCTCATCGCCCGCGCCCTGGCCGGTCGGCCCGACACCTTCGTCATGGACGAGCCCATGGCCGGTGTGGACGCCGAGAACCAGCGCGCGCTGGCCGAGACCATCGCCCGCCTGCGCGGGCGCGGCGCGACCGTGGTCCTGGTGCTGCACGAACTGGGCCCCCTGGAGAACGTGATCGAGCGCGCAGTGGTGCTGGAGTCGGGCCGCGTGGTGCACGACGGCGCCGCGCCCGCGCCCACCGGCGCGTGCGCCCGGCCCGGACACGAGCACCAGCACCCCCACCCCGACCCCAACGCTCCCGACTCCGCGGGCTCCACGGCCGCGGAGATGATCCGACTCGAGGTACCCGGCCGTGACTGAGCTGCTCCACTACGAGTTCATGCGGCGCGCGCTGGTCGCGGCGGTGCTCGTGGGCCTGGTCACCCCGATCATCGGCACCTACCTCGTCCAGCGGCGCCTGGCCCTGCTGGGCGACGGGATCGGCCACGTCGCCCTGACCGGGGTGGCGCTGGGCCTGCTCACCAGCACCTCGCCGGTGCTCACCGCGGCCGTGGTGGCCACACTGGGCGCCGTGCTCATCGAACTGGTGCGGGTGCGCGCCCGCACGAGCGGGGACGTGGCCCTGGCGCTGCTGTTCTACGGCGGCATCGCCGGTGGCGTGCTGCTCATCGGGCTCACGCCCAGGGCGAGCAACGCCACGCTGGTCTCCTACCTGTTCGGCTCGGTGAGCACGGTGGAGGAGTCCGACCTGTGGGTGGTGGGCGTGCTCACCGCCGGGGTGATCGCGGTGGTGGCGGTCTTCGGCCGCGAGCTGTTCGTGCTGTGCCAGGACGAGGAGGTGGCGCGGGCCCACGGGCTGCCGGTGCGCTTCCTGAGCGTGCTGCTGGCCGTGACCGCCGCGCTGACGGTGGTGATCGCGATGCGCGTGGTGGGCGTGCTCATGGTGAGCGCGCTGATGATCGTCCCGGTCGCCGCCGCCCAGCAGCTCACCAGGAGCTTCCGGGTGACGATGGTCCTGGCCGTGCTGATCGGACTGCTGTCCTCGGTGGGCGGCCTGACCACGTCCTTCTACGCCGAACTCTCCCCCGGCGCGACGATCGTGCTGCTGGCACTGGCCGCCTTCGGCCTGGCCGTGGCGGTCGGCGGCGTGCTGCGCCGCGCCTCGGGGCGCCGCTCCGCGGCGGCCTTCGATCCCGCAGGTGGGAGTCCGACCGGTACGATGCCCCAGACTGAGCGGGGGAGGGTGAGACCATGAGTACACGACGCGAAGCGGTCCGCGAGGCGCTGACCGGTTCCGACGGTTTCCGCAGCGCCCAGGACCTGTACGCGGACCTGCGCGCCGACGGTTCCAAGATCGGCCTGACCACCGTCTACCGGGCGCTCCAGGCGATGAGCGACTCCGGTGAGGTGGACGTGCTGCGCACCGACGAGGGCGAGGCCGTCTACCGGGCGTGCGGTACCGAGAGCCACCACCACCACATCGTGTGCCGGGTGTGCGCGACCGCGGTGGAGATCGAGGGGCCCACTGTGGAGAAGTGGGCCGCCGAGATGGGCGCCAAGCACGGCTTCACCGGTGTGACGCACACCGTGGAGGTCTTCGGGACCTGCGCCAACTGCTCCTAGGCGGGGGCGGCCGGGCGCTGTCGGGGCCGCCCCCGCCCGGCGGGTCCGCGCCCGGAGCGCCGACGCGTCGTGCGCGAGGCGCCCCGCGGGGCGTCAGTCCCGGCGCAGCGGGTCCAGGCTGGGGCGTTTGGGGCTGACGTTGTCCCCCGAGGAGCGACCGGTGAGGCGGCGGCCGATCCACGGCACCAGGAACTCGCGCGCCCAGTGCAGGTCCTCCTGACGGGCGGAGCGCCAGTCGCGGGGGTCGGCGGGCGGCCACGGCTGCTTCCAGTCGCCCTCCACGGGCACTCCGAGCACCTCGGCCACGCGCAGCGCCATACGGCGGTGGCCCTCCGGGGACAGGTGCAGGCGGTCCCAGCTCCAGGCGCGGGCGTCGTCCAGGACCCGCATGCTCCACACGTCCACGACGTCGCAGCCGTAGCGGTCGGCGATGGCGCGCAGGTGCATGTTGTACGTGGCGATCCGGCCGCGCATGTGGCGCATCACGGGCTGCCAGTTGGTGTCGAACCCGGTGAAGACCACGATGCGCGCGCCGGTCCGGCTGAGCTCCTCCACAGCCGCGGCGAAGGCCACGGCCACGGCGTCGGGGTCGCTGCCGGGGCGGATGATGTCGTTGCCGCCCGCGCACAGCGTGATCAGGTCCGGCGAGAGCTCCACCGCGCGGGGGACCTGCTCCTCGGCGATCTGGCCGATGAGCTTGCCGCGCACCGCGAGGTTGGCGTAGCGCACCTCGGCGACGTGGTCGGCGAGGTGTTCGGCCAGACGGTCGGCCCACCCCCGGTAGCGGCCGTCGGGCGCGCCGCCGCCGTCCGGGTAGGGGTCGCTCATGCCCTCGGTGAAGCTGTCACCGAGGGCGACGTAGGACAGGATGTCCTGGTGCACCAAGTTCGTCCCAAAACCGCTCATAGTGCCCGATCATCCAACTCCGCGCCAGGGTTACGCGACAGTAGGTTGATCGTTTCCGGCGTTTTGGGAGCCACCTCACACCGGGACGGCCGCGGTCAGCGGTCCTTGGTGATCCGGGACAGCTCCGGGCGCTTGGCCGTGACCGTGTCACCGGAGGAGCGCCCCGTCAGGCGGCGGCCGATCCACGGGCCGAGCGACTCCCTGACCCAGGTCAGGTCCTCCCGGCGCGCGCGGGCCCAGCCGACCGGTTCACTGTGCGGCCACGGCTCGTCCCAGCGCTCCGTCACCGGCACGCCCAGCACCTCGGCCACGCGCAGCGCCAGGCGGCGGTGCCCCTCGGGGGACATGTGCAGCCGGTCCTCGTCCCAGGCGCGGGGGTCGGTGAGCACATGCATCGGCCACTGGTCCACCAGGAGGCAGCCGTGCTTGTCGGCGACGGCGCGCACGTGCATGTAGTAGCGCGCGAACAGGCCGATGGTGCCGCGCATGTAACCAGTGGTGACGTTGACGCCGGTGAAGAGCACGACCTGGCTCCCCGCGGCGCGCAGGCGGCCCACCGTGTGGTCCAGGATCCTGGCCATCCGCTCGGGGTCCCCGCCCGGGCGCAGCAGGTCGTTGCCGCCCGCGCTCAGGGTGACCAGGTCCGGGGACATCTCCAGGACGGGCGGGAGCTGGTCGGTGACGATCTGGCGCATGAGCTTGCCGCGCACCGCCAGGTTCGCGTACAGGACCTCGCCCAGGTCGTCCGCCAGGTGCTCGGCCAGCCGGTCGGCCCAGCCGCGGAAGCCCGCGCCCGGCTCAGGGTAGGGGTCCCCCACGCCCTCGGTGAAGCTGTCCCCCACCGAGACGAGCGACATGCCCGGCCTGAGCAGCGGACCGTCCGAACCTGCCATCACTTCTTCTCCTCCGCCACGGGGTTGGGCACGGCACCGCCGTAGCGGCGGTCCCGGCTCGCGTAGATCTCACAGGCCCGCCACAGGTCGCGGCGGTCGAAGTCGGGCCAGAGCGTGTCCAGGAAGACGAACTCGGCGTAGGCGGACTGCCAGAGGAGGAAGTTGGACGTGCGCTGCTCGCCGGAGGAGCGCACGAACAGGTCCACGGGCGGCACGTCGGGGGCGTAGAGGTACTGGGCGAGGGTGTCCTCGGTGATCTTCTCCGGGGAGATCAGGCCCGCCGCCGCCCTGCGGGCCAGCTCGCGCGCGGCGTCGACGATCTCGGCCTGGCCGCCGTAGTTAACGCAGAACTGGAGGGTGAGGGCGGTGTTGTCCCTGGTCATCTCCTCCGCGTCCTGGAGTTCGCGGATGACGCTCTTCCACAGCCGCCCCGCGCGCCCGGCCCACTTGACGCGGACCCCCCGCGCGTGCAGCTCGTCGCGGCGCCTGCGGATGGTGTCGCGGTTGAAGCCCATGAGGAAGCGCACCTCGTCGGGCGAGCGCTTCCAGTTCTCGGTGGAGAAGGCGTAGGCGGACAGGTTGGCCACGCCCATCTCCAGGGCGCCCTCGATCACGTCGAAGAGCGAGGACTCACCGGCCTTGTGCCCCTCGGTGCGCGCCAGCCCGCGCTCCTTGGCCCAACGGCCGTTGCCGTCCATGACCACGGCCACGTGCCGGGGCACCAGCTGGGCGGGGAGCTCGGGGGGACGCGCGCCGCTGGGGTGCGGAACGGGCGCGGAGTACTCCCGCCGTTTACCGGTGTCGAAGCTGAACAGACTCAAGAACGCTCCACATGGCGCAGTGATCGGATTCCGTTTTCCAGGTGCCACTGTAGGTAGGCCGCGACCAGCCCGCTGCACTCGGAGCGCTGCCTGTCCTCGCTGGCGTCCGCGCTCTCCCAGTCCCCTCCGAGCAGCGCCGACATGAGTCGGAGCGTGTCCGGTGACGGGTGCACGGAGCCGTGGGGACGGCACACCGTGCAGACCATACCTCCGGCGTGGACCGCGAACGCGCGGTGCTCCCCCCGGCTGCCGCAGCGGGCGCACTCGGCCAGGGAGGGCGCGTACCCGGCGACCGCGAGCGAGCGCAGCAGGTAGGCGTCCAGGACCAGCCGGGAGTCGTGGCTCCCCTCGCCCAGGGTACGCAGCGCGCCGATGAGCAGGAGGAACTGGCGCAGCGCCGGGTCCTTCTCGACCGAGACGACCTTCTCCGCGGTCTCCAGCATCGCGGTGGCGGCGGTGTAGCGGGAGTAGTCCGACACCACCGCCTCGCCGTAGGCCCGCACGGTCTCGGCCTGGGTGATCACGTCCAGCGTGCGGCCCGCGTGCAGCTGGAGGTCGACGTGGGTGCACGGCTCCAGGCGGGCGCCGAAGCGGGACTTGGTGCGGCGCACCCCCTTGCCGACGGCGCGGACCAGGCCGGTGCGCCGGGTCAGGAGGGTGATGATGCGGTCGGCCTCGCCCAGCTTCTGGTTGCGCAGGACGACACCCTCGTCGCGGTAGAGACTCACACCCCCATTGTCGCGGATGCCGCGGACCGTCCACGCGGACGGTGCAGCACGAAACCCCTCTATGACCAGCTTTATTACAGTTTGGTTTCCCTTTTTGCGACATTTGCTCTACTCTCACGCGCTAGGCGCTCCGCGTCGGGCCCGCCGCCCTTCCCCCGCGGCACTCTCCCGGAGCAGCCGCGCGCATCCCGCGCGCTCCCCGACACGGGTTCACCCGAGACCCGCGGGGCACGAGCGAGGGCCGCCCGGAGCGCGGACCCCGCGCGAGCGGCGCCCCGTCGCGCCCGTGCCCCGACGTCCCACTTCCCGAGGAGGGCCCCATGGCGCGTGGTCGCCGAGGCAGGCGCAGGAAGAGCGCCGACCGACACCGCCGCACCGGGCGCGGATTGCGCTCGATACCGCTCGCGGTGCCCATGGCCGCGGTCCCCGTCGGCCTGGTCGTGGCGGGCGCACTGCTGTTCACCGGCGCGGAGACCGGCCTCAGCCCCTTCCAGAACGCGGCGGACGGCCAGGCTCGGGAGGGAGGGCTCGGCACCGCGGTCACCGACGACTCGCTCGTGCCCGAGGCCTCCGAGGACGCCGACTTCTTCGCCTCGCCCACCGCGGCGCCGGAGCGGGAGCCCGCGCCCTCCGGGGAGGGCGGCGAGCCGCAGAGCGCGCAGGCCTCCTCCCTGGCCGAGGAAGGCGGGGACGAGGACACCGGTGGAGGTGACGGCGGCGGCTCGGAGTCCGGCGATGGCGGCGGCTCGGGCGGCGGTGACGGCGGAGGCAACGGCGGTGGCGGTGGCGGCGACAGCGGTTTCGACGCCCCCTCGGCCGGGTCGACCGACCAGGTCGTGACCCTGGTCAACGCCCAGCGCGCGGACGCCGGCTGCGGCCCGCTGCGGGTGGACTCGCGGCTGACCGCCGCCGCCCAGGAGCACAGCGAGGACATGGACCGGCGCGACTACATGAGCCACGAGAGCCCCGAGGGCGAGGGCCCCGGGGACCGGGCCGACCGCCACGGCTACGACGCCTGGGGCGCGGAGAACGTCGCCAAGGGGCAGACCAGCCCCCAGCAGGTGATGGACGCCTGGATGAACAGCGACGGGCACCGCAGGAACATCCTCAACTGCGACCTGGTCGCGATCGGCGTCGGCGAGTCCGGCAGCGCCTGGACCCAGATGTTCGGCTGGGAGTGACCTCCGGCTCGCGCACGCGGGGACGTCCTCCCCTCCCGGGAGGACGTCCCCGCGTGCGCGAGCGGAGTGCTGCTGCCGGGCCGCGCTGGAGGCCGGGCGCACGCGCGCGGTCAGCGGCTCGAAGGGCGTGCCGCCCCGTTCGCCCTCCCGGAGGCCTCGGCGGACGCGTCGGCGCCGACCGGTAGTGTGGACCGCCGTCGCGACCCTTCGCGGCCCGACGGGAGGTGGCCCTGTGCGCGAGCTGAGTGAACTGGTCGAGGTGGACGAACCCGCCTGGCCGCTGCTGTCCGAACGCCTGGAGCGGGGCGGGGCCGCCGTACGGGCCCTGCCCGTCGACCCCGAGCGGGGCCGCACGTGCCTGCACCGCCTCCAGGTGACCGCGCGGTCCTTCCTGGGCGCGATGGCGCTGGAGTCCGGCGGCCTGATCCTCGACGGCGGGTGGCTGCGCGTCCACGGCGGCGGCGGAGCCGAGCTGCCCGGTCTGGGCGAGGTCAACGACCTGAGCGCGGCGGTGGTGTACGGCCCGCCGCCGCGGCTGGTGGTCGCCCACGACGTGCTGGGCGGGGTGTTCGCCCTCAACGGGCCCGCGGCGGAGGGCGGGGACTATCCCGGCAGGCCCGGGGAGATGGTCTACTTCGCGCCCGACTCCCTGGAGTGGGAGCCGCTGGAGACGGCCTACTCCGGCTGGCTGCTGTGGCTGCTGGACGGCCACCTGGAGGACTTCTACCGCGCCCTGCGCTGGCCGGGCTGGCGCGAGGAGGCCGAGGCGCTGGACCTGGCGCGGGGGCTGTCGCTGCGCCCCTCCCCCTGGACGGCCGAGGCGCGCCAGGACATGGCCGCGACCTCGCGCAGACCGGTCGCGCTGGGCGAGCTGGCCGGCGCGCACCGGGAGTCGTGCGCGACCCTGGGCCTGCCCGACCCCGGGCCGTTCGGCCTGCTCTAGGTCGTGTTCCTCGGAGCGTTCCCGGCCCGCGCGACCACCGGGCTGCCTCTCGCTGCGCCGGTTTGGCTTGAGAAGCCGATCAGGCCGACCTGCGCGAACAGTCTTGCGAGAGATTGCCCGGACGGCCGCTCGCTGATCCGAAAGCCTCAGCGGAACACTTCACAGCTGCCGGGAACGGGCCGGGGCCGCGACCCGGCGGTCGCGGCCCCGCGCTCCCTCTGGCGTGCGCGTGTCAGACGCGCGCGATGGCGCTGCACAGCGCCTTGAGCGAGGCCGTGGTGATGCTGCTGTGGATGCCCACTCCCCACACCACGCGGCCGTCGATCTCGGCCTCCACGTAGGCGGCGGCGCGGGCGTCGCCGTCCCCGCCCATGGAGTGCTCCACGTAGTCCATGACGCGGACCTTGACGTCGACGCCGGTCAGGGCGTCGCAGAACGCGGAGATGGGGCCGTTGCCGGTGCCGGTCAGCTCGCGGATCTCACCGTTGACCCGGGCGTCGGCCTCGATCCGGTAGGTGCCGTCGCTGTCGGTGGTGGAGCGGTGCGCCAGCACCGCGACCGGGCCGCCCTCGGCCAGGTAGGTCTGGGAGAAGATCTCCCAGATGCGCCCGGCGGCGAACTCGCCGCCCTCGGCGTCGGTGAACTTCTGGATGACCTGGGAGAACTCGATCTGGAGGCGCCGCGGCAGGTCCAGCGAGTGGTCGCGCTGCATGATGTAGGAGACGCCGCCCTTGCCGGACTGGCTGTTGACCCGGATGACCGCCTCGTAGTTGCGGCCCACGTCCTTGGGGTCGATGGGCAGGTAGGGCACGTCCCAGACGTACTCCTCCACCGGGGTCCCGGCGTCGGCGGCGGCCTCCTGCTGGGCGGCGAAGCCCTTCTTGATGGCGTCCTGGTGGGAGCCGGAGAAGGCGGTGTAGACCAGGTCGCCGCCGTAGGGGTGGCGCGGGGCGACCGGCAGCTGGGTGCAGTGCTCGACGGTGCGGCGGATCTCGTCGATGTCGGAGAAGTCGATCCTGGGGTCCACGCCCTGGCTGAACAGGTTCATGCCCAGGGTGACCAGGCAGACGTTGCCGGTGCGCTCGCCGTGACCGAACAGGCAGCCCTCGACGCGGTCGGCCCCGGCCATGACGGCCAGCTCGGCCGAGGCCACGCCGGTGCCGCGGTCGTTGTGCGGGTGCACCGAGACGACCACGTGCTCGCGCCGGGACAGGCTGCGGCTCATCCACTCGATCTGGTCGGCGTAGACGTTGGGCGTGGAGCGCTCGACGGTCGCGGGCAGGTTGAGGATGATCTCGCGGCCCGGGCCGGGCTGCCAGACGTCCATGACGGCCTCGCAGACCTCCAGGGCGAAGTCCAGTTCGGTGTCGACGAAGATCTCGGGCGAGTACTCGTAGCCGAAGTACTCGGTCTCGCCCAGGTACTGCTCGGCGAAGCGCATGACGTGCCGGATGCCCTGGACGGCGATGTCCTTGCAGGCCTCGCGGTCCACGCGGAAGACGACGCGGCGGAAGGTGGGCGCGGTGGCGTTGTACAGGTGCACGGTGGCGCGCCTGGCCCCGACCAGGCTCTGCACGGTGCGCTCGATGAGGTCCTCACGGGCCTGGGTCAGCACCGAGATCTGCACGTCGTCGGGGATCGCGTCGCCCTCGATCAGGGAGCGGACGAAGTCGAAGTCGGTCTGGCTGGCGGCGGGGAAGCCGACCTCGATCTCCTTGTAGCCCATCCGCACCAGCAGCTCGAACATCTCGCGCTTGCGGGCGGGGTCCATCGGCTCGATCAGCGCCTGGTTGCCGTCGCGCAGATCCGTGGACAGCCAGCGCGGGGCCTCGGTGATGCTCTTGGACGGCCAGGTGCGGTCGGGCAGGTCCACCGGCGCGAAGGGCTTGTAGCGGTGGAAGGGCATGGGGCTGGGCTTCTGCTGCGGCACCATCTCGGTGGCTCCTCGGGTGGATCTGGCGCTTGGTCATGGTCGACCAGGACAAGCCGAAGTCCCGCGGCGAGGGAGCCGACCTTTTAACGACCCCCGCCGCGGCCGCTAAGGAGAAGCAGCTCGCGCAGCATAACGGTCCTCACGCTAGCAGACGGCCCGCCGGAACTGGTACCCGGTGTCCACATGTCGGGATGCGCGTCACATGACCTGGGAATCCTCGTCACGGAGGGCGCGCCGGGCGGAATCCGTCCCTTTACCGGTACCTCGACCTCAAGAGAACGGCGGGGTGTCTGTAACATTTTCGGTGAACCCTTCAGTGCTAGGGGGGTTGTTCCAGATCCCGTCGACGGGACCCGGGGTGCGGCCAACACCCGAGGCCGTCGCCGGCAGCGCGGTCACCGCGCGCCGGCGGCCGGGCCGGTCCCGTCGACGGGATTTCGCGTCAGGCGTCCAGGACCGGGTAATCGGTGTAGCCGCGGTGGTCGCCGCCGTAGTAGGTTGCCCGGTCGGGAACCGCGACGGGAGCGCCGGTCCTGATCCTGGCGGGCAGGTCGGGGTTGGCGATCCAGGCCGAGGCCATCGCCACGGCGTCCGCCCGCTCCTCGGCCAGGACCGCGGCGGCGGGCCCGGTGTCGGTGCCGGAGGCGGGGTTGAGGACGAAGGTCCCCGGCCACTCCTTGCGCAGCGCGTCGGTGTACTCGGCCGAGGCCGACTCCGTCAGGTGCAGGTAGGCGAGCCCGGGACGGCCGCGCAGCCCGTCCAGGAGCGCGAGGTACTGCTCCAAGGGGTCGCTCTGGCTGATGCCGTTGAGCCTGCTGGCCGGGGAGACGCGCAGGCCGACGCGGTCGGCGCCGACGGCCTCGACGACCGCGTCCACCGCCTCCAGGGCGAAGCGGGCGCGGTTGGCGGCGCTGCCGCCGTACCCGTCGGTGCGCCGGTTGCTGCCGTCGGAGAGGAACTGCTCGATGAGGTAGCTGTTGCCGCCGTGCAGCTCCACCCCGTCGAAACCGGCGGCGATCGCGTTGCGCGCGGCCGCGGCGTGGTCGGCGAGGGTCTGGGCGATGTCGGCGGCGGTCATCTCGCGCGGCACCGGGTGCGCCAGCTTCTGCCTGCCGTCGTACATGGACGCGCCCGAGGCGACGGGGGACGGAGCGACGGGCAGGCCGCCGTCGGGGTAGAGGCTGGGGTGGCCGACCCGGCCCGAGTGCATGATCTGGGCGAAGATGTGCCCGCCGCGCTCGTGCACGGCGTCGGTGACGCGCCGCCACGCCGCGACCTGCTCGTCGCTGTGCAGGCCCGGGGTGTCGGTGTAGCCCTGCCCGCGGACGCTGGGCTGGACGCCCTCGGTGATGATCAGCCCGGCCGAGGCGCGCTGGGCGTAGTACTCGACGGTGATGTCACCGGGCACGCCCCCGCGGCAGCGCGAGCGCGTCATCGGGGCCATGAACAGGCGGTTGGGCAGGTG
This sequence comes from Nocardiopsis akebiae, assembly GCF_018316795.1. NCBI lineage: Bacteria > Bacillati > Actinomycetota > Actinomycetes > Streptosporangiales > Nocardiopsidaceae > Nocardiopsis > Nocardiopsis akebiae. The sequence continues at coordinate 5,159,239 of NZ_CP074132.1, forward strand.
CAGGCGGCCGATCCGGACGGGATCGAACAGGTCGCTCAAGGCGGACTCCGTGGTGTGCGGGTCGGGAGGGGCCGTGCCCTCGGGAACGCACTCACGTTAGGAGGAACCGCCGCGGGGCCGTCGACCGGGTACGCACTTCGCCAGGTCGAGCACGCGCGCCGCCGCCCCGGGGCCGGTGTCGACTGTCCGGGTTCCCGGAATCCGGGGCACGGCCGCACAAGAAAGACATGCCTTTCTCACGTCGATATATACGGAGGCTGCCGTGACCAAGGTTCTCATCGATGTCGATGACGAGGCACTCACCGGAGCCGCCGAGCTGTACGGGACGAAGACCGGGAAAGACACGGTGAACACAGCCCTGCGGGACGCCGTGAAGAGACTTGGCCGCTCCGCGGCGCTCTCCGAGATGCGCGAGCTCGCGGCCGAGGGTGGAGTGGACCTGGAGGCCCTCTCCGACAAGAGGAACTGTCGCCGGTGAGCCCAGCCCGCTACCTCGTGGACACGAGTGCCCTCGCGCGTGTCTGCGAGCAGGCAGGCTCTCCGGAGTGGGACGACGCGATCACGAACGGAGTGGTCGCGGTCTGTCCCGTGACCGAACTGGAGTTCCTGTACAGTGCGCGGTCCGTCAGTCACCGAGATCGCATCGTGTCCCTGCTCAACAGGATGCTCCTTCCTGTCGATCTGGATGACAGGGACTATCGACGGACGTGGGAGGTCCAACGCGTCCTCACCTCACGAGACGAGCACCGCAGCGCTGGCCCCGTGGACCTCTTGGTGGCCGCCTGTTCCGAACTCCCCGGCTCACACTGGTGCACTGCGACAACGGCTTCGAGACGATCGCCCGCGTGACAGGGCGGAGGACCTGTCGTACCGGCCCCAAGTCCGGAACCTGGTTCACCACCTGGTGGCGTGCGCACCAGCACCGTGTCGGCGAGGGGACGCCCAATGCTGCTGAGGCCTCCGGCCCCGGGCGGCGCGCCCGGGGCCGGGGCGGTCAGAAATCCCCCTGGCAGGCCTGCTGGACCTTGCCCTGGCCGAAGGACTCCACGTAGGTCTCGTCCGGCGCCAGCTCCAGGTAGCCGTCCGTCTGGGCCCCGTAGACCAGCACCGGGTCGGTGCCGTTCCACTTGAACTGCAGTTGGCAGTCCTGCGTGGCCTCGTAGGTGGCCCACCAGAACCCTTCGGAGTCCGGCGGCGTGATCCTGAGTTCGTCACCGGGCAGACCGCTCTCCGCCAGGAGTTCCTGGAACTCCTCCTCGGACCCGTTCTGGGAGGAACAGGCGGAGGAGGCGAGCGCGACGGCCGTGAGGGCGGCCGCAGAGAGGAAACGCGCGTGGGGGGACATGCTTTTCCAACTTCCGAGAGTGCCGACGACGGCTCCGTTGCGTTCTCCCGCTCCCTGGCACGGCGGCTCCGTCGTCAAGGTGACTCCACGTTTGCGCAGGTGCGGGCGGGAGAAAACGCACGTCGCGAAACACTCCGGACACAAACCTGTAACGGCGGGTTCACCTGTGTCCGGTGTGCCCCGTTTGGTCCACTGTGGCAGGCGTTCCGCACGGGGCACACCCGCGGTCAGGCCCCCGGGACCGGCTCGAACTCGCGGACCGCGTCGATCGCGGGCCCGTGCGGCGTGTTGGCCTCGCGCTCGATCATGATCTCCACGAGCACAGGCCGCGACGTGGCCTGGGCCTGCTTGCGCGCCCACTCCAGGGACTCTCGGATCTCACCGGGCTCCACGACGCGGCGCCCGGAGCACCCGTAGGCCTCCATGAGCTTGACGTTGTCGGTTCCGTACTCGTCGTAGTGGATGTCCACCTGGTAGTTCATGTCGAACGGGATCGAGGCCTGGCGGATCAGGCCCAGGTACTCGTTGTTGAGCATGATGATGACGTAGGGCACGTCGTACTGGGCGGCCACGGCCAGTTCCTCGACCATGTACTGGAACCCGTAGTCGCCGACGATCCCGACGACCTCGGCGTCCGGCTCGGTGTCCTTGAGCGCCTTCTTGACGCCGATCGCGGCGGGGATCTCCCAGCCGAGCGGGCCCGCCTGGCCGCAGATCTGGTAGTGGCGCGGCTTGTACGCCTTCTGGTGCTGGCCTCCCCAGATCTGGTACAGGCCGATCGCGGTGACGAAGTAGGTGTCCTCGCCGAAGACCTCGTTGATCTCCTTGTAGACGCGCGGCGCCTTGACCGGGACCGTGTCGAAGTCCTCGCGGCGGGTCAGGGTGGCCTTGAGTTCGGCGACCCGGTCGATCCAGGGCCGCACCCGGGCCCTGGCGCCGCGGGCGCGCGCGGCGGCGAGCAGCTCGCGCAGGAACAGCCGCGCGTCGGAGACCACGCCCAGGTCGGGCTCGAAGACCCGGCCGATCTGGGTGGCCTCGATGTCGACGTGGATGAACCTGCGCTCGCCCCGGTAGACGTCGATCTGCCCGGTGTGGCGGTCGGCGAAGCGCGCGCCCACCGCCAGGACCAGGTCCGACTCCAGGAAGGAGGCGTTGCCGTAGCGCTGGGAGGTCTGCACGCCGGTCATGCCCGAGTACAGGGGCGAGTCCTCGTCGAAGGAGCCCTTGCCCATGAGGGTGACCTGCACCGGAACCTGGAGGTGCTCGGCCAGCGCGCGCAGGTCGTCGGAGGCCTCGGCGGTGATCACGCCGCCTCCGGCCAGGATCAGGGGGCGTTCTGCCTCCAGCAGCATGTCCAGCGCGCGCTCCACCCGGGGCTGGTGCGGCTCGACGGCGTTGACCTTCAGCGGGGCGTCGATGGCGGGGTCGTAGTCGATCAGCCGCCGGGCGACGTCCACCGGGATGTCCACCAGGACGGGGCCGGGGCGCCCCTCGCGCGCGATCCGGAACGCCTCGCGGAAGATCCAGGGAGCGGTGGCGGCCTCCTTGACCTGGACGGCCCACTTGGTGACGGGCTTGGCGATCTCGACGATGTCGACCGCCTGGAAGCCCTCCTTGTCCAGCAGGTCGGTGCGCTGCTGGCCGGTGATGCACACGATCGGGACCGAGTCCGCGATGGCCGTGTACAGGCCGGTGATCATGTTGGTCCCGGCGGGGCCGGAGGTGCCGATGGCCACGCCGACCTTGCCGGTGGTCCGGGACCAGCCGTCGGCCATGTGGGTGGCGCCCTCCTCGTGGCGGACGGTCAGGTGCTCGATGCCGCCGACCTGTTCCATCGCCTTGTAGAGGGGCAGGATGGCCGCGCCGGGGCAGCCGAAGGCCGTGTCGACGCCCTCGTCCTTGAGGACCTCCACGACCGCGTTCATCGCGGGCATCTGTGGCATGGGAAGCGAACCCTTCAGTGCTAGGGGTGCTGGTGGCTGTGTGGTGGTGAAGCTGGGTGCTAGGGGTGGTGCCGCGGTGCCGCTGGGGTGCGGGAGAGCCCGCGGGTGGGCCCGGACGGCGCGCGGGCCGTGTCCGCCGGTGCGGCCAACACCGGGACGGACGGCTCGGGGCCGGGTGCGGGCGCTCGCGTCCGGAAAGGGACGGTCCGCTACTTCTCGGAGCGGTCGGAGAGCTGCTCGACGATCTTCAGCAGCGCGGAGTGGTCGAGGCCGCCGTGGCCCTGGTGCTTGAGCGCGCCGACGTACTGCGCGACCTGCGAGCCCAGCGGGATCGCGACCCCGGCGGCGCGCGCGGAGTCCGTGACGATGCGCATGTCCTTGTCGTGCAGGGCGATCCGGAAGCCCGGGGTGAAGTCGCGCGTGCGCATGGCGGCGCCCTTGCGCTGGAGCACGGTGCTGCCCGCGAGCCCGCCGCCCAGGACCTCCAGGCCGGACTCGGTGTCCACCCCGTGCGCCTCCAGGAAGACCAGGGCCTCGGCCAGGAGCTGGATGTTGCCCGCGACGATGAGCTGGTTGGCCGCCTTGACGGTCTGGCCGGAGCCGCTCGGGCCGACCAGGACCGGGGTGGTGCCCAGGACGTCGAAGAGCGGCCGGGCCGCCTCGAAGTCCTCCGCGGCGCCGCCGACCATGATGGAGAGCTTGGCCTCGACCGCGCCCGCCTCGCCGCCGCTGACGGGGGCGTCCAGGACGCGCAGGCCGCGCTCGGCCCCGGCCCCGGCCACCGAGCGGGACACGTCGGGGCGGATGGTGCTCATGTCGATGACCAGGGTGCCGGGCTTGACGCTCTCGAAGACACCGCCACGGCCGAGCATGAGCTCCTCCACGTCCGGGGAGTCCGGGACCATGGTGATGACGGCGTCGGCGTCGGCGACGGCCCCGGCGACGCTGCCCCCGCGCAGGCCGCCCTCGGCGACCAGCGCGTCGACGCGCTCGGGGCTGAGGTTGTGGCCGGTCACGGTGTACCCGGCGCGGACGAGGTTGACGGCCATGGGCAGACCCATGATCCCCAGGCCGATGAAGGCGATCTTCTTGACGGGCACGAGGGCCCCCTTCGTGACTGGTGTGCGGCTGGTGCTGTGCTGCTGGTGCCGTGCGGCTGGTGGCGGGGTTCGCGGCTGGGGGATCAGTTGAGCCAGCCGAAGCTCTGGGCGCTGGGCACGGTCGGCTTGTACTCCAGGCCGACGAGCCCCCCGTAGCCCCCGGTCTGGGCTGCGGTGAGCAGTTCCTCGATGGGCAGCCGTCCCGTGCCGGGCTCGCCGCGCCCGGGGGTGTCGGCGATCTGGATGTGTCCGAACTCGGCGGCGTGGTCGCGGACCGCGGCGGCGAAGTCGTCGCCGTTGACGGCGAGGTGGTACAGGTCCGCCAGGAGGGCGACGTTGTCCGCGCCCGCCTCCCCGGCCCGGGCGACGAAGGCGAGCCCGTCCGCGGCCGTGGTCAGGGGGTAGCTCTCGGCCCCGCTGATGGGCTCGATGAGGACGGTGCCGCCGACCGCCGCCACGGCCTCGGCCGCCGCGACGGTGTTCTCCAGGGCGGTCCGGTCCTGTTCGCCGGGGTCCACACCCGGCTGGCGCAGGCCGTAGAGGGCGTTGAAGCCCGTGGCTCCCGTGCGCTCGGCGATGCGCACCACGGCGTCGATGTTGGCGCGGAACTCGGCGCTGCGCGAGGGGTGCGAGAGCACGCCGCGGTCGGGGCCGGGCAGCTGGCCCGCGAAGAAGTTGAGGCCGCTGAGACGGACACCCGCCCGGTCGAGGGCGGAGACGAAGGCGTCGACCTCGTCCTTGGGCGGGGTCGGGCTCTCGAACGGCCACCAGAACTCGACGGCGTCGAAGCCCGCCTCCCGCGCCGCCCGGGGGCGGTCGTTGAGGGGGAGCTCGGTGAACAGCAGCGAGCAGTTCACCGTGTACCCCAGGGTGTGGCTCATACCTTGCCTCCAGCATCTACTTCCACAATATGGAAAGTAGTTTTCGCTTTAAGGAATGATTGAAGTGTGTGCCGGGCCACCCCCGCTTGTCAACCACTCCGGAGACCGACCCCCTCGCACCCCCGACGCCGCCCCGACCCCACCGGCCCCGCGAACCCCCCGAAGCCCGGCCCGAACCCTGGGTGACGACAAGAAGGTCGGACCTTCTTTGTGCTCGGACACAGATCGGGTTATTTTTCGCAGATCTCCCCTTGCGAGTGTTGACAAGGTCACACTCGCATCAACTAGAGTCCCCCCAATCCGTAATACGGAATTAGCTATCTGCACTACGAAAATCCTTGGCGGGGCCACGGCGGTACGCAGTCCCACGGACGGGAACCCGGGGTCCGCGCCAAGTCAGGGGAGACCACATGAGCACCCCGGAGGAGCCGCAGAGCGGGTCCGACCCCGGCCTGGCCCGCCTGAACGCGCTGCCCGAACAGGAGCTGCGCGCCGCGCTCGCGCAGTGCCTGGACGTGGACCGCTGGGTCGCGGCCGTCGCGTCCGAGGCGCCCTTCCCCGACCGCGCGGCCCTGCTGGCCTCGGCCGACGGGCACGCGCGCGCGGTCACCGCCGACGAGGTCGCCTCCGCCCTGGCCCGCCACCCCCGCATCGGGGAGAAGGCCGAGGGCGCCGGCGCAGAGGCCGCCTGGTCTCGCGGGGAGCAGTCCGCCTTCGCCTCCGGCACCGACGACGCCTCCGTGCGCGTCCAGCGGATCTTCGCCCACGCCCAGCGCGAGTACGAGGACAGGTTCGGGCAGATCTACCTCGTCTGCGCGAGCGGGCGCTCCAGCCGCGAACTCCTCGCCGACCTGGTCGCACGCCTGTCCAACGACCGCGGCACCGAACTGGCCGTGGTCGGCGGGGAGCTGCGGCGGATCGCCGGACTACGCCTCGTCAAACTCCTGGAGGACGCATGAGCCACGTCACCACCCACGTCCTGGACGCCGCCCTGGGCAGCCCCGCCCGCGGCGTGCCCGTGCGGCTTGAGGCCGCCGACGGCGCCGGGTCCTGGCGGACGGTCGCCGAGGGCCGCACCGACGACGACGGGCGCGTGCCCGACCTGGGCCCCGACCGGCTCCCCGCGGGCTTCCACCGGATCGTCTTCGACACCGGCGCCTACTTCGCGTCGACCGGCCAGCACGGCTTCTACCCCGAGGTCGCCATCGTGTTCGACCTCGCCGACGAGGACGCCCACTACCACGTCCCGCTGCTGCTGAGCCCGTTCGCCTACTCGACCTACCGGGGTTCCTAGACCGGCGGGCGCCACGCGTCCTCCCCCTGGGCACCACCCACACAGACCACCGCGGCGGCACGGCCGACCGGGAAGGGAGCGGCGGGCAGGAGATCCTCGCCGGCCAGGGCAAGCCTGAATCTTCGAGTGCGCGACAGGTCCTTCCGCACGACCACAGCGGTCCTCCCTCGTAGCACTGCGCCACGGCGCGAACGATGACGACTTCACGCATCACACGGATGGAGTTCACCCTGATGGGCATCCGACTCGGAGACAACCAGTACGGCAAGGCCGAGGTCCGCCTCGTCCACGTCGACCGCGACACCGACGTGCACCGGATCAAGGACGTCAACGTCACCTCCCAGTTGCGCGGAGAGCTGGAGACGGTGCACACCCTCGGCGACAACAGCACCTGCCTGCCGACCGACACCCAGAAGAACACCGTCTACGCCAAGGCCCGCGAGTGGGGCGGCGTCGGCGCCGTCGAGGACTTCGCGCTGCGCCTGGCCCGCCACTTCGTGGACGAGCACGAGTACGTGCACGGGGCCCGCCAGGAGGTGCAGGAGTACTCCTGGGAGCGGATCCAGACCTCCTCCGGGCCGCACGACCACGCGTTCTCGCGCAGGGGCGCGGAGACCCGCACCGCCGTCGTCACCAAGACGGGCGGCCGGGAGTGGGTGGTCTCGGGCTTCGAGGGGCTGTCCGTGCTCAAGTCCACCGGCTCGGAGTTCCACGGCTTCCCCAAGACCAGGTACACGACGCTGCCCGAGACCACCGACCGGATCCTGGCCACCGACGTCACCGCCCGCTGGCGCTACGTGGGCGTGGAGCACGACTTCGACAAGGCCTACGCCTCGGTGCGCGCCCTGTGCCTGGACGCCTTCGCCCGGACCCACAGCCTGGCGCTGCAGCAGACCCTCTACGAGATGGGCAAGGCCGTCCTGGAGGCGCACCCGGAGATCGCCGAGATCCGCTTCTCCATGCCCAACAACCACCACTTCCTGGTGGACCTGTCCCCGTTCGGCCTGGACAACCCGAACGAGGTCTTCTTCGCCGCCGACCGGCCCTACGGCAAGATCGAGGCCACCGTGGAGCGCGACGACGCCCCCGAGCCCGGCGACGCCTGGAAGACCGTCCCCGGCTTCGTCTAGGCAGTGTTCTTTGGACCCCCGCTTCGCTTCGGTCCGTGTCCGAGCGCCCGAACCACCCCCCACGAGCTGAGGCGGGTTCAAAGAACAGCCCCCGGACGACGCCATCGGGGCGGCAGCTCCCGGCGCCCCGGACAAGCCCTGTCCCGCCCCGTGTCCGGGCGCTCCCCGGTGAGCGCTCCGTCGGGTGCCCCGCGGGCGGGACCGCCCTCTCCTCGCGGTCCCGTCCGCGGCCCCGGCACCCCGCCGGGCACGCGCACCGACACTCCCGCGACCCGCGCGCACAGCCGTGCCACGGGCCCTGGCCCGCCGCGGCGGGCCCTCCCCGGCCCCGGCGCCCCCTGACGGAGGTGTCGGGCCGGTGCGACACCACCGGGCCGCGTGCCCGAGAGTTCGGCCCCCTCCGGGGCGGCCGCCGATCGCAAAGGCTGGAAACTGGCCATGTCGAACAGTCCGTCCGCGAAGGACTCGGCCACAACGAACGCCGCCTCCTCCCCCCGCCCCGAGGACGAGAAGCTGCCCGCGCGGCTGCTCCTGGTCTACGGGCTCCAGCACATCCTCACCATGTACGCCGGCGCGGTGGCGCCGGCCCTCGTCATCGGCGCCGCCGCCGGGCTCGCGAACGACCCCGCCGCCATGGGCATCCTCGTCAGCGGCGCGCTCCTCGTGGCGGGGTTCGCCACCCTCATGCAGACCGTGGGCCACCGGCGCGTCGGCGCGCAGATGCCGATCGTGGTGGCCTGCTCCTTCGTCCCCGTCAGCGCCATCACCTCCCTGGCCGCGGGGCAGGACGGCGAGAACCTGCCCGTGGCCTTCGGCGCCTCCCTGGCCGCCGGGCTCTTCGCCCTGGCGCTGACGCCGTTCTTCGGGCAGCTGATCCGCTTCTTCCCCCCCATCGTCACGGGCACCATCATCACCGTCATCGGCGTCAGCCTCATGCCGGTGGCGGCGCGGTGGATCATGGACGGCGGCGTCCGCAACCTGGAGGACGGCTCCGCGGTCCCGGCCGCGCCCCTGGCCAACCTCGGGCTGGCCGGGCTCACCCTGGGGGTGATCGTGCTCGGCTCCCGGGTCCTGCCCGGTATCTGGGGGCGCCTGTCCATCCTCCTGGGCCTGCTCGTGGGCACCCTGGTGGCCGTCCCCCTGGGCATGGCCGACTTCAGCCGGGTGGGCGAGGCCGACCTCGTGTTCGACCCGACCTCGGTGTTCTACTTCGGCGCACCCCGGTTCGAGGTCGCCGCGGTCGTCACCATGTGCGTCATCATGCTCGTGGTCCTGACCGAGGGGGCCTCGCACATCATCGCGGTCGGTGAGATCACCGGCTCGAAGGTGGACGCCAAGCGCATCTCGGCGGGCCTGCGCTCCGACGTGAGCGGCTCGCTCATCGGACCGATCTTCAGCGCCACCCCCACCAGCTCCTTCGCGCAGAACATCGGACTGCTGGCCCTGACCAAGGTGCGCAGCCGCTACGTGGTGGCCACCGGCGCGGGCATCCTCGTCGCGCTGGGTATGTTCCCGGTGCTGGGCGGCGCCATGGCGGCCATCCCCACGCCCGTGCTCGGCGGCGCGGGCCTGGTTCTGTTCGGCAGTGTGGCCGCCAGCGGCGTCAAGACCCTGGCCAAGGTGGACTTCACCGACAACCTCAACCTGGTGCTGGTGGCCGCCTCCGTGGGCGTGGCGGTCATCCCGCTGGCCTACCCCACCTTCTACGCGTTCCTGCCCGAGTCGGTGGAGCTGGTGGCGCACTCGGGCATCATCGGCGCGGCCGTCGTGGCGATCGTGCTCAACGTGTGCTTCAACGTGGTCGGCCGCGGGGGCTCCGCCGCCCCGGCCGAGATCGACGCCGAGGAGATAGGCAGCGCCGGTCCCGGGGAGGCCAAGTACACCGACCAGGCCCGGGAGGCCTACCGCGACGGGGGCTCCGAACCCCTGGACAAGCCCCGGGCCTGATCCGTCGCCGGGCCGGGGGCCGCGCCCCCGCCCTCCGGAGCCGGTGTCCGCGGGATACCCGCGGACACCGGCGTTCCGTTCAGGGCGGCTGAATGGTATGCCTGAGAGGGTGACCGACTGGGACCTTCGCAAACTCCGCGTCCTGCGCGCCCTGGAGGAGTTCGGGACCGTCCGGGCCACGGCGGAGGCCTTGTGCATGACCCCCTCCGCCGTGTCCCAGCAGCTCTCCTCCCTCTCCCAACAGGTGGGGGTCGCCCTGCTGGAGGCGCACGGGCGGCGGGTCCGCCTCACCGACGCGGCGCACGCACTGCTGCGCCACACCGACATCGTCCTGGCCCAGCTGGAGCGGGCCGAGGCCGAGCTGGAGGGCTTCGCCCGGGGCGAGGCCGGGCACGTGCGCGTGGGCGCCTTCGCCACCGCCATCCCCAGCCTCGTGGTGCCCGCGCTGGGCGCCCTGCGGCGCGCCCACCCCGGCCTGACCACGCGGGTGCACCAGGCCGAGGCGGCCGAGGTCTACGACCTGTTGTCGGCGGGCGAGATCGACGTCGGCCTGTCCCTGGCCGCCGAGGCCCCCACCGGCCACGACGGGCGCTACGACCGGCGAGAGCTGCTCACCGACCCCCTGGACGCGGCCCTGCCCGCCCACCACCGACTGGCCGACTCCCGCGCCCTGCGCCTGCGCGACCTGGCCGGGGAGCCGTGGATCTACGGGGCGTCGGGCCCCTGGCGCGACATCACCGTCGCCTCGTGCGCCCAGGCGGGGTTCGTCCCCGAGCAGGCGCACGTGGCCTCCGACTGGAGGGCCATCCTGGACATGGTGGCGGCGGGCATGGGCGTCGCGCTGGTCCCCCGGCTGGCCGCCGCGGACGGCACCCCCGGGGTCAGTCTGCGGGTGCTGCGCTCCGACCAGCCGCGCCGCCACGTGGTCTCCGCCGTGCGCTCCGGGGCGGGCGGGCGCCCCCAGGTCGCGGTGGTGCTGCGCGCCCTGGCCGACACCGCAGCGGACCTGGGCGGCCCATCTGTTCAGCTCAACTGAACAGAGTGATCAGAAACTTTCGCTGGAAGTAATCATTTTCTCTTGGGACTCTGGACATGTCCGACACGTCCACTTTTTCGGGAGAGACATGAGCGGGGCCCAGCCCACCGATCCGCGTGCCTACAACGCCCGGCCCTACGCGGGCGGCGACCCCTACGCCGACTACCGGGGCGCCGACCTGGACTTCTCGGCCCTGGTCGACCTGGCCGACCGGCGCCTGGGCGCCGGGGTCGTGGCGGCCAACGACGAGTTCTTCGCCCAGCGCGAGAACCTGCTGCTGCCCGGACCGGCCGTGTTCGACCCGCACGCCTTCGGGCACAAGGGCAAGGTGATGGACGGCTGGGAGACCCGCAGGCGCCGCGGCGTGAGCGGCGACCAGCCCCACCCCGCGGCCGACGACCACGACTGGGCCCTGGTCCGCCTCGGCCTGCCCGGCCTGGTCCGCGGCGTGGTGGTGGACACCGCGCACTTCCGCGGCAACCACCCCCGCGAGGTCAGCGTCGAGGCCGTCCACCTGGAGGGCACCCCCACCACCGACGAGCTGCTCAAGGCGGAGTGGACCGAGATCGTCCCCCGCGCCTTCGTGTACGGGCACGCCGCCAACGCCTTCGAGGTGGACGCCGGGCGCCGGTGGACCCACCTGCGCCTCAAGCAGTTCCCCGACGGAGGCGTGGCCCGGCTGCGCGTGTACGGCGAGCCCGTGCCCGACCCCGACTGGCTCACCGCCCTCGGCGGCTTCGACGTGGCCGCCCTGGTCAACGGCGGCATGGTCGAGGACGCCTCGGACCGCTTCTACTCCTCGCCGGACAACATCATCGCCCCCGGCCGCTCGCAGAAGATGGACGACGGCTGGGAGAACCGGCGCCGCCGCGACACCGAGCACGACTGGGTGCGCTTCCGCCTCACCGCCCAGGCCACCGTCCGCGCCCTGGAGCTGGACACCGCCTACCTCAAGGGCAACGCGGCGGGCTGGGTGGCGGTCCTGGGGCGCGACGCGCACTCCGACGCCCCCGACGCGTGGTTCGAGATCGTCCCCCGCACCCGGCTGGAGCCCGACAGCGCCCACCGCTTCGTCCTGGACACACCGGTCACCGCCACCCACGTGCGCACCGACGTGTACCCCGACGGCGGCATCGCACGCCTCAACGTCTTCGGCTCCCTGACCACGGCCGGGGCCGAACGCCTCCGCGACCGCTGGCACCAGCTGCGGGGCTGACACCCGCGCGAACGACCGGGCCGCCGCCGGGAACGCCCCGGCGGCGGCCCGTCGCCGTTCCTACCGGCGGACCAGCATCCGCCCGGCCCTGTCCCCGGGCCCCACGTCCCGGCCGCGCAGGACGGTGCGGCGCACCCGCCCGAGCAGTTCGGCCCCGTCATAGGGGCTCACCGGGTTGCGGTGCTCCAGCGCGCGCACGTCCACCCGGAAGGACTCCTCCGGGGCGACCACGGCGAAGTCGGCGTCGGCGCCCTCGGCGATGGCGCCCTTGCCGAGCAGTCCGGCCACCCGCGCGGGCCCGGACGACATCCACCGCACCACGTCCGCCAGGGAGCCGCCACGGCGGCGGGCCTCGGTCCACACCGCGGAGAAGCCCACCTGGAGGCCGGACACCCCGCCCCACGCGGTGCCGAAGTCGCCGGTGTCCAGGTCCTTGAGGTCGGGGGTGCTGGGCGAGTGGTCGCTGACCACGCAGTCGATCAGCCCGTCGGCCAGCGCGCGCCACAGCAGGTCGCGGTTGGCCGCGTCCCGGATGGGCGGGCAGCACTTGTACTGGGTGGCCCCCGCGGGCACGCCCTCGGCCTCCAGGGTGAGGTAGTGCGGGCAGGTCTCCACCGTCAGCGGCACGCCCTCGGCCCTGGCCCGGGCGATCAGCGGCAGCGCGGAGGCGCTGGACAGGTGCAGCACGTGCGCGTGGGTGCCGGTGGCCCTGGCCACGTCGATCACCCGGGCGATCGCCTCGTTCTCGGCGGTGTCGGGCCGCGAGGCCAGGAAGCCCGCGTAGTCGCGCCCGGCCGCGGGCGGCGCCCCCTCCAGGACGCCGGGATCCTCGGCGTGCACGATGAGCCGTCCGCCGAACTCCCCGATCGCCTCCGCGGCCGAGTACAGCTCCTCCGGGGACAGGTGGCCGAACTCCTCCACCCCCGACGGGGACAGGAACGCCTTGAACCCGAACACCCCGTGCTCCCAGAGCGCGGCGAGCTCCTTGGTGGCTCCGGAGCGGCTGTTCTCGGGCACCGCCCCGCCCCAGAAGCCCACGTCCACGGCGAGCTTGCCCTCGGCGGCGGCCCGCTTGGCGTCGAGCCCGGCGACGGTGGTGGTCGGCGGCACGCTGTTGAGCGGCATGTCGACCAGGGTCGTGATCCCGCCCAGGGCGGCGGCCCTCGTGGCGGTGGCGAAGCCCTCCCACTCGGTGCGCCCGGGCTCGTTGACGTGCACGTGGGTGTCGACCAGGCCGGGCAGCAGCACCTCGTCCTCGGTCAGGGTGATCTCGCGGCGGGCGATGAGCGGCGCGGACTCCCCCTCCAGGACGTTGACCACGCGCCCGTCGCGCACCCCGACGGTGACGGGCCGCTCCCCCTCGGGGGTGAGGGCGCGGCGGGCGCGGACGGCGAGATCGTGCTGGGTCATCTGCGTCACTGCTCCTGTCCCACCCGTCGGCCGGCCAGGTCGACGAGTGTGCGGGTGTCGGTTCCGGCGGCGTCGGCCACCTCGGCCTCGTCCAGCGCCCCGCAGCGTACCCCGCTCACCAGGGCGGCGGCCAACGCCTGGGCCGTGGCGGGCTCGTCCAGCACGCCGCCGGACACGGCGCCGAGGTAGGCGCGCAGGCGCACGGCGGCGGGCGCGAAGGCCTCGCGGTAGAAGACGTAGGTGGCCAGGTAGCGGGTGGGCAACTGGTGCGGGTGCAGGTCCCAGCCCTGGTAGAAGCCGCGCTCCAGGGAGCGGCGGACCAGGGAGGCGTGCAGGTGCCAGGCGGCGTGCACCTCCTCGGCCGAGCCCACGGGCAGCACGTTGGTGGAGCCGTCGGAGAGCCACACGCCCGTTCCGGCGGCGGCCACCTGCATGACGGCCTTGGCGTGGTCGGCGACCGGGTGGGCCATGCTCTGGTAGGCGGCGGTGATCCCGCAGGCGGCGCTGTAGTCGTAGGTGCCGTAGTGCAGGGCGCTGACCCGGCCCTGTCCGGCGCCGATCATGCGGGCGACGGCCACCGTGCCGTCGGGGAGCAGGACCGACTGCGGGGTCTCGATCTGCAACTCGAAGCGCAGCCGCCCCTCGGGCAGCTCCAGGCGCCGCTCCAGCTCCTCGGTGAGCCAGACCATCGCCTCGACCTGCTCCACGGAGGTGATCTTGGGCAGGGTGAGCGCGAGCCCGTCGGGCAGGCCGCCCAACCCCTCCAGGAGGGTGTGCAGGAACAGCGCGAGGCTGCGGGCGCCGCGGGCGCGTCCGGCCGCCTCCATGCCCTTCGTCCGGACGCCGAGAACGGGCGGGGCCTGTCCGGCTTCGATGTCGGAGCACAGGGCACGGGCGGCGGCGACGGTGTCTCCGTCCTCCCGCGCGTCGCCCCGGTCGCCGTAGCCGTCCTCCAGGTCCACGCGCAGGTCCTCGACCGGCTCGCGGACGAGCTTGTCCCGCAGGCGGGGCAGGACCCCGGCCACGGCGTCCTCGTCCACACCGGTGGCTGCGGCCAGTGCAGCGGCGTCGGGCGCGTACTCGTCCAGGCTGCGCAGGGCCGCCTCGCCCCACTCCCGGACCAGGCCGGCCCGGACGCGGTCCGCGGGAACGTAGACGGTGTGCACCGGCTGGCGGGCGCCGGAGGAGCCCGGGTAGTCGCGCACGAGCCGGGCGTCGGCGTCGGCCAAGCGGGCGTTCAGCCCGGCGGTGAGCACGTCCAGGCCGAGATCGGGTTCCCTGCGGCGGTTCTCGGACCGGTCCTGTTGCACGTGTATGTCCCCTCCCAGGCTAGTTTTTCCTATCGTGGATATTAACTTTTGCTATCCGGAATAACAAGGGAGCCCGAGGTGTCCAAGATCCCGGGACGCAGGTTTCCGGACCACCGGAACACCGCCGTTCCACGTGCTATAGAAGACAGTGAGCCGGAAACCGTCCTCCCCCGCGGAGGCAGGACCCCGAACCCACGGCCCTCAGCATGGGAGCACGATCCTTGTCAGCCCCACAGACCTCTCTACACCCTGAAGAACAGGGCAAACGCGGACGCCCCGGCGGCGTGCAGTCCCTCGACCGCGCCTTCTCACTGCTGGAGATCATGGCCGAGGCGGGCGGCGAGACCTCGCTGAGCCAGCTGGCCGACTCCTCGGGGCTGCCCCTGCCGACCATCCACCGGATCATCCGCACCCTGGTCGGCAACGGTTACGTGCGCCAGCTGCCCTCCCGCCGCTACGCGCTGGGACCCCGGCTGATCGGGCTGGGCGACAAGGCCTCGCAGATGCTGGGCACCTGGGCCCGCCCGCACCTGGCGCAGCTGGTGGAGGACCTGGGCGAGACCGCCAACCTCGCCATGCTCGACGGCGACAAGGTCGTCTACGTCGCGCAGGTGCCCTCGCAACACTCCATGCGCATGTTCACCGAGGTGGGGCGCCGCGTGCTGCCGCACTCGGCGGGCGTGGGCAAGGCGCTGCTGTCCCAGCTCGACGACGAGGAGGTGCTGGCCACGGTCCGCCGCACCGGCATGCCCGCCGCCACCGACCGCACCATCACCGACCCCGACGCCTTCCTCGCGGAGCTGCGCCGGGTCCGCTCACAGGGCTTCGCCGTGGACGACGGCGAGCAGGAGGTCGGCGTGCGCTGCGTGGCGGTCCCCGTCGCGGGCGCGCCCTCGGGGATGGCCGTGTCGGTGTCGGGCCCCGAGGCCCGGGTGAGCTGGGAGTTCGTGGACCGCGCCGCCCCCATCGTGCGGCGCTGCGCCGCCCTGCTGGCCACCGACCTCAACAACCAGACATGACGAACCGGGCCGGGGTCCCTCCCGGCCCGGCCCGTTCGGCGCGCCCCCGCGCACCCGGCCGACGGCGGTGCCCGCACGCGGCACCGGCGGCCCCGCGGTCAGCCCGTCAGGTGGGCTGGTCGAAGCCCAGCTTGCGCAGCTGCTTGGGGTCTCGCTGCCAGTCCTTGGCCACCCGCACCCGCAGGTCCAGGAACACCCGGCGGCCCAACAGGGCCTCGATCTGCTTGCGGGCCCGCGAACCCACGTCGCGCAGGCGCGAGCCCTTGGAGCCGATCACGATCGCCTTCTGACTGGAGCGCTCCACGTACAGCGACGCGTAGATGTCCACCAGCTCCTTGCCCGGACGGGTGTTCTCGCGCTCGTACATCTCGTCCACGACCACCGCGATGGAGTGCGGCAGCTCGTCGCGCACGCCCTCCAGGGCCGCCTCGCGCACCAGTTCCGCCACCAGCATCTCGTCCGGCTCGTCGGTGAGGTCGCCGTCCGGGTACAGCGGCGGCCCCTCCGGCAGGTGCGAGCACAGCACGTCGGTGACGGTCTCCAGCTGGAAGCCCCCCCGGGCCGAGACCGGGACGATGTCGGCCCAGTCGCCCAGCTCGTTCACCGCCATCAGGTGACGGCCCACGGCGTCCCGGTCCACCAGGTCGGTCTTGGTGACCAGGGCGACCACGGGGGTGTTGGTCTGCTCCGCCAGCTCCTTGGCGATGTAGGTGTCGCCCCGCCCGATCGGCTCGTTGGCGGGCAGGCAGAACGCGATCACGTCCACCTCGACCAGGGTGGACCGCACCAGCGAGTCCAACCGCTCACCCAGCAGGGTGCGCGGCTTGTGCAGGCCGGGCGTGTCCACGATGATCAGCTGCGCGTCGGGCCGGTGCACGATCCCGCGCACCGTGCGCCGAGTGGTCTGGGGCCGGTTGCTGGTGATCGCCACCTTCTGCCCGACCAGCGCGTTCATCAGGGTGGACTTGCCCACGTTGGGGCGGCCCACGAAGCACGCGAAACCGCTGCGGAAGCCCTCGGGGTGGGAGGGCGTCTCCAGCGGTACGCGCAGCTTCTCCAGGTCGAGCTCGTTCATGGGTCCTTCTCAGCGCCGGGTGATGCTCGCGGGCACCCCGTCGGGGGCGGCGATCACCACCACCTGGGTCTTCAGGTCGTCCGCCACCGCGCGGTCGTCCTCGGTCAGCTCCGCGGCCTCGGTGACCACCACGGCGGCCTCCAGCGCGGTGGCCTCACCGGAGACCGCCGCGGCCACGGCCGCCTGGAGCGCGGACAGCCGGAGCGAGGGCAGCGACACCGTCGTGGCCACGTACGTGCGCCCGGTCTCGTCGCGCACCGCCGCGCCCTCCGCCGCCGCGTTGCGGGCCCTGGAGGCCCGCGCGAGCGTGATGAGCTTGCCGTCCTCGGGGCCGAGCCCCGTCGTCTCCGTCACTGCTCCGTACTCCTCACGTCGTCGTCGCCCTCCTCCGGCGCCGCTGCGGCGTCGGCGGGCAGGCGTTCCACCAGGACCGTGGTCATCCGGCTCCGGCGGCTGCTCTTGCCTTCGAGGGTGAGTCGGAGACCAGCGTATTCGGCCCGGTCCCCTCCCACGGGCACCCGGCCCAGGACGAACGCCACGAGTCCGCCGACGGTCTCCACGTCCGCCACGTCCAGGTCCCGGTCCGGGAACAGCTCGTCCAGCTCGCCCAGCGGCAGGCGGGCGGTCACCCGCACCCGGTCCGCGTCGAGCCAGGCCACCGGCGGGATCTCGTGGTCGTACTCGTCGGTGATCTCACCGACGATCTCCTCCACGATGTCCTCCAGGGTCACCAGGCCCGCCGTGCCGCCGTACTCGTCGATCGCCACGGCGACGTGGTTGCGCTGCTGCTGCATCTCGCGCAGCAGCTCGTCGATGGGCTTGGTGTCGGGGACGTAGTTCGCCTGGCGCATCACGTCGCCCGCGGTGAGCGGCACCTCGTCGTCGGTGCCCGCGGCCGCCGCCCAGCGGTCCCGCAGCTGGTACACCAGGTCCTTGAGGTAGACGATGCCGACCACGTCGTCCTCGTCCTCACCCGTCACCGGGATGCGCGAGTAACCGCTGGCCAGCGCCAGGGTCAGCACCGCGTCGGCGTCGGCCCCGCGGCTGGTGAACACGATGTCGGGGCGGGGCACCATCACCTCGCGCACGGGCGTGTCGTCGAGCTTGAACACCGAGTGGATCATCTGGCTCTCCTCGGGGTCGATGACCTCCCCCCGCTCGGCCAGGTCCACGAGCTGGCGCAGCTCCACCTCGGTGCTGAAGGGGCCCTCGCGGTCGCCCTTGGCGCGCGGAGTGAGCGCGCGGCCCGCCCCCACGAACAGCTGGGCGATGGGGCCCACCACGACCTGGACCGGGTAGACCACCGCCGCGCTGGCGCGCGCGAAGGCCCCGGAGAACTGGCGGCCGAGGATGCGCGGCGCGATCGCGATCAGCACCGACTCCACCACGACCATCGCCGCGGCGGTCAGCACGAGCGCGGGCCAGCCGAGCCCCAGCAGGAACACCATGCCCACGGCGGCGGCCAGCACCGCGCAGACCTCGCACACCACGCGCAGGAACAGCAGCACGTTGAGGTGGCGGGTGGGGTCCGCGGACACCCGCTCCCAGCGGCGCCCGGCCTTGGCCACGCGCTCACCGGGGCTCGCCTCGGGCAGACCCACGGACATCACCCGGGTGACGGCGACCTCCGCGGCCACCAGGAAGCCCGCGACGGCGGTCAGCACCAGGGCGACCGCGAACGCGCTGATCCACTCCACGGGCTCACCGGTGGTCAGCGGGGCGATGTCAGGCCAGGCCGACGGAGTCATCGGGCGCTCTCATCCCCCTCGGCCCCGGCCGCCTCGCGCTCGCGCCAGGCCGCGAGGATCTCGCCCTGGAGGCCGAACATCTCCTTGTGCTCCTCGGGCTCGGCGTGGTCGTAGCCCAGCAGGTGCAGGATGCCGTGCGTGCACAGCAGGTCGATCTCCGCCTCGGTGCCGTGCCCGGCCTTCTCGGCCTGGCGCTCGGCGACCTGCGGACAGATGATCACGTCACCCAGGACGCCCGGCTCACTCGTGCGGCCGGGGCCGCCGGGGCGCAGTTCGTCCATCGGGAAGGAGAGCACGTCGGTGGGGCCGGGCTCGTCCATCCACCGCACGTGCAGGTCGGCCATCGGCTCCTCGTCCACGAGCACGACGGACAGCTCGGCCAGCGGATGGACGCGCATGGCGTCGAGCACGTGACGGGCCAGACGGGAGAGCCTCTCCTCGTCCACGGTGGTGACGCCGGACTCGTTGGCGACGTCGATACTCATGGTTGCGGCTGCCTTACCTAGGGATCGCGGGGCCGGGCGGCGCGCCCGGCCGGTGGTGCGGCGCGCCGGTCCGGCGCGCCCGCGGCAACCGAACCGGTGGACCCGCCTGCGGCGGGTCCACCGGTTCGAACGCCGTGGGGTCGTGCTCCCCGGGCCGTCTCGGCTCCGGCGGGACACCCCCCGTCTCAGTCTGCCTGTTCCCCGTCACCGGCGCTCCCCGGCTCCGCCGGGGTGTCGGGGGCACCGCGGCGCGCGGACCCGCGGCGGGAGCGGCCGCCCCCGGCGGACCCCCTGCCGTCCCGGGCGTCGCCCTGGGCGGCGTCGTAGCGCCCGTAGGCGTCCACGATCTTGCCGACCAGCTTGTGCCGGACGACGTCCTCACTGCTCAGGCGGCAGAAGGCGATGTCGTCGATGTCACGCAGGATGGACTCGATGGTGCGCAGACCGCTGGTCTGCCCGCCGGGCAGGTCGACCTGGGTCACGTCGCCGGTGACCACGATCTTGGAGCCGAACCCGAGCCTGGTGAGGAACATCTTCATCTGCTCGGGCGAGGTGTTCTGGGCCTCGTCCAGGATGATGAAGGAGTCGTTCAGGGTACGGCCGCGCATGTACGCCAGCGGCGCGACCTCGATGGTCCCCGCCGCCATGAGCTTGGGGATGGAGTCGGGGTCGAGCATGTCGTGCAGGGCGTCGTAGAGCGGGCGCAGGTAGGGGTCGATCTTGTCGTAGAGGGTGCCGGGCAGGAAGCCCAGCCGCTCACCGGCCTCCACCGCGGGGCGGGTGAGGATGATCCGGTTGACTTCCTTGTCCTGGAGCGCCTTGACCGCCTTGGCCATGGCCAGGTACGTCTTGCCGGTACCGGCGGGACCGATGCCGAACACCACCGTGCGCTGGTCGATGGTGTCGACGTAGCGCTTCTGGTTGAGCGTCTTGGGACGGATGGTCTTGCCGCGGTTGGACAGGATGTTGGTGGTCAGCACGTCCGCGGGGCGCTCGGCGCCGGGCGAGCGCAGCATGTGGACCATGCGTTCGATGGTGTCGGGGGTGACGTGGGTGCCGCTCTTGGCGAGTTCGATCAGCTCCTCGACGAGGCGGACCACGACGGCGGTCTCCTCCGGGGAGCCGCTGATGGTGAACTCGTTGCCGCGCACGTGGATGTCGCTGTCGAAGGCCCGCTCCAACGCCCTGAGGAGTTCGTCCCTGGAGCCCAGCAGGCTGACCATCGTGTGCTCGTCGGGCACCACGACCTTGACCTGGGTGTCCCGCGGCGGGTGCGTGTGCGTTGTCTCGGACATGGTGAGGCCGTGCGGCCGCTGTCCCTACCCTTCGGTCGGGCGCCTGCCCGACCCCTGCGGGAGGCGCACCTGGTGGACGGTCCCGGCGCCGCGGACGGCACCCGGTCGGAGCTTGCGCGCCGGTGTTCCCAACGGTCACACCGAACCCTCGAAGCCCACAACGACGAGTCTACCAAGCTGTCTCCGCCCGACTCGATCCGTTATCTCCGCCTGTGGACGGCGTCCGGGAGGGACGGGGTCGGGGGCGTCCGCGGGCCGGACCGGACCGGTTCCGCGCCTCCTACCCGGGGGGCCAGTTGAGCCCGCGGCCGCCGAGCAGGTGCCCGTGGAGGTGGAAGACCGTCTGCCCGGCGCCGCTGCCGGTGTTGAACACCAGCCGGTAGCCCTGGTCGGCGACGTCCTCGTCCGCGGCCACCTCGTGCGCCACCCGGACGATCTCGTCGAGCAGGCCGGTGTCCGCCGCGGCGGCCTCGACGGCGTTGGCGTAGTGCTCGCGCGGGATGACCAGCACGTGCGTGGGCGCCTGGGGGTTGATGTCGCGGAAGGCGACCGCGCGCTCGCTCTCGCGCACGATCTCGGCGGGCACCTCCCCCTTCACGATCTTGCAGAAAAGGCAGTCGTCCTGGACCATCGCTCACCTTGATTTCCGTCTGCGCGGCCGAGGGAACGGCCGCCTTCCCGGTTTCGTCCGGGACCATGATGCCGCAGGTCGCCGTCGGGCGGGCCGACGGCGGAAGGCCTGCGGGGCACCGCGGGCGAGCGGGTTCGGCAACGCCCGGCGTCCCGGGCGCGATAGGCTTTCCACCCGTGCGCGCCAGGTCGTCGGCTCCGTCCGGCCCCGGCCATATTCCCGCGTGTTCGGATTGAAACGCACGTCTACCTGGAAAAGAAGAGGTATGCCCTTTCGTAAACCCCGCGACAAGGGTGTGCGTCGAACTGATGTGACGACAGAAACCATGGTGGCCGGTGCCACCACGGCACCGCTCTCGGTGGAGTGGGACGCCGACCACGCCGTGACGGAGCTCTACCGGGAGCACTACCGTCCGCTCGTTCGGCTCGCCGCCCTGCTGGTCCGCGACCACGCGACCGCGGAAGAGGTCGTCCAGGACTCGTTCGTCGCCATGCACGGAGCGTGGCGCCGCCTGCGCGACCCGAACAAGGCCCTGTCCTACCTGCGCCAGGCCGTGGTCAACAAGGCCCGGTCCGTGCTCCGCCACAGGGCGGTCGTGGAGAAGCACGCGCCCAAGGCCCTGCCCGACGCCCCCAGCGCGGAACACGGCGCGCTGAGCCTGTTGGAGCGCGAAGCCGTCATCCGCGCCCTGCGCAAACTACCCACCCGTCAGCGAGAGGCCATCGTGCTCCGGTACTACGGCGACCTGTCCGAGGCACAGATCGCGGACGCCATGGGGATCAGCCGGGGCGCGGTGAAGAGCCACACGTCCCGCGGTATCTCCGCGCTCCGCTCTGTTCTGGAGCAAACGACATGACCAGCCCCACGAACCCCACGAACGACCCGTTCGAGGAGCAGCTGCGCCACCTGCTCAAGGCCGAGGCCGACGCGGTCACGACCTCTCCCGAGGCGTTGAACCTGATCCGTGAGCGCACCGAGCGCAACCGCGGTTCGGCCTGGTTCGGTATGCCCTGGCTACGTCCGGCGGTGGCGGTGGCGGGAGCCGCCCTGATCGCCGGATCCGTGGTCATCTCCAGCCCCCAGGTCCGCGACCACGTGCTGGAGATCGTCCCCGCGGGCGCAGACCGCGAGGGCGCGCCCGCCGGGGAGGAGGGCGAGGGCGGCGGTGTGGCCGCTCCCGAACCCTCCACCGGCTCCGTGGACGGCACCACCCAGCAGGGGGAGGAGCCGCCGCGCGACCCGGCCTCCTCCCCCACTCCGGAGGACGACGAGGAGGAGCCCGCTCCCTCCGAGGAGGGCGTGACGGCCGCCACCACGTGTCCGACGCCCGAGGAGCCCGTCTCCCCGACCCCGTCCAGCTCCGAGGAGGAGAAGGACGAGAAGGCCGCCTCCGAGGAGGAGTGCGAGCCCACCGACGAGCCCAGCAGCGGCGCCGGCGACGGGTCCACGGGTGAGGAGGGCGGCGGCGACAACGGCGGTGGGACCGGCGGCGAGGAGCCCTCCGGCGGCGGTGACGGCACCGGCGGCGAGGGCGGCGGAACCGGAGGCGACGGAACCGGCACGGGCGGCACCGGCACCACCGGGGGCGACAACGGCGCCAAGACGGCTCCCGGCAGCTGACACGCCCCTCCGAGGCGGCCCGTCACCGTCGCGCGTCGGGGCCCCGCTCCCCACGCGCGGGAGCCGGCCACAAGAGCACGTGAGAATGAGAAGAGGCGCCCGGACGTATCCGGGCGCCTCTTCTCACGTGCTCGGGACCGGGGCGTGCGCCCTACCAGCGGCCGGTGCGGGACTGGAGCACCGACAGGGCGGCGACCCCGGCGGTGGAGGTGCGCAGCACGCTCGGTCCCAGCAGCGCCCGGACCGCGCCCGCGGCGTCGAACGCCTCCAACTCGGCGTCGGAGAAGCCGCCCTCGGGACCGACCACCACCACGACTCCGGCGCCCCCTCCCGCGGGCAGCTCAAGCTGCGACAGGCGGCCGGCGCCGTCCTCGTGCAGCACGACGCCCAGGTCCGCCCCCGCCAGCAGTTCGACCACGGCGGTGCGGTCGGCGAGGTCGGCGATCTCGGGCAGCCGCGCACGCCGGGCCTGCTTGGCCGCCTCTCGGGCGGTCGCACGCCACTTGGCCAGCGCCTTGGCGGCGCGGTCGCCCTTCCAGCGGGTGACGCAGCGCTCCGCCGCCCAGGGCACGACCGCGTCCGCTCCGGCCTCGGTCATCATCTCCACGGCCAGTTCGCCCCGGTCGCCCTTGGGCAGTGCCTGGACCACGGTCAGGCGGGGGCGGGGCGCCGGTTCCTCCCGGCGCTCCGCCACCGCGCAGACGATGTGGTCGCGTCCCACGGCGGTCACCGTGCAGCGGGCGCGCAGGCCGCGTCCGTCGGAGAGGTCGACGGTCTCGCCCTCCCGGATGCGGCGCACCACGGCGGCGTGGCGGCCCTCCGCGCCGTCCACCGTCACCCGGTCGGCCGCCAGGTCGGCGGCCTCGACCAGGAAGACCGGCGGCGTCACTTGGCGCCGAAGGCGTCGCGGATCTTGGAGAAGAACCCGCCGTGTCCGGGGCTGAAGCGTCCCGGGGTCTGGTCCTCGCCGCGCAGTTCGGCGAACTTGCGCAGGAGGGCCTCCTGCTCCTCGTCCAGCCTGCTCGGGGTCTCCACGTCCACGCGGATGCGCAGGTCGCCCCGGCCGCCGCCGTCGAGGTGGCTGACGCCCTTGTTGGGGAGGGTGATGACGTGGCCGGAGTTGGTGCCCGGGCGCAGGTCGATGTTCTCGGTGCCGTCGAGGGTGTCGAAGGCGAAGGAGGCGCCCAGCGCGGCGGCCGTCATGGGGACGGTCACCGTGCAGTGCAGGTCGTCGCCGCGGCGTTCGAAGGTGGGGTGCGGGCGCTGGATGATCTCCAGGATGATGTCGCCGCGCGGTCCGCCGTTGGGGCCGACCTCGCCCTCCCCGGCGAGCTGGATGCGGGTGCCGTCGTCGACGCCCGCGGGGATCTTGACGGTGCGGGTGACCTTCTCGCGCACCCGGCCCTCGCCCGCGCAGTCGCCGCAGGGGTTGGTGATGACCGAGCCCTGTCCCGAGCACTGGGGGCAGGGACGGGAGGTCATGACCTGGCCGAGGAAGGAGCGGGTGACCTGGGAGACCTCGCCCTGACCGTGGCACATCTCACAGGTCGTGCGGTGCGAACCGGCCGCCGTCCCCTCGCCCTGGCAGGTCTCGCACAGGATGGCGGTGGGGAAGGTGATCTCCTTGCTGACGCCGAACGCGGTCTCCACCAGGTCGAGTTCGACGCGGATCTTGATGCTGCGCCCGCGGCGGACCCGCTCCCGGGGGCCGCGCCCGCCGGGCTGGCCGCCGCCGAAGAAGGCGTTCATGATGTCGTCGAAGGCGAACCCGCCCGCGCCGCCGAAGCCCCCGGCCCCGCCGCCGCCGGGCGCGTAGGGGTCCTGGCCCATGTCGAACATCCGGCGCTTGTTCTCGTCGGAGAGGACCTCGTAGGCCTGGGTCACCTCCTTGAAGCGCTCCTGGGTTGCGGGGTCCGGGTTGATGTCCGGGTGGAGTTCGCGCGCGAGCCGCCGGTAGGCCTTCTTGATCTCGTCCTTGGACGCGTCGCGACGCACTCCGAGAACCTGGTAATAGTCTCTGGCCACTGGGTTACTGTCCTGCCAAAATCTGTCCGACATAGCGAGCCACGGCGCGTACTGCTCCCATCGTCCCCGGGTAGTCCATCCGGGTGGGTCCCACCACACCGATCTTGGCGAGCGACTGGTTTCCCACACCGTAGTCCGCCGACACGATGGAGGTGGACCTCAGGCCCTCGTGGAAGTTCTCCGCGCCGATGCGCACCGTGAGCATCGACGGGTCCTTGGCCTCTCCCAGCAAACGGATGAGGACCATGTTCTCTTCCAGCGCCTCCAGGACGTCCCTGAGGCTGGCGGCGAAGTCGACGGCGGCGAGGTTGGCCGTCCCCGCGAGGACGATCTTCTCCTCGTGCCGTTCGACGAGGCTCTCCAGCAGGACGGAGAGGACCGACACCGCCATCTGGCGGTGTTCGGGCGGCACCTGCGGAGGCAGGTCCTCCACCGCGTCGGGCACGTCGCCGAGGTGGCGTCCGGCGATGGCCCGGTTCAACATCGCGCGCAGGTCGTCGACGGCGGCCTCGTGGACCTCTCCCAGGCCGTCGATGACACGCTGCTCGACCCGGCCCGTGTTGGTGATCACGACCATCATGATCCGCTGCCCCCCGAGGGGGACCAGTTCCACGTGCTGCACCGACGAGCGGGTCAGCGACGGGTACTGGACGATCGCGACCTGGCGGGTGAGCTGCGCGAGGAGCCGCACGGTCCGGGCGACGATCTCGTCGAGGTCCACGGCACCGGTGAGGAAGGACTCGATGGCGCGCCGCTCCGCGCTGGAGAGCGGTTTGACCGAGGAGAGCCGGTCGACGAAGAGCCGGTACCCCTTGTCCGTGGGAACGCGTCCGGCACTGGTGTGCGGCTGCGCGATGTAGCCGTCCTCCTCCAGGGCGACCATGTCGTTGCGGATGGTCGCCGGGGAGACGCCGAGCCTGTGCCGGTCGGCCAGGGCCTTGGAACCCACGGGCTCGTTGGTGTTGACGAAGTCCTCGACGACGGCACGCAGGACCGCGAGCTTGCGCTCATCCAGCACTCGCCACCTCCTGGCACTCCATGGTCCTCAGTGCTAAGTCTATGCCCGGCCGCAAACCCTGACGGTTACCCGCGGTCGGCCGGGCCCCGGCGCGGCGGTGTCGCCCCTGTCCCCGCCGGGCCCGCGGCGCGCGTCGCGGTCGACGGGGCGCCGGCGCGCGCCACCAGTAGACTGCACGACCGTGGCTACCAAGGGAACCGGCCGTTACGGCCGCGACGTGCTCGCCGGGGACTGGCGCCGCCCGAAGAAGAAGGCGGTCCCTGAGGTGCACCTGGAACGGGAACTGGTCGTCGAGGACGCCGGGGAGGCGTTCTGCGGGGCGGTGGTGGCCTGGGACAAGGCCACCGTCACGCTGGAGGACCGGCACGGCCGCCGCCGCGTGTTCGACCTCGCCCCGGCCGCGTTCCTGGTCGACGGCGAGCCGGTGACCCTGGTGCGCCCCGCCCCGGCGGCGCGGGGGCCGCTGCGCAGCGCCTCCGGGTCGGTGGCGGTGCGGGGCGCGAGGGCGCGCACGGCCGGGGAGAGCCGGATCTACGTGGAGGGCGTCCACGACGCCGAGCTGGTGGAGAAGGTCTGGGGCCACGACCTGCGCGTGGAGGGGGTGGCCGTCGAGTTCCTGGAGGGGGTCGACGACCTGCCCTCGATCGTGGCGGAGTTCTCACCCGGGCCCGGCAGGAGGCTGGGCGTCCTGGTGGACCACCTGGTGCCGGGTTCCAAGGAGACGCGGATCGCCGAGCGGGTGCGCGGCGAGCACGTGCTGGTGGCCGGACACCCCTACGTCGACGTCTGGCAGGCGGTCCGGCCGGGTTCGGTGGGGATCGGTGCGTGGCCCGAGGTGCCGCGCGGCGTCCCCTGGAAGGAGGGGGTCGTGAGCGCCCTGGGCTGGCGGATGGAGACGGGAGAGGCGTGGCGCCGGATCCTGGGCTCGGTCCGTACCTATGCTGATCTGGAGCCGGCTCTGCTCGGCCGGGTGGAGGAGCTGATCGACTTCGTCACCGGGCCGCACCCGGACGCTCCCTAGCGAGCGCCGAGCGCGGGGGGAGCGGCAGGACCTAGGATTTGACCCGGGCGAGGCTCCGGTCCCCGTGTCCGGCGCCGAGGTCGCCCGCCTCCGGCCCGCGCGGTCGTCGGTACAGCACGGTAGTACAGGAACCTCCCCCTCATCAGCGGAGCCAAGGAAGAGCATGAGCCAGACCCCGACGAACCCCCCGCCCCCGGAGGATCCCCACCGGGGAGAGCAGCCGGACCACGGGCAGGACGGGCAGCAGGAGTACGGACAGCAGCCCCCGCAGCCGGAACCCGGCCAGCAGCCCTCCTACGGGCAGCAGTCCGGTGCGCAGCCGCCCTACGCTCCGCAGCCCGACCAGGACCACCGCCAGCAGCCCTCGGGGGCGCAGCCCGCCTACGGCCAGCCATCCGGCGCGCAGTCCCCGTACGCCCCGCAGCCCGGCCAGGCGCAGCAGGGCTACCAGGGCTACGGCCAGACCCCGGGAGCGCAGCCCGACTTCGCACCGCCGCCCGGCGCCCCGTCGCCGTACGCTCCCCAGCCCGACCAGGGCCAGCCCGCCTACGGCCAGTCCTCGGAAGCGCAGTCGCCCTACGCTCCGCAGTTCGAGCAGGGGCAGCAGGGCTACGGCCAGACCCCGGGGGCGCAGCCCGCCTACGGCCAGCCATCCGGCGCCCAGCCCGGGTACGGCCAGGCCTCGGGGGCACAGCCCGGCTACGCCCCGCAGCCCGGGTACGGACAGCAGCCCCACGGCCAGCCGCAGCCCGGTTTCGCCCCGCCGGAGGGGTCCCCCGAGCAGCCCGGCTACGGGCAGCAGGGCTACGGCCAGACCCCGGGGGCGCAGCCCGCCTACGGCCAGCCATCCGGCGCGCAGTCCCCGTACGCCCCGCAGTCCGACCAGGCGCAGCAGGGCTACCAGGGCTACGGCCAGACCCCGGGAGCGCAGCCCTCCGGCGCGCAGCCGGGTTACGGGCAGCCCTCCGGCGCGCAGCCCGGCTACGCCCCGCAGCCCGGGTACGGACAGCAGCCCCACGGCCAGCCGCAGCCCCAGCAGGGCGAGTACGGACAGCCCCAGCAGGGGGTCTACGGCCAGCCCGTCCCGGGCCAGCAGCAGCCCTACCCGGGCGCCCCCGCGGCGTACGGGCAGCCGGGCGCTCCGGGTCAGCCCCAGCAGGGCGTGCCGGGCGGCGACAACAGCACGCTCGTGGCCATGCTCGCCCACCTGTCGGGCTTCGTGATCGCCTGCCTGGGCTGGATCCCGCCGCTGGCCGTCTACTTCGCCAAGCGCAACCAGTCGCCGTTCGTGCGCCACCACGCGTCCGAGGCGGCCAACTTCCAGCTCACCCTGCTGATCCCCTACCTCTTCGCGTGGGTGGCCTTCATCGGCCTGGGTATCTTCTTCCCGGAGCTGTCCTGGATCGGATCCCTCCTGGTCGCCCTGATCTGGGTCGTCGCTATCGTGTTCGGCGTCCTGGGCGCCAACGGCGCCAACAAGGGGACGTGGTACCGCTACCCGGTGAGCATCCGCCTGTTGAAGTGATCCGCTCCCGCACGCAGTCCGAGCGCATCCGCACGAAGGAACCCAACATGTCCTATCCCAACAACCCTTCCGAGGGCCCCTACGGCCAGGGTCAGCAGCCCGGCCAGGACTCCGGCGGTTACCCCTCCCAGCACGGTCACCCCACCGGTGGCCAGCCCGGCTACCAGCAGGGCGGCTACCCGCCCCCGCCCGACCAGCCCGGCTACCAGGAGCAGTCCGGCGGATATCCGAGCCAGCCCGGCGGCTACCCCGGCCAGCCCGGGTACGAGCAGACCGGCGGCTACCAGTCCCACTACCAGCAGGGCGGTTACGGCCAGCCCCCGCACGGCGCCTACGGCCCCTCCTCGGCCACGACCGGCCAGCCCAGCCCCGACGAGCGACAGATGGCGATGTTCGCCCACGTGGGCGGCGGCATCATCGGCTGGCTCGTGCCGCTGATCATCTTCCTCGTCAAGAAGGACGAGTCGCCCTTCGTCCGCAACCAGGCCGCTCAGGCGCTGAACTTCCAGCTCCTGATCCTGATCGGCTACCTGGTCTCCAGCGTCCTGATGATCGTCATCATCGGCTTCCTGACCTGGTTCGTCTGCTGGATCGCCGCCATCGCCCTCGGCATCATCGGCGGTGTGGCCGCCAACCGGGGCGAGTGGTACCGCTACCCGTTCAACGTCAGCTGGATCAAGTAGTCCGGCACTTCGGCGAACGCGAGGGGGCCCGGCCGTCGGCCGGGCCCCCTCGTCGTGTCCGCGCCCTGGTGGAGGGGCTCAGGTGAGGTCGCGCACCACGGCGTCGGCGAGCAGGCGCCCGCGCAGGGTGAGGGCCGCGCGGCCCTCCTCGTGGGCGTCCGCGTCCAGCAGGCCCTCGGCCACGGCCCGCTTGGCCGCGTCGCGGCCGTGCGGTTCGAGCAGGTCCAGGGGGCACCCGCCCTCCACTCGCAGCTCCAGCAGGACGCGCTCGAAGCGGCGCTCCTCCTCGGTGAGCACCTCGCGGGCCAGGCCGGGGCTGTGCCCGGCGGCCAGGCGGGCGGCGTAGGCGGCCGGGTGCTTGACGTTCCACCAGCGGGTGCCGCCCACGTGGCTGTGCGCGCCCGGACCCACTCCCCACCAGTGGCCGCCGGTCCAGTACAGGAGGTTGTGCCTGCTGCGGCCCTGCTCGGTGCGCGCCCAGTTGGACACCTCGTAGGCGCTGAACCCGGCCGCGGTGAGGACCTCCTCGGCCATGAGGTAGCGGTCGGCCATCGTGTCGTCGTCGGGCTCGGCGAGTTCGCCCCGGCGCACGTGGACGGCCAGGCGGGTGCCCTCCTCGACGATGAGCGAGTAGGCCGAGACGTGGTCGGGTCCGGCGGAGACCGCGGCCTCCAGTGAGGCCCGCCAGTCCTCGTCGCCCTCCCCGGGAGTGCCGTAGATCAGGTCGAGGTTGACGTGCTCGAACCCTGCCCGCCGCGCCCACTCCACGCACTGTTCGGGGCGTCCGGGCGTGTGGCCGCGCTCCAGCACCCGCAGCACGTGCTCGCGGGCGCTCTGCATGCCGAAGGACACGCGGGTGAATCCGGCCTCGCGCAGCCGTGCGAGGTAGTCGGGGGTGACCGTCTCGGGGTTGGCCTCGGTGGTCAGCTCGGCGTCGGGGGTGAACCCGAAGCGCTCGCGCACGGCGGCGACCACGCGGCCCAGGTCCTCGGCCGGGAGCAGGGTGGGCGTGCCGCCGCCGACGAACAGGGTGCTGACCGGCGGCCGCTCCCCCGTCAGGACCCGGTCGGCCAGCGCGACCTCCGCGACCGCCTGGTCGGCGTAGGTCTCGCGGGAGGCGGTGGCGGTGCCGTCGCGGGAGACCAGTTCCTCGGCCGTGTAGGTGTTGAAGTCGCAGTAACCGCAACGGGTGACGCAGAAGGGCACGTGGACGTAGAACCCGAGGGGCCGCCCGCCGAGTTCGGCGAGGGACGGCCCGGGCAGTTCGCCGGTGCTCGGTACGGGATCGCCGTCGAGGGCAACGGAAGGCATGCCTCCAGTGTCGCCGACCGGCCGGTGTGCCCCGGTCCCCCGCGTCGGACGCTCGGGACCGGGTGCGGGTTCGGGGGCCGGGAGGCGGGGGTACGGGATCGGGGGACGGAGAACGGGGCGCGTGGATCGGGTGGTGGGGGCCGTGGTGAGGAGTGCCCGGTCAGACCCTGGGACGCTCCGCCCGGGCGTGCGCGGGGGCGGCGTCGACCCGGGTGAGGGGAGCGTGGTTCCTGGCGGGGGCGATCGCGGTGGAGCCGCGGACGACCAGCTCGGGGTCGAAGACGTACTCGGTGTGGGAGACGGGGTGTCCGGCGATCTCGTCGCACAGGGCGCGCACGGCGGCCAGCGCCATGGCGTTGACCGGCTGTCTGACGGTGGTCAGCGGAGGGTCGGTGAAGGCGATGAGCTGGGAGTCGTCGAAGCCCACCACGGAGAAGTCGCGGGGGACGCTCAGGCCGCGCTGGCGGGCGGCGCGGATGGCGCCCAGCGCCATCATGTCCGAGCCGCAGACCATGGCGGTGACGCCGCGTTCGATCAGCCGGGTGGCGGCGGCGTGGCCGCCCTCCACGCCGAACAGCGACAGCTCCACGAGGTCCTCACCGTCCAGGCCGTGCTGAGCCAGGGCCCGGTGGTACCCGTCGAGCTTGCGGCGGACCGGGACGTAGCGCTCGGGGCCGCTGGTGAAGCCGATGCGGGTGTGGCCGAGGGCGACCAGGTGGTTGACGGCCAGGTGCCCGGCCTCCCGGTCGTCACAGGAGATGAAGGCGGCGGGGATGGCGTCGGCGTACCCGTTTACCAGCACGATCGGGAGCCTGCGCGAGACCAGGGCGTGGTAGCGCTCGTGGGGGGCGGTGGTGTCGGCGTGGCGTCCGGAGACGAAGAGGATGCCGGAGACGTTGCGCTCCAGCAGCAGCTCCACGTACTCGTCCTCTGTTATCCCGCCGGGGGTCTGGGTGCACAGCACCGGCGTGTACCCGCGCTGGGCGAGCGCCCCCTCGGCCGCCTGGGCGAACATCGGGAAGACGGGGTTCTCCAGCTCGGGTATGACCATGCCGACCAGTCCCGCGGAGCGCTGCCGCAGCCGGGCGGGGCGCTCGTAGCCGAGGACGTCCAGCGCCGTCAGGACGGCCTTGCGGGTGTCGCTGCCGACGCCCGGCTTGTCGTTGAGCACCCGCGAGACGGTGGCCTCGCTGACGCCTGCGTGCCGCGCGATGTCGGCAAGTCGTGGACCCATGGGCGCAACTCTAGTCGAGATCGTCGTCACATGGCCGAAAATTGGCGGTAATCTTGCGCAAGAAATTGCACTCGTCACAGGGAAGGACCCCCGTTGATGGAGCCTCAGACGCACTGGTGGCGCGACGCGGCGATCTACCAGATCTACGTCCGCAGTTTCGCCGACTCCAACGGTGACGGCGAGGGCGACCTCGCCGGCATCCGCGAGCGCCTCCCCCACCTGGCCGAACTGGGGGTGGACGCGATCTGGCTGACGCCGTTCTACGTCTCCCCGCTCGCCGACGGCGGTTACGACGTCGCCGACTACCGCGACGTCGACCCCCGTTTCGGGACCCTGGAGGACTTCGACGCCCTCCTGGAGACCGCCCACGGGATGGGCATCCGCCTGATCATCGACGTGGTGCCCAACCACTCCTCGTCCGCCCACCGGTGGTTCAAGGAGGCCGCGGCCGCCGAGCCGGGCGGACACGCCCGCTCGCGGTACGTCTTCCGGGACGGCAAGGGACCCGACGGGGAGGAGCCGCCGAACAACTGGAAGTCGATCTTCGGCGGCCCGGCCTGGACCCGGCTCAAGCGGCCCGACGGCACCCCCGAGCAGTGGTACCTGCACCTGTTCGATCCCGAGCAGCCCGACTTCGACTGGACCAATCAGGAAGTGCACGACGAGTTCGACGACGTTCTGCGCTTCTGGCTGGACCGGGGCGTGGACGGGTTCCGCATCGACGTCGCGCACGGCATGGTCAAGGACCCGGCGATGCCCGACATCGCCGAGGACGCCAAGGCCGACATGCTCGACGGCAGCACCTCGCTGCCCTACTTCGACCAGGACGGCGTGCACGAGATCTACCGCCGCTGGGCGCGGATCGCCGCGGAGTACCCGGGCGACCGCGCCCTGGTGGCCGAGGCCTGGGTGGAGGACGCCCAGCGGGTGGCCCGCTACCTGCGCCCGGACGAGCTGCACCAGGCGTTCAACTTCGAGTACCTGACCGCGCCGTGGGACGCCGGGCGCCTGCGCGAGGTCATCGACGTGTCCCTGGCCGCCAACAGCGCGGTTGGCGCGACGACCACGTGGGTGCTGTCCAACCACGACGTGACCCGCCACGTGACCCGCTTCGGCGGCGGCGAGCAGGGGCTGCGCCGTGCGCGCGCGGCGACGCTGCTGATGCTGGGCCTGCCGGGTTCGGTGTACCTGTACCAGGGCGAGGAGCTGGGGCTGCCCGAGGTCACCGACCTGCCCGAGGACTCGTTGCAGGACCCTACCTGGGAGCGTTCGGGCCGCACCGACCGCGGCCGGGACGGCTGCCGGGTGCCGCTGCCGTGGGGCGGCGACCGGGCGCCGTACGGGTTCGGCCCCGAGGGCAGCGTTCCGTGGCTGCCGATGCCCCAGGGCTGGGGCGCCCTGTCGCGCGCCGCCCAGCGCGGGGTGGAGGGCTCCACGCTGGAGCTGTACACGGAGGCGCTGCGACTGCGCCGGGAGCTGGACGCGCTCGGCGACGGCTCGATGGCCTGGCTGGACGCGCCCGACGGCGTGCTGTACTTCGAGCGCGAGCCGGGCGTTCGCGTCGCGGTGAACCTCACCGGGGAGGCCGTGGAGCTCGCGGCCGACGGTGAGGTGCTCGTGGCCAGCGGACCGGTGGGCGAGCCCTCCGGGGGCGCCCTGACGCTGCCCGCCGAGACGGCGGTGTGGCTGCGCGGCTGAGCAGCCGAGCGGTTGAAGGGCTGCGCGGCTGAGCCCGCGCGGGCGGCCCCGGACACGGTGTCCGGCGCCGCCCGCGGCGCGGGCCGACGCGGTTCAGCACCCCTTCGCTGACACCTGGGCGCTCCGGGAGACCCCCTCCGTACCCTCCGGCGGCCCGGGTTCCACGGACGCCCGG
Organism: Nocardiopsis akebiae; assembly: GCF_018316795.1. NCBI lineage: Bacteria > Bacillati > Actinomycetota > Actinomycetes > Streptosporangiales > Nocardiopsidaceae > Nocardiopsis > Nocardiopsis akebiae. The sequence continues at coordinate 5,192,414 of NZ_CP074132.1, forward strand.
TCGCCGCCGCAAGCACGCTTCACACCACCCCCGCGGGCGGGCGGTCGCGCTCCGCGCGGGGCCCGCCCCCTGCGCCGCGACGCCACGGCCCGCCGCGCGCCGACCCCAGCGGCGGGCAGATGCGCGCTCCCCGTGCGCCCGGGCGGGAACGCTCCCCGGGCGGACCGGACCCGAGCGGGGTTCGAGTGGTCCACTACGGCGTGTTCAATGGTGTTACGAAATCGCCGACCATCACAGGATCGATCAGCGAACGGTCACCGCGCCGCTACCCAGCGCACGATGTCACGCCCCCGTTTCCGTGGCGTTTCCACATCTTTATGCGGGAGGTCCGCAAACTCTTTCAAAGCTTGCAAGTTATTGCTAGCGTCACATCACCACGCATGCCCTCGACGGCCGGAACGCATGCGCGACCCCCTCAGCACGGCCTCCCGGAAGGAAGACAGCATGAGATTCCGCAGCGCACGAGCGGTCACGGGCATCGCCGCGATCGCATTGATGGCGACCGCGTGCAGTGGCGGCGACGAGGGCGGAGAGGCCTCCGCCGAGGGCAGCCTCGTCATCTGGTCCGACCCCGAGCGCGCCGACGCCATCGAGGCGGCGGCCCAGGAGTTCGCCGAGGCCAACGGCATCGAGGTCGAGGTCCAGGGCCTGACCTTCGGCGACATCCAGGGCGACGTGCTCAACGCCCACCAGGCCGGCAACGCCCCCGACGTCTTCATCGGCGCCCACGACTGGACGGGCAACCTGGTGCGCAACGGCGCCGTGCAGCCCATCGAGCTGCCCCAGGACCGCGCCTCCGGCCTGGACGAGACCTCCTTGCAGGCCCTCGACTACGACGGCCAGCTCTTCGGTGTTCCCTACTCCCAGGAGAACATCTTCCTCATGCGCAACACCGACCTGGCACCGGACGCCCCCGCGACCTTCGAGGAGATGGTCGAGGTCGGCACCGAGCTCAAGGACTCCGGTGAGACCAGCGAGGTCCTGTCCATGGCCGTGGGTCAGGAGGGCGACCCCTACCGCATGAACGCCCTGTTCACCTCCGCGGGCGGCTACCTCTTCGGCCAGGACGAGGAGGGCAACTGGGACCCGACAGACCTGGGCGTGGGCACCGACGAGTCCATCGAGGCCATGGAGAAGGTCGCCGAGTACGGCGAGGCGGGAGAGGGCGTGCTGCGCCGCTCCATCACCCTGGAGAACGACGCCTCCCTGTTCTACGAGGGCGAGGCCCCCTTCTTCGTCGCGGGCCCGTGGAACGTCGCCGACGCCAACGAGGCGGGCGTCGACTACGAGATCAGCCCCATCCCCGGCTTCGAGGGCGAGGAGCCCGCCAGCCCCTACATCGGCTACCAGGCGTTCTTCGTCACCGAGGGCAGTGCCAACAGCGCCCTGGCCCAGGAGTTCGTGACCAACTACGTCACCGACACCGACTTCGTCCTCAGCCTCTACGAGGCCGACCCCCGCATGCCGGTGCAGACCGAGGCCCTGGAGAGCGTCTCGGCGGACGACCCCGCCATCGCCGCGATCTCCGAGGCCGGGGCCGAGGGCATGCCGATGCCCTCCATCCCGGAGATGGGCGAGACGTGGGAGCCGCTCGGCATCGCCCAGGCCGCCGTCGTCGCCGGCGATGACGTGCGCGAGGCCATGGAGGCCGCCCACGAAACGATCGCCTCGCAGATCGGCGAGTAGCGGTGGCGTCCAACAAGACAGCGGGCGCTCCCTCACCGGGGGCGCCCGCCCGCACGCCCCTCCCGGGCGGCCGGTTCGCCGGGAACGGTTCACTGGCCGGGCAGCTGGTCAAGATCGCCCTGCTGGGCCTGTTCACAGCCCTGGGCGTGTGGGCGGTGCTGCCCCTGTACGTGGCGGGCAACTGGTGGGGCATCGGCCTGGTCGTGGCCGTGGTCGGCCTCGTCTACCGGGTCTACCTGTCCAAGCGCACCGTCCCGGCCAAGTACCTGGTCCCGGGCGTGCTGTTCCTGACCGCCTTCCAGATCCTGCCGGTGCTCTACACGATGAGCACCTCGGTGACCAACCTCAGCGACGGCCACCGGAGCGACAAGGAACAGGCCATCGCCTCCATCGAGGCCTACTCGGTGAGCAGTCCGGACGGGGCCGAGGAGTACACCCTGACCGTGGCGGTCACCGGCTCGCCCGAGACCGGTGAGCTGGCCTTCCTGCTCACCGACCCCGAGGGACAGGCCTACGCCGGGACCGAGGAGGGGCTCAGCGAGCTCGACGGCGCGACCGTGGAGCCCTCGGGCAAGATCACCGAGGCCTTCGGGTACACGATCCTGTCCCCCACCCAGGTCAACGCGCGCAGCGACGAGCTCCAGGCGTTCGCGGTGCCCACCGGCAGCGGCACGGGCATCCGCTCCAGCGGCCTGTCCACCGCCTTCGAGGGGACCGCGACCCGCGCCTACGACGCCGGGTGCGACTGCGTCACCGACGCCGAGACCGGGATCGTCTACCGCGCGGACGACGAGCGGGGCGCGTTCTACAACGAGGACGGGGAGCGGCTGGCCCAGGGCTGGCAGGTCGGGGTGGGCTTCGACAACTTCGCCCGCTTCCTGTTCAACCCGACCTTCGCGTCGTCGTTCTTCAGCATCCTGGTGTGGAACATCGCCTTCGCCGCCTCCGTCACCTTCCTGGTGTTCGTGGTGGGCCTGGCGATCGCGCTCACCCTGCACGTGCCCGGGCTGCGCGGCAAGGTCGTGTACCGGATCCTGGTGGTCCTGCCGTACGCGATGAGCTCGCTGGCCATGTTCCTGCTGTGGCGGGACATGTTCAACACCGACTTCGGCCTGTTCAACCGGGTGCTCGGCCTGGAGGTGGACTGGCTGGGCGACGCGTGGTCGGCCCGGGCGGCGGTGATCCTGGCCAACGTCTGGCTGGGCTACCCGTACATGTTCCTGGTGGCCACGGGAGCCCTCCAGGCAGTCCCGCGCGAGCTGGGCCAGGCGGCGCAGATCGACGGCGCGGGCCCCTGGCAGGCCTTCCGCCACGTCACCCTGCCGCTTCTGATGGTGGCGATGACGCCGATCCTGGTCTCGACGTTCGCGTTCAACTTCAACAACTTCAACGCGGTGTGGCTGATCAGCCAGGGCGGGCCCTTCTCCCCGGAGAGCCCGACGGCCGGGGCCACCGACCTGCTCATCACCTACACCTACCGGCTCGCCTTCAACGAGGCCACCGCCCAGTACGGGTACGCGGCGGCGCTGTCGGTGATGATCTTCCTGATCGTGTCGGTGATGTCGGTGGTCAGCCTCAGCAGGAGCAAGGCCCTCAAGGAGGTGGACTGATGGCGGTCGCGACCCCGGACGCGGTGCGCGCGCCCCACCGGCGCGGTACCGGAGTCCGTCTGGGCCTGTGGGCCCGCAGGTACGGCTGGCGCCACGTGGTGATGCTGCTGGTCGTGGCGTTCGCGCTCTTCCCGGTGCTGTTCGTGGTGTCGGCGGCGCTCAACCCGCTGGGCACGCTGTCCAGCGCGCGACTGTGGCCGACCGGGGCCAGCCTGGACAACGCCGTGGACCTGTTCAGCAACACCCCGTTCACCACCTGGTACGCGAACTCGCTGTTCTTCGCCTTCGCCAACGCGGCCGTGACGGTGCTGCTGTCGGCGCTGGCCGCGTACGCGTTCAGCCGCATGCGGTTCCGGGGCCGCCGGGTGGGGCTGATCGGGCTGCTGGTGATCCAGATGTTCCCGCAGTTCCTGGCGATCGTGGCGATCTACCTGATGTTCTCCACGATCGGCGAGTACTACCCGTCGATCGGCTTCGACACCCGGTGGGGGCTGCTGCTGGTCTACCTGGGCGGCGCGCTGAGCATCAACACGTGGCTGATGAAGGGCTTCTTCGACACCGTGCCGAAGGAGCTGGACGAGTCCGCGCAGATGGACGGGGCCTCGCACGCGCAGGTGTTCTTCCGGATCATGCTGCCGCTGGTCACGCCGGTGCTGGCGATCGTGGGCCTGCTGGTGTTCATCTCCACGATCAACGAGTTCCTGATGGCGAGCGTGTTCCTGCGCGACACCGACGCCAAGACGCTGGGCCTGGGCCTGTACCAGCTGGTGGCCTCGCAGCGCAACGCCAACTTCGGGATGTTCGCGGTGGGCGCGATCATGCTGTCCCTGCCCACCCTGGCGGTGTTCTGGTTCCTCCAGCGCTACATCACCGAGGGACTGACCGCGGGAGCGGTCAAGGGCTGATCGGTCGGTACCGAGGAGAACGCGGAGGGGGCGCCCCGGCTCGGGGCGCCCCCTCCACGTCCGCCGTGTGCGGGCGGGACTACTTCTTCTTCTTGTCGTCGGAGCCGCCGGTGTCGGTGGACAGCGCGGAGATGAAGGCCTCCTGGGGCACCTCGACCCGGCCGACCATCTTCATCCGCTTCTTGCCCTCCTTCTGCTTCTCCAGCAGCTTGCGCTTACGGCTGATGTCGCCGCCGTAGCACTTGGAGAGCACGTCCTTGCGGATGGCGCGGATGTTCTCGCGGGCGATCACCCGGGCGCCGATGGCGGCCTGGATGGGCACCTCGAACTGCTGCCGGGGGATGAGCTCGCGCAGCTTCTTGGTCATCTCCACGCCGTAGGCGTAGGCCTTGTCCTTGTGCACGATGGCGGAGAAGGCGTCGACGGCCTCGCCCTGGAGCAGGATGTCCACCTTGACCAGGTCGGAGGCCTTCTCGCCGGTGGGCTCGTAGTCCAGTGACGCGTAGCCCTTGGTACGGGACTTGAGGTGGTCGAAGAAGTCGAAGACGATCTCGGCCAGGGGCAGCGTGTAGCGCATCTCCACGCGGTCCTCGGACAGGTAGTCCATGCCCTGGAGGTCGCCGCGCCGCTCCTGGCACAGCTCCATGATCTGGCCGATGTGGTCGGCGGGGCTGAGAACGGTGGCCTTGACCATGGGCTCGTAGATGGAGTCGATCTTCCCGGCGGGGAACTCGCTGGGGTTGGTCACCACGTGCTCGGTGCCGTCCTCCATGTCCACCCGGTAGATGACGTTGGGGGCGGTGGAGATGAGGTCGAGGTTGAACTCGCGCTCCAGGCGGGCCCGGGTGATCTCCAGGTGCAGCAGGCCCAGGAAGCCGCAGCGGAAGCCGAAGCCCAGGGCGGCGGAGGTCTCCGGCTCGAAGGCCAGGGCGGCGTCGTTGAGCTGGAGCTTCTCCAGGGCGTCGCGCAGCACCGGGTAGTCGGTGCCCTCGATCGGGTACAGGCCCGAGAACACCATGGGCTTGGGCTCGCGGTACCCGGACAGCATCTCGGTCGCGGGCCGGTTGAGGGAGGTGATGGTGTCACCGACCTTGGACTGGCGCACGTCCTTGACGCCGGTGATGATGTAGCCGACCTCTCCCACCCCCAGACCGTCGCACTTGGTGGGCTCGGGCGAGCTGACGCCGATCTCCAGGATCTCGTGCGAGGCGCGGGTGGACATCATCTGGATGCGCTCGCGCGGGCTGAGCTTGCCGTCGATCACCCGGACGTAGGTGACCACGCCCCGGTAGGTGTCGTAGACCGAGTCGAAGATCATCGCGCGGGCCGGGGCGTCGGCGTCGCCGACGGGCTGCGGGATCTGGTTGACGATCTCGTTGAGGAGCTCCTCGACGCCCTCGCCCGTCTTGGCGCTGACCTTGAGCACGTCGGAGGGCTCGCAGCCGATGATCCCGGCCAGCTCCTCGGCGTACTTCTCCGGCTGCGCGGCCGGGAGGTCGATCTTGTTGAGCACCGGGATGATGGTGAGGTCGTTCTCCAGGGCCATGTACAGGTTGGCCAGGGTCTGCGCCTCGATGCCCTGCGCGGCGTCCACCAGCAGGACGGCGCCCTCGCAGGCGGCCAGGGAGCGCGAGACCTCGTAGGTGAAGTCGACGTGCCCGGGGGTGTCGATGAGGTCGAGCGTGTAGGTCCGGTCGTCGAGGGCGGTGAAGGGGATGCGCACCGCCTGCGACTTGATGGTGATGCCGCGCTCGCGCTCGATGTCCATGCGGTCCAGGTACTGGGCGCGCATCTGGCGGTCCTCGACGACACCGGTGATCTGGAGCATCCGGTCGGCCAGCGTCGACTTGCCATGGTCGATGTGCGCGATGATGCAGAAGTTGCGGATCAGCGCGGGATCGGTCCAGTTCGGCTGTGCCACCGTGCTCCGTTCACAGGTCGGGTCCGGGTCGTGTGCGCCTGGCGGCGGTGTCGCCCCGCCGCGGCGGGGGCCGACGGCGTCGTCCATCATCCCACGGCGGCCGGGTGCCCTCTCTCGGTGACGGCAGCGGCCCGTGCGGCAGTATGGGGCGCGGGTCTGGTGTCCAGATTATGTGACCCGGGACCGGGAACGGGCCGTGCGGGCGGGCGCCGGGCGCGCGGCGCCGCCGTCGGGGGCGGTGGCGGGCGGGGATCGCCCGCGGTCCGGACGTGGGAGGAGCGGGCGGTTGAAGTGGCTGTTGACACGGTTGCTGGCGGGTGTGGCCGCGATCGCGGTCGTGGTGGTCGGCGCTGGGGCCCTGCTGGCCTTCCAGTTCTCGGGTGAACCGGAGCCGTGGGCGGCCTCGCGGGGCTCCGACGCGGCGTGGGTGGGCTCCTGGGAGGACACCGGCCCCCTGGCGCGGGTGCTCGACACCGGCGGGGTGGACACGGTGTACGTGTACGCGGGCGAGATCGACGCCGAGGGCGCGGTCGAGCGGGTGGAGGACACCGGTTCCCTGCTGTCCTGGCTGGAGCGGGAGTACCCCGACGTGCGCGCGCTGGCGTGGCTGCGGCACGTGGAGAGCGGGTCCTCGCTGCTGCGGGACCGGCTCGGCGAACAGGCCCGCGCGGCGCTCGCCCCGGCGGTCGCCGAGGTGGCCGCGGACGGGTTCGCGGGCGTGCACCTGGAGATCCGTCCGGTGACCGTGAACGACCCGTCGATGCCCACGCTCGTGTCGATGGTGCGCGAGGAGCTCGGCGGGGAACCCGTGCTGTCGGTGCAGGCCCACCACGTGGAGCTGGTGCCGGGCGGACGGGTGCCCTCCTTCGTCATGGAGCGCGGGGAGAAGTACTGGTCCAAGGGCTACCTGGACCGGGTGGCCGAGCACGCCGACGAGGTGGTGCTGCCGGGCGTGGGCGCGGGGATGCCCGGCGACGCGCTGTACGGCGGGTTCATGGTGCGGCAGGTGACCGAGGCGGTGACGGCCCTGCGCGCCCACGAGGGCGTGGCGGTGCGGTTCGGGCTGCCCGCGTACGGCGACGGCGAGTGGGCTCCGGAGGAGTCGGACGAGTCGTTGGCGACCGCGCTGGAGGCCGTCCGACTGGGCGTGACCGAGGCCGGGCCGCCGGAGGGGATGACCCTGGGGGTGGCCTTCTACCTGGGGGACGAGGCGACCGAGGAGGACGTGACGGCCTACACGGAGGGGTGGCTGCTGTCCTGAGCGGCGCTCCCCGGAGACCCGTGGACGGGGCGGTGGAGTCGCCGCCGCTCCGCGCGTGTGCCGCACGGGACCGCAACGGTACGTGGCAGAGCCCCCGCAAACGTCCTCCCGGCATCGTCACGGATTCCATGGGGGCAGGTGGTGCCTGAGCGGTACCCCGTGTGAGGCATACTGGAAGTCCGTGTCTCGGACTTCCACATTGGCCTCGGGCCCTGTGGACTCACACACCCTGCGTCGGCGCCCACGCCGGCCCCTCGCGGAACGGCTGCCCGCGGGTCGGGCCGCCTGGTCCGGTCGGCGCGATGACCAAGATCAACTGGAGCACGTTTTCGCATGGCGAACATCAAGTCGCAGAAGAAGCGCATTCGGCAGAACGAGAAGGCTCGTGTCCGCAACCAGGCGGTGCGCTCCTCGCTGAAGACGGCCGTCCGCAAGTTCCGTGAGGCTGCCGAGGCCGGGGACGTCGAGAAGGCCACCGTCGCCCAGCGCGCCGCCGCTCGCGCGCTGGACAAGGCCACCAGCAAGGGCGTCATCCACCAGAACCAGGCCGCGAACCGCAAGAGCGCGATCGCCAAGCGTCTGCACGCCCTGCAGTCCGCCTGAGACTGAGGCTCGACCCGGCCCGGTGCACGTGCACCGGGCCGGGTTTTCTCGTGCGCCCGGCGTTGTCCCCCGCCGCCCCCGCGCTGGGCGCGGAAGCCCGGACGAGGGTTGTCCACAGCCTGGAATCGGCTGCTGACACAGCGTTCCCGGCTTCCTAACGTGGTCTTATGACTGTTCCGCGCCGCAACCGGCGCCACTCCCCCTCGACCGACCAGCAGGACCGGCTCCGCGCGCTCACCCTGGACGCCTCACCCGCCGCCCGGCGGCTGCGCGCGCGTATCCACCGCTCGCACCCGCAACCCGCGCCGCCTGCCCTCGGTGTCCCGCCGATCCCGAGCGCGCCGTACGCGGTGGCCGGGACGCACGCCCCGTACCGGTCGGCGGCGTCCGGCGGCGAGCCCCGCCCGGAGGGCGCGGGCCGCCCCGAGGCCGCTTCGCGCGGGGGTCCGGCCCCCGAGGGCCGGTGGCCGGACGCCCCGGAGGGCGCCGGGGCCCGGGCTCCTGCCCCAGAGCACCGGGGCGGGAACGCCTCCGGTGACCGCCCGGGCCGGAGCCGGACCAGGCCGGACGCCCCGGGCACGACCGTCCCCGGGGAGGAAGGCCGCTTCTCGGCCGGGCCCGCCCGGGGGACGACCGGAAGGCGGCGGCCCCCGGGAGGCGCCGAGGCCGGTAGCCGCCGTCCTCCGGACACGCCGCCCGCTCCCGGCACGGGTCCCGTGCCCTCGGAGTCCTGGCCCGAGCGCCACCCCGACGACCTGCTCGGCGCGGCCGCTCCCCCGCGCCCCTCTCCGGCCGGGTCGACGGCGGCGCGGAATCCGTCCGGGGAGGACCGGACCGGACCGGCGACCGTGCCCCTACCGCGGACCTGCGGGGATGACCGGGGCGGAAGGCCCGCGGGTTCCGGGGGGTCCGCGAAGCGGGGCACCGGGGAGGCCCCGGACCGCGGAACCGTCCCGTCCGCCCGTCGTGTCGGCGCGTCGGAGGGCACTCCCGGTCCGGGCCCGTGGCCCGACCCGGCGGGGGGACGGCACCGGCGCCCGGAACGCCCGCCGTCGGGGTACGCGGAGTTCGGCCCCGAGCCCTCCGGCCCGCTCCTGGAACGGCTGGCCCGGCGGTGGCCGCCCCGGGCGGCGCTGTCCCGGCGGGCGGTCATCGTCCTGGCCGTGCTGGGCGCCCTGGCCGTCGTGCTGGTGCTGGCCCTGTACCACCGGCCGACCACGGTGCCCGCCCCCGAGATGGTCACCCGTGCCGCGCCCGAGCACGTACCCGCGGCGGAGGGCGACGGCGCGCAGTCCCCGGCGCGGGAGGCGGGGACGGAGGCCGGGGGCGCGGACAGCGGAGGGGCCGGGGACGCGGCCCCGGAGGAGGACCTCGTGGTGCACGTGGGCGGTGAGGTGTCCGACCCCGGGCTGTACACGCTCCCTTCGGGGTCGCGGGTGGCCGACGCCGTGGAGGAGGCCGGTGGCGCGCTGCCCGACGCCGACCTCGACCTGCTCAACCTGGCCCGTCCGCTGGTCGACGGCGAACAGGTCCTGGTGGGCGTCCCCGTGCCCGCGGGCGCGGGCGTCACCGGAAGCGGTCCCCAGGGCGCCGGAGGGCTGGTGGACATCAACCGGGCGGACCGGGCCTTACTGGAGACACTGCCCGGGATCGGCACGGTGATCGCCGACAACATCGTCTCCTACCGCGAGGAGCACGGCCCCTTCCGCAGCGTCGACGACCTGGTCAACGTGGACCGGATCGGCGACAAGATCCTCGCCGACCTCCAACCCCACGTGACGGTGGGGTGAGCGGCGGTGGCCACATGGCTGGGGACGGACGCCTACGGACTGGACAAGCCACCCGATCCGCGCCTGCTGGCGCCCGCGGCGACGGCCTGGGTGGCCGCGCTGGCGGCGCTCGCCGTCCCGCCGTGGGTCGCCTGGTCCCTGGCCGGGATCGCGGGGGCGGGCGCTGCGGTGGCGCTCCTGACGGCCGCGCGTGCGCCCCTGGAGGCGGTGGCGCTCACCGCGGCGGCTTCGCTGGCCTGTGTGGCCACGGTGGCGGCGGTGGCCGGTGTGCAGGTGCACCGGGTGGAGCGGAGCGCGGCCGTGGAGGCCGCCGAGCATGGGCGCGAGGCGGAGTTCGAGGCGGTGGTGACGTCCGATCCGCGGCCGCGGTCGGGGACTCCCCGGCCGGGCAGGGCGGCCTGGGTGATCGACGCCCGTACCGCGTGGGTGCGGTCCGGGGGGACCGAGCGCGTGTCCGCGGCGCCGGTGGTGGTCCTGGCCCAGGAGGAGGACTGGCGCGAACTGCTGCCCGGGCAGACCTTCCGGGCGCGGGGCGTCTTCCTCGGCACGGAGGACGACCCCCTCACCGCCGCCCTGGTCCTGGTACGCGGGCCGCCGGAGGAGGTGGGGCGGCCCGGCGGTCTGCAGAGCTTCGCCGACCTGGTGCGGGAGCGCCTGCGGGAGGCCTCCTCCGGGCTGTCCCGGCCCGAGGACGGGCTCCTCCCGGCGCTGATCGTCGGCGACGCGTCCGGGGTGCCGCCGGAGACCGCCGAGGACTTCCGGGAGACCGGGATGACGCACCTGCTGACCGTCTCGGGAGCCAATCTGGCGGTGCTCACCGGCTTCGTGCTGGCGGCCTCCCGGCTGCTGCGGGCGCCCCCGTGGTGCTCGGTGGCGGGCGGCGCGGCGGTGATCTGGGTGTTCGTCCTGGTGTGCCGCCCGGAGCCGAGCGTGGTGCGCGCGGCGTTCATGGGATCGCTGGGTCTGCTGGCGCTGGCCACCGGGCGCGCCCACGCGGGACTCGGTGCGCTGGCCGTCACGGTGGTCGGGGTGCTGTTCGTCGCCCCGGGACTGGCCGCCTCCTTCGGGTTCGCGCTGTCGGTGCTGGCGACCGCGGGCATCCTGCTTCTGGTGCCGCCGTGGACGCGGGCGTGGTCGGCGGGCCTGCCGCGTCCGGTGGCGGAGGCGCTGGCGGTGGCCCTGGCCGCGCAGGTGGCGGTCTCCCCCGTGCTGGTCCTGCTCTCGGGCGAACTGTCGTGGATCGCGGTTCCGGCCAACGTGCTGGCCGCTCCGGTGGTCGCGGCGGTGACGGTGGCGGGGACCGCGGTGGCGGCCCTGGCCCTGGTGTGGCCGGGGGCGGCGGCGGTGGCCGCGCACCTGCCCGGGCTGGGGGTGTCGTGGATCGCGGCGGTGGCCGGTGCGGGCGCGCGTGTTCCGCACGGCGCGCTGGCGTGGCGGTCGGATCCGGTGGGAGGGCTGGTACTGGCCGCGGTGCTGGCGGCGCTGGTCTTCACGCACGGGCGGTTGCGCCGTGTCGTGGCAGCCGTGGTGGCGGCCGTGCTGCTGTTGGCCCTGGCCGCGCGGTGCGTGCCGGGCGGATGGCCGCCCCCGGGATGGGCGCTGGTGGCGTGCGACGTGGGTCAGGGCACCGCCTTCGTGCTGTCGGCGGGCCGGGGATCGGCGGTGGTCGCCGACACAGGGGAGGACCCGGACAGGGTGGACGACTGCCTGGGGCGGCTGGGGGTGCGCGAAGTCCCGCTGCTGATTCTGAGCCACGACCACGCCGACCACGTGGACGGCACGCCCGGGGTGCTGCGGCACCGGAGTGTGGGGACCGCGCTGGCGCCGCCGGGGTTCGGGGAGAGCGCCACGGGGCGGCTGCTGGCCGACGCCGGGGTGCGGTTGTTGGAGGCCGAACGGGGCCAGCGGCTGAGGGTGGGAACGTGGCTGCTGCGCGTGCTGTGGCCGGTGCCCGGCTTCACGGGCTCGGTGAACGACACTTCGGTGGTGGTCCGGGCGGACGGGGCGGCGCTGACGGTGCTGCTGACCGGGGACATCGAGGAGGAGGCGCAGAGAAGGCTGCTGGAGGGACCGGACGCCGACCTGTTGCGGGTGACCGTGCTGGCTGTGCCCCACCACGGGGCGGGGAGCCAGGAACCGGCCTTCCTGGAGGCCGCCGCCCCGGTGGTGTCGGTGACCTCGGTGGGCGCGGACAACACCTACGGGCATCCGGCGCCGTTCACCTGGAACATCCTGGAACGGGTGGCGCGGGTGAACCTGCGCACCGACCGGGACGGGGACGCGGCCGTGCTGGACGGCGGCGGTTCCGGGCCCGGGCAGGCCGTGGTGCGCGGGCCCGACCCCGCGCGGTAGGAGGCGGCGCCCTGGGGGGCGGGGCGGCGGAGGACGGCACGGTGAGGGGGTGGGGGAGCGGGAGGCACCGCGTACGGGGCTCACCGGTCACGGTCGGTGCGGGCGACGGGGCGGGAGCGCGCCCGCCGACCATGTGACGGTCGCGTGCCCGCCGGGCGCGCGACGGGCGTCCGGCTGGTCGGTGGGGCGTGGCATCCTCTGTGTATGCCTGCACCCGCCCTGCTCACGATCATCGTCGGGGACGAGGAACTCCTCGTCGACCGGGCCGTCGCCTCCGTCGTCGCGGCGGTCCGCGAGGCCGACCCCGGCGTGGACGTCCACGACCTGCTGCCCGCCCAGGTGGGGATGTCCACGCTCGTCGAGGTGACCTCGCCCTCGCTGTTCGGCGATCGGCGGGTGGTGGTGCTGCGCTCGTCCCAGGACCTGACCAAGGACTTGGCGGCGACCGTCACCGACTACCTCGGGGACCCGGCCGACGACGTCAACCTCGTGCTCACCCACGCGGGCGGCAACAAGGGCAAGGCCCTGCTCCAGGCAGCGGTCAAGGCGGGTGCCCACCGCGTGGACTGCAAGGGGCCGAGCAAACCCGCCGAGCGGGTGGCCTTCGTCAAGGGCGAGTTCTCCCAGGCGGGACGCCAGATCACCGCCGACGCCGCGCAGGCGCTGGTGGACGCGGTCGGCAGCGAGCTGCGCGAGATCGCGGCGGCCTGCACCCAGCTGATCGCCGACACCGAGGGCCGGGTGGACGCCGCGGCGGTGGCCAGGTACCACTCCGGCAAGGCGGAGGCGTCGGGTTTCACCGTGGCCGACCGCGCCGTGGAGGGGCGCCTGCCCGAGGCGCTGGAGCAGTTGCGCTGGTCGCTGGCGGTGGGTACGGCCCCGGTGCTGATCAACAGCGCGTTGGCCGGTGCGGTGCGCGGTATCGCCGTGGCCGCCCAGCCGCCGCGCGGCATGTCCGAGGCGGACCTGGCCAAGCGCGCCAGGGTCCCGCCGTGGAAGCTGCGGACCCTGCGTCAGCAGGCGCGGGGGTGGAGCCCGGCGGGCGTCACCCGCGCCATGGCGGTGGTCGCCGAGACCGACGCGCTCATCAAGGGCGCCGGACGCGACCCCGAGTACGCGCTGGAGCGGGCCGTCATCGAGATCGCCCGGGCCCGCGGCAGGCGTTAGCGGCGGGCCCGAAGGGCCGCTTCGGGCGGCGGAGGCGCCGCCTCAGCGGATGGTCCTGCCGCCCTGCCACACCCGCAGGGTGTTGAGGCCCATCGACCAGGCGAAGGCGCCCTCGTGGTCGGCGTCCCACTGGACGAGGTCGGCCAGGCTGCCGGGCGCGAGCACGCCCCGGTCGGTCAGGCCCAGGGCGCGTGCGCTGCCCACCGTGGCGGCGTGCAGGGCCTCCTGCACGGTCATCTCGAACATGGAGATGGCCAGCGAGATCACCAGGGGCATCGACATCGTGCCCGACTGGCCGGGGTTGTGGTCGGTGCCCAGACCGATGGGCACGCCGTGGTCGAGCAGCGCACGCACCGGCGGTGTGCGGCGCTCGTGCAGCGAGGTCGTCGGGCAGGCCACCACCGGCGTGCGGGTGGCGGCCAGCGCCAGGACGTCCTGCTCGTCGGTCTCGTGCAGCAGGTCCACGGAGGAGCAGCCCATCTCGGCGGCCATGCGCACGGCGCCGTGCCGGGGGCGCGAGCAGGCGTGCAGGGTGGTGCGCAGTCCCGCGGTCTGGCCCACCCCCAGCAGCATGCGGGCGTCCTCGGTGGTGAACTGCTGGTTGTCGCAGTACACGTCCACCCCGTCGGCACCGGCCAGCGCGGCGTCGTTGAGCCAGGAGGCGGCGGTGGCCGCGTACTCCCTGGGTCTGCCGAAGAACTCGGGCGGCACCCCGTGCGCGGGGAAGAAGGTGACGTGCAGGCGCGGCATGCCCGGTTCCTCCTCCAGGGAGCGCAGCAGGCGCACGTCGGCCAGTTCGCCGTCCCTGGTCAGGTGGTAGCCGGTCTTGGCCTCCACGGTGGTGGTACCGGTCAGCACCCAGTGCCGGAGCCGTTCGCGGACCGCGTTGCACAGGGTCCAGGGGTCGGTACCGCGGGTGATGGTGACGGTGGTGGAGACACCGCCCCCGGCCGCGAAGATGTCCCCCTTGGAGGCGCCCTTGGCCCACATGTTGACCTCGGCGTAGCGGTCCCCCGCGTACACGGGGTGGCAGTGGGCGTCGATCAGCCCGGGGGTGATCATGCCGCCGCCGATGTTGACGACGTCGTCGACGTCGGTGAGGTCGTCCACCACGCCCGGGACGCTCTGGGGGAGCTCGGCGGCGGGCCCGACCCAGGCCACCCGGTCGTCGTCCATCAGGAGCGCGGCCTTGGTGATCAGCTCGCTCCCGGTCCACAGCCGACCGATGTTGCTGAGGAGTACCGCCGTCATGGGGTCGTCCGCCCTCGCCGGTCAGGTCAACCGGTGCGACTGCGGGACACGGTCGTGGGATACACGGGCGGGCATGGCGACCTCGTATCTGGAGCGGTCCGACGGAGCCGGTGGGGCGGCCTGCGGCCGCCGCGGTGCCGTGACAGTGGTACAGGGGGCGGCTGTCGCGGGACAGCGGCCACTGGCGGCCAGTGCTCCAAAACCGTAGTCCATCCGCGGACTCCGTGTACACCTCCCCGGAAGGACGAATAGGACGGTCGCCCGACAAAGGCCGCGAGCGCACCGGGTGACCGGTGCCATCGGCGGCCCCGGTGGTCTGGGTGTTCGCGTGCGCCGACCGGACGGGGAGGCGTCCGTGCGCCGCCGGGGCCCGCCTCCGGACACGGCGGGGCCGGGGCGCCCGGTGAGGGGGCGCCCCGGCCGTGCGCGGCGGGCCGCGCGTGCCTCAGGCCGTGCTGGGCGTGTACTCGTCGAGTCTGCCCGCGAGCAGGGCAGGCACGAAGGCGTGGATCGCCGTGCCCTCGGCGGTGTGCTCCTCGCTGAGGATGCGCCCCTCCTCGTGGATCCGGGCGATGAGGTCGCCCCGCGAGTACGGGACGAGCGCCCGGACCTCGTGCGCCAGCTCGGGCAGCGCCGCGGCGACCGCCTCCACCAGCGCGGGGACGCCCTCGCCGGTACGGGCCGACACCTCGACCATGTCCGGGTAGCGGGTGCGCAGCGCCTTGAGCACGTCGGGGTCGGCGGCGTCCACCTTGTTGACCACGATGAGCTCGGGCACGTCACCGGCGTCGATGTCGGCGAAGACGTGCCGGACCGCGCTGATCTGGCTCTCGGGGTCGGGGTGGGACCCGTCGACCACGTGCAGGACCAGGTCGGAGTCGGCGACCTCCTCCAGGGTGGAGCGGAAGGCCTCCACGAGCTGGTGCGGCAGGTGCCGGACGAAGCCGACTGTGTCGCTGAGCGTGAACCCGCGGCCGTCGGGCGTGCGGGCCTGGCGCACGGTCGGGTCCAGGGTGGCGAACAGGGCGTTCTCGACCAGGACTCCGGCACCGGTCAGCCGGTTGAGCAGGCTCGACTTGCCCGCGTTGGTGTACCCGGCGATGGCCACGGACGGCACCGAGCGGGTGCGCCGGACGTCGCGCTTGACGTCGCGGGCGGTGCGCATGTGGGCGAGCTGGCGGCGCAGCTTGGCCATCTTGTCGTTGATGCGCCGACGGTCGGTCTCGATCTTGGTCTCACCCGGGCCGCGCAGTCCCACGCCGCCGCCCGCGCCACCGCCGCCGGAGCCGCCCGCCTGACGGGACAGGGCGTCACCCCAGCCGCGCAGTCGCGGCAGCAGGTAGCTGAGCTGGGCGAGCTCGACCTGGGCCTTGCCCTCGCTGCTGCGCGCGTGCTGGGCGAAGATGTCCAGGATCAGGGCCGTGCGGTCGATCACCTTGACCTTGACCACGTCCTCCAGCTGGCGCAGCTGGCCGGGCGTGAGCTCCCCGTCACAGATCACGGTGTCGGCGCCGGTGGCCTCCACGATGTCGCGCAGTTCGGCGGCCTTGCCCTTGCCGACGTAGGTGGCGGGGTCGGGCTTGGAGCGGCGCTGGGTGACCCCCTCCAGCACGAGCGCGCCCGCGGTCTCGGACAGGGCGGCGAGCTCGGTGAGCGAGTTGTCCGCGTCGGTCTGTGAGCCGCTGGTCCACACGCCGATGAGGATGACGCGCTCCAGCCTCAGGGAGCGGTACTCGACCTCGGTGACGTCGGTGAGTTCGGTGGACAGTCCCGGAACCCGGCGCAGCGCGTGGCGCTCGGCGAGTTCCATCTCGCCCTGGTCGGGGGCGTTGTCCGGGTCGTCGTAGCGGTCACCGCCGGTGGCCCCGGCCTCGCGGGACGCGTCGTGTGCGTCGACCCCGTCCCCGACGGTGATCGCCTCGCGGAACGCGTCCTCGGCCTCGTGGCCGTCGTGGACGCTTCCGCGGGTGTCAGCTGTATTCATATCCCTCCAGGTGGGTCAACGTGGCCGCCGTCCCGATTCTTCCCGCGACCGGGCGGTGGCGGGTGCCCTGTCGATGGTGGCATCTCGCCTCCACGGGGGCACCTGAATTATCGCAGGGCACGGCGGGCACGACACTCCACGGGACCCGAGCCGGGTCCCGTGTCCGTCCCGACGACGGGCGCCGACGCCGCGGGAGAAGTTTTCGCGACCTTCCCGTCCAGGGAAACTCCCCGGTCAGTGAGACACGCGCGACGTTGACCGTCCGCGAACCGGGCGGTAGCTTCGTTTTCCACATACCAGAAGCTTATTTCGTATTGCGGAAGGTTTTCCATGGGCGCCACGCACGGGGTCGAGATCACCGGCCCCCTCCACGAACGGTTCGACGAAATCCTCACCGAGGACGCCCTCGCCCTCGTCGCCGAACTGCACCGCGCCTTCGAGGCGCGCCGTCAGGAGCTCCTACAGGCCCGGGTGGCCAGGCAGGAGCAGATCTCGGCCGGAGCCGACCTCGACTTCCTCCCCGAGACCAAGCACATCCGTGAGGACGACAGCTGGCGGGTCGCCCCTCCCGCCCCGGGCATCACGGACCGCCGAGTGGAGATCACCGGCCCCACCGACCGCAAGATGACCATCAACGCGCTCAACTCAGGCGCCAAGGTGTGGCTGGCAGACTTCGAGGACGCCAACACCCCGCTGTGGGAGAACATGATCGGGGGCCAGCTCAACCTGCGCGACGCCCTCGACCGCACCATCGACTTCACCTCCCCCCAGGGCAAGGCCTACGCCCTGAAGGAGGACGGCGAGCTCGCCACCGTCGTCGTCCGCCCGCGCGGCTGGCACCTGGACGAGAAGCACGTCCTCGTGGACGGCGAGCGCGTCAGCGGCGGCCTGCTGGACTTCGCCCTCTACTTCTTCCACTGCGCCCAGCGCCAGATCGACAAGGGCAGGGGCCCCTACTTCTACCTGCCCAAGATGCAGAGCCACCTCGAGGCGCGCCTGTGGAACGACGTCTTCGTCCTGGCACAGGAGCGCCTGGGCATCGCGCGCGGCACCATCCGCGCGACCTGCCTCATCGAGACCATCCCGGCCGCGTTCGAGATGGAGGAGATCCTCTACGAGCTGCGCGAGCACTCCGCGGGCCTCAACGCGGGCCGCTGGGACTACCTGTTCAGCATCATCAAGACGCATCGCACCCGCGGCCGCAGGTTCCTGCTGCCCGAGCGCAACGCCGTCACGATGACCGCGCCGATGATGCGCGCCTACACCGAACTGCTGGTCAAGACCTGCCACAAGCGCGGCGCCCACGCCATCGGCGGCATGGCGGCCTTCATCCCCTCCCGCAAGGACGAAGAGGTCAACAGGACCGCCTTCGCCAAGGTCCGCGACGACAAGTCCCGCGAGTCCGGCGACGGCTTCGACGGTTCCTGGGTCGCGCACCCGGGCCTGGTCCCGGTGGCCATGGAGGTCTTCGACGGCGTCCTGGGCGAGCGCCCCAACCAGATCGACAAGCAGCGCCCCGATGTCGAGGTCTCGGCCGAGGACCTGCTGGCCGTGGACAGGACCCCGGGCGGGGTCACCCTCGCGGGCCTGCGCGGCAACGTCAACGTCGCCCTGCAGTACCTGGCGACGTGGATGGGCGGCAACGGCGCGGTGGCCATCCACAACCTCATGGAGGACGCCGCGACCGCCGAGATCTCCCGCTCCCAGGTCTGGCAGTGGCTGCACAACGACATCACGCTCGACAACGGCCCCAAGGTCACCGCCGACCTGGTCCGGGGAATCATCGACGAGGAGCTAGCCGCCATCCGCGAGCAGCTGGGCGCGGACTTCGACGAGGACCTGTACCAGCAGGCCGGAGAGCTCTTCACCGAGGTGGCCCTGGCCGACGAGTACGTCGACTTCCTGACGCTGCCCGCCTACGAGCGCATGCCGTGACCCGACACTGATTTCATAACACGGAAGACAACTTCCACTGCACCCCTTGCCTACGCGAGGGGTGCAGTCGTACGTTCACATTGCGAGGTCGCGTCCGCGAGCGGGCGGGACCGTCCGTGTCCGCGCAGGTGGAACCGGGAGGCGCCCATGTCCGAGACCGATACGGCGCAGGCGGCCGTGGCCGGACTCGTCCCGCGGCTGCGCCGGATCTGCGGCGAGGACGGCGTGCTCACCGACACCGCCCGGCGCCGCACCTACGAGAGCGACGGGCTGCCCCACCACCGCGCCCTCCCCGGCGTCGTGGTGCTGCCCACCACCGCCGACCAGGTCGCCGCCGTCGTACGCCTGTGCGCCGAGAACGGCGTGCCCTTCGTCCCGCGCGGCGCGGGCACCGGCCTGTCCGCGGGCGCGCTCCCCCACGCCGAGGGCGTCCTGCTGGTCACCTCGCGCATGCGCCGCGTCCTGGAGATCGACGTCGAGAACGAGTGCGCGGTCGTCGAACCCGGTGTGGCCAACCTGGACGTCACCCGCGCCGCCGCGCCCCACGGCTACTACTACGCGCCCGACCCCTCCAGCCAGCAGGTGTGCTCCGTGGGCGGCAACGTCGCAGAGAACTCCGGCGGCGCCCACTGCCTCAAGTACGGGTTCACCGTCAACCACGTGCGCGGCCTGGACATCGTCACCCCCTCCGGCGAGCTGGTGAGCCTGGGCGGCAAGAACCCAGGCGCGCACGGCTACGACCTCGTCGGGGCCTTCATCGGCTCCGAGGGCACCCTGGGCGTGGCCACACGGATCACCGTCGGCCTCACCCGGTCGCCGGAACGCACCGTCACCCTGCTGTCGGCGTTCGCCTCGATGGACGCCGGCGGCCGGGCGGTCAGCTCCATCATCTCCGCCGGGGTGCTGCCCTCGGCCGTGGAGATGATGGACGCGCTGGCCATCGAGGCCGCCGAGAGGGCCGTGGCCTGCGACTACCCCGCGGGCGCCGCGGCCGTGCTGGTCGTGGAGCTGGACGGGCCCGCCGAGGAGGTCGAGGCGCAGCTCGCCGAGGTCACCCGGCTTTGCGCGGAGGCGGGAGCCTTCGAGACCCGCACCGCCGACGACGCCGACGAGCGCGCCCGGATCTGGAAGGGCCGCAAGTCGGCCTTCGCCGCCGTCGGCCGGATCAGCCCCGCCTACATCGTCCAGGACGGCGTCGTGCCGCGCACCGCCCTGCCCGAGGTGCTGCGGCGCATCACCGAACTGTCGGCGGCCTCGGGTATCCGCGTCGCCAACGTCTTCCACGCCGGGGACGGCAACCTGCACCCGCTCGTGCTCTTCGACGACGCGGAGCCGGGCGCGGCGGAGCGGGCCGAGGAGGTCTCCGGAGCCATCCTGGACCTGTGCATCGAACACGGCGGCTCCATCACCGGCGAGCACGGGGTGGGCGTGGACAAGGCGTGCAAGATGCCGCGCATGTACGGCCCCGACGACCTGGCCACCTTCGACCTGTTCCGTCGGGCCCTGGACCCGGACGGGATCGCCAACCCGGACAAGCTGCTGCCCACCCCGCGCCTGTGCGGCGAGCGGCCCGGGGTGCGCACGGGAGTGCACCCGCTGGTGGAGGCGGGAAGGGCCGAGCAGTTCTGAAGCGCGGGCGGACCGCGGGCACGGGGGGAGAACGCGTGACACTCGTCGAGGGACCGGACGCCCGGGGCGGCGCCCAGCGGGAGGGGACCGGCGCCGACGCGGTGGGCGGCCTCGTCCCCGCGCGCGTGGCGCGTCCCGCCGACACCCGGGCTCTGGGCCGGGTGATGGCGTCCGCCGCCCGGCGGGGCCTGACCGTCGTCGCGCGCGGCGGGGGCACGGCCCTGGACTGGGGCGGCCTCCCGCGCGGGTTGGACCTGCTCGTGGACACCGCGGACCTGTCGTGGATCGAGCACATCGCGGGCGACCTGGTGGTGGAGGTCGGCGCGGGAACCCCCGTGGCCGAACTGTACGACGTGCTGGCCGCCGCCGGGCAGCGGCTGTCGGCGGACCCCGTGCGCACGGGCGGCACCGTGGGCGGGATGGTGGCCACGGGCGTGAGCGGCCCCCGCCGCCTGCTCACCGGAGCGCTTCGCGACCTGGTCATCGGGATGACGGTGGTGCGCGCCGACGGCGTGGTGGCTCGCAGCGGAGGCCGGGTGGTCAAGAACGTGGCCGGGTACGACCTGGCCAAGCTGCACACCGGCGGCCTGGGCACCCTGGGCGTGATCGCCTCGGTGGCCTTCCGCCTGCACCCGCTCCCCCGGGCCCTGCGCGTGCTCACCCTCCCCGCGTCCTCCGCCGAACACGCCGACAGCCTGCTGAAGGCACTGCGCGGATGCACGGCGACGCCCGCGGCGGTCGAGCTGGACTGGCCCTCGGCGAGCCTGCGGGTGGCGCTGGAGGGCACCCCGGACGGCGTCGGGTCGCGGGTGGCCGAGATCGCCGCGGCCACCGGCGCGGAGCCCGAGGTGGCCGACGCCCTGCCCGAGGGCTGGGGCGTACTGCCCGCCGAGGGCACGCTCGCCCTGGTGTCGGTGCCGCCCGCCGAGAGCGTGCGGGCCGCGGTGCGGGTGCACGACCTGTCCGGCGCGGACGTCAGCGGCTCGGCCCGGGCGGGCGCGCTGTACGCGTCCTTCCCGCCGGGCGCCGGGGCCGCCGAGGTGGCGGCCGTGCTCGACGGCGTGCGCTCGGTGCCCGGCTGGACGATGACCCTGCTGCGCGCGGAACCGCACGTCCACGCCGCCGGTGTGGACCTGTGGGGCGAGGTCGCCGGACTGCCGCTGATGCGGGCGGTCAAGGACTCCCTCGATCCCGGACACCGCCTGGCCCCCGGGCGCTTCGCGGGGGGCATCTGAACACGTGCGCACACCCTTGGAGGGCCCGTGACCGACCCGACGACCGCGGACGAGCGCGACCGGCTGTTCTCCGACCTGCTCAACGACTGCGTCCACTGCGGTTTCTGCCTGCCCACCTGCCCCACGCACGTGCTGTGGGGCCAGGAGATGGACTCGCCGCGCGGGCGGATCCACCTGATGGCGCAGACGCACGACGAGGACGTGCTGACCGAGGCCGCGGTCGGACACTTCGACAACTGCCTGGGCTGCCTGGCGTGCGTGTCCGCCTGCCCCTCGGGGGTGGCCTACGACGCGCTCATCGACACCACCCGGCACCGGGTGGAGAGGGAGCACGAGCGGCCCGCGGGCGAGCGGGCGCTGCGCGGGGCGGTCTTCGCGCTGTTCCCGTACCGGCGCAGGCTGGGGCTGCTGCGCGGACCGCTGCGCGCCTACCAGGCCAGCGGCGTCTCCTCGCTGGTGCGGCGCACGGGGCTGCTGGAGCGGGTCTCCCCGGCCCTGGCCACCATGGAGCGCATCTCGCCGCCGCTGTCGTCTCCCCCTCCCGCCCTGCCGGAGCTGGTGCCCGCGGTGGGGCGGGCACGGACGCGGGTGGGCATGCTGGTGGGCTGCGTGCAGGGCGCGTTCTTCCCCGAGGTCAACACCGCGACCGCGCGGGTGCTGGCCCTGGAGGGCTGTGACGTGGTCATCCCCCGCGCCCAGGGCTGCTGCGGGGCCCTGTCCGGGCACGCCGGGCGGATGGAGGAGTCGGCCGACCTAGCCCGGAGCCTGATCGAGGTGTTCGAACGCGAGCGGGTGGACCGGATCGTAGTCAACTCGGCCGGGTGCGGGTCCGGCATGAAGCACTTCGACCGCACCCTGGCCGAGGCGGGCGCGGACCGGGCCTGGGTGCGCCGGGGACGCGCCCAGGCCGAGCTGGTCGCGGACCTCACCGAGTTCCTGGTGGAGCTGGGACCGCGGGCCGAGCGACATCCCCTCCCCCTGCACGTGGCCTACCACGACGCGTGCCACCTCTCCCACGGCCAGGGCGTCACCCGGCCGCCCCGCGCCCTGCTCGCGGGGATTCCGGAGCTGCGCGTGTCCGACCTGCCAAACGGCGAGATCTGCTGCGGCTCGGCGGGGGTGTACAACCTGCTCAAGCCCGAGGCCGCCCGCGAGCTCGGCGACCGCAAGGGGCGGGACGTGGCCTCCACCGGCGCAGACGTCCTGGTGTCGGGGAACCCGGGGTGCTCGCTCCAGATAGCCTCCGCCATGGACCGCGCGGGCTCGCCGGTGGCGGTGACCCACACCGCCCGGGTACTGGACGCCTCACTGCGAGGGTTGACCATCGGGCAGCTGCTAGGGCGCCGGTGAGCGTTCGGGGTCGGCGGGGCGAGCCGTGGTGGTCGAGCGCGACCACGCGCCCTCAACCCTCCGGCTGAGGCTCGCGACCTCATCCGGGGGTCAGATCAGGCTCGTCTCACCCTCGGCCACGATGACGGCCGGGCCGCTCAGCCTCGCGCCGTCCGCGTCCAGGAGAACAGTGCACTCGCCCCCGAGGACCCGCACCCTCCAGGTCGCGCTCTCCCCACGGGGGGTGGCGGCGGCAGCGGCGGCGACGATCCCGGTCCCGCAGGAGCGGGTCTCCCCGGATCCCCTCTCGTACACGCGCATCTCCAGCACGCCCGGAGCCACCTCGCGGTACACCTCGACGTTCGCTCCGGCGGGAAAGGCCTCCACGTCCAGCACCGGCAGCTCACTCAGGTCCACCTCGACGACCGGCACGGCCACCTCGCAGGCCAGGTGCGGGTTGCCCACGGAGATCTGCTCACCGTGCACCACCTGCCGGGCGAGCTTGGCGGAGGAGGTCCCCTGCATCTCCACGCGGCCCATGTCTATGGTGATGCCGCCGTCGGCCTCCACCTGGACCTCCTTGGCCCCGTCGCGGGTGCCCACCTCGAAGCGGTCTCCCTCGACGAGCCCGGCGTGCAGCAGGTAGCGGGCGAAGACCCGCACACCGTTGCCGCACATCTCGGCGACGCTCCCGTCGGCGTTGCGGTAGTCCATGAACCACTCGGAGCGCTCGGCCGTGCGGGCGGCCGGGGCGAGGGCCTCACCGAGGGCGCGCGTGCGCACCACCCGCAGGACGCCGTCCGCGCCGATCCCGGCCCGGCGGTCGCACAGCAGGCGGACGGCCTCCTCCGTGAGGTCCAGCTCCCCGTCGGGGTCGGGGAGGATCACGAAGTCGTTCTCTGTTCCGTGGCCCTTGGCGAATCGCATGCCGACCATCCTAGGCGCGGACGGCCACCTCCCCCGTCCGCCGCTCGACGGTCCGGCCGGGCCCGGGGCTGACTACGCTGAAGGAATGATCAAGGTGATCGCGGTCGTCGGCCCGACCGCTGTGGGCAAGTCGGACCTGGCCGTCGAGGTGGCGCTGCGGCTGGAGGAGCGCACGGGACGCCGGGGCGAGGTGATCAACGCCGACTCCATGCAGCTCTACCGCGGCATGGACATCGGCACCGCCAAGCTCACCGGCGCCGAGAGACGCGGGGTGCCCCACCACCTGCTCGACGTGTGGGAGGTCAGCGAGCCCGCGGACGTGGCCAGCTACCAGGACATGGCCCGCGACCGCGTCGAGCAGTGCGCCGACCGCGACGTCATTCCGGTCCTGGTCGGCGGTTCGGGCCTGTACGTGCGCGCGGTCCTGGACCACCTGAACTTCCCCGGCACCGACCCCGCGGTCCGCTCGCGCCTGGAGGCGGAGCTCGGCGACGTCGGCCCGGGCGTGCTGCACGCCCGCCTGGCCGAGGCCGACCCCGCGGCGGCCCGCGCCATCCTGCCGGGCAACGGGCGGCGGATCGTGCGCGCCTTGGAGGTCATCGAGCTGACCGGGGAGCCGTTCACCGCGAACCTGCCCGACCACACCTCCTTCTACCCGTGCACGCAGATCGGCCTGACGGCTCCGCGCACCGAACTGGACGAGCGCATCGGCACCCGCGTGGACCGCATGTGGGAGCAGGGCCTGCTGGAGGAGGTCCGCGAGCTGGACAAGCTCGGGCTGCGTGAGGGCCGGACCGCCTCGCGCGCGCTCGGTTACGCACAGGCACTCGCCCAGCTGGACGGCGAACTGTCCGAGGAGGAGGCCAAGGCGGACACCGCACAGGCCACCCGCCGGTTCGCCCGCCGCCAGGAGTCGTGGTTCCGGCGCGACCCGCGGGTGCGCTGGCTCCCCTACGACTCCCCCGACCTGGTGGAACGCGCTCTGGCCCAGGTGGAGCGGGCGCTGTCGGGGACCTCGGACGAGCCGGGCGAGGCGCTGGTGGACGTGTCGACCTGGGTGCCCCGCTCCGCGCGGTGACCCCGCGGCGGTTCCGCGTCCGCCGCACACCCGCCCGCACGTGACGGCCGGGCCCGCCAAGGGCCCGGTCGTCGGTCCTGTACGACCCGCTTCCGGCCTTCCCTCCCGAAAACCCTTGCCCCCGCCTCCCTGGTGGCCTAATTTGACTGTGTGACCAGTTTTGAAATCTGGTCACACAGTCAGAGAGGGGGAGGTGGAGATATGGTCATCGGCGTCAACAAGCGTGGTCAGCAGCACCTCGCATGCCCTCGACTCGCAGGAGTACACCGTGGCCCCATCCACACCCCCGACCGCCAGCGAGCGCGAACTGCGCGCCGACCGCATCCTGGACGCGGCGGAGGAGCTGATGGTCGCCTGGGGGCACCGCAAGATCACCATCGAGGACGTCGCCCGGCGGGCCAAGATCGGCAAGGGGACCGTCTACCTGCACTTCTCCACCAAGGAGGCGCTCCTACTCACGGTGGTCATGCGGGCGCAGCTCGGCGTGCTGCGCCAGATCCTGGACTCCATGCGGGCCTCACCCGAGAACGTCCGGCCCAGCGAGGTCGCGCGCGCCCTCTACCTGTTCCACCTGGACTCGCCGACCATCCGAGCGCTGTTCGCCAACGGAACAGAGACCCTGGGCAACCTCTCCCGCGACGCTGCCGCCCTGGTCGGCGACACCGTCCGGGAGCGGCAGAGGGCCCTGCGGACCTACTGGGACATCCTGCGCGGGCACGGCCTGCTCAACGGAGACCGCTCCCCCGACGAACAGCTGTACGCCTACAACTCCCTGGTCATGGGCCACCTGGTCACACCCCCGGTGCTGGAGAGCCAGGGCATGCGCGTGCCCGACCACGGCACGCGCGCCGAACTCATGGCCAGGAGCATCCGTCTGCTCCTGGAACAGGACGCCTCCCCGGAGGACACCCGTCGGGCCCGGGACAGGGCCCTGGCGCTCTTCTCCGCGCTGGACGAGCGCCTGTACTCGGAGATCACCCGGCAGAAACAGACGACACGCTCCACCTGAGCCCCAGAGGAGGGCCCATGACAGCCGCGACCCCGTCCGACGAAGTGATCGACCTGCGCTCCCCCGAGTTCACCGCCGACCCCCTCTCCGTGATCGACCGGGTCCGGGCCGCGGGCGGCTCGGCACCGGCCCTGTTCGTGGACACCCGGGAGGCCGTCCTCTTCGTCGACGACGAGGACGTGCGGACCATCCTCAGTGACCGGCGCTTCGTGCTGGACCCCGCGAACGTGCCGGGGGACCGGGCCTCCACCACCCGCTCCGACGCGCTCAGGGGCCTGGGCATCCGCCCCGATCTGATCACCTACCTGACCGAGTCCCTCCTGGACAAGGACGGCGGCGACCACACCCGGCTGCGCAAGCTGGTCTCGCGCACCTTCACCGTGCGCCGGGTCAACGAACTGCGGCCCGCGGTCCAGCGCATCACCGACGACCTGCTCGCGCGGCTGCCCGACCTCGCCGACCGGGACGGGGTCGTGGACCTCATGCCGCACTTCTCCTATCCGCTGCCGATCGCGGTCATCTGCGACCTGGTCGGCGTTCCGGAGGAGGACCGCGGGACCTGGCGGGCGTGGAGCGACCAGCTGTCCCGGTTCGACCCCACCAGGCCCGAGCTGATGAACGACGCTCTCGGCGAGATGATCGGCCACGTCGAGGGGATGCTCGCCGAGCGCCGGGCCCGCCCGAGCGGGGACCTGCTCGGCGCCCTGGTCAGGGCGCGCGACGAGGACGGCGGGCGCATGAGCGAGAGCGAGCTGATCACCCTGGTGTTCACCCTCGTCATCGCCGGGCACGAGACCACCGCGCACCTGCTGGGCAACGGGGTGCGGGCCCTGCTCGACCACCCGGCCCAGTGGGAGATGCTGCGGCACGACCCCGGGCTGCTGCCCTCCGCCGTGCACGAGATGCTCCGCTACGGGGGCACCGCCGTGATCTCCAAGGCGCGGTACGCGGCGGAGGACGTCGAACTCAGGTGCGGCCGCGTGGCCGCGGGCGAGCGGGCGATAGCGGTCCTGGCGGGCGCCAACCGCGACCCGAGGGTCCACCCGGACCCGCACCGGTTCGACATCACCCGCCACCAGGGCAGGCCCGGCGAGGAGCACGTGGGGTTCGGCCACGGCATCCACTACTGCCTGGGCGCGGCCCTGGCCCGCCAGGAGGGCGAGGTGGCGGTCGGTTCCCTGCTGGCCGCCCACCCCGGCCTGTCCCCGGCCCCCGGCCGCGAGCCCCTGCCCGGACGGGTGCCGGGCGCGATGCGGTTGGACAGTCTGCCCGTCCAGCTCTGAGGCCCGGCCGGCAAGCCCGCTCCGCGCGGCTCCCGCCGGAGCCGAGGCGGGACGGCCGTCGGCCCGGCCGCGCGGGCGGCAGCGGCCCCGGCGCCGATGCGCCGGGGCCGCTGCCGGTGCGGTCTCGGGGTCAGATCTCGCAGCAGCCGCCCGCCGGGGCCGGCTCCTCGGCCGGAACGCCGATCCGGGGCATGCCCAGGAGCACCTGCGGCTTGCCCTCCTGGGCCGGTCGGCCGTTGCGGGCCGCCCAGGCGTCGCCCGCGCGGGTGCGCCGCAGGGCGCGCACACCGGAGTCGGCCACCAGGTGGTGCGGGGCGGCGTAGGTGACCTCCACGGTCACCGTGTCGCCGGGGCGGGGGTCGTCGCCGTCACCGACCGCGAAGTGCACGAGGCGGTTGTCGGGGGCGCGGCCGGACAGTCGGCGGTGCTCGCCGTCCTTCCTGCCCTCGCCCTCGGCGACCAGCAGCTCGACCTCGCGGCCGACCAGCTTCTGGTTCTCCTCCCAGGAGATCTGGTCCTGGAGGTCGACCAGGCGCTGGTAGCGGTCCTTGACCACCTCCGGCGGGACCTGGTCCTCCATGGTCGCGGCGGGGGTCCCGGGGCGCTTGGAGTACTGGAAGGTGAACGCCATCGAGAACCGCGCCTCGCGGACCACGTGCAGCGTCTCCTGGAAGTCCTCCTCGGTCTCGCCGGGGAAGCCCACGATGATGTCGGTGGTGATCGCGGCGTGCGGCATGGCGGCGCGCACCTTCTCCACGATGCCGAGGAAGCGCTCCTGGCGGTAGGAGCGGCGCATGGCCTTGAGGACCCGGCTCGACCCCGACTGGAGCGGCATGTGCAGCTGCGGCATGACGTTGGGGGTCTCGGCCATGGCCTCGATGACGTCGTCGGTGAAGTCGCGCGGGTGCGGGGAGGTGAAGCGCACCCGTTCCAGCCCCTCGATCTCGCCGCAGGCGCGCAGCAGCTTGGAGAAGGCCTGCCGGTCGCCGAAGCCGCTGCCGTAGGCGTTGACGTTCTGGCCGAGCAGGGTGATCTCGCTGACGCCCTCGTCGACCAGGGCGCGCACCTCGGCGAGCACGTCGCCGGGGCGGCGGTCCTGCTCCTTGCCGCGCAGCGCGGGCACGATGCAGAAGGTGCAGGTGTTGTTGCAGCCCACGGAGACCGACACCCACGCCGCGTACGCGGACTCGCGGCGGCTGGGCAGTGTGGAGGGGAAGTGCTCCAGGGACTCGGCGATCTCCACCTGCGCCTCCCGCTGGACGCGGGAGCGCTCCAGCAGGGCGGGCAGGGAGCCGATGTTGTGGGTGCCGAACACGACGTCGACCCAGGGCGCGCGGCGCACGATCTCACCGCGGTCCTTCTGCGCCAGGCAGCCCCCGACGGCGATCTGCATCCCCGGGTTGGCGTCCTTGACCGGGCGCAGGTGCCCGAGGTTGCCGTACAGGCGGTTGTCGGCGTTCTCCCGGACCGCACAGGTGTTGAAGACGACGATGTCTGCGGTGGTGTCCTCGGCTGCGCGCGCGTACCCAGCGTCCTCCAGCAGACCGGAGAGGCGCTCGGAGTCGTGGACGTTCATCTGGCAGCCGTAGGTCCGCACTTGGTAGGTACGACTCTGGCTCACGGGACCAGGCTATCCGGTGCCGTGGACCGCGCGGAGACCCCGGGAGGAACCCGCTTCCCCCGCCCGGGGCCTTCCACGGGGCGCCGCGGCGGACGGGGAGGCGGAGCGCGTCCGGAAGTGGCCGATGTGAGACGCTGGAGAACGGAACCGCGACGTGGAGCGACAAACGGTCATTCAACCGTCCAAACCCATAACAGTTTCGCCGATCACGCCGTAACAAGTCTGCTACTCCACAGACGGACGGCGATTTCGTGATGACACGGCAACATGGACCCATTAGGTTCCCCAACATGACCTCAACTCCTCTCGTCGTGCTGGAGAACGTCAACAAGCACTTCGGCGACCTGCACGTGCTCCGCGACATCGATCTGACGGTTAACTCCGGCGAGGTGGTAGTCGTCATCGGGCCGTCCGGTTCCGGCAAGTCGACGCTGTGCCGCACGATCAACCGCCTGGAGACGATCGACGCCGGCACCATCACGCTGGACGGACAGCCGCTGCCCGCGGAGGGCCGCGGCCTGGCCCGGCTCCGCAGCGACGTGGGCATGGTCTTCCAGTCGTTCAACCTGTTCGCCCACAAGACCGTGCTCCAGAACGTGACCCTGGGCCCCACCAAGGTCCTGCGCATGAACAAGGCCGAGGCCGACGCCCGGGGCATGGAACTGCTGGAGCGCGTCCGGATCGGCAACCAGGCCAACAAGTACCCGGCGCAGCTCTCCGGGGGTCAGCAGCAGCGCGTGGCGATCGCCCGCGCCCTGGCGATGAACCCCAAGGTGATCCTCTTCGACGAGCCGACCTCGGCCCTGGACCCGGAGATGGTCCAGGAGGTCCTCGACGTCATGACCGACCTCGCATCCGAGGGCATGACGATGGTCGTGGTCACCCACGAGATGGGCTTCGCGCGCCGCGCGGCCAATCGGGTCGTCTTCATGGCCGACGGACAGATCGTCGAGGAGAACACCCCCGACGAGTTCTTCACCAACCCCCGGTCCGAGCGCGCCCAGGACTTCCTGTCCAAGATCCTGACCCACTAGGTTTCCCCGCGTTCTTCGCACGAAGCAAGGAAGAGGTACCCCACATGCGAGTCCGTCGCATCAGCACCATCCTGGGCGGCACCGCGGCCCTGGCCTTCGCCCTCAGCGCCTGTGGCACCGCCGACGTCGGCGGCGGCAGCGGTGGCGGCGAAGGCGGCGGCGAGGGTGGCGGCGACACCATCACCATCGGCGTCAAGTACGACCAGCCAGGCCTGGGCCTGCTGGACGGCGACGCCCCCGTCGGCTTCGACGTGGACGTGGCCACCTACATCGCCGGCGAACTGGGCTACGAGCCCGAGCAGATCGAGTGGACCGAGGCCGCCTCCGCCAACCGCGAGTCCTTCCTCCAGCAGGGCACCGTCGACATGGTGATCGCCACCTACTCGATCACCGACGAGCGCCGTCAGGTCGTCGACTTCGCCGGGCCGTACTACGTGGCCCAGCAGGACATCCTGGTCCAGGCCGACAACGAGGACATCCAGGGCCCCGACGACCTGGCTGGCAAGGTCCTGTGCTCGGCCTCCGGCTCCCGCTCGGCCAACAACATCGTCGACGACATGGGCATCGACGCCGAGCTGCGCGAGGCGGGCAACTACTCCGAGTGCCTGTCCCTGCTGGGCAACGGCACCGTCGACGCGGTGACCACCGACAACACCATCCTCGCGGGCTTCGCCGCGCAGGACCCGGGCACCTACCGCGTGGTCAACAACCCCTTCGGCGAGGAGCGATACGGCGTGGGCCTGCCCGCCGGATCCACGGAGCGGTGCGAGGAGGTCAACGCCGCCGTCCAGAAGATGTGGGACGAGGGCTACGCGGTCGAGGCCCTGGAGACCGCCTTCGGCGAGACCGACTTCGCCTACGAGGAGGCCGCTCCCGAGGTCGACGCCTGCCAGTAGGTTCCCCTTCCCCGACCGTGCGCCCCGCGGCGGGCCGTCCCCGGCCCCGCCGCCCGGCCCTTGACCAGCTGGGACCCATGGAAGCCTTTCTCAGCAATATCGACAGGGTTGTCGACGGTTTCTCATGGACCGTCCGGCTCACCCTCCTCAGCGCCCTCTTCTCCTTCGTCCTGGGCGTCCTGCTCACGGCCATGCGGGTCTCCCCCGTCCCGCTCCTGCGCGGCATAGCCACCGCCTACGTCGAGGGCATCCGCAGCACGCCGCTGACCCTGGTCCTGCTCTTCTGCGGTCTGGGCCTGAACAGCGCGCTGGGAATCGCCCTGGCCGACAGCGTCGCGTGGGACGTGTTCTGGTGGGCCGTCATCGGCCTGTCCGGCTACACCGCCTGCTTCGTCTCGGAGTCGCTGCGCGCCGGGATCAACACGATCCCCCTCGGCCAGGTGGAGGCGGCGCGTTCGCTGGGCCTGACCTTCACCCAGAACCTGCGGATGATCGTCATCCCGCAGGCGCTGCGCACCGTCGTCGGCCCGCTGGGCAGCGTGCTCATCGCGCTGATCAAGAACACGACCGTCGCCTCCGTCGCGGGGCTGGGCGTTCAGGAGGCGTCCAGGGAGATGAAGCTCATGTTCGACCAGGGCATCGCTCCGGTCCTGCCGACCTTCGTCGGTTTCGCGATCGGCTTCCTGATCCTGACCCTGCCGACGGGCTACTTCTTCGGCTGGCTCTCCAAGCGCGTGGCGGTGGTCCGATGAGCGCGCAGAGCTCCGTCCTCTTCGACGCCCCCGGCCCCAAGGCCCGCAGGCGCAACGCCCTCTACACGGTCGTCACGGTGTTCCTGGCCCTGATCGGCCTGGCCATCCTGTATCTGGGGTTCAACGGCACCCTGCGCGACACCGCGTTCTCGCTGTTCAACCCGCTCACCTGGGGGCCGCTGGGCGAACCGGCCACCTGGGCGGTCAACCCCGCGGGCGAGTGGGCTTCGGACAAGTGGGAGCCGTTCCTGCGGCCCGACACCTGGACCGACTACGTCGTCCCGGGCCTGCAGAACACGCTGACCGCGGCGCTGACCGCCTCGGTCCTGGCCATCCTCTTCGGCCTGGTGTTCGGCATCGGCCGCCTGTCCGACAAGTGGTGGATCCGCGTTCCGTCCGGGGCCGTCGTGGAGTTCTTCCGCGGCATCCCGCTGCTGATGCTGATCTTCTTCACGATGGCGCTGCCCATCGTGGCCTACCAGGTGTTCGACATCCCCGCGGGCACCTTCCAGGTCTCGGCGCTGGCCGCCGTCGTCACGGGTCTGACCCTGTACAACGGCTCCGTGCTGGCGGAGGTCTTCCGCGCGGGGGTCCTCGCGGTGCCCAAGGGCCAGTCCGAGGCCGCCCAGGCCATCGGGATGACCCGGGGCCAGAACATGCGGATGATCCTCATCCCGCAGGCGATCACCGCGATGATGCCCGCGATCGTGGCGCAGCTCGTGGTCCTGCTCAAGGACTCCGCGCTGGGCTACATCATCGCCTTCCCCGAGATGCTGCGCAGCTTCACCCTGCTGGCCACGCGCGAGGGCAACGTGATCCCGGCCGCGATCATCTGCGCGGCCATCTACATCGCCATCAACCTCTCGCTGAGCCGGGTCGCGATCTGGCTGGAGCGGCGCAACGCCCGCCGCGGCAGGCCCTCGGCCAAGCCCGCGGGCGGCGAGGACGTCCCGGTCGGGCCCGCGGGCACCGGCGGCGGCTTCGGTGACGGCACCGCCAAGGTCAGCGGCCCCGCCGGCTCCGTGGCGGTGGAGCCCACCGTGCAGGAGCCGCTGCCCGACGCGCTGGACGAGTCCCGCCCGGTGAGGTCCGACGACGCGGACGGCGAGGGGGACCGGAAGGACTGACCCCTCCTTCCCCACGGCCGGTACGGCCCCGTGCGCGCCCCTCGGCGCGTACGGGGCCGTCGTCTTCGCGGCCCCGCGGAGGGCGGCGCGCGGAGGGCCCTTCGGGACTGCACAAGCAGGCGAACGAGGACTAAGGTCGACATGTCATCGCATCGAATCCTCGACCCACCCTGAGCGGACATGTCTGAACTGTCGAGCCCCCACGGCTCCTGGCCATCGCCCATCAGCGCCGGTGTCGTCGCCCGAGGAGTGCGGCGGATGGCGTTCCCGTCCGTCGCGGGCGCGGAGGTCTGGTGGGAGGAGGGCCGCCCCGAGGAGGGGCGGACCACCCTCATGCGGCGCGACGCCGACGGAACGGTGACCGAGCTGCTGCCCGCGCCCTGGAGCGCGGGGACCCGGGTGCACGAGTACGGCGGGCGCGCCTACCTGCCGGTCCCGCGCCGCGACGACAAGGCCATCACCCGCATGGGCGTGGTGTTCTCCCACTCCTCCGACCAGCGCCTCTACCTGCTGGAACGCGGCTCCTCGGAGCCGGTGCCGCTCACCCCCGACGACGGTGCCTCACGCTACGCCGACCCCGCGCTGAGCGCGGACGGACGCGCCGTGCTGTGCGTGCGCGAGAGGCACGGGGAGGGGGCGGTCCGCCGCTCGATCGTGTCGGTACCGCTGTCGGGCCGGGGCGCGCAGGACCCCTCCGCGGTGCGCGAACTGGTCTCGGGCTCGGACTTCTACGCCTCCCCGACCCCGTCGCCGGACGGCGCCCACCTGGCCTACGTGCGGTGGAACCATCCAAGGATGCCCTGGGACGGCAGCGAACTGAGGGTGGGCGCCCTGGGCGAGACCGGGCTGACCGGCGAGTACACCCTCAAGGGCGGGGTGGACGAGTCGGTGGTCTCCCCGACCTGGGCCGACGACGCGACGCTGTACGTGGCCTCGGACTGGCCGGGCTGGTGGAACCTGTACCAGGCGGGGATGACCGGGCAGGCGCTGGCGCTGTACCCGGCCGAGGAGGAGTTCCACGCCTCCCCCGGCCGCCTGGGCAACCGGTCGTTCTGCGTGCTGGACTCGGGCCGGGTGGTCGCGCTGCACGGGCACGCCGACCTGACCCCGAGCGTGTACGACCCCGACACCCTGGATCTGACGCCGGTGGCGACCGGCCTGACCACGTGGTCGATGCTGGACACCGACGGGCGCACCGTGGTGGCGGTGGCCTCCTCGCCGACCGAGCCGCCGTGCCTGGTGCGGCTGGACCCGGCCTCGGGTGTCGTGGAGGTGCTGCGCCGGGCCGCCGAGGAGCTGCCGGACACCGCCTACCTGCCCGTGCCCCGCCAGGAGACGCTGCCGGGCCGCTACGGGGCGCCGGTGCACGCGAACGTCTACCCGCCGACCCACCCCGACGCGTCCGCGGACGGCCCCGCGCCGTACGTGGTGTGGGCGCACGGCGGCCCGGTGTCGGTCAGCACTCTGGAGTTCGATCTGGCCAAGGCCTACTTCACCAGCCGGGGGATCGGTGTGGTGGACGTCAACTACGGCGGTTCCACGGGGTTCGGGCGCCCGTACCGCAAGCGCCTGCACAAGGAGTGGGGCGTGGTGGACGTGGAGGACTGCGTGGCCGCGGCCCGGGCCCTCGTGGAACAGGGGGTGGCCGATCCCCGCAGGCTGGCGATCCGCGGTCCGAGCGCGGGCGGGTACACGGCGCTGATGGCGCTGACCGGGGACACGTTCGCGTGCGGGGTGTCCCTCTTCGGGGTCACCGACCTGCTGGGGTTCAGTCAGACCACGCACGACTTCGAGTCGCGGTTCCTGGACTCGCTGGTGGGGACGCTGCCGGGGTTCGCGGAGCGGTACCGGGAGCGCTCTCCGGTCAACCGCGCCGGGGAGATCGACGTGCCGGTGCTGCTGGTGCAGGGCCTGGAGGACAGGGTCGTGACCCCGGACCAGGCCACGGCGATGGCGACGGCGCTGGGGCGGCGCGGGGCGCCGTACGCGCTGGTGGAGTTCGAGGGCGAGGGGCACGGGTTCACCGGGCAGGAGGCGCGGATCCGCTCCCTGGAGTCGGAACTGGCCTTCTACGCGCGGGTGTTCGGGTTCGAGGCCGACGTGGCGCCGCTGGAGCTGGTGACCGTTCCGCCGGAGACCGGGGACGGCGCGGAAGCGGACGCGGATGCCGCCGGGGAGCCCGAGGGCCCCGGGGACGCCCCGAGCGCGGAGGACACCGCCGGCGCGCTCGCGCGGGACCCCGGACGGGACGGCGGGTCCCCGAGGCCCGCTGAGGCCGCCGCCGGTCCGACGACCGCCGGCGACTGACCCTTCGGAAACGGGGCGGCGGGACGGGCGGTCCCCACGGCCGGAGAAGGACACCACGGCCCCGACCGCTCGCGGCGGCTGACCCTGCGCGGGTCCGCGGGCCTTCGGGCCGGAAGGCGGCGGGGCGGCCTCGGAGCCGTCGCCGTACAACGCTCCGGGTCCTCGTGTGACTCAGCGCTTCGGGGTGCCCACGCGCAGGCGGTCTCCGTCGGGACCGAAGCCCGGACGGCGGTGACGGCTCAGAAGTCGGGGTCGGGGGCGTGGAGTTCGGCCTCCACGCCCTCGCGTTCGAGCTCCTCGCGGACCACCCGGTAGGCCAGGCCCGCGGAGTAGCCCTTGCGGGCCAGGAAGCCCAGGGCGCGGCGGGTCCGCGTCTCCTGGTCCCTGCCCCGGGTGGCGGCCAGGCGGCGGCGCGCCAGGTCGCGGGCGGCCTCCTCCTCGTCCTGGTCGCTGAGTTCGCCGACGGCCTCCCGGACGGTGTCCTCCTCCACGCCGCGGGTGCGCAGTTCCTGGGCCAGGGCACGACGGGAGAGCCGTCTGCCGTGGTGGCGGGAGGACACCCAGGCCTGGGAGAAGGCGGCGTCGTCGATCAGCCCGGCCTCGCCGAACGTGTCCAGGACCGAGGTGACGACCTCCTCCTCGTACTCCCGGCGGTGCAGGGCCCGCTCAAGCTGGGCGCGGGTGCGCGGGGAGTGGGTGAGCATCCGCAGGACCAGGGCGCGGGCCTCGGCCTCGGGATCCTTCCCGGGCGGGGCGGCCCCGCCCGGGAAGGGGCCGTCGTCCTCGGAGTGGTGCCGGTCCGGGGACCGGCCCCCCTCACGCATCAGCCGCGGGCGCCTTGGGAGTCCTGGCCGCGGCGCGCTTGGCGGGAGCCTTGGCCGCGGCGGCCGGGTCCGCAGCCGCCTCCGCGGCGGCCTTGGCCGGTTCGGCGGCCGGGCCGGAGGCGCTGTCGTCGCCCTTGACGGGCACGCCCAGCTTCTCCTTGATCTTCTTCTCGACCTCGTTGGCCATGTCGGCGTTCTCGCGCAGGAAGTTGCGCGCGTTCTCCTTGCCCTGGCCCAGCTGGGTGCCCTCGTAGGTGTACCAGGCGCCCGACTTGCGGACGATGCCGTGCTCCACGCCCAGGTCGATGAGGCTGCCCTCGCGCGAGACGCCCACCCCGTAGAGGATGTCGAACTCGGCCTGCTTGAAGGGCGGCGCGACCTTGTTCTTGACGACCTTGACGCGGGTGCGGTTGCCGACCGCGTCGGTGCCGTCCTTGAGCGTCTCGATGCGGCGCACGTCCAGGCGGACCGAGGCGTAGAACTTGAGCGCCTTGCCGCCGGTCGTCGTCTCGGGCGAGCCGAACATGACGCCGACCTTCTCGCGGAGCTGGTTGATGAAGATCGCGGTGGTGTTGGTCTGGTGGAGCGCACCGGCGATCTTGCGCAGCGCCTGGGACATCAGGCGGGCCTGGAGTCCGACGTGGCTGTCGCCCATCTCGCCCTCGATCTCGGCGCGGGGCACCAGGGCCGCCACGGAGTCGATGACGATGATGGAGACCGCGCCGGAGCGGATGAGCATGTCGACGATCTCCAGCGCCTGCTCACCGGTGTCCGGCTGCGAGAGCAGCAGGTCGTCGGTGTTGACGCCGATCTTCTTGGCGTACTCGGGGTCGAGCGCGTGCTCGGCGTCGACGAAGGCCGCGATGCCGCCCATCCGCTGGGCGCTGGCCACCGCGTGCAGGGCCACGGTGGTCTTACCGCTGGACTCGGGGCCGTAGACCTCCACGACGCGGCCCCGGGGCAGGCCGCCGATGCCGAGCGCCACGTCGAGGGCGATCGCCCCGGTGGGGATCGACTCCACCGGCGGGCGGTCGTCGTCGCCCAGGCGCATGATGGAGCCCTTGCCGAACTGCCGCTCGATCTGGGCGAGCGCTGTTTCGAGAGCCTTGTCTCGGTCTCCAGATGCCACGGGATACCCCTGTTGTTGGGTGGATGCCTTTTTCTTCATGGTGAGCACGACGCTACGCGGTCGCTACGACAATCGCGACGTCCCACGTCCGCCTGTGGATAACCCACCCTACCCGAACCTGTGTTCGATGCGACGTACGAAACGGATGCGGCCTCGCGGGCGGTCGGTCGCCGGATCAGCGTCTGGAGGCGGGCAGGTCGAAGGCGTCGCACACGGCGCGCCAAACCTCCTTGACGGCCACCCCGTCGGCGAGCGCCTGCTCCACCGTGCGGGAGCCGAGACCCTCCAGGACGTGGTCGCGGGCCACGCTCTGCGCGTAGGCCTCGCCGAACTGCTCGTGCATGTTGTGCCAGAAAACCGTGAGTCTCATCGGGCCCAGTATCGGTGATCGCGGCGTCCGCCGCGCCCCCTCCCCTTTGTCCCCGCCCGCGGGCACACTGGCGGCATGAGCCGTGCGCCCCGCCCCCTCGAACGCTTCGGACCCGCCACCAGAGCCTGGTTCGACCGGGCCTTTCCCGCGGGCCCCACCCCCGCCCAGACCAGTGCCTGGGAATCGGTCCAAGGCGGGAGGAACACGCTGGTCGTGGCCCCGACCGGCTCGGGCAAGACCCTGTCGGCCTTCCTGTGGTCGCTGGACCGGCTGTCCTCGGCCCCCGTCCCCGAGGACCGCGCCCGCCGCTGCCGGGTGCTGTACGTGTCCCCGCTCAAGGCCCTCGCGGCGGACGTGGAGCGCAACCTGCGCGTCCCCCTGGCCGGAATCGCGGCCGCCGCCGAGGCCGGGGGGCACGCGCTTTCCCCGGTCACCGTGGGGGTGCGCACCGGCGACACCCCGGCCGCCGAGCGGCGCAGGCTCGCCACCCGGCCGCCGGACGTGCTCATCACCACGCCCGAGTCGCTGTTCCTGGTGCTCACCTCGCGGGCCAGGGAGGGGCTGGCCGGGGTGGAGACGGTCATCGTCGACGAGGTGCACGCGCTCGCGGGGAGCAAGCGCGGCGCGCACCTGGCGCTGAGCCTGGAGCGGCTGGACGCCCTGCTGGACCGACCGGCGCAGCGGATCGGCCTGTCGGCTACCGTGCGCCCGCCCGACCTGGTGGCGCGGTTCCTGGGCGGCGCGGACGTCGTCGCCCCGCCCGGCGCCCCCGGCATGGACCTGCGCGTGGTGGTGCCCGTCCCCGACATGGAGGAGCCCGGCGACCCGGGGCCGGTCCGGCCCTCCGGCGGCGCGGAGGACGACGGCGGCGCCCGGGGCCCGGGCGGCGGGTCCCTGTGGCCGCACGTGGAGCGGCGGGTCCTGGACCTGGTGGAGTCCCACCGCTCCACCATCGTGTTCACCAACGGGCGCCGCACCGCGGAGAAGCTGTGCGCCCGCGTCAACGACCTGCACGCCGAACGGCACGGCGGGCGCCTGCCGCCGGAGGAGGTGCCCGCGCAGGTCATCGCCCAGTCCGGGCACAGCCGCGGCGGCCCCCCGGTGGTCGCCCGCGCCCACCACGGCTCGATGTCCAAGGCCGAGCGGACCCTGATCGAGGACGAGCTGAAGCGGGGGAGGCTGCGCTGCGTGGTGGCCACCTCCAGCCTGGAGCTGGGCGTGGACATGGGCGCGGTCGACCTGGTGGTGCAGGTGGCCTCGCCGCCGTCGGTGGCCAGCGGCCTGCAACGGGTCGGCCGGGCGGGGCACCAGGTGGGCGGGACATCGCGCGGGGTCTTCCTCCCCCGCTTCCGGGGCGACCTGCTGGCGACGGCCGTGGTGGTCGGACAGATGCGCGCGGGCGCCATCGAGCGCCTGGAGATGCCGCGCAACCCCCTCGACGTCCTGTCCCAGCAGATCGTGGCGATGACCGCCATGGACGACTGGCCGGTGGCCGAGCTGGCCGCCCTGGTCCGGCGGGCCGCGCCCTTCGCCGACCTGGCCGACACGGTGCTGGAGTCGGTCCTGGACATGCTGTCCGGCCGCTACCCCTCGGACGAGTTCGCCGAGCTGCGCCCCCGCCTGGTGTGGGACCGGGAGGCGGACGTGCTCCGGGCGCGCCCGGGCGCACAGCGGCTGGCGGTGGTCAGCGGCGGCACCATCCCCGACCGGGGCGTGTACGGGGTGCACCTGACCGGGCGGGACGGGGACTCCGCGCCGAGTCGGGCGCCCACCCGGGTCGGCGAGCTGGACGAGGAGATGGTCTACGAGTCTCGGGTGGGCGACGTGTTCGTGCTGGGGTCCACCTCGTGGCGGATCGAGGCGATCACCGCCGACCGGGTGCTGGTCTCCCCCGCGCCGGGGCGACCGGGCCGGATGCCGTTCTGGAAGGCCGACGCGCAGGGCAGGCCCGCGGAGCTGGGCAGGGCGGTGGGCGCGCTGACCCGGGAGCTGGCCGCGGCGGAACCGGCGCGGGCGCTGGCCCTGGCCGAGGGGGCGGGACTGGACGCGTGGGCCGCGCGCAACCTGGTGGAGTACGTCTCCGAGCAGCGGGAGGCCACCGGGCACGTACCCGACGACCGGACCGTGGTCGTCGAGCGCTTCCGCGACCAGGTCGGGGACTGGCGCGCGGTCGTGCACTCCCCGCTGGGAGCGCGGGTGCACGCGCCGTGGGCGATGGCCCTGGCGCGGCGGCTGCGGGACCGGTTCGGCGCGGACGCGCAGGTCGTGCACGGCGACGACGGGATCGTGCTGCGGCTGCCGGACGACGGGGGCTGGGACCGGCCGGGCGAGCTGGCCGACCTGGTGGCGCTGGATCCCGAGGAGGTGGAGGACGCGGTCACCGGCGAGCTGCCCGGGTCGGCACTGTTCGCCGCGCGGTTCCGCGAGTGCGCGGCGCGGGCCCTGCTGCTGCCCCGCCAGCGGCCGGACCGGCGGATGCCGCTGTGGCAGCAGCGGCTGCGGGCCTCCAACCTGTTGTCGGTGGCGGGCCGTTACGGGTCGTTCCCGATCGTGCTGGAGGCGGTGCGCGAGTGCCTGCGGGACGTGTTCGACGTGCCCGCCCTGGTGGAAGCGCTGGAGGGCGTCCGGTCCCGCCGGACACGGGTGGTGGAGGTGCGCACCGAGACGGCGTCGCCGTTCGCGCGCTCGCTGATGATGGAGTACACGGCGGCGTTCCTGTACGAGGGGGACGCCCCCGCGGCCGAGCTGCGCGCGCAGGCGCTGACCCTGGACACCTCTTTGCTGGCCGACCTGTTGGGCGAGGCGGACCTGCGGGAGCTGCTCGATCCGCGCGTGGTGGAGGAGGTCGGCGCGCTGTTGCAGCGGACCGCGCCCGGTTCGGGGGCCCGGGACGCCGAGGGCGCGGCCGACCTGCTGCGCGGGGTGGGGCCGCTGACCACGGAGGAGGCCGGGGCGCGGGGAGCCCGGCGGGAGTGGCTGGAGGAGCTGGAGTCCGCGGGCCGGGTGGTGCGGATGGCCGTGGCGGGCGCCGAGCGCTGGTGCGCGGTGGAGGACGCGGCGCGGCTGCGCGACGCGCTGGGCGCGCGGCCGCCCGCCGGTGTCGCCGGGGCCCTCCTGGAACCGGTGGAGGCGCCGACCCGCGACCTGGTCTCGCGCTACGCGCGCACGCACGGGCCGTTCTCCTCAGGGGAGGCCGCGGCGCGGCTGGGGCTGGGCGCGGACGTGGTGGAGGGCGTGCTGCGGGAGCTGTCCCGGCTGGGGCGCGTCCACCGTGGCGGGTTCCGACCCGGCGGGACGGGCACCGAGTGGTGCGACGCCGACGTGCTGCGGCGGCTGCGGCGCGGGTCGGTCGCGCGGCTGCGCAGCGAGGTGGAACCGGTCGCGCAGACCGCCCTGGCCGCGTTCGCGCCGCTGTGGCAGCGCGCCGTCGCGGGCGAGCGGTGGCGCGGACCCGACGCGGTGTTCGAGGCCGTGGAGTCGCTGCGCGGCGCGACGGTGGCGGCGTCGGCGCTGGAGGCCCTCGTACTGCCCTCCCGTGTGGAGGACTACGCTCCCCGGCGGTTGGACGAGCTGACACAGGCGGGCGAGGTCGTGTGGGCCGGTGCGGGCGCGCTGCCCGGGCGGGACGGATGGGTGTGCCTGGCACCGGCCGACGAGGCGGCCCTGCTGCTGCCCGAACCGGTGCCGCCGCGGGAGGGCACCACGGCCCACGCGGTGCTGGAGGCGCTGCGCGGGGGCGGGGCGCTGTTCTTGCGCGACCTCGCCGACCGTGTGGCGGGCGCGCTGGGGGGTTCGGCCGTGACGGACGCGGAACTGGTCGCGGCGCTGTGGGAGCTGGTGTGGTCGGGCTGTGTCACCAACGACACCCTGGCCCCGCTGCGCGCGGTGCTGGGCTCGGGGGCCGCCCCGCGTCGCGCGCCCTCGCGTGCGGGGCGGCTGGCGCGCCCGGTGCTGCCCACCCGGTCGGGACCGCCCACGGCCGCGGGGCGGTGGTGGGCCCTGCCCGAGCGGGAGGGCGATCCCACCAGGCGGCTCCTGGCGCGTTTGGAGGCGCGACTGGAGCGCCGGGGTGTGCTGGTGCGCGGCCACCAGGGCGGGCGGATCTCCCCGGACGAGTACCGGGTGCTGCGGACGATGGAGGAGTCGGGCCGGGTGCGCCGCGGTTACTTCGTGGACGGCCTGGGCGGCGCCCAGTTCGCGCTGCCGGGCGCCGTGGACCGGCTGCGCTCGGTTTCCGGCGGCGCGGCGGAACCGGTGGTGCTGGCGGCGACCGACCCGGCGAACCCGTTCGGCACGGACCTGGCCTGGCCCGGGGACGCCCAGGCCAGGCCGGGCCGGTCGGCGGGTTCCCTGGTGGTGATCGACGAGGGGCGGCTGACCCTGTACGTGGGGCGGGGCGGCCGCTCGGTGCTGACCTTCGGTTCGCCGCCAGCCCTACTGGAGCGGGCGGCCCGCGCCCTGGCCGGGGCGGTGCGGGACGGACGCGCGGGGGCGCTGACGGTGGAGCGCGCCGACGGGGCCGAGGTGTTCGCGACGCCGGTGGACGCCGCGCTGGTGGCGGCGGGGTTCCACGTGACCCCGAAGGGGCTGCGCCTGCGCCCCTGACCCGTCCCGGCCGGACACCCGCAGGGCGCGGGCGTCGACGCTTCGCAGGGTGGTGTCCCCCGTCCGGCGGCATCGGTGGTCCTTGTGCGCGTGAGCGCGCACGAGCGGGCCCGCGCGCCCTTCGCCGGGACGCGAAAACGGCTGGCAGCGGCGGCCGGAACCGGTCAGGATGGCGTCCGCGCCGGAGAGGGCACGAGTACGAGGGGGACCGGTGGGGCGACAGGGGATCCGACCGATGCGGCCGGAGGACGAACCTCGGGTGGTGGAGGTGTCGTTGGCGGCGGACACCGTGTTCGCCGCGGCCGGGGTGGTGCTGCCCCCCGACGACCCTCGGGAGGTGCTCGCGCACGCGGAACGGGTCCTGGTCGCCGAGGGACCCGCCGGGGACACGGTCGGGGCCCTTCCCGAGGGCTCGGCCGAGGACACCGCGACGGGCGGCTCCGTGGTCGGCATGGCCGCGACGGTGACCGTGGACGGGCGCCCGCACCTGGAGCAGCTGGCCGTGCACCCCGGGCACGGCAGGCGCGGGGTCGGCGGTGCCCTGCTGGAGGCGGTGTGCGCCGAGGCGGCTGCCGCCGGTCACACCCGCCTCACCCTCACCACCTTCCGCGACCTGCCCTGGAACGGGCCCTGGTACGCGGACCGCGGGTTCTCCGTTCTCCCCCCTGCGGAGTGGGGCCCGGGCCTGGAGGAGGTCTGGCGGGCCGAGGAGCGGGCGGGCATCCGGGTGCTGCCGCGCGTGGTGATGGTCCGGGAGCTGGCCCGGCCGTCCTGAGCCCTCCGTGCCCGGCCCTCGCGGGGCGGGTGGCCGCGCCCCGGCCGGGTGGGGAAGCCGGGGCGCGGACGAAGGAGCGAAAGGGGCTGCCGGGGACGGGCTCCCCCTGGTGAGGGCCCGCTCCCGCCGCCGTGGGAGGGCTCCCATGGGGCCGGAGCCCGGCGGGTTCAGACCGTCGAGGAGAAGACGTCCTCCCGGGCCCGCTCCAGGGCGTGCAGCAGAGCGCCCCGCACGACCGGGCTGCCCTCCACCCTTCCCAGCGCGACCTCGGTCGCGTTCGGGGCGATGCGCGCGGCGGCCGCCTGGACCCGCTCGGCCAGCTTGACACCGCCCGCCCGGGCCACGTCCCCGCCGAGCACGACCAGGCCGGGGTCCAGGATCACCGCGACCGCGGCCACCCCGCGGGCCAGGCGCTCGGCGAAGGCGTCCAGGAAGGCGTCCGCCTCCGGGGTCCCCGCGGCGGAGGCCGCCCCGACCACCTCGGTGACGTCGGTGCCCTCGATGCCGTACCCGGCGGCCAACTCGACCACCTGCCCCGCCTT
The DNA here is from genome assembly GCF_018316795.1 of Nocardiopsis akebiae. Lineage (NCBI taxonomy): Bacteria > Bacillati > Actinomycetota > Actinomycetes > Streptosporangiales > Nocardiopsidaceae > Nocardiopsis > Nocardiopsis akebiae. The sequence goes on from NZ_CP074132.1 coordinate 5,235,351, forward strand.
GACCAGCGCCTGGAACCCGTGGGGCAGCTCGCGGCTGACGCCGTCGCGCAGGGACTCGTAGCCGCCGGACAGGCCCACGTCGGTGGGCATGGGCGCCCCGGGCACCGGCAGGTAGCCGATCTCGCCCGCGCCGCCCGAGCGGCCCCGGTGGATGCGGCCGTCGATCATGGTGGACATGCCCACGCCGCCGTTGGCGCTGAGCCAGATGAGGACGAACTCGGCCACCCCTGCCGCGGCGCCCTCGGAGTGCTCGGCCAGGGCGGCCAGGTTCACGTCGTTCTCGATCATGACCGAGCGCTTGAGGTCGGCGCGCAGGGCCTCCAGGATGCCCTCGTGCCAGGACATCAGGTCGAAGGAGAAGCGGATGTCGCCGGTGCGGGGATCGACGACGCCGGGGGTGCCGATGACGCAGGCGCGGACCCTGTCCAGCGCGACCCCCGCCGTGTCGGCCAGGCGCATCACCGCGGTGTGGACGAGCGCGACGGGGTCGTCGGAGGCGCTGGGGTCGACCGCGACGTCGCTGACGATGCGGCCCGTGATGTCGGCGATCGTCGCGGTCACCCGACTCGCGCTGACGTCCAGGGCAGCGACGTAGGCGCTCTCGGGCACCACCGCGTACAGCGCGGCGTTGGGCCCCCGCCCGCCCGCCTGGCTGCCCACGACGCGCACCAGGTCCCGTTCTTCCAGCCGCGCGAGCAGCTGGGAGGCGGTCACCTTGGAAAGGCCGGTACGCGTTCCCAGCTGCGTCCTGGTCAAGGGCCCCGCGGACAGGAGCAGTTCCAGTGCCGCGCGGTCGTTGAGCTGGCGTAGCAGCCGGGGAGTCCCCGGACGTTGAGACATAACCGTGACACCTCACCCTGTTTTTATTAGGAAAGTTTCCTGTTAATTTAGCTCACAACCTCACAGGAGGTCACGTCCTCGTAAGGCCCGCTTCGGGCCCTTCCGATACTCGCTGGGCCCTCCCGGTACCCGCTCCGGCGGGGCGGCCAACGTGCTATCCCAGCACAACCCCCACAAGACGTCGAGCCGCGGGGTGATTCCCACGATCATCCCAGTTCGGTTCGAGCACAGGCGTCGCACCCCGGCGCGTCGTGCGAAGGGAGAAGAGATACAGATGAGGTTCCCCAAGATCGCCGCGGCCACGGCCGTGGTCCTGCTCGCCTCAGCGTGCGGCGGCTCCGACTCCGGTGACGGGGGCGGCGAGGCCGACAGCCTGACCGTCTGGGTCATGGGCACCTCCCAGGAGCCCCTCGTCGAGTACTTCGAGGACGTCGAGGCGCGCTTCCAGGAGAGCAACCCGGACGTGGCCGTCGATGTCGAGTTCATCCCCTGGCCCGACGCGCAGGAGGCCATCACCAACGCCCTCGCCGGCGGAGACGCCCCCGACGTGCTGGAGGTCGGCAACGACCAGGTGGCAGGCTGGGCCGCGCAGGGCGCCCTGATGGACATCACCGAGCAGGTGAGCGGCTGGGACGCCGCCGCGGGCATCGACGAGAACGCCTTGGAGTACGGCACCTACGAGGGCGTGCAGTACGGCGTCCCGTGGTTCTCGGGCGTGCGCACCCTGTACTACCGCGCGGACTGGCTGGAGGAGATCGGCCACGAGCCGCCGACGACCTGGGACGAGCTCGTCGAGGTGGCCGGGGCCATCGAGGAGGAGTACGACGTCCCCGGCTTCGCCGCGCCGACCGACTTCACCAACGGCATCGCCAGCTTCATCTGGAGCAACGGCGGCTCGATCGCGGAGCAGAACGGCGAGGAGTGGGAGGGCACCCTCACCGACCCCGCCACCGTCGAGGCCATCGAGTTCTACTCCAGCCTGACCACCGACGGCATCTCGCCGCAGGACTACGTCGGCCAGAACGAGCTCATCGCGCTGGCCGACATGGCCAACAGCCAGCTGGGCATGTACATCGACGGCGGCTGGGCGGTCGGCTCCATGGAGGAGCAGGCCGAGGACCCGGCGGTCATCGAGAACATCGTCGCCGCGCCCATCCCCGGCGCCGAGGGCATCGCCCCGGCCTTCGCGGGCGGTTCCGCCCTGACGGTGTTCACCACCACCGAGCACCCGGACCTGGCCTTCGATCTGCTCACCGTCCTCGGTGACGAGGAGGGCGGCCAGGGCTACGCCGACGTCGCGGGCTTCTTCCCGGCCTACCCGCACCTGCTGGAGAGCGAGACGTACCAGGAGGACCCCGCCACCGCCGCGGCCGCCGAGCAGATGCAGCACACCCAGTTCTTCCCGACCACCCCGCGCTGGACCGCGGCCGACCAGGACAACAAGATCCTGCCGGGCGCCGTCCTGGAGATCGTGCAGGGAGGCGACGCAGAGGAGGTCCTGGCGGCGGCCAACGAGGAGCTGACCTCGATCCTCAACGAGCCGGTCGAGTAGCCCCCTCCGCCTTACTGAGTAGAGCTGTGCGCGGGCGGGGTCCAACGGCCCCGCCCGCCGCGGTCGGCCCACGCCTCGATTGAGAAGACCATGGCACAAACCGTCGAACCGGCGCCCGCGCGCGAGCGGGAGGAGGCCGTGAAGGCCCCCGCCTCCGAGCCCGCGCCTCGCCGCCGCCTCGCGCTCCCCACCCCGTACCTGCTCATCGCACCGGCTCTGATCCTCCTCGCGGTCGTGCTGCTGTGGCCGATCGTGCAGATGGTGTGGTACTCGCTCACCAGCTTCACCACCCGAAACCTCCTGCCCAACCAGCCCGGCCCGGCCTGGAACGACTTCGCCCACTACCAGACGCTGCTGACCGACCCCGAGTTCTGGGGGATCCTGCGCAACACGGTCGTGGTCTGCGTGCTGATGGTCGGCATCACGATGGTGATGGGCACCCTCGTGGGGCTGCTGCTGAACAAGCTCCCCAAGTGGTTCTCGGGGTTCGTGGCCCTAGGCATGATGCTCGCCTGGGCCACCCCCGCGCTGAGCGCCTCCCTGGTCTTCCGCTGGCTGTTCCTGCCCGAGCGGGGCCTGGTCAACGTCATCCTGGACCGGATGCCGGACTGGCTGGTGGGCAGCGGATGGCTGCAGTACAACTGGTTCCTCGAACCGCTCCCGCTGTTCTCGATCCTCATCACCGTGATCGTCTGGCAGTCCTTCCCCTTCGTGGCCGTCTCCGTGCTCGCCGGACTCAAGAGCATCCCCTACGAGCTGTACGAGGCCGCGAGGATGGACGGCGCGGGCGGCTGGAAGGCCTTCTGGAACGTCACGTTCCCGATGCTGCGCCCGCTGTTCGCCCTGCTGCTGGTCCTGCAGATCATCTGGGACCTGCGCGTGTTCACCCAGCTCTACATCCTGGCGAACAGCTTCCAGAACAAGGACGTCTACCTGCTCTCGTACTACATCTACCAGCAGGGCTTCAGCGCCAGCCCGGCCAACTACGGCATGGGTTCGGCTATCGCGGTGGTCATGACCGTGATGATCCTCGCCGTCACCGCGTACTACCTGCGCATCATGATCCGCCAGGGGGAGACCCGATGACCGCGATCGACCAGACCTCCGCCTCCGCCGTCCGCGAGCGCGCCACCGGGGGCGCCGGGGCGGGCGGCCCGAGCGGCTCCCGGCGCGTCTACCGCCGCGGCCCGCTTCGCCGGCTGCGGCGCCTGCCGCTGTACCTGGCCGGCCTCGCGGTGTTCCTGTTCTCTGTGTTCCCCGTGTACTGGATGGTCATCACGGCCTTCAAGCCGGTGGGCGAGATCTTCACCCGCGACCAGACGGTCTTCCCGACTGCGCCGACCCTGGAGCACTTCGACCGGGTGCTCAACGGCCAGCTGATCCCCGGGGTGAACTTCTGGCAGTTCCTGGGCAACAGCCTGTTCCTCACCGTGGCCTCCGTGGCCATGGGAGCGTTCCTGTCGCTGCTGGCCGCCGTGGCCGTGGCCCGGTTCCGCTTCCGGCTGCGCACCGCGTTCATCATCCTGCTGCTGGTGATCCAGATGGTGCCGATGGAGGCGATGATCATCTCCATCTTCATCAACTTCCGCCAGCTGTCCGACGTCAGCGGCGTGCAGCTGCTCGGCAACCTGTCCGGCCTGCTCATCGTGTACACGGCCGTGTCACTGCCGATCACCATCATGATGCTGCGGGGCTTCGTGGCCGCGGTGCCCAAGGAGCTGGAGGAGGCGGCGGCCATCGACGGCGCCAGCGCCTGGACCGTCTTCTGGCGCATCCTGATGCCCCTGGTCGCGCCGGGCCTGGTCGCGGCGAGCATCTTCGCCTTCATCACCGCGTGGAACGAGTTCATCGTCGCGCTGACGTTCCTGGGCCGCAGCACCGACAACTACACGCTGCCGCTGACGCTGTCCTACTACTTCGGCCGGTTCGGCACCGAGTGGGGGCCGATCATGGCCGCCTCCACCCTGCTGACCATCCCCGTGATGATCTTCTTCCTGTTCGTCCAGCGGCGCATGGTCTCCGGCCTGACCATGGGCGCGGTCAAGGGCTGACCGCGTCCCTCCCTCCGGGGCGGGTCCCGCGACGGACACCGCGGGCCCCGCCCCGGGCGCGCCCTCCCCCCGTTTCCCCGCCCTTCGTCTGCCCGACCACGGGCACCCCTTCGCTCACCGAACGGAGTTCGTCATGCCGTACGACCCGACCCTGGCGCGTCTGGCCAACGCCACGCTGCTGGTGCCCTTCGAGTCCTACCAAGCCCCGCGCTGGGTCCTGGAGGGTCTGGCGGACGGGATCTCCGGCGTCTGTCTGTTCCACAACAACCTGGACGGCCCCGAGCAGGTGACCGCGCTCAACGCGACCCTGGCCGGGGTCACCGACACCCCGCTGATCTCCCTGGACGAGGAGGGCGGCGACGTCACCCGCATCGGCCAGGCGCAGGGCAGCGACTACCCCGGCAACGCGGCCCTGGGCGCGGTGGACGACCCCGGCCTGACCCGCGCCACCCTGAGCTCCCTGGGCGGGCGCCTGGCCGAGCTGGGCTTCAACCTGGACCTGGCGCCCTCGGTGGACGTCAACGTCGCCGACGACAACCCGGTGATCGGCACCCGCTCCTTCGGCTCCGACCCCGAACTGGTTGCCCGGCACGCGGCGGCCGCCGTGCTCGGCCTCCAGGAGGCGGGCGTGGCCGCGTGCGCCAAGCACTTCCCCGGCCACGGCGCCACCTCCCAGGACTCCCACCACGTGCTGCCGCGCGTGGAGGCCGACGCCGATCTGCTGCGCCGCCGCGAGCTGCTGCCGTTCCGCGCGGCCGTGGAGGCGGGCGTCCGGTCGATCCTGACCGCGCACATCGAGATGCCGGGCCTGGGCGGCGACGGCCCCGCCACGCTCACGCCGCGCATCCTCAACGACCTGCTCCGCGGCGAGCTGGGCTTCACCGGCACCGTGGTCAGCGACGCCATGGACATGCAGGGGGTCAGCGGCCGGATCGGCATCCCCGAGGCCTGCGTGCGCGCGGTGGCCGCCGGGGTGGACCTGCTTTGCCTGGGCCGGTTCGTCTACGCCGACCAGGTCGAGCTGATCCGCGCCGCGCTGGTGGACGCGGTCCGGGAGGGCCGCCTGTCCGGGGAGCGCCTGGAGGAGGCCGCCGGACGCAACGCCGAGCTGCGGAGCTGGATCCGCACGGCCCGGACCCGGCGCCCGGACGTTCCCGCGGCCGACGGGGTGGGCCTGGTCGGCGCCCGCCGGGCGGTGCGCGTGCACGGCGACCTGCCGCCGCTGGCGGACCCCTACGTGGTGGAGGTGGACGCCCCCTCGGGCATGGCGGTGGGCGAGGTCCCCTGGGGCCTGTCCCCCTGGTTCCCGGGCACCGAGCGCGTCTCCCCCGACGTCGCGCACGCCGACCGGCTGGCCGCCAGCGCCCGGGACCGCGACCTGGTCGTGGTGGTGCGGGACGCGCACCGCTACCCGTCCGCCCAGGCGCTCGTCAACCGCCTGCTCAGCGCGCACCCCGACGCCGTGGTGGTGGAGATGGGACTGCCCATCTGGCGACCCGACTGCGGCGCGCACGTGAGCACCTACGGCGCCGCGCACGTGAACGGGCTGAGCGCGGCGGAGCTGCTGGGGGCCCCGGTGGGCGCCCCCTCCCCCGGCGTGAACTGAGCGCCCCGGCTCCGCTCCCCGACCCGGCCGGTCCGCGACCGGCCGGGTCGGCGCGTTCGGGTGACGCTCGTCACCGCGACGGACATACTGGGGCGGGACACCCCGAGAGCGGGGACGTCACCGATGTCCCCGCAACCCGGTAGGAGAAGTACCCTTGGCCTGAAGCACCCCGGTCGGCGGCGCTCCCGTCGACGACCGGTGCCCCATTCGCCCACTTACACACGGCATAATCACAGCATGCGCCTTTCAGCCCGGGTCGACTACGCGCTACGCGCGGCGGCGGAACTCGCCGTCGCCGACGAGGGGCCGGTGACGGCCGAACAGCTCGCACGCGCGCAGGCCATCCCCGGAAAATTCCTCGAGAACATCCTCACCCAGCTACGCCGGGCCGGTCTGGTACGCAGCCAGCGCGGCCCCGTCGGCGGCTACTGGCTGGCCCGTCCGGCGGGGGAGATCTCCCTGGCCGACATCATCCGCGCGGTCGACGGACCGCTCGCCAACGTGCGCGGGGAACGCCCCGAGCACGTGGACTACGACGGCGCGGCCCGCAGCCTCCAGCAGGTGTGGATCGCGCTGCGCGCCAGTGAGCGCGCGATCCTGGAGGGCGTCAACCTCCAGCACCTGGTGACCAACGAGCTGCCCGAGACGGTGCGCTCGTTGGCCGAGGACCCCGAGGCCTGGGTGAACCACACCCACCGCTGACCGCCGTCCCGCGCGCAGGTCCCGTGAACACCGAAGGAGCCGACCGTCTGGTCGGCTCCTTCGTCGTGGTCACGGTGACGATGGACGGACAGTTCCGAGGAGGGGTCAGACCCCCACCATGTCGGCGACTTGGGGAACGCGATCCGGTACCGGGTCGATGCCGAGGTCCTGGGCGGAGACGGGGTCGGTCGTGACCGCGTCACCCAGCAGCGCGGCCTCCTGGAGCTCGGCGAGGGCGAGCTGGTCGGAGACCTCTCTCAGTACCTGCGAGAGCGGGACGCCCAGCGCCCCGCAGATCGAGGAGAGCAGTTCGGAAGAGGCTTCCTTCTGCCCGCGCTCGACCTCCGACAGGTAACCGAGGGATACACGTGCATCGGCCGACACCTCACGGAGGGTGCGGCCCTGGCGCTGCCGGAGCCGCCTGAGCACGTCACCAAGTAGGTGACGAAGCAGGACCATCATTCGCGCTCCCTCCCACCGGTAGCGACCTTCATATACACCACCGTACCTGTCCCACGCCCGATTCGGGCACCTCTTGCCGTCCTGTTCGCTGGAGGGGGAACCCCGCCCGAGGGTGGTTTTGTTCCCAAGGGTGGGGAAAGGAAGAACAGCCCGGAAAGTTCAGTCCCGGGCGTTTCCTTCCGTGCTCCCGCGCACAACGGCGTCCAGGAGCAGCAGCGCCCCCTCGACCGTGCGGTATCGGATACCCGCACGGTCACCGGTGAAACGGAAACGGCGGCCCCGCGTGGCCCCGTCGGGCGTGGCGACGGCCACAAAGACCGTGCCGACGGGCTGGCCGTCCTGGGGATCGGGTCCGGCCACACCCGTGACCGCGACGCCGTAGTCGGAGCCCAGCAGGCGGCGGACGCCGAGCGCCATGTGCCCGGCGACCTCCGGGTGGACGGCGCCGTGCTCGGCCAGCAGGTCCGCGGGCACGCCCAGGACGCTGTCCTTGGCGTCGGTGGCGTAGGCCACGACGCCGCCCCGGTAAGTGCCCGAGGCGCCCGGGATCGCGGTGAGGTGGGCACCGACGAGTCCCCCGGTCAGCGACTCGGCGGTGGCGCAGGTGGCGCCGGCGGCGAGCAGGGCCCGGTGGGCGGCACCGGCCGCGGCCAGTGCCGCGGCGCGCGGGTCCGGGCCGCCGGGGACCGGCCGGTCCCGCTCCTCCGTCACGCGGCGGGGCCCTTGCGGGCGCGCACCGCGCGCACGGCGTCGAACACGTAGGTCAGGCCGGTCCACAGGGTGACCGCCAGCGCGGCGGCCATCACGACGTGCGCGAACCAGACGAAGACCTCGCTGAAGGGCAGCACCTGGAGCGGGAAGAGGTAGACGCTGATCGCGACGATCTGGAGGACGGTCTTGAGCTTGCCGCCCTGGCTGGCCGGCATGACCACGTAGCGCAGGACCGCGAAGCGCAGCGCCGTGATGCCCCACTCGCGGACCAGGATCGCGATGGTCACCCACCACCACAGGTCGCCCTGGAGGGAGAGCACCACCAGCGCGGAGCCGGTGAGCGCCTTGTCGGCGATGGGGTCGACGATCTTGCCGAAGTCGGTGACCAGGTTGCGGCGGCGGGCGATCTCGCCGTCGACCCGGTCGGTGATGGCGGCCAGCACGAAGACGGAGAAGGCGGCGAACCGCCACCACGAGCCGTCCAGGAACATGAACCACACGAAGAGCGGCACCATGACCAGGCGGCTCATCGTGAGGATGTTCGCGATGTTCCACAGGGGGACGCGGGGGGCGGGGGTGGCCGCGGGGTCGGGGGTGCTCATCTGTCCGCGGCTTCCCCGTGGGTGTCGTCCTGTTCCGCGATGAGGTCGGCCCCGGCCGACTGGATGACGGTGGCGCGTACCAGGTCGCCGACGGCCAGGCCCTCGCCGTAGAGGATCGTGCTGCCGTCCACCTCGGGGGCCTGGTGCTCGGAGCGGCCCTCGTAGGCGCCGTCCTCCAGCACCGTCTCCACCAGGACGGTGACCTCCGAGCCGATCCGCTCCTCGGCGCGCTGGGCCATCAGCTCCTCGGAGAGGCGGTTGAGCCGGTCCACTCGCTCGGCGACGACCTCGTCGGGCAGCTTGCCCCCGTGGCCGAACGCCTCGGTGCCCTCCTCGTCGGAGTAGCCGAACACGCCGATGGCGTCCAGCCGGGCCTCGGAGAGGAAGGAGACCAGGTCCTCGAACTCGGCCTCGGTCTCACCGGGGAAGCCCACGATGAAGTTGGAGCGCGAGCCGGCCTCGGGGGCGCGCTCGCGGACCGTGTCCAGCAGCTCCAGGAAGCGCTCGCGGTCGCCGAAGCGGCGCATGCGGCGCAGGAGGGTGCCGCTGGCGTGCTGGAAGGACAGGTCGAAGTAGGGCACCACGCCGGGGGTCCCGGTGAGCACGTCCACCAGGCCGGGGCGGACCTCGGCGGGCTGGAGGTAGCTGACCCGGACCCGCTCCAGGCCCTCGACGGCGGCCAGCCGGGGCAGGAGCTTCTCCAGGGCGCGCACGTCGCCCAGGTCCTTGCCGTAGGAGGTGGAGTTCTCGCTGACCAGGAACACCTCTCGCACGCCCTCGGAGGCGAGCCACTCGGCCTCGCGCACGATGTCGTCGGGGCGGCGGGAGAGGTAGGCGCCCCGGAAGGTCGGGATGGCGCAGAAGGTGCAGCGCCGGTCGCAGCCGGAGGCGATCTTGAGGTTGGCCACCGGTCCGCCGACCAGGCGGCGGCGCGGGACGGAGGCGCGGTAGGGCAGCTCGGTGCCCTCGGCCCCGGCGGAGTCGGCGAAGCTGGCGTGGCCGGGAACGTGGGCCTGGGAGGCGTCGCGCTCGGCCGGGCTGATCGGCAGCAGCGTGCGCCGGTCGCGGGGGTCGTGCGGGACCAGGGTCCGCCCGGCCACGACGTCGTCGAGCCGGTCGGTGATGGCGGCGTAGTCGTCGAAGCCGATGACCTGGGCCTCGGGCAGGGCCTGGGCCAGCTCGGAACCGTAGCGCTCGGCCATGCACCCGGCGGCGACGACTCTGCCGCCGTTCTCCGCCGCTTCCAGGAGGGTCTCGATGGAGTCCTGCTTGGCCGCGTCGATGAACCCGCAGGTGTTGACGATGGTGACGTCGGCCTCGGTGTCGCCCTCGACGAGGTCCCAGCCGCCAGCGGACAGGCGCCCGGCCAGCTCTTCGGAGTCGACCTCGTTACGCGCACACCCCAGGGTGACGAGTGAGACAGTACGGCGCGATGACATGGCTTCCAAGCGTGTGGGAGAGCTTCGGGTGGCGCGGGGGCCGTCCCGGACCGGTCGGCCGTGCTCGGTGCACGGCGAGGTCCGGCGCCGCCCGCAGCCCCCCACATTACCTTGGTCGGCTCACCCGCCCGTACCCCGGCCCGGAGCGATCCGGGCCGGGGCGCGATCCGGTCACTGCCGCACGCCGTCCGGACCGATGACGATCTCCTTGACCTCGCCCGGAAGGCCGAGGGGGCCGGAGCTCTCGCCGTCGACGGTCGCGCTGACCGCCCCGGCGTCGCCGACCCACAGGCCGAGCATGTCCTCGGTCACGTACTCCTTGACGTCGCCCTCCAGCAGGTAGCCGACGTAGAGGTCCTCGCCGTCTGCCCCGGTGACCTCGACCCAGCTGCGTCCGGAGGCGCCGAGTTCGACGGTGAACTCGACGGGCCCCTGCTCCGCCGCGGCCTCCTCCGCCCCCGCGGCGGAGTCGACGGTCCTCTCGGTGGCGGAGGAGTCGAAGGCCGAGCGCAGCGGGTTGCCCGCGTCCCAGTCCTGCCAGGTGCGGACCCCGACGAAGAGCGCCAGGAGGAAGATGGCCCCGACCACGGCCCAGGGCCAGTGGCGCCGGACGGCGTCGACGGTCCGGGGCCTCGCGGCGATGACCACGGGGCGGGTGACGGGGTCGCCCCGGCCGTGCCTGCCGCCCCGGGTCCCGCCGCCCTGGGGACCGCGGGCCCGGGGCCCGTTGCTCCGGTGCCTGCCGTCGGCGTACCCGCCCCGCACGGATCCGGTCCGCGCGGTGCCGACGCCGGCGGCCCCGTCCTCGGGCGCTCCGTCCTCGGGCGCCCGGGCACGGGGGCGGCGCCCCTCCGCGGTCCCGCGGGGGCCGGGAATCCACCCGGCCAGCCGCGGCCTGCGGGGCCCACGGCGCTCCTGGGTCTCCCGGGGCTCCTCGTCAGGCTGGCGCGTCAGGAACTGCCTGCGCTCGAAGTGGCCCCAGCGCTGGGCACCGACTCCGGAGTCGTCCTCGCCGAAGCGGTGGGCCATGACCGCCTCCCCGTCCTCCCCGGGACGGGTCTCGGCGCGCGCCGCGGCGGCCACGCGAGCCGCCTCGGGCACGGACGCCGGGTGGCGCTGCGGGGGGACGAAGGCGGGTATGGCGCGGGACGCGTGCTCGCGGTCGTACTCGGCGAGGAGCGGCGCCGGGTCCAGGCCGAGCGTGCGGCAGATGCCGCGGATGTGGCCGCGTGCGTAGAAGTCCCCGCCGCAGGAGAAGAAGTCCTCCTGCTCGATGGCCGTGAGGACGGGTTCCCGGATACGTGTACGGATGCTGAGGTCCGCGACCGTGTACCCCGCCGCGACCCGGGCGGCGGACAGGGTCTGACCGATCGTCGCCATGCGCACTCCCCCCGCGACTGTGTGTAGCTGCAAGAGACCACTCTGCCGCCCGGGGCGCTTTCGCGCAGGTCACCACGCCCCATGAAGCCTCCAAGATCCCACCAAATCGGGCATGCCTGTTTTTAAGGGATGCCCGTGGAGTTTCGGGAAAGGCCGTAACACGAAGCCTGAAGCCCGACTTCCCGGGTGCCGGTCGGTGCCCGCGCGCCGCCGCGCGGGGGCGAGCGGCACGGGTCAGGAACCCCGGATGTCGGCCAGCACGGCGGGCAGGTCGTCGGGCTGGACGAGCACGTCGCGGGCCTTGGACCCCTCGCTGGGGCCGACCACGTCGCGGCTCTCCATGAGGTCCATCAGGCGGCCCGCCTTGGCGAAGCCCACGCGCAGCTTGCGCTGGAGCATGGACGTGGAACCGAACTGGGTGGTGACCACCAGCTCGACGGCCTGCAGGAGCAGGTCCAGGTCGTCGCCGATCTCCTCGTCGATCTCCTTCTTCTTGGTGTCGGGGACGGCCACGTCCTCGCGGTAGCTGGGCTCGGACTGCTTCTTGCAGTGTTCGACGATCGCCCGGATCTCCTTCTCCCCCACCCAGGCGTTCTGGAGGCGGATGGGCTTGCCCGCGCCCATGGGAAGGAAGAGCGAGTCGCCCTTGCCGACCAGCTTCTCGGCGCCGGGCTGGTCGAGGATGACGCGGCTGTCGGAGAGGCTGGAGGTGGCGAAGGCCAGGCGGGAGGGCACGTTGGCCTTGATCAGGCCGGTGACGACGTCGACGCTGGGCCGCTGGGTGGCCAGCACCAGGTGGATCCCGGCGGCGCGGGCCAGCTGGGTGATGCGCACGACGGCGTCCTCCACGTCGCGGGGGGCGACCATCATCAGGTCGGCCAGCTCGTCCACGATGACCAGCAGGTAGGGGTAGGGCTCGTACTGGCGCTCGCTGCCGGGCGGGGCGGTCAGCTCCCCCGTGCGCACGGCGGCGTTGAAGTCGTCCACGTGCCGGTACCCGGAGGCGGCCAGGTCGTCGTAGCGCCGGTCCATCTCCCCCACCACCCACTGGAGGGCCTCCGCGGCCCGCTTGGGGTTGGTGATGATGGGGGTGATCAGGTGCGGGATGCCCTCGTACATGGTCAGCTCGACCCGCTTGGGGTCGACCAGGATCATCCGCACCTCGTCGGGGGTGGCGCGCATCATCAGCGAGGTGATGAGCCCGTTGATGCAGGTGGACTTGCCCGCGCCGGTGGCGCCGGCGACCAGGACGTGCGGCATCTTGGCCAGGTTCGCGACCACGTTGGAGCCCTCGACGTCCTTGCCCAGGCCCACCAGCATGGGGTGGTCGTCGGAGGTGGCCGCGGGCGAGCGCAGCACGTCGCCCAGGCTGACCAGGTCCTTGTCGGTGTTGGGGATCTCCACGCCGATGGCGGACTTGCCTGGGATGGGCGACTGGATGCGCACGTCGGCGCTCTTGACCGCCAGGGAGATGTTCTTGGCCAGGGCGGTGACCTTCTCGACCTTGACCGCGGGGCCCAGCTCGATCTCGTAGCGCGTCACGGTCGGCCCGCGGGTGAATCCGGTGACGTCGGCGTCGATGTTGAACTGGGTGAGCACCCCCGACAGGGCTTCGACGACCTCGTCGTTGGCCTTGGTGCGCGGCTTGACCGGGCTTCCGGGCTTGAGCATGGTCGGCGCGGGCAGCTCGTAGTCGCCCTCCACCACGCGCGAGGGGATGGTGAGCTGCTCGGTGGTGGCGGGGGCCGGAGTGGGGTCGGGGACCTCCCGCTTGGCGCGGGCGGCCTTCCTGCCCTTGGGCGCGGCCTCCGCCGAGGCCGCGGCCGGTTCCACGGCCTCGGCGCCGGTCCGCGCGGTCTCCTCCTCGTCGGTGAGGGCGGGGACGATCGGCTCGTCGGGCAGCACCGGGCTGTCGTAGGGGCGCTCGTGGTCGCCCGCGACCGTGCCCGTGGCCTTCTTGGCCTTGGGCGCGCTCCTGCGCGGCTTGGCGGGCTTCTTCTTCTCCGCCCCCAGCAGGCCGATGCCCGCGTCGGGGCCGGCGTCGCGCTCCATGAGCGCGCCGAACAGGACCTGGAGGCGTTCGGGGATGCGCCGGATGGGTGTGGCGGTGACCACGAGGATCCCGAAGACCAGCACCAGGGCCAGCAGGACGCCGGTCAGCCACGGGGTGACGACGGCGCTGAGCGGCCCCGAGGCGACGAAGCCGATGAGCCCGCCGGCCTCCTGGAGGGCCTCCAGGCCCTCGGAGGGCTGCGGGATGCCGTGGGCGATGTGGATGAGGCCGAGCAGGCCCAGCATGATCGAGCTGAAGCCGATGAGCAGCCTCCCGGCGTCGCCCTCCTTGCTGTCGCCCGGGGTGCGCATGAGTCTGACCGCGATCGGCAGGAACAGCAGCGGCAGGATCGGCGAGAACGTGCCGAAGGCGCCGACCACGACCGTGCGGGTGTACTCCAGGAGCAGCCCGTCGCTGTTCCACCACACGGCTGCGGCGATGAGGACGCCCGCGGCCAGCAGGACCAGCCCGGCGCCGTCGCGGCGCAGGTCGGGATCGAGGCCGCGCGCGCCGCGGCCGACCGCGCGGGCGGAGCCGCCGACGGTGTGCGCGACGAGCTTCCACAGCACCAGCAGGAACTGGCCGAACATGGTGACGGCGAAGGCGATGGGCCCGTCGGGCATGCGCTTCTTCGCCGCGGGCTTGCGCGCGGCGGGCTTCTTGCGTCCGGAACCGCCGGAGGAGGCGCGCGTGGCCATGGGGTCACCTCCAGGGGACGGGGTCGTGCGGACGGTCGGGCAGGACGGCCCGCCACGGCGGGCAGCCTACTGCGGCGTCCACCCCTCGCGCCCGTATCCCGCGCGGCGTGTCGCCCGGGCGCCGCTGTGCTCCACGTCCCACCCCGGCCCGGTTCCGTCACCGCCTCGGTACCGGTTCCCGGTCCCGGCGACGCGAACGGCCCGGACGCGCCGCGGGGCGTCGTCGGGCCGTTCGTCGTCGTCGGGTGCCGGTCAGACCTCGACCAGGACGGGGATGATCATGGGCCGCCGCCGGTAGGTCTCGTTGACCCAGCGTCCGGCGCTGCGGCGGATGAGCTGGCGCAGCTGGTGGGGGTCGTTGACCCCGTCCCGGGCCGCCTTGTCCAGCGCGTCCTGGATCCGGTCGATGACGTCGTCGTAGGCGTCGGCCCCGATGCCCGCGCCCCGCGTGTGGATCTCGGGCTCGCCCAGGATCTTGCCGGAGCCGGAGTCCACCGCCACGACGACGGAGATGAACCCCTCCTCGCCGAGGACCCGGCGGTCCTTGAGCGCGGCGTCGGTGACGTCGCCGACCGAGGAGCCGTCCACGTACACGTACCCGGCCTGCACCGCGCCGACGATCCTGGCCCGGTTCTTGTGCAGGTCGACGACCACGCCGTCCTCGGCGATGACGATCCGGTCGCTCGGGACCCCGGTCAGCTTGGCGAGGTCGGCGTGGGCGCGCATGTGCCGCCACTCGCCGTGCACGGGCATGAAGTTGCGCGGGCGGACCATGTTGAGCACGTACATCAGCTCGCCCGCGGGCGCGTGGCCGGAGACGTGCACCAGGGCGTTGCCCTTGTGCACGACCTTGGCCCCCCAGCGGGTCAGACCGTTGATCACCCGGTTCACCGAGTTCTCGTTGCCCGGGATCAGCGACGAGGCGAGCAGGATGGTGTCGCCCTCCTCGATGCGGATCTGGTGGTCCCGGTTGGCCATGCGGCTGAGCGCGGCCATCGGCTCGCCCTGCGAGCCAGTGCACACCAGGAGCACCTCGTCCGGGCGCATCTGGTCGAGCTGCTTGACGTCGACGACGGTGTCGCCGGGGATGCTCAGATAGCCCAGGTCGCGCGCGATGTTCATGTTGCGGACCATGGAGCGGCCCACGAAGGCGATCTTGCGCCCGTGCTCGACGGCCGCGTCGATGACCTGCTGGACGCGGTGCACGTGCGAGGCGAAGCAGGCCACCACGATGCGCTTCTGGGACTGCCAGAACACCTTGTCGATGGCCTCGGTCAGGTTGCGCTCGTTGACGATGAAGCCGGGCTGCTCGGCGTTGGTGGAGTCCGACAGCAGCAGGTCCACGCCCTCGTCGCCGAACCGGGCGAACCCGGCCAGGTCGGTCAGGCGCCCGTCCAGCGGCAGCTGGTCCATCTTGAAGTCGCCGGTGTGCAGCACCGACCCGCCCGGGGTGCGGATGCCCACGGCCAGCGCGTCCGGGATGGAGTGGTTGACCGCGAAGAACTCCAGGTCGAAGGGGCCGAAGTCGTGCCGCTCGCCCTCCTCCACCAGCACGGTCTCGGGCTTGATGCGGTGCTCGCCGAGCTTGGCGGTGATCAGCGCAAGGGTGAGCTTGGAGCCGACGATCGGGATGTCGGCCCGCTCACGCAGCAGGAACGGCACGCCGCCGATGTGGTCCTCGTGCCCGTGGGTGAGCACGACCGCCTCGATGTCGTCGAGCCGGTCCCGGATGTACTCGAAGTCCGGCAGGATCAGGTCGACGCCGGGCTGCTCCTCCTCGGGGAAGAGCACGCCGCAGTCCACGATGAGCAGGCGCCCGCCGTACTCGAAGACCGTCATGTTGCGGCCGATCTCGCCGAGTCCGCCCAGCGGGACGATGCGCAGCACGCCCTTGCCAAGGGGCGGCGGCGAGCCCAGTTCGGGGTGCGGGTGGCTCATACGGATCCCTCCGTGAGGCGCTCGACGGCGACGGCGCTGGCCGGGACGGCCTGGTGCGGGGCGAGCCCGATCGGGCCCTTGACGCCCGCGGCGGCCAGGTCCTCGCGCAGGAGTGCCTGGAGCTCGGCGGAGGCGTCGGCGAGCGGGGTGCGGACCGGCCCGGAGGGCAGGCCGAACAGGTTGAGGACGGCCTTGGTCGTGATGACGCCCTGGGTGCGGAACATGCCCGTGTAGACCGGCGTGAGACGGCGGTGGATGGCCAGGGCCTGGCCGACCTCGCCCTTCTCGAAGGCGTCGATCATGTCGCGCAGGTCGGCGCCCACGATGTGGCCGACGACGCTGACGAACCCGGCCGCGCCGACGGACAGCAGCGGCAGGTTGAGGATGTCGGTGCCGCAGTAGAAGGCCAGGTCGGTGCGCTCCATGACCCAGGAGCTGGCGCCGACGTTGTCCTTGGCGTCCTTGTTGGCGACGATGCGCGGGTGCTCGGCCAGGCGGACCAGGGTCTCGGAGGCGATCGGCGTCCCGGTGCGGTGCGGGATGTCGTAGAGCATCACCGGCAGGTCGGTGGAGTCGGCGATCGACGTGAAGTGCCGGATGAGGCCTTCCTGCGGCGGCTTGTTGTAGTAGGGGGTGACGGTCAGCAGACCGTGCGCCCCCGCCTTCTCGGCCGCCTGGGCCAGCCTGATGCTGTGGCGGGTGTCGTTGGTGCCGACCCCGGCCACGATCGTGGCGCGGTCGCCGACCGCCTCCAGGACGGTGCGGAGCAGCCGGTCCTTCTCGTCGTCGCTGGTGGTCGGCGACTCACCGGTGGTACCGCTGATGACGAGGCCGTCGTTGTGCTGTTCGTCGACGAGGTAGGTGGCCAGTCGGGCCGCGCCCTCGTAGTCGAGTTCCCCGTCCTCCAGCATCGGAGTGACCATCGCGGTCAACATCTTGCCGAACGGGCGGTTCTTGGTGTCCATCATCGTGTGTGAAAGGCGTGCGGACCGCCGCCCTCGGGCGGTGGGGTCCGTGGTTGCCCCTCCTCCTCTCGGTGTACTCCGAAACAGTTGTGGTATCCCGTGCGGGTGTGCCTCGGGCACGGGTGGTCGGCGCTGCGTGTGCGCCACCGCGACCGGCGGACGCGCGACGGTCGCGGGAAAGATCTGTGGTGCCCCCGCGGCGGGGGCGAGGGGCCTGGCCCCGTCCGGTCCACCGTCCTCGTGGGTCGAGGTTGAGTGGTCCCCGGCAAGACGAACCTACCCGCCCCGGGCCCGTGCCATCCGGCCGGGCCCGGGACCGCCCGCGGTTCGGGGCGTACGGAGTCCGTGGTAGGAGGCTAGTCGTCGTTGCCGTCGGGCAGGAACATGCTGAGCAGCCAGCTGACGATGGTGACCACGATCGCGCCCCAGAAGGCGGGCCAGAACCCGTCGATGTGGAAGGGCAGGTCGAACAGTCCCGCGATCCAGTTGGTGAGCATGAGCAGCAGCGCGTTCACCAGGAGGCCGATCAGCCCCAGGGTCAGAGCGTAGAACAGGCATCCGACCGTTTTGACGATCGGTTTGATGACCGCGTTGACCACGCCGAAGATGGCGCCGACGGCGAGGTAGACCAGGATCTGGCCGACCGTGTCCTGCGCGGTGACTTCGATGCCGTCGATCAGGAGGACAGCCGCCCAAAGGGCGAGCGCGTTCACGATAACTCTGATAATGAGGCTCACAACGTAGATGTTCCCATGCTGTGGCAAGGTCCGGAAACTCCGGCGTAGGTGATCTTGTCGCCAGGCGTGTCGCCCACCCCAGAAGGAGAGCCCCCCGTGTCCAGTGCCCGGTTCGTCCGTCCCGCCCGTACCGCCGACGTGGACGCGGTCGTCGACATCCAGGTGGCCTCGTGGCGGGCGGTGTACGGGGCGCTGCTGCCCGAGGAGGTGTCCGGGGCCCTGGGCGGCGAGGAGGCCCGGGGGCGGTTCCGCGAGCAGTGGACGGCGGCCCTGGAGTCGCCGCCGACCTCCCGGCACCGGCTGGTGGTGGCCACCGACGAGGTGGAGGGAACGCGCACGGTCGCGGGCTTCGCAGCGTTCGGCCCCGCCGGGGACCCGGACCTGTGGCCCGCCAAGGACGCGGAGGTGTTCGCCCTGCACGTGGACCCCGCGCGGGCGCGCCAGGGGCACGGCAGCCGCCTGGTGAACGCGTGCGTGGACCACCTGGTCGAGGACGGTTTCGCCACCCTGCACGTGTGGGTGCCCGAGGCCGACAACGCGCTGCGGGCGTTCTTCGAGGCCTCGGGCTGGCGCGCGGACGGCGCCCGCCGCGAGATCGACATGGGGCGGCTGCTGCCGATGGTGCGCCTGCACGCGGCCATCTCCCAGTAGCGGGGGCCGGAGCCCGGACCGGCCGGACCGAGCGGTAGGGGCCCGTCCGCGCCCCGGCGCCGGGGCGCGGACGGGAGCGCCGCCGACAGGGTCTAACGTGGGGTGGTTGTCGCGGCGCGCACGGGCGCGCCGGTGGTGAGCGGGGAGGGGCCGGAGCGTGGCCACGGTCAGTGAATGGGTCTCGGGGCTGCGCCCCCGTACGCTTCCGAATTCGATCGTTCCGGTGGCGGTCGGCACGGCCCTGGCCTTCGCCCTGGACGGGTTCGTCTGGTGGAAGGCGCTGCTGGCCCTGGTGGTGTCCATGGCGCTCCAGGTCGGCGTGAACTTCGCCAACGACTACAGCGACGGCGTCAAGGGCACCGACACCGAGGCGCGGACGGGGCCGACCCGGCTGACCGCGACCGGTCTGGCCGCCCCGCGGCAGGTGCTGGCGGCGGCCCTGGCCAGCTTCGCGTTCGCGGGGGTGGTGGGCCTGGTGCTGGTGGCCACGTCCTCGTGGTGGCTGCTGCTGGTGGGCGCCCTGGCGATCGCGGCGGCCTGGTACTACACGGGGGGCCGCAGCCCCTACGGCTACCGGGGCCTGGGCGAGGTCTCGGTGTTCGTGTTCTTCGGCGTCGTGGCCGTGGTGGGCACGGTCTTCGTGCAACTGGGCTCCGCGCCCTGGCAGGCGTGGGTGGCGTCGGTGCCGGTGGGCCTGCTGTCCTGCTCGGTGCTGGTGATCAACAACCTGCGGGACATCCCGACCGACCGCGAGACCGGCAAGGTCACGCTGGCCGTGCGGCTGGGCGACGCAGGCACCCGCCGCCTGTACGGGGGCGCGATCGCGCTGTCCTACCTGGTGGCGCTGGCGTTGACCCCGGTGTTCTGGTGGACGCCGCTGGTTCTGGTGTCGGCGCCGCTGGCGGTGCCCCCGCTGCGGCGTGTGCTGGGCGGTCAGACCGGCCGCGACCTGGTGCTGGGCCTGGGTGAGACCGGGCGGCTCCAGATGGCGTTCGGCGTGCTGTTCTCGGTCGCCCTGCTCCTGGGGTGAGGCGATGGCCGCGCGCGGCCGACGTGCCCTTCGTGAGCGGGCCCGAGCGGGCCCGTGACCGTCGGGAGACCCGCGGGTCCCAGCCTTTCGAGGCATGGCGGCCCCCCGCACGACCGCCGCGGCGCTCATCGCAGCGGCGCTGACGCTGATCGCGACCGCCCGCTCCGGAGGCAACCCGGCCGAGGCCCCAGGGGACCCGAGGCCTCCTTCGACCACAGGACCGCCCCCCGCAGGGGAGTACCCCGCCGACCGGGGCGGCGCGGGAGGACCCGCCCCCGCCTCCGGTGTCCGGTGACGGCGGAGCGGAGGGGACCGCGGGGGGCGGAGGAGGGCCGCGAGCCACGGGAGCCGCGCGACGAGGTGACCACGCGGCGCGGGGGCATCGAGCCGGTCGTGAGCGTGCGCGAGCTGGTCAGCGGCGGGGCGACGGTCGAACTGGTGCTGCGGATCCACAACGGCGGGGGCGCCGGCAGCCCGGCGTTCGCTGAGCTGGTCGGGTCGGACGAGGGCATGGCCGCCGTCGAGCTGGTCGACGCCGCCAACGGCGGGGTGCACCGCGTGGCGCGCGACTCCTCGGGCGGATGCGTCTGCTCCGACCCCGACCCGGCTCTGGTGCTGCGGCCGGGCGACTCCGTGGAGCTCAGCGCGACCTTCGCGGCCCCGCCGGAGGAGGTGCGGGCGATGGACGTGCGCGTCCCGCTCGCCGGTACGTTCACCGGGGTGAGCGTTGTCCGCGGATGAGGGGCGGGGCGCTCCGGGGCGGACCGGTTCCCGCCGCGGGCGGGCCCTCGGCCCCCCTCGTGCTGGCCGCCCTGGCCGCCGCCTGCACCGCCTACCTCGCGTACGCGCTGCTGTGGGAGCCGCCGCAGCCCCCGCCCGCCGGGCACCGCGGCGAGCTGATCGCCCCACCGGTCAACGACGCCCCGGTCGCCACCGCCCCCGTCCTGGACCCGGAGGCGGAGGTGGAGGAGCTGGAGGCTCCCGTGGCGGACCTGGACCCGCCGGTGGCCGAGGAAGGCCGAGACGACACGCCGGACGCCGGGAGGCGGCGCCGGGGCCCCGGTCAGGCGGGGACGGGTTAGGATGCGCGCACCCCAGACACGCGCGTACGACACGGCAGGGAGAGACGACACCGTGCCCAGCGAGAACACCGCCCCCGACCCCCTCGACCATATTCCGGATCCGGAGGAGTGGGCGCGGCGCTCGGCCCTCCAGGCCGCGGCGTTCGACGCGATCGGCGAGCGCTACGACGAGGCGTTCCCCCGCAAGGAGGGC
The DNA here is from genome assembly GCF_018316795.1 of Nocardiopsis akebiae. NCBI lineage: Bacteria > Bacillati > Actinomycetota > Actinomycetes > Streptosporangiales > Nocardiopsidaceae > Nocardiopsis > Nocardiopsis akebiae. Next base: position 5,256,043 of record NZ_CP074132.1, read on the forward strand.
CAGGAGGACCGGGTGCGCCGACTGCTGGACCTGCTGCCGCCCGGCGCGCACGTGCTCGACCTGGGCTCGGGCACGGGCGTGCCCACCGCCCGGCAGCTGGTGGCGGCGGGAGCGCGGGTGACCGGTTACGAGATCTCCGGGCGGATGGTCGAGATCGCCCGCCGCAACGTGCCGGAGGCGACGTTCGTCCGGGCCGACATCCTCGACCTGGACCCCGCGGAGTCCTCCTACGACGCCATCGTGGCGTTCTTCTCCCTGCTCTGCCTGCCCAAGGCCCGCATCCCCGAGGCGCTGAGCCGCGTGCGCGCCTCGCTGGTCCCGGGCGGCCTGCTGTGCCTGTCAATGGTGGAGGCCGACCTGGACGACGCCCCGATCCCCTTCCTGGGCACGGACATCCGGGTGTCGGGCTATCCGAACGGGGAACTGCGCCGGGTGGTGGAGGAGGCCGGGCTGGTCGTGGAGGACGAGCGGGTCGTCTCCTACGAGCCCGAGGGCGCCCGGCCCGAGGTCCAGGTGTTCCTCACCTGCCGTCGCGGCGCGTGACGGGACGGGGGCCGCGCGGCGCGCGGCCCCCGTGCGGTGGTCCGGAGAGCGCCCCCGCCGGCGACGGTTCGGGGCGGCTGGCTAGTCCAGGTCCAGGAGCGCGTCCAGACCCACGGTGAGGGGGTCGGCCAGGCCGTCCACCCCGCGCACGCCCAGCAGCACGCCCGGCATGAACGAGGCGCGGTTCATCGAGTCGTGCCGGATCTTGAGGGTCTCCCCGTCGGTGCCGAACACGACCTCCTGGTGGGCGATGAGCCCGGAGATGCGCAGCGCGTGCACCCGCACGCCCTCCACGTCGGCGCCGCGGGCGCCGGGGATCTCGGAGGTGGTGGCGTCGGGCATCGGCGCGGTCCCGGCCCCGCGGCGGGCCTCGGCGACCAGCTCGGCGGTCCGGTAGGCGGTGCCGCTGGGGGCGTCGGCCTTGTTGGGGTGGTGCAGCTCGATGATCTCGGTCGAGTCGAAGTACGGCGCGGCCTTGCGCGCGAAGTGCATCATCAGGACGGCGGCGATGCCGAAGTTGGGGGCGATGAGGACCTTGGCCCCGGGCTTCGCCTCCTGCATCCGGCGCACGCGCTCCAGCCTGGCCTCGTCGAACCCGCTGGTGCCGACGACGGCGTGGATCCCGTGGCCGATGAGCCACTCCAGGTTGTCCATCACCGCCTCGGGGTGGGTGAAGTCGACGACGCAGTCGGCCCCCAGCACCGCGTCCCTGTCGCTGGCGGCGTCCACCCCCGCGACGAGTTCCATGTCGTCGGCGCCCCGCACCGCTCGGACGACCTCTGACCCCATGCGCCCGTCGGCGCCGAAAACTCCTACCTTGAACACGGCACGAGCGTACCGGAGCCGGGGAGGCGGGTCGTCGCGGCCCGGCCCGCGACGTGGGCGGACGGGCCCGGCCGGGCAGCCGCCGCGACCGCCCGGACCGGGCCGCGAGGTGTCAGCGGACGCCGGCCAGGGTGAGCGCGAAGTCCCCCTCGGGGTCGGTCCACCAGTGGGTGGGGGCGAACCCCGCCCCCTCCAGCTCCGCGGTCAGCCCCTCCCGTCGGAACTTGGCGGAGACCTCGGTGCGCATCTCCTCCCCGGGGGCGAACTCGACCTCCAGGTCCAGGTCGGCGACCCGCACGCGCTGGGCGGTCCGCGAGCGCAGCCGCATCTCGATCCACTCGCGCTCGGCGTTCCAGCGCGCCACGTGGTCGAAGGCGGCCGGGTCGAAGTCGGCGCCGAGCCGGTGGTTGATGACGGCGAGGACGTTGCGGTCGAAGGCCGCGGTGACCCCCTGGGCGTCGTCGTAGGCGGCGACCAGGCGCGCGGGGTCCTTGACCAGGTCCGCGCCCAGCAGCAGCGAGTCCCCGGGGCGCAGGACGCCGCGGACGTCGCGCAGGAAGGCGGCGCGCGGCTCCGGTTCCTGGTTGCCGATGGTGGAGCCCAGGACGGCCAGCAGCTGGCGACCGCCCTCCCCGCCGACCGGCAGCAGCCCGAGGTGCTCCTCGAAGTCGCCGACGACGGCGTGCACGTCCAGGCCGGGGTAGTCGTCGGCCACGCGGCGGGCTGAGGAGTCGAGGAAGTCGCCGCTGACGTCGACGGGCACGAAGCGGGTGAGGCTGCCCCGGCGGCGCATCGCGTCCAGGAGCAGGCGGGTCTTGACTCCCGATCCGGACCCGAGCTCGATGAGGACCTCGGCGCCGGCCGCTGCGGCGATCTCGTCGGCCCGCAGCTCCAGGATCGCGCGTTCGGCGCGGGTGGGGTAGTACTCGGGCAGGGCGGTGATCTCCTCGAACAGGGAGCTGCCGCGTTCGTCGTAGAACCACTTGGGCGGGAGCCGCTTGGGGCGCGCGGTCAGCCCTTCGGCGACGTCGGTGCGCAGTGCCTTGTCGAGGTCGTCGGCGGTCAGGTTTCGGTCAATCCGGAACATGGTGCCTCCTGTGTCCCCGAAGTTGTACCCGGGACAGGTGGTGTCGGAAAGATGGGCGAAGCCGGTCAGTCGAGCGGGCGGATCTCGGTGCGCTCCCCCGTGGCCGCGACCACCGAGTCCTGGGGGACCTCGCGCCATCCTGAGGCGTCGTCGAAGGGTTCGGAGGCAAGGAAGACCCCGCCGTCCGGCTCGCGCAGGGTGAACAGGGTGTCCCCGGCCGCGGTGGCGGCGAGGGTCTGGCCGTCGCTGGCCAGCAGGTTGTAGCGGCCCCCGGAGTGCTTGCGGGCCTCGCGGACCACAGTGGCCAGGGTTTCGGACAGGTTCTGGGAGTCGCGCCACAGTCGCACGGTGTGCGCGAACAGCGGTGCGGAGTCCAGGGGGGCGCGGGCGTCCAGCGCGCCTCGGGGCGGGGGCGTGGCGAACGCCGCGGTGAGCGCCTCGTCGTCCTCCACCGCGCCGTTGTGGCTGAACAGCAGCAGGTCGGCACGGAGGGGCTGGGCGCCCGACTCCTCCGAGCCGAACCCGACGGTGGCGTCGCGCACGGCGGCCACCACGCACCCGGAGGCGATGGCGCGGGCGGCGTCGGCGAAGGAGGCGTCACCCCAGACGGGCATGGCGCGGCGGTAGCGCAGCGGTTCGGCGGGGCCGTCCCCCGGGGGGTACCAGCCGACGCCGAACCCGTCGGCGTTGACGGTGCCGTACCTCTGCATGCGCGGTGCCCAGGACTGGACGTGCAGTGAGTGGGGCGCCGCGTACAGCAGGTCGTGCAGTGTGCGCGGCGGCCCCAGGTAGGCCAGGTGTCGGCACATCAGGCGGGTTCCGCGTCGCGCGCGCAGCGGAACCCGCTGAAGATCTGCCGCCGGATCGGGTGGTCCCAGTTGCGGAACGTGGCGCGGACCGCGGTGGGGTGGGTGGCCCAGGAGCCGCCGCGCAGCACCTTGTACCCGTCGTCGAAGAACACCTCCGAGTAGTCCTCGTACGGGAAGGAGCGGAACCCCGGGTAGCCGGTGAAGGTGGTGGAGGTCCACTCCCACACGTCGCCGATCAGCTGCTGGACGCCCAGCGGCGAGGCGCCGTCGGGGTGGCTCCCGGCCGGGGAGGGGCCGAGCCTGCGCTGGCCCAGGTTGGCGTGTCCGGGCCCGGGCCCGGTGTCGCCCCACGGGTGGCGCCGGGACCGGCCGCTGACCGGGTCCAGGCGCGCGGCCTTCTCCCACTCGGGCTCGCTCGGCAGGCGCTTGCCCGCCCAGGCGGCGTAGGCCCGGGCCTCGTGGAAGCACACGTGCTGCACGGGCTCGTCGGGGGGCACCATCTCCCGGCGGCCGAACCGGCGGCGCGACCACCCGGTGCCCTCCCGGGTCCAGAAGGCCGGGGAGACCGCTCCCCGCTTCTCCTTCCAATCCCAGCCGTCGCGGGTCCACCAGCGGCGGGTCTGGTAGCCGCCGTCGTCCATGAACTCCTGGTAGGCGGCGTTGGTCACGAGGGCGGTGTCGATCCAGTAGGGGCCCAGGTCGACGGTGCGCGCGGGGCGCTCGTTGTCGTAGGCCCAGGGGTCGTCGTCGGTGCCCATGGTGAAGGGCCCCTCGGGCACGAACACCTCGTCCCGGACCGGCGGGCGCAGCGCGGTGACGGGCGCGGCCTCCTCCAGCAGGACGGGCTCGCCCCTGCGGAGCTGGTGGGTGGCCAGCATGGTCTCGCCGTGCTGGTGCTCGTGCTGGATGACCATGTGGAAGACGAACCCTGCGTCCAGCAGGGAGCGTTCGCCGTCCGGGCCGGTCCCCACCCGGGTGAGGTCGGCCGACTCCAGCGCGTCGAGCACCTCCCTGCGCACGCGCTCGTTGTAGTCGCGGGCCTCCTCGGGCCGCAGCAGCGGGAGGCTGACGCGTTCGGCGCGCGGGTTCTCGAAGGCGTCGTAGAGCGTGTCGATGTCGGGGCGCAGCGCCTCGCGGCCCCCCGCGGCGCGCAGCAGCCACTGCTCCTCGTAGTTGCCCACGTGCGCCAGGTCCCAGACCAGCGGCGACATCAGGGGCGAGTGCTGGGCGAGCAGCTCGCCCTCGTCGAGGGCGTGGAGGGTCAGACCGTTGCTGCGGTCCCTGGCCCGGTCGAGTTCGGCGGCGATGCGCTCCTTGGCGCGCTCCTGTTCGTGGTTCACCGTGCTCCTTCCACGTGTGCGGGGTCCGCTGCCGCGGGCCGTACCCGCTCCGCCCGCGCCGGGCGCGGCACGGGCACGGTCGGCCGGGTGTCGGCGGGGCTGAGCCCGCGCCGCGTGTACTGGTCGGCGTAGTCGTCGACCAGCGCGGCCAGGGAGGCGGCGCCCATGCGGGGCAGCGCCTCGACGGCGGCGTCGAAGCAGGCGCGGGCGCACCGGGCCGCTTCGGGGTCGGCCATGCCCAGGCGCGCCGAGCGCAGCCACAGGTGGCGGTCGGGGAAGCGTCCCCCGCACAGCTCCTCGGTGGCCTCCCCGGCCGCGGCGCGGGCGCGGGGGTCGTCGACCAGGGCGGCGGCGAGCGCCACCGGGACCGGCCACCAGCGCACGGGCAGCGCGTCGATCATCCGCAGCTCCCACCAGCCGCGCGGGCGCACGGGCGGGAAGAGTGTGCTGAGGTGGAACTCCAGATCGGCCCGGGTCGCCGGGCGCGGGCCCTGTCCGTCGAGCCACTGGGCGAAGGTCACGCCCGGGTCCGGGGTCCAGGGGCCACCGTTCCCGGGAACGGCCAGGACCCTGGCGGCCAGAGCGTACTCGGCCCACGCCGTGGCGGGGTCGGCGGAACTGTCCGCGTCCAGGACGGGCCGGGTGCGGGTGGCGTCGGTGGCCGCCCAGATCGCCCAGCGGGTGGACTTCCATCCGGTGGGGCGGCCCCGCCAGACGGCGGAGTTGGCGAAGGCGGCGACGAGCACCGGGCCGAGCCGGTGGACGAGTTCCCAGCGGTCGCGGACGTCGGCGGCGTCCTCCCCCGTGTCCAGGCACACCTGGAGCGAGGCCGTGCTGCACATCATGGTGTAGCCGCTGGGCTGGCGGTGGTGGGCGAAGAAGCGCTCCATGGCCGTGTAGCGGGCTTCACGGAGCTGGCGCCGGGGCGGGCGGACGGGGTCGAGAGCCGTCTCGACCAGGTGGAGTCCACCCTCGGCGAGGGCCTTGCCGATGTGGTCCAGGTCGGCGGAGAGCGCCGCGTGCGCCCGGGCCGGTCCGGGAAGGGCGGGTGAGCTGAGTTCGAGCTGTCCGCCGGGTTCGAAGGTGATACCGCTTCCCGAGGGCGGCGGGCCGCAGGACTCCACCAGGGCGGCGAGGCGGTCGACGGGAACGGGTGCGGTCGGGTCCGCGGAGTCGGCGACCAGCCATTCGGTCTCGGCTCCGACCTTGCCGGGAGGACCGGTCTTGAAACAGACGCCGTTGATGTACTCGTGGACGTCTTCCGTGGTCATGTGGTGGGCCATGGGCTGTCCCCTCGCGAACGGCCGCCCCCGCCGGGCGGCGCCCCGGGAATCCTGCCCATCCGGTCGTCATGCCGAACGTGCGTGTTGTCCACGACTCTCCGATGATGTCGGGACACTCCCGATACGGACGGGGAGACCGGGCGGCGGGACGCCAGGTGGCAACGGCCGTCGCGGTGGGTGGGCGCACACCCACCCACCGATGTGTGATGCCGGTCACGTTCGAGTGAACTCCCGGAGGCGCTCCTCGACGACGGCCCGTTCGTGCTGGTCAAGGCCGATACCGAACACCTCCTGCAACACCTGTCCCACCTCTTCCACGGGCACCTCTCGTTCCGTGCGGGTGCCGTCGGGCGCGGCGGTGGTCAGGGTGGTGTCCATGAGCATGCGATGGGCGCCCGGTCCGATGCGCTGGACCACCAGCCTGCCCCGGAACGGGGAGCGGGGGTGGGTGACCAGGTGGTGGCTGAAGACGGCGTAGTCCTGGCGCACCATCGCGGTGGCGGAGAAGGAGTACAGCGGATTCCACCCGCGACCGTCGAAGGAGCGCAGCAGCCACTCGTCCTCGCCCACCTCGGACACGCGGTCCAGGCGCAGGCCCCACCCGCCCTGGATCTCCTGGTGCCCGTCGGAGAGGGGGAGCGGCTCGAGCAGGCCGCCGCCGAAGCCGACGTCGGCGAGCCACGGCCCCTCCTCCAGGTCCACCCGCAGCAGGGCGTGCGTGGCGGGGCGCGGGGCGCCCGTGCCGCCGGAGAGCACGCGGGCGGCGAAGCCGGTGACGGAGAAGCCGAGCCGGTCCAGCGCGGCCGCCAGCAGCAGGTTCTGCTCGTAGCAGTAGCCGCCCCTGGACCGGAGGACCATCTTGTCCACCAGTGCGGGCACGTCCAGCGGGATGGGGCGCTCCAGGACGATCTGGAGGTTCTCGAAGGGGATGGCGGCCAGGTGGGCGCGGTGGAGGGCGCGCAGGGTGTCCAGCGTGGGCGGCAGGTCGCCGGACAGGCCCAGGCGGGCCAGGTAGGCGTCCAGGTTCAGTTCGCTGCCGTGCCAGAAGTCGCGGTCGGTGGTGAGGAGGGAGGGCCGGGGCGCGGGGGCCAAGCTGTCGGAAACGAGGGTTTCGTGCGTCATGTCGATCACGAACCGACCCCCTAAAAGCCCTATTCCGGACGAATCACTCTCCTCTCCTGTCCGGAAACGGTCACGGAGAGCGGGAATGGAAAGTAATGACGTGGAGACGTCCGTGGTCAGCGCGCCGGAGGGGCCTCGCGCCGCCTCAGCCGGAGGCCGGTTCCCCCTCGCGCACGCGTCCGGCGGCGTCGGCCGCCGCCCAGTGGCAGGCCACCCGCCGTTCGGCGCCGCCCCCCAGGATCGCCGGGTCCGCGGTGCGGCAGCGGTCGGCCACCCCGGCGCGTTCGGCCTCACCGGAGGCCAGCACCGGGCAGCGCGGGTGGAAGCGGCAGCCCCCGGGCACGCGTTTGGGGTCCGGCGGCTCGCCGGAGAGCACCACCGGTTCCCCGTCCGCCTCGGGCAGCACCGACAGCAGCGCCCGGGTGTAGGGGTGGGCGGGAGCGGACAGGACCTCCTCCACGGTGCCCAACTCCACCACGCGCCCCAGGTACATCACCGCGACCCGGTCGGCGATGTTCCAGGCCAGGCCCAGGTCGTGCGTGGCCACCAGGGCCGACAGCCCCAGGTCTGCGCGCAGGTCCAGGAGCAGCCGCAGGATCTCGCCGCGCACCGACGCGTCCAGGGAGGCCACAGGCTCGTCGGCCACCAGCACCTCGGGGTCGAGGATGAGCGCGCCGGCGATCACCACGCGCTGGCGCTGGCCGCCCGACAGCTCGTGCGGGTAGCGGGGGAAGAACCGGTCCGGCGGGCGCAGGCCCGCCTTGGACAGCGCCTCGCCGACCCGCTCGGCTTCGTCGGACACGGTGCCCTCGTGGATGCGCAGCCCCTCGGCCACGGACTCGTAGACGGTGCGGCGCGGGTTGAGCGACCCGGTGGGGTCCTGCTGGACCAGCTGCACCCGGCGGCGGTAGCGGCGCATGTCGCGGGAGCCGTAGCGCAGCGGGTCGCCCTCGAAGGCCACGTCGCCGCCCGTGGGCCGCTCCAGGCCCAGCAGGACGCGGGCCAGTGTGGTCTTGCCGCAGCCGGACTCCCCCACCAGAGCCACGATCTCGCCCGCGGAGACGTCGAGGTTGACGCCGTCCACGGCGCGGGCGGTGCCCCGGCCGCCGCCGGGGGCGAACCCGGCCGGGAAGGCGACCTCCACCCCCCGGGCGCTCAGGACGGGGACCGCCTCCTGCCCGCGGGTCGGCGGCGTCTCGTGGGGGTCGGTCTCGGTGGTGCTCACGGGCGCGTCTCCTCGGTGGGTGCGGCGGTCGCGGTCACGGACGGCCCCCGTCGTCCCCGGTGGCGGTCAGCGGCCGGGCGGGGCCCACGTGCACGCACGCCGCCTGCCTGGTGGACGCGCCCCCGGTGGCGGGGTCCACCGGCCACAGGGGCGGGTCGACCGTGGCGCACACGGTCTCGGCCACCGCGCAGCGCGGCCGGAACACGCAGCCCGAGGGCGGGTCCGCCGGGTCCGGCGGGTCGCCGGGCAGGCCCCGGGGCGCCAGGCGCGAGGCCGGGTCGCCGATGCGGGGGAAGGCGGCGCTGAGCGCGCTGGCGTAGGGGTGCGCGGGTTCGTGCACGACCTCCCGGGCCGGTCCCTGTTCCACGACCCGGCCCGCGTACATGACCGCGACCCGGTCGCAGGTCGAGGCCAGGACCGACAGGTCGTGGCTGATCATCAGCATGCCGATGCCGTGCTCGGCGACGAGCCGCCGCAGCAGGGCCAGGATCTGGGCCTGGATCATCACGTCCAGGGCGGTGGTGGCCTCGTCGGCGATGACCAGGCGCGGCTCGCAGGCCAGGGCCATGGCGATCATGGCTCGCTGGCGCTGCCCGCCGGACAGCTGGTGGGGGTAGTCGCGGGCGCGGGAGGCGGGCAGGCCGACCTGTTCGAGCAGCGCGCCCACGCGGGCGGGCGCCTCCGCCGCGGGGACCGTGCCGTGCACGCTCATCGGCTCGGCGATCTGCTGTCCGATCCGCCGGACCGGGTTGAGCGAGTGCATGGCGCCCTGGAAGACGATGGAGGCGCCCGCCCAGCGGACCGCGCGCAGGCGGCCCCAGCGCATGTCCAGGACGTTCTCGCCCTCCAGCAGGACCTCGCCGGAGATGCGCGCGGTCTCGGGCAGCAGGCGCAGCAGGGCCAGGGCCACGGTGGACTTGCCGCTGCCCGACTCCCCCGCCAGGCCCAGGGTGTCGCCGGGGTCCAGGGACAGGTCCACGCCGCGCACGGCGGGGACCTCGCCGCCGCCCGTGCGGTAGGTGACGCGCAGGTCGCGGACGTCGAGGAGGGAGGTCAACGCTGCTCCCGGAGTCGCGGGTTGATGACGGATTCGAGGGCCCGGCCGCACAGTGTGAAGGACAGCGCGACCACGGCGATCGCCAGGCCGGGCGGCACCATGTACCACCAGATCCCGGAGCTGATCGCGCCCGCGTTGCGGGCCGCGTCCAGGATGCCTCCCCAGGAGATCGTCGTGGGGTCTCCCACGCCCAGGAAGGCCAGCGTGGACTCGGCGATGATCGAGGTGGCCACGAGCAGGGTGGTCTGGGCGAGCACGACCGGCATGACGTTGGGCAGGACGTGCCAGAGCATGACGTGGCCGTGGCCGCCGCCCAGGGCGCGGGCCCGCTCCACGTAGGGGCGCGCCTCGACCGCGAGGGTCTGGGCGCGCACCAGGCGCGCCGTGGCGGGCCAGACGGTCAGGCCGATGGCGATGATGATGGTCCCGGTGCCGCGCGGCAGCACGGCGGCCAGCGCCACGGCCAGGACCAGAGTGGGCAGGACCAGGAACCAGTCGGTGACGCGCATGAGCGCGGAGGACACGAACCGCCCGGCCGGTCCGCCGGAGGCGCCGAAGTGCCCGGCGGTGACCCCGACCAGGGTGCCCAGGACCACGGAGACGGCCGTGGCCAGGAAGCCCACCGTGAGCGAGACCCGTGAGCCCCAGACGACCAGGTCCAGGATGGAGCGGCCGAAGTTGTCGGTGCCGAGCGGGAACCGCGCGCTGGGCTCCTGGTAGGCGGTGCCGGGCGCTCCGGTGACGGTGAGGTCGGCCGGGTCGACGAAGAGCGGCGCGGTCAGGGCCAGCGCGCCGATGGCCAGCAGCGCGGCCAGGCCGACCAGCCCGGCCCGGTTGCGGGCGTACTCGCGGGCGAAGCGGCGCAGGGCCTCCCGACGGCGTCTGCGCGCGAGGACGCGGGGAGAGGGCGGTGCGGTCGGCGGCGGCGCGGCGGCCGTGGCGGTTCCGCCCCCGGCGGGGACTCCGCCGGAGCCCTCCGGCCGGGCGGAGGGGTTGTCCTCCCCGCCGCTCGGGCTGCCGGGCGTCCCGGCGGGGGCGTTCACGGACGCACCCGGGGGTCGAGCAGCGGGTACACCAGGTCGGCGAGCAGGTTCATGAGGATCACCGAGGCCGCGAACACCACGAACAGGCCCTGGACGAGGCCGAGGTCGGGTACGCGCAGGCCGGAGTAGAAGAGCTGTCCGAGGCCGGGCCAGGAGAACACGGTCTCCACGAGGATGACCCCGGACACGACCTGTCCGAGGTTGAGGAACAGGAGCGTCACCGTGGGCAGCAGGGCGTTGGGCACGGCGTGCCTGCGCCGCACCAGGGCGTCGCGCAGGCCCTTGGCGCGCGCGGTGGTGAGGTAGTCGGCGCCCTTCTCGTCCATGAGCGAGGAGCGCATGATCATCAGGTACTGGGCGTAGACGACCGCGACCATGGTGGTGACGGGCAGCACCATGTGCCAGGCGGTGTTCAGCACTGTCTCCAGGCCCCCGCCGGTGCGGGGGTCGACCATGCCGCCGGTCGGGAACACGCCGGGCACGAACCCGCGCCCAGAGGCCAGGAAGACGATGAGCAGCAGGCCGAGCCAGAACGTGGGCACCGACCAGAAGAACAGGGCGACGGCGGTGTTGACCCGGTCCGAGCGGCTGCCCGGCCGCCAGCCCGCCCGGGCGCCCAGGAACAGGCCCAGCAGCGCGGCGACGACCGTGCCTGTCCCGGCGAGCAGGACGGTCGGGCCGATCCGGTCGAGGATGAGCTCGGTGACGGGTTCGTGGTACTGGAAGGACTCGCCGAGGTCGAGGCGGAGCAGCCCGAGCGCGTAGTCGAGGAACTGCTGCCACAGCGGCTGGTCGAGCCCGAACTGGCGGCGCAGCTCATCGCGCTGCTCGGCGGTGACCTCGCGGCCCTCGGTCATGGCGCGGACGGGGTCGCCGGGCAGGATCCGGAAGAGGAAGAACCCGGCGACGACCACGGCGGCCAGGGAGACCACCGCGGTCGTCAGGCGTCCGGCGACGTAGCGGGCGGCGCGCCGGGCGCGGCCCGCTCCGGCGGGTCCGGCCGGGGAGGGGGCGGCGGGCGCGTCCTCCCCGGGCGGGCCTCCCTCGGCGGTGGGAGTAGTGGTCACTCGCGGTCCTCCATGGTGGAACGTCGGCGCAGCAGCAGGAAGCCCCCGACCGCGGCGAGGACGAGCACGAAGGCGCCGACGCCGATCCAGACACCGGTGGAGGGGCCGGAGGCGGCTCCCGCGGTCCGCTCGTCGGCGGGTTCGGCCGACCACCAGGCCCAGTAGCCGTCCTGGCCCCAGATGTTGCCGCCCTCGGCGGGCTCGTACTGGATGGAGGCGATGTGGTCGGTGCGGTAGGCCTCCATGATGTTGGGGTAGGCCAGCACGTTCACGACGGCCTCGCGGTACAGGACCTCCTGGAGCTGGTGGATGATCTCCGCGCGGGCTTGGCGGTCGTACTCGGCGAGCTGGGCCTCGTAGAGCTCGTCGTACTCCTCGTCGCAGAAGTAGGCGTCGCCCTGCATGGTGCCCGGCTCGGTGGGCAGGGCGCCGCAGGTGTGGATGCTCAGCACGTAGTCGGGGTCGGGGTTCACCGTCCAGCCGGTGAAGATGAGGTCGTACTCGCCCGCGAAGAGGGCGTCGCTGAGCACGCCGGGGTCGACGGTGAGGTTCTCGATCTCGATGCCGATGTCGGCCAGGCGCTCGACGATGACCAGTCCGGTGTTGACGTTGTCGGGCCGGTCCTGGTGGACGTGCATGCGCAGTTCGAGGCGGTCGCCCTCGGGTGAGACGCGCACGCCGTCCTCGCCCCGCTCGTACCCGGCCTCGTCGAGCATCGCGTTGGCGGCTTCGGGGTCGAAGTCGAGGACGGCCTCCCCGCCCTCCGGCGCCCAGTGGAAGTCCTCGTAGCGGGGCGGGATGTAGCCGCCCGCGGCCACGGCCTCGCCGCCGTGCGCCTTGTCGACGATCTCCTGGTTGTCGATGGCCATGACGATGGCCTGGCGCAGGGTGCGGTCGGCGAGGGCGGGGTGCCCGTCGCCGAACTCCTCGCCGTCCTGGGTGACCGCGCCGGGGTTGATGGTGAAGGCCTGGAAGCGCTTGCCGTCGGCGGTGTTGACCTCGATGTCCTGCGCCGACTCCAGGGCGGCGGCCTGCGCCTGGGTGAGTTCGTAGACGAGGGAGACCTCACCGCTGCGCAGCGCCTCCACCGCCGCGTCCTTCTCGGAGTAGTAGCGCAGGACGATCCGCTCGAAGGCGGGTGCGCCGCGCCAGTGGTCGGGGTTGGCCTCCAGGGTGATGGAGCGGCCCCGGTCGTGGCCGGCGAGGACGAAGGGTCCGCTGCCGACGGTCGGGAAGTCCTCGTTGCCGTAGTCGGAGAAGGCGTCGCCCTCCCTCTCCAGGATCGGCTCCCACACGTGCCTGGGGACGATCGGGACGTTGAGGGAGGTCATGGTGGCCTGCGGCTCGTCGAGTTCGACGACCACGGTCCGGTCGTCCTCGGCGGTGACCGTGTCGAAGCCGGAGACGTAGTTGCCGTTGGCGACCGCCGCGGCCTCGTTCTCCATCATGGTGGTGAAGGTCCAGGCCACGTCGTCGGCGGTCAGGGGCTCGCCGTCGGAGAACTGCACGCCCTCACGCAGGTGGAAGGTCCAGGTGAGACCGTCGTCGCTGGACTCCCAGGACTCGGCGAGGGAGGGGGCGGGCTGGTTCGTCTGGGGGTCGACCGTGACGAGGGAGTCGTAGACGTGGCGCAGGACGTTGGTGGTGATCGCGAGCTGCGCGGTGAAGGGATTGAAGGAGTCCACCTGCTGGGAGGTGGCGATGCTGAGGGTCTGGCCGTCGGAGGTGTCCGCGGCGGCGGGGGCCGCGGCGGTACCGGCCAGGAGGAGGAGCGCGGCGGCCGTGGCCGCGGTGCGGCGCGCGAACGCGCCGGCGGAAGGGGCGTGGGGAGGGGCGGTGCGGCGCACGGGGGAACCGGGGGGAGGGTGGTGGGCGTTCATGTGCGGCCCCTCCTGTCAGAGGATCGTGGGTCGGTGGCACGCCACCTGGGGGTTGGTGGTTGTTTACCAACGGACGACGACGAGCGTCAATGACCTTCGTGGAGCGCCGTGACATCGGTTTGGATTCGGCCCGAAGAATGTCCCCGCGAAAGCGTCCGGAAACCGTCACCGGAAATGTCCTGGACACGCGGAAAGAGAACGGCCGGAGTGCGCGACCGGTGCCCGGGGAGCGCGGAAAGGCGCACCGCGGCCCCGCGTTCGCACGCAGAGGGGTCGCGGGCACACGCTGGGTGGCGGAGGGGCGCCGCCGGGAGGGCGCGTGGGAAGCGGGCCGTGTGCGCTGCGTGACCGGTGCGCCGTTGGCGGACACCCCGCGTTGGCAGTAAATGCCGTACTCCGCTACGGTTCCCGCCATGATGGGGCACTCGCACGCACTGAGCGGCGTGGTTGGCTGGATGGCGGTCGTTCCGCTGGTCCAGGGCAGGGAATTCATCGGACTCAGCTTCCACCTGGGTCCCGGTGAGATCATCGCCGGTTCCCTGGTCTGTGCCGGTGCGGCACTGCTGCCCGATCTGGACCACAAGAGCGCCACGGTGACCAAGACCTACGGCAAGGTCACCGAGGTGCTGAGCGGCATGCTCGGCTTCCTGTTCGGCGGGCACCGGATGGGAACGCACTCGTTCTTCTTCGCGGTGCTCATGGGCGTGCTGGTGCAGTTGTTGGCGCTGTGGTCCCAGCTGGCCGTCCAGGTCTTCGTGTTCCTGCTGATCGGCATCGCCCTCCAGGGCCTGGGCTTCGGCCTGGACAAGAACAAGGTCGCGTCGGGGGTCATCAACGCGATGGCCACGGCGGGCATCACGCTGGCGCTGTTCACCTCCGGCGTGAACTACAGCTGGCTGGGCCTGGCGGTGGCCTTCGGCGTGGTCCTGCACTTCTTCGGCGACATGATCACCAAGATGGGCGTGCCCGTCTTCTGGCCCTTCTTCAAGAAGCGCTTCGGCCAGGGGAAGGGCTTCGTCACCGACGGTCCGGTCGAGCAGAAGTTCGTCACCCCGCTGCTGACCATCGGCGTGATCGTGGGGACCATCTACCTGTTCGACTGGCCCGCGCTGCTGCCCGAGTACTGACGGGGGCGCGGGGGCGCCCCCGCGCCGACCCACCCGGGCACGCGCGGGACCCCGCGACGCGCCCCGCCGCCGGAGCCGCGTCCGGCCTCCCACGCGACGGCCCGGCACCTGTCGGCCGCGCCCCGGCTGGCCTAGGCTGTCGGGCGTGACACGATCCACAGAGGGCCTCAGCCCCGAACTGCACGCCTACGTCGTCGAGCACAGCGAGCCCGTGGACGAGGTCCTGGCGGACCTGGCCGAGGAGACCGCCCGGCTGTTCCCGGACCACCGGGGCATGCAGATCGGCCCCGAGCAGGGCGCCTTCACCACGATGCTCACGCGGATCTGCGGCGCGCGCGAGGTGGTGGAGATCGGGACCTTCACCGGCTACTCGTCGATCTGCTTCGCGCGCGGCCTGCCCGAGGACGGCCGCCTCCTGGCCCTGGACGTCAGCGAGGAGTGGACCTCCGTGGCCCGGAGGTACTGGGAGCGCGCCGGGGTCGCGGACCGCATCACCCTGAGGCTGGGCCCGGCCCTGGAGTCGCTGCGGGAGCTTCCCGGGGAGCCGCGGTTCGACCTGGCCTTCGTGGACGCCGACAAGGAGGGCTACGTCGGCTACTGGGAGGAGCTGGTCCCCCGCGTCCGGCCGGGCGGCCTGATCCTGGCCGACAACACCCTCTCCCACGGGCGGGTCGTGGACCGCGAGAACACCTCTGCGGCCGTACGGGGGATCCGCGACTTCAACGACCGGCTGGTCTCCGACGAGCGCGTCACGCAGGTGCTGCTGCCCATCGGCGACGGCCTCACCCTCGCCCGCAAGCGCTGACGCCCCGACGCGCCCAAGCACCGAAGCGCCGGGGGGAGCGCCGAGCCCGGAGGCCGTCCACGGGACGGCCCTCGTCCCGCACGCGGAGCGTCGGGCTTCGGTAATGTCCAGTGCCATGCGCCTGCTGCACACCTCGGACTGGCACCTGGGCCGCTCCTTCCACCGGGAGAACCTCGTCGACGCCCAGGCGGCCTTCCTGGACCACCTCGTCCACACCATCCGCGAACACCGGGTCGACGTGGTGGTCGTCGCCGGCGACCTCTACGACCGCGCCCTGCCGTCGGTGGACGCGGTCCGGCTCTTCGACCGCGCCCTGGGCCGGATCCGCGAGACCGGGGCCCGGGCCGTCCTCATCAGCGGCAACCACGACTCCATGGCTCGGATGTCCTTCGCCACCGGCCTCATCGACGCCTCCGGCGTCCACCTGCGCAGCTCCCTGGACGGCGTGGGCACGCCCGTGGTCATCGAGGACGAGCACGGGCCCGTGGCCTTCTACGGCATCCCCTACCTGGAACCGGAGATCGCGCGCCACCACTGGGACCTGCCCGAGCGGGGGCACGCGGCGGCGCTCGGACACGCCATGGACCTGGTGCGCGCCGACCTCGCCGAGCGGCCCGGCACCCGGTCGGTGGTCCTCTCGCACGCCTTCGTGACCGGCGGCGAGCCCTCCGACAGCGAACGCGACATCTCGGTGGGCGGCGCCTCGCACGTGCCGGTCCCGGTCTACGACGGGGTCGACTACGTGGCCCTGGGCCACCTGCACGGGCGCCAGACCATCACCCCGTCCGTGCGCTACTCGGGCAGCCCGCTGGCCTACTCCTTCTCCGAGGAGCACCACGTCAAGGGCTACTGGCTGGTGGACCTGGACGCCGACGGCCTCGCGGGCGCCGAGTTCGCCGCGGCGCCCGTCCCCCGCCCCCTGGCCCGTATCCGCGGCCGGATCGAGGACCTGCTCACCCGCCCCGAGTGGGAGTCCCGCACCGGCCACTGGCTCCAGATCACCCTGACCGACCCGCGCCGCCCCGCCCACCCCATGGACCGGCTGCGCGAACGCTTCCCCCACGTCCTGGTCCTGGACTTCGCCCCCGAGGGCGGCGCCCCCGACACCCGCCCGATCGCCGCCTCGGTCGCCGACCGCAGCGAGCGCCAGGTGGTCGGCGACTTCGTGGAGTGGGCCCGCGGCACCCCCGCCACCCCCGAGGAGGAGGCCCTCGTGAACACCGCCGTCGAGCAGGTCCGGCTCCAGGAGGGGACGCGCTGATGCGGCTGCACACCCTCACCGTCCAGGCGTTCGGCCCGTTCGCGGGCACCGAGAAGGTGGACTTCGACCGCCTCAGCGCGGGCGGGCTCTTCCTCGTCCACGGCCCCACCGGCGCGGGCAAGACCACCGTGCTGGACGCGGTGTGCTTCGCCCTGTACGGCAACGTGCCGGGCGCCCGCGGCAAGGACCGCTCCCCCAAGAGCGACCACGCGCCGCCGGAGGCCGAGCCCAGGGTGGTCCTGGAGTTCACGGTCCAGGGGCGGCGCGTCTGGATCGAGCGCAAGCCGCGCTGGGACCGCCCCAAGAAGCGGGGCACCGGCACGGTGTCGCAGAACACCAAGGTCGTCGTCAAGGAGTTCACCGGCGGCAGGTGGGAGGGGGTGACCACCCGCCCCGACGAGGCGGGGCAGTTCATCAGCGACCTGCTGGGCCTGACCCTCGCGCAGTTCTGCCAGACCGTCATGCTCCCCCAGGGCGACTTCGCCCGGTTCCTGCGCGCCAAGTCCGAGGAGCGCCGCGAGTCCCTGGAGCGCATCTTCAACACCCGGCTGTTCCGGGACGTGGAGACGTGGCTGGGAGCGCACGCCAAACGGCTCGAACACGAGGTCCGGACCGCCAACGCCCAGGTGCGCGCGGTCGCGGACCGGATCGCCGAGGTCGGCGGGTCCCGGGCCCCCGAACCGCCCGAGGAGCTGTCGGCCTGGGCCGCGGAACTGGCCTGCGTCACCGCCGCGACCGCGTACGACGCCGGGCGGGTGGCCGGGGAGTTCACCGGGGCCCGCGATGACGCCCAGCGCGCCCTGTCCGAGGGACGCGAGCTGCGCGCGCTCCAGGAGCGGCTGGCCGACGCCCGGGAACGCCGCGCCCGACTGGCCGAGCACACCGCTTGGCGGTCCGCGATCGACGTCCAGCTCGGCGACGCCGAGCGCGCCGAGTCGGTGCTGCCCTTCCTGCGGGCCCGCGACAACCGCCGCACCGAGCTGGACAAGGCCGAGCTCGCCGTCGCCGACCACCTGGCGCTGGTGTGCGGGCTGCCGGGCTTCTCCGAGCGGCCTGGCGAGGCGGTGCCGCGCGAGGAGCTGGGCGCCGCCGAGCGGGAGCGCCGGGACGAGCTGGCCCGTCTGGACGCGCTGCGCGCGGACGCCGAGCGCAGCCGGTCCCTGGGCCGCTCCGTCACCGCGCTCACGGGGCGCCTGGACGAGATCGCCGCGCAGCTGGAGCGCCAGCGCGCGCTGGCCGCCTCCCTGCCGCCCCGGGTGGAGGCGCTCACCGCCGAGCTGCGGCGCCTGCACGACCAGGCCGGGCAGGAGGGGGCCGCCGAGACCGCCCTGGCCGCCGCCCGCAGGCGCCTCGACGCCGCCGCGGAGTACGAGCGTCTGGGCCGGGAACTGGCGCGGGCGCAGGAGCGCTACCGCGAGGCCGTGGACGGGGCCCAGGCCGCCCGCGACCGCGCCCTGGACCTGCGCGAGCGCCGTATCACCCACATGGCCGCCGAACTGGCGTCAGGGCTGGCCGACGGGGAGCCGTGCGCGGTGTGCGGATCGGTGGCGCACCCCTCCCCCGCCCGGCCCCGCGGCGAGGGCCTGGTCTCGGCCGAGGAGGAGAGGCGGGCCCAGGCGTCCGCCGACGCCGCGGCCTCGCGCCGCGCGGAGGCCGAGAGCGACGTGGTGGCCCTGCGGGAGCGGCGCACCGCCGCGCGGGAGCGCGCCGAGGACGGCACCGCAGACACCGCCCGCGAGGAGGTGGAGGCGCACACCGCGGCGCTGGCGGAGGCCAGGGCCGCCGCCGGTGAGGCCCGGCGGGTGGAGGAGGAGCTGGAGCGCGTCACCGGCGACCTGGAGCGCGCCCGCGCCCGCGAGGGCGAGCTGGTCCGGCAGGAGGTCCAGGCAGGGGCCGACCGGGACAACGCCGTCCGCGAGCACGGGCGGCTGACCGCGCTGCTGGACCGGGCTCGCGGGGACGACGCCGGGCTGGACGAGCGGATCGCCAGGCTGGGCGGTGAGGCCGACCTGCTGCGCGCCGCGGCCGAGGCCGCAGTCAACCGCGACCGGGCTGCCGACGAACTGCGCGCCGCCGCCGCCGAGGCCGAGCGGCAGCGGGCCGACGCCCGCTTCGCCGACGAGGCCGGGGTGTGGGAGGCCGCGCTGGACGAGGAGCGGCGCCGCGCGCTGCGCGAGCGCGCCCGCTCCTTCGACGACGCACTGGCCGCCGTCGAGGCGTCGCTGGCGGACCCGGCGCTGACCGCGGCCGGGGAGCTGCCCGTCCCGGACCCGGAGGAGCTGGCCCGCGCCGCGCGGACCGCGTCGGAGGCCGCCGACCGCGCGGTGGCCTGGCGGAGCATGCTGGAGGAGCGGGCGCGTCGGCTCGCCTCCCTGCGCGGGGAGCTGGGTCTGCGGCTGCGGGACTGCGAACCGGCGCTGCGCCGCTACGCGGTGGCCGAGGGGCTGCGCGGCCTGACCGCCGGGACCTCCTCCGACAACGCCGGCAACGTGCGCCTGTCGGCGTACGTGCTGGCGGCCCGCCTGGAGCAGGTGGTGGCCGCCGCCAACGACCGCCTGGTGACGATGTCGGACGGCCGGTACGAGCTGCGGTACACGGTGGACAAGGCCGCCGGGGACGGGCGCGCGCGTTCGGCCGGCGGCCTGGGCATGCGGGTGGTCGACGCCTGGACGGGCGTGGAGCGCGACCCGGCCACGCTCTCGGGCGGGGAGACGTTCTTCAGCTCGCTGGCGCTGGCCCTGGGCCTGGGCGACGTGGCCAGCGCCGAGGCGGGCGGCGCCGACATCGACACCCTGTTCGTGGACGAGGGGTTCGGCACACTGGACGAGGACACCCTGGAGGAGGTGCTGGACGTCCTGGACCGGCTGCGGGACGGCGGCCGTGCGGTGGGCGTGGTGAGCCACGTCGCCGACCTGCGGCAGAGGGTGTCCACCCGCCTGAGGGTGGTCAAGACGGCGGCGGGCTCGCGGGTGGAGCACACCGGCTGAGCGCGCACGTCCACCCCGGATCCGGGCACCCGGGGTTCGGTGCGACAATGGCGAGCGTGAGTTCGCTGGTCAACATCGCCGTGTTCGGAGTCGTGGGCGCCATCCTGATGGCGGCCCTGCTCGGTCTGCTCCTCGTCGTCTCCGGGAGTTCGCGCGGGGCGTCGCCCCGGTCGCGGGCGGCGTTCGGGATCGCCTCCGTGGTGGTGCTGGTGGCGCTGCCGACGCTGGCCGCGGCCAACACGCTGGCCGCCGGGTCCGGTTTCTGGACGGGGTTCGCCGCGGCCGCCTGCGTCGCGGCCGTCGTGTGCGCCGTGAACGTGGTCATGCTGCCGGTGGTGGCGCGCCGCCAGTCCTCGGGGGGCGGCGGGTCCGCGGTCTCCGCGCTGCGGCCGTCCCTGCCGCTGCTGGCCGCGGCCCTGCTGATCTGCCTGGTCCTGGGCCTGGTGGGGGCCTCCGTGGCCGCCCTGGTCGTCTGACCCCGCGCTCGCGCGTCCGCGCGCCCCGTGGCCCCGCCCCTCCGCACGGGTCCACCCGTCGGGCCGCGCCCTCCCGGGCCCGCACCAGCGGGATGGCCTCGGCCAGGGCGTCGCGGTGGGACGCCCGGGTGACCACGTAGCTGAACCGGTACCCGTCGCTGCGCTCCAGGAGCGTGTCCGCGATCCGCCGGGGTGTGCCCGTCAGCGCGTAGGGGTCCTCCCACGGCGGTTCGCCGTCCGGGAGCGCTCCGGGGACCGCCTGCCCCAGGATCCGGTCCGGCTCGTCCAGCGCCGCGGCCGGGTTCGCGGTGCGCTCGGCGTGGGGCCGCCAGGGGATACCCGCGTCGTCGAACTCCGACTCCATGTGGCCCGGGCCCAGTACCAGCCCGAAGCGGGCGCCCGAGACCTGGTCGAGGGTGGCGGCCCCGCGCGCCGGGAGCGCCGGGAGCGCCGGGTTCCGGAACCCGCTGTCGAGCACGTGGGTGCCCGGCCCCAGACGGCTGGTGGCCTCGGCCGCGGCGGCCAGCCGGACGAAGGGCGATGCGATGCCCGGGCGGTCGGGGGCGAGCAGGGCGTCGAAGCCCCGTGCCTCGACGGCGCGGCGGACGTCGGCCCAGTCCCCGGGCCCGTCCGCGAGCATGTCGGCTCCGAAGCGGAATCTCCTCATGGGACCGGGCCAACACCACCGCGCGCTCCGGCCGGGCCCGAGACGACGGCGGGGGCGCACCGGCCGGTGCGCCCCCCGCGTGTCGGTTCAGCCGCCCTTGCTCGCGGCGGGGTCGGGATCGTCGTCCCCGGACCCGGCCGCCGGCGCGCTGCGCGCCTCCGGCTCACCGCCGGTGCGCGGCGGCGCCTCCGTGGCCGCGCTGGCCCCGGCCGGGGCCCCGCCCCGCGAGCGGCGTTCTAGTTCGGCCAGGTAGGCGTTGTAGGCGTCCATGTCGGCGTCGTCGGAGCCGCCCCGGCGGCTGTGGCGCTCCCGGCGGCGCTCCTGCTTCTCGTCGTCGCGCGACCACTGCCGCACCAGCGCGATCATGACCAGCGCGGTGGGGATCTCGCCCAGCGCCCAGGCGACGCCGCCGCCCGCGTACTGGTCGGCGGCCTGGTCCTCCAGCCACGGGATGTCGAACTGGCCGTAGTAGTCCATCGCCAGGGGTTCGGACTGCATCATGATCGTGATGCCGAAGAAGGCGTGGAACCCCATCACCACCAGCAGCAGCAGGATGCGCAGCAGGAAGGGCACCTTCCTGGGCGCCGGGTCCACGCCCACGATGATCCAGTAGAAGAGGAAGCCCACCAGCAGGAAGTGCACGCCCATGAGCAGGTGGCCCAGGTGGTCGTTCATCAGCGTGCCGAACAACGGCGTGAAGTACAGCGCGTAGGGGCCGAACACGAACAGCGGGGCCGCGATCGCCGGGTGCGTGACCAGCTTGGAGAAACGGCTGTTCAGGAACAGGTTGAGCCACTCGCGCGGCCCCCGGTCCCCGCGCCGCGCGGCGGGCTTGAGCGCCCGCAGGGCCAGGGTGATCGGCGCGCCCAGCACCAGCAGGATCGGGGTGAGCATCGACAGCACCATGTGCTGGATCATGTGCGTCGAGAACAGCACCATGGAGTAGGTCGCGAACCCGGTGAGCTGCGTGACCACGATCGTGAGCAGCCCGGCCGCGAAGGCGACCGTCCTCCCCACGGGCCAGGAGTCGCCCCGGCGCACCAGCCGGGTCACGGCGCCCGCGTACAGCCCGCCCGCGACGACCACGATCATGATGAAGAACAGGTCGGGGCGCCACAGGGTGAGCAGGGTCTGGGCGGTCATGGGCGGCGGGACCGGGAAGCCGAGGATCGCGGCGGCCGGGTCCACGGTGCCCTCCAGCGGCGGGGGCGGCGCGGTGCGCCCCAGACCGACGGACACGCCGATGACGGTGGCCATGATGAGCACCTCGGCCAGCGCCGCCCGCAGGAACAGCGGGCGCCGGAAGGCCTCGCCCGCCGGTCCCGTCGGGGCGCCCTCCAGGCGCTTGAAGACGAACTCGCGGTGCATGTAGCCGAACGCGCCCAGGACCCCGAACAGGATGATCTTGACCAGGATGATCAGGCCGTACTCGGTGGCGACCAGGTCCCCGATCGAGTACAGGCGGGCCAGCGCGCTGGCCGCGCCGCTGACGGCCACGCCTGCGTAGGCCCACAGGGCCAGGCGGCTGAAGCGGTTGGCGGCCACCGACGGGTCCTGGGCGTCGCGGCGCAGCGCGTGGTAGGTCAGCGCGGCCACGCCGCCCACCCACACGCTGATGGAGATCACGTGCAGGGCCAGCCCGGTCACGGCCAGCTCGTGCGAGCCGGAGGAGGCCGAGTGGCCGGTCAGCGCGGGCGGCGTGGTGGCGGCCAGGGCCAGGACGAGCAGCCACAGGCCGCCGGTGGCGGTAGTGGCCGTGCGGCCGAACAGGGCGATGCCGGTCGTGAGCAGGACGACGAACATCAGCGCGATGCCGCCCGAGACCGACCCGGCGTAGGCCGTGACCTCGTCGACGCTGATCTGGCCGACCTTGCGGGCCAGGAACTCCGCGGCCTGGAAGTACAGGGTGAACACGGCGGCGAGGGCCCAGACCAGGCCCGCCCAGCTCGCGGCGCGCACGTAGGAGGTCGCCTGCGGGGAGAGCCCGCCCTTGTGTGAGGGCAGCAGGACGGCGGCGAGCAGTAGCAGGCCGATCGCCACGACCGCGGAGGCGTCCATGGTGACCTTGGCCAGCGGCAGGCCCCAGCGGACCGCTTCACCCGCGTCGGGCAGCCCCGGGATGACCTCGGGGAAGGCGGCTCCGCCCAGGACCAGGGTCAGGCTCAGGCCGGCCAGGCACAGGGCGGCGGCCGCGGCGGCGAAGAGGGGCGCCCGTCCCGTGCCCGGGGCGTCGTCATGGTGTTCCTTGAGGGGGGACTTCTGGTTCTGTGCGGGAGGAGCCACGCGCCACTCCGTCGTCGGTCTCGTTGCAACTGGCTGGTCAGCGCCCTTGGCCGTGTGACCGCCTCGCCGCTGTCCGGAACTTTTCCGGCAGGGGCCGCGCACGGAGGAACACCTCGGACAAGGTTAGTCCGTCTACTACACGGTGTCGGACTTGGGCGTCCCCGTACACCCCCGCTGGCGGATCCGAGGCGTCCGCGAAGCGCGCGGAGCGGCCGCCGGGGCCGGGATGTCGGATTCCCCCCTTGCGGAGGGGCTCCTCGCGATACGCTCGTATCCGGTCGAGACGACGGTTTCCCCGCCTTCGGCGTCCGGCCTCCCCTCCCGTGCCGCGGTCGCCCGCGGCTCCTCTCAGCACATCCTCCAGCGAGCGCAGCGAAGGGGACGGCGGATGGCCGTATACGACAGTGTGGTCAGGTCCACCCGCGTGGTCCTCCCCGAGGGGGTCCGGCCCGCCTCGGTCGGGGTGCGCGACGGGCGAGTCGAGGCCGTGGGCGCCCACGGCGCGCGCATGCCCGCCCACGTGACGACCGATCTCGGCGCCGTGGCCCTGCTGCCCGGCGCGGTGGACGTAGGCACCGGCGCGCACGTGCCCGGGCAGGACCTGGCCGAGTCCTACCGCCGGACGGGGGCGGCCGCCCTGCGCGGCGGTGTGACCTGCGTGGTGGCGTCCCCAGCCCCGGCACGGCCCGCCCTGACCTACGCGGACGCCCTCGCCGCGCACCAGCGCGCGGCGGCCCTGTCCCCCGTACCGGTGCTGTTCCTGGGCGGGGTGGCCCCGGGCACCGGCCCGCTGGACCTGGCCGACCTCCAGGCCGCCGGTGCGGTGGCCTTCCACTGCTCGCTGTCGGACGGCGGCGCCCCGGACATCGCGGCGCTCAATGACGCCCAGCTGCGCAAGGCGATGGCCGAACTCGCGGCGCTGGACAGCGTGCTGCTGGTGCACGCCGAGGACGCGGCCGAGCTGGGGACCCCGCCGACGGCGGCGGAGCACCGGCCGCCCCGGGCGGAGCGGCGCGGGCTGGAGCGGGTGATCGCGGCGGCCCGCGCGGTGGGGACGCGCACGCACGTGGGGTCGTTCACCGCGGCCGAGTGCGCGGCGCTGCTGGCGACGGCGGGGACGGTGGGGGTGGCGCTGACCGCGCACACCTGCCCGCACTACCTGTGCCTGCCCTCGGAGACGCTGGCGCCGGAGTCGCCCGCGCACGCCTGTCGTCCGCCGCTGCGCTCGGACGCCAACCGCAAGGCGCTGTGGAACGCGCTGCTGGCGCGGGACTCGGCGATCACCACGGTGGGGTCGGGGCACCTGCCCGCCCACGGCCTGTACACGCTGGAGTGGAGCCTGTCGGCGCTGTGGACGGCGGCGCACCGGCGCGGCCGGGGGCTGGCCGACCTCGCACGGTGGACGGCGCGGGCCCCGGCGGAACTGCTGGGGTTGGTGGGCAAGGGCCGGATCGCGGCGGGGTTCGACGCCGACCTGGTCGCCTTCGACCCCGGCGCGCGGGTGGCGGTCCCCGCGGCGGACCCCAGCCCCTACGCGGGCCGGGAGCTGACCGGCCGGGTACGGCGGGTGTGGATCTCGGGTCGTCCGGCGGGCGGCGTCCGCTAGGGCGGCGGCCCGACCCGCGGCGGCCCGCGGGGCGGTTCCCGGCGGGACGGCGCCCGGACCGAGAGCGCGCGGTGGGGCGCGCCCGGAGCAGGAGCGGGCGGTGGGCGCGCCCGGACCGGAAGTGCCCGGGGCGCCGGTTTCCAGCGCTTCGGGCCCCCGGGGATTGAGGCCGCGCGTCCCGGGCAGGTACCCGTGTCCCGGACCACACACCGGGCTTACACCCTGTCAACAAGATCGTCGACAGCGATGCATGTTGGCGATGGCGCCAGGGCACCCCCGCAGTTCACAGTGGGGGTATCACCGGAGACGGCCGTAGGAGGAACCGTGCGCATCGGCGTGCCCCGCGAGATCAAGAACCACGAGTACCGGGTGGCCATCACCCCCGCCGGTGTCCACGAACTGGTCCGACGCGGCCACGAGGTGGTCGTCGAGCGCGACGCGGGCCTGGGCTCCTCCATCCCCAACGCCGAGTACGAGGCGGCGGGAGCGCGCGTCCTGGACTCCCCCGACGAGGTGTGGGACGCCGGTGAGCTGGTCCTGAAGGTCAAGGAGCCGGTCGCGGCCGAGTACCACCGCATGCGGGAGGGGCAGACCCTCTTCACCTACCTGCACCTGGCCGCCTCGCGCGAGTGCACCGACGCCCTGCTGGACCGGCGGGTGACCGGCATCGCCTACGAGACCGTGCAGCTTCCGGACGGCTCCCTGCCGCTGCTGGCCCCGATGTCGGAGGTCGCGGGGCGCCTGGCCCCGCAGATGGGCGCGGTGACCCTCCAGCGGCCCAGCGGCGGGCGAGGCGTGCTGATGGGCGGAGTGCCGGGCGTGCGCCCGGCGCGCGTGACCGTGATCGGCGCGGGCGTCTCCGGCCTGAACGCGACGCAGATCGCGGTGGGCATGGGCGCGGAGGTGACCGTGCTGGACCTGAACGTGAACAAGCTGCGGCACGTGGACTCCCTCTACCGGGGCCGGGTCAAGACGGTGGTGTCCAACGCCTTCGAGCTGGAGCTGTCGGTGCTGGAGTCGGACATGGTGATCGGCGCGGTGCTGGTGCCGGGGGCCAAGGCGCCCAAGCTGGTGACCAACGAGCTGGTGTCGCGGATGCGGCCGGGCGCGGTGCTGGTGGACATCGCGATCGACCAGGGCGGGTGCTTCGAGGACTCGCGCCCCACCACGCACGCCGACCCCACCTTCCACGTGCACGACACGGTGTTCTACTGCGTGGCGAACATGCCGGGCGCGGTGCCCAACACCTCCACGCACGCCCTCACCAAGGACACCCTGCGCTACACGGTGGCACTGGCGGAGAAGGGCTGGCGGCTCGCCATGAACGAGGACGAGGCGCTGGCCGGGGGCCTGAACACCTTCGACGGTGACGTGGTCTCCGCCCCGGTCGCCGAGGCGCACGGGCTCAAGCACCGCCCGCTGGACGAGGTTCTGGTCCAGGGCTAGGTTCCTTAGCGTTTCGGTCCCGCCCGTCGCCCTCCGCCGCCCTCAACGGAGAGCTTCCGGCTCCAGTGCTTCCACGGGCGCCGGGCCGCCTCCCGCCGCGCCGGTTTCGCTCGGAGGGCCCGCCGGGCCGACCCGCGCGAACCGCCTCGCGAGGGGCCGCCCCCGACGGCCGCTCGCTGATCCGAAGGCCTCCGCGGAACACTCCCAGGAAGGGCTGCCGCCCCCGCACGCGGGCGGCACGCGCCCGGGGTCCGCGCCTCCCGGCCGCACGGATGGCGCGGACCGCACCGTTCGGGGTGGTCGCGCAGGTCGGCCGGGGGTACGGTCGAGGGGAAAGCCCGCGCGTCCGGCTCTGCGGCCGGTCGCGGGAGGACGAGCACCGAGGTGGGACAGCGTGGCACACACCGGCTCGGCGACCGCGACCCGGATCGTCGAACTAGAGCTGATCCGGCTGCGGCCCCCGGCCGGCGGCCGGGGCCCCGGCACCGACGGCCCCGTCCTGGTCCGGGTGGCCGACGGTGACGGCGTGAGCGGCTGGGGAGAGCTGCCGGAGGCCAGCGCGGCCCAGTGGGACGCTCTGACCCGCGCCTTCGCCCCCGCCCTGCTCGGCCACTCCTGGCGGCGTCCGACCGAGGCGGGCGAGGCCTGGGCCGACCTGCCCTGGGACCCGGTCGTGGCCGGGGCCCTGGACGCCGCTTGCTGGGACCTGTGGAGCCGCCAGCGCGACACCCCGCTCTCGCACGCCCTGGGCGGGGAGCGCACCGCGCTCACAGCGGGGGTGACGCTGCCCCGCCAGGCGGCCGTGGAGTCGGTGGTCACGGAGGTGAACCGCCAAGTGGGGGCGGGCTTCCGGCGGATCCGGCTGGAGATCGCGCCGGGCTGGGACGCGGACGTGGTGCGCGCGGTGCAGTCGAGCTTCCCGTTCCTGGTCCTCCAGGCGGACGCGGGCTGCCGCTACACCGAGTCCGCCGCCGACCTGGACGCGCTGCGCGCCCTGGACGGGCTCGGCCTGCTGGCGGTCGAGGACCCCTTCGCACCGGACGACCTCGCGGCGCACGCCCGGCTGTCCGCCCAGATGCGCACGCCGGTGGCGCTGGGCCGGTCCCTGGAGTCGGTGGACGACCTCACCGAGGCGATCCGGGCCGAGGCGGGCGGCGCGGTGAACGTGGACCCGGCCCGTATGGGCGGCCTGACGGCCGCCCGCCGCGCGGTGGACCGAGCCGTGGACGCGGGCTGGCGGGTGTGGTGCGGTTCCTCGGCGGCGACCGGAGTCGGCCGCGCAGCGACGGTCGCGCTGGCCTCGCTGTCGGGGGCCTCACTGCCCGTGGAGATGCCCGGCGCCGGGAACCGTGGCCGCGACCTGGTGCTCCCGCCCGTGCGCGCGCACGACGGGGTGGTGCCGGTTCCGCTGACCGAGAGCGGTCTGGGGCACACGGTGGACCGCTCGGCGGTGGCCGAGCGCACCGCCCGGGCCCTGGTCGTGGACGCCGACGGCCCGCGCGAGGCACGCGTGGAACGCGGGCGCGCCAACGGCGCCCGACGGCGGCGCTGACCGGCGGCCCCCGGGCAACCGCAGCAGGAGCCCGCCGCGCCCGGCCGGGTTCCCTCCTCCCCTAACCGAACAGTGTTAGGTAGAGTTGCGGAACCGTCCGGCCCCCGTTTCCGGACCCGACGACCGTGGAGGCGCGGTGCGCGTATTCGCCGACATCCGAGAGGTGCTCGCATCACAGGGCGAGCACCTGGGCCACACCGACTGGGTGACCATCGACCAGGACCGGATCTCCCTGTTCGCCGACGCGACGCAGGACCACCAGTGGATCCACACCGAGCCGGAGAGGGCGGCCGCGGGCCCCTTCGGGGGCACCATCGCGCACGGGTTCCTCACCCTGTCGATGCTGGCCCACTTCTCCCAGTCGGTGATCTCGGTGACGAAGAAGCCGAGCATGTCGATCAACTACGGGCTCAACAAGGTGCGCTTCCTCCAGCCGGTCGTGTCCGGCTCGCGCATCCGCGACGGCGTTGAGCTCAGCTCGGTCCAGGAGACCCCCAAGGGCTACCTGGTCACCACGACCCACACCGTGGAGATCGAGGGCCGGGAGCGGCCCGCCCTGGTGGCCGAGTCGCTCGGCCTCTGGGTGCCCTGAGGCCCTCCGCTCCCGGGAGGCCGCGGGGCCGCCCGGGATCGCGGGCGCGGCCCCGGCCGGGCGCTCTTCCCTCCCGGCCGGGGCCGCGTGCTCAGCGCGCCAGCTTGCGCAGCGCCCTGCGGGTGAGCCCCGGGGTGAACCAGCGCAGCTTGCGCTCGGCGCGCCTGGCCCGCGCGCGCATGCGCTCCACCTCGGCGAGCGCGTGGTCGAGCTTTCGCCGCAGCACCTCGGGGTTCTCGGGCTTGGTCCGCTCGCCCTCCTCCGGGAACACGAAGTCCGTCCCGGGGACCCAGTGGGTGCCGTAGACCTCCTCCACCCGGCGGTCCAGCTCCTCGGAGCCCGCCTCGGGCCACAGGTGGCGGGCCCTGGCGTAGGCGGCGATCCGCTCCAGGCGCATGACGCCGTCACCGCGCGTGGCGCCGGGCACCGGCGAGCACAGCAGCCCGGCCTTGTTCTTGTTGGCCATGTCGACCAGCTCGACGACCGCCCGCTCCCTCAGCGCCGGACCGGCGGGCACGCGCAGCTGGAAGTTGACGAGCGGGTCGTGGCCCGGCGCCTCCTCCACCAGGCGCACCCGGGGGTCGCCCCGGAAGGTCTCCCGGATCAGCCGCAGGTCGAGCCGCTCCTCGTCCAGCGGGGAGCGCCGACCCTCGTCCAGCACGTCCCAGGGGCCGACCAGCCACAACCGGATGTCGGGGGTGGTGCCGGACAGCAGGGCGGACGCGGTGGTGTCCACGTCCTCCAGGGTGGCGCCGTCCACGTCCATCACCACGTCGACCAGCGGGACCTCCCACTGCCGGTCGGGGCGCTTGCGCCGCAGGTGGAAGTCGGGCACCCGGTTGGCCACGAAGGGGGCGCGGTAGCGGGTGCCCGCGTCGCGGCGGGTCTGCATCTGGGTGCGGCCCAGGTGCCAGCTGCTGGTGTCCAGGTCGGGGACGAACAGGGCGCCCTGCTGGGAGACCCGGTAGGCGAACTCGCTGTCGCCGCCCAGGACCAGCTCACCGTTCAGGCCGCCCGCGGCGTCGAACAGGGTGCGGTGCAGGGAGCCGGTGGCGCCGATGAACACCTTGTAGGCCAGGCGGTCGGCGCTCCGCAGCTTGTCCTTGCCGTCGATGGTCTGCTCCACCCAGTGCGGGTCGGCGCTCTCGCGGTCGAACAGCTGGTCGGCGCGCCCCTCGCGCACCTCGGCGGCCACGTACTCGGCGGTCATGGCCTCCGGGTCGAAGTCCACGAACATCTTGTGGCCCAGGGCGACCCCGTAGTCGACCAGGTGGTGCCAGCGCATCTGCGACTCGACGTGGTCGCGGTAGACCAGCATGTCCGCGTCCAGGCGCAGGACCACCTGGCCGGAGGAGACGGCCACGCCGCTGTTGACGGCGTGCGCCGAACCCCAGCCGCCGGGGGCAGAGGTGATCAGCCGGGTGTTCTGCGGGCGCACCGGTGAGAGCGTGAGGGGTTCGGGCGAGCCGTCGTCCACCACGATCACCTCCATCAGGTGCGCGGGGTAGCTCTGCGCGGACAGGGAGGCCAGGACCAGTTCGAGCTTGTCCTGGTGCCCGTGGGCGGGGATGACCACCGACACCGACAGGGTCGGGGTCCACTCGCCGATCGCGGGCGGCTGGAGCACGGAGTAGTCGTTGCGCCGCGCGCGGGGCTGGTCCCGGTAGTCGGTCTGCGCGCGGGGCAGGAGCGGCGCGGTCGCGCGGCCGCCGGAGACCGGTTCCGGAGTAGTGTCAAGCGTGGTCAACGGTTCTCCCCCGTGTACTCGGTGGCGGGCTGGCCGAGGGGCGAGGGCTCGCCCTCCACGATGGCGCTCGGACGCCAGCCGAACCACTGCTGGGTGTGGTTGTGCAGGAAGAAGGCCATGTCCTCGGACCAGGTGTGCCCGCCGCCGGTGCGGCGGAGCACGTACCCGAGTCCATGGGCGCGGTAGATGCGGCCGCCGCCCCGGATGACGGCGAGGAGCAGCTGGGTGTCGATGGCGCGGGGCAGCGGCCGGAAGCCGCCGATCTCCTCCATCACCACGCGGTCGGTGAGGATCGTGCCCCCGGCGATGAACCGGGTGGCCGCCTCCGACCTGCGGTTGCGCCAGACGGTAAGGTCCACCTCCTGGAGGTAGATGAAGTCCTGTCCGGTGCCCACGAGCTCGGCGCCGGAGTAGGCCCGCGCCAGAAGCAGGTCGGCCAGGTGGTCGGGGCCGTACCAGTCGTCGTCGTCCCACTTGGAGATCAGGTCTCCGGAGGCGCGGTGGACGGAGTCGTTGAGCACCGAGCCGAAGATCTGGCCCGCGTCGGCCTCGTGCAGGACCAGCGGCAGCCCCGTCTCCCGGAAGGCGTCGATCGCCGCGCGCACCTCGGGCAGGTCCGCGGTGAACCCGTGGAGGGTGAGTACCACCTCCAGTTCCACGTCGCGCTGCCGGGCGATCTGGGCGAGCGCGAACCCGACCATCTCGGGGCGGCGCGTGCACAGGATCACCGAGATCCGCGGCTCCCTGGGCAGGGGGATCCCGGCCTGCGCCCCCAGGGCCCGCCAGCGGGAGCGCTGGCCGTGGGCGCGCAGGGCCGTGCGGCGCAGGCGGACGCTGTACTCCTCGCGGCGCAGCTGGTCGCGCAGGTCCTCGTCGCGCGCTCCGGTGATCAGGTCCGTGAGCGGCCCGCCCAGGCCCGACGCCCAGGCGGGCACCTCACCGCTGATCAGGGGCACCCCGCCGGCGGCCAGGGAGGCGACCGCGCGCACCGCGGCGCTGGGCCCGGTGTGCCCGGACCAGTCCACCCTCACCCCGCGCAGGTGGCGCAGGCGCGCCAGGTCGACGTCGGTGACCGTGCCGTCGGCGGCGACGGTGACGAGGTCCTTGCCGCCCTCCCTGACAACGGCGTGGGGGCCGTGGACGGTCAGGTCGGCCAGGTTGCCGTCCTTGACCCTGGTGAACCCGGTGGGGTTGACGGTGAGCTCGTCCACGGGCGCGACCGCGTGCGCGGCGTCCGGCACCGCCCCGCGGGCCCGCACGTGCCCGTCCGGCCCGGCGATCCGAGCCCAGGAGTCGGCGGCGGTGGTGGCGCGGTCCAGGACGGGGACGACCGGGTCGGTCCACTCGGGCCGCTCGACGCCGTCGGACACGCGCAGCGCCAGGTCCCCCACGGGGGTCACCCGGCGCAGCGGGACGGGCCCCCGGGCCTCCACGCCCCGCACGCCGGTGTCGCCCGGCCGCCACAGGGCGGCCTCGGTCCCGTTGAGGACGGCCAGCGGCGCGGTGGCCGGTCCCCGGCGCCGTCCACGGGTGCC
The DNA here is from genome assembly GCF_018316795.1 of Nocardiopsis akebiae. Classification (NCBI taxonomy): domain Bacteria; kingdom Bacillati; phylum Actinomycetota; class Actinomycetes; order Streptosporangiales; family Nocardiopsidaceae; genus Nocardiopsis; species Nocardiopsis akebiae. Next base: position 5,287,408 of record NZ_CP074132.1, read on the forward strand.
GTGCACGACGGCGTCGACCACCTGGACGGCGTCCATCCCGTTGGGGAAGAACAGCTCGCACAGCCAGCCGTTCCTGTTGACGCGGCGGACCCGCACCTCCTGGAGTTCGCGCCACTGGCCCATGCCCGGGGAGGCCGGGATCGGGGGCTCCTGATGGCCGGACGTGGCGACCACGGCGACCACGATGTGCACGGCTCTGGGCAGGTGTGTGGAGACGGTGAGGGCGCGGTGCAGGTCGGTGGTCGTAGCGGCCACGACCGCGACCAGCCCCACCTCGGGCTCCCCGTCCCGGATCCAGGCGCGCGGAAGCTCCAGGGGCTGTCCCAGGGGGTGGGCGTCCAGGTCCACCAGGACGTCGTCGGGGCGGAGCGGCAGCTCGGCCAGGGCGGAGCGGGTGTCGGCACCCGCGTGGCAGAGCACGGCGGCCTCGGTGCCACGGGCGCGCAGTGCCTGCCGCAGGGCGGTGGTAATCATCGGGTGACCTCGGGTGTGTCGGTCGGGGCCCGGCGGGGAGCCCGTCAGGCGGTGCGTGGGAACGCGGCGTCGGCTAGACGCCCTTGCGGCTGAAGACGTGGGCGCCCTTCTCGGCGGCCTCCTCGACGCGCTGGAGTTCGGGGTGCTCGGCCAGCCAGCGGTCGCCGATGGCGCGCTCGTCCACGCGCGCGGCGTCGTCCAGGACGATGACGGCGTCCTCGGTGCAGCGCGGCAGCAGGACGGGCAGCGCGGGGTAGCGGGCCTGCAGGCCGGTGGCCTGGGGCGGGCCGTCGACGAAGGCGAGGCCGATGCCCTCCAGGTCGGCGAAGACCGAGGTGTCGTACCAGCGGTCGGCGGTGGGCCGTTCCCCGCCCTCGACGGTGACCGTCGTGTTGGGGGTCGGGACCAGCGGGGCGTGCCGGACCTCGACGATGTCGTCGAGCCCGTGCGCGGCCACGAGTTCGCGGCTGAGCTCGGCGTAGCGGGCGTCGTGCTCGACGGCGACGAGTCTGCCGGTGCCCGCACGGCGCAGGGCGTAGCCGATCCAGACGCTGGAGGCGCCGCTGCCGCACTCCACGACCAGGTCGGGGCGCAGCCGGTCGATCTGGCGGACCAGGATGCGGAGCACGTCGGGGGAGGCGGCCCAGCCGCGCAGGGGCGGCATGAACACGGCGGTGTCGAGGTGCTCGCGCAGCTCGGTCCAGGCGACCTGCTGCTCGTAGTCGTCGCGGCCCCGCGCGGTGACCACGTTCCTGATCTCGCGGCTGACCTTGGGGAGCGTGTGGTCCTGGAGGTGGGCGAGGCGTTCGCGGACGCCGTCCATGGCCAGGACCGCCTCCAGACGGTCCCGTCCCAGCGTCTCGGCGACGCCGCGGCTGTGGGCCTCCATGGAGGTGGACACGCTTCTGGAGAGGGCGCCCACCCTGCGGTACAGGAGCAGCGTGCCCAGCCCGAGCACGCCCACGGCACCGGTGAGCAGGCCGAGGAAGGTGAGGGTGAGCACGTCCGTCCAGCCGATCAGGCCGGCGATCCCCAGTGCGGTCGGCACGCAGAGCACGGCGGCGCCGACCACCGCGCCGGTGACCAGGAGTGGACGGAGACGGCTGCGAAGCGACCGCATGGGCGGATACCTCCACGGGAGTTTCGACACGGTTCCGCCGGGCGCGGGCCGCGGGGGGACGAGAGGGGAAGGGCTGGTTTCCCGGCACTGAACTGCCGCTTCGCCCGGTGTTTCGGGGAGGCCGGCAATCCGCTCAGACGCTTTCGACCTTAGCCCTTCGCGGAAATAACGGACGCCCCCGAAGGGGAATCGAAACCCGGATTACACGCAATTCGCCTTCCGTTCACCCGCGCATCACGTGCTTCTCGTTTGCACGCATCCGGGGCTTTCCCGGGGCGTCGGCGACCCCGTCCCGGGACCCGCTGGCCTCACGTGGGACCTCCCGCGCGGGGGCGCCGGGGCCCGGGCGCGTGCGGCCGCGCGCCGTTCGGAGCACCACGGCCAATTCTTCCTCCTCCCACCTGCGAATTCAACGCGGCGGCCGCGGACACCGGCGGGTGTTTTCCGCGAACTCCGCGCGCCCGTATCCGCGTCCCGGGCGATTTCACCGCGAAAGCCAGGATTGGGAGCGGCCGTGCCGGGCAGTGCGGAGAGGAGGCGGCGGTGGGACCTCGGCCGCGCGGACGGTCCGTGCGGGGTCCGCTCCCCCGAGGGGCGACGGCCGCGGGGACGCCGCCGGGCCCTTCCGGACCGGGGCCGACGACCTCGGTTTATTCCCGTGCCGGAGTGTAAAGAGCCTGACATCGGGTGAGCCGCCGCTCGACTGATAGCTTGCTGCCTAGGCGATCCCATCGCTGGTGAACACGACGAACCGCGTCATTGGAAAGGTGCGTCAGAGATGTCTGCGCCGTACTCGCTTCCCGAACTGCCCTACGACTACGCGGCCCTGGAGCCGTGGATCTCCGGTCAGATCATGGAGCTGCACCACGACAAGCACCACGCGACCTACGTCGCCGGTGCCAACACGGCTCTGGAGAAGATGGCGGAGGCCCGGGAGACCGGCGACTTCGGCACCATCCCGATGCTGGAGAAGAACCTGGCCTTCAACCTTGGCGGCCACGTCAACCACTCCGTCTTCTGGAAGAACCTGTCCCCCGAGGGCGGTGACAAGCCCGAGGGCGAGCTGGGCGCGGCCATCGACGACCAGTTCGGCTCCTTCGACGCCTTCCGCTCGCACTTCACCGCCGTGGCCACCACCATCCAGGGCTCGGGCTGGGCGATCCTGGCCTGGGACGCGCTGGGTCAGCGCCTGGTCATCGAGCAGCTCTACGACCAGCAGGGCAACACCGCCCTCAGCTCCGTTCCGCTGCTGATGCTGGACATGTGGGAGCACGCCTTCTACCTCCAGTACAAGAACGTGAAGGCCGAGTACGCCAAGGCCTTCTGGAACGTGGTCAACTGGGCCGACGTCCAGGAGCGCTTCACCAACGCCCGCGGGGTCAAGATCGGCTAGGCCCGGTCCCCCGTCCGGTTCGTCGCCGGACACGGCGGAGGGCGGCACCACCCACCGGTGATGCCGCCCTCGCGCGTGTGCGGGGCCGCCTCTCCCGGCCCCCGCCCGCGCCGAGCCCCGTTCCCGGGCCCGGCGCGCCCGCCCCGGCGGGTCAGACCACGAGGCGGACGGGGTCGGCCTCCACCGGCCCGTGCCGGTCGAGTTCGCGCCAGGCCCGCGCCAGCCGCCAGACCAGCTCCTCGCGGGTGGGGGCGTCGTAGGCGAAGGGCAGCCGGAACCACTCGGCGTGGCGCTCCCCTCCGGACGCCGACATCACCGAGCCCGGGACCAGCTCCACGTCGTGGCAGAGCGCGACCTGCACGTAGGCGCGGGCCTCCACACCTGGCAGGCGCACCCACAGCGCCGCCCCGCCGTCGGGGCGCCGCCACTCCCAGGAGGGGAGGGCCCCGCGCAGCAGCTCCTCCATGTGGTCGAGGGCCTCTCGCATCAGTGCGGAGCGCTGCCGGGACAGCTCGTCGTAGCGCTCCAGGAGGCGCACGGTCACCGCCTGGTCGAGCAGAGGGCTGGCCAGGTCGGCGAGGACCTTGCGGCGGCTCAGGCGCAGGGCCATCTCGGCGGGCGCGCGCAGCCAGCCCAGCCGGAGCCCGGCCCAGCCGACCTTGGACAGCGACTCCACGGTGATGACCTCGGCCCCGCGCGGGGCGAACGCGGCCAGCGGCGGGGGCTCGTCGGGGGCGCGCAGGCCGGTGTAGGCGTGGTCCTCCAGCACCGGCACGCCGTGGCGGGCGGACAGCTCGCCCAACTCGCGGCGGCGCGCCGCGGACATCATCGTGCCGGTGGGGTTGTGGTACGAGGGCATCGTGTAGACGAGGTGGGGTGCGTGCTCGGCCACGGCGCGGCGCACGCCGTTGGCGTCCAGCCCCTGTTCGTCCAGTGGCACGGGCAGGAAGCGGGCGCCCCGGTCGCCCATCAGGTCCAGGCAGCCCGCGAAGCTGGGGTCCTCCACCACGACGGGCGAGCCGTTGCGCAGGTAGAGCTGGGCGACCAGGTTGACGGCCTGGTGGGCGCCGGTGGTGACGACGATCTGGTCGTCGGTGGTGGGCAGGCCCCGGGCGGTGTAGTGGTCGGCGACGGCCCGGCGCAGCGCGGGCAGACCGCTGGGGTGGTAGCTGCCCTCGGCCATGAGCGCGGGCAGGTCCTCGGCCACGACCCGGCGGATGGCCTCCTCCACGCCGGGGAGCGCGGGGGTGGACAGGCAGGCGGCCGAGATGAGCCCCTCCTCGTGCTGGAAGAGGTTGCGGTACATGGGGTTGCCCGTGCCGTTGGCGGTCCAGCCGTCCGAGCGCACGGGCGCGATCCGGCTGCTGACGCGGGTGCCGCTGCCCTGCCTGCTGTCGAGGATGCCGTCCGCGCGCAGGGCGTCGTAGGCGGATACCACGGTGGTGCGGCTGACCCGGAGGCCGCCGGCGAGGGCGCGTTCGGAGGGCAGGCGCTCGCCGGGGGTGAGGCTGCCCTGGTCGACCAGTTGGCGCAGGGTGTCGGCGAGGCGCCGGTAGAGGGGCCCGCTTCCCCTGGACCAGGCGCCGAGGATGTCGGCGAGTTCGGCGGAACTCCGGGAAGAGTCCATTTTCCCCTCCATTGGATCTGTGGGGAGTGGCCCCCGGGTTCCATAATGGCATCACCGGGGGGATGCCACCAGAGCCGGAGTGGCCCCCGAAAAAGCAGTCCAATTTCTCGGGAGCGGTCATGCACTTCCTCGCCCGGCGCCGACACGACACCGTCCGCCGCACGCCCCGCCGCCGCCCGGACCGCCCCGGAGAGCACGGTCCCGCGCTCCGCACAGGCCGGCCGGTGCTGGTGGAGGCGCGCGTCCTGCGGGGCGACCGCCGCCGCCTCGGCGCGTTCGCCGCCGCCCTGCGCGAACGGGCCCGGCGGGGCCCCGGACACCTGGAGGAGGTCCACTTCCTCGACGAGGGGGACCGCGTCCGGCTCATCTCGCTGTGGCGCTCCCCCGGCGACCTTCGGTCCTTCGTGGAGGCGGCGCACCGGGACGTGCTGGCCTTCCGCGCGGCCGTCGGCTCCTTCCCGCAGGTGGAGCGCACGCTGTGGTGGTCGGCCGCCGGAACCCCGGTGTCGCCGCGGGAGGCCGGGGAGCGCGCGGCGTGGCTACGCGCGCACGGTCCGGGCGCGCGGGCGTTCACCCTGTCCTCGCCGGTGCCCCCTCCGTCCTGATCCCCGCCCCGGCGCCGCCCCGCCAGACCCCGCCCAGGCGGGGCGTCAGGGAGCGGCGGGCCACGTCCGCGAACGCGCGCGGGTCCAGCGCCCCGCTGCCCCGCGGCACGGCTCCCGCCAGGGGACCCGCCCCCATGGCGGACAGGTCGGTGAGGTTGCAGCGCATGGCCAGGTCCGGGCGGTCCGGCCAGGACCCGACCACCACCCCTGTCGGGGACAGGCCCCGGGTGCGCAGCGCCTCGGCGGTCAGCGCGGTGGCGTTCAGGGTGCCCAGGTCGGGTCGGGCCACCACCAGGACCGGCGCGGACAGCAGCACGGCGACGTCGGCCAGGGTCTGCCCCTCGGCGTTGAGCCGCACCAGGAGCCCGCCCGCACCCTCGACCAGCACCAGGTCGTGCGTGCCCGCCAGGCGCCACACGGCCTCGGCCACCGCCTCGGCCCGCACGGGTTCGGCCCCGCAGCGGGCGGCGGCCGTGGCGGGGGCCAGCGGCTCGGGGTAGCGGACCAGTTCCGCCGTCGTCACGCCCGGGACCAGTGCGGCCACGGTGTCGGCGTCGCCGGGTTCGCCGGTCCCCACCCCGGTCTGGGCGGGTTTGAGCACGGCCACCCGCCGTCCCGCCGCGACCGCCAGCGCGGCCACCGCCGCGGTGACCACCGTCTTGCCGACCCCGGTACAGGTCCCCGTCACCACCAGGACGCTCATCGGCGCTCCTCCCCCAGACAGGCCCGCACCGCGGCGGCCATCCCGTCGGCGACGGCGGCCACCTCCTCCGAGGTGCACACGTAGGGCGGCATGGCGTACACGTGCTCGCGGAAGGGCCGCAGCCACACCCCCGCCTCCACCGCCGCCCGCGTGGCCTCGGCCATGCGCACCGGCGCGTCCAGCTCCACCACCCCGATCGCGCCGAGCACCCGCACCTCGCGCACGCCCGGCAGCCCCTCCAGCGGGGCCAGCCCCTCGCGCAGGCCGGTCCCGATCCGCGCCACGTCGCCCCTCCAGTCCCCGCCGGTCAGCAGGTCCACCGAGGCCAGCGCGGTCGCGCAGGCCAGCGGGTTGCCCATGAACGTGGGTCCGTGGGCGAGCACCGGCACCTCGCCCCCGGCGATGCCGCGGGCCACCCGTGCGGTGCACAGCGTCGCGGCGAGGGTCAGGTAGCCGCCGGTCAGCGCCTTGCCCAGGCACATGACGTCGGGGGCGACACCGGCGTGGTCGGCGGCGAAGAACTCACCGGTGCGGCCGAAGCCGGTGGCGATCTCGTCGAAGACCAGCAACAGCCCGTACTCGTCCGCGATCCGCCGCAGCTCCCGCAGGTAGCCCGGGTGGTGGAAGCGCATGCCTCCCGCGCCCTGCACCACGGGTTCGACGATGACCGCGGCCAGCTCGTCGGCGTGCTCGGCCGCCAGGCGCTCGAAGGCGGCAACGTAGCCGGGATCGGGTTCGGCGTCGAACCCGGAGGGCGGCGCGGGGGCGTGCACCTGGGCTGGGAGCACGTCGCCCCACAGGGAGTGCATGCCGCCATCGGGGTCGCACACGCTCATCGCGTGGAAGGTGTCGCCGTGGTAGCCGCCCCGCCAGGTGAGGAAGCGGCGCCGCCCGGGTCTGCCGGTGGAGCGGTGGTACTGCATGCACATCTTCATGGCGACCTCCACCGCCACGGAGCCCGAGTCGGCGAGGAAGACGTGCTCCAGCGGCTGCGGGGTGACCGCCACCAGGGCCTCGGCCAGGTCCGCGGCGGGCCCGTGGGTGAGCCCGCCGAACATGACGTGGCTGAACGCGTCGGCCTGCCGCCGCACCGCGGCGTCGAGCACCGGGTGGCGGTAGCCGTGCACCGCCGACCACCAGGACGACATCGCGTCCACCACGCGCCGCTCGCCCTCCTCAGACCACAGGGTCAGCGTCGCCCCCTCGGCACCGGTGACCACGTACGGCCGCTCCGCGGCGGGAACCGTGGTGTAGGGGTGCCACAGACGGGCGGTGTCCGCGGCGCGGATCCGGGCGGAGCGGTCCGCGGGCGCCCGGTCTGCGGGGGCCGCGGGGGACGTCGGGGTCATGGGGCTCCATTGTTCACCCCGCGCCCGTGCGCGCCCCCGTGCGGTCCCACCAGGAAACGGGGCGGATCTTTGTGGGCTTCGGTGAATGACGCGCACGTGCGCGGAACGGCAGAGTCGTAGACGCCTCCCTGGCACGAAGGACCGGACCGCCCCAGCGGGATTGGCCGCCGCTGGGTCGGTCCCCGCCGGGGACGCGCCCTCGCCTCCCGGCCCGACCGCGCCCACGACCCAGGAGGCCGACCCGCGTATGCCGAGCACCGCCGCATCCACCCGCCGCCCGTGGCCCCTGCGCGCCACGGCCCGCGCGCGCCACGCTCAAACGCTGCCGCCGGGACACCCCTTCGCGTGGTTGGACGCCGCCGCCCGCGCACGCGCCGAGGCCGGGCTGACGCGGCGCGCCACGCCCCGGCCCGCGGCCGACGGCCTGCTGGACCTGGCGGGCAACGACTACCTCGGGCTGCTGCGCCACCCGGACGTGGTGGCCGCGGCCGGGGACGCCGCCCGCGTGTGGGGCGCGGGCGCGGGTGGATCGAGGCTGGTCACCGGGGACACCGGCCTGCACCGGGAGCTGGAACGCGAGCTCGCCGACTTCCACGGCGCGGAGTCGGCGCTGGTGTTCTCCTCCGGTTACGCGGCGAACCTGGCGATGGTCACCGCGCTGGCCGCGCCGGACGGCGGCGCCCCTCCCCTGCTGGTGTGCGACCGGTACAACCACGCCTCCCTCATCGACGCGACCCGGCTGGCCCGGGCGTCGGGAGCGCGGGTGGCTCTCTACGACCACGCCGACGCGGACCGGGCCGCCGAGGCGCTCGCGACCGCCGAGGGGCGGGCCCTGCTGCTGAGCGACACCGTGTTCTCCGTGGACGGCGACCTCACCGACGCGGCCGCCCTGGCGCGCGCGGCCCGCGGGCACGGCGCAGCCCTGCTGCTGGACGACGCGCACGGCCTGGGCGTGGTGGGACCCGGCGGGAGCGGGACGGCGACCGCAGCCGGGCTGCGCGGCGCGGACGACGTCGCGGTGTCGGTGACCCTGTCCAAGTCGCTGGGCTCCCAGGGCGGCGCGGTGCTGGGCTCGCACCGGGTGGTCCGCCACCTGACCGAGACCGCGCGCACGTTCGTCTTCGACACCGGCCTGGCTCCGTCATCGGCGGGCGCGGCCCTGGCCGCACTGCGCGTGCTGCGCGCACAACCCTGGTTGGCCGACGCGGTGCGCGACCGCGCGCGGCGGCTGGCGGAGGGGCTGCGCGGGCGCGGGCTGCCCGCGAGCGCCCCGGACGCCGCCGTGGTGTCGGTGACGGCGCCCTCCCCCGGGGCCGCTCTGGCCTGGCGCGACGCCTGTCTGACCGCGGGCGTGCGCGTGGGCTGCTTCCGCCCGCCCTCGGTCCCCGACGGCCGGTCCCGGCTGCGGCTGACCGCCCGGGCGACGCTGAGCGGGGCCGACGTGGACCGGGCCGTGGACGTCATCGCGGCGAACCGTCCCGGATAGTCTTGCGGAGGTGACGAGAGTCCGCCGGGACCCGGGGAGGCGATAGCGGCCGTGTCAGCACGTGGTGAGGGCCCCGAGGCGCCGGAGCCGGTCCCCGCGGACCCCTCCGCCGTCGGCCGTGTACCCGACGCCGCCCCCCGCGAGCCGGAGGAGGACCCCTACGGCGAGGAAGCGAACGGCAGCGGCGGCCCGGGGGGCACCGGCGGCCCCGACGGCGGCGGCACAGGCGCGGGACCGGGCGGCACCGGCGGCTCGGACGGCCGCGGCGGTTCCGGTGACGGGGCCGACGACGGCAGCGGCGGGGACGGCTCCGGCGGGGAGGCCGGGGGAGGCCGTCCGCGCCGACGGCGTCGGCGCTCCCGGGTGGCCGCCGCCGTCTCGGTCACGCTGATCCTGGTCATGGTGGCCGTCCTGGCGCTGCCCGCCACCCGCGAGGGCCTGGTCTCCCTGTGGTGCGAGGCCACCGACGGCGTGTGCCCGGCCGAGGAGCTCCCCCCGATCACCGAGGAGGAGCAGACCGACTGGCGGGTCCGGATGGAGCCCGAGGAGGCCGCGCTGTGGGGCAACTACGTGGCCTTGGGCGACTCCTACTCCTCAGGTGACGGCGCGGGCGACTACGCCCCCGACACCGCCGAGGCGGGCGGGTGCTGGCGTTCGGAGAACGCCTACCCCCGGGTGGTCGCCGAGGAGTTCGACTTCACCGGTTCGCTGGCCTTCTACGCGTGCAGCAGCCACAAGGGCTCGGAGATGATCGAGCAGATCGGCGCCTCCGAGTCCCAGATCGATCGGGTCACCGAGAACACGTCCCTGGTGACCCTGGGCATCGGCGGCAACGACCTGGGCTTCATCCCCGTCCTGCGCACCTGCATGGTGCGGATGCCGCTCCTGGAGAGCAGCGTCTGCGTCGAGCAGGAGGAGGATGTCGACAAGCGGATGAGGGCCTTCGAGGAGACCCTGACAGAGATCCTCGGCGAGGTCCGCGACCGCGCGCCCGACGCCCGCATCCTGGTGCTGGGCTACCCGCGGCTGTTCCCGGAGGACCCCCCGGGCATGTACTACACGCTGACCAGGAGCGATCAGCTCTGGCTGAACGGTCTGGCCCAGCGGTTCAACGAGCTCATCCGCGACACGGCCTACCGGGTGGACGGCGACGTCTACGGCGGGCGCCAGACCGGCAGCGTGGAGTACGTGAACACCTTCTCCGCCCTGAGCGGGCACGAGGTGAGCGCGGACGCGGCATGGCTGAACGGGATCGTGCTCGGGCAGCTGGGCGAGGGCCTGCGCGTGGACCGGGCGAGCTTCCACCCCACGGCGCAGGGGCAGCTGTCCATCGCCGAGCGGGTGCGCCTGCAGATCGTGCAGGGCCCCGAGCGGGAGGTCTACGTGGCCCGGGAGACACTTGAGAAGGTCGATCCCGAGCAGCTGAGGTCGGAACTGGGCGGACCGCTGGACCCGGAGTTCGCCACCGAACCGCCCGGCAACGAGGCCGACGCCCCCTGAGACGGGGGGACGTCGGCCCCGCGTCGCTACCGGCCCGCCTGGAGCTCCCCGATCACCTCGGCGAAGCGGTCCAGGCCCCAGTTGAGGTCCTCCTCGCTGATCACCAGGGGCGGCGACATCCGCACGGTGGAGCCGTGGGTGTCCTTGACCAGGACCCCGCGGTCGGCGAGGCGCTCGCACAGCTCCCGGCCCGAGGCCAGCGACGGGTCGACGTCGATGCCGGCCCACAGCCCGATGCTGCGCGCGGACACCACACCGTCCCCGACGAACTCCTTGAGGCGGCGCTTGAGCACCTCGCCCAGACGGCGCGTGTTCTCCAGGTAGGGCCCCTCGGTGAGCATCCGCACGACCGTGCTCCCGACCGCTCCGGCCAGCGGGTTGCCGCCGAACGTGCTGCCGTGCTGGCCGGGCTGGATGACGCCGAGCACGTCCTCGTCGGCGACCATCGCCGACACCGGCAGGACGCCGCCGCCCAGCGCCTTGCCGAACAGGTAGGCGTCGGGGACCACCCCGCTGTGCTCGCAGGCCCGGACCGTCCCGGTGCGTCCCAGGCCGGACTGCACCTCGTCGGCGATGAACAGCACACGCTCGCGGTCGCAGATCTCCCTCACCCGGGGCAGGAAGTCCGCCGGCGGCACGATCACCCCCGCCTCGCCCTGCACGGGCTCGATGAGGACCGCCGCGGTCGTGGAGTCGATGGCGGCCTCGATGGCCTCGGCGTCACCGTAGGGCACGGACCGGAAACCCGGCGTGTAGGGCCCGAAACCGGTCCTGGCCTCCGGGTCCGATGAGAAGGAGACGATGGTGGTGGTGCGGCCGTGGAAGTTGGCGCCCGCCACGACGATGGTCGCCTCGTTCTCGGGCACGCCCTTGACCTCGTAGGCCCACTTGCGGGCCACCTTGATGCCTGTCTCCACCGCCTCGGCGCCGGTGTTCATCGGCAGGACCTTCTCCTTGCCGACCATGTCGGCGAGGGCGCTGACCCACGGGCCGAACTGGTCGTTGTAGAAGGCACGGCTCGTGAGGGTCACCCGGTCGATCTGCCGGTGCGCCGCCGCGAGCAGGTCGGGGTTGTGATGGCCGAAGTTCATCGCGGAGTACCCGGCCAGGCAGTCCAGGTACTTCCTGCCCTCGACGTCGGTCACCCAGGCGCCACGGCCCTCGGCGATCACGACGGGAAGGGGTGAGTAGTTGTGCGCCGACCGCGCCCGCGCGAGCGCGATGTGGTCCGCGCCGGAGAGTGCCTCTCCACCGGGGTTCCCGGCGGAGTCCCGCTGCCCCAGGTTCTGGGTGTTGCCCATCTAGCAGCTCCGATCACCATTGACCGATGTCAGACAGTTGATACCCACCATCGGGCCGGATCGCGCCCCTTCGGCGGGAGGTCCCCAAGAGTTGAGCAGATGATCCGGTGAGCCCACAAGGGGTGGGGCAGATCACAGCCCGGGGGCGATGCCCGAAAACCCGTCCGCGAAACGCCGCGCACACCCTCTGAGCGGGGCCGTCGCATCCATGGTGACCTGCGATAACGCCCCTGGTGACGCGCTCCACAGCCCCGACGGCGGTCGGGCCGCCCCCCGAGGGGTACGGTCGCACCATCAGCCAGTCAGCCGCCGCGAGCCCCGAGCCGTGGACGGCCCCGTCGACCGTGCCCGGGAGGTCAGGCGTGCCCACCTCCGCGTCCCCGGACGCCCCCTTCTCGCTCTCCCGCCTGTTCGCGGCGGTCGCCGACGCCGTGCCCGAGCGGACCGCCCTTGTCGCCGGCCCCCGTCGGCTCACCTACCGCGCCCTGCGCGAGCGCTCGCTGCGGCTGGCCCGCCACCTGGTCGGCGCGGGCGTGCGCCCCGGCGAGCACGTCGCCGTCCTGGCCTTCAACCGCGCCGAGTGGGTGGAGTCCTTCCTCGGCGTCCTGCGCGCGGGAGCGGTCCCGGTCAACGTCAACTACCGCTACGTCGCGGGCGAGCTGCGCCACGTCCTGGCCGACTCGCACGCGGTCGCGCTGATCGCGGAGGACTCTCTGGCCGGGGCGGTGGACACGGTCCGCTCCGACCTGCCCCGGCTGCGCCACGTCCTGCTCGTCGCGGACGGCTCCGCGCGCGGGACGCGGGGCCTCGACTACGAAGAAGCGCTGGCCTCGGCGCCCGAGGACGCGGTCCTGCCCCCTACCAGCGGCGAGGACCACTACCTGCTCTACACCGGCGGCACGACGGGCTACCCCAAGGGCGTGCTGTGGCGGCAGGCGGACATCTTCCGCGCGGCCCTGGAGCGCCGCGCTCCGGGCACGCCCAGCGCCCGCACCCCGCGGGAGGTGGCCGAGCGCGCCACGCGCTGCTTCGAGCAGCGCATGCTGGTCCTCGGTCCGCTCATGCACGCGGCCGGACAGTGGAACGCGCTGAGCATGCTGCTGTGCGGCAAGCGGGTGGTGCTGTCCACCGACCGCAGCTTCCGTCCGGACCGGGTGCTGGAGACGGCGCACCGGGAGGGCGTGCACGCGCTCCAGCTGGTGGGCGACGCCATGGCCCGCCCGCTGGCCCGCCACCTGCTCACCGAACCGGGGCTGTGCCCGGACCTGGCCTCGGTCCGCTCCGGCGGCACCCCGCTCACCCCGGCGGTGCGCGCGCTGTGGCACGCCTGGCGCGAGGACGTGTCCCTCTCCGACGCCTACGGGGGCTCGGAGACGGGCGTGTGCGGGTCGGCGACCGGCGCCGAACCGGCCGGTCCGGCGGAGGCCCCCTCCGGGGGCGGTCCCTCGGGCAGCCGCAGCTTCACCATGGGCGGCAGCATCGCGGTGCTGGACGCGTCCCTGCGCCCGCTGCCCCCGGGTTCGCGGGAGGTGGGGCGGATCGCGCGCACCGGACGGATCCCGCTGGGCTACTACAACGACCCACTGGCGACCGCGCGCACGTTCCCCACCGACGCCGGGGGGCGCCGCTGGGCGCTGTCGGGCGACTTCGGGACGTGGGACGCAGACGGCTCGATCGCGCTGCTGGGACGCGGCAGCGCGGTCATCAACACCGCGGGGGAGAAGGTCTACCCCGAGGAGGTGGAGGCCGCGCTCAAGGCGCACCCCTCGGTGGAGGACGCCATCGTGGTGCCCTCGCCCGACGAGTACCTCGGGCAGCGGGTGACCGCGCTGGTCTCGCTGGCCGCGAACGCCCGTCTGGAGGAGGCGGAACTGCGCGCGTACTGCCGGGTCCGGCTCGCCGGGTTCAAGGTGCCGCGCACCGTGCACTTCGTGGACCGGGTGCGGCGAACGGCGGTCGGCAAGCAGGACTACCGGTGGGCGGCGTCCGTCACCGGGACCGGTTCGCCCGCTCCTGCCGCCCCTACCCTTCCCTGAGAGCCGGTCCGCCCTCCGGGCCCCGCCGGGGGCTCCTCCACGGGCCCGGGGACGGACTTGGGAACGGGTGCCGGCCGTGCCGGAGACGGCGCTGGCGGCCGGGCACCCGGCCTCCCCGGCGGTCTGCTGCGGAACTGCGCACCCGGGCGGTACCGGACCCTTCATTTCGGGCACAGGTTCAATATGGACTTACCCAGCCGAAACAGGGGTTTCACAGGGCGTCGGCCGCTCTGGACCCCCTCCGCCACCGCTAGACTGGCGTCGCCTGGTCCAAGGCCCCACGGTTTCCCCTCCCCCGTTCCGACCGGTTCGCACACTCCCGGCCGGGGCCGACCGGTCCGCCCCGCCTCCGGTCGAGGCCGTGGACCGCGAGGACCACCTTTGACCCACCCCTCCACCCGTGCACACGGTGCGCGTGCGGTGACACCACTAGGACGGAGGACGGCGCGCTTCCCCGGGCCCCGCCCGAAGCGCTCCCAAGAACCCAGATGCCCAACTCAGTAGGCAGCTACATCTTCAACGCGGTGCGCGGCGGCGCCGTGGGCGCCTCGGAGGCCCTTCCCGGTATCAGCGGCGGCACGGTCGCCCTCATCGTCGGTCTCTACGACAAGCTCATCGGCGGCGCCGGCCACATGGTCAGCGGTGTCAGGCGCTACGTCACCGACGTCCCGCGCGGACGCGGGAGGGAGCGCGCCCAGGAGCAGTTCCGCCAGGTGGACTGGAGCGTGCTGGTCCCCGCGCTCGTCGGCATGGTGGCCTTCCTCGGTATGGCGGCCGTGGTCCTCGCCCCGCTGGTCGAGACCCACACCCAGTACGCGTACGCGCTGTTCTTCGGCCTGGTCCTGGCCTGCCTGTGGATCCCCTACACCGGCGCGGGCCGCAGGTGGCGGGCCTGGCACTACCTCGTCGCCCTGGTCTTCGCCGCGGGCGCGTTCTTCCTCACCGGCCTGCCCGGCGCCAACCTGCCCACCCACCCGGTCGTCGTCTTCCTCGCCGCGGCGGTGGCCGTCTGCGCGCTGGTGCTGCCGGGGCTGTCCGGATCCTTCATCCTGCTCACGCTGGGTCTGTACGAACCCACGATCAGCGCGGTCGGGGACATGGACATCGCCTACCTCTCGGTGTTCGCGCTCGGCATGCTCACGGGCCTGTCGCTGTTCGTGAAGCTGCTCCAGCACCTGCTGGAGAACTTCCACCACATGACCCTGGTGGTCCTCACCGGCCTCATGGCCGGTTCGCTGCGCGCCCTGTGGCCCTGGCAGGACGAGGACCGCACGTTCCTGGCCCCCACCGACGTCCCGGTGACGGTCGGCCTGATGGCGGTCGGCTTCGCGATCGTGGCGGCGGCCATCGTCTGGGAGCGCCGCAAGCGCCTCCGGATGGAGGAAGCCGAACTCCACCGGTCCCCCACCCACGTCTGAGAACGGGAACGACAACCGCATGACAACGAATCTGCTGATGACCGCGGCCTCGACGACGGACGTCGACGTCGCCCACGAGTACGAGGGGTTCATCGGGTGGGTCCTGAACCTGATGACGACCCTGGGCGAACCCGGTGTCGGCGTGGCGCTGTTCATCGAGACCTTCTTCCCGCCGATGCCCAGTGAGGCGGTCCTGCCCGGCGCCGGGTTCCTCGCCTACGCCGGGCACATGAACGTGTGGCTGGCCATCCTGTGGGCGACGATCGGCTGCCTGGTCGGCGCGTGGGGCTTCTACGCGATCGGCGCGCTCCTGGGCCGCGAGCGCACGGCCTGGCTGGTCGAGAAGACCCCGCTGCTGGAGATCGAGGACTTCTACAAGGCCGAGCGCTTCTTCGCCCGCTTCGGCGGCGTCGCCGTCCTGCTGGGCCGGTGCGTGCCCCTGGTCCGCAGCTTCATCTCGGTGCCCGCCGGGATCGAGCGGATGCCCCTGTTCAAGTTCTCGCTGTACACGGTCATCGGCTCCGCGGTGTGGAACACCATCTGGATCGGCCTCGGCTACGTGTTCGGCCCGGCCATCGAGCCCGTTCTGGTCCAGTGGAGCGGTGTGATCAGCAACATCGTCGTCGTGCTCATCGGCCTGCTGGTGCTGTGGTTCATCCTGGCCCGCGTCTACAAGCGGACCAGGGCCCGCCGGACCGAGGGCACCTCCGCCTGAGCCCCCGCTCCCCGTGAACCCCTCCAGGGGTCCGCCCGCGTCCCCGGGCGGACCCCTTCTGCGTTCTGTGGGTATCCTGCCCGGAACGCACCACAAACACATCATGACCGGGGCCGCCGACGCGGCTCCGGAGGCGCGGGGTGCCGGGACACGTTCCCGGCTGAGAGCACACCCGTCGAACCTGCCCTAGTTAGCACTAGCGAAGGAACGCCATGAGCGCGTACAACATCGTGTCCATCGCCGGCAGCGACCCCAGCGGGGGCGCGGGCGTCCAGGCCGACCTCAAGGCCTTCTCCGCGCACGGGACCTTCGGCATGACGGTGATCGCCGCGCTGACCGCCCAGTCCACGCTCGGGGTCGCCGGGGTCCACCCGATCCCCGCGCGCTTCGTCGCCCACCAGATGGACACCCTCTTCACCGACGCCGTCGTGCACGCGGTCAAGGTGGGCATGCTGGGCACCTCGGAGGTCACCGAGGCCGTGGCCGAGGCGATCGACCGCCACACGCTGCCGAACGTGGTGGTGGACCCGGTGATGGTCGCCAAGAGCGGGGACCGCCTGCTGGAGGCCTCGGCCGTCGACGCGCTGCGCACCAAGCTCCTGCCACGCGCGGACCTGGTCACCCCGAACCTGCCCGAGGCCGCGGACCTGCTGGAGGAGCCCGAGGCGACCGACCTGGCGTCGATGCGCGCCCAGGCCTGGCGGCTGCTGGACCTCGGCCCGCGCAGGGTCCTGCTCAAAGGCGGCCACCTGCCCGGCGGGGAGAGCGTCGACGTCCTGGTCGCCCGGGACGCCGACCCGGTCGAGTTCCGCGCCCCGAGGGTGGCCACCCGCAACACGCACGGCACCGGGTGCACGCTGTCCTCCTCGATCGCGGCCCTGCTGCCGCAGCGGCCGGACGTGGCCGCCGCGGTGGGCGACGCCAAGGACTACCTGACCGAGGCCATCCGGCGCGCCGACGAGATCGACGCGGGCGGCGGACAGGGCCCCGTGCACCACTTCCACGCCTGGTGGTAGGGGCGGCGTCCGGAGGAGGGAACGCCGAGGGGGGACCGGCTCCGCGCCGGTCCCCCCTCCTCGTCACCGTCCTCCGGTCGGGCTCGCGGCCCCTACCGGGTCAGGCCTTGGTCACGTCCTCCATGACCTTGTCCGGGTCCCTCCAGTCGGGGTGGGCGAAGAACTTGCGCGTCTCCGCCGCGATGACCGGGGACAGGAGCAGGAGCCCGATGAGGTTGGGCAGGGCCATCAGGCCGTTGGCGATGTCGCTGAACAGCCAGACCGAGTCCAGGCTGGCGACCGAGCCCACGTAGATGACGGCGATGAACACCAGGCGGTAGGGCAGGACCAGGCGGCGGCCGCCCAGGAACACCATGCAGCGCTCGCCGTAGTAGGCCCACCCGAGCAGGGTGGTGAAGGCGAACACGGCCACCGCGACGGCCACGATGACGGTACCGGCCGGAGCGAGCGCCGGGCTGATCGACCCCAGGCCCTCGGAGACCGCGCTGCTGGTCATCAGCGAGCCGTCCTCGCCGCCGGCGGACCAGACACCGGTGGTGATGATGACCAGGCAGGTCATGGTGACCACGATGATGGTGTCGATGAAGGTCTGGGTCATCGAGACCATCGCCTGGCGGACCGGCTGGCTGGTCTTGGCCGCCGCGGCGGCGATGGCACCGGTGCCCAGGCCCGACTCGTTGGAGAAGATGCCGCGGGCGAAGCCCTGCTGGATGGCGAGCATGATGCCCGCCCCGGCGAAGCCGCCCGTGGCCGCGGTGCCGGTGAAGGCGTCGGTCACCACGAGCTGGAGCGCGGGGAGGATGGCGGCCCAGTTGGCGGCCAGGATGACCAGGCAGACGCCCACGTAGCCGATGATCATGATCGGCACGAGGCCGGAGGCGACGCGGCCGATGCTCTTGATGCCGCCGAGGATGACGGCGCCCGCGAGGACCACGAGGGCCAGGCCCACCATCCACGGCTCCAGCGGCGTGACGCTGGTGATCTGCTGCGAGACGGCGTTGGCCTGGGTGCCGTTGCCGATCCCGAAGGCGGCGATGGCTCCGAAGACCGCGAAGGCCACGCCCAGGGTGGTGCCCAGGCCGCCCGGTATCCCGTACTTGAGGTAGTACATCGGGCCGCCGCTCTGTTCGCCCTTGGCGTCGGTACGGCGGAACTTCACGCCCAGGAGGGCCTCGCTGTACTTGGTGGCCATGCCGAGGAAGCCGACGACCCACATCCAGAACAGCGCGCCGGGTCCGCCGACGCCGATGGCGAGCGCGGCACCGGCGATGTTGCCGACGCCGACGGTGGCGGCCAGGGCCGTGCTCAGCGCCTGGTAGTGGGAGATGTCGCCCTCGACGGAGGCGTCCTCCTTGCGCCGGACGAGGGCGAGCCACAGCGCGTGGGGCAGCCGCAGGAGCTGGAGCAGGCGGAGGCGGACGGTGAGGAACAGGCCGACACCGAACAGCAGCGGAATGAGGACGAAGGGCCCCCAGATGATGCTGCTGACGATGCCAGCCATTTCGAGGAGCTGGTCCACAGGGGATCTCCCTATCGGTGAGTGTGTGGGGACGGGGGTCGCCGGTAGCGAAGTACGGGGGATCCGACGCCCTCGAGATCGCGTCGGCACTGGGGGAAGGCCCGCGATACCGGCACAGAATCGCATCGACGCGTAACAACCGCATCACACGTAACCCACATGCCTGTTTCTTCGGGAACTTCCGGTTTCCCTTCCGCGTACCTCCCGGGTGCGGGCGGTGCCTTCCGGCAGGCTTCCGCGCTGGCCGGGCCCTGGCTCCGGGACCGGGGCCGGGCCCGGACGTCGGCGGACCCGAGGGCGCCGGTGCGGCCCGCGCGCGACCCGGTGGGGGCGGCCGGTGCGGACGGCCAGCCGACGCGACCGTGTCGAGCCGGTGCGGCTCCGGCGGGCTCAGGGCGCCGTGTTCCTCACGGACACGGCCGCGACGGCGCCGCCGGAGGCGGCCGGAACGGACGGAAGGGCCCGTCGGTACGGACGGAGCGCCGCCGACCGGCGCGGACGGCGGCGGGGTGTCAGACGCGGTCCTCCTCGTCGACCTGGGCCAGGGCGAGCCTGCTGAGGACCGCCGCGGCCTCGTCGGGGTCCGCGCCCTGACCCACCGCCACGCCCAGGAGGTAGGTGGTCAGGGGCGCGGCGGGCCGGGCCACGGAGTGGGCGGCGTCCCGGGCGAGGTCGAGCACACGGTCGACGTCCTCCTTGCGGAGGGGTTCGGTGCCGGTCAGGCCCAGTTCACTTCGGACTGCTTCGGCCCATTCCACGAGGGTCACCGCATGACTCCTTAGAGCAATATATTGGCTACATTCAGCAATCATATCCACCGGGGAGTCACCCGGCGGACACACGGGCGCACGGGCGCGGTCACCGACCGCTCGGACTGCCCACGCCTGGTCTTCGGGCGCGGTTCCCCCGTACCCAAACCGAGGTTCACCCCACGAGCCTAGCGTCGGAGACAGCCGTCCCCGGCGTAGGCAGCCGTCCCCCCGGCGTTGGGAGCCACCCGCATGTCCCCGACCGACCGTACGTCTCCGGCCACGCGCACGTCCCCGGCCGCTCACCGCCCCTCGTCCGCACGCGCACCCTCCGTGCCCTCGGCCGCTCCCAGGACCGCGGCCGACCACGCGTCCGCTCGCGTTCCCGCTGCCGGGCACCGCGCCGCGGCGGCACACACGCCCCCGTTCGACCGCGTGCCCCAGGCCGACGCCCGGGGCCGGCTGAGGGTGGCGATCGTGACGGAGTCCTTCCTCCCCCAGGTCAACGGGGTGACCAACTCCGTGTGCCGGGTCGCCGACCTGCTCGCCGCGCGCGGCCACGAGGCCCTGGTGCTGGCCCCCGGGCCCGGCCCCTCCTCCTACGCGGGTTTCCCGGTGGTCCGGCTGCCCTCCGTGCCCCTGCCGTTCTACCGCGACTTCTCCGTGGGGCTGCCCGCACGGCGGGTGATGACCGCGGCGATCCGCGCCTTCTCCCCCGACGTGCTGCACCTGGCCTCGCCCGCCCTGCTCGGGGCGGCGGCCGTGGAGACCGCCCGCCGGTGGGCGCTGCCGACCGTGGCGGTCTTCCAGACCGACCTCCCCGGCTTCGCCGGGCGCTACCGCCTGCCCGGCGGGGACGCCCTGTGGTCGCTGCTGCGGCGCACGCACGCCGCGGTGGACCGCACGCTGGCACCGTCCTCGGCCACCATGGAGGCGCTGTCCGCGCGCGGGTTCCCCCGCCTGGACCTGTGGCGCCGCGGGGTCGACGCCCAGCGCTTCTCCCCCGCGCACCGCGACGAGGGACTGCGGCGCGGGCTCGCCCCGAACGGGGAGGCGGTCGTGGGCTACGTGGGACGGCTGGCCAGGGACAAGCGGGTGGAGATGCTGGAACACGTGTCCCGCCTGCGCGGGATCAGGCTGGTCGTGGTGGGGGACGGCCCCGAACGGGCGCGGCTGCGCAGGCGGCTGCCCGACGCGGTGTTCACCGGGCAGCGCACCGGCGGCGACCTGTCGCGCCTGTACGCGTCCATGGACGTGTTCGTGCACACCGGCGCGGACGAGACGTTCTGCCAGGCCGTCCAGGAGGCGCTGGCCTCGGGGGTGCCGGTGGTGGCCCCGGCCTCGGGCGGTCCGCTGGACCTGGTGGTGCCCGAGCACAACGGGCTGCTGTACGCCCCGGACTCGGTGCGCGAACTGCGGGTGGCGGTGGGGCGGCTGGCCCACAACCGCCAGGTGCGGGAGCGGATGGCGCGGGGCGCGCGCCCCTCGGTGGAGCACCGTACGTGGGAGGCGGTCGGTGAGCAGCTGCTCGACCACTACCGGGCGGTGATCGCCTCCAGCGCGGAACTGGCCGCGCGCGAGGCGGGGGTGGAGGGCGCCGCGTCCGGTCCGAGGTGAGCGCGCGGGCGGCGTCCGCGCGGTGGCCTCACCGGACGGGGGTCCGGCGGTGCCGCGGGTGGGGACGTGCCGTCGGCACGGAAGACAGCGTGCCGCCCAACGACCGGAGCGTCCCGCCGCGCGGGGCCGGACGGAGGTCCGGCCTCCCCCGGAAGGAGCGGCCGGGGGAGGCCGGAGGACGGTGCGTCCGCCCCGCCCCCTTACACGGGGCGGACGCGGGGAGCGGTCAGCTGACCGCCTGTGGTTCGGTGGACCGGCGCAGGACGGGACCGGCGTCGGCGCCCTCGGGGAGCAGCGCGCCCAGGACCTCGTCGAGGCGGTCCAGGTGTGCGCGGATCCAGGGCAGCGCCAGCGGGTCCGTGGCGGCGAGGGCCGCGTAGCGGCGTTCCTCGGTGTCGCCGTAGAGCAGGCTGGTGGCGACCCGCATGCGCAGGGCTTCCGCGCCCTCACCGAACTCCGCGGCGGGCAGTACGCCCACCCCGAAGCGCTCCAGCAGCAGCCCGGTCAGGTCCGGGCCGGTGGCCACGCCGTGGAGGACGGCCAGCCGCTCCCGGGCCGGCTCGAAGTCGGGGTAGAGGTAGAAGGCCGCCCGGGGGGCGGCCACGGTCGCGCCCGCGCGGACGAAGGCCTCGGTGACCGCCCCGGCTACGATGCCGTGCAGACGGCGGCTGCGGTCGACGTGGTCGAGGAGTTCGGCGGGTTCGGTGAAGGCGTGCGCGGCGGCCTCCTGGACCGGGGCGGCCGGGCTCGACCAGATCTCGCTGGCCACACCGAGCAGACCTCCGCGCAGCCGGTGGCCGATCTCGGAGTCGGGCAGGCGCACGACGCCGATGCGCCAGCCGCCCAGGGCCAGGTTCTTGCTCAGTCCGGTGGAGATGACGGTGCGCTCGGGCGCGTACTCGGCGGGGCTGTGCACCTCGGCGGGCTGCTCGCCGGGGGCCGCGGGGTGGACGAGGTCGCGGTAGATCTCGTCGGAGACGATGACCAGGTCGAGTTCGCGGGCCACCTCGCACAGGCGCCGGACGGTGTCGGCCCCGGCCACGGTACCGGTCGGGTTGTCGGGAACGGTGACGACGACGGCGTTGACCGTGCGCCCCTGCTCGCGGGCGGCGGTGACGGCGGCGTGCAGCAGGTCCGGCTGGGGTACGCCCCCCTCGCCGGTGGCGGTGGGGACCATGACGGGCCGCTGCCCCACCAGGCGGCACTGCGCGGCGTAGCTGACCCAGCTGGGCGCGGCGATCGCGGTGTCGCCGCCGATCTCCAGCAGGAGGCTGTACAGGAGCGGTTTGCTGCCGGGCCCGGCGACGACCAGACCGGGGTCGGTGGGCAGCCCGCGGCGCTCCCAGTACCCGGCGGCGGCCTCGCGCAGGGCCGCGGACCCGGCGACGGGACCGTAGGCGTTGGCACCGTTCCCCGCGGTGAGCCGGTCGCGCATGACCGGGTGGACCGGGAGTCCGGCCTCGCCGAAGCCCAGGGGGAGCACGCGGACTCCCTGGCGGCGCTTCTCGGCGAGCGCTTCGTTGACGGCGAGGGTCGCGGACACAGTGACGGTCATCGAGGACTCATCTCCGGTTTGTCGTGAATGCGGGTGATGCGTGGACTGCCGCTCCACCTGGGAGGACGGCCCGTCACCCCACAGACTGCCCAGGTGCGGGCATCAGTACAAGCGCGTCTTTTCGATGCTGAGCGTAAGATCCTCTTATGCTCGATCTACGTCGTCTGCACGTCCTCCGCGAGTTCAGCGTCCGGGGGACCATCGCCGCCACCGCCGGCGCCCTCGGTTACACGCCCTCGGCGGTGTCCCAGCAACTGGCCACCCTGGAGCGGGAGACGGGCGTCGCGCTGCTGGACCGCTCCGCGCGCGGCGCCGAGCTCACGGACGCCGGACGGCTGCTGGTGACCCAGGCCGAGGACATCCTGGCGCTGGTGGAGGCGACCGAGTCGGTGCTCGCCGAGCAGTCCGACCTGGCGCTGGGCGTGGTCACCGTCACGGCGTTCCCGACCGCCGCCGTGGCGTTCGCGCCCCTGTTGGTGCCGCCGCTGCGCCGGCACGAGGGGATGCAGCTGCTGCTGCGGCAGACCCTGCTGGCGACGGGAACCCAGCAGGTGCGCTCGCGGGAGGTGGACATCGCCCTGGTCGACGACTGGTCCGGACAGCACCCCGGGCGCGGGCCCGAGGGCGGGCTGCGGCACATCAACCTGATGCGCGACCCGATGGTGCTGGCGGTGCCCCGGGGGCACGCGCTGGCCGACCCCTCGACGCCGGTGGTGCTGGAGGAGCTGCTGAACGAGTCGTGGATCGTGACGCCCGAGAGCGAACGTTCGCGCTACGGGACGGACCGGCTCCTGTCCGAGGTGGGCGGACTGCCCTCCGCGGCCTGGGAGTTCGAGGGGCTGGGAACGGTGCTGAGCCTGGTCTCGCGCGGGATCGGGATCGCCGCGGTCCCGGCCCTGGCGATGGTGGGGGCTCCGGCGGGACTCGTCTACCGGAAGCTGCCCGCGTCCGCGCCCGAGCGGCACGTGTACGCGGTGGTGCGGTCGGTGGCGGCGAGGCGACCGGCGGTGCAGGTGACGCTGGCGGCGTTGAGGGACGCAGCGCAGCAGGTGAACAGGGAGGTCGCCGGGATCACGGTGGCCTGACCGGCCGCGCCGGGCGGTCCCGCGCCGATCCGGCCGGGTCCCGCGTCAGCACGGACTCCACGAGCGCCCCGCCGCTGGCACCGGGGCGGGCTCCTGGAGGGGCCGCCGTGGAACGGCGCGTGGTCCGAACCCCCCGGGGCCGGACCACGTTCGCCGTCGTTCACTGCTTATCCCTGCCGCGCGTCCGGTCGATCCGGCGGCGCAGTCTGCGGCAGACGTGGAGTGCCCGGTCACGGTCGTCCCGGGCGTTCCACCATCGGGCGTAGGCTTCCAGTCTTCTTTTGCGCAGTGCCTCCAGCTCGGCCTCCATCCGGTTCACCCGGTGCTCCAGGTCGATGCGCTCGCGTTCGAACACCGACATGTCGCGCTCGTGGAACCCGGCCTCCCGTTCGGCGCTGACGAGCCGATCGGTGAGGCCCTCGGTGGCATTGCCCCGGCCGGTCTGTGCACTGATCCCTTCGAACCACACAACATCTTGTGTATCCCACAGGAGGACAACATCACCGGTCGCTACGCAAAGAATACGGAAAGTGGCAGAAGAATCGAAACATCAACCAAACGGCTCTTTCGGACACCTCAGGCGGCGACCAGCCCCTCCACCCGCGCGGGGGCCGTGCCCCGCAGACGGGTGTAGACCTCCTCGAACCGCTCCAGGGACCGGTGGTGGTCGTGCCGCCGCGCGAGCTCACGGCTGGCCGCGCCCAAGGCGCGCCCCCGGGGACCGAGCACGAGGAGCAGCCGGTCGGCCAGGCGCGCGGGGTCGCCCGGCGGGAAGAGGAACCCGTTGTGCCCCTCCTCCACCAGGTGCGGCAGCGCCATCGCGTCCGCGGCGACCACCGGCAGGCCGGTGGACATCGCCTCCAGGGTGGCGATGCTCTGCAGCTCGGCCACGCCCGCGATGGCGAAGGCGTCCCCCGCCGCGTAGACCAGGGGCAGGTCCTCGTCCGGGACGAACCCCAGGAAGAACACCCGGTCCGCCACCCCCAGCTCCGCGGCCAGCGCGCGCAGCTCCTCCTCGCGCTGGCCGGTTCCCGCCAGGGCCAGCTGGGCGTCCCGTCCGGGCACGATCCGCGCCAGCGCCCGGATGGTGTCGTCGATCCTCTTCTCCGCGTCCAGCCTGCCCACGAACACGATCGTGTCCCGGTCGGGCAGCCCGAACCGGCGCCGCGCGACGGCGGGGTCCTCGTGGGGGCGGAACCGTTCCAGGTCGATCCCGCACGAGATCGCCTCGACCCCGCGCGTGAACCCCTTCTCCCGCAGGAGCCGGGCCGCCCGCGGGGTCGGCGTGGTCACGTGGTCGGCCTCCCCCGCGACCCGGACCATGTCCTTCCAGGCCAGGAGGCCCGCGAGTTCCTGCATCGGCGCGGGGATCCGGGCGTGCGCGTACAGGTTGTCCGGCATGAAGTGGTTGGTGAGCACGACGGGTACGCCGGCGGCGCGGCCCCTGCGCATCGCCGCGCGGCTGAGCGGGAAGTGGCTCTGCGCGTGCACGACGTCGGGGTCCAGGCGCTCGACGATCCTGGCGATGTGCCCGCCCATCCCCAGCGGGACTGCGGCGCGCATGAAGGGGATGGGCACCGAGCGCAGGCGGTGCTCGGTCACCGCGCCGTTGACCGTGACGTAGGGTTCGCCCCGTTCGGAGGGGCACACCACGTGGACCCGGTGCCCCCGCCCGGCCAGCCCCTCGGCCAGGCGGTGGGTGAAGTATCCGGCCCCGTTGACGTCGGGGGGATAGGTGTCGCTGGCGATCAGGACGCGCAGCGGGCGTTCGGCCATGGTGGTCTCTCCTTAGCGTTCGGTGTCGGCGGCGACGACCTCGGGGTTGCGGTGGCGTGCCTGGGCGAGGGCCACGGTTCCGGCGACGGCGAGGCAGGCGAAGACCAGCGCGCCGAGCTGGGCGGGAAGGGTCCGAGGCGCGCCCTCGCCCAGGAGGAGGGCGCCGATGGCCACACCGACCACTGGGTCGGTGATCAGGAGGGTCGCGTAGGCGGCCGTGAAGTGCCCGGTGCGGTAGGCGTTCTGCATCAGCAGGGCGCCGAAGACCGCCGCGGCCGCCGCGAGCGGGGTCAGCCAGCTGATCAGGCTGGTCCAGTCCCCGACGGCGTTGGCGGACAGGACGCGGGCCAGGCCGGACGTGGTGCCCATGGCCGCCCCGCCCGCCAGGGCGAGCAGGAGGGCCCGGACCCCGTTTTCCATCCGGTGCGCCGTGAAGTGGACGACGGCTCCCGCGCCGAGGACGACCCCGGTGAGCGCCAGCGCCGTGCCGGTGCCCATGACGGGGCTGTCGGCGGTGTGCGGGAACAGGGAGATCACCCCGGTGAGGCCCACCATGACGGCGGTTCCGGCGATGATCTGGGAGAGGCCGACCCGGCGGCGGTTGAACAGGGCCGACAGCACGATGGCGAACAGCAGGCCGGTCACGCCGATCGGCTGGATGATGGTCAGCGGTGCGCCGCTGAGGGCCACCAGGTGCAGTCCCGCGCCCAGGACGGCGGCCACGCTGCCGATCATCCAGCGGGGCTGGCGCAGCAGGTGCAGCAGGAACCCCGCCTTCGCCACCCGGCCGCCCGGGGCACGGACGGCGTCGCGCTCCTGGAGGGCCGAACCCAGCGCCAGGGTGAACGCCCCGGCCACGGCGATGAGGATCGGCACCAGCATCAGCGCCACCGCCCCACGGGTGTCCCCCGTCTCCTGAGCATCGCCGACCCCCCTGCGTCCCGCCGTCTCGGCAACGGTACGGACGGGCCCAGCGCCACGGCGATAACGCCAGCCCCCCATCCGTCGTGGTGGTAACCCCACCACGCCCGCACCTACCCGGTCCCGGTTTCGGTACCCAGTTGCCTCCGGGTACGGGTGACCGTTTGTCCGTGGGGGGTGTGCCCGCGAGAAGCCACGTGGCACTATGTCCGGTATTGGTCTAGACCGGATAGGAGCGGTTCACCGTGCCCGACGCTTCCCCCTCCCTCGTCCCCCGTCCCAGCTCCTCGGCTCCCGGAGGTGCCGGGGGCCTCACGCTGACCGCCTCGACCAGGGTGTCCGCCGACCCCGACGCACGGGGCACGCTCACGTGGCTCCAGCGTGAACTCGGAGCGGCCACCGGCCTCCCCCTGGCCGCCGGGGACGAGGCCAGCGCGCAGGTCCGGCTGAGCGTGGACCCCGAGGCGGGCCTGGGCCGCGAGGGCTACCGGCTGATCGTGGACTCCGAGGGAGCCATCATCGTGGGCAACGACCCCGCCGGGGTGTTCTACGGTGCGCAGACCCTGCGGCAGCTGCTGCCCGCCGACGCCTACCGGGACGCCCCGCTGGGCGGCGGCGAGTGGGTCCTGCCCGCCGTGAGCGTCACCGACGCGCCGCGTTTCCGCTGGCGGGGCGTGATGCTGGACGTGGCCCGCCACTTCGTGCCCAAGCGCGAGGTGCTGCGGTTCATCGACCTGCTGGCCATGCACAAGCTCAACGTCCTGCACCTGCACCTGACCGACGACCAGGGATGGCGCGTGGAGATCCGCCGCTACCCGAAACTGACCGAGGCGGGCTCGTGGCGGGCCCGGAGCCAGGTGGGCGCCGCGAAGCCGCCGGTGTTCGACGAACGCCCGCACGGCGGCTTCTTCACCCAGGACGACATCCGCGAGATCGTCGCCTACGCCGACGCCCGGCACGTGGCCGTCGTCCCCGAGATCGACGTGCCCGGCCACTCGCAGGCCGCCATCCACGCCTACCCCGAGCTGGGCGAGTCCGGACTGATCCCGGTCGGCGACCAGTGGGGGATCTTCGAGGAGGTGCTCGCGGTCACCGACAACGTCCTGGAGTTCTACCGGAACGTCCTGGACGAGCTGATCGAGCTGTTCCCGAGCACGTACGTGCACGTGGGCGGCGACGAGTGCCCCAAGACCCAGTGGCGGGCGAGCGCGTCCGCGCAGCGGCGGATCAAGGAGGAGGGGCTGGCCGACGAGGAGGAGTTGCAGAGCTGGTTCATCCGCCAGCTGGACGAGCACCTGACCTCGCGCGGCCGCCGCCTGGTCGGCTGGGACGAGATCCTGGAGGGAGGGCTCGCGCCGGGGGCGACCGTGATGTCGTGGCGCGGCGAGGAGGGCGGTGTCGCGGCCGCGCGGGCCGGTCACGACGTGGTCATGAGTCCCACCCGCACCTCCTACCTGGACTACCGGCAGTCCGAGTCCGGCGACGAACCCGTCCCGGTGGGCACGCTGCTGCGGACCGAGGACGTCTACCTGGCCGAGCCGGTCCCGCCGGGGCTGACCGAGGGGGAGGCCGCGCACGTGCTGGGCGCGCAGGTGAACGTGTGGACCGAGCACATCGACTCGCCGCGCAGGCTGGACTACATGGTCTTCCCCAGGCTGTCGGCCTTCGCCGAGCAGGTGTGGTCGTCCGGTGAACGCGACTACGCCGAGTTCGAGCCCCGGCTGAGGAGGCACCTGGAGCGGCTCGACGCGGCCGGGGTGGAGTACCGGCCGCTGGACGGGCCGCGCCCGTGGCACACCCGTCCGGGGGTGGTGGGCTGGGGGTGACCCCGCGGCCCCGGGAGCCGTAGGCGCTCCCGGGGCGTCGGGCTCCGCGCCGCTCCGCCGACGGCGCCCGGGGGCCTCAGAAGTAGGTGGCCGCCATCTCCACGACGGTGTCGTCGTCGTCCACCACCGGCAGGACCCGCCAGCGGTCGAAGGCCGTGCACGGGTGCGAGATCCCGAAGGAGACCAGGTCGCCGGGGCCGACCTCCAGTCCCGGCGCGACCCTCAGGTAGGCGTGGTGGTCGTTGAGGTCGGTCACCTCCGCGCCGCCGGCGTCCACGGTGGCGCCGTCCGCCCGGCGCAGGAGGCGCGGCACGGGGAAGCCCTGGTCGTGGTTGGCGTCGCGGCGCCCCATGCCGACGATCGCCAGTCCCTCCTCCGGGACGGAGGTCACCTGGGCCCACAGCTCCAGGGCCCCGGCCAGCGCGTCGGGGCCCTCGGGCAGGCGGCGGTAGGGCGTGGTGCGCCGGTACAGGCCGTCGTCGTGGACCACGTAGGCGCCGCTGCGCAGGATCGACAGGACGTCCTCGCGTCCGCCGAGCTCCTCGGCGACCAGGTCGAACCACGCGCTGCCGCCCACCGACAGCACCGGCCTGTCCAGGCCGTGCCGGGCGGCCAGCGCCGCGGCGTCGCCGACCAGGTCGCGCAGGAAACCGCGCACGCCGTCGGCGTCGCCGAGCGATCCTTCGTAGCCCGCCACCCCGGCCGGTTCCAGACCCGGCGCCTCTGCGACGGCCGCGGCCACCGCGAGCAGTTCCTCACGGGTGCGGCAGCCGGTGCGCCCGCCGGGGACCCCCCGTTCGACCAGCACCCGCAGGGGCCGCCCGGCGGGGCCTCCCCCGGGCCGGTCGGCGGCGGCCTCCGCGGCGACCGCCACCCCCTCGGCCGAGTCGGCGTAGAAGAGGAACTCGAAGTCGGGGTCCTCGTCCAGCTCACCGGCCGCCCAGCGCAGCACCCGGCCGTCGAGCAGTTCGTTGGCGAGCAGGATCCGGCGCACGCCGAACCGCCGGAAGTCCAGGACCTGGTTGGCACTGGCGGCGGAGACCCCCCAGGCGCCCGCGTCCAGCTGTCGCTGGATGAGGGCCGGAGCCATCGAGGTCTTGCCGTGCGGGGCGAACAGCAGCCGGTGGCGCTCGGCGAAGCCGGCGAGCGCGGCGACGTTGCGGTCCAGCGCGGAGGCGCGCAGCACCATCAGCGGCCAGGTGAAGGGGCCGGTGAACAGGTGGTCGCGGCGGGCCGCGAACTCCTCGAGGGGAATCGGGTCGTCCGTCCACCACAGGCCCTTGGTGCGCCAGTCGACGTGTTCCCGGGGGATGGTCAGCCGATCGCTCACGTGGTGTCCGCCTCCTGGTCCGAACGCCCCGCCCGCGGGGAGACCGCGGCGCGGTCTCCCCGCGGGCGGGGACCTCGTGTGGGTCGGACCGATCATCCCACCTGACGCCGTCCGGGGCCAGGGAGCGCTCCGGGCGCGGTCCGGGGACGCCGCCCCTTCCTGGGCGCACGCGCTCCCCGGGCCGACGCGGGTCAGCGGGGCAGGGGCAGCGCGGGGATCCTGACCACCGGCTGGGACCGCTGGGTCCGGGCGGCGATGGCCTCCTGGCCGACGTCGGGGTAGTCGGTGATGAACCCGTCGACCTTCCAGCCCAGGACGGTGTCCATCCGGGAGCGCTCGTTGATGGTGTAGGGCATGATCTCCATCCCGGCCTCGTGGACCCGCTCCACGTAGGTGGCGTCGATGGTGGTGTGGTTGGGGTTGATCATCTGCGCCCAGTCGTGCTCGTCGATGCTGCTCTCGGGGACCCGCCCGAGCAGGGCGTGCGGCACCGACGGGAGCAGGTCCTTGGAGCGCCGCACCGACTGCCAGTCGAAGCTCTGCACGACGAGGCGGCGGGGTTCACCGTCCGGGTCGGGCTCCAGCCAGGTTCCGCGCTCGGTCAGCTCGTCGGCGATCTCCTGCTCGATGCCGGGGTAGAGCCCGGGCTCCTTGAGCTCCAGGAAGAGGTTGAGGTCCAGCTGCTCCAGGCGGTCGAGCCCCTCCGCGAAGGTGGGGACGGGCTCACCGTCGAAGGAGGCGTCGAACCAGGCGCCCGCGTCGAGCTCGCGGACCTCCTCCATGGTGAAGTCGGCGACTTCGTAGGAGCCGCGGTCGGGAAAGACCTCCTCGACGTCGGTGGTGCGTTCGAGGGTGGTGTCGTGCATGAGCACGAGGACGTCGTCCTTGGTGCGCTGGACGTCGACCTCAACGGTCTCGGCTCCGAGCCGGTCGGCGGCGTCGAGGGCGGCAAGGGTGTTCTCGGGCGCGTGACCGGAGGCTCCGCGGTGGGAGACGGCGATCAGCGGGCGCTCGGTTGTCGTGTACTCGATGACTGCGGATCTGGTGACGTCCGACCACCGGGGGTCGGTGTCCTGCGTCGCGGACGATGCGTTCGCGCCGGTGACGACGAAGAACGACACGGCTGCGACGACGATGCCGATGCGCTGCACCGGACCTCCCAAGTGCGCGTGAACTTGTCGGCTGCTTCCTCAGATTGGGTGCGGATGGTGACCTCGTGGTTACCGTCTGCGGAGCAGCCGGTGATCCGCGGCCCATCATCTGGTGATGTGTCCGACAGTTCGACGACATTCTCACTTAATGCATCCATTTGGTCACTTCATGTACGGTTTTTGACCGCCGCACCCATGGTCGATTACTCAGAGGCTGAAAACATCACTAGGAGTAGTCGATGGGAAGGAACACTCATGCGCAAGCACCACAAGAGGTGGGTCGCGCTGCTCGGCGCCGCCGCGATCGCGTCGTCGGGACTGGTCGGTCTCCCGGGGGCGGTGGCGGCCGACGAGAAGGACATGCGGGCGCCGGCGTGGCCGGAGATCGGCCAGGGCGTCTCCTCGTACAGCCTGGACGGCTACGAGATCGGTTATCTGCCCTCCGAACTGGAGCGGCACGGGATACACGCCTCGACCACGACCGACCGGCTGGGCAACAGGCAGTCGCAGCTGTCCTGGATGCGCGGACCCGACCAGCTGCTCGGCAGGGTCTCCATCCTGCGCTCGGACAGCATGCAGCAGCTCGACGACCTGCGCGAGCGCCGGTACGGCCACCTGCCCGAGAGGACTCTGGAACGCCTGGACTCGGGCGAGGCGCTGCGCAGTGAGGCCTACCTGTCGCCGGAGACCGGCGACCTGTTCTGGCTCGACGAGCCGGGCGTGGCCGTGGCCCTGTACCTCCAGCCGGACAAGTGGGGCAGCGGTGAACTGGTCAGGATGGCGGAGTCGCTGACCAGGGAGGAGGGGGCGCCCGCGGAGGGGACCGGGGAGACCGACCCCGAGGGGTCCGGGACGGAGGAACCGGCCGCCGGGGAACCGACGGCCCAGGAGCCCGCGCAGGACGGGCCGGACGCGCAGGAGGGGTCCGGTAACGAGGCGGGCGGCACCGACTCGGAGGAAGGCTCCGGCGGCGAGGCGACACAGGAGGAGCCCGCCGGGGCGGGGAGCGCCCAGGAACCCGTGGAGTCGGCGCCCGAAACGACCGGGGAGAAGGAGCCGCAGGAGCCCGCCGGGGCGGACGGGAGCGCGTCCTCCGCCGACGGGACCGCGGTGGACGCCTCCCCCGTCGGACGACCCGAGACTCCGGAGACCCCCGAAGCCGCTGAGACCTCACAGACCCCCCAGGCCCCGTCCGGGCAGGGCGGAGAGGCGGCGCAGGAGCAGCCCGCAGCCGGTGAGGGCGCGCAGGAGGCACCCGCGGAGACCGGTGAGACCGCCGGCTCCGAGCAGCCCGGGGCGACCCGCGTCCGGATGGCCAAGGAGTGCGTCGTCAGCCGGTTCGTGAGCTTCGGGAGCGGCCGGACCCGTCTGGGCGAGATGACCCCGGCCAGCGCGGAGTTCGTGGAGCGGGCCGTTGCCACGGAGCGGCTCGGCGACGGGGACCTCGACCGCCTGCTGGCCACCGTCTGGTACTACGGCGACGAGGGCGTCAAGACCGGTGCCGTCGAGCACTGCGCCGAGGACGTCGAGATGTCGCGCACCGAACTGGAGGGGCTCATCTCCGACCTCGGCGGGATCATCGCCGTGCTCGTGGAGGAGGCCGAGAAGCACGACGCCACGCACGAGGAGAACGTGGCGCGCACGCTGGAGGAGGTGAACGCCACCCTGCCCGTGGAGGTGGACGCCGCCTCGGTCATGGACCCGATAGGCGCACAGGAGTGGGCCGAGCTGACGCGGTCCCTGCCGTGGCGCCTTCCGGCCGGGACCTCCTGAACAGCGCGCCCTCCGGTCGCGAGGCGGCGGCGGTCGGCGGGCAGCACGGTACGGGCGGGCCCTGAGGGCCCCCTACATCCAGTCAACCCGGGGCCGGGCTCACGCACCAGCCCCGGGTTCCTCCTGTGGACGACGCCGTAGCGCCCGTCCCGGCCGGGCGTCCCCGGCGCTCGGCTCCTCGCACACCGGACGCCCCGGGCGAGCACCCGTGTACGGTGCTCCCCGGCACCGCGACCGGAGACCGTCCACGGGCAGCCGTCCTCCTCCGGAGACCCGGCGACGGCCCGGTGAACCGCTCGCGCACGGTCCCTCCTAGGGCGGGCACCCGTCCCACCGGCGTCCCGCGCGGCCCGCGCCTCCCACTGCGCCGGGCACCGCTCCCACGAACCAGACATCAACCCATTCATATGGACAACCCATGATGTAACGTCACCTCAGGTCCGCGTCCGGGTGGCCGCGGTCACCCTCCCCGCCTCCGCGTCCCCCACCGGGGGCAGGCCCGGACCGGACCGCGGTGGCGACCCCGCCACCACCGCCCCCTGAGGAGGACCCGCCCAGATGCCCCTCGGTTTCACCACCCGCCCCCAGCTCCGCGGCGACTTCGGCATGGTCGCCTCCACCCACTGGCTGGCCAGCGCCACGGGCATGTCCCTGCTCGAACGCGGCGGCAACGCCTTCGACGCCGCCGTCGGCGCGGGGTTCACCCTCCAAGTGGTCGAGCCCCACCTCAACGGCCCCGGCGGGGAGGTCCCCGTCATCTTCCAGGCCGCCGGGGGCTCCCCCCGCGTCCTGTGCGGCCAGGGCGTCTCCCCCGCCGCGGCGACCGTCGGCGCCTTCGCGGGCATGGACCGCGTCCCCGGCAGCGGCGTGCTAGCCGCCACCGTCCCCGGCTCCTTCGACGCCTGGATGCTCCTGCTGCGCGACCACGGCACCATGACCGTCCGCGACGTCCTCGACCACGCCATCGGACTGGCCGAGCGCGGCTACCCCGTCCTGGACCGCATCGCCGCCGCCGTCGAGGCGCTCACCCCCGTCTTCTCCCGCCACTGGGCCGGTTCGGCCGCCGTCTACCTCCCGCACGGCGCCGCGCCCCGCCCCGGCTCCCGGCTGCGCAACCCCGCCCTGGCCGCCGCCTACCGGCGCATCGTCGCCGAGGCCGAGGCCTCCGGAGGCGACCGCGAGGCGCAGATCGAGGCGGCCCGGCGGTCCTGGTCGCAGGGCTTCGTCGCGGAGGCGGTCGGGGACTTCCTGTCCTCGCCCGTGCCCAGCGGCACGGGCGAGCCCCAGCGGGCCCTGCTCACCGCGCAGGACATGGCCGACTGGAGCGCCTCCTACGAGGAGCCCGCCAGCACGGTCTACGGCGCCCACACCGTGCACAAGACCGGCCCGTGGGGGCAGGGACCCGTCATGCTCCAGCAGCTGCGCCTGGCCGAGGCCCTGGGCACCGGCCGCGACGTGCTCGACGGAGTCAGCGCCGACTTCGTGCACGGGGTGACCGAGGCGGCCAAGCTCGCCTTCGCCGACCGCGAGGCCTGGTACGGCGACCCCGACTTCACGGACGTGCCCCTCGAGGAGCTGCTGGGCGCCGACTACACCGCCCGCCGCGCGGCACTGGTCGACGGTGCGCGCGCCAGCATGGAGCAGCGCCCCGGCTCCGTCGGCGACCGCGCGCCCTTCGAACCGCCGCTGTACGTGCCGGGCCGCACCCCCGGCGACCGCACCACGGGCGAGCCCACGGTACGCCAGGACGCCGTCGCCAACCCCGCCGACCTGCGCGGGGACACCTGTCACGTGGACGTCGTGGACGCGTGGGGCAACATGGTCTCGGCCACGCCCAGCGGCGGCTGGCTCAGCAGTTCGCCGGTCATCCCCGCCCTCGGCTTCCCGCTGGGCACCCGGGCGCAGATGTTCTGGCTCGACCCGGCCTCCCCCAACGCCCTGGCACCCCGCAAGCGCCCCCGCACCACCCTGTCCCCCACCCTGGTGACCGGGGAGGACGGCCGGGCCGTGCTGGCGATCGGCACCCCGGGCGGCGACCAGCAGGACCAGTGGACGTTCACCGCCCTGCTGCGGATCCTCAACGGGGTGGAGAACCTCCAGGAGGTCCTGGACACCCCGATGTTCCACACCACCGCCTTCCCCAGCTCCTTCCACCCCCGCGAGACTGTTCCGGGCGGCCTGGTCGTGGAACCGGGTGTGGGGGCGCGGACCGTCGAGGAGCTGCGCCGACGCGGCCACCGGGTGCAGGTCGCCCAGGAGTGGGCGCTGGGGCGCCTCGCCGCCGTGGCCCGCGACCCCGAGACCGGCGAGCTGCGCGCCGCCGCCGACGCGCGGGCCTCCCAGGGGTACGCCGTCGGCCGCTGAACCGGCTCCGAACCGCACGGGACCGGAGGAAGACGAAACGGCACGCGACGCGGCGCGACGCTGCACGGAACAAGCTGCGCAGGGGGGTTGACAGCGCTTACCTGCATTGATCTGGGCTCTTGCCAAATCGCCCGGTCACTGCTTATGTAGACCCTGTGCGACGGCACTCCGGGAAAGCTCCCGACCGCGTTCCGTCAGAACTCAATACCACCGCATCAGGGCTCGTGCGCTGTCTCCCCCTCCCTCAGTGACGGCCCTGTTCCCCCTCCTGACCGAGGCCTGCCTTCCCCTCCCGGCTGGGTTTTTCGGACAAGGAGAACGAGCGGGCCGTGGCACCACCGGCGCGGTGGTGCCGCGGCCCGCTTCGTGTGCGCGTGCGGGCCGCGCGGAGTCAGGTGTTGACGCGCACGGCTCCGGCGTAGTCGGCGGTGCGTACCGGGGTGACCCGCACGTCCAGGCCGGTGCGCGGCGCCTCCAGCATCATGCCCTCGCCCAGGTAGATGGCCACGTGCGAGATGTAGTCGGGCGCGGTGGGGTCCGTGCGCCAGAACAGCAGGTCGCCGCGCTGGAGGTCGTCGAACTCCACGCGCTGTCCGGCGTTCCACTGGTCGTGGGTGACCCGCGGGATGGACACGCCCGCCTGGGCGAAGGCCCACTGGAGCAGACCGGAGCAGTCGAAGCCGCCCTCCGGGGTCTCACCGCCCCAGACGTAGGGGACGCCCAGCTGGCTCTCGGCGTTGTCGATGACCTGCTCGATGACCGAGGGGGCCACGGCCTCGCCCTCGACCAGCGGCTCGGGCGAGTCGGCGACGAGTTGGAGGGAGACGTCCTCGCCGAGGGCCTCGGCCAGGGCCCCGTGCAGCTCGGCCAGGTCGGCCTCGGGCGCCGAGACCACCAGGGCGTTGCCCCTGGGCATGCCCAGCTCCGCGGCGCGCTCGCGGGAGACCAGCGCGTCGATCCCGGCGATGCCGGAGGTGGCGTGCGTCCACACCTCCAGGGGGACCTCTCCGCGCCCGCCCGCGACGGTGACCTCGCGGCCGACCTCCAGTCCGCGCTCGGTGCCGACGTCCTTGGACAGGGCGACGCGGCCCTCGGCGACGCCCTGCCAGATCTCGTCGGACTCGGCCGAGGGCTCGGGGGCGTGGTTGCGGAAGCTGGAGGGGCTGACGCCGAGCACCGATGTGGGTTCGCCCTCGATCTCGACGCGGGCGGCGTCCACGGCCAGGACGCTCTCGACGCCCTCGATACCGCGGACCGCCTCGACGGTCTCGCCCGGCAGGGCGCGGGGGGCGACCGCGAAGTACTCGGTGCTGCGCGCCTCGCGGAAGGGGGCCACGTAGGCGTCGCGGCGCAACCGGGAGTCGGAGACCTCGGGGGACTGCTCGGACGTCTCCTGCCTGGGGCCGCCGGCGCCGGAGGCCTCGGAGGAGAGCTGTTCGCTGATGGGGGGACGGTCCTCGACCACCGGCTCCGCCCAGGCCGGGGTGGTCCCGAAGGCGGTGAAGGCGACGGCGAAGGCGGCCGTGGTTCCCGCACACGTTCTCAAGCGGCTCCGCACGGGGGGATCTCACCTTTCTGTGAGTGAGCCGACCGGGGCGTGGGGGAACCCCTGCGGCGTACGGCCCGTTGCCGGTTTTACACTTTCCGGATCCAAGAATGGGCGTACCGGGACGAGTTTGCAAGAAGCCCACGCCGTCCGATACCGGACCGCCACGCGGTGCTCACCCGATGTTCCTCGTCACCACGGGGGTCAGCGGGAAGCGCACCGGGGTGTCCGAGAAGAGGGTGGCGCGGGTCGTGGCCTCGGCCTCGGCCACCGCGCGCACCGCATCCTCGGCCAGGCCGGCCGGCACGTGCAGCACGACCTCGTCGTGGACGAAGAAGACGATCCCCGCCCCCTCGGGCATGTCGGGCAGGCGCTGGCGCAGCGAGGCGAGCAGGACCAGGGCCCACTCGGCGGCGGTGGCCTGGACGACGAAGTTGCGGGTGAACCGGCCCTGGGCGCGGCGGCGGCGCTCGCCGCCGGGTCCGGAGACGGCGGCGTCCCACCCCGAGGGGGCGGGCGAGGTGCGCCCCAGCCAGGAGCGGACGACGCCGCCGGCCTCTCCGGTGCGCGCGGCGGAGTCCACGTACTCCAGGGCGCGCGGGTAGAGGCGGCGCATGGTGGCCAGCAGGGGCGCGGCGTCGCCGGAGGTCTGGCCGTACATGGCCGAGAGCATGCCGATCTTGGCGCGGTCGCGGTCGCCGCCCACGTGCACGGCCAGGCGCGCGTACAGGTCCTCCTCCGCGGCCGCGGCGGCCAGGGCGTCGTCGCCGGAGACCGCGGCGAGCACGCGGGGTTCGAGCTGCCCGGCGTCGGCGCGGACGAGGACCCAGCCCGGGTCGGCGCGGACCGCCCCGCGCAGCGACCGGGGGATCTGGAGGGCGCCGCCGCCCCGGGTGGCCCAGCGGCCCGACACCACGCCGCCGACCACGTAGTCGGGGTGGAAGCGGCCGAGGGTCGTCCCGTCCGGGCCGGGGCGCCTGCGCACCCAGGTGTCCAGCCACGTCCAGCCGTTGGCGGAGTGCAGGCGGGAGAGCTCCTTGTAGCGCAGCAGGAGCGGGACGACGGGGTGGTCGATCCTCTCCAGGACCCAGGAGCGGGTGGAGTCGACGGGGTGGCCGATCCACGCCATGGCCCGCAGGACCTGCGCCGGGGAGTCGGGGTTGACCTCGCGGCCCACGGCCTCGCCGATGCGGGCGGCGAGGTCGGCGAGTACGGGCGGGCGCTGCCCCGAGGGGGGCCGGTGGCCGAGGAGGCCGGTGAGGATCTCGTCGTGGACGTCGGGCCGCCAGGGCAGGCCGTCGTGGCTCATCTCCGCGGCGGCCAGTCCCCCGGCCGACTCCACGGCGGCGAGCAGGCGCATGCGGCCGGGGGCGGGGTCGGGGAGTTGCGCGAGGCGCCGCAGCTGGTCGGCGTGCACCTCGACCAGGGCGGCGAGGCGGTCGGTACCCGGGGGCAGGGTGGAGCGGTCGGCCTCGAAGAGCGCGGGCTGGGTGTGGGCGGCGCCGCCCTCGCCGAGGGGGCGCACGGGGTCGTCGGGGACGGGCAGCCGGTGCAGACGGGCCCAGGCCGCGCCCAGTGAGGAGGCCTCGCCGTGGCGGGCGTAGTAGCCCAGGAGCAGGGCCTCGGTGAGCGCGGCGTCGTGGCAGCGCGAGACCCGCACCCCGGCGCGGACGAGGTCGGGGTAGACGTCCTCACCGGCCGACCACACCCAGCGGGGCGGCTGGGGGCGGGCGTGCTCGGCCTCGCGCACGGCGGCGGCCAGGTCGCCGACGCGGCGGATCGGGCCGGGGGCGTCGTCCAGTTCTTGGAGCCAGCCGCCGCCCTCGCCGTCGGCGACCACCGCGATCCGCATCCTCCCCAGTGTGCCGCCCGTCTGCGACGGTTCCGCGGACGCGCCGCGCGGGAGGCCCGGCCCGGCTCCGTCGCGGAAGGGACGGGGCCGGGCCCGCTTTCCGGGGTCGGCCGTGCGGCCCGGGCGGGCGGGACCCCGCCCGGGGCCGGACGCACCGACGCGGTGTCAGCCGTTGCGGGCTGATCCGGCGCGGACCACGTTGGCCAGCGGCTCACCGGCGGCCCAGCGGGCGAGCTGGGCGTCCATGAAGGCGCGGGCACGCGGGTAGAACGCGGCCGAACCGCCCGCGACGTGCGGGGTGAGGAACACGCCGGGGGCGCTCCACAGCGGGTGGTCCGCCGGCGGCGGCTCGGGGTCGGTGACGTCGAGGGCGGCCCGCACCCGGCCCTTCTGCTCCAGCAGGGCGCCGGTGTCCAGGACCGGGCCGCGGCCCACGTTGACCACGAGGGCGTCGTCGCGCAGCAGGGCGAACTCGCGGGCGCCGAACAGGCCGCGGGTGGCCTCGGTGAGCGGGGTGACCAGGACGACGATGTCGGCCCCGGGCAGCAGGGCGTGCAGCTCGTCCACGCCGTGCACGCCCTCGTCCGGACGGGCGCGGCTGGCCACGCGCACGACCTCGGCCTCGAAGGGCAGCAGGCGGCTCTCGACGGCCTGGCCGATGCTGCCGTAGCCGACGATCACCACGCGCGAGTCGGCCAGGGAGCGCAGCTGGGCGGAGCCCCAGTGGTGCTCGCTCTGCGCGAGCGCCCACCGGGGCAGGTCCCGCTGGGCGGCCAGGATGAGCGCGAGGGCGTGCTCGGCGGTGCTGGCGTCGTGGAGGCCGCGCCCGTTGCACAGGGTCACGTGGTCCGGCAGCAGCGGGAGCACCTGCTCGTACCCGGCGGACAGGAGCTGGACGACCTCCAGCGACGGCATCCGCGCGATCATGTCGAGCCGCGCGTCCACGCCCTGGGTGGAGGGGGTGTAGGGCACCTGGTAGAAGGCGACCTCGTCCAGTCCGCCGCCGGGCGCCGCTCCCCCCGCGTAGAGGTCCACGGTCAGGGAGTCCGGGGCGTTGTCCCTGTTCTGCTCCCACTGCACCAGCGTTCGGCCGCCCATGTCGCGCCGCCCTTCCCCTCGGTCCGTCTCAGGCGCCACCCTAACGGGACGGGCGCGTCAGCCGGTGGAGCGGGTGAGTTCGTAGCAGGCGATGGCGGCCGCGGCGGTGACGTTGAGGGAGTCGACGTCGCGGTCGGCCATGGGGATGTGCACCCGGGCGGTGGCCCGCTCCAGCCAGCGGGAGGAGAGCCCGTCGCCCTCGGTGCCGAGCAGGAGGCCGACCCGGTCGCCGGGCGCGAGGGCGGCCATGGCGTCGCGCAGGGGCAGGGAGCCCTCCCCCGGCGTGAGCGCCATGAGGTGGAACCCGGCCGCGCGCATGGTGTCCAGGCCGCCGTACCAGTCGTCCATGCGGGCGTGGGGCAGGGTGAAGACCGCCCCCATGGACACCTTGACCGCGCGCCGGTACAGGGGGTCGGCGCAGCGGGGCGCGAGCACGATCGCGTCCACGCCCAGACCGGCGGCGCTGCGGAAGATAGCTCCCACGTTGGTGTGGTCCACCAGGTCCTCCAGGACCACGATGGTGCGCGCCCCGGCCAGGACCTCGTCGAGCGGGGGCAGGGCGCGGCGGTGGAAGGCGGCCAGCGCGCCGCGGTGCAGGTCGAAGCCGACGAGTTCCTCGGCGGTGTCCTCCTCGACCACGTACAGCGGCGCGGAGGAGGCGGCGACCACGTCGTCGAGCGCCTCGGCCCGGCGTTCGGTGAGCAGGAAGCTGCGGGGTTCGAACCCGGCCGCGGCGGCCCGGCGGATGACCTTGTCGCCCTCGGCCATGAACAGCCCGTGCTCGGCCTCCAGGTGGCGGCGCAGGTTCACGTCGCGCAGGCGGGTGTAGTCGGCCAGGCGCGGGTCCGCGGGGTCACTGACCTTGATGACGTCCATGGGGGACGATTATCTCCGGTCCGCGAGGGTTGCGGTCCCGAGACCGCCCACAGGCTTGGCGGGCCCCGGCCCGAAGCCGCGCACGGGGTCGGCGCAGCCCGGTCGGAAGCCGTGCACAGACCACCGTCCACAGGGGCGGCGCGGGGCTGGTGACGCGGTCGGCGGCGCGGCACACTGGAAAACGGGGGGCCGCCCCCTGCTGTCGGCGGCGCGTGGCGCCCCCGTCATCGAGCCTACGTCCGCGCGACCGCGCCCGAAAGCCCCGATCCCGGCCTGTGGACGGGTGTCCCGCGGACACGGGTCCAGCCGCGTGGCGGGCCCCACGCCGCCCGATGTCCGGTCGCGCCGTCCGTCAGCTGATCTGCTCGGTGAGGGCGCGCAGGCGCTGCCAGCGCGCCTCCTCGCAGGAGCCCTTGCGGGTGAGCGTGGTCTCGACCTCCTGGCCCTCCCAGGTGCCCACGATGGTGGCCTCCTGGGGCCCGTACACCTTGTCGGTGCACACGGTCCCCTCGCGGACCTCGGTGAACAGCAGCGCGCTGCCCGTGTTGACGGCCTCCGTCGGCTCCGCGTCGGCCTCGTCACCCGCGTCGCCTTCCGCTGCCCCGCCCGCGGCCTCGTCACCGTCCCCGCCGCCCTCGGCGGCGACCGACTCCTCCTCGACGGTGACCGGCTCGCCGGCGTCGGCGTTGAACTCCTCCGCGACCCGGGCCAGCTCGGCGCAGGCGGCGGGGTCCTCCTCCAGGTTCCCCGTGCACATCAGCGTCTGCACCCAGGCGCGCCCGCGGTCGCTCACCTGGACTTGGAGCCGACCGCTGGGCCCCTCCTCCACGACCTCCTCGGGCTCGGCCGCGTCGGGGGCCAGGTCCGGGGTCATCGCGGTGGTGGCCCGCACGTCACGCTGTTCCGGCGGCAGCATCGACGGACCGACGATCGCCCCGTAGGCGACCGCGCCGAGGCAGCACGCTCCGGCGAGCATGGCGGTGCCGAGAGTGCCTCGGCTCCGGTGTTCACGATGCGATGGGGACATGCCAAAAACCCTCGGGGGTCGGTGTCACGGGACGTCCACTGGGGAATGTGGGCTGGGTGTGGACGCGGGGCCTAAGCCTAGCGGGGAGCGCCGAGTGACCCTTGACGGGCACGGTAACAAAGCGATCACCCCGGTCGAATCAGGAAGGGCTTCCTCTCCTGCATTACCAACGAGTAAGGTCCTGGAAACGTGTCGTTCGCTCCTCACGGTGCGGTTGTTCGTCATCCATACCGTGTGACGCCGTCGGGTGCGCGGAGGTTCGCACCTCCTTCCGCGGGGCCGGTGCCGTGGCACCGCGGGGGCACCGCCCCGCCCCGGCGGCGAACCCGCATCGACCCCGCATTGACCCCCCGGAGTGCCCGTGCCCAGTGGACGCCACCGTCAGGCCTCACCGACCGCCGCGAACACCCGCAGGGCGGTCGCGTCCCCGTTGGGGACCACCGCGATCGTCGTCGCCCTGATCGCGGCGGCCGCGGTCGCGGTCCCGGTCGGACTCGACATGCTCGGCTGCGCCGACACCCGCTACCTTCGCGTGTCGGCGACCCAGAGCATCGCGCCCGTGCTCCGCGAGGCCGCGGGCGAGTTCAACGACGAGCGCCCCAGCTACGACGGCGAGTGCGTGTACGCGCAGGTGGACGAGATCGCGCCGCACCGCATCATGAGCGCCCTGTCCGGCGGCCGCGCGGGCGACTCCACCATCGCCCCGCACGTGTGGGTGCCCGAGTCCTCGGCCTGGGTCGAGCTGACCCGCGTCTCCGGCAGCGGCACGCACCGCATCGACACCGACCCGCCCTCACTGGCCAGCTCACCGGTGGTCCTGGCCGCGCCGCGGGACAGCGAGGGCGCGCCCGGACCCGACGGGGCCGAATGGCCCATGGTCCTGCCCGACGACCGCGAGCGCCCCCTTGTGATGGTCGACCCCAACCGCGGCACCGACGGTATGGCCGTCATGCACGCGGTCCGCCGTCACCTGGGCACCGGTGACGAGGCCGACACCGCCATGACCGACTTCGTGCGCGACGTGCAGCTCGACAGCGCGTTCGGCGAGATCGACCTCGCCACCTTCTACACCTCCGGCCACGACGGCGGCGAAGGCGGCGGAGGGCGCGTCGACCCGCTGATCGCCGTCCCCGAACAGGCGGTGGTGTCCTACAACGCGGACCGCGCCGGGTCCGCTCCGCTGTTGGAGGCCCACTACCCCGCCGAGGGCACCGTCGGCCTCGACTACCCCTACGTCACCACCACCGACACGGCCTCGCTGCGGTCGGCCGCCGCCGGCCTGCACGAGGTGCTGCGCCAAGGCTCCTACCGCGCCCGGCTCCGGGATCTCGGCTTCCGCGACCCCGACGGCACCCTGTCCGGCGCGGCCGGAGCGGACCCCGACGGGTTCGGTGTGACCGCCGAGGAGCCGCCCACCCACGACGACCTGACCGGGGACGCCCTGCTGGCCTCGGTCACCGACTGGAACCGGCTGTCGATGCCCAGCCGCACCCTGGTGCTCGCCGACACCTCCGCGAACATGGCGCGGGACCTCGACGGGGGCCCGAGCCGGATGGAGGTCGCCCAGCAGGCGGCGCTCATGGGCCTGTCGCTGTTCCCCGACGAGACCGACATGGGCCTGTGGCTGATGTCGGACGAGAACGCGAGCGGCCGAGTCGAGGCCGCGGACATGCACCCCCTGGGCGGGACGGAGCGCGGCGACACCGCCACCCGCCGCCGGGAGCTCATCGGGGTGGCCGAGGAGATCGCGGTCCGCGGCGGCGGTTCGCGCCTGTACGACAACATCCTGGCGGCCTACGACCGGGTGCAGGACGACTACGACGAGGACAAGATCAACAGCGTCATCCTGCTCACCGCCGGGCAGGACGAGGGGTCCAGCGACATCACGCACGCGGACCTGGTTGCGGCGCTCCAGGACCGCTTCGACCCCGAGCGGCCGGTCAGCATGTTCATCATCGCCTTCGGGTCGGGTGAGCAGCGGGTCGCGGAGGAGGAGCTGCGGCGGATCGCGGCCGCCACCAGCGGTTCGCTGTTCGTCACCGACGACCCCGACGAGATCGGCGACATCTTCCTCAGCTCCATCTCGCGGCGTCTTTGCGTGCCCGACTGCGACAGCTGACGACCGGAGCCGCCTCCGACCGGCGCGGTCTCGATTGGGTATCGGAATCGAATTTCGCTCCGCCCCGCCCGGAAAGGAGGACGCGGGTCGAACGGGCGGAATCCCCGAGGTGGTCGGCGCTGTGCCCGGGTTCACACCCGCGGGCCCCCGTCGGGGCCGACGTGGGAGCGGCACGATCGGCATTAACCCGGTCTGGACTGTTGAGTACCGTTTCCCACCAGTAACACCCCCCTGTACGCCTCGTCCGTACACCACCCGTGAGGAAAGCTGTGGGACGTCACCGCGGAAGATACGCAGAAGAGACCTCAGAAGAGACCTCCGGCCGGTCCAGGCGCCGTCGCGGACGCGGCGGCGCCTTCGCGGCCCTGGCCGCCGCGCTGGTGATCGTGGTCGGCCTCGCCGCGGTGGGCGTCTACGTGTTCGGCCGGTCCGACGGCTGCGGCGGCTCCGACATCGCGCTGGACGTCGCGGTCAGCCCCGAACTCGCCCCGGCCCTGAGCGACGTCGCCTCCGACTTCAACGCGGAGGAGCACCAGGTGGACGGGAGCTGCGTACAGGTGCAGGTGCGCCAGGTCGACTCCGCCAACGTCGCCTTCGGCATCACCGGCGCGGGCGCGACCATGGGCGACACCGATTCCGACGTGTGGATCCCGGACTCCTCCCTGTGGCCGCGTCTGGTCCAGAACCAGGCGGGCGACGCCGTCATCACCGAGACGGGCACCTCCGTGGCCCGTTCGCCGCTGGTCCTCGCCGAACTCACCGAGTTCGCCGACGAGGACTCCCCGAGCAGTTGGGCGGAGGTCGTGCCCACCACCGCTCCGGGCCGGGAGGCGGAGCGCACCGTCCGCGTGGTCGACCCCGCCCGCAACGCCACGGGTCTGGGCACCCTCTACCTCCTGCACGGCGCGCTGGAGGAGGCCAGCCCCGACACCGCCGCGTTCAACGCGCGGATGACCGCGGCCCTGCAGTCCCTGCACCGGGGCGCGTCCTCGGACGAGGAGGCCGCCTTCCTCGCCCTCAGCGGCGGCGCCGCCGAGGCCCCGCCCATGATGGTGATGTCGGAACAGGCCGTGTGGCGCTACAACGCCGCGCACGGGGACACCCCCGCCCAGGCCGGCTACATGGAGGGCGGCACCTACTACCTCGACTACCCCTACGTCGTGCGCAGCGAGGAGAGCGCCGTCACCCGCGCCGCCGAGGAGTTCCGCGAGGCGGTGCGCGGGGAGGACGCGCGGACCCGGCTGCTCGCGGAGGGCTTCCGCGGCCCCGAGGGCCAGATCGACGCCTCCGTGCTCACCGGGGAGGTCGGCTTCGCCGCCGAGCCGCCCGCCGAACTGCCCACGCCCGCGGCGGAGTCGATCACCGGGCTGGTCCGCACCTGGAACCAGCTCAAGATGGACTCCCGCGTCCTGGCGATCGTGGACATCTCCGGCTCGATGCTGGCCGAGGTGCCCGGGACCGGGATGACCCGCATGCAGGTGACCAGCGCCGCCGCCACGCAGGGCCTGGAGATGTTCACGCCCAGTTCGGAGCTGGGCCTGTGGGAGTTCTCCACCGACGTCAACGACGAGCTGCACTACCAGGAGATCGCGCCGATCCGCGAACTCCAGGCGGCCGCCGACGACGGCACAGCGCACCGGGACGTCCTTGCGGGCGCGCTGGCCTCGCTCCAACCCCTGCCGCAGGGGGACACTGCGCTGTACGAGACCTACCTGGCCGCCTATCAGGAGATGTCGCGCACCTACCAGCCGGACCGGACCAACGTCATCCTCATGCTGACCGACGGCGACAACGACAACCCCGGCGGTCTGGGGCTGGACGAGCTGATGTCCCGGATCGAGTCCCTGGCGAGCCCGTCGCGGCCGATCCCGATCATCACCATCGCGTTCGGGCCCGACGTGCAGAACCTGGAGCCG
Source organism: Nocardiopsis akebiae (assembly GCF_018316795.1). NCBI lineage: Bacteria > Bacillati > Actinomycetota > Actinomycetes > Streptosporangiales > Nocardiopsidaceae > Nocardiopsis > Nocardiopsis akebiae. Next base: position 5,332,251 of record NZ_CP074132.1, read on the forward strand.
CTCCAGGAGATCGCCGCCGCCACCGGCGGCGCCGCCTACATGACCGAGGACCCCACCGAGATCGGTGAGATCTTCCTCCAGGCGTTCTCCCTGCGCATCTCCGAGGACTCCGAGGAGACCACGGAGTAGTCGGAACGGCGTCCGGGCCGCGGGCCCGGACGTCTCCCCCTCCCGGCCCTCCCCCCACGCGGCTCCGGCCCCTTCCCAGGCGACTGCGACGGGCGGTGACAAGTCCCTGTCCTCCGGGTGAGGGGCTCTGGACTTCTCCGTGGCGTTGGCGTACTCAGAGAGGAGTCGGGGTTGCTCCCGCGGTACCGGGGGCCCGGCACACGACGACCGGACGGGGGAAGGCCATGGCGGAGGCGTGGATGCCCGGCGCCGAGAGGTTCGGCGGTGGGACGAGCACCCGGACACCCCCCGGGATCGGTGCTCCGCGCGCCGTGTGGACGGTGACGGGGTCCGACCCCGGGGCCTGGTCCGCGCGCGAGGAGGCGCAGCGGCTGGTGAACGAGGAGCGCGAGGCCCACCTGGTGTGGAACCCGCTGACCGGCGACGTGGTCCAGACCCTGGCCGCGACCTGCCGCGGACGTCTGCCCCTGGGCGGCACGCGCCAGCACGAGCTGTACCACGACCACGGCCATGAGGGGCGGGTGTGTCTGGTGGTGGCGGTGGTGTCCCCCGGGGAGACCCCCTTCACCGACGGCCCGCTGCGCGGGCTGTCCCAGATCCTGACGTGGCTCGACTCCTGGGGGGTGGAGCGGGTCTGGCGCGCGGACCCCGTGGAGCCGGTGGCGGGGACCGTGGACGCGGGGAGCCCGCAGAAGGGGAGCGGGGAAGCGCGGACTCCGGGCACCGCGGCGACGGGTGGCGCGGCCGCGCACGCCGCGACGGCGCCGCATTCGGCCGAGACCGCACGCGCGGCGCGGGTGGCGCGCGCGTGGGCCAGGGGAGGGCACTTCGGCCACGACCAGGTCCCCGGCTCCTGCGCCAAGGGCCCCGGCAGACTGGACACCGCGCGGCTGCTGGCCACCGGCCTCGTCCCGCCGCCGAGCGGTCCGCGCGCTCCCTCCGGTCCGCGGACCTCCGCGACGAGGTGAGTACGCCGCGGCGGGAGAAAAATGGTCCGGCTGCTCTGACCACCGGTAATCGGACACCACTGGTTCATCGCCGTTCCGGAACCCTTTAGTCTGTCGCCCATGGGTGGATCTATCGAGCCGGGTTGGTACGCGGACCCGCAGGGCGACGCGCAGACGCTCAGATGGTGGAACGGCAGCGAGTGGACACGGCATACCCGTTCCCTGAGTGAGCTCCAGGGCGGTGGCGGCGCGGGCGACGAAGAGGCCGAGACCACCGACCTGGGCCGATCCGGGCAGGGCACCCCCGCCTCCGACGACGAGGACCCCGGAACGGTGCGGCTGGGCCCCGCCCAGGAGCGCTCGGCGGCACCGATCGACGACGAGCCCAGCACCATGCGCATCAACCCCTCCTGGGCACAGGGATCCCCCCAGCAGGACACCACCCCGCCGTCCCCCCAGCCCCCTATCGACGACGAGCCCAGCACGATGCGGATCAACCCGTCGTGGGCACAGGGTTCCCCCTCTTCCCCTCCCGCCTCTCCCGCCTCACCGCCCCCCGGCGCGCCCATCGACGACGAGCCCAGCACCATGCGCATCAACCCCTCCTGGGCGCGGGGCGGCGACGAGGACGAGGAGCCCACCGCCGACCTGGGCGGCACGAACGCCACGATGCGCGTCAACCCGGCCGACCTCCCGGGCCGCGGTGGCCCCGGGGCGGGCGACGGGTACGGGGCGGGCGACGGGGCGACCGTGCGGGTCGACCCGGCCGACCTCCCCCGGCGCGACGAGGACGAGCTGCCCACCGCCGACCTCACCGACGACGAGATACCCACGTCCAACCTGACCGACGACGACCTGGGCGGTGAGGCTCCGCGCACCGCGGTGTTCGACCCGACTGGTCCCGGTGCTTCCGGTACCTCTGGTGCTCCCGGTGCTCCTGGGTCGGCGGGGCCCCCGGGTGAGGCTCCGCGCACCGCGGTGTTCGACCCGGGCGACCCGGCCTTCTCCGGGGGCGCGGCCTCCGGGGACGGAACCTCCGGTACCGCGGTGTTCGACCCGGGCGACCCCGCCTTCTCCGAAGGCGCGGACGAGGGGGACAGGAAGGGCGGCAAGTTCAACAAGTTCCTGGGCAGCCTCAAGGAGGGCTGGTCCGACCTGTCCGAGGAGCGCAAGGAGCAGCGCCGCCACTCCGAGGAGGAGGCGGCCAAGCGCCGCGAGGAGGAGCGGGTCCGCAGGGAGGCCGAACTCCAGGAGGAGGCCAAGCGCGGCGAGGAGGAGGCCCGGCGTCGCGCCGAGGAGCAGCCCCCGGGCGCACAGGGCCCGGGCGCCGCTGCCGCCGCCGGTTCGGCGGCCGGTGCGCAGCCGGGGGCCCCGTGGCCTCCGGCCGGGCAGCCCGATCAGCCCGGCCAGCACTCCTCCCAGCAGCAGACCCCGGACCAGCAGCCCTCGGGGCCGCAGCCCTCCGCCCAGCCGTTCCCCGGCGCCCAGCAGCCGCCGGGCTTCCCGCCCGCGCAGCCGCACTCGGGTCCCCAGCAGGGGCACTCCGTTCCGCCCGCGGGCACGTCCGGGCCCCAGCAGGGCATGTTCCCGCCCCAGCGCCAGTCGGGACCGCAGCACCCGCAGTCGGGGCCCCAGCCCGGTTATTTCCAGCCCCCGCCGCCCCAGCAGGGTGGTTTCGGTCCGCCCGGTTACCCGCCCCCGCAGCAGATGGGCGGCCCGAACACCCCGGGGCGTCCCCCGCAGGGCATGCCCCCCGGCGGTCCGCCGCCCGGCCAGCGGGCCAACCGGCCGGGTCCCCCGCCCGGATACCCGCAGGTCTCCGGCCCCATGGCCAACACCCCGGGCGGACAGCCGCCGATGGGCGGGCACCCCGGAGGCCCGCAGTGGGGTCAGCCGGGTCCGGGGCAGCCCCCGGGGCCGGGACAGCCCTACCAGCAGCACCGCCCGCAGAAGCCCAAGAAGAAGCGGGGAGGGTGCAGGAGCTGCGGCTGCGGCTGCTTCACCTTCCTGCTCATCCTGCTCGTCCTCCTGGTCCTGGGCTACCTCCAGTTCTGGGGCGTGTGGGACTGGATGTACGCCGTCTTCGGCGTCGGTGCACCGCCCGGCGTCTCGGACCCCTGGATCTGGGACTGACCCAGGCTCAAGGGGGCGGTCGGACACGGTCCGGCCGCCCCCTTCGTCATCCCCCGGAACTCCCCGCAACCCCTAAGCTGACCGGTATGAATGACAGTTTGGTGTGGATTGACTGCGAGATGACGGGCCTGGACTTCGAGCGCGACGCGCTGATCGAGGTGGCCTGCCTGATCACCGACGGCGAGCTCAACATCCTCGACGAGGGCGTGGACGTCGTGATCAGACCGCCGCAGGACGCACTGGACCGTATGGGGGACTTCGTCCGCAATATGCACACGACCTCCGGCCTGCTGGAGGAGCTGGACAAGGGCGTGAGCCTCCAGGAGGCCGAGGACCTCGTCCTGGAGCACATCCGCCAGTACGTGACCGAGCCGCGCAAGGCTCCGCTGTGCGGCAACTCGATCGCCACGGACCGCACCTTCCTGGCCCGCGACATGAAGCGCATCGACGAGTTCCTGCACTACCGGATGGTCGACGTTTCCTCGATCAAGGAACTGCTGCGCCGCTGGTACCCGCGCGTGTACTACGCGAGCCCGGAGAAGAACGGCGGGCACCGGGCGCTCGCCGACATCACCGAGAGCATCCACGAGCTGCGCTACTACCGCGCCGCGGCCTTCGTGCCCGAGCCCGGCCCGAACTCGGCCACCGCCCGCGCCATCGCCGCCGACGTGGTGGCCGGTGGCACCGGCGCGGAGGCGCGCGAGGCGGCTCTCGGGAACGACGCGGCGGAAAACTGATCGAAGCACTCCCCGGAGTCCGCTAAGCTTTCATACGTACGCGGGGCCGAGAGGCCCGGCGCACGTGGTGGGTGTAGCTCAGCCGGTAGAGCACTTGGTTGTGGTCCAAGAAGTCGCGGGTTCAAGTCCCGTCACTCACCCCAGAGCCGGAAGGCCCTGACCAGCGCAGATGCGCAAAGGTCAGGGCCTTCCGTGTTGTCGGGGGCTCAGCACCGGCGAACACGCGGTCCCCCTTGGACCCGCCCACAGGAGCCAGGCGCGTCGACAGCCGCCGGTCTAGCACAGCCGCAGAGTCCGCGACGGAGCAGACTGCGACCATGATGTGAGGAAACCCGGGCCGGAAGGACATGTGGACGACGCGGTGCCCCACGAGCCGGAGCAGGATGGCGGGCACGCCGACCTGGACCGTGAGTTCGGTGCTGGGACCGACCGCGACGTCCGTGTGCTGGCGGCGCGGGTGCACCGCGAACCGCCTTCGCGCGCGGAGTACGCAGAAGTCCCCTGTGGACTCTTTCACCATGCCAGCGGCCGGGCCGACGACGTCGCCGAGCTGCTGACGCAGATCCGCTCCGGTGACCCCCGTGCCGCCGCGCGGGCGCTCTCCTCCCTGCGCAGCAGCGTGCGCCACCAGGGCGACACCTACGCACCCGCGGCTCTGGCCGTACCGTTCCTGCTCCGCGTCGCCGTCGATCCCTCCTCACACCACCGCGCGGAAGTACTACAGCTGGCAGCCGAATCCGGTCGGCGCAACCACCACGGTGACGGCTCACGGACCGGACTGCTCCAGACCGCCCATCCACCGGGGTACTGGCTGTTCGACTCCTCCGGCTATCCGATGCACTGGTCAGTCCAGGCCTCCAGGGAAGCTCTCACCGCGGACGTGCGTATGGTCCTCGAACTCCTCGACGATCCCGACACCGCGGTGCGCTGCTCTGCCTGCTACTCCCTCGCAGCGGTCACCGGCGAGACCGAACGAACCCTGGCCGCCCTGCGCGGCCGACTGGGCGAGGAGAAGGCTCCCGAGGTACGCGTCAGCCTGGTCCTGGCCATCGCGCAACTGGCCCACGAGCACCACACAAGCTGGAACGTCATCGCCTGGACCCGTGAACTGTGGTCGTCCTCGGACCAGTCCGCCGAGACACGGCTGGGCGCTGCACTCGCGTGGCTGTGCCTGACGGAGGATCCGGTGCCCGATCAGCTTCTCCCGGTCCTGGCTCAGGTGCTCACGTCGGTGGTGGTCAGCACGATGTCCCGGGTGCCGTGGATGCGGTACGTCGACACCGGCAACACCGGAATCCACCGCTGCCTGACCCAGATGCTCGGCGCGCGTGCGCGGCAGGTGCTCGGCGAGGACACGCGGGATCTGCGGGACCACGATCCGTGGGCGTGAATACGGCCGCCGCCCGATAACGAGCCATTTCCGGCTTCGAAGAATATGCAGGGGCTCGTCTGGTGCTCCGCGCCGAAGCCATTCGGAGTTCTTCGCTGACCCCCTTCGCTTCGGCCGGACCGAACGGCGGCCCGGTGTCCTCCTGGGTGGTGCCCACGCACACAGGAGGTTCCGGGCCGCTGCGGCTTCCGACGGCGGAGCCCCCTGCCGGGCCCTGCCGTGGACGCGTCCGGTATCGGGGACGAGCACCTCTCTCACCGGCACGGAACCGTGCCCTCACCGCCGACGGCCACCGTGCCCTGTGGCCGGTGCGGCGGTGGCGTGGCTCCGTGGCCGCTTCCGAGCTCCGCCCACCTCACGCGGTGCTCCGGGAAGCGGCCAGCCCGACCCCCTCGGGCTGCCGCCGGTGCGTCCTCGCACCCAACTGGATGACGCACCGGGAAAGGCGGGTGCCGTCGTCCGTCAACCGGTTCCCCATTCATGATCGGTGGACCGAAACGGTCTCCGACCGGGCGGCGAGCGGTGGCCCCCGGGCCCTGGGCGGCGTGTCTCCGTCCCGTCGCCGGTGCCCGTCCCCGGCGGTGGGGTGGCCGATCCGTCGCCCCCGCCGGGGACGGATCCGTTCACCCCCGTCCGGCAGGCGGTCAGCGGAGACAAGGCCTGGAACGCGGGTGTAGTGGTCTCCGCGGGCCCCGGGAGCGGTGACGCCGGGGAGGTCGAGTCCCTGCGCGAACCGGGTGGTCGGCGCGGGCTCCGGGGAGCCCTCCCCATGGACCGCGGCGCGACCGGCGGGCGCACCGTCGTCGGCCGCGTCCTCCTCGGGGTCGCTGCGCAGGGCGTTCGGATCGGCGGTCGCGTCCGGGGACGGCGGCGTGCCGTGGTCGACCACCAGCACCGGCGGGTGGTCCTCTACGTCGAAGCGGCGCCAGGCCGTGGTCCCGGATTCGTCGCGTTCGCCGAGCCGGAGGTGGATGTGGGGTTCTCCGGCGTCCACGGCCCGCTGGTAGGCCTCGGTCAGGTCGAACTCCACACCGCCGGGCACGGGGCAGGCGGACCGCCCGCCCCTGATCCCCCGGGTGTCGAGCAGGGCGCGTGTCCGCGGCTGTTCGTTCCAGGTGGCCCCCTCGTCGAAGGGGTCGACCCGGTGCAACTGTACGAAGGAGACGCTGCCGCAGTCGTAGGACCAGGCCACCTCGGTGCGCAGCACCGCGGATTCGACGACGGCGCCGGGGCCGGGCACGACGGGGAACCGGAACAGGGCCCGGCGGGTGTAGTTCCGGTCCCATTCGAGGCGTCCGGTGCCCACGCTCGCGGTTTCGGCGCCGTCGCGGGGCCGGTCGGGGAAGGCACGGTCCACGTAGGTCCACGCGGAGCTCTCGACCTCGGTCCGTTCACCGTGGGGGCTCGCCGGGCCGGAAGGACCCTCGGTGGCGGACGCTGCTCCGGGTCCGACCGGGCCGCTGGTCCCCTCCGCGTCCGGGTGGCTCCCGCGCGGTCCACCGCTCCGCTCCCCCGGGGCACCGTCCCATCCGGGGGCGGCGGAGCCGTCGGCGGTGGCGAGGACGCCCTCGTCAGCTGCGGCGGGAGCGGCCGCCCCCAGCACGAGCACGAGGGCGTAAGCCGCACAGACCGCCGTCGCACGGGTCAGGGAACGACGCATTACGGGTGGTGCCTACACATTCCAGCTATGACCGAAAAGAATTCAGGAGAAACGTTCACATCCCGCTTCAGCCACGAGGAATTTACCAAATTCCCCTAGCGCCCCACAAACCTCAGTCATATAAACGCTGACCAAAACCCTGGTTATCACCCGAAGAAACAACGGCACCGCACAAACCCAGCCCACCCGAAAAGAAGCACGCGAACACGAGGGCATCCTTTATTCGGCAGCCAGGAAAAACCATTCACGTCAGACCGGAAACCGGCTACCGCTTGGCGCACACCGGCGGCGGCCTCGCCGCGGAACCCGGTTCCGCGGCGAGGCCGCCAGGAGTGTCCCGGCCCGTCGCCGGACGAGTTCTCAGACCATGAGGGCCATGACGGCGGGGGCGATCACCGAGTAGCTGTTGTTGACCACGTGGACCACGACGCCGGGCCAGACGGACCTGGTCCGGTGGAGCAGCACGGCCGCGATGACACCGGCGACGAAGGCCACCGGCAGGAGGTAGTTGACTCCGTGCGCCAGCGCGAAGACGGCGGAGCTGACCGGCACCGCCACCCACTGCCCGTACCGGCTCAGGGCGTTGGCGAGTATCCCCCGGAAGAAGAACTCCTCGCCGATGGGCGTCAGCACCCCGCCCAGGAGCAGAGCGGCGGCGAAGAAGGCCAGGCCGCCCGCGGCGGCGGCCTGGTAGGAGGCCTGGGTGTCCTGCGCGCCGGAGTAGAGGAAGATCGCCGTGGTACTGGCGACGTTGAGCACGATCATGAGGATCCCGGCCCCGAACGCGACGGCCAGCCACTTGGCGGAGACCCGCCGCAGACCGAACGGACCGAGGCCGCGGACGCGCACGAGCACCGCCGCGGCGAAGCCCCCGAGCGGGGCGAGTCCGGAGATCGCGTACTGGGCGAGGCCGCCGAGCTCCGTGCTCTCCGCGGGGATCTGGAGGAACAGCAGGATTCCGACGGCGTAGAGCACGAGGGCGACGACCGTACCGACGACGATCTCGGGCCAGCCGACCCGGGGCCTCCTACCGCCCTGTGCGTCGGGGGCCGTGGGCCGCTGGCCGGGGTGTGCTTCAGCGTTGGCGGACATGTTTCCTTCCTGCGTTCGGTTGTTGGGGCGTACCAGTACCCGGCTTCGGAAGGTGTAGGCATTTCCCTGGTGACCCGCCGTGAGGCCGTGGGGGGAGACGGGATCCGCCGCGCCCGCGCGAACGCGGCTGCCGGCGGGCGCCTCCGTGCCGCACGGGAACCCGTGCCCCCTCACGCCCTCCCCGCCCGGCGCGCGAGGCCCCGCGGGGACCGCTTTCCCGGCCGTGCCACTGTGCGGGCGGTCACAGAGTGAACACGCCCGACGCTCTCATCAGGACTTACCAGTGCACTGGTAAGACAGATGTATGTGTCAGCGGCGCGGCTGTGGCACGATGAAGACGTGAACCGACAGGCCAACTTCACCCTCGCCCCCTCGTCCCTGACCGACGCGCTCTACCAGTCGCTGCGCGCTCGCATCGTCAACGGGGAGATCGCGGCTGGCGAGAAGCTCACCGAGCACCGGATCGCCAGCGAGTACGACGTCGCGCGCCCCACCGCCAAGGCGTGTCTGGAGCGGCTCACCGCCCTCGGCCTCCTGCGCCGATCGGCCCACAAGACGGCGGTCGTCCCCGACTTCCACGCCGACGAGATCCGCGACCTCTTCTTCAGCCGGGGCACGGTGGAGAGCGCGGCGGTCACCGTCCTGGCGGCCGAGGGGGCGGTCCCCAGGGAGGCCACGGAGGCGCAGGCGCTGATCGAGGCCGCGGCCAGGGACGGCGACTTCGAGCGCCAGGTGGAGGCCGACATCGCCTTCCACACCGCGCTGGTCTCCGGCGCGGGCAGCGAGCGCCTGAGCAGGATGCACGAGCTGATCATGGGCGAGGTGCACCTGACCATGGGCCGCTTCCAGGCGCACCGGTCCACGCAGGGCAGCACCGTGGCCCACGAGCACGCGACGATCCTGGAGGGCATCAGGGCGCAGGACCCCGAGGCGGCGCGACTGAGGCTGGCCGAGCACCTCGACCACGCGCGCGGCCGCCTCCTGGCCCTGCTGGAGGCGGGGACCCGGGAGGCGGCCGGAGCCGAGTAGGGCTCACTTGAGACCGCTGGTGACCATCCCGCGGATCAGGTAGCGCTGCGCGAAGACGAAGAACAGGATGACCGGCAGCAGGGAGACCAGGGACATCGCGAACAGCATCCCGATGCCCTGCTGGCTCTCCGAACTGACCATGGAGCTCAGCGCGACCGGAACGGTGTACATGTCCGTCGAGGTCAGGTAGATGAGCGGCGTGAAGAAGTCGTTCCACGTCCAGATGAACGTGAAGATGGTCGTGGTCACCAGGGCGGGGCGCATCAGCGGCAGGATCACGTGCCAGAAGATCCGGAAGTGCCCGGCCCCGTCGATCTCGGCGGCCCGGTCGAGGTCGCGCGGGATGCCCCTGATGAACTGCACCATGAGGAAGACGAAGAACGCGTCGGTCGCCAGCAGCTTGGGGATCAGCAGCGGCAGGTAGGTGTCCACCCATCCCAGCTGGGCGAAGAAGATGTACTGCGGAATGATGAGCACGTGCATCGGCAGCATCACCGTGACGAGGGTGATCCCGAAGAAGGCGCGCCGGGCCCTGAACTCCAGCCGGGCCAGCGCGTAGGCGGCCAGTGAGCAGGAGACGAGGTTGCCCAGGATCGAGCCCGCGGTCACCACGAGGGAGTTGACGAAGAACACCGAGAAGGGCTGGTTGAGGGCGTGCCAGCCCTCCCGGAAGTTCTCGAAGGTGACCTCGGTTGGCACCAGGCCCGGCTCGGTCAGGATCAGGTGCGCGGGTTTGAAGGCGCTGACGACCATCCAGACCAGCGGGTAGACCATCACGACCAGGAACAGCAGCAGTGCGCCGTGCTTGAGGATCGCGGTCCGCGGTCGGCGGCGGCGCTGCCGCGGACCGCTGGTGCCCGCGACCGTGGGGGCGTCGGTCATCAGTCGTCTCCGTAGAAGACCCAGTACTTGGACAGGAAGAAGTGGACCGCGGTCACGGCGCCGATCACCAGCAGCAGGACCCAGGCCAGCGCGGAGGCGTAGCCCATGTCGAAGGACCTGAACCCCTGCTGGTACACGTAGAGCGTGTAGAAGAGGGTGGAGTCGACGGGTCCCCCGGTGCCGCCGCTGATGACGTGCGCCTGCGTGAAGGTCTGGAAGGCGCCGATGGTCTGCAGGATGAGGTTGAAGAAGATGATCGGCGTCAGCATCGGGACGGTGATGTGCCGGAACTGCCGCAGGCGTGAGGCGCCGTCCACGCGCGCCGCCTCGTAGTACTCCTCGGGGATCTGCCGGAGGCCGGCCAGGAAGATCACCATCGGCGACCCGAAGGTCCACACGTTGAGCACGATCAGGGTGGACAGGGCCGTGGACGGGTTCTGGAGCCAGCTCTGGCCCTCGATGCCCAGCAGGCCGAGGAAGTCGTTGACCAGGCCGTTGTGCCCGAACACCTCGCGCCACAGGATGGCGACCGCGACGCTCGCGCCCAGCAGCGAGGGCAGGTAGAAGGCGCCCCGGTAGAACGGGAGGCCGCGCAGCCCCCGGTCGAGCATGACGGCCAGCAGGAGGGCGAACATCAGCTGGAGCGGCACCGAGACGACCACGTACCGGAGGGTGACCGAGGAGGCCGCCCAGAAGCGTTCGTCGCCGAGCATGCGCTCGAAGTTGGCCAGCCCGGTGAAGGCCGGTGTGCTGAGGATGTTGTAGTCGGTGAAGGCGAGGTAGAGCGAGGCACCCAGCGGGACGGCCGTCACCAGGCCCAGGCCCAGCAGCCAGGGCGAGAGGAACACGTAGGCGGCGCGGCCCTGCCGCCGCCGCGAGGACGGCGCGGCGGGGCGTCGGCGGGTTCTCGTGGAGGGGGGCACGCCCTACGCTCCCCGGTCGATGCCGGACCGGATCTCGGCGATGAGCTCCTCGGTCACCTGCGCGACCCCGGCGTTGCCCAGGGCGACGTTCTCCGAGGCCCGTGACATGGCCTCGCGCCAGGTCCCCGTCCCGGGCGGGGCCTCGTAGCGGGGGCGCTGCGGCTCGGCGCGGTCCGCCTCCACCACGGCCAGCATCTCCTTCTCGTCGTCGGAGGCGAAGTCGTAGGCCTCGGCGAGGAGGCGGGGGTTGGGCGGCGCGCCCATGGTGAGGCCGACGGTGCGCAGGAACTCGACGTTGTTGACGTTGAAGTCGATGAGCTTGCCCGCAGCCTCGACGTCGGCGTCGTCGATGCCCTGGTAGACGGCCAGCCGGGGGTAGTAGAGGAAGCGGTGGCCGTCGGCGGCGTCGGTGCCCACCGGCACGGACCGCAGGCGGTACTTCCAGTCGGGGAACATGGCGGCTTCGTCGATGATGTGGTTGGAGCTGCCGAAGTTGAGCAGGACCCTGTCGCCGACCGCGGAGAAGTCGGGCTGCATGCCCTCCTGCTCGCCCAGGCTCAGGACCGCCCCCTCGTCGAGGAGGACGCGCCACCACTCGAACCAGTCGCCGAGGGCCTCCTCGTCGAAGCCGACGCTCCCGTCCTCGGTCCACAGGTCCTGGCCGCGCTGGCGCAGCCACGCCTCGAAGGCCATGTCCTGGTCGGGTGTGTAGGTCGCGCCCCGGCGCCCCTGCGCGTTGTTCGCGCTGTAGTCGATGAGGAACTCCGCGAGGTCGTCCCAGGTCCATTCCTCCCCGGGCATCCGCGCGCCCTCCTCCTCCAGGAAGGTCTCGTTGTGGCGGACCACCGGGACGAAGACTCCGTGCGGCATGCTCAGGAGCTCACCGCCCAGGGAGAAGGACTCGATGTCCTCGGCGCTGTAGTCGGAGAGGTCGAGGGTGGGGATGTCGTCGAGCCTGCGGTACAGCCCGTTCGCCTTGTAGGTCAGGACCTGGGGGGAGGCGATCCAGAAGACGTCGGCGACGTTGCGGGCCGCCATCTGCGTGGTCATGCGCTCCTGGAAGGCGGTGTACTCGGCGAACTCCGGCTCGACCGTGATGTCGGGGTTGGCCTCCTGGAACGCCTCCAGGGCCTCGGTGTAGTTCTGCTGGCGGACGGTGTTGCCCCACCAGGCGTACCGGAGGCCGTTCCCCGAGCCGCTGCCGCCGCAGCCGGACAGGAGCAGGGAGGCCCCTACCGCGCCCATGCCGGTCAACGCGAGAAATGCGCGCCGATCGAAATCTCTCATCACGTTCCCTTCGCTGCGGGGGAGGTCACCCCAGTGAGTGTGCAGCTTCACAGGACATGTTTCCGGTGCTGATTTGGTAAGTCAATAACTCATGAATACTTGTTTTACAAAGTTACCGGGCGTTGACGGGACGCTCCGTGACCAGGACCTCGAAGAGGCCGACGCGGGGCAGCGCGACGCCCTCCCCGCCCTGTTCGGCAACCGTCAGGTCCGTGTCGGCGCGCAGGGCGCGGGTGGGCTGGTGCCTCCACCACGGCACCCGCAGTTGGCGTCCGTCGACCGGCAGCGGGGTTCGGAACCCCTGGGGCGCGTCCCCGGAGTGGTTGACCAGGTGGACCACTCCCCCGGCCGCCGAGACGCCGAGGACCACCTCGACCTGTTCGGGCAGGTCGGTCCCGACCTGCACCGGGCCGTTGGCGGCGCGCAGCGCGGTCTCGACGAACACGTCGCGGTGCCCGCTCAGGCCCAGCTGGTGGTAGGCCCTGCCAGGCGTCCAGGGCAGCACGGCCACCCGGCCGCGCCCGTGGTCGCGCCACAGCGCTCCCGGGTGGTCGAGCAGGAGGTGGCCGTGGCACTTCTCGGGCGGGCCGTAGGGGGCCCGCGACAGCACCGGGAGGTCGGTGTCGGCGTCGGCGACGGGCTCGACCACGTGGAAGGCGCCCACCACGGGCAGGTCGCCCCCGCGTCGCGCCCCGCTCCGGCCGGGGCGGCGCAGGTGCAGCGATCTCACGGACTCGACCGTGTCCCGGACCGCCGTCCGGCGCAGCACCGGTGAACCCTCGATCAGGCACTCGTCGCCGTCGAACCCGCTCGCGCCGGTGGCGAGCACGCCGCCGCCGGCCTCGGCGTAGCGTCCCAGGGCTCGCGCCGTCTCCGGGTCCAGCGGTCCCAGGTCGGGCAGGACGACCAGCCCGTAGTCCCCCAGTCGGCCCTGGCGGTCGACGTCGCGGACACGGGGCTCGGGCAGCACGTCGAAGGGGATGTGGCGTTCGAGGAGCGCCGAGTACAGTCCCCGGAACTCGTGGACGGCCTCCTCCCACCGGGCGGGGGCGAGCTTGAGCGGGTCCGGCCGGACGAGGAGGACCCTGGCCGCGGACACCAGCTCCCGGTAGAAGCGCTCGTGGTCGCGGTGGAACCGGGTCAGCTCACCGGCCGCGTCCAGGCACTCGTAGGTGACGTCGTCCGGGGTCCCCATGATGTACGTGGAGGGGTTGGCCCCCCGGGAGAAGGCCTGGACCAGGTACTGGGCGAAGTGGTGGGGCTCCTCGCCCGCCAGTCGGTAGGGCATGTCGACGAAGCCCACGGCGTTGGTGAGCACGGGCACCCCGGGCCGGTACGTCCGGGCCGCGCTGACGTGCTCGGCGGTCCGGTGGTGCCACAGGGTCCGCCCGACCGCGTTGTTGGCCTCGTGGAAGACGATGTCGGCGCGGTCGCCGAGGATGAGCGGCGCCTCGGGACGGCGCGCGCTGACGTGGTCGCGCACGCGGGAGGTCAGGTCGTCGAGCACCGCCTCGGTGAAGCGCTTCCACACCCGGTAGGTGGGGGAGGCGGGCCCGGTGGGCATCTCGACCCCGGGCGCGAAGGCCGCGAACGCCCGCTGGCAGGGCAGGCAGTGGCACGTCCCCCGGTGGACACCGCTGTAGTCGACCTCGTTGAAGGACATCCAGTTGAAGAAGAACCCGTCGACGGGGTAGCGGTCCAGGACCTCGTCGACCACCTCCAGGAGGCGGTACTGGTAGTAGTCCCCGCTGGGGCACACGCTGGTCAGGCCGTTGTAGACCTGCTGCGTCCCGTCGGCCCCCGTGAAGCACCACTCCGGGTGGCGCTCGGCCCGGCGGTGGTCGATCTTGGAGAAGTCCATCCTGGCCAGGACCCGCACGCCCCGCTCGCGTGCCGCCGCCACCGCGTCGCCCACGAGGTCGCCCGAGGGCCGCTGGTCCAGGGCGGGGTTGCGGGTCTGGAACTCCAGCTCCGTGGGGTAGTTGGACACGATGCCGCCGACGCTGAGGAGCCAGGCGCGCGCGCCGAAGCCCTCCAGGTAGTCGAGGACCCGTTCGACGTCGAGGGTCGCGTCGATCTCCCTGAGGTTGGTCTGGAACATCTGGAAGGGCCGGTGCCACCACAGGTCGTGCCCGCTCATGACCGCTCACCCCGGATCCACGTGAAGCGGACGGCCTCCAGCAGGTCCGCGGAGTCCACGGTCACCTCGGCGCGCCCCGCGCGCACGCGCACCGGGACGTCGGACCCGGAGACCAGGAGGCGTGCCTCGGCGCCCACCGCGCCCTCCGGCAGGGCGACCGAGACCTTCTGCGCGGGCAGCGGGATGATCTCGCGCATGGGCCCTTTGAGTGCCATGGGGTTGGTGAGGTTGACGATCACAACCGCGACCGACTCCGGGTCCTCCCAGAGCGCGAGGTCGACCAGACCGCGCCCGCGGACCCGGACCCGTTCCGGTCCCCCGAGGGCCCAGCGGACGGCGTTGGCGACGAGCGTCCCGTGGTCGGGTTGGAGCGCCTCCCAGAACAGGGAGCCGAGGTTGAAGGCGACGTAGACCGAGCGGCCGCCTCCGGGCAGCTCACGGGTGACCAGGGCCGGGCTCGCGGGCTCCTCCCGCGGGTAGACCTCCTCCATCGGCAGGTCGGGGTAGTCGGGCACGAAGCGCAGGGGCACGTTGGTCCCCGGGCGGGCGGTCACACCGATGAGTTCGGTGCCGCCGATGATGCGCTCCGCTCCCCCGAAGCCTTCCGTGGTGGGGTGCTCTCCGGTGAGCGCGACGTAGTTGTTCTTGACGGGGCCGCGCACCGGCATGCTCAGGTCCACGCCGAGCACGTCGGCGAGTCCGAAGTTGGCCCGCGGGGTGCCGTACTCGTCGTCCAGGGAGGAGCGGTGGGCGGCGACGACGCTTCCCCCCGACTCGGTGAAGGCCCGGATCGCGCGGCACTGGTCCTGGCTCAGCCGCTCGGCGTCGGGCAGGACGAGCACCCTGAACCGGCCCAGCTCGCTCTCGGTCAGGTTCTGCTCGGCGACGATCTCGAAGGGGATGCGGGCCTCGACCAGGGCGTGGTAGAAGCCGTCCTCGTGCGCGCGTCCCCTCTCCGGACCGCCCGTCTCCAGCAGGGCCACGTCCGCCGTGATGCGGCGGCCCGCGAGTTCGGGCTCCAGACGCTCGTGGAGCGCGAAGGCCTCGGCGACGGGGCGGACCCAACGCCGGTCGGGCACCATGCCGTTGAACTTGGTGAACCACGGGAAGGCGCCCTGCGCGAAGCCGTCGACGATCCACATCGTCGTCTCGGCCCCGGGCGAGACCGAGTCCTTCCAGCGGTGCTGGTGGTGCTCGGGGCCGATGGAGGTGATGAGTCCGACCGGCCTGTCCCGGAAGACCGCACGGCTGCGCTTGCCGTTGCGTCCGGCCGACCAGGGCGCCTCCACCCCGGAACGGCCCTGCTTGTCGATGAGGAAGAACGGGAAGTGCCGGGCCAGCATGCCGCGGTCGAGGTCGCGCGCGGCGATGCTGCCCAGGTTGGGGATGAAGCGGGCGTGCGGGCGGATGTCGCGGACCGCCTGGTCCCACAGGCTCACCAGGTCGCTCAGCTTGCGCCTGCGCCACACCACGTAGGCGCGCCAGGCGGGGTCGGAGGTGTCCCCCTCCCGGCGCGGCAGGTCGAACCCCGTCTCGTCGCGGAAGCTGCGCAGCGCCGCCTCGCTGTAGGAGATGCCGTGGCCCTGCCAGCGGTTGGCGAAGACGGCGTCCACGTCGTAGCGGGTGACGATCTCGCGGGCGACCTCGGTGATGAAGTCGCGGTTGTACGGGCCGAACGGGCAGGTCAGCCAGATACCGGGGTAGCCCCAGTGCTCCACCGGGCTGCCGTCGGCGGTACGCGCCAGCCACTCGGGGTGGGCGCTGGCGGCGTCGGCGTGGACGGCGTGGGGGTCCACCCTGGCCATGACGTGCATGTCCAGGCCCCGCGCGCCCTCGACCAGGGCGCCGAAGGGGTCGGTGTCGCCGAGGTGGACGCTGCGGTGGTGGTAGGGGACGTCGGTCGGGTAGAAGGCGACGTACCCGCCCGCGCTGATGCAGGCCGCGTTGGACCTGGTCTCACGCATGACCTGGATCCAGAAGTCGGGGTCGAAGCGTCCGGGGTCGTTCTCGGTCAGCGTCAGCTGCGTCCAGCGCGTCGCGCCCAGATGCCAGTCGGCTTCGCGCGGCGCGCTGGCCGCGGTCCCGGGCCCGCTCTCCGTCACACCCTGTGCCATGTGGCTGGTCCTCTCGTCGGCTCGGCCGCCGCGGCCGCGGCTCGGCTCGCGCGCCGGTGGCGCTCCGCGACGGAGGCAGGACAGTATAGGCACATTGTCAGTCAAGATTTCAAGACTGACAATGTGCCTAGGAGAGGTCCTCTGCTCAGTCCCGGGCGTCCGCGTCACGCCCCGACAGCCGCTCCACCTGCAAAAGCAGCGCCGAGTGGTCCAGGGAACCGTGGCCCTGGGCGCGCAGCGATCCCATCAGGGTCGCCGTGAGCGCTCCCAGGGGCAGGGCCACCCCGGCCTCACGGGCGGCGGCCGTCACGATCCCGAGGTCCTTGTGGTGCAGGTCCACCCTGAACCCCGGGTCGAACTCGCGCGCGAGCATGGACGCGGCCTTGCGGTCGAGCACCGTGCTCCCGGCCAGCCCGCCGGAGAGCACGCGCACGGCGCTGTCGCGGTCGACGCCGTGGGCCTGGAGGAAGACCATCGCCTCGGAGACGAGCTCGATCGTCCCGGCGACGATCAGCTGGTTGGCGGCCTTGACGGTCTGCCCGGCCCCGGCCGGTCCGACGTGGACCACCGTCGTGCCCAGCGCGTCCAGCACCGGCTTAGCGAGGGCGAAGGCCCGCTCCTCGC
This sequence comes from Nocardiopsis akebiae, assembly GCF_018316795.1. NCBI lineage: Bacteria > Bacillati > Actinomycetota > Actinomycetes > Streptosporangiales > Nocardiopsidaceae > Nocardiopsis > Nocardiopsis akebiae. Next base: position 5,349,338 of record NZ_CP074132.1, read on the forward strand.
CCCCGACCATGACCGAGAGCTTGGCCTCGACCGCCCCCTGCTCGCCCCCGCTCACGGGCGCGTCCAGGACCGCGACCCCCGCGGCCTCCCCGGCCTCGGCCACGGCGCGGGCCGTGTCGGGGCGGATCGTGCTCATGTCGATGAGCAGCGCGCCGCTCCGCATGTGCTCCAGGGCGCCCCCCTCACCCAGGACCACGGACTCCACGTCCGGGGAGTCGGGCAGCATCGTGATGACGGCGTCGGCCCCGCCCACCGCGTCGGCCACCGAGGCGGCGGCGCGGCCCCCCGCGCTCACCAGCGGCTCCGTCTTCGCGGCGCTGCGGTTGTACCCCACCACGTCGAACCCGGCACGGACGAGGTTGGTCGCCATGGGGGCGCCCATGACGCCCAGGCCGATGAAGGCGATCGTTCGCACACTCACTGCGGACTCCTTGGTCGATTCGGTGTCGGTCCGGCGGGCCGGACGGCCCGCCGGGGTGTGGTCTGCGGGCCGCGACGGCCGTCGCGGCCGGATCACTCCGCCGCGCCCGGCAGGCCCGGCAGGTCGGACGAGCGCGTCCAGCCGAAGGGGTCGGGTCCGTCGCCCGCGTGCTCCAGAGCGGCCCAGCCGTCGTACCCGCCCCCGTCCAGGTCCCTCATCCAGCCGCGCAGCGGAAGGCCGCCCGTCCCGGGGGCGCCCCGGCCGGGCGCGTCCGCCACCTGGACGTGGCCGACGCGCCCCCGGTGCCGGGCGAGCGCGGCCGGGACGTCGTCGCCGTTGACGGCGAGGTGGTACACGTCGAACAGCAGGCGGAGGTTGTCCGCGCCCGTCTCGTGTTCGACCCGCTCGATCACCGCCACGGCGTCGTCCGCCGTGAGCAGCGGGTAGGACGGGGCACCGCTGACCGGCTCGATCAGCACCGTGCCGCCGATCTCGGCCAGGGTGCCCGCGACCTCGCCCAGTGCGCGCACGGCCGCGGCGTCCTGTTCGGCGTCGGACACGTCCGCGCGGCGGTTGCCGTACAGGGCGTTGAAGGAGCGGCAGCCCAGCGCCTCACCGATACGGCGGACCACCGCGGCGTTGGCCCGCAGCTCCCCGGCCCGGTCCGGCCAGGAGACCACGCCCCTGTCGCCGCCCGGCATGTCACCGGCGAAGAGGTTGAGCCCGACCAGGCGCAGGCCCGAGGCGCGGACCGTGTCGACGAAGGACTCGACCTCGGCCTCGGCGGGAACGGGCTCCGCGAAGGGCCACCAGAACTCCACCGCCTCGAACCCGGCCTCCCGGACCGCCGCCAACCTCTGCTCGGGCGGCCGGTCCTTCATCATGATCGAGCAGTTCACGGCGTAGCGGGGTGTGCCCACGGTTCTCTCCTTCACCACGGTGCGAGAATCGGACGGACCTGTGGAGATTGGTCCGACCACCTGACCGATGGTGAAGCTAAGCCGGTACCGCGTCCCGTGTCAACAGGTCAGCGGTCCGACAGGTCAGCGGCCCGACCCCTCGGCCCGCTCCTGCGCGGAGCCCAGCTCTGTGAGCAGTCCCGTCTCGATCTCGCTCATGTGGACGGCCATCAGCTGCCGCGCCCGGCGGTGGTCGCGGCGCTCGATGGCGCCGAGGACCTGCCGGTGGTGTTCGAGGTAGTGCCGCGCCTGGTCCCGACGGCCGCGGGAGCGGCCCTTGAGCTCGCTCCACATGGGTTCGCGCATGAGGTCGACCAGGGTCCGCTCCAAGGCGAAGAGCACGCTGTTGTGCGAGGCCGCCGCCACCGCCAGGTGGAAGTCGGCGTCCACCGCCGAGGGGTCCGCGCCCTCTTCGAGCACGCGCTCCTGCTCGAGCACCAGGTCCTCGAGCACCCGCAGGTCGTTGGAGGTCCTCGCGGTGGCCGCGTGCTCGGCGCACACGGGTTCGAGGGCGGCCCTGGCCACGATCAGGTCGAGCGGGCTGTGCTCTCCGGCGACCGCGGCCCGGGCCCGGAGGGCGTTCTCCTCCGACCCCCCGTCACCGACCACGTAGGTGCCGCTGCCCACGCGGACGTCGAGCACCCCGGCGTGCTCCAGGACCCGGATCGCCTCGCGGACCGAGCCGCGGCCGACCTCGAACCTCTCGGCCAGCACGCGCTCCGCGGGCAGCGGCGTCCCGGGCGGGAAGGTCCCCGAACGCACCCCGGCGAGGATCTGGTCGACCACCGAGGAGTAGACCTTGGCGTGCTCGACGGCGCGGAAGACGGAACGCCCCTCCTGTGGCATCCGGCACACACCTTCCCTATACTCACCTGACCGGTCGGACCAATACGAGCCACAAATTACCAGAGCGTACGAAGGACGTGATGTTCGTGCCCGAGCGCGGACGAGTACTCGTGAGCGGTCGCTTCGAGCCCGACGAGAGGGATCGCATCCGCGCGGCCGCCGCGGGCGCCCCGGTGGATTTCGTGGACGGGCTCGGCGACCGCGCCGACCTCCTGGGAACGGCGACCGTCATCGCCGGAACCCTCAGCGGCGAGCACTTGGCCCTCGCTCCCGCCGTGCGCTGGGTGCACAGCTGGGCGGCGGGGGTGAACAACGACCTCGCGGCCGGACTGGACGCGCACCCCGCGGTCCTGACCTCCTCGGCGGGCAACGGCGCGGTCCCGCTGGCCGAACACGCCATGATGCTCATGCTGATGCTGAACAGGGACGCCCCCCGGTGGGCCAGGGCTCAGTCCGAGCACCGTTGGGAGCGCTTCCAGCACGGTGAGCTCAACGGTCTCACCTGCGGGATCATCGGCCTGGGGAACTGCGGGCTCGACCTGGCGGCCAAGGCACGGGCCTTCCACATGCGGGTGGTGGGGTGCGGCGCCGCACCGGCCTGCCCTCCCCGGCGTCGACGCCGTCCACGCCCCCGAGGACCTGCACCGCATGCTGGCCGAGTCCGACTTCGTGGTGGTCACGGCCCCGGACACGCCCGCCACCGAACACCTCCTCGGCGAGGCGGAACTGAGGGCGATGAAGGACACGGCGTACGTCGTCGTGGTCTCACGCGGCGGGATCGTGGCGGACGGGGCACTGCTGCGGGCGCTCACCGAGGGGTGGATCGCCGGAGCCGGGCTCGACGCCCACGGCCGGGAGCCGCTGCCGCCGGACAGCCCCTTCTGGGACCTGCCCAACGTCATCGTCACCCCGCACAACGGGGCGACGACCGCCGCTACGCGGCGCCGGGGCGTGGACGTCTTCGTCGAGAACCTGGAGCGCCACGCACGGGGCCGACCGCTGGTGAACGTGGTCGACAAGTCCGCCGGTTACTGACCCGGCCGGCGCCCGGTCCCGGCTCGCACCCGCACGGGCGCACCGGCACGGGCACGCCGGGCCACCGGCCTTTCGCTGCGGTCCCGCGAGGCGGTCACTCCAGCTGGGAGCCCGGGTCCGGCGGCGCCTCCTCGGGCGGCCTGAGGAGGTTCGCGAGCCGGTAGCCGACGCGGAGCGGACGCCGCGGGAAAGCCCCGAGCGTTCGCTGCCGGAGGTGCCCTCGCGGCCCGGTTCCCCCCGGGTCCGGGGCGTGACCCCCGGCACCTCGCCGAAGGCCGGTTCGTCCGCGGAAACGAAGGCGCTGACCCCCACGTCCTGCTCGGGCCCGGCCCGGTCGTCCACGGCCCCGCCCCTCTCTGCGCGCGGTGCCTTCCGGACCGCGGAGCCGGGGTAGGGGCCGGACTGCCGGAACCGGTGCGTCGCGTGTGCCGGGGCGCAAGGCTCCCCCGCCGTACCAGCGGTCGGCCGGGCACCCTCCGGTCCGAGCTCCGGACCGTCCGGGTCCGGGGGCGGCGTGGAAGGCACGGGGACCGCGGAGCGCGCGCGAGCGCGTCAGTTGGGGAACCACATGATGAGGTTGCGGGAGTAGACCAGGACGAAGGCCGTAGCCACCACGGCCGCGGCCCCCGCGGCGAGCGCGAGGGAGCGCGGGCGCGGGGCGGGGCACCGCCGGACCGCGGCCCACCCGAGGAACGCGGCGCCCGCGGCGACGGAGCAGGACCAGTAGACCGGGGACGTGGTGTCCGCGATGTAGAGGAGTCCGTACACCCCCTCGCCGACGAGCACGCCGCTCATGGCGCCCGCAGCCAGCGGGGCGGGACGGGACCGCGTGCGCAGCGCGTTACCGCCCCAGCCGAGGACCGGCCCCACCAGGGCGGCGGCGGTCAGCCAGAAGAACGTTCCCCCCGGCGAGGCGGAGAATCCGCGCAGGACGGAAGCGATGTCGTAGCCGAGGACCATCGCCGCCAGCGACAGCGCGCCAGCGACGGCGCAGACCCACGGGCGCGGGGAGAGCATGCCGAGCAGGAAAGCGACCAGGCTCCAGGTCCCGGCCGAGTTCGCCAGCGGGGCCAGGCCGTGGGGAAGCAGTCCCTGCGCGTAGGAGGTCAGGAAACCCGTGAGGAGCCCCACGCCGACGGCCGCGCCCAGAGGGGCCAGCAGAGCGCTCGGGGAAGCGGGTACGGGCTCGGTCGCGGGCTTCTCCGTGTCTGCGGCCATGGGGTCTGTTCCGTTCCGTCGTCGCGTGCTCGCCACGGACAGGGCGGCCTGTCCTCACCGGGGTTAACGCCGCGCCCCGCTCCCCCGGTTCGCCGGGCTCAGACCATGCCGCCGTTGGCGTAGAGGGTCTGGCCGTTGACCCAGCGGCCGGGCCCGGCGAGGAAGGAGACCACCTCGGCGATGTCATCGGGGGCGCCGAGGCGTCCGAAGGGGTTCAGCCCGGCCAGCCGCTCCACCCGCTCATCGCTCTTGTCCGCCAGGAACAGGTCCGTGGCGGTGGGCCCGGGGGCGACGGCGTTCACCGTCACGTCCCGGCCCCGCATCTCCTTGGCCAGCACCGGGCTGATCGCGTCCACGGCGCCCTTGGAGGCGGCGTAGGCCGCGTAGCTCGGCAGGGCGAGCCTGCCGACCGAGGTGGAGAGGTTGATGATCGCCCCGCCCCGGCGCACCCTCCTGGCCGCCTGCTGGTTGACGACGAAGGCGCCCCGGATGTTGGTCCGGTGCATGCGGTCCAGGTCGGCCAGATCGAGTTCGGCCACGGTGTCCAGGACCATGATCCCGGCGGAGTTGACGACGACGTCCACGCCGCCGAACCGCTCCTCGACCGCGTCGAAGGCCGCGCGCACGGCGTCCTCGTCGGCGACGTCGGCCCGCAGCGCGACGGCGCCGCCGCCCGCGTCGGTGACCGCGGCGACGGCGGCCTCCGCCGCGGCGGTGTCGCCCGCGTACACGATCGCGACGTCCTGGCCGTCGGCGGCGAGGCGCTCGGCCACCGCCCTTCCGATGCCGCGCGACCCGCCGGTCACCAGTGCCGCACGCCGTTCGGTACCGCTCATGATCGTCCTCCCGTCGGGGCGGCCCCACGCCCACGGTTGATATCACTGATAGCGTTATTGCCTGATCGACGATAACACAACAGTGCTATCGCCACCCCGTTATCATCGATACATGGCTTCTCGCAGCGACAACCGGCAGAAGGTCATCGAGGCCGCGGCCGACCTTCTCAGGAACCACGGGCGTACCGCGGTCACCACGCGAGCCGTCAGCACGGCGGCCGAGGTGCAGCCGCCGACGATCTACCGCCTGTTCGGTGACATGAACGGACTGCTCAACGCCGTGGCCGCGGACGGTTTCGCCCGCTACCTGGCGCGCAAGACGGCCCAGCCGGCCTCGTCCGACCCGGTGCAGGACCTGCGCGCCGGCTGGAACCTGCACGTCGGTTTCGGTGTGGAGAACCCGGCCCACTACCTGCTGATGTACGGCGACCCCGCGCCGGGCGGGAACGGCGAGACCACCCGGGAGGCCCGGCGCGTACTGCTCACGCTGGTGCAACGGGTCGCGGAGGCCGGACGGCTCGTCGTCGGCGTCGAACAGGCGGCGGACATGGTGCACGCCGCGGGCATGGGCGTCACCCTCAGCCTGATCGGGCCGGACTCCGACCGGCCCGACCCGTCGCTGTCCGCCAGGACGCGCGAGGCGGTCATCGCGGCGATCACGTCAGCTCCCGGCGCCGACGGCGACGGGGCGTCCGGTACCGCACCCGGCGCCGACCGGGACCGCGAACCCGCGCGACGGGCGATCGCCCTGCGCTCGGTCCTGGACCGGTCGCGGGCGGAGTTCAGCCGCGGCGAGCGCGTCCTGCTGGGCGAACTCCTCACCCGCCTGGCCGAGGCGGAACCGGGGCCCCGCGACCCCTGACCCGCCCGGCCCCCTCAGCCGACGGCGGCGGCACCGCCCAGGACACGGAAGCGGAACAACGGCGACGGCATGGCAACCGGCGGCACGTGTCGCGCGTGGAAGGGGAGGACACCGTGCGAGCCATTCCCGGGAGCGCTCCCAACACGTTCCGTGATCACGGCCCGTGTTCCCGGCTCCCGACCGGGAGCGGAGGGCGCGACGGGGCCGCGCGGCCGGTACGACCCCATCGTCCCCGTCGGGCGCACCCCGCAGGAACGCTCCCCGTTCCCCCGCGCCCGCCCGTCCGCCCCTTCGCACCAGTCCGCATTCCCCACCAGTACGAAGACTCCGGAACGGAACATCCGAGATGCCGAGAAGTCCCCAGACCCCCTCACTGCTCCTGAGAGGGGCCTGCGCCTCCACCTCCGCCCTCCTGGCCTTCGGGCTGCTGCCCGCCGCCCCCGCGCTGGCCGAGACCGCCGTCAACCCCGTGTCCGGCAACCAGGGCTTCCTGGTGGTCACCGAAGGCGACGCGGTCCTGGCGGGCAACGAGTCCGAGGGAGCCGTCGCGGTCGGCGGCGACCTCGTGTTCGGCGACTACAACGTCGCCGCCCACACACCCGGTTCGTACACCGCCGAGGGCGACGAGCACCCCGCCGCCCTCCTGGTGAACGGCCGGGTGGACTTCGGCGCCAGCGGGGGCGACCTCAAGGTGCTCCAGAGCGGATACGTCAAGGTCGGCGCCGCCGAGGACGCCGACATCAGCACGACGGACCGCAACGGAGCCCAGGTCAACACCGTGGTCGCCGGTACCGAGGGCCGCGAGAGCACGCCGAGGATCTCGCTCACCGTCCGCCAGCCGCAGGAGTCCGTCACCGGCGCGGCCCTGGACGTCGCGGGCCTGTTCCCCGCCTACCGCGAGCGCTCGGCCGGACTCGCCGCGTGCGAGGGCGGAGTGGTCCCGCTGCGGACGGGCGACGGTTCCGAGGCGCTGCCTCCCTTCGGCCAGGGCGCCAACGTCACCCTGCCGCTGGCCCCGGGCGCCCAGAACGTGTGGAACGTCGCCGCCGAGGACCTGGCCGCCCTGGAGGTCATCACCTTCGAGGACAAGCCCGGTCCGGACGCGCCGCTCCTCGTCAACGTCGACACCTCGGGCGTGGACGGGCGGTTCGAGTGGCGCACCCCCAACATGGCCGGGATCGGTCTGGAGGAGGCCCGCTACGTCCTGTTCAACTTCGGGGACGCCACGTCCGTCACCTTCACCCCCGACAGCAGAACCCTGGAGGGCACCGTCTTCGCCCCCGACGCGAAGGTGAGCTGGCTGTCACCGAGCAACATCGAGGGCAACGTCGTCGCCGCCTCCTTCGAGCACGGCTCCCCGTCCGCGGGCGTCGTCGGCAACGGTGAGCTGCACAACGGCGACTTCTCCGCGGAGCTGACCCCGTGCGCGCCCGGCGGCGGCGAGACCCCCGAGGAGCCGGGGGAGCCCGAGCCGACCCCGGGCGGTGAGGAGCCCGAGGTCCCCGAGGAGGAGCAGGCCACCGAGGGTCCCGTCACGGAGGAGACGCCCGGCGGGGAGCCCTCCGCCTCCCCGTCACCCGAGCAGGCGGCCGGGTCGGAGGGCGGTCTGCCCGTGACCGGTGCGAGCCTGTGGGGGCTGGTCGGCGCGGCGGTGGTGGCGATCGGCGCCGGTGTGGCGGCCTTCGTGTTCACCAGGCGCAGGAAGTCCGGATCCTCCGTCTGAGGAGGATCCGCGCGAGCAGCGGTACGGGACGCACGCCGCTCCGGTGACGGGTGACCGGGGCGGCGGCCGGAACCGGCACCGGCCGCCGGAGTCGCGCACGGGGGCTCCGGTCCGGGTGGTCGGGGCCCCGGCGTTCACCGGGGCTCCTCGGTGTCCGGCCCCCGTCCCTCCGGCTCGGGGTACTCCTCCCGGATGCGCAGCGCCAGCTCGGTGAAGCCGCCCCGCTCCAAGACGACCACCTGTTCGTGGACGAACTTCGCGCGCTCCTCGACGTCCTCGAAGGAGTCGACCAGCCCGCGCAGGATGGCCACCTGCACGTCGCGTTCGGCCGACTCGGGGCCTTCGTCGGCGGGCCACCAGTAGCTCTCGTACCCCTCCTCGTCGACGTCGCTGCCCGGCCCCGGGGAGGGGTCGGGCCCGTCGTCCCCGCCGAGGCCGAGCGGGTCGTCCAGCGGGTCGAGACCGCCGAAGGCGTCCAGGCCCGCGTCCACGGCCGACCGCGGAGGGCCCTCCGGGCGCGGGGAAGAGGGGGCGGTCGGACGCGGGGCGGTCGCCCGGCCGACACGGGCGGGCGGGAGGTCCTCCAGTCCCTCCTCGGCGTCGCGGACGGCCTCGCGCAGCTCGCGGTCCTTGCGCAGGGCGGCCATGCGGCGCAGCCGTTCGGCGTCCTCCTCCGACAGGCGCAGGCTCACCTCCTCCGCCCACACCACGACCCCGGCGCCGGTGACCGCCGTCTCCACCGCGAGCCGGGCGGCCAGTTCGCACTCGGCCGTCCCGTGGTCGCCGGGTTCGACGCCGCGGGCCAGCGCGGACGCGCGGATGACCACCGCCAGGACGGCGGGGGCGACCGGGTTGCGCAGGCTCAGGTCCACGTGGCCCTCCCACCGCCAGTGGACCACGGCGGAGAACACCAGGTCGTAGTCCTGCGCGGCGCTGGCCAGCGCGACCGGGCGGATCCGGGTGCCGCGCGCGCCGCCGCGTTCGCCGAAGGCACGGAGCGTTCCGTCCGGTCCGCCGTGGACCCGCCCGGAAGAGGAGCCTGCGGTCGCGTCGGCGGCGTTCGGAGCCGCGGCGACGGCCGCGGCGTCACCGGAGTGCACGACGAGGGCGCCCAGAACCAGCACGACCGGAATCCACAGCAGGGTCCACAGGCCGATCAGGGGGTACAGGACACAGGGCACGACGACCACGACCGTGGCGGCCGCCACGAGGTGCGCGCGGGTCAGGGGGGTGACGGGGGTGACTGTGTGCCTCCTCTCGCGGCGCGGTCGCACCGGCCGGACCGTTCGGGCGAACGGGGCTCCGCGGCGCGGCACGGTCCTGGGCGAACCGGCGCGATCCCTTCCGGCGACACCCGACAGTCTGCCCCAGATCCGGAGCGGACGCGCCACGAACGGGCGCACACGCCTTCCGGGCACGTCACATCCACCGGGCGGGCCTCGTGATCCGGGCCCCGAACGGTGCTGTCCCACGCACCCCAAGCGCCCCCTGAGCCCCGCCCTCGTACGCATCCTCCGGCGCATCCGCGAGGCCCTCACACCACCGGAAACCGCGGCCCCGCGTGTCCCCTCGGAGAACCACCGCCCCGCCGACGGTTCCCGGGCCCGCCAGGCGAACACCCGACCAAGGGAACGTGTCCCCCGCACCCCTGTTGGGCGAACACCTGCCGCCGTGTCGCCTCCGGGGTCGCCTCGGGTCCGCGAAACGGCACAGAATGCGATCATCCCCCGCGACTCGCCCCCGGACGCACCCCCGTCCACTCCTCGTCGCCGAGCCCGCTCTCGGAGCCAGCCCATGTTCTCAGCACCCGCCCGGACCGGACGCCGTTTCCGGCCCGAGGTCCAGGGTCTGCGCGCCGTCGCCGTCCTCCTGGTCCTCGTCTACCACCTCAACCCCGCCCTGCTGCCGGGCGGTTACGTCGGCGTCGACGTGTTCTTCGTGATCTCCGGCTTCCTCATCACGTCACTGCTGTACCGCGAGGCCACCGAGCACGGCAAGGTGTCGATCGGCGGCTTCTACGTGCGCCGCGTCCGGCGCCTCCTGCCCGCCGCGACGACGGTGCTCCTGGTCACCGGCGCGGTGGCGCTCTTCCTGCTGCCCGTCACCCGCCTGGTCGACACCGCCTGGCAGCTGGTGGCGTCGGCCGCCTACGTGGAGAACCTCTACCTGGCCCAGCAGGCGGTGGACTACCTGGCCGCGGACGACCCGCCCAGCCCCGTCCAGCACTTCTGGTCGCTGTCGGTGGAGGAGCAGTTCTACCTGGTGTGGCCGCTCCTGTTCGTGGTCTGGACCCTGGCCCGGCGGCGCTGGCGGGCCTCCGCCGGGACCCTCACCGTCCTGCTGGGCGCGGTGCTGGTGCTGTCCCTGGCCTGCTCGGTTCTGCTGACCTCGCAGGAGGCGGCCTCGGCGTACTTCCTGCCGACGACCCGCGCCTGGGAGCTGGCCGTCGGCGGCCTGCTCGCGATCGGGCTGGCGCACGGCGGCCTGCCCGAGCGCTGGCGCGCGCCCCTGGGCTGGCTCGGCCTGGCCGCCATCGCGGCTTCCGCGGTGGCCTATGACGACGCCACGCCCTTCCCCGGCTGGGCGGCGATCCTTCCGGTCCTGGGCAGCGCGGCGGTGATCGCCGCCGAGGACTCACCCGTGAGGCTGTCCGCGTCCCGGCTGCTGGGCACCGCGCCCGCCCGGTGGATCGGCGACGTGTCCTACTCGCTGTACCTGTGGCACTGGCCGCTGATCGTCTTCGCGCTGGTGCTGCTCGGGCAGGAGAGCCTGGGCGCGTTGGAGGCCCTGGCAGTCGCGGCCGCGTCGGTGCTGCTGGCGTGGGCGACCAAGGTGTGGGTGGAGGATCCGGTGCGCGACCGCGGCCTGGTCCGCCGCGGCCGCTCCGCCCTGGCCGTGGCCACGGCGGGCGTGGTGACGGTGGCCGCGGTGGGCGGCGCGGTGTACGTGCGGGCCGACCAGGAGCGGTCGGTGACCTTCGACCCCGCGGTGCACACCGGGCCCGCCGCCCTCGGGCAGACCGCCGACGCGGGGCCGTTCTACCCCTCCCCCGTCAACGCGGAGGACGACGTGCCCGCGCTGTACGACGACGACTGCCAGGCCTCGCACTCCGAGACCGACCCCTCGGACCCGTGCGTGTACGGCCCCGAGGACGCCACCCGGGACGTGGCCGTGCTCGGGGACTCGCACAGCGCCCAGTGGGTCACCGCGCTGGAGGGGATGGCCGAGGAGCGCGGCTGGCGGCTGCACCTGTACACCAAGTCCTCGTGCGCCTTCACCGACACCGTGATGAAGGGCCCCGACGGGGGCCCGTACACGGCGTGCGGCGACTGGAACCGCGCGGTGGTCGGCGAACTGGAGGAGCTGCGGCCGGACCTGGTGTTCACCAGCTCCTCCACCGCCAGCGACCCGGCCGAGGAGACCACCCCGGAGGAGGACCTGGTCGTGGTGGCCGAGGGCATGAACCGGCTGTGGGAGGAGGTGGCCCGGGTCAGCGGCGAGATCGTGGCGCTGCGCGACACCCCGCGCGCCCGCCGGGACGTGGTGGAGTGCGTGGCGGCCAACCCGGAGGACCCGTCACCGTGCGAGCGGTCCGAGCGGGACGCGCTCCAGGACGCCGACCCGCAGGAGATCGCGGCCCGCGAGTCCGGGGGCGAGGTGCACTGGGTCGACCTCACCGACCGGTTCTGCGTGGACGGCGGGTGCCCGGCGGTGATCGGCAACGTGATGGTCTACCGCGACTCAGGGCACATCACCAGCACCTACATCGACCTGCTCACCGATGACCTGGCCGCGAGGATGGACGAGGCGCTGGAGTCCTGAGCGCGCCCCGCGCGGGCGGCGCGGGAAAGGCGCGAAGCGGCGCAGGATATCGCTCCTTGACGCCTTTCCCCGCACACGACACCCCTTTTCCGATGAAAAGAGAAAAGGGGTGTTTTTATTGGCTGATGTAGCCGTATGAGCAGTTCAAACCGGTTCCAGGCACACGGAAAAAGCCCGCGGACACGCGCGAACCCAAAAGGCCCGTGTTCTCCCCGTCAACGCACGCATGAGGGGTATGCTCGTGACCCGAAACGGCCGCACAGGGAGAACACGGGAAATCCCCGGCCGTGAAAGGCGGAGCCGATGCAGGGACACGAAGCGACCGGGACCGGCGGGGCGGGAGCGATCACCGCCTCCGGCCCCAGAGGAGCCGCGTGAACTGACCGGCACCGCCTCCGGGGCCCGCCACCCACCCCCCTCACCGGACCGTACGACCACGACCACACGAGGGGAGCGGGATCGCACGATGCCCTGGGACGCACAGGAACGCACACGCTACGAGGACGAGGTGCTGGTGGCCGCGCGCGCCCACGGGCTGCCCGCGGACCTGTTCACGCGCTACGGTGTCGAACCCCGCCTGGAACTGCGGTTGTGCGCCGACCCGGCCGCGTTCACCGAGCACGTCGACGAGGTGTGCGCCCACTGGCGCGCGCTCCGGAGCAGCCGCCGTTCCCTGAGGGAGGTTCTGGACGGCCTCATCGCCGAGCACGAGCGGCTGGAGGGCGAGGGCGCGCTCACGCACGCCCACTTCCGCCGGGTCCGCGCCGACGAGGCCCAGCGGGTCCTGAGCGCGTGGTCCGAGATCGCCGGGGGCCTGACCACAGCGTTCCTGGACCGCGACACCCTCCGGTCGATGATCGCACCGGTGGGCGTCACCGAGGCCGACGCCGAACGCGTCCTGCTCGAGCACGGCGTACGCGTCGTGGACCGGCTTCCCGAACTGGACGGCTCCCCTCCCGAGGACACCCTGCGCGCCCTGCGCGGGCACCTGCGCACCCGGGGCGTGCCCTTCTCCCCCATGGAGGTCTTCGGCGAAGAGCGCCTGGCCGAGGGGTTCAGCGTGCTGGACGGCTTCCGGCTCCACGACGGCACCGCCCTGGACAAGGCCGCCCTCGACGAGGCGGTCCAGCGCGTACGGCTGGAACCGGAGTCCGAGGGCAGGGCGGCGGCCGAGAACGTTCTGGAGATCCTGCGCGCCGGGGGAGACCGGGCCGACGCCCTCGTGCTGGGGGAGATCGTCGACGACCTGCGGGAGCGCCCGGAGGCCCTGGACGAGTCCGGGCTGACCCGGCACTGGGTCGGCCGGGGGCTGGCCGAGGAGGAGGCGCTGCTGCTGGCCGCGGCCGTGCGGCGGTCCGCCTCCGGCGCCGAAGCGCCCGCCCGGGCGGAGCGCGACGTGCACGACCTGCTCGCGGACAACCGGCTGCGCCAGGCGCAGGAGGCCGCCGAGGACCTGCCCGAGGACCACGACCTGCACGAGCGCCTGCGCGCGCGGATGCAGCAGGTGGAGGAGCTGACCGCGCAGGCCGAGCGGGCGCTGCGCGCGGGCGACCGGGAGGAGGCCGCCCGGGCCCTGGCCGCGGCGGCGGACGCGGCCGCCGACGACGAGGCGCTCGCCGCCCGGCTCGGCGAGGTGGCGACGCCGCCGCCGCGCGGTGTGGAGGCCCGGGTCGACGGCCGGAGCGTGGTGGTCTCCTGGCAGCCCGCCCCCGGGCCGGGCGAGTCGGTCACCTACCGGGTGACGCGGCGCACCGGGCGGGACGGGAGCGCCCGCGAGGCGCTGGTGGGCGAGTCGTCGGGAAACGAGGTCACCGACACCGGAGCGCCGGTGGGAGCGGAGGCGCGCTACGCGGTGGTGGCGGTGCGCGAGGGCCTCGGGGTGTCGGAGGAGGCGTCGTCCGCGCCGGTGATGATCGCGCCGGAGGTCTCCTCGCTGCGGGTGCGCGCCGGGGAGCGGTCGGTGTCCGGCTCCTGGCAGGCCCCGGCGGAGGCGGTGCGCGTGGAGGTGCTGCGCGGTGTGGGGGCGCCGCCGCGCGGGGCGGGCGACGGCGTGCGCGTGGAGACGGACGGGTCGGGGTTCTGCGACACCGACGTCGAGATGGACGTGGAGTACCACTACCGGATCCGCGCGGTCTACGTGACCTCGAACGGGCACGCGCGGGGGTCGTCAGGGCTCGTGCGCCGGGCCAGCCCGGGCCCGTGCCCGGAAGCGGTGCGGGACCTGTCCGTGGTGCCGGACGGCGGCGCGGACTTCCGGGCCTCGTGGACGCGGCCCTCCCGGGGGAGGGTCGTGCTGCGGGTCGGGGAGGAACCGCCCGAGTGGCCCCTCGGCACGGTGGTCGGCCCCGACGACCTGGAGTCCTACGGCCGTGAGGTGGCCCAGACCCCGGTGGCCGAGGACGAGGGGTCCCCTGAGGTCGGAGGGGTCGGCAGGATCGGCGGAACTGGTGTCCGCGCCGGTGCGGGTCGGGCCTCGGGGCCGCCCCCGGGACCGGCGAACGGCCACGCGGACCCCGCGCGCGGGGGAACGCCCGGCGAGGAGAGGGAGGGTGTGCGCGTGCTCGGGCCCGGGGAGAGGAGCACGGGCCGCACCCGCACCTCCCCCGTCCAGGAGACCCGTACCCCGCACGCGCCGCGCACCGGCGCCGCGAGGCCCGAGGATGGCAGGAACCGCCCCCGCGAGGACGCGTTCCGCGACACGGGCCACCCGCGCACCGCTCCTTCCGAGGAGGACGGGCACGGGCAGGCCGAGGGCATCCGGGTTCTGGGGCCGGACGAGGGGAGCCCGGACCGGAGTCGAGGCGCCGACCACGGCACGGACTCCCGAAGCGGGGGCTTCGCGGACGAGGAGGGGGAGGGGTTCCGGATCCTGGCCCCCGGTGAGCGGCCCTCGGGGCGGACCCGTACCGCCCCCGGCCAGGACACCCGTACCCCGCACGCGTCCTCCGGCGGCTCCGCGGCGTCCGGCGGCTCCGCGGGCGACCGTGCTTCCGACCCGGCCCAGCGGCCCGGCGACCGCGTTCGCAGCGTCGGAAGGCACGCCAGGCTCTCCCCCGCCGCGGAGTCCACGGCACCGGCGGCCACCGGGGCGGGGGGCGGCGCCCTCGGAGCCCCCGCGCGCACCGGGGCCAACGGCCGCGACGGGCGCGAGTGCCCGGTGAACGCCCAGGCGGCCCCGGCGGCCGACGGAGCCGACCTGCCGCGCGTGGTGCTGCCCTCCCCGCCCGCGGGAGGAGAGGGCGAGGGCGCCCGCGTGTTCGGCTCCGCGGAGCGGACCGGCGCCGACCCCCATGACGGCGAGACCCGCACGGCGAACCCGCCGTCGCACCGCGCGGCCGCGGGCGACCGGTCGGGGGGCGGACCGGTGGTGCCCCCGCAGGGCGTCGCCCTCCACGACCGCGCCGAGGGCCGCGCCGCCACTGGCCTGCTCACGGACGCGGCGTCCTGCGGGGCCGGGCACGGCGGCACGGTCACGCACTCCGGGCCCGAGAGACCCGAGAGTCCGGGGGCGCCCGGCGACCGGGTGGCGGGAGGCCCGGACGCGCCCGGCGGCACGCACGGAGGACATGCGAAGGCCGGGGCTCCCGACACCGAGGGGGCTCCTGACGTGGAAGCGGACACCAGTGCACCGGGGAGCCTCAGAACGGGAACAGCCGGAAACCCCGGGTCGGCGGCGGCCACCGGCGTCACGCACAACGCCCCCGGGACGGCAGCGCCCACCGGTGTGCCTGGGGCCCCGGGAACAAACGGGAACCGTGGGTCAGCCGCGCACGCTGGTACTCCGGGGGTTCCCGGGGCACCAGCGGCCGGTGCGGCCCCGTGGAACCGCAGGGCGGCCGCCACGGCGGTACCCGCGAACCGCATGAGCGCGGCCGAGGAGCAGGGCGCGCACCAGGCCCAGGCCCCTCGGGAGGAACGGGAGCGGGTGGCGTTCACCCTGGAGTCGGGCACCAACCACGTCCTGGCGGTGACGGTGGCGGGCGACCAGGCGGTCGTGGGCGTCTCCGTGCGGGTGACCGCGGCCCCGCCCGTGGAGGGGCTGCGCGCGGAGCGGTTCGACACCTCGGTCCGGCTCGGGTGGACCTGGCCCGAGGACGCCTGCGCGGCGATCATCTCCTGGCGCCCCGAGGAGCGCGGCACCGAGACCTGGACCGGCGGCCAGCTGCGCTGCACCCGCCGCCAGTACTCCTCCGACGGGGGCTTCGAGACGCTCATGGGTCCCGAGTCGGTGCGGGTGGACGTGCGCGCCGTCGTCCCCTTCGAGGGCGGGGAGGCGGTGAGTTCCGCCGCGAGCGTCACCGTTCCCGGCCGGGCGGTGCTCGACTACCGCGTGGAGTCGGCGGGCCTGCTGCGCCGGGACCGGGTGGTGCACCTGGTCGCGGAGGAGGACTGCACCATGCCCGAGGTGGTCGTGGTGTACGCCGACGGCCCGGTGCAGCCGCACACCGCCGACCAGGGGACGGTGCTGGCGATCCTGCCCGCCCAGTACCTTTCGGCGGGCGAGTGGGTCTCGGTGCGCGTACGGCCTCCGCGGGGCACGGGCCAGGGCTGGCTGATGTGCTTCCCGGCTGACGACGACGGGCGGGGGGTGCGGCTGCGCCAGCCCCCGGTGAGGGAGCTGAGGTGCTGAGGAGCCTGGACGCCGTGCGCTCGCTGATACCCGTCGAGGGCCGCCTCCTGGTGTGCCCCTACTGCTACTCGCGGTTCGCCGAGCGCCGCATCCGCTTCCGGTGCACGGGACGCCCGGGGCCGGACGGGCGGGTGTGCGCGCCGGTGGAGGACGCCGCGATCCGCGCCCAGCTGGGGCGGCGCGAACGGCTGCCGCCGGTCTTCGAGGCCGACGGGCGCAGCGCCCGGGCGGTGTGCCCGGAGTGCGCGTCGACCACCGGCAGACAGGTGTGCGCCACCTGCCACGCCCAGCTCCCCGTGAACTTCGGACGGATCCGCAGCCGGATGATCGCCCTGGTAGGGGCGCGCGACGCGGGCAAGACGGTGTTCATGACGGTGCTCATCCACGAGCTGATGAACCGCGTGGGCTCCCGGTTCGACGCGTCGGTGGGGGGTTCGGACGACCAGACCCGGCACCGGTTCCACGCCGACTACGAGACCCCGCTCTACGAGAAGGCACGGCTGCTCGGGGCCACCCGGCGCACCGGGGTCACCCGCGAACCGCTGGTGTTCCGCTTCACCACCCAGCGCCGGGGGCTGGGCGGCAGGCGGCCGCAGCACACGCTGCTGTCGTTCTTCGACACCGCCGGGGAGGACCTGACCTCCGGGGAGAGCGTGGAGGCGAACCTGCGCTACCTCAACAGCGCCGACGGGATCATCCTCCTGCTGGACCCGCTCCGGATGGAGGGCACCCGCCAGCTGGCCGCGGCGGGCGGACTACCGCCCGCCCCGGACACGGCGCGGAGCCGGCCGCTGGACATGCTGGGGCGCGTCACCGACCTGCTGATGAGCCGCCCCGGAGCCGTCAACAAGCTGATCCAGGTGCCCATGGCGGTGTGCCTGACCAAGATCGACGCGCTGCACGGCGAGCTGGACGAGGGCTCGCCGCTGCACCGGCCGCAGCCCACCGCGCCGTTCTTCGACGAGTCCGACAGCCAGGACGTGCACGCCCAGATCCAACAGCTGCTGCACCGGTGGGACGGCGGCGGGGTGGACGGCCACGTGCGCAACCACTACCGCAACGCCCGCTACTTCGGGGTGTCGGCCTTGGGCGGCGTCCCCGACGCGGGCAACCGTGTGCGCGGCGGGGTGCGCCCCTACCGGGTAGCCGACCCGTTTCTGTGGATGCTCGGCGAGTTCGGGGTCATCCCCTCGCGCGGGGCGTCCTGATCCCGGGCCCGGCCCGGCGGACCCGTCGGTCCGCGGTGCCCGGGCCCCCGCGAACCACCACCGATCCAGAACCAGACCCCCCGCGACGACCAGACCGAAGGGGTGCGCCGATGGGCTTCGCGCAGCTGTACTACACCTCGTGCGAGCACGGCCTGTCCGGTTACGCCGGGTACCAGTTCAACGCGGCGACACCCGGGGTGGACCCCCGGGTGCTCAGGGAGGTCGAGCGGTTCACCGTGTACGAGCCGCCCCGGTCCCGCGAGCGAGTCGACGAGCATCCGGTCAACCTGTGCTACTCCCCCGACGTGGGCGGGGTGCCGGTGGTGAGCCGCGTGGTCTCCAGCGGCGACGACCCGTCCGGGAGGCCGGGCAACTACTTCGCGCACAGCCTGGTGGCCCCGGGGCCCGAGGAGTCCGGCCCGCTGCCCGCGGAACTGTGGGAGGCCGACTTCTGGGCTGAGGGGCCGGTCTGCGACCCCGGCCTGTCCGAGCTGGCGGAGCTGTCGGAGCCGGAGGTCGGCGCCGGCCCGCTGGACCGCCCGCGCACCGACGCGTGGGTGCGGAGCCGTCCGGCGGAGGTGGTGACGCGGCTGCTGCTCGCCGCCGACGACGCCGTGGACGGCTCCCGTCCGCTGGTGCTGGTGGCCGACAGCGCGTCCGTGGCGCACTGGGTGGCGGCCCTGAGCCACCTGCTTCCGCCGCGGCGGGCCCGGCTTCTGTCGTTCGCGACCTACTGCGGCGACCCCGACGAGGCGCTCGTGCAGGTCGTCGGCGTCGCTCCCGACTCCGACACCTCGCTGTGGCGCACCAGGTTCACGGTGTACGACCCGGAGCAGGACCCGCCGGACGCGCTCCCCGAACCCGATCCCCGTGCGCGGGCCGTGGCCGACCGCCTGGTCCGGCTGGGCACGCGCCGGGCGGCGGCGCTGTGGCACAGGGCGCGGCCGTACGCATCGGGCCGCGAGGGCGCGCTGGCGGACTGGCTCCCGGTGCTGGCCGCTGCGTCCCTGCTGGACGCGGACGCTCCCGCGCGCGAGGACCTGCGGGAGGTGCGCGAGTGGCTGTCCGAGGCCGTGGAGTGGCTCGCCCCCGGGGAAGCGGCGGCGCTGGTCCACCGGATCCTGGACGCCGACGCCGCGGCGTCGGGAGAGGCCCGCGTCGGGATGGAGGTCAGCTACCGGAGGACGGACCGGAAGCTGGTGGGCGCCGTGTCCGGCCGCTCCGCGGGCGGGCCGGTCGGCGAAGTGCCCGGCGGCGGCAGGAACGAGGCGTCCTGCGGGGAACGGGGCGGACCACCCGGAAGGGGCCTGAACGGGGGCTCCGGGGCGGCCGCTCTGCTCACCGAGCAGCCCGCGGGCGTCCTCGACACCGCTGACCTGGCCGGGTTGCAGCGGGTGGCGCACCGGTTGGGCGGCGCGGAGGGGACCACCGAGCGACTCGAACACGTGATGGTCCGCCGCTCCCTGGACGACATCGCCGCGGGCGGGGGCGCCCCCGCGGTGACGCCGATGCGCACGGAGTCGGTGCGCGGCGCGGCGCGGGAGCGGGTCGCCGCCCTGCTGGACGGCGAGTGCGGCGAACTCGCCCCCGACCGGGCGGTGGTGCTGCTGCGCTGGGCCCGGGCCAGCGGCCTGGCGCCCTGCGAGGAGAGCATGGAGCGCTACGGCGGCGCGGTGCTCGCCCCGCTACTGGCCGCCTCGCGCCTGCCCTCCCCGGAGGCGCGCGCCCTGGTCGCCGCCCACCCCGGGGTGCGTCGGGGCGCGGCCGGGCACCTGGCCTCGCTGCCCCGAGAGGGGTTGTCGGCCCTCGCCGCCGGGCCGGTGGGCGCCCTGTTCGCCAACGACCGCGACGGGTCCAGCGCCCCGCTGCGCGAACTGCGGCTGCTGGCCACCGATCCCCGAAGCGACCTTCCGGGGCTGCTGTCGTACCTGGTGTCCGTGCGCCGGGAGGGCCGGGCGGCGGGCGCCGCCGGGCTCGCCGCGCACGACCTGGACGAGGAGCTGCTCACCGACGTGTGGGGCCCCGGGCACGGGCCGCGGGCCGCCCTGCTGGTCCTGCGGGTGCTGCGCCCCGGGGTCCTGGTGGCGCCGGGAGTGGGCGGCTGGGTGGCCGAGGCGATGGCGGCGCCCCCCGGGGCGGGCCAGGAGCGGACGTGGCGGGAGCTGGTGGACGAGGTGTCCAGGCACTGGCTGCGGACCCGGCTTCCC
The DNA here is from genome assembly GCF_018316795.1 of Nocardiopsis akebiae. Taxonomy (NCBI): domain Bacteria; kingdom Bacillati; phylum Actinomycetota; class Actinomycetes; order Streptosporangiales; family Nocardiopsidaceae; genus Nocardiopsis; species Nocardiopsis akebiae. The sequence goes on from NZ_CP074132.1 coordinate 5,369,105, forward strand.
GATTCCGGCCGACGGGTCGTCATGGAGTGGTCGGAGGTCCGCCCGTCCCTGGTCGCGCTGCGCGCGGCCGGTGAGGACCGGGCGCACGAGCGCCTCGCCGCCGTGTACACGGCCGTGCGGGGAACCCATCCGGCGGTGGAGGAGGTGGCCTGGCGACTGGTGGTACGCGTGCTGCTGGGGTGGTGTCAGTGCTCGCTGCTGGCCGAGGCCCTGCGGGACTGCCCGGCGCGGGTGTTCGAGGCCTACGGCGAGGCGGTGTCGGCCCGGCTGGCCGACGACCGGCCGGACACGGCCACGGCCGCCCTGGTGTACCGGGCGACGAGGCACCGGGTCCTGGCCGGGCACGGGCGGGCCGGGCGCCTGGACGCGTCGGTGCTCGCACCGGCCGTGGGCGGGTGGCGGCGGCGCCACCTGGCGAGGATGCGCAGACAGCTGCCGCGCGAGTCGGCGGCCGGTTTCGACGAGTGGGCGCAGCGCTCGCGCGAACCGCGCGGGCGCGGGTTCCTGGGGCTGGGTTCGCGGTCGGGCGAGCGGCGGTCATGAGGGGGGCGGCGTCCGCGGGGCGGGCGGCGTCCATGCTCGGGGCGGCCACGAGGCGCGCGGCGCGGTCGCGGCGCGACGACGGCGGCGCGCAGATCGGAGCGGCGCTCCTGATCGCCGCCGGCGCGGGCTTGGGCCTGCTGGTCGTCTACCTGCTGCGGTGGTGGCTGCTCGCGGGACTGATGAGCGCCGTGGTGCTCGGGGGAGGCACCGCCCTCCTCGTCGGATGGTGCGTGCTGGTGGTCTCCTACCTGCGCCGTGTGCGCGAGGTGATGTGGGCGGGCGACCACCCGGACGAGCCGCTGCCCGGCACCCGCGACGACCCCGCGCACCTGGCCTACCACGGCGGTCCGGCCTGGTGGGACCTGCGCGCGGTGGTGGGGCACAGCTGGGGCGCCGCGGCGCCCTGGAGCGTGTTCCTGCTGCCGCAGTTCCTGGTGCACGCCCTGGTGGTGGGCCTCTACCTGGCCTCGGCGTGGACCGCCGTCGGAGCCCTGCGGCTCGCCGACTCGGGACTGCTCCTGGTGCGCCGGATCCGCATGGTGTGCCCGGGATGCTTCCTGCGGCTGGGTTACCCGGCCTACCTGTGCGCGCGCTGCGGTCGGCGGCACGGCGCCATCCGCCCCGGCGGGCGGGGGCTGTGGCGCCGGGAGTGCCTGTGCGGAGCACGCCTGCCCACGCTGCTCCTGCTGGGTTCGGCCGACCTGGAGGCACGTTGTCCGCACTGCGACCGGGGGCTGGAGCACCGTCCGGGCGAGGCCAGGGAGTTCGTGCTGCCGCTGTTCGGGGGCACGGGCGCGGGCAAGACGCGGCTGGTGACCGGAATGAACCTGGCGCTGGCGCAGGCCGCGCGCCGGGTGCCGCAGGCGTACGTGGAGCCGGTGGGCGGGGAGACGGTGCGACGGCTGCGGGAGGGCGAGCGGGTGCTCGCGGCCGGGGCCCGGACCGCGCCCACTCCCCCGGGCCGCGAGGTTCGGGGACTGACGGTGCGGGTGGGCGTGAGCGGCAGGACCCTGCTCATGCAGCTGTTCGACGCGGCGGGCGAGCGGTTCAACCGGTCGGCGACCGTCGAGGAGCTGGCCTACCTGGGCCGGGCGACGACGTTCGTGCTGGCGGTGGACCCGTTGGGGATCGAGTCGGTGTGGCGTTCGCTGACCACGCGGGAGAGGGCCCGGCTGGCCGGGGACCGCTCGCACACGCGCGACCCGGAACTGGCCTACGGGGCGGTGCGCGACGAGATCCGGCGCCAGTACCGGATGCTGGCCCGGCGCCGGGGCGGACGGGGACTGCGCCAGGCCCGCCTCGCGGTGGTGGTCACGCGCGGCGACCTGGTGCGTGGCACGGCCGTCGCGCCCGGGGGGACCGACCCGCGCGTGTGGGCGGAGCGGACCCTGGGGCTGGGGAACCTGCTGCGGGACGCCGAGGCCGACTTCGGGGAGGCGCGGGTGTTCCTGACCTCGGCCGTCACCGACCGGGAGGGGCGGGCCGACCCCAGCCTGGGCGCCCTGCTGCGGTGGACGCTGGCCGGGGAGCACGACGCGTTCACCGCGATGCTCGCCGCGCCGCAGGAAGCGGCCGGGACGGCGCAGACCCGGGAGGTGCCCGGGGCACCGGGGCTGCCGGGGGGACCCGGGGCATCGGAGGGGTTCCGAGTCCCGGGCTACGGCCCTCGGCACGCGCGGCCGGGGCGGACGGAGCCGGACCGGTCCGAGTACGCGGAGGAGAGCCGATGACCTATCGGGGAGCCGGACACCGGAGCACGCGCCGGACCGTGGCAGTGGTGACGTACGCGCTCGCGGGCGCGGTGACCGTGGCCGTTCTCGCGGCGGCGGTCTGGCTGGGAGCGGTCACCGTCCAGGGCGTGTGGGCCCACGCCCTGTCCCGCATCACCGAGGGCTCCTGACACGGAGGGGCCGGACGACCTGTTCCTGTGCCTGGGACAGATCAGGCGACCCGGCAGCGCTGGGCGCCGATCTCCACTTCCACCCGCAGCTCTCCGCCGAGGGCCTCGACGTATCTGCGCAGGGTTTCGACCTGCGAGCGGCCGATGTCGCCGCGCTCGATGCTAGACACCGTGTTCTGGCTGATGTTCAGCCGCCCTGCGAGCTGGTCCTGGGTGAGCTCGGACAGCTCGCGAAGCTCACGCCGGTGGTAGGCACGCACTTCGTCGAGCATGCGCCTCTTGTGCACCTCCACCGCCTCGCGGTCGACGGGGCGCTTGGCCAGCATGTCGTGAAGGCTCGTACCCATCGGGCTCCTCCTCGCAGCTTCTCGATGTGCTCGTCGAACAGGTCGTCAGCGATGGGGATGTTCTTCCGATACCACTTGTTCCAGTTTCCGGATTCGTCCCCCGCGACAAGCAGGATCGCCTTGCGCGCGGAGTCGAAGGCGAACAGGACTCGCAGCTCCGAGCGACCGGAGGAACCTGGGCGCAGCTCCTTCATGTTCCTGTGCCTTGAGCCCTGCACCGCGTCCACCAGGGGACGCCCGAGCGGAGGCCCGGTCTCGGCGAGGAGTTCCAGTGCCGCGATCAGCTGCTCGCAGGAGCTCCGATCGAGCTTGTCGAGCCACGGCTCCACCAACCCCGGTTATATCGCCCACACCAGGGCAACGGTACGACGTACATGTTGTACAGCGCGTGCGTTTTACGCATTCCCCTGTTCCCTGCCCTTGACTCGAAGCAGCATGCGCCTCAGCCTCCACGATGGCCGTGCCCGCGGCGGTGGTCTGGCTTGGGGTGGTTGCCTTCAGGGGGCGTAGGCCTACGCTCTGCCCCGCATCACCCAGGGCCGATGAGCCCTTCCCGAACCGCGGCGGGCCTCCGGACAGCCCCGAGGACATCCCGTGGCGGCTGGGGCGCCCGCCCCGACTACCCCCTCCCACCTGCGCCTGTGGCACAGTGACGGCGATCGCGGCACCAGTCGGCCGCCACACACCCCGGGAGGGAAACCATGGCGATCTTCGCCGTCACCTACACCTACGCCCCCGACAGCGCCGCCGCGCGCGACGAGCACCGCCCCGCGCACCGCGAGTACCTGGCCGCGCAGGACGCCAACCTGTGCTCGGGCCCCTTCGGCCCGCAGGACGCTCCCGGCGCCCTCCTGCTCCTGCGCGCCGGCTCCCGCGACGAGGCCGTCGCCCTGACCGAGAAGGACCCCTTCCGCGTCCAGGGCCTGGTCTCCGAGGTGGACGTCAAGGAGTGGTCCCCTGTGCTGGGCCCGCTCTCCGAGCACTTCTGAGCGAACGACGCGGGCCGGGGCGGAAGTCGGTCCCGTCCCGGCCCGCGTCGTGTGCGGCCCCCGGCGTCACTGCTAGGCGAGGCCGTTGTCCCTCATCCACCGCGGGTCGGGGGCCACCATCTGGAGGATCTCGACGTAGAGGCCCTCCGGGCCCGAGACCTGGAAGCGGCGCTGCCCCCAGGGCTCGCTGACCAGCGGCATGATCACCTCCACGCCCGCCTCCCGCAGCCTCTTCTCCTCGGCGTCGACGTCCGGCACCAGGAAGGCGACCAGCGACTCCGCCCTCCCCGAGCGCAGGACCTCGTGCGTGGACGGATGGTCGCGCAGCACGAAGTCGATCGACAGCTTGGGGTGGTCCTCGTGCTGGGTGTTCAGGTACCAGCCGAGGTCGATGTTGACGTCGAAGCCGAAGTGCTCGGCGAACCACGCGGCGCTGGCGCGCGGGTCGTCGCAGAGCACGGCCAGTCCGACGAGATCGATGTTCACGGTGCCTCCAGGGGATCGCTTCCAACCACTTCAAGCAAAGTACTACGTCCATCGTGATTATGACAACCGACTTTCCTCCCCGGACGCCACACGGGTGCTATACGATAATGATTATCGTTTTCTCAGGAAGGAGGGTGTCCCCCTATGGAGCCGACAACCCCCATGCGCGTGGCCGTGGTCTGCGGCCTGCACCGCCACGCGCGCGGACGCAGCGTGGACGACCTGCTGGCGCAGGTCCCGGGGTCCGTGGCCGTGCACCACGACCTCGACGGGATCGCCGAGGGAATCGTCCACCGCGTCACCCGTGACCGCTGGGGTCCCGTGGACCACAGCCGTGTCCACCTGGACCACCTGTGCGCGTCCTGCACGCTGCGCGAGGACCTCGTGCCCGCACTGCTGCGGCTGGCCGAGCGGGGTGAGCACACCCTGTGCGTGGTCGAGACCTGGGACGGGGTCGAGCCCCGGCAGGTCGCCGAGGTCGTCGCGGCCCGGGAGGAGCTGCGGCTGGCCGCGGTCATCGCGGCGGTGGACGCCGACCGCCTGCTGCCGGACCTGTCCGGGCACGACGACCTGAGCGACCGGGACCTGGACATCGCCGTGGAGGACGAGCGCACGGTCGCCGAGGTGCTCGCCCACCAGGTCGAGTACCCGACGGCGGTCGCCGTGCACGGGACCCGCCACCTCGACGAGGCCCGCGCCCTGGTCGAGCACCTCAACCCGGCCGCCGTGGTCGTCCCCGCGGGCGGCGGGCTGGCGGACCTGACGCACGGCCGGTTCGACCCCGAGGCGGCCGCGCACCGGCTCAACCCGGCCTGGGCGCACTACGCCGACCGCGCGGACGGGCGGGTGGGCACGGTGACCTGGACCCGCAGGCGCCCCCTGCACCCCGTACGGCTGCACGAGGCGCTGGAGCGGATCGTGTCCGCGGGCCTGCGCGGCCGGGGCCGGATCTGGCTGGCCAGCCGTCCGGACACCCTGCTGGTGTGGGACGCCTACAACGACGCCCTGCTGCTGGAGAGCGGCGGCCCCTGGCTGGGCGCGCTGCCCGAGGCAGCGGTGGAGATGGTCTCCGAGACCCGCCGGGTCTCCGCGCTCCTGGACTGGGACCCGGTGCTGGGCGACCGCGGCCAGCACCTGGCGTTCACGGGTGTGGACCTGGACGCACGGCGCCTGGTGGCCCTGCTGGACTCGTGCCTGATGACCGAGGACGAGGCGGGGCGGCCGCTGCGGTCCGACCCCTTCGCCGACGCCCTGTAGGGGGACGGCGCCAAGACGGAAGAACCCCGGACACCGGGGAACCCGAACGGTCCGCGAGGCCGCGGGCCGCGAACGAGAGGAGGGACCGCCGTGTCCCGTGTCTGTCAGGTGACCGGAAGGGCTCCGGCCTTCGGAAACTCGGTCTCCCACTCCCACCGGCGCACCAGGCGCCGGTTCGACCCCAACATCCAGACGAAGAAGTACTGGCTGCCCGGTGAAGGGCGTTACGTGAAACTGCGCGTGAGCACCAGGGGCATGAAGGTGATCGACGCCCGCGGCATCGAGCGGGTGGTCGCCCAGATCCGCGCCCGCGGCGGGAGGGTCTGATGGCCAAGAAGAGCAAGATCGCCCGCGATCAGCAGCGCAGGCGCGTGGTGGCCCGCTACGCCGAGCGCAGGGCCGAACTCAAGCGGATCATCCGCAGCCCGCACACCGGTGAGCGGGAGCGAGCGGCGGCGGTGGCCGAACTGAACCGGCAGCCCCGGGACGCCAGCGCCACCCGGCTGCGCAACCGCGACGCCGTGGACGGTCGGCCGCGAGGGCACCTGCGCAAGTTCGGGCTCTCCCGGATCCGCTTCCGGGAGATGGCCCACAGGGGAGAGCTGCCCGGGGTGACCAAGTCCAGCTGGTGACGCGAGCGGGATCCGGTCGCGCGCTCGGCGGTGCGACCCCCGACGCCCTGCGGCTGGGCCGGATCCGACGCCACGGGCCCCGCGCGGTGCGCGCGGGGCCCGTGTGCGGTTCGGGTGTGGTCCGGGTGCGATCGGGGGCCGTCCACGGTCAGCTGCGTGCGCCGTCGGCGGAGGAGCGGTGGCCGTCGTGGCCGGAGACGCCGTGTCCGCGCTCCGGTCCGGCCTGGCCGCCACGCATGCCGTTGTCGTGTCCGCCGGGCCTGTTGGCCTCCTGGAAGGCCTGCTGCGCCTGGTTCTGGCGCTCCCAGAGCACGAAGCGCTCGCTCTCGCCGAGCGCCATGGTGGTCAGCCACACGGCGACGGCGACGTCGTCGGCCAGGCCGAGCAACGGGACGAACAGTTCGGGGACGAAGTCGACTGGGGAGATGATGTAGGCCGCCAGCGCGAGCATCCCGAGCAGTTTGCCGCTGCTCAGCTCGGGATAGCGTCCACGCACCTTGGCGCCGAGCATCCGCGGGACGGCTCCGGCCCTCTGCCAGACGGACATGTCGCTGTCGGTGTTGCGGACGACCTGCCAGGCGGCGGCTCCCGCCGCGGCGCGGTTTGCCTTGCGCATCGTTCGGTCTCCTCGGTGAGGACGTGGCTTCTCAAGATATGACGCGAAGCCTTCCTGTTTCGTTCCCGCGCGGCGCGGGTCCAATCCCCTACGTGACCGGCGCGACATCCCGCCCGCCTTCCTGGCCCCAGAAGCCGGGTCCGGAAGCCGGGAGGGTTGTCCACAGGCCGCGAAGGGGACTGGTGGGGCAGGGAGAGGAAGGGCATCCTTGAAGAAGAAAGGATGAGGGGCACCAAACGTCACCGGGAGGTATCCCAAACCCCACAAACCAACACAGAACCCATACGACCCGAAAACGGTCGCGTACCGATCTGTCCACGCGTTGGCCACATGCGGCCAACACGGAACACGTCTGCCCAGGAAGGAGGCGGTGCACACGGACACGATCCGATCCCCTTCGGCCAGCACGGAGTCGGCGCCACCCGTGTCACCCCCGCCGACCCGCCGCACCCCGTCCACTCCACCACCGTCCACCCCGCGTTCCGGGGCGACGAATGCGAGGCCTCCCGCGCTCCGCCACACATTCGTTACGATGCGTCCGAGTGCCTCCCTCCACAAGGCCGCTCAGCCATCTCGCCCCAGCGCGCAGAACCGATGGAGCTTGCCCAGTGTCCAGAGCCCTACCTCGGTCGGCGACGACCGTCACCCTGTTGGCGGACATCCCCAGCACGGGTCATGTGGGTGAGGCCGGGGCCCACCGGTTCGCGATGCGCGGTGAGGGCATCGGCGAGCGCAGCGCAGCGTTCGTCGCCTTCGCCAGGGAGCAGGTCGAGGCGGGCCGCAAGGTCGTGGCGCTCTACCCCGCGTGGCACTCCGCGGACGCCGAGCGCGCGGTCAACTTCGCCCGCGGCGCGATGCGCACCGACCACATCGCCGGGATCGGCGTCGACCTGTCGCCCCTGGCCCTGTCCCTGGTCGCCGACCAGCTCGCCTACCTCGCCCCCTACCTGCCGCCGGGGATGGTCGCCGCGCTGTGCGACGAACTGCCCAGGCACCTGCTGGCGGGCGCCTGGCTCAGGACCGTCTCCGGCCTGACCACCATCCCGACCTCGATGCGCCAGCACATGGGCTCCTACGCCCCGTCCGTGTCCTTCCTCGCCTACTGCGCGCCCACCCACCAGGTGGGACGCATGCGCGCGTCCGACGTCTCCCGCACACTGCCCTTCCGGCCCGTGCAGCCGGTCCAGCTGCTGTGCTCCACCCCCGACCCCGGGATCAGCGGGGTCTTCGACGACCACCTCCCGCAGGCCATCCAGCCCGTGGCGACCCGCACCCTGCCCGCCCAGCCGCTCGGCCCCCTGTACTGGGGAACCGCCAAGTACGTGGAGTTCGTGGCGCTGAGCGCCCACCCGCAGGCCCTGGCCTACGCCGCCAGTTCCATCCGCGCCGCCTCCTGCTCCTGGTGCGGCGAACCCATGTCGGCACGCACCTGCCCCTTCTGCTCGGCCACCGCCGCGCGGCGGTCCGCTCCCCGATCCGGCCCCCGGCCTTCGGGCGGGCAGGGCCCCCCGGCGCCTCCGGAGGCCTCCGGAGGCGCCGACGAGCCCCTTCCCGGCGCACACGGCGCCGCGGGCCGGACCGACACCTCCTCCCCCGGCAGCACCACCGGGCCCGTCCAGGCCCCTCCCCCCGTGGAAGGGGGGCGCGTGCCGGGCCCGCCTCCCCCACCGTCCACCGACCGACCGCAGGGTCCGCCGTTCGCGGGCCGCGCCCCGCGCCCCGACGCGCCCCGGACCTACTCCCGTTAGGGACCGGCGCCGCGCCCCCGGAGCGAGCGGACGGCCCGCGACGACACTGGAAACGGAAAAGCAACCCCTATGAACCCCCGTCAGCGACGCGGCGTCCTGCTCATGGTCGTTGCCGCTATCGGCGCCGTCGCCGTGTTCGCCTCCGTGTTCACCTACCTCAACAGCCAACAGGAGCGCCTCGGCGAGTTCGCGACCGTCCTGCGGCTGACCGAGGCCGTGGACGCCTACCAGCCCATCGGCGAGGAGTCCGTGGAGCGGGTCGAGGTGCCCAGCATGTACTTCGACCCGGAGGTCTTCCTCACCGACCTGGCCCAGGTGGAGACCCCGGCCGACCAGCAGCTCGTCGCCGCCTCACACCTGGAGGCGGGCGTCTACCTCCAGCGGGGTATGGTGCAGCCCCAGCCCACCCTCACCGCCGGGGAGCGGGAGATCGCCATCATGGTCAACGCCGAGACAGGCGTGGCGGGCAAGGTGCGGCGCGGGTCGTTCGTGGACATCTACGGCACCTTCCCAGCGCGCGACCACGGCGAGGCGTGCGCGGTGCGGGTCATCACCGAGGTGGAGGTCCTCGACATCGGCGAGCTGCGCACCCGGGAGGAGGAGGGCGGCGGCGTGGCCGGGGTGGTCCCGGTGACCTTCCGCCTGGACCCGCAGGCGGCGCTCCGGCTCGCCTACGCCGAGGACTTCTCCAGCGGGCTCAGGCTGGCCCTGGTGAGCGCCGACGGCGGCGGAACCCCGGCGGAGTCCGAGTTCTGCAGCGGGGACTTCGACGACCTCGTCGCCGGGGGAACGGCCGACGAGAGCACGACACCGGACGAGGGCGGGACGGCCGACGAGCGGCGCGTGCCGCATGGGGGGTAAGCGTTGAACTTCCGTGTCCTGGCGGGTATGCCGACCTCGGAGTCGGAGATGGTGCTCGCCGCGCGCTTCGAGGAGCTGGGCAGCGCCTCCCTGGTGGCCTCCAGGGCCACCACGACGGCGCTGATCGACGCCGCCGGGGAGTTCCCGGAGATCGACGTGGTCCTCATCCACCAGGATCTGGGCCCGGCGCCGGTTTTCGAGGCCATACGCGACCTGTCCCACCGCCATCCCCAGGTGGCGATCCTGCTGGTGTCGCCCACGATGGATCCCGACACGTTCACCGGGGCCATGGAGGCCGGAGCACGCGGGGTGATGCCCGACGACTGCGGGATCGCCGAGCTGGAGAGCCGGGTCACCAAGGCCGCCGAGTGGTCGCGAACGCTGCGCCGCCACCTGGAGTCGGCGTCGATGGACCTGCCCGCGTCGGGCGTGCGGGGCCGGGTCGTGGCGATCAGCGGCGCCAAGGGCGGTGTGGGCACCACCACGTGCGCCGTGCACCTGGCGATGGCCGCGGCCGCCGCCGAGCGGGTGGTGTGCCTGGTCGACCTGGACCTGCAGACCGGTGACCTGCCCGCGTTCCTCAACCTGCGCCACCGCCGCTCCATCAGCGACCTGGTCGAGGCCGGGGACAACATCACCCCCGGCATGCTCGCGGAGACCCTGTACGTGGACCCGCGGGGCCCGCACGTGCTGCTCGCCCCCGAACACGGCGAACGCGGCGAGGACGTCGGCGCCAGCGCCGCCCGGCGGGTGCTGAGCGCGCTCCGGTCCCGGTACGAGCTGGTGGTGGTGGACTGCGGGTCCACCATGAACGAGGCCACCGCGATGGCGGTCGAGCTGGCCGACAGCGCGGTCGTCACCGTCACCCCGGACGTGCCCGCGATGCGGGGCGCCCAGCGGCTGATGAGCATGTGGGAGCGGTTGCAGGTGCGTTCGCACACGGACGTGTACTCGCTGGTCACCCGGCACAGCCGCAAGAACGAGATCCAGCCGGACTTCCTCCAGCAGCTGCTGGGCACCCGGGTGCTGCGCACACCGGTCCCCGCCGCCTACCGCGCACTGGAGCCCGGGGAGAACAACGGCGACCCGACCAAGGTGACCGACGAGGGGCTGCGCAGGGCCTTCTCGCGGCTGGCCGCGGAACTGGACCTGCTGAACCCGCCCGCGCAGCCCGGGGGCGGCGGGGGTTCGGCCACCCCGCCCGCGGGGCTGGGCGGGTTCGCCTCCCTGTCCGAGCGGCGCGGCGGCGGGCCGTCCACCCGTGACGTGTCCGGTTTCCTCAACGCGTCGGGGGCCAACCCGTCGCGCGCGGCGGTCAACGGGCAGGCCTCCGTGCCGCCGCTGGGCCAGCCCTTCGGCGGACGCCCGGGTTCGGGGCCGCACGGGGGCGGAGGAGGCCGCGGTGGCTTCGGGAGCTGAGTCCGGCCTCCGCCGGGAGTCGGGCCGGTGCCAGGGGCCGGCGGGCCGCGCGCCCCGGCGCGGCCCACGGGACCTCCGAGGACCGCGGGGTCCTCTCGGTCCTCGGGGTCGCGGGGCTCGGCCGGATCCGCGGCGCGGTGGCCCGCGACGGCGCGGCGACCGCGGCGGGGTCATCGTGGAGTTCGCCGCGGCGGTGCCGTTCATGATGCTGGCGCTGGCCCTGGTCTGGCAGGTGCTGCTGCTCGGCATCACCGCCATGTACGCCTCGCACGGCGCCGCCGAGGCCGCCCGCCAGGCCGCCGTGACCCCCGACGACATGGCGCGCGTGGACGAGGAGGCCCGCAAGCGCGTCCGGCCGCCGTGGGACGGCCCGGACGTGATGTCCGTGGAGGTCGTGGAACGCGACGGCGCGCGCTACGCCCGGGTGACCATGGCCATGCCCATCTTCCTGCCCGGGGCCTCGGGGCCCTGGGACGTCACCGGCGAGGCGCGCGTGGTCACCGAGGTCGAGCCGCGGGGGGCGACACCGTGAGCGCGCGACCGGTGGGGCGGACCGCTGCGGGCCGCACCCGCCGAAACACCGAGGACCGCGACCCCCCGCCCGGGGGTCGGCGGGATGCCCGAGGCCCGGAACGGCGGAGCGCCGGAGGCCGCGGAGGGCGGCGCCTCCTGCCCGGAGGCCGACCGCGCCGGGACGGCGACCGGGGAGGCCCGCTGCTGGAGTTCGCCGCGATCTTCCCGATCCTGCTCCTGGTCGCGGTCATCGCCGTCGAGGCCTTCCTGGCCTTCGTCGCGGTCGAGCGGCTGGAGTCCGCGGCCCGCGCCGGAGCGCGGGTGGCCGGGGCCGAGCAACTGGAGGGCGCGGAGGCCGCCGCCCGCGCGGCACTGCCGTCGTGGCTGGACGAGGCGACCATCACCAGCGGCGTCAACGAGCACGAGGGCTTCTACGTGGAGGTCTCGCACCCGCTGCCGATCGTGTTCTCCGCGGCGGGCCTGGACCTGACGCTGACCCGGCGCGTGGAGATGCCCGATGTGTGAGGTCGACGCCGTGCGCCGTACGCGTCGGGGCACCGCCCCGGCGCCCGGGGAGAACTCAGCGGAAGTCGTGTCGGGGCACCGCGCGGCGGGACGTGTGCCCGCCGCGCCGGCCCCGGGGGGAAGGAGAGCGGGGCCATGGGTCTGAAGGACCGTCTGGAGGAGGACCGCGCCGTCGAGGGGCGCTCCGAGCGCAGCAGCGTCACGCACTGGCGCAGGCGCCTGCTGGAGGAGATCAACCTGGAGGACCTCACCAGGCTGACCCTGGCCCAGCGCCGGGTCCGCCTGGAGAAGGTCGTGGGGCACATCCTCACCCGCGAGGGCCCGGTGCTCTCCGACCGGGAGCGTTCGGCGCTGATCCGCCGCGTCGTGGACGAGGCCCTGGGCCTGGGCGTCCTGGAGCCGCTGCTGGCCGACGAGACCGTCACCGAGATCATGGTGAACGGCCCCGACAACGTGTTCATCGAGCGCGGCGGCCGGATGCAGCGGGTGGACGCCGCCTTCAACGGCGAGGAGCAGCTCTACCAGACCATCGACCGCATCGTGTCGCTGGTCAACCGCCGCGTGGACGAGTCCTCGCCGATGGTGGACGCGCGGCTGCCCACCGGCGAGCGCGTCAACGTGATCATCCCGCCCCTGTCGCTGTCGGGCCCGGTGCTGACCATCCGGCGCTTCCCCAAGCCCTACCCCATCGACGAGCTGGTGCGGATGGGGAGCCTGGACTCACCCACCGGCATCCTTCTGGCGGCGATGGTGCGGGCCCGCTTCAACATCGTGGTGTCCGGCGGCACCGGTACCGGAAAGACGACCTTCCTCAACGCGATGTCGGCGTTCGTGCCCTCCGACGAGCGCATCGTCACCATCGAGGACTCGGCCGAGCTCCAGCTGATGCAGGACCACGTGGTGCGCCTGGAGTCCAGACCGCCCAACATCGAGGGGCGGGGCGAGATCGCCATCCGCGACCTGGTGCGCAACGCGCTGCGGATGCGCCCGGACCGCATCATCGTCGGGGAGGTGCGCGGCTCGGAGACCATCGACATGCTCCAGGCCATGAACACCGGCCACGACGGGTCGCTGGTGACCGTGCACGCCAACTCGGCCGACGACGCCATCCACCGCTTGCAGACCCTGGCCACCCTGAGCGACGTCAACGTGCCCTACGAGGCGATCCGCGACCAGATCAACAACGCGGTGGACGCCATCGTGCACCTGGGCCGGTGGCCGGACGGGTCCCGGCGGGTCAACGAGATCGCGGTGGTCTCCTCACGGCGGCGCGAGGAGTTCCGGCTGGACCCGGTGATGCAGTTCTCCGCCCTTCCCATGGGCCCCAACCGGGCCGTGGAGGGCGAGTTCCGGCACTTCCCGCTGCCCCGGCACATCGCCGGGCGGATCTACCACGTGGGCGAGGCCATCCCCGCGGCCTTCGGGGTGGTCACCGACGAGCGCCCCCGCAACGGCTGGTGAAGCCCTCCCCCGCGCCCCGGCGGGCGCGCCCCCCGATCGGAATGGAGCTCCGGTGACCTGGCAGTTCGTGGCGATCCTCAGCGGCCTGGCCGTGGTGCTGGCCCTGGCGCTGTGGGCGCTGTGGGAGTTCGTGTCCAGCGCACAGCACCGGCGGTTGATCGCCGCCCGCAGCGCCCTGGACCAGGCCGAGTACGAGGCGTCCACGCCCATGGCGCGGCTGGACGCGGCCATCTACCGCACCCAGTGGGGCGGGCGGCTGTACCGCAGGATCGCCCGGTCGGGCGCGGACGTGCGCCTGTCCACGTTCGTGCTCGCGCTGCTGGGCGGTTCGCTGCTGGCGGTGGTCGTGGTCTGGCAGGTACTGGCGCCCTTCTTCGGCCTGCTTGCGGCGGCCGGGGTGGCGTTCCTGTTCTTCTCCTACCTCAACCGCGCCGAGGCCAAGCGGCGCGAGGAGTTCACCTCTCAGCTGCCGGACCTGGCCCGGGTGCTGGGCAACGCGACCTCGGCGGGCCTGGCCCTGCCCACGGCAGTGGCGATGGCCGCCGACGAGCTGGACGGGCCCGCGGGCGAGGAGCTGAGCCGCATGGCCGAGTCCATGAAGCTGGGGGCCAGCTTCGAGGAGGCCGTCGCGGAGCTGCGCGAGCGCATGCCCTCCCGTGAGCTGGGGGTCCTGCTGTCCACGCTGGTGGTGGCCTCGCGCTCGGGCGGCTCCCTGGTCACGGCGCTGCGCAACATATCCACCACCTTGGAGAACCGCAAGGAGACCCGGCGCGAGGTGCAGACCATCCTCAGTGAGACCACGAGCACCGTTTGGGCGCTGGGGTTCATGTCGGTGGGTGCCCTGTTCCTGATCAACGCCATCGAGCCGGGCATCATGCGCGTCATGACCACGTCCGTGGCGGGGGTGGCGGTGCTGCTGGTGGTGGCCGCGCTGTTCGCCATCGGCTTCGTGCTGGTGTCCCGTATCACCAAGTTCGACCTGTGAGGACCGCTCCCCGATGAACGCCCCCCTCTACCTGCTGGTGCCGCTCGCCGCCGCTCTGGCCGGCGCGCTGGTCGTGCTGGTCGCGTGCTACGGCCTGTACCTGATGATGTCGCAGACCCGGGTGCGGGTGGACGACCCGGCCGCGCGCCCGACGCGGGTCCGGTCCGACGACACGTTCGTGCTGCACCGGATCACCGAGGCGATCGGACGGCCGTTCGCCCGTTCGCTGCACGCGTCGCTGAGCCAGCGCCGCCTGATCTCCGTCTCCGAGCGCATCGAGGCGGCGGGGAGGCCGGAGGGGCTTACCCTGGAGCGCTACCTGCGGCGCAAGGTCGGCGAGGTGGCGCTGTACGGCACCCTGGGCCTGCTGATGTTCGTCTCGGGGAACCCGCTGGTCGGGCTGGTGGTGCTGGCCTTCATGGGGCTGACCGACCTGAGCCTGTACGTGCAGGGCCAGGAGCGCGGCGACAAGGTGCAGTCGCAGTTGCCGGACTTCCTGGACGTGCTGGCGGTGACGGTGAGCGCCGGGATGTCGTTCCGGGCGGCGGTGGCCCGGGTGGCGGAGTCGATGCCGGGAGTGCTCGCCGACGAGTTCGCGCTGGCCCTCCAGCAGATGGAGCTGGGCACCTCGCGGCGGGAGGCGTTCGAGATGCTGCGCCGGCGCAACCGCAACGAGTCGTTGAGCAAGTTCGTGACCGCGATCCAGCAGGCGGAGGAGCTGGGCGCCCCGCTCAGCGACACCCTGGTCGCCATCAGCCAGGACATGCGACGCGCCGACGCCCAGTACATGCGCCGCAAGGCCCAGCGGATGAACCCCCGGGTGACGATGGTGACCGCGGTGACCCTGCTTCCGGGCCTGCTCATCCTCATCGTGGGGTCGATGTTCCTGGGCACCGAGGTCAACCTCGGCCTCATCCTGGGCGGCTGACCAGGGCGGCCCCCTCCCCGGGGGGACGGGGAAGGGGTGCGCAGGCCGCCCTCCCGGAGGCGGCCGGTGGCCGCGGGGCGCGGCGGAGGTTCCCCGCGGACCCCGGAAGCCTCCGGTTCCGCCGGGCTCTAGACCGGACCGGTGGGCGGGAACGGGATCTCGGCCAGGGTCGGGATCAGCTGGGCCTCCTCGTAGTCCAGGTGGGCCTCCAGTTCCCGGGTCATCCGGTCCAGCTCCGCGCGGAAGCGCTCGGGGTCGGCCGTGGACAGATCGGAGACGAGCGCCTCCAGCTCACCGCGGACGCGGTCCACGGTGCGGTGCTCCTCCGACAACCGCCGCAGCGCCTGCTCCAGGTGAGGGGCCTGTCGGCCCAACGCCGGGAAGACACCGGACTCCTCACTGGTGTGGTGGAAGTGCAGGGACTCGCAGAAGGCCAGGCAGTGCTGGCGCAGCTGGAGGCTGAGCCCCAGCGGTGGCGGGCCGTCCCCGACCGCCACGGCGGCGCGCTCGGCGAGGTGGGCCTCGGCCTCGGTGCGCACGTGCGCGAGCTGACCGCGCAGCCAGGTGTGGATCTCCACGAGCTTGTCGGCGAGGTTGGCGACCTCGGCGGGTCCGTCCGCGTGGACGCGGTCCAGGGCGACCACCGGCAGGACCCGCTCGGTTCCGGCCTGGTAGTCGGCGTATCCGGAGTCCGCGCGGACGAACTCGGCGAACAGGCGGTCGCGTTCGACGCCCTCGGCGGGGACGGCGACGGCGTCGAACGTCTCGGTGCCCAGTTCCACGCGCACCATGGGGTGGGCGAGGACGTTGCGGTACCAGTCGGGGTGGCGGTCCGAGCCGCCCGCGGAACCGACGACGAGTACGCGGCCGTCGACGCGGACGAAGCCGAGCGGGGTGGTGTGCTCACGGCCGGAGCGGGCCCCCACGGTGGTGAGCAGCAGGAGGTCGCCGCCCTCGAACATGCCGCCGACGCGGCCACCGTTGGCGCGGAACTCCTCCACGACGGGGACGTTGAAGTCGCTGACGTGGGGT
This sequence comes from Nocardiopsis akebiae, assembly GCF_018316795.1. Lineage (NCBI taxonomy): Bacteria > Bacillati > Actinomycetota > Actinomycetes > Streptosporangiales > Nocardiopsidaceae > Nocardiopsis > Nocardiopsis akebiae. The sequence continues at coordinate 5,385,347 of NZ_CP074132.1, forward strand.
TCGGCGGTCCGGGCGTGCGGGTTTTCGGTCACAGGTCTCCTTCGGGATGGTGGTCATGGGCGCGACCGTCCCCGAAGGCACCCGCGGCGGCCCGTGCGCGCGGGCGCACGGGTGGCGGGTGAACGTGACAGGGAGCCCGGGCGTGGCCGGGCCGGAAGAGGACTCCGGGGAGGTCGCGAGGGGTCTGGGCGCGTTCGGGCGCGGCTGGGCCGACGCCGTCGGAACGGCTAGACGCGGTCCGCGGTGTGTGTGTTCACAGTGCGCTCCCCGGATGTCGAGGTGCCTCCATACCTACCGACCGGCCCACTGCTCTGTGGTCGGTGGCACGCGACACGGAGGCGAACCTACACCATCGGGCGGGGGAGCGCCACAGGTGAGCGGGGGCCGTCCTCGTCGCGCCGTACGTCGCGGCCCGGGTACGCCGCACGGACGCGTGTGCTTCCCATATCCGCCATGCGGGCACGCGCGCTTCGCGGCCGGTGAACGCTCGGCCCTACCCCGGCGGGTGGAGCGGACCCCGCGTGCGAGAGGCCCGGCGGCCGTATGGGACGGGGTCGGCGCGGTCCGTGGTTTCGGGGACACACGAACTGGGAGGGAGTAGGACACCGCGAGTCCCCATACCGAGGGCGCCGCCGCGGCACCCGCCTCCGTACGCTTCCTCGCCCCCGATCTGGCGCGCGGCTTCATGCTGTTGTTCATCGCCCTGGTCGACGCCCAGTTCTTCCTGACCGGCCCGGACCCGCTGCGCTCCCTCGCGGACCGGGCGGTGACCGTTGTCCAGACGACGCTGGCCGGCGCCCGCGCCGTCCCGCTTTTCGCGTTCCTGTTCGGGTACGGGATGGCGCGGATAGCGCACCGGGTGCGCGAGGGCGGGGGCGGGCGGATCCACGTGCGGGTCCTGTCACGGCGGCGCGGCTGGGTGATGCCGGTGATCGGCTTCGCACACGGCGTCCTGCTGCTGCCGGTGGACATCGTCGGCGCCCACGGGTTGGCGCTGCTGCTCTTCACGGGCCTGGCGCGGGAACGGGGCACCGCGCTGCTGTGGACCCCGGGCCTGCTGGCCGCGGGTTCGACCTCCCTGCTCACCGCCCTGACCGTCCTGTTGGCCGACGCCGAGGGGAGGACCTCCGTCGACGCGCTGTCCCTGGCCGAGGGCGACTCCCGGTTCGCCACGGCCGGACGGTTCCAGGAGTGGCTGCTGCACACGCCGCTCACCATGCCGACCGTGGCACTGCCCATGGTCGTCCTGGGCGCGTGGGCGGGGCGCCCACGCGTCCTGGAGGAACCCGGGGGGCACCGGGTGCTGCTGGTCCGCACGGCCGTGTTCGGCCTCGGACCGGCGATCACCGTCGGCCTGCCGAGCGGGCTGGTCTACGCCGAGGTCCGGACCGGGCTCTCCCCGCTGGCGGAGGGCCTGCTCGCGGCCCTGCACGAGGCTGCCGGATGGGGCGGCGGACTGGGGTGGGCCGCCCTGATCACACTGTTCGCGGCCCGGCTGGGCACGCGCCGGGGAGCCGCCGTGACGGCGGCCGCGGCGGTGGGGCAGCGGTCGCTGAGCTGCTACCCGGCGCAGTCGTCGCTGTTCACCCTGGTGTTCGCCGCCTACGCCGCGGGGCTGGGGGCGAGCCCGGGAACCACCGGCGCCGCGGGGGTGGCGGTCACCGCGTGGCTGGCCACGGTGGTCCTGGCGCAGGGTCTGCGCCGGTCGGAACGGCGCGCGGAGTCCTCGGCCCCGACCAGGCGTGCGGAGTCCCGCCCCCGGTCGCACGCGCGGGAACGGGGTCGGATCACGGTCAACGGTCGCAGCCCGCGCGGGAGTCCACCGGTCCCCGTACCGAACGGCTCCGGCGCTCAGTCGCCGACGGGCGCGGGAGCGGCGGGCCGGACCTGTCCGGCTTCGGGGACGCCCAGGTCGGGGGTTCCGCCCAGTTCCACGAACGTGTACCGCGTGTACCACCGCTCCGGTTCGGGGGCGGCGGGGTCCAGGAACGAGACCGGAACCCCCTCCGACACCGGGCGTCCGTTGAGCGGCCCTCCCCCGGCGCCCTCCGTCGCGAAGCTGAGCGGGACCCCGTCCTCCGTCGCGACCAGGACGAACGCCGTGGCCGTATCCCCCGGCCCTCCCCCGGCGGGGATCGTGCCCTCCACCCGGATCGCGGGCACGCCGTCCGGGGCCTCGCCGCCCAGGTGGCCGAAGGCGTCCTGGGCGGGCGGGGGCGCGGCGAGGACCACTTCCTCCTCCCCTGTGACGGTCCCATCCTCCGCCGCGCGGACGAGCGGTGCGACCACCTCCACGGGGGAGAACACCTCCTCCGTCAGCCCCGGCTCGGCCGCGTACCAGGTCGGCGTGGCGTTCCAGGCGGAGTTCTCCGCGCGCAGCAGGTCGCCGTCGACCATCAGCAGGTCGCTGGTGCGTGCGCCGCTGACGGTACTCGTCCAGCGCAGCGCCTCCGGCGGCCCGGCCCGGTAGAGCACCCGGTCGAAGAGGGTGGGGTCGGTGCCGGTGGGAAGCGGCTGGCCGTGGCCCCCTCCGTTCCCGACGTGGCTGAGCAGGGTGAGCTCGAAGGAGTCCGCGGCCAGGAGCGTGTCGAGCGAGGCCGCCACCAGTTCCGTTCCGCCGAGGGGGCCGGTCGGCCGATCCCCAGCGGCGGCCCGGTCCGTCCCGGAGCCGGAGTCGGCCGTGGTGGTGCCGGACTCACCGGACAGGGCGTTCAGGAGCAGGTAGCCGCCGCCGACGGACGCGGCCAGGAGCACGGCCGCGGCGACCGCCAGGACGGGAAGCCGGCGCCCGGCTCGCGCGCGGCGTCGCCCGCGTGAGCGCCCGCCGACCGCCCGTCCGCCGGTCACCTGCCCGTCGGCCGCCTGCACGCTGGTCGCGCGCCGACCGGGCTCGCGCTCACCGGTCCCACCATCGCGGACGGCCCCGGCGGCCCGGCCCCGGGTTCCGCGGGCGCGCAGGCTCCACCGGGGGGAGGCCTCGGAACCCGCGCCCTCGGCATCCCGCTCCGCCATGTGCAGGGCGGAGCTGATCCACGCCGCGGGCTGGCCGCGGTCGGCGTCCCCGCGCGGCCAGTGGGCGCGGACGAGCGCGCGCAGCCGGTCCGCCCACACGTCGGGGGTGGCGCTGTCCTCCACGCCCGCCAGCACCAGGCACTCCAGGTAGGCCTCCTCCGCGGCGGGGCGCCGACCGGGGTCCGCCGCCAGCGCCCGAGCCAGCAGGGGGCGCAGCCCATCGGGGACGTCGGCGAGGTCGACGGTGTCCTCCCCGGCCCGGCGGGCCGCCTCCGGCGGCGCGGCGTCCGTACCGAACGGTGCGTGCCCGGTCGCGGCGAACACCACCAGGCAGGCCCAGGAGAAGACGTCGGAGGCGGTGTCGGGCGGCGCGCCCGCGAAGCGCTCCGGGGCCAGCCAGCCGACGCTGCCCGCGGTGGTCAGGGAGTCCGTGTCGTCCACCCGGCGGGCGATCCCGTGGTCCACGAGCCGGGGGCCCCGCGGGGTCAGGACGACGTTTCCGGGTTTGACGTCCCCGTGGGGTACGCCCGCGGCGTGGACCGAGGTCAGCGCCTCGGCGGTTCCGGCGGCCAGCACCAGGAGGGCCGACTCGGGAAGGGGTCCGTCCTCGCGCACGCGGCGGGCCAGGTCGGGGCCTGGAAGGTACCGGACCGAGGCCCACGGCCGTCCGTGGAAGGTTCCGCTGGCGTTGACGCCCACGGCGCACACCCCGACGGACCGGCGCAGGAGCGTGATAGTGCGGTCGGGGTCAGCGGCCGGAACCCACTCGGCGTGGGCGACCCTGAGGGCGACCGCCTCGCCGTCCGGGGACACGGCGGCGTAGACCACGCCCACGGTGCTGCCGCCGAGGCGGCCGATCAACCGGTGACCGCCGATCTCGGCGGGATCGCCCGAGGTGAGCGGGCGCACGTGCGCCGGAAGGGGGGCTGGCGGGTTCGGAGCCATGGGGGGCGCCTTCCACTCTCCTGGGCCGGGGGAACGCGCACTGCCTGGACCGCCGACCCATGGTTGCGTAGACCTGTACCGACCGTACATTCCCGGGCATACCCCGTGTCGGGTCGGCCCACGAGCCTTCCGCGACGCTAGCCACGCGCCCGGTACCGGCACCAAGCGACCGGGGACCGGGCACCGCTCCGTGGTCGGCGACGGCGCGGATTCCGCGCGCCCACGGCTACCGGGCGGAGGCGCTCTCCTCGCCGGAACGCGGGGCCGTGGCGTCGCGGCACGCCAGCACCGACTCCAGCAGACCGGGGAAGCGCCCCTCGAGCTCCTCGTCGCGCAGCGAGATGAAGCACCGCGTCCCCTCGGTGCGGTTCTGCACCAGACCGGCGTTGCGCAGGATCTTCAGGTGGTGGCTCAGGGTCGACTGGGCGATGGGCAGGTCGATGTCCTTCCAGGCGTGCTCCCCGTCCAGGTCGGCGAGCATCCGCACGATCCGCAGCCGGGTCGGCTCGGCCAGCGCGGCGAGAACCGTGACCAGTTCCACCTCGTGGAGGGCGGGGTGCGCGTGCTCCCTGGGAGCCAAGGCGGTCCTCCTCATGCGGCGCCCGGCCGGGACCAGGCGAGATTTGGCTCATGGACAGTCGGAAGTGTACCTTCGTAATTCGATGTTCGTCGAATATCGAACGCGCAGGCCGACCGGGGACGCGGATCGATCCTCCCGTCACGGCCTCGCAGCCGGACCCGCCACGCAACAGGGGGAAGAGCCACCATGTCCGACGTCGCGCTGTCGGTGCTCGACCACGCCAGCATCGCCGAGGGGTCCACGCCCGGTGACGCGCTGCGTTCCGCCAGAGAACTCGCCCAGCACGCGGAGCGGCTGGGCTACAAGCGTTTCTGGCTCTCCGAGCACCACAACATGCAGGCCATCGCGAGCGCCGCCACGTCCGTCTCCCTGGGCTTCATCGCCGAGGGGACCTCCACCATCCGGATCGGCGCGGGCGGTGTCATGCTTCCCAATCACTCCCCCCTGGTGATCGCCGAGCAGTTCGGCACGCTGGAGTCGCTCTACCCGGGACGGGTGGACCTCGGCCTGGGCCGCGCGCCGGGCACCGACCCCCGCACGATGATGGCGCTGCGCCGCGACCACAGCGCCTCGGCGACCTTCCCCAACGACGTGCAGGAGCTCCAGGCCTACTTCGAGCCCGCCGAGCCCGGCCAGCCCGTCCGTGCCATCCCCGGTGAGGGACTGCGGGTACCGCTGTGGATCCTGGGGTCCAGCCTCTTCGGCGCCCAGCTGGCCGCGCAGCTCGGCCTGCCCTACGCGTTCGCCTCGCACTTCGCCCCGGACGCGCTGTACGAGGCGTTGAAGGCCTACCGGGAGGCCTTCCGCCCCTCACAGCAGTCGGAGCGGCCGTACGCCATGGCGGGGGTGAACGCCTTCGTCGCCGACACGGACGAGGAGGCCCAGCACCTGTTCACGACGATGCAGCAGGCCTTCCTCGGCACCCTGCGCGGTGCGCGGGGACGGCTGCGCCCACCGGTGGAGGACCTGGACACCGCATGGCGTCCGGGGGAGAAGGAACGACTGGACCACATGCTTCGTTACTCGTTCGTGGGTTCCCCGGAAACAGTCCGTCGCAAGCTCGATCTGTTCGTCGCCGACACGGGCGTGGACGAGCTGATGGTGTCGTCGATGATCTACGACCAGAAGGCTCGCCTGCGCTCGTTCGAGCTGCTGGCGGAACTGGCCGACCTCAAGCGTCCGGACCAGGGCTGACCCCACCTCCCCGCACAGGGAGACGGTCAAGGGTGGCGGCGCCGAATCTGCGGGCAGGCAGTGGCGCCGCCTTCCCGGTGCGGGAGCGCCGGGCGGGGTTCGCGTAGAACCCGGCCCGGCGCCTGGCTCCGGAGCGCGGTGAGGCTCCGGGTCGGACGGAAGTGTTCGGGTGGAGGGGCTCAGTCGCCTCCGCCACCGCCGCCGTCCCCCCCGCCGCCACCGCCGCCGTCACCGCCTCCCCAGCCGCCACCGGAGCTGCCGCCGCCGAAGCCGGCGTCGCCTCCTCCCCAGCCGCCGCCGTCACCGTAGTGACCGGAGTCACCGCCCCAACCCTCGGTGCCGACCGAACGGTCGTCGGAACCACCCGGCCCCTGGCACAGCTCGGCGAACAGGCACAGGCTCTCCAGAGTGACGGGTTCGGAGTCCGCGCCGCCCGTGTGGGCGGCGACGGGAACCGGGTCCTGCTGGACCTGTGCGGACTCGTGGTCCGACCCGGCCCGCCTGACCTGCTGGCGGGACTCGAACGCGCGCAGCGAGCGAAAGCCCCTGACCGCCGTGTGCCGGACCGCGTGGTCACGGGTCATCACACTGGTGGAGTCCACCCCGGTGAACCCGGCCTCCGGGACGCCGTACCTCCGGCGGGCCAGCTCCAGTACCGCGTTCCCCGCGGGGGTGTTGGGGCTGAGCGTGGGTCCTCCGGTCGCCGTCAGCACCACCTGGGCGGCGACCAGGACGGCCAGTGCGCCGAGCCCCGCGACGAGCAGACCGAGCGCGACGGCGCCCGGCTCCACCAGGAAGAGCAGGGCCGCGCCCGCGACGGCGGCCAGGATCGCGACGGGCCGCATCCGCCGGATCGTCCTCGGGGCCCTCTCCCGGCGCCACAGCGCTCGGCGCAGCCGCGGGGAGTCGACGATCAGGCCGGACTCGGCCATACCGCTGCGCAGCTTCTCCACGCCCCGGCCCGCGGCGACCCGTCGCAGCAGCTGCAGGGCGCTGACGCCGACGCGTTTGCGGAAGACCTTCACCAACTCCCGGCGGACGCCGTCCTTCTCGTGTGTGTAGGGACGGGAGGGGCCCACGAGGGTGAAGAGCCCTCCGGTGGGCTGCTGGCGGATGCGACCGCTCAGGAAGGCGTCCATGACCGCGGTCTCCCCGACGCGGACCGGGCCTCCCGCGAGCAGGGCCAGTTCGTTCGGTTCGAGTCCGTCCGGATCGGGCGGGGGCTGACCGGTGAGCGCGGGACGGCGGAGCGCCGATCCGAGGGCGGATCCGCCCCTCAGGACCGCGGAGAGCGGAACGCCTCCGATCACCAGTCCCACGATCAGGGCTGCCGCCAGGGGAAGGGTCAGGTTGGGGTCCAAACCGCCACCTCTCGTCTTCGGTCTCGGGGGTCGTGGGGGGCCGTTGGGGTCGGGGTAGTGGGGTTCGCGGGGACGGGGGTGAGTGGTCGTGGAGGAGGCGAGGTACTCGAGGATCGGCGTCCCGACTGTGGGGATGCCGACCGAAGGCCCCTGGTTCTGACCCGAGCCGCCGGAAACCGGGGAAGTCCCGGCGGGCCGGGCCGTCGCACCGGGGAGAGGGGAGGCGGCGGAGCGGTGTGTCCCGCGGGCGCCCCCTTCCGCAGTGCCCCGTCCGGTCGCCGTGACGCCTTCGCGCGGAAGCAGGGCCCCGTCCGCGACGGGGCGCTCCGGGTCCGACACCGGGTGCTCCGGAGAGCCCGGCGGTGATCCGGTATCTGCCGTCCGGCCGTGGCGCCCCCGTAGCACACGTGCCATCATGGTGATCCGCCGACCACCAAACGTGACCCCGTCTCGGCGAGGAACTGTGACCGCGCATCGGCCCGACCACCGGCTTCCGCCTGGGCGTTCATCCAGCCCTGTGGACAAAGTGTGGTTCCGGGATCCATGGGGCATCCTGAAGGAAGATGGCCACATCCGGTCAGAAGGCGGGATGGCGGCGGTGTTCATGCCGGATAGTGGGACTCCGTGAGCACGCGTCGCCCACGTACTCCCCCGGTGGACCGCGGGCAGGGACCCACCTGCTCGAGGACCGCGAAGATGTGGTGCCGTAAGACCCCCTCCTCAAGGAGTTAAGCCCCGTGAACAGCCTGACCAAACTCTGGGTGACGCTGAGCACCTTCCTTGCGCCGACCTCCAAGGAGAAGGACAAGGGCGCCGGGATCGTCGAGTACGTTGCCGTAATCATTCTGGTCGCAGGTATCGCCGTCGCGGTCTACCAGCTTGGACTGGCCGGAAGAATCAGCGACAGCATCGGTGCCTCCATCACGTCCATCCTCCAAGGGCCGGGGACCGAAAGCGTCAGCACCACCCCCTAAAGCCAAATACTGATCGAGCGACTAGCATGCCCCCCGTTGCCCCCAGAGAGAACAATAGGATTTCCATGCCACCCTTTCTTTCTCGCACGAGGGGCGACCGCAAACACCTGAAGGCGGCCACAGTCGGCGTCTGCACGCTGTTCCTAGTGACTGGCTGCGTGGTCAATACGGGCAACACCCCTGAGGGAGAAGACAGCAATAACCGATCCACAGAGCCCTCTCCGGCATCACCGAACGGGTCGGATAACCAAGAGGTCATAGCCAGCAGCACTACATCAGCAACGAGCATAGGACAAAATTTTCAACTGGACGTCTACGCCTTAGAGGAAATCGGCGAAGGCCGTCTCAGACTTCGATTTGGAGTCACCAACAAATCCAGTTCTCCCTTCCTCCTGTACAGTGGCCTAGGGGTACCAGACAACCCACAGGAAGCCAGCGGCGTATCCCTACTGGACCCAGTCAATAGAAAACGCCATCTGAACTACGAAAAAAGTGACGGTTCTTGTTTTTGTTCTCCCAGTGGGGGGAACATAGCAGGCGGCGAAACCCTGGAAATGTGGGTCGTCTACCCAGCACCACCGAGCAACGTAGAATCCATGACAGTAACCAACCCCTTGACGCCACCCCTACTCAATGTTCCGATCAGTCAATCTTCCGAAACAATTGAGAGCTCGGGACTGTCAGAACCTAGGATCATTGACCTCGTCACCATCACCGACGACCTTGAGGACCAGACCGGCCGAACGGAAAGCAACGAAGAAGTCAGCATCATACTTTCTTCCGACGTTCTGTTTGAAACAGGAAGCGATGAACTGAGCACAGATGCCGAGGAGATTCTACAACAGGTCGCCACAGAGATCGACGACGCAAGCTCAAATACCGTCAACATCGCTGGCCACGCCGACAACACCGGCAGCGAATCAATCAACCTCCCCCTGTCCCGGGGTCGAGCCGAAGCCGTCGAATCATCTCTTTCTGAATTGATCACCAGAGACGGCATCAGCTTCGAAGTTGAAGGCTACGGATCCAGCGCACCCATCGCCAGCAACGACACAGAAGAAGGGCGCGAACGCAACCGTAGAGTCAGTGTCACTTTCGAAAAATAGCGAGGAATCAGTATGAAAAATTCGACCCGTTCTCTAGGCCTACTGCTCCTCGCCATTTCGATGCCACTTACCACTTCGGCAGGAGCCAGCGCCACCTCAGCTCATCCAAAAAATGACCTTGAAATCTTGGGCACCTCTCCCGGAAGCACAGAGGAATCACGCGATCTCGTGGCTGAGGTCCATCAAGCAGAGAGGGACGACTCCGGATCCTTCCTCTCACTCACCTGGGGAATAAAAAACAACGGCAATGGCCAGGCATCCATGCTTTGGCTGAGGGACCGCTCGTACTCCTATACCGGGCAAAATTTCGCTGGGGTTACCATGGCAAACTCAGACGAAGGAACAAGGTACCACCCGATAATGGACGGAAATGGCACCTGCCTCTGCTCGGGAAGCATCTCAAACGATCTTGTCCAGAACTTGGGGAGTGGAGATGAGGTCACCTACTGGTCCCTCTTCTCGGTTCCTGACGACATCGAATCCGTGACGGTCGAAATACCGAACTTCGATCCCATCGAGGACATCCCCATCTCCTGAAGCCCCCCGCCAACCAGATCGCCTAGGAGGCGGCGTTGCCCACTCCCCACCGCCCCGAGCTCGGGGACACCCGACGGCCCTCCCCCACCGGGCCGCCCGGGCGGTCCGGTGAGCGCAACGGGCCGCCGAGGCGGCACCGGGGCGGCCGGTTCCTGCAACGGTTCCGTCCCGTTCGAAGGACCGGGGGCGACCGGGGCGCGGCGTTCGTCGAGCTGGCGGCGGTCACCGTGCTGGCCGCGGCGATCATGGTCGCGGTCTACCAGCTCGAACTCAGCCAGACCTTCAACAGCGGCGTCCGGCAGATGGTGTGCCTGGTCGAGGGCCCCGGCTGCGGCGACGAGACCTGGGTGGACGCCGACCGGCCGGAGGAACCCGAGGAGTACGAGTGGGGCCAGGGCAACTCCAACGCCCTGGAGAACGAGGCGCTCGCGATGGGCATGGCCGCGGACCGCGGCTGGACCGAGAACGAGTGGGAGTGCCTGAGCAACCTGTGGAACGTCGTCTCCCACTGGGACCACACGTTCGTCAACACCGAGACCGGTGACCACGGCATCTCCGGGTTCAACCCGGCCAGGCACGGCTCCATGCCCGAGGGTTTCCGGGAGAGCCCGTCCACTCAGATCTCCTGGGGGATCGGCCACATCGGCGACGCCTACGGTTCGCCCTGCGCAGCCTGGGCCTACTGGGAGGACACCGGCACCTACTGAGGGTGCCGTCCACCCCTTCCCAAGCCGCCTTCCCCCGCCGACTCGTGCCCGCGCCCCCTTACACGAGCTCCGCTCACAGGACCGGGTGCGGCTTCTCCGCGGCTTGTTAAGGTTCCGCAAAACACCCACAGAAATTAGTAAATACCAGGGTCTTATCAGACATAAGGGGCATTTCTCTCTGCGGAGCGTTCGTACCCTGAACGTTCCCACGCCGCCTCTGCGGGGGCTCTGGTGTGGAAGACGTGCATCGCTGCCGTCTCGTGGGGGCACGGGTCGGCGCTGACCACCCGGGGGTTCGGTGAAGATCGCCTATCTGATCAACGACATGTACGGCATCGGCGGAACCGTGCGCACCGTCGCCAACCAGGCGGCGGCGCTGTCCGCCCGGCACGAGGTCGAGATCGTCTCGGTGTTCCGGCACCGCGCCGAGCCCGTTCTGCCCGTACCCGCGCAGGTGCGCCTGCGTCCGCTCGTGGACGTCCGCGGATACGGCGGCGACCAGGGCACGGGGACCGACGGCCGCCCGCTGTACGAGGGATCGGAACGGGCCGGTGTACCGCCGCTGCTCTTTCCTCCGGAGGACGCACGCGGTCCCACACACAGCCGCCTGACCGACGACCGGCTGGAGGAGTACCTGGCCACCACCGACGCCGACGTGGTGGTGGGCACCCGGCCGGGGCTGAACGTGGTGATCGCCAGGGCCGCTCCGAGCCGGGTGGTCAAGGTCGGCCAGGAGCACCTGACCTACGACCAGCACTCCGAGCCGCTGCGCCGGGTGATGGAGGAGGCCTACCCCCACCTGGACGCCTTCGTGACGGTGACCGAGGCAGACGCGCGCACGTACCGGGAGCGGATGCCGTTGCCCCGGGTACGCGTGCTGTCCATCCCGAACTCGGTGCCCGCGCCCGCGTTCACGGCCAACGGGCACAACAGCCGCACCATCGTGTCCGCCGGGCGGCTCGCCCCCAGCAAACGGCACGACCTCCTGGTGCAGGCCTTCTCCATGGTCAGCGAGGAGTTCCCCGAGTGGACGCTGCGGATCTACGGGCGCGGCAACCGGCGTGCGGCGCTGGTCCGACTGGTCGACTCGCTCGGGCTCCAGGACCGCGTGTGGCTGATGGGCGCGCACCCGCGGGTGGAGGAGGCCTGGGCCCAGGGCTCGTTCGCGGCGGTGACCTCCAGCGAGGAGCCGTTCGGGATGACGATCGTGGAGGCCATGCGATCGGGGCTGCCGGTGGTGAGCACCGACTGCCCGCACGGCCCGGCGTCGATCATCCGCGACCGCGAGGACGGGCTGCTGGTGCCCAACCGGTCCGCCCCGGGGATCGCCGAGGGGCTGGCCCAGCTGATGGCCGACGACGAGCTGCGCCGGCGGATGTCGTCCGCCGCGCTGACCGGCTCCGAGCGCTTCGACCCGGCCAACGTCATGCTGATGCACGAAGAGCTGTTCTCCGACCTCTCCGGTCACGCAACGCCTCCGCCGCCGGTGTCGGTGCCCGCGCCGCGCCCCGAACCGGCCGCAGCCTGCCGGGTGCGCGTGGCCGGGGACGGGGCCGCGGTGCTGTCGTTCACCGATCCGCCCGACCGGGTGGTGCTGACCCTGGAGGGCAGGCGGGTGGAACTGGAGCCGGACGGCGGCGACGTGGTCGTGGACGCCGCGCGCGATCGGCTGGCCGCGCGCACGTGGGAGGTGCTGCGGCTCGACGGCGACCGGGAGACCCCGGTCCACGACGTGGAGATCCGCCAGCACGGGTTCCCGTTGGACCCCGGACGGGTCGGGCGCCTGTCCCTGGTGCTGCCCTCCCGCTCGGCGAAGGGCCGTCTGGTGCTGCACGTGCGGCGCTCGGCGCACCACGCCGAGGTGGAGCACGTGGAGTCGGCCGACGGGATGATCACCGTGCAGGGCCGGGTGCTGGGCCGCGACGTCCCGGACGCCCACGCGCGCCTGGCGGTGCGGCTGCGCACGTCTCCCGGGGCGCTGCGGGAGTTCTCCGCGCCGGTTGCCGGTGACGGCCGCTTCACGGCGGTGGTGGACCCCGAGGTCGTGGTGCACGACCGGTACGGCGAATCGGAGAAGTGGGAGCTGCGTCTGGTGCTCTCCGACGGGACCGAGTGCACCGTGGGACGTCACCTGTCCGGTGTGGCGGGCTACCGGAAGATCATCCGGTACCCGGACCAGAAGGTGGAGCGGGGCGAGGGGGGCGGCACGCGGGTGCGCCCCTACTACACGGTCAACGACCGGCTGGGGCTCGTGACGTCGCCGCTGGCGCCCACACTGGAGGTGGACGTCGTGCGGGCGAGCCCCGCGGGGCGCCGCGCGGGGCTCCTGCGTTTCGAGGTGCGGCTGGCCTCTCCGCTCCCGGAGGGCGCGGAGTACGCCGTGGAGGTGGTGCGCGGCACCGACATGGGTCGGCGCTTCCCACTGCGGGCCGAGGGCGGCTCCGCCTCCGGCGGCCGCCTGGTGGGCTCCCTGCCGCTGCTGACGGGGACGGGGTACGACGGCCCCGGCGCGGTCCGGGCCACGTGGCGGCTGCGGCTGCTGGCGGGGCCGCCGGGGGCTCTGGGGCGTCTGGGCGCCACCGCGGTCCCGGACAGCACCTCGCGCCGCTGGAGCCACGGCCCGTACGTGCGCTCGGCGACCGTGACGCCCCTGGGGTCCGGTGACCTCCAGGCCACCGTCGCCGACGTCCACGTGTGGGAGGCCGTCCGGCGACGGATGCCCTGACCGGGGCGAGCCCTCAGGGCTGCCCGGTGCGGATCATGCGCTGGGCCAGGCTGAGCCGGTCCAGCAGCCAGTCGGGCAGGTGGTCGGCGCCGCGGGGGAAGTGCTGGATGTCCTGGTGGAAGTTTCGGGGGTCGGGTTCGACGTCGAACTCGGGCGGGGCGTCGTGGTCGAAGTGCGCCCCGATCTCCCGCGACTCCTGCACCGTGAACCGGGCGGTGAACCACGTGCCCTTGCCCGGCTGGTACATGCCGGTGCGCAACCGGTCCAGCAGCCGTCCGACCTCGGGGAGGAGCAGGTCCCACTCCGTGCCGCCGTCGGGTCTGCGCACACTCACCCGTGACGAGGAGACCCCGAACAGGCCCCGGTAGTCCACGACTACCTCCGTCCAGGGGCCTTGGACCGCGTCCAGGGTGCGGTCCACGATCTCCTGGACGGTGTCCATCATCTCCTCGGGGGTCATGTCCCCCGGGGACATCCGCGTCCGCGGCTCGGGACGCGAGGCGATGAGCAGGCTCCAGGGGGATCCGCCGTCCTGGGTCTCGGGCACGCGGTCGCCCTCCAGCCGGTCCCGCAGCCAGGCGGGGACGTGCTCGTCGTCGCGGGGGAAGTGCTCCAGGTCGAGCAGGTAGCTGGCGTCGTCCCGCGGTTCGTCGAAGTGCGGCTCGTTCTCGTAGTCGTAGCGGACGCGGTAGCTCGCGGGCCGGTCGATCTCGTAGTAGGCCGTGTACCAGGTGCCCGTCCTCTCGGCGTACATCCCCGCGCGGATCTCCCGCAGCCGTTCCAGGGCGGACAGCGGCGGGACCCAGCCGCTGCTGCGGCCTTCCTCGAACATCACCTCGAAGAGGGCCGTCTCGCATGCGCCCAGTCCGGAGTACACGAGCCGGAGCTTGACCCAGTCGTCGGGGGCCGCCCGGAGCAGGTCCGTCCCGATCCTGCGGAGGAGCTCGTCCTGTTCGACGGGGGTCATCGCTTTACGGGCGCTCATGTCCTCGCCTTCGCTTCTTCTGCGGTGGAATGGGTGCGAATCCGACCACGCACCACGACTCTGCACGCGTCGGACAGGGTCCATCCTCCCTGTGCGGAACCCGTCATGGGCCCCACACTCGCCAGAAATCCGCCGGACAATTCCTACGAAGTCGTACGGCCCCGCGGCCCGGCGGACGCGGGCCCGCGTCCGCCGCGTCGCCACGTCGCGTCCCAACAGGGCGAACACCTTTCACACCGGCCCCACGAGCGGACGCGGTCGTCCACAGGCCCCTACCGCTTCCCGACATGCCCGGATAAGCTGCGCTGGTCGGGACGTTGTCCGGGCGTGTTCGCGTGCTCACCACGCGCGACGCGCTCCGGTCCTTCCCCTCCAGCGCTCCCCTCCTCCCGGGAGCACCCCCTCCCCTGATGGAAAAGGCATGGGACTGCGACGGATCCTCCCCCACACCGCCCCTCCGTCCCGGCGGCGCGCGCCGGGCGGAGGCGACGACGGACAGGCCAACGTCCTGCTCCTGTTCGGGCTCACCCTGGCCCTGCTCTCGCTGACCCTGCTGTTCGTACGGGTGGGCGCCGCCAACGACCAGCGCTCCCAGACCCAGACCGCCGCCGACGCCGCCGCGCTGGCGGCGGTGGGCGCCCTCCAGGAGCGGGCCGCGCAGGACATCGTGGACGGCGCCTACCCCATGCCCTGGTTCGACGAGGAGGCCGCCGAGGCGCGCGCCGAGGAGTACGCGCGGAGCAACGGGGCGGTCCTCACCGACATCCGCGCCAGCGACAACGTCATGGGGCGCAGCGGGAACATCGTGCGGGTGGAGGTGCGCGGCGCCGTGTGCCAGCGCGAACTGGAGGAGGACGGGTCCCGGCACTGGAACGACGTGGTCTGCGACGGCGGCGAGGAGGAGACCAACACCGTCGTCGGCAACGCCTCGGCCATCGCCATCGTCCGCATCCCCCACCAGTGCGGGCGCGACGGGGGCGAGCTGGTCTGCGACGGCGGCACCGTCGACGACCTCGCGTCCGCCAAACGGCTGATCGACGTGCACCTGGTCGACCAGGAGGGCCGCTACGGCTTCAACCCCGACTTCGTCGGAGGCGGCGGACCCAGCGTGGACTGCGCCTCGCTGGGGTCTCTGCACCCCATCATGTGCTCGGCGCACGAGCGCCTCCAGCAGCAGTTCCCGGGCTTCTACCTGTCCGCGGGCGGTCGGCGCACCGAGCCGGGCAGCGACCACCACAGCGGCGAGGCGGTGGACTACATGATGGCGGAGCTGGGCGGGGTGCCCACCCCGCAGATGCACGCCACCGCCATCACGGTGATCGACTGGGTGATCCAGAACTCCCACCAGCTCGGGGTCAAGGGCATCATCTACGAGCAGCGCATCTGGAACGCGACCGGTGCGAACCCGGACCCGGTGGGTCCCTGGTCGAGCGTGAGCCGCTCCATGGGCGACCGGGGCAGCAACACCCAGAACCACATCGACCACATCCACCTGGCGGCGGGCGTCGGTCCCATGCGGTGACCGAGCCCCGCGCGGGGGTGCGGGGGTTGTCCACAGACCGCGGAAGGGCCTTGCCGGGGCTGCGTGGGCCCCCGAACCTGGACGGTATGACAGTCCGTGAGCACACCCTTCCCGACCGTTCCCTCCTCCTGCGCACGCTCGCGCCGATCGTCGGCCCGATCTCCCCCGACGCGGTGGTCTGCGACGTGACCGCCTCCTACGTGTGGGGCGTGGACCTGCACCCGGCGGGCACCCGCGCCACACTCACCCGCCCGCACGTGGCGGTCCCCCGGGGCGTACGCACCAGCGGCATGCCGGTGGTCGCCCACCGGGAGCACGTGCCCGCCGCGGACCGCGACGTGGTGGAGGGCGTGCGCGTCACCACGGCGGTGCGCGCGGCCGTCGACGTCGCCGCCCGCGCGCCCTCGGTCTTCGCGGCCACGGCCCGCCTCGACGCCTTCCTCTCCCGGGGGCTGGCCACCAGGGGGGACCTGCTCCGCGCCGCCCGGCGGGCCCGCTCCCAGCGGCAGCTGGGGCAGCTGCGCACCGCCCTGCGCTACTCCTGCGCGCTGAGCCGGTCGCCCGCCGAGTCGTGGACGCGTGTGCTGGTCCTGGAGGCGCTCCTGCCTCCCCCCGTCCCGCGGTGCCCGGTCCACACCGACGAGGGCGTGTTCCACGCCGACCTCGGCTGGCCCGACCAACGGGTGGCGCTGGAGTACGACGGCCCGGAGTTCCACTCCTCGACGGTGGCCGGGGCGAGCGACCGGGTCCGGTACGCGGCGATGCGGACGCAGGGCTGGGAGGTGGTGTCGGCGAGCGTGTACGACCTCCAACTGCGGCCGGGACGGCTGCTGCGCCGCATCCTGCGCTCGCTCACCCGCCAGGGCTGGTCGTGCCCTCCCGAGCACCTGGAGCTCGTCCGCGGCCGCGTGCGCGCCTACGAGAGGGAGCCGCCACAGCTCTTCGCCCCCCGGCGGTCCTAGAGGCCCCGGGGACCCGCGCACCCGTCCGTAGGGCGGCCGAGCTCCGGGGGCCGCCGCGCGGGGCCCACCCTCACCGGTTCCCGGAGCGGGGCGCACGACCCAGAACACGTACGACCCGGAACGGACACGGCTCGGAGCGGATACGGCCCGGAGCGGACACGACACAGGGCACGCACGGCCCGAACCGGGCACGGCACGGGTAGGGCACGAGCCCGGAGCCGCCCCGGAACGGGTCCGGGCCGGAGGCGGGCACGACGCGACAGGGCAACGACAGGAGGTGGACACGTGGACCGGGGCGGAACCCTGCTGGAGTACGCCGCACTGCTGCTGGTCGTACTGTCCCTGGCCGTCGCGGCCGCCGCGCACGGGGCACTGGAACGGCTCCCCGCGGAGCTGCGGGGAGCCGTGCACCGTGCGCTGGGTGACACGCCCGGTTCCCGCCCCCCGGACGAGACCGGTGACGGCACGGCCACAACCGGCCACGAACCCGCGCCGGACGGGGACTGGAGGCTCGATCCCGCCGACGCCGCGGAGGCGGTCCTGCGCTGCGCGCGGGCCGGAGCCCTACCCGACCCGGTGGCCCGGACGGACTGCGCGCTGTCCCTCCTGGGTCTTCTGGACGCGCGGGTGCTGGAGGCCACCGTCCTGCGGTTGGAGGGCCGGGATCTGCACGAACTCTTCCGCAGTCCGACCTTCGCCGCCTCCGCCGCAGCCCGGACCGCGGTCCGGCTGCTGTGGGAGCACGCCGCCCAGGAGACCCTGCGACGGCTCTCGCGGACCCGCACCTTCGGCTTCCTCGCACCGTTCGTGGAGTCACCGCACCGCGACTGGGTGCTCGCTTTCGTGGATGTCGGAAGCGATCACATGCGTGGGACCATCGAACGGAACACTGCGTCACCGCGTCGTAGCACCCGTCACACTCCGGTGCCGGACGAGAACGATCAGCAAACCCCCCGCGTCCCGTGTCCCCCGGCGGTCGCGCGAAGATCCGCAGAAACGAGGCCCAGGCCGTGTCGATTCCGTCGATGCCGCACCCCTCCGACCCCGACGAGCAGCCCTCCTCAACGGGAGGGCGGCCCAACTGGTTCGTCTCCCTCCTCATGGTGCTGGTCTGCCTGGCCGTGGTCGCCAGCGGGTGGGCGGTGGCCCGGCTCGTCGTGGGCGACCCGCTGCCGCCGCTGGACGTGGCGGAGGGCCCGGAGTCCCGTCCGCCGCGGAGCGGTTCCGCCCGTACCTCGGCCGCCCCCGAGGACGCCGAGGCCTACCTGGAGGCCGCCGTCGAACTCGTGGAGGACTCCTCGGCCTTCCACCTCACCTTCACCGTGCACGACGGGGAGACCGACCCGCGGGACGCGCCGGACCCCGGCGCCGGATCGGCCGACGCCCTCCCCGAGCCGCCCGCTCCCCGCCCCACGGCCGCCGCCGACCCGATCACCTCGGGCCGCGGGCAGGCCATGTACGACGCCGGGGCGGAACCGGAGTTCGACCACTACTTCTCCAGCACGGACGGGTTGAGCGTGTACCGCTACGACGTGGGCGGCGGCCAGCTCATGATGACCGCCGACCGGGGCCTGGAACTGCTGGACCCGCCCAGCTCCGCCGACCGGTACCTGTGCTCACGCTCGTACGGGGCGGCCAAGCTCCGCGAGGTGCTCGCCACCTCCACCGACCTCGCGCTGGAGGGACGGGAGGAGGTGAGCCTGGAGTGGCCGGAGCTGCACAGCACGCACAGCGCCTACCACTACACGGGCACGTTCACGGCGATGCTGGGCGGCTACGACCCCGAGAGCGGGCGCAACACACTCACCGCCGTCAGGGACGCCGAGTTCGAGCTGTGGATCGACGAACAGGGGTACCCCCGCAGGCTGGACTACCGCGCCGAGAGCGGTGTCGGGGAGAGCTACGAGTACCACTCGTTCAGCTGATGCCGGCCTCCGCCGAGACCACGTCGGGGACGCGGGCGGTGTCGTCCATCTCGTAGGCGTAGGGCGGATCGGCGACCTCGCCGAGCAGGTCGGGCTGCGCGGAGTCCACGAGCAGGTTGTCGCGGGTGACCACGTTGCCGGGTTCCTCCTCCGGAGTGGCCACCGAGAGCCGGGTGCCCTCGAAGTAGTTGCCCTCCACCAGGACGTTGGAGTCGTCTGCCGACTCCACCCCGTACCCCTCGTTGGCCCGGAAGTAGTTGTTGAACACGTGGACGTGCTCGGCGAACCGCGCCCTGGGGTGGCGTCCCACCGTCCCGTCGAAGTAGTTGTGGTGCACGGTGACCCGCAGCGCTCCCGGTTCCTCCTCCCCGCCCCCGACGGCGAGCGCCGACTCGGCGTCGGCGAAGTGGTTCCAGGACAGGGTGACGTGGTCGGCGCCGCCGGTCACCGAGACGAGGGGGTCGTCCCCGCTGCTGGAGAAGGTGGAGCCGTCCACCCACACGTGGTGGGCTCCGCCGCGCACGGACACCGCGGTCCCGTCGGCTTCCACCCGCAGGTTGGACAGGATGACGTTGCTGGCCCCGTCGACCACCAAGCGCCCGCCGGTGAGCTCGGCTCCGCCCTCGACGCCCACGAGGGTCTTGTCCGAACCGACCTCCACCGTCCCGTCCAGGTCGATCGATCCGGTGACCTCGACGGTGAGCGGCTCCTCGGCCGACAGGTGGTCGGCCAGCTCCCCGGCGTCGGAGGCCGTGACGGTCTCCCCCTCGGCCCCGCCGACCGCGCCCGGGTACTCCTCGCCGTCGCGCTCCAGCGGCTCGCCCGCCCAGCCGACCGGCCCGCCCCGATCCCCCTCCGGCGTCCGCAACGGAGTCTCGTCCGGGGTCTGTTCCGCCGGGGAACCGGACTCGTCGGCCTCCGCGTCCGGTTCGGCGGCGGCACCGGTCTGCTGCTGCGCCGAGGTCTCCTCCGCTTCCGGGGAACACGACGTGAGGGCAGAGCACAGCAGCGCCGCCGCGGCCGCGGCGGCGATCGGGTGAGGTCTCATCAAGGGCTTTCCAACGCAGCGGGACAGGGGGTGTGGGGGCTGGGGCGCTGCCAGGAGGAGACGTGGACCCGCGGCGGTACAGCACGGCCACGGGGGAGCGCGGGCCTCCCGGCGGACGGCCCCGGTGTTCCCGGTCGTCCGCCTGCCCGGGCAGACGGGCGCGGCGAGCCGGAAACGATGCCTAGACCTTGCCACAGCCGGGTCCGCGGCCCCAACCCCAGCCCCCGCCCCAAAGCAGCGCACGCGCCGTGTGTGGGGGATGACACACCGCACGGGGGCCGCGCGGCCGTGTCGGCACCGGGCCGGACGGGACGCGGGGGAAGGGCTAACGGCGCGGACGGCCCCGGACCGCACGGCACGGGGAACGGCGAACGGCGCACACGCGGCGCCGGGCCGCGCGGGAGGCGCGTCGGCACCGGGCGGTGCACGGCGAAGGGCGCCGGTCCCCGTGCGGGGACCGGCGCCCCGGCGCGTCCGCTCAGGCGGCGCGCGGTGACGTCACGGGACTACTCGGCGGTCCAGCCGATGTCCTCGTAGACGTAGTCGGAGGCCAGACCGAACTCTCCCCAGTTGTGCAGGTCCTCGTTCATGACGTAGAGACCAGGACGCTCGAAGAAGGGGATGGTCGCGACCTCCTCCCACAGGAGGCGGTCGATCTCGTTGGCGAGTTCGGCGTAGCGGTCCGGGTCGGTCTCGGCACGCATCTCGTCGAACTTCTGGTCGATCTCCTCGGTCGAGGTACGGGCGAGGTTGTTGCCCCACTCACCGTTCTCGTCCGGCATCGCGTAGTTCTCCTTGGCGTCACCCGCGTAGGGGTTGGAGCCGACGAGGACGTACGTGGCCACCTCATAGTTGCCCGGAATGACGTACTCGGAGAACAGGGCGTTGCTCGGCACCTGCTGGACGTCGACCTCGATGCCGATATCGGCGAGCATGTCGCGACCGATCTCGGCCTCGTCCTGGGCGATGGCCATGTCGTCGGAGGCCACCCAGTCCAGGGTCAGCGTCTCGCCGTCCTCGTTGGTACGGAACTCGGCTCCCTCCTCCAGGGTCCAGCCCGCCTCGTCGAGCAGTTCCCCGGCACGTTCGGGGTCGTACTCCCCGTACCCCTCGCTGTTGTCCTGATAGCCGTACTGGCTGGACCTCAGCATGCGATTGGACTCACCGGTGATCGGCCAGTCGACCGCGCCGAGGGCGACCTCAGCGAGGGCGTCGGTGTCCAGACCCAGGGAGACCGCGTGGCGGACGCGGACGTCCTCCAGGTCCGGGCTGGCGCCGTTGAGCGAGGCGAACCGGTGGCCGTGGTTGACCGCCTCGGTGAAGTACGTGCCCTCACGGTCCTTGAGCAGCTCGTAGCCCGCGGCGTCGTAGCCGAGATAGAAGCCGTCGATCTCACCGTTGTTGAAGGCACCGGCCATGGCGTCGGTCCCCATCGCGTCGAAGACGATCTCGTCCAGCAGGGGCTCGGTCCCCCACCAGTCCTCGTTCCTCGTGATCGTGATGCGCTCGGCGACGTCGTCGAACTCCACGTTGCCGAAGGGCCCGGCGGTGACGGGGTAGTCCTTGACGTAGCCCTCCTTGAAGAGCTCCTCGTCCTCCATGTACTCCTTGGGGTACAGGGGGGAGAACAGGGACGGCCACTCAGCGAAGGGCTCGTCGAACCTGAGGGTGAAGGAGTACTCGTCGTCACCGGGGACGAACTCGGTGATCTGGTCGTATCCGGCGGTACCGCCGAGCTCCCAGTCGCCCTCGCGCGAACCGCTGACGGTCTCGACCTGGGCCTCGTAGTCCTCGGAGGTGACGGGCTCCCCGTCGGACCACACGGCGTCGGGGTTGAGCTCGTAGAAGACCTCGAGGCCGTCATCACTGACCCCGAAGTCGAGGACGAAGTCCTCGTTGGGCGAGGGCAGCCCCTCGGCGTCGTAGCGGGTCGGGTTGGGCAGTACGGCGGCGGACACGCGGCGCACGTTGGCCAGGTTGCCCTGGGTGTGCCACATGTTGTGCTGCTGGTCGTAGGCGCTGATGGCCCACACGAAGGTGCCGCCCTCCTTCAGGTCCTCGCGGGGGGCGGGGTTCAGGTCCTCGGCGGGGAGGGAGGCGACCTCCTCCTGCGCCGCCTCTCGGTCGTTGCCCTCGTCACCGCCGCCGCAGGCGCTGGCGACCATCACCAGTGCCGCGACCGGGGCGAGGTAGCGCGCCTTCCCGATTCGCATGGGGATTTCCTCTCTGGGGTGATGCAGCCAGCGCGCGGGGTGGCGCTGGCCGTGACGAGCCGGTCGTCGGGGGTCGGACGACCTCCTAGCGCTCCGCGAAGTGGCAGGCTGCCGCCTGGTCACCGTCGTTCACGGCGAGGATCTGGGGCTCGACGCTCCTGCACTGCTCCCGGTCGGGTTCGGAGAGCGTGGCGAACTTCTGGCATCTGGTCCGGAAGCGGCAACCCGAGGGCGGGTCGGCGGGGCTGGGCAGATCGCCGTCCAGAACGATGTGCCTGCGTGTGCGCTCCCTCTCCGGGTCGGGGACCGGGATCGCTGACAGCAGAGCCTGGGTGTAGGGATGGGCCGGACGGGAGTAGACCGAACGGGTGTCGCCGATTTCCACGATCCGGCCGAGGTACATGACCGCCACCCGGTCGGCGATGTGGCGGACCACCGAGAGGTCGTGTGCCACGAAGAGGTAGGCCAGGCCGAGTCGCGCCTGGAGCTCCTGCAACAGGTTCACCACGCCCGCCTGGATGGACACGTCCAGGGCCGAGACCGGTTCGTCGAGTACCAACAACCTAGGCTCCAGCGCCAGGGCCCTGGCGATGCCGATGCGCTGGCGCTGGCCGCCCGAGAACTGCGCGGGGAAGCGTGTGGCGTGCTCGGTGTTGAGGCCCACCAGGTCGATCAGCTCGTACACGCGGCGGGTGACGTCGGCGGGAGCCCCGCCGTGGGTGCGCAGGGGCTCGGCGATGATGTCGAACACCGTCATGCGCGGGTCGAGCGAGCTCATCGGGTCCTGGAAGACGATCTGCATGTCCCGGCGCAGTGCGAATCGGTCGGCCCGCCCCAGGGCGGCGACGTCCCGGCCCATGACGGAGACACCGCCGCGCTGCGGCTTCTCCAAGCCCATGACCTCCATGAGCGTGGAGGACTTCCCGCAGCCGGACTCGCCGACCAGGGCGAGGGTCTCGCCTTCACGGATGTCGAAGTCGATGCCGTCAACCGCGAATACGGTGCCCACACGCCTCTTGAACACCGCGCCCTTCATCAGGGAGTGGTGCTTGACGAGGTCGGTGACCCGCAGAACCTCCGGTCGGTCCTCCCGAGGCACGTCGGAGGACGGGGTCTCGGGGATCTCCGGTACCGGGTAGATGTCCTGTGCGGTCCACTCCTGTTCGGTGATCTCGCCGGAGCGGATGCACGCCACCCTCTGGGTTTCGGCGTCGGCCTCCGCGGCTACAGGTGCCGCCTCGGCCCCTCGGGCTCGGATCTCCTCCTCGGGGGGTTGCGAGCCCACCGCCAGCAGCTCGGGCTCGGCCAGCTCGCACTCGGGCCGGACGAGGGGGCAGCGCGGAGCGAAGGGACATCCGGGCGGCAGGTCCGACAGCGACGGCGGGGTGCCCTTGATGGGGACGAGGGCGCCCTGGTCCTCCAGGTCCATGCGGGGGACGGCGCCGAGCAGGCCCATGGTGTAGGGCATCCTGCTGCGGTAGTAGATGTCGTCGACGCGGCCGGTCTCCACCGGGCGGCCCGCGTACATGACCAGGACCCGGTCGACGAACCCGGCGACGACGCCGAGGTCGTGGGTGATCATCACGATGGCCGCGCCGGTCTCCCTGCGGGCGGTGCGCAGCAGGTCGAGGATCTGCGCCTGGATGGTGACGTCCAGGGCCGTGGTGGGCTCGTCGCAGATGATGACGTCGGGGTTGTTGGCCATCGCCATGGCGATCATGACGCGCTGGCGCATACCGCCGGAGAACTCGTGCGGGAAGGAGCGGTAGCGCTGTTCGGCGTTGGGGATGCCGACCAGTTCGAGCAGCTCCACCGCGCGGGCGCGGGCCCTGGCCCCGGGGGCGGAGGGATCGTGGATCAGGACGGCCTCGGCGAGCTGGTCGCCGACCGTGTACACGGGGGTGAGCCCGGACAGCGGGTCCTGGAAGACCATGGAGATGACCTTGCCGCGTTTGCGGGCCATGACGCGGTCGTCCAGTCCCAGGATCTCCTCGCCGTGCAGGCGCACGGAGCCGGTGATCCGTGCGTGGTCGGGCAGCAGCCCCATGGCGGCCATCGAGGAGACGGACTTGCCGGAGCCGGACTCGCCCACGATGCCCAGCACCTCGCCGCGGCGGACGGAGTAGCTCACCCCGCGCACGGCGCGCACGTCGGGGTTGCCGTTCATTCCGGGGAAGGTGACGGTGAGGTCGGTGACCTCCAGGACCGGAACGTCCTTGGCGAACCCGCCGGAGGCGCTCTCTGCGGTCACGATGGTGTCGGTGGTCATGCTGTACCCCCTCAGGACCGGCGCGACATGGACTGCGGGTCGAGGGCGTCGCGCAGCCCGTCCCCGATCATGTTGACCGCCAGCACCATCAGCACCAGCAGGACTGTGGGAAACGCGAACATCCACGGGGCCGTGGTGGCGAACGCGGAGCCGGAAGCGATGACCATGCCGAGGCTGATGTCGGGAGACTGCACGCCCAGCCCGAAGTAGCTCAGCGCGGTCTCGCCGATGATCGCCGTGCTGACCGTGATAGTGGCGTCCGCGATGAGCAGTGATGACATGTTGGGCAGGATGTGGCGCAGGATGATCTTGTGCGGAGGGACGCCCATGAAGCGCGCGGCGTGGATGTACTCGCGCTCGCGCAGGGAGATGGTCAGGCCCCGGATCATCTTGGAGGTGACCATCCAGCTGAACGCGGCGAGCAGGACGACGAGGACGAGCCAGCCGCCTTGGCCGACGAAGTGCTTGGAGAGGATGGCCAGGATGACGAAGTTGGGCAGGACCAGCGCCAGATCGGCGATCCACATCAGGGCCCGGTCCGGCACCTTGCCGAAGTAGCCGGCGAAGGCGCCGACCAGGGCGGCCACGGCTGTGGAGATCACGGCGACCAGCAGGCCGATGAGCACAGAGGTCTGAAGACCCGCGGTGGCCTGGGTGAAGACGTCCTGGCCGGTGCGGTTGGTGCCCATCCAGTGTTCACCCGAGGGGGCTTCGAGCAGAGCGGCGTAGTCGCGCTCACCCACTTCCCAACCGCTGACGAGCGGACCGACGAAGGCGAAGAGGGCCAGCAGGGAGAGCATGACGATGCCGACGACGACCCGTCGGGTGCCCAGGAGTTGGCGTACGACGTCCTTGAACCGGCTGGGGGCCGGCGGCACCGTCGGCGCCTCGACGGGCTCCTTGCTCTTTTCGATCGTGCTCATGGCGTGCTCTCCAGGCGGACTGGCGCGGTCGTGCGCGGTGGAACATTGCGGGCGGCGGCGGGGGAGGCGCTCACACCCGCACCCGGGGGTCGAGCCAGGCGTAGAGGATGTCCGAGAGGAAGGACGCCGCCATGATCGTGATCGCCATGAACCAGGAGACGGCAGCGACCACGTGGACGTCCTGGCGGAAGATGGAGTCGATCAGCCAGGCCCCCATGCCGTGCCAGCCGTAGATCTTCTCGGTGAAGGTGGCTCCCGACACCAGGGCACCGAAGGTGAAGGTGAAGTAGGTGATGGTGGGGATCAGAGCGGTGCGCAGGGCGTGCTTGAACAGGGCCTTCCTGCGGGTGAGGCCCTTGGCCATGGCGGTGCGCACGAAGTCCGCGTTGAGCACGTCCAGCATCATGTTGCGCTGGTAGCGCGCGAAGGAGGCGAAGAGGGCGACCGCCAGCACGACCGTGGGCAGGACGGCATGGTGGATCCGGTTGAGCAGCAGTTCCCACCACGGTCCGTCGAAGCCCGCCGAGTACTCTCCCGAGTAGCGCAGCAGTTGGAAGCCGAGTCCGTCGTTGATCGTGACGGCGAGCACCTGGACGACGATCGCGATGACGACGGTGGGCACCGAGAGCACGAAGAAGGAGGCCGCCGTGGCCGCCTTGTCGAATCTGCGGTACTGGCGCACGGCGGCGTAGGCGCCGACCGCGATGCCGATGGCGCTGCCGAGGACGGTGGCGACCGTGATCAGGCGCAGGGTCACGCCCGCCTTCATCCACATCTGCTCAGTGACGTCGACGCCCTGGATGGTCCTGCCGAAGTCGCCCTGGACCACCCCGCCGAGCCAGACGGCGTAACGCTCGGCGAGCGGCGCCTGGTCGTTGAGGTTGAGCGCGTCCAGTTGGGCGTTGACCGCCTCCGGCGTCGGCGGCGGCTGCATCTGCTCGAAGTATCCGCGCGGATAGAGGTTCGTCGCGGCGAGCAGGTAGGCGAAACTCGTCGCGAGAAAGATCAGCACGACGTAGTTCAGCAGCCGCCTGGCCAGGAACTTGCCCAAAACTATCTCCGAACCTCACGGCCGAGCCCGGCACTCGTCCTGTTGTGCGCGGTCGTCGCCGGGGGCGCCCGCGGTCGGGGGTCCGAAGGGCCGGAGAACGGTGCCATCGGTGGATGGCACCGTTAAGCCTTCACGATCCCGCGACCACCGGCGGGGGTCGCTCCCGGTGACTGCCGAAACACGCTTGCGCCCGGTTCACGATCCGTGACCGGAATGTCAAGAGTCTGCGGTGAGCTAGACACTCGACGGTAAACACTGCATCAAGAAAAGACAACAGTGCCCAATTGAGCACCCGATTGCAGTCGATTTGTCAAGTTTCACACGTTCTGCAATGAAATAACTCTGTACGGTAACCGACGACTGGCGTGAACTGGGAAAACACACTCCATGCCCCCTGCGGGCACGCCTCCGGCGGCCTTACATTCGGACATACGACCACAAAAATGTCGCTAAACGGTAATCTGCCGCAGCATGGTCGAAACCACCCTCCCGCGGGCCAGGGGCCACCACAGGACGGTTTCACGAAAGGCGCGGAAGTGCTCGGAGAACACCCGTGGTCCGCACGGAAGTGTCTCCCCCGCCCGCCCCGGAGGTGTCAAGCCCGGCTCACGGCCGCCGTTGAGCCGCACTTGGGCACCCGCGCGCCGCGCGTGCGGCCGGAGCGCTCCCGCACGGCCGTGCCGGACGCGGCCAGGGGCACGAGCCGTGGCACCAGGGGCGCGGGCGAACCCGACCGCGCGATCCCCCACCAGGTGCCCAGGGAACGCGCCGCGTCGCCGACCATCCCCAGGACCGTCCAGGTCACCGGGCCGGCCAGGGCGGCGCCCCTTCCCCGGTGCCAGGACGCCAGGTGCGGCACGACCAGGGCCGCTCCCGCGGCCAGGGCGGCGCGGCCGGCGCGTCCTGCGGCGCCGCCTCGCCGCGGCGGCCGGTCCAGACCCGCGAGCGGGTCCGGGGCGATCGGACCGGGCACGCCCGGGACCCCGCGACCGCGCCGTCCGAGCACCGCGGCGCCCGCCACCGCCGCGGCCAGCGGCCACCAGGCCGTACGGACCGCGCGCGTGCCCGTGCGCACGGTGTGCGCGAGGTCCAGCCCGGCCAGCCGCACCGCCTCGGGCAGCGGAGTGCCCGCCCCGGCCACGAGGGCGCCCGTCACCGCCGCGCCGCCCAGCGCACCGGCGGCCAGGGCCGCGGCGGGGCGTCCCGCGAACAGCAGGGCGAGCCCGACCGCGCCCGTCCAGGACAGCGCGGGTCCGGCCGCGCGTGCGCCGCGGCGGCGGGCCAGGGGGCCGGCGACCGCCCCGGAGGTGAAGCAGGCGCTAAGGTACGCGCCCAGGTCGGTGGTCGGCGGCGCCCACACCCTGGAACGGGGCTCGTACCGCACCGACCAGCCCTGTTCGGCGAGCCGCCACAGCAGGTCGAGCCCGGCGGCGGAGCCGAGGCCGGGGTCGAGGTCGGCGGCGCGGCGGCGCAGCACCAGGACGGGGACCGGCCGCAGCGGGTCGGTGTGCCCGTTGGCAGGTCCCGGGCGCTCCTGCCAGGGCAGGGCGTGCCCCCAGGGCAGGACGGGGGCGGGGTCGGCGCCCCGGTCAGCGCCCGTCCCGCGGGCGACGGCGGCCACGGTCATCCGCGTGTGGCCCAGGCAGGCGGAGCGGTCGGTCAGGACCCGGGGCACCACGGCCGCCACCTCCGGGTCGGCGAAGTGGCCGAGCGCGGTCTCCAGCCACCCGGGGCCGGGACGGGTGCCCGCCTCGACCAGGGCCACGAACTCGGCGGAGCACGCGCGCAGCGCCGCCGCCCGGGCCCCGGCTCCCCCGGCCGGACCGGGGACGACGCGGGCGCCCCGGCCGCGGGCCGCACGGGCTTCGGGTCCGGTGGCCCCGACGACCACGGTCCGCGTCCCGTGGCGGTGCTCGTCGAGGTGGTCCAGGGTGGCGTGCAGCGCGGCGGAGCTGTCCAGTCCGACGACGGCCACCTCGACCGTGCCCCCCGGGGCGAGGGGCAGGGGCCGGGGGTGGGCGAGGCCCGCCCCGATGAGGTCGCGGGCGAACAAGCCCTCCTCCGCGTCCCGCGGCACCGCCCGGCTCAGCCAGCGGATCAGCGCGCTGACCCGCTCCGGGCTGAGGCGCACCGCCCGCGGCGGGCTGCCGCCGACGAGGACGCGCCCCTCGTCGGCCAGGCGCGCCGCGCGGTCGATCTCGACGCCGAGACCTGGGGGCAGGGGCGCGCGGGAGGGCATGTCCACACCCTGACCGGTCGAGCACAAGCGCGCAAGACCATGGGAGGCACAAAATTTCGCAGAGCTTGACCTAATCGTTATCGATGCTCACAGGCCCCACCAGTTCCGAAACACGGCACATATCCGTGCCCGGCCACCCCCGCGATCCGATCGAACAGCCCCTTTTTCCAGCTCAGCCGGGGTTATCCTGGCCAAGCCAGGTCAGCTGGGTTTCCGGGGAGGCACG
Source organism: Nocardiopsis akebiae (assembly GCF_018316795.1). Lineage (NCBI taxonomy): Bacteria > Bacillati > Actinomycetota > Actinomycetes > Streptosporangiales > Nocardiopsidaceae > Nocardiopsis > Nocardiopsis akebiae. The sequence continues at coordinate 5,413,851 of NZ_CP074132.1, forward strand.
GAGCGTATGCTAAGCGCGAATACGCCCTTCAGTGTCGTAGGGCACATCCGCCACCCGACATGACCCACCACTCCGGACCGCTCCCAGGACCCACCACCGCCTCGGAGGAAGTCTCGCGGCTTCCCTCCTCCCTCCTGTCGCCGCCCTTGCGCGTGACGCGTGGCGCACCGACGCACCCCTCCCTGTCCCAGGGGGCCCGGGCCCGTGCGGCCACCCCGCGCCGTGACCCGTTACACGGGCACGGACGCCTTCGAGGGCCCGGCACTTCCGTTGCCATGACCGCCGCGAACACACGTCCTCGGGGAGTGAACCCAATGTGTGACACCGCAGCACCCCACTGTCCCCCCGCCGTGCTCCACACACACGACCCCACCTGCGGGGCCGCCTCCTCGCAGCCGGACGCACTCCAGGTCCCGGTGTCTTCGTCCCGTCCCTTTCAACGTCCGGCGAGTTCCATGGAAGAGCGCACCCCGTACAGCACAGAGACCGCCTCCAGACCGGCGCGGCGGCGCTTCCCCGGCCTGCCGAGCCAGATCGCCTACGCGAGGAGGTTCGTCGCCCGGCAGCTGGTCGCCTCGCCGGAGCTGACCACGGCGACGCTGCTCACCAGCGAGCTGGCCACCAACGCCATCACGCACAGCGCCTCGGGCCGGGCCACCGGCAAGTTCGAGGTCTGTGTCCACCTGGCGCCCGGGTGGGCTCGGGTGGAGGTGCGGGACCTGGGCAACGTGGCCGAGGAGCCCGAGCCCCAGCACCGGGACCCCTACGACACCACCGAGCACGGTCGGGGCCTGGATCTGGTCGAGGCGCTCTCCAGCAAGTGGGGCACCGAGCCCCGCGGTGACGGGATGGGCCGCAAGGTCTGGTTCGAGCTCGTGTGGGACCGCGGGTGCGAAACCTCGGCGGAGGACGCCGACGAGGCCGTCCTCTCCGACTGACCCGGTACGCGGGTCACCGCCCGCCCCGTGGGCGGGCCCACTCCCCCGGACACGGAGCGAAGCGGAGCGGAGCCCCGGAGCACGGACCGCTCGGGGCCGCGCCGGTACGCCGCCGCGTCCGGGAGAGCGCGCCTACTCCCCGGCGTCGGCCCTCGGGGGCGCCGCCGCACCGCCGTCCTGGCCGGGCGCGGGCAGTCGGTAGCGCTCGTAGAGTTCGCGCGCGTAGTCCTTGGCCTCCTGCGACGGTTCCTCGCCCAGCTCGTCGCGGACCAGGTCGTCGAGGCTCTTGTTCGTTTCGTCCATGGGACGCAGCCTGCCTGGAGTGCGCGGATAGCACAAATCGCCGCTCCGGTGACGCAGCGACAGGCCCGATAACACACTCCTCGCGAAGTTGCGCCCGTGGTCCGCCCGCGTCCGGGCGGCGGGCACCGCCCCCGGACCCGCGGCCCGGGGGCGTTCCCCGCTTGCCCGGAGGAGGGCCCCGCGGCCCCCTCCGGAAGGTCTCAGGAGCGGCCGGGCGCGTGCCCGCCGACCTCCTCTCGCAGCTGTTCCAGCACCCCCGACAGCAGCCGCGACACGTGCATCTGCGAGTAGCCCAACCGGTCCGCGATCTCGGACTGGGTGTGGTCCCCGAAGAACCGCAACCGCAGGATCTCCCGCTCCCGCGCGGGCAGCCGCGCCAGCGCGGGCCTGAGCGACTCGCGCTCCACCACCCGGTCCAATGCCGTGTCCTCACAGCCCAGGTGGTCCTCCAGGCGCGTGCCCTCCTGGCCCTCGGCGTCGGAGGAGTCGGGCGCGTCCAGCGACAGCGACCGGTAGGACTCCGAGACCTGCGCCAGCTCGCTGACCTCGGCCTCGGGCAGCCCCATCTCGTGGGCCAGCTCCGCGATCGTGGGCGTGCGCGCGTGCTCCTGCTGGAACTCCCCCGTCACCCGGCGCAGCCTCACCCGGTTCTCCTGGTGGCGGCGCGGCACCCGCACCGCCCAGGTGTGGTCACGGAAGTGCCGCTTGATCTCCCCCGTCACCGTGGGCAGCAGGTAGGAGACGAAGGGCTTGCCGCGGTCCGGGTCGTAGCCGCGCACGGCCTTGGCCAGACCCACCATCGCGGTCTGCTTCAGGTCATCCAGCGGCTCGCCGCGCCCCCCGTAGCGGCGCGCGATCTTGTTGATCAGGGGCTGGTAGAGGACCATGACCCGCTCACGCAGTCCATTGGCCCGCGGGTCGCCCTCCCCCAGCCCTCCGAGTACGGACAGCAGCTCCTCCGCCGTGGCGTCCTCGGCGGGCATCGGCCTGCGGGGCCTGGGGATGACGGTCGTGTGGTCTGCGGCGGTTCGGGACGTTTGCGCGCTGTTCTCGGACAAGAGAGGACCCCCCGGTGCTCTGTCCTTCTGTGCTTGTGTCGCCTGTCAGCACCTGCGGCTCGGCCCTCGCTCCTGACGCGCTGTCGGGAGCTCGGATCGGGCGGGGGACGGTCGCCGTGCGAGGAGTACGTTCCCTCAGAAACGCCTTCAAAAGCGACGGGGCGAAAAAAGTTGTCGCGCGACAAATATCCTTCGATCCCCATGCGGTGACTCTGCGCGCACGAAGGCGGGCGCCGCACTCCGCGCTTGCACCCCCGCAGGCCCACGGGGCACGGCGACCGCGCCCTTCCCGACCGGCGGGCCGGGCGCGGATACCAGCCCACTACCGCCAAGTCGTTCCATGAAACACTTCGGCAGAATTTTTCCTTATCGAACTCACGTTCGCGCCACTGCGGCCGGTCGACGCCCCGCAGACGCGAAGCCGGACGCCCGGACAACGGCGAGGGGCGCCCCGCGCAGTGCGCGGGGCGCCCCCGAACCGGGAACGGCCTGGGCTCAGCCGACCGGCTCCTTGGTGCGCTCGGTCCCGGCGGCCGCGGCCCTGCGCTCCCCGCGCAGCTCGCGGCGCGCCTGCCTGCGGGCCGCGCCGCGCTGGCTGCCCCACTCCACCAGCTGGTAGAGGACGGGGACCAGGATCAGCGTGAGCACGGTGGAGGACAGCAGACCGCCGATCACCACGATCGCCAGCGGCGCGGAGATGAACGCCCCGCCACCGGTGATGCCCAGGGCCATCGGGGTCAGCGCCGCGACGGTCGCGAGCGCCGTCATGAGGATGGGACGCAGACGGTGCCGGGCACCCTCCACGATCGCCTCCCTGAGCGGCATCCCGTTGTTCTGGTTCTGGTTGATCAGGTCCATCAGGACGATGGCGTTGGTGATCACCACACCGATGAGCATCAGCATGCCGACCATGCCCGCCACACCCAGCGGGGTACCGGTGACCAGGAGCAGCCCCAGCGAACCGGTGATCGCGAACGGCACCGAGATCAGCAGCATCAGCGGCTGGAGAAGGCTCTTGAAGGTCGCCACCATGATCAGGTAGCAGATGACGATCGCGGCGACCATCGCCAGCATCAGCTGCGCGAAGCCCTCGCTCTGGTCCTGGCTGACGCCGCCCAGGGTCGCGGTGGCGCCCTCGGGAAGGTCCATGGTGTCCAGGGCCTGCGTGATCTCGGCGCTCACCGCGCCCAGGTCGGAACCGGTGGCGCTCGCCGACACGGTTGCACTGGTGATGCCGTCGATCCGGGTGAGCTCCGGCGGCTGCCGCACCTCGGTCACCTCGGCGACGTCGGACAGCGGGACCGCCTGGCCGGTCGGCCCCGTGACGGGCAGGTCCTCCAGATCGGCCACGGTCCGGGGCGCCTCGTCGACGCGGACCACCATGTCGCGGCGCGTGTCGTCGAGGGTGACGGTTCCGACGTTCTGCCCGTTGAAGGCGGCGGTGACCTGCTGGCCGATCATGGCCTCGGTCATGCCCCGCTCGGCGGCCTCCTCGCCGTCGACGCGGACCTCCAGCGCGGGCTGGGACTCGGAGATGCTGTTGGCGACGTCGTCGGCGCCGTCGATGCCGCGCAGCTCCTCCTCGACCATCCCGGCCGCCTCGGCCAGGGTGTCCTGGTCGTCGGCGCTGACCCGCACCTCGATGCTCGAACCGCCCATGGCGGCCATGGCGCTCAGGCGCGGCTCGTACTCGGTGTCCAGGTCCTCCAGGGCCGTGCGCAGCACCTCGCGGTTGCGGGTCTGGTCGGTGTCGGGGTCCGCGGTGATGCTGTAGTCCACCTGGGCCGCACCGCCGCCGCCCATCATGGCGGCCATACCGCCGCCGCCGACGTTGGTCTGGTAGGACTCCACCCAGGCGTAGCCGGCGAGGAGGTCCTCGACCTTGGCCGCCTCCTCGTCGGCGACATCCAGGGACGTGCCCGGGGGCAGCTCCTGGACGACCTGGTAGGTGTTCTCCTCGGACTGGCCCATCCAGTCGGTCTCGATGCCGCTGGCCATGACGACCGTGCCGCCGAAGATGAAGACGCTGGCGAGGAGCGTGGTGATCGTGGCGGTCCTGCGCTTGGTGGTGATCCAGCGGATGACCGGCAGGTAGGCGCGCTGGAGCGGGCTGCGCATCTCCCGCTCGTACTCCTCGCGCTCGATCTCCTCCTGGGTGGCGTCCCCGATGTCCCTGGGGCTCATGAACCAGTAGCACAGCACCGGGATGAGCGTGATGGAGACGATCAGGGAGGCGGCGAGGGCCAGGCTGGCGGTGACCGCGAACGGCAGGAAGATCTCGCCGACCTGGCCGCCGACGAAGGCCAGCGGCAGGAACACGGCGATGGTCGCGAGCGTGGAGGAGACCACGGCGGCGGCGACCTCGCGCACGCCCTGCTTGACCGCGGCCATCCGCTCCTTGCCGTAGTCCAGGTGCCTGCGGATGTTCTCCAGGACCACGATGGAGTCGTCCACCACGCGCCCGATGGAGATGGTGATGGCGGCGAGGGTGAGCATGTTCAGCGAGAAGTCGAACGCCTGCATGCCCAGGAACCCGATCAGCACCGAGACCGGGATCGACACCGCGATCACCAGGGTGGAGCGGATCGAGAACAGGAAGACCAGGATGACGATCACGGCGGCCAGCAGGCCCATGCCGCCCTCTTCGAGCATCGCGACGATGGACTCGTTGATGTAGGGGGCCTGGTCGAAGACCACGCTGATGTCGATGTCCTCGCCCAGGACGTCGGCCTGGTCGTCCAGGACCGCCTGGACTCCCTCGGAGACCTCGACGGTGTTGCCGTCGGGGGTCTTCATGACCATGACGCCGATGCTCGGGTCTCCGTTGACGCGCGCCAGGCTGGAGGCCTCGTCCTGGACGAGTTCGACGTCGGCGACCTCGGAGAGCCGGACCGGGTCGGCCGGGGCGGCCGGGGGCGCGCCGGGCGCCGCGGCGGACATGTCCGCGCCCGCGGCGGCGGGCTGGAGCCAGACCTCCTCGACCTGCTCGATCGAGGTGAACTGGTCACCGGTGGTCACGCTCAGGCTGCGGCCGTCGGACTCGACGTCCCCGCCCGGCTGGAGCAGGCCGCTGGACTGCAGGGCGTCCACGAGGCTCTGCGGGGACAGGCCGTTCTCGGCGAGTTCGTCCTCGTCCGGCGTGACGACCACGTCGGACTCCACCGCGCCGGTGAGCGTCGCCGAGCGCACGCCCTCGACGGACTCCAGTTCGGGGATGAGGTGGGTCTCCAGCGGGTCGACCATGGCCTGGTCGTCGCCGTCGGCGGCGCCCGCCGCGAGCATCACGACCGGCATCATGTCCGTGCTGAAGGACATGACGCTGGTGTCGACGCCCTCGGGAAGCATGCCCGCGACCTGGTCGACGGCGATCTGGGTCTGGCGGACGAGGTCGTCCTGGTCCTGGCCGTAGTCGAACTCGACCGTGACCTGGGAGGAGCCGGTGCTGGAGGTCGAGGTGACCGTGGTGACGCCCGGGACGCTCTGGACGGCCTGTTCCAGCGGCTCGGTGACCTGGCTCTCCACCACCTGGGGGGCGGCCCCCTGGTAGGTGCCGGAGACCATCACCATCGGCAGGGACATGTCGGGGAAGAGCTCGCGTTTGGCCGACGCCGCTGCGAGGACTCCGAAGAAGAGGACTGCCAGGGTGATGAGCAGGACCAGTGCCCGGTTGCCGAGCGACATGACCGCGGCGCGGTTCATACCTGGGTCCCTTCCACGCTGGTGGCAGCGGTCCCCGTCCGGGGGAGACCCGCGGCGCGGGCCCTTGCGGCCGATCTGGACATGAGAGGTTCTCGCTCCTAGTTCACTGCGGACACGGGGCGGGCCGTGATGTGTGGGTCGTCGAGCGCGTGTACGCGCCGGGGCAGCACACGGTCGTCCGCCGGTTCCGGGACCGGGATCGAAGGTGTGGTGACAGCGGTACCGGTGTCCGGCTGCCGGGTGCGGGGCGGCCGTGTCGGCCGCCTCTGCCGGGCCTCGTGCACCTGCCGGGCGCTCTACTCACCATACGTCGCGTTATATCGGGACTTGGGGCTCTCCCCGCGCGATTCAGGGAAGTCTCAGGGACGCGTCAGCCTTCTGGCAGGGTCGGTTTCTGACCAAAGTAGGTGTCCTCATCCGTAAGTCGGAGCCGGATGGGATGAAATGCGGCGTCCTGTGCCCGCGCGGAGGGCGCGCCCTGTAACGGACATCACGGTGGCAACTTCCGGCCAACCGGAAACGGTCCGGACACGGGGACACCGGGGGTGACGGGGCGGGTGCGGCGGGGAGCCAGGCGCCCGGACACGCGGTGACGGGGAGGCGTGCGCCCGGTGCGCACGCGCACCGGACCGGCCGCCGCCGGACGCCGCCGGACGCCCCCGCGGCGGCGGCGCTCAGGCGGACCGGGGCTCGCCGGGGGCCTCGTGCGGCTGCGCGGTACCCCACACCACGCGCAGGAGGTCCTCCAGGGCGTGGGCCAGGGAGTCGTCCACGAGTGCGTAGCTGACCTGGCGCCCGCGCGCGGAGGTGCTCACCAGACCGCAGTCGCGCAGGCAGGCGAGGTGGTTGGAGACGTTCTGGCGGGTGAGCCCCAGTTGGTCGGCGAGTCCGGCGGGGTAGTGGGGACCGTCGAGGAGCGCCAGCAGGAGGCGGCAGCGGGTGGGGTCGGACAGGGCGCGGCCGAGCCGGTGGATGGCGGACAGGCGCTGCTCGGAGGTCAACATGAAAACCATTGTACATGGCTTGCTGTATAGACAGCACAGGCTGTATAAACAGTGGAGGCTGAACCATGGGCGCCGCGGACGGCGCCCCCGGGAGAGGACGTCGGAACGGGAGGGCTGATGGGCCTGGGACACGACCACGGGCACGGCGTCACCGCCGGAGCCGCCAACAGCAGGCGGCTGGCGGTGGTCCTGGGGATGATGCTCGCCGTCGCCGTGGTCCAGGTGGTCGGCGCCGCGCTCAGCGACAGCCTGGCCCTGCTCGCCGACGCCGGGCACACCGTCACCGACTCCTTCGGAGTGGCCCTGGCCCTGGTGGCCGTGTGGATCGCAGCCCGGCCCGCCACCAGCAGGCGCACCTTCGGCTACCAGCGCGCGGAGATCCTCGCCGCCGCCGTCAACGCGCTGGTGCTGTTCGTCCTGTGCGGGTTCATCGTGGTGGAGGCGGTCGAACGGCTCCGCGCGCCCGCCGACGTGTCCGGGCCGGGCATGATCGCAGTGGCCGCCTTCGGCCTGGTCATGAACATCGGCGCGCTGCTCGTCCTGCGCTCGGGCGCCCGCGCGAGCCTCAACGTCAAGGGCGCCTACCTGGAGGTCCTGAGCGACGCCCTGGCCTCGGTCGGGGTGATCGCGGGCGGTGTCGTCGTCTGGCTGACCGGGTGGGACCGGGTGGACACCCTCGTCTCACTGGGCATCGCGGCGATCATCGTGCCCCGCGCGTGGTCCCTCCTCCGCGAGGCCGTGCACATCCTCCTGGAGGCCACACCGCAGGGCATGGACCTGAGCGAGGTCCGCGACCACCTGCTCGGACACCCCGCAGTCCTGGACGTCCACGACCTGCACGCCTGGACCATCACCTCCGGCGTGCCCGTGATGTCGGCGCACGTGGTGGTCGCCGAGGAGCACCTGCGCGACAGCGGCCGCATGCTGGACGAACTCCACGAGTGCCTGACCGGTCACTTCGACGTCGAGCACTCCACCCTGCAGCTGGAGCCGCCCGGCCACGCCGACCACGAGGGCGCCCGCCACGCATGACCTGGGGCGGGGCGCACCCGGTCGGCGCGCCCGGGCCCGCGTCGGGGCGCCGCAGCGGGCCCGGGTGCGGGGCCGCGTCCCCGCTGGTGGAGACCGCCGCGGGCGCCACCGGCACACCCCCCGCGCGGTTACGATGCAGGACGGGCGGTCGGCGTGCCGCGATCGCAACCCTCCGGCACACTTCCCCGCGCCCAGGAACGTCTAAGGAGACACCGTGGCACCCTTCCCGACCCGCGGTCAGCGATGAGTGAGAACCGGCTGAGAACGGGGCTGCGCTCCCTGCGCAGACTGCGCGGCTCACTCCTGCCGCTCAGGGCGGCGAGGCTGTCGTACAAACTGCGCCGGGAACTGAGCACCACCCGCGAGGCCAGCACGTGGCGCCAGCCCGCGCGCGTGTTCCTCATGGCCTACGTGGTCGTGGACCTGATGGGCACGGCGCTGCTGATGACACCGCTGACCACGCCCGACCACCGGGGACTGGGGTTCGTCGAGGCCTTCTTCACCGCGACCTCGGCGCTCTCGGTGTGCGGGCTGAGCGTGGTCAGCATCGGCAACGACCTCAACGCCTTCGGTCAGGGGGTGGTCCTGGCGCTCATGCAGGTGGGCGGCATGGGCATCATGACCCTGGCCTCCCTGCTGGGCACCGCGATGATCCGCCGGTTCGGACTGCGCATGCAGCTGACCGTGCAGACCGAGACCCGGAGCATGTGGGTGGGAGACGTACGCGGCCTGGTCAGCCGGGTGGCCCTGATCTTCCTCATCTGTCAGGGACTGACGTTCCTGCTGATCACCCCGAGGTTGTGGCTGGGCTACGACATGACGCTCGGGGAGGCCGCCTACTCGGGCTTCTTCCACTCGGTCTCGGCCTTCAACAACGCCGGTCTCTCCCTGTACGGGGACAGCATGATGCGGTTCTCCGGCGACGCGTTCATCCTGGTGCCGGTCGCCCTGGCGGTGATCCTGGGCGGCATCGGCTTCCCCGTCCTGCTGGAGCTGCGGCGCGAACTGCGCACCCCGCGCCTGTGGAGCCTGCACACCAAGCTCACCGTCACCACCACCTCGATCCTCTTCGTGGGCGGGGCCCTGCTGGTCACCCTGATGGAGTGGCACAACCCCCAGACCCTCGGGCAGATGCACTGGTGGTCCCGGCTGGTCGACGGCTTCTTCCACGGCGTGATGCCGCGCAGCGGCGGCCTCAACTCCGTGGACACCGGGGAGATGGAGGACGCCACGCTGCTGGTGACGATCATGCTGATGTTCGTCGGCAACGGCAGCGCCGGAACGGCCGGGGGCATCAAGGTGGCCACCCTGGCGGTGATCTTCCTGGTGGTGGCGGCCGAGGTCCGCGGCAACGACAAGGTGCACGTCTACGGACGCCAGCTGTCGCCCGAGGTGATCCGGCAGTCGCTGAGCCTGGTGTTCCTGTCCGCGACGGTCGTGGCCTTCACCACCGTCCTGCTGGTGCGCACCACCCCGTTCGAACTGCTCCCGGTGATGTTCGAGGTGGTCTCGGCCGTCGGCGTGGTCGGCCTGTCCACGGGCATCACCGCGGAACTGGCGCCGTGGACCCAGTTCCTGCTGGCCCTGCTGATGGTGGCGGGCCGGATCGGCCCCATCACCTTCGTGACGGCGCTGGCCTTCCGCGACCACCGCCGGCGCTACGATCTCGCCGAGGCGCGGCCGATCATCGGCTGAGAGCACTCCGAGGGAAGGAAGGGACACCGTGCAGCAGCACAGGAGACTCACCGACAAGCGGGTCCTGGTCATCGGCCTGGGCCGGTTCGGCAGTTCGCTCGGCCTGGAGCTGGTCAGCCGGGGGTGGGAGGTGCTGGGCGTGGACTCCAGCCCGCGGCTGGTGCAGTCCTTCGCCGACGCGCTCACGCACACGGTGATCGCCGACGCCACCGACGAGGAGGCGCTGCGCCAGGTCGGCGCGGGCCAGTTCCACAGCGCGGTGGTGGCCATCGGCACCCACCTGGAGGAGAGCATCCTGGCCACCTCCCTGCTGGTGGACATGGGCGTGTCCAACATCTGGGCGAAGGCGACGAGCCGCCGCCACGGCCGCATCCTGGAACAGGTCGGGGCCACCCACGTGGTGCTGCCCGAGCACGACATGGGTGAGCGGGTGGCGCACCTGCTGTCGGGCAGGATGCTCGACTACGTGGAGCTGGAGGAGGGCTTCTCCCTGGGCAAGACCAAGGCGCCCAAGGAGCTCATCGGCAAGACGCTGCGCGAGACGCGGGTGCGCCAGCACTACGGGATCACGGTGGTGTCGGTGAAGCGGATGGGGGAGGAGTTCACCTACGCCACCCAGGAGACGGTGCTGAACAAGGGCGACGTGATCGTGGTCGCGGGGCGCACCGACGACGTGGAGCGCTTCTCCGAGTCCACCTGAGCCGGGGGGCCGCGCGGCTCCCCCGGTTCCGCGTCCGGCCGCCCGCTCCCCGTGCCCGCGGACGGCGGTTCCGGGGGCGCGTGAGCGGTCCGCTCCAAACAGACAAATTGACAACCGTTTTCATTCTCCCGACAATTGACCCATGCGAACTGGGACAACCGTGCGGGCCGCCGCCCTCGGCGCCGCGACACTTCTGACGATCACCGCCTGCGGAAGCGGCGGCGAGGGGGCGGACGACTCGGGTGTCTCACCCGCCGACGCGGACCTGACCGTGGTCACCGGCGTCTACCCCCTGGAGTGGCTGGCCGAGCGGATCGGCGGCGACCGGGTGGCGGTCGTCCAGCTCACCGAGCCCGGCACCGAACCCCACGACCTGGAGCTGACGGGCCGCCAGGTCGCCGAGGTCAGCGAGTCCGACGTCGCCTTCTACGTGGAGGGCCTCCAGCCCGCCGTGGACGAGGCGATCACGCAGGAGGCCGCCGAGAGCGCGTTCAACGTCGCCGACGTCGTGGAGCTGCACCCTGCGGGAGAGGGCGGCCACGACCACGCCGAAGGCGACGGGCACGCCGAGGAGGGGCACGGGCACGGCGAGGAGGAGCACGGCCACGACGAGGAGGGCCACGACCACGCAGAGGACGAGGCGCACGCGGAGGAGGAGGCCGCCGCCGAGGAGGGGCACGACCACGGCGAGTACGACCCCCACTTCTGGCTGGACGTGGACCTGATGGCCCAGACCGCCCAGGCGCTCGGCGACCGGATGGCCGAGGTCAATCCCGAGGGCGCCGAAGGCTACGCCCAGGGCGTGGAGGCCGTGACCGCCGAACTGGAGGCGATCGGCCAGGAGTACGAGGAGGGGCTGTCCTCCTGCGAGCACGACGAGGTGGTCGTGGGGCACACCGCCTTCACCTACCTGACCGAGGCCTACGGCCTGGAGCAGATCGGGGTCAGCGGGGTGGACCCCGAGACCGAGCCCTCCCCCTCGCAGATCGCGGCCATCACCGACGTCGTCAACGAGCGCGGCATCGAGACGATCTTCACCGAGCCGCTGATGCCCGCGGCGACCGCCGAGACCATCGCCGCCGAGACCGGCGCCCAGGTGGAGGTGCTCGACCCGCTGGAGGGCGTCACCGAGGACTCCCCCGGCGACGACTACCCGTCGATCATGCGGGGCAACCTGGAGGCGCTGACCACCGCGCTGTCCTGCTCCTGACTCCCGCCCCGTCCACCGCACCGGCCCCGTCGGCCCCGGGCACCCGCCCCGGCCGACGGGGCCGTCGCGTGCCCGCTCCCTCCCCGCACCGCCCTCCCGCCGGGCGGGGTGTCCGCGCATCCCGCGCCCCCGCGCCCCCACGGCCCGGAATGCCCGCGTGTTACCGATCCCCTGTTCCCCTGTCAGGGGGAGCCGCGCGTCCTAACCGCCTTTGCCTCCCGACCGAAACAGCCCCCGGGACACGTGGGCGCAACACACGGGCAGGCCATGGATTACATGGCGCTTACATACCACCAAACCCTCGGACAAGTGGCGGGGGTCACGCTATGCTTGTGAACGTGTCGGTGCCAATGCACGTGCATGTGGCAGTGCATAAGCACGGACGTTCCCCTCGACGAAAAAAGGAGCAGCATGACCGCACACAACGGCATCCCCGCGACCCAGCTCACCGAGGCCGCCTGGCAGAAGGCCCGGCGCAGCAACTCGCAGGGTGCCTGCGTCGAGATGGCCCGCCTCGGCGACGGCTCCATCGCCGTACGCAATTCTCGGTTCCCGTCCGGACCTGCGCTGGTCTACACCCAGGAGGAGATCGACTGCCTCATCCTGGGCGCCAAGGACGGGGACTTCGACAACCTGCTCAGCTAGGGCCTTTCGTCCCGTCGGGCGCGTTTCGCCCCGACGCACACAGGAGGGGTTACCGCTCGGCGGTGACCCCTTCCTCGGGCACCGCCCGATCGCCGCGCCCCGGCCGCTCCGCGACCGCGGGGCCGTCCGCGTGCGCGCACGTGCCCCGAAACCCGGAAAGGCCCGCCTCGGCGAGCCTCTCGTATCCCTGGGAGCGTGTTCGGGGTCCCTCCTCCCGTCCCACGCAGCTGCTCAGCCGGTTTCCTTGTCCAGGTCCTCCAACATCTGCTCCAGCAGTTCCAGCGTCTCGTCCGGCGTGGCCGCGGCGACGCTGAGCCGGGTCATGGCCTTGGTGTAGGCCTCCACCACCGGCCTGCGGTCGATGATCTCGCCGTCGGTGAGCTGCTCCAGGTAGACCATGTCCGCGAGCTCGAACTCCGAGTAGCGCAGGAGCGTGAACGACCCCGCCTCGGCCGCGTGCGCGCCCACCGCGAAGGGAACGATCTGGAGCGTGATGTTGTCGTACTCCTTGCTCAGCTGGATGAGCCACTCCAGCTGGCCGCGCATGATCTCGCGCCCGGCCTCCGGGCCGCCGATCGGTCTGCGGACCGCCGCCTCGTCGAGGATCACCCACATGCGCATGCTCGTATCGGTGCGCAGGCGCCGCTGTCTCTTGAGTCTGGCGTCGACGCGCTGCTCGGTGACCTCGTCGGTCTCCACGCCGCCGGAGATGACCGCCCGCGCGTACTCCTCGGTCTGGAGAAGACCCGGGACGAACTGGGACTCGTAGATGCGGATGTGGTCGGCGGCCTCCTCGAAGCCGACGTAGCGGATGAACCACTTGTGCAGTGACTCCCCGTACTCCTTCCACCAACCGGGCTTGTTGGATTCGCGCGCGACTTCGAGGATTTCCTTGATCCTCTTGCGGTCGGAGACCCCGTACATCTTGAGGAGGTCCTCGATATCGCGCAGCTTGAAACCGACCCGGCCGAGTTCCATACGGCTGATCTTCGACGCCGATGCCCGAATCTTGTTCCCGGCGTCCTCTCGGCTGATACCACGCGCTTCGCGAAGCTGGCGCAGCTCGTGCCCGATCAGCATGCGGCGCACAGTGGGGCCGCTCCCCTGGCGCAATCGAGCGATATCCACGTTCGCCGCCTCTCCCTCATTCCTCGCACAAGGGTATCCGTGTGAAGGGACACCTTTGCCGTGCGGACAAGACACTACAGGTACACGATAGAACGATAGAGCAGTGGTGCCTTCGCCTCGCTGGCGGATCCCCCGGCACCTCCGGGGAGGGCCCCGCCGCCGGGAGTGATCCGGCGCGGCGCCCGGCGGGAACCCCGGGACTCACACGAATTGCGCCCAAACGAACTTTCCACCGGGCGGCGTGGGAATCACACCCCACTCTCGCGCGAAAGCACTCACCAGGGCAAGCCCCCGGCCGCCCTCCAGGTCGAGATCGGTTTCCCTTCTCTCCGGCAGCCGGTCTCCGCCGTCACGAACCGCACAGATGAATTCACTGCCGCTGCGCATGAGCGAGAGCTGAATACCGCCCTCGCTCTGCCCTGTCAAGGGCAGAGGGCCACCGTGCCGGAGCGCATTGGTGACCAATTCCGAAACGACCACCGCGACATCGCTGGACAAGTAGTGCATCTCCCATTCGTGGAGAAGCGCCTCGGAAATCTCGCGCGCCGCCCCCACCGAGTGGGGGCGCGGCTCGAAGCTCCACGTGACGGCGTCGTGGCGGTCCCCGCAGACGGGGGTGTTCCAGCGGCGGGAACTGTGCGTCAGGACCCTGAGCCACCAGCCACCAGCCGGGTCGGCCACCGCCTCAGCGCACTCCATGCCTTCCACTCCTCCCTGACGCACCGCTGCGTGGGCGTCGGTGACACGGCCGGGGCGGGCCGTGTCGGCGTGCAGGTCGGGCGCGTGCCGCTGCACGACTCGAATGCACGTGCATCTTCGTCTTGCAGGCAATCGTAGGCCAAGCCCCGACGATGTGCAGGCAAACAGGGAGACGACTTCGGCCGACCCGTGAAGCGGGTAGTCGCGGATCCGCCCGCCTGAGGGCGGGCCGGCCCCGGACGCACCCCGTACACCTACCGACCGGTTGGCATGTGGGTAGGATCTCCTCGCGCCCACCACGCGAACTCTTGGAGGTAATCCCATGTCACCAACGCCCCGTGTGGCCATTGTGACCGGTGCGGCCCGTGGGATCGGTGCCGCCGTCGCTGAGCGCCTGGCGCGCGAGGGCCGCTCCGTCGCAGTGCTGGACCTGGGGGAGTCCGACGCCCAGGAGGTCGTCGACCGCGTCAACGCCGCGGGCGGCACCGCCCTGGCCGTGGGCTGTGACGTGTCCGACCCCGACCAGGTGACCGCCGCCGTCGACACCGTGGCCGAGCGCCTGGGTCCGCCCGCGATCCTGGTGAACAACGCGGGCGTCCTGCGCGACAACCTGCTGTTCAAGATGTCCGTGGAGGACTGGGACACCGTGATGAACGTGCACCTGCGGGGCTCGTTCCTGATGAGCAAGGCCGCCCAGGCCCACATGACCTCGGGCGGCTGGGGCCGGATCGTCAACCTGTCCAGCTCCTCCGCGCTGGGCAACCGGGGCCAGGCCAACTACTCGGCGGCCAAGGCCGGGCTCCAGGGCTTCACCAAGACCCTGGCGATCGAGCTGGGCAAGTTCGGCGTGACCTGCAACGCTGTCGCGCCCGGCTTCATCGAGACCGCCATGACCAGGGCGACCGCGGAGCGCATCGGCGTCGAGTACGAGGACATGAAGGCCTTCAAGGAGGCCGAGATCCCGGTGCGCCGGGTGGGCGTGCCCGAGGACATCGCCAACGCCGTCGCCTTCCTCACCGGCGAGGAGGCCGGGTTCGTCTCGGGCCAGGTCCTCTACGTCGCCGGCGGGCCGCTGTAGCACTAAGTACTAACCTACGCGACCCGTGAACGCAAAACGGAGGGCCCCGCTTGTGACGCTGGCGGGGCCCTCCGGGCGTTGGTGCTCGCGTGAACGGCTACACGTCCCGCTTCCACGGCTCTGGCAACGGCCCGCCGCTCCGGAGGGCCTCGTCCAGGGATTCCCACCAGCGCGCGGCGTCCACGAGGACCCTCCGCGCGGCCGTCACTCCGACACGTTCTCTGAGAGTTTCCGACAGAGCGCCGTAACACGCAGCGACACACACCCAGGCGGGCAAGGCCCCGGGAGCCACACGCCATGACACGGGAGCGGGGCCGCCTCGGCGCATGTGTGCGTCCAGTTCACCGAACAACCGGTCACACTGCCGGAGCCGGACGGGCGCATGTGCCGGATGTCCAGGGTTGGCCAGAACGGTGGAGAGTTCGCGGACGAGGGCATCAACGCCGGGGCCCTCGTACGCACGATTGCGCGTGCCCACGTCACGCGCGGTCCCGCGTGCATGCTCCGGCATGCTGTCCTCGTTCCACGGGTCGTTAAGCGCGTTGGCGTGCGGACCCGTGTGTCCCGGTGGAAGCACACACGGCAGACGACGGCGTCCGATAGCCGGACCGTGTTCCCAACCGGGGCGGCGTGCGGCACACGGCCCTACGGCGTTGCCATCGGCGTCACGGTGAATATCCGCGTGGTGCGCACGGTTGACGCATGCGTCTACAGAGCAGGGAATGAATACGGGGGTGCTCACGCGGTCACCTTCGCCATGCGGGTCGCGCGCGTCGCGTCCTGGCTTGCCTCGTGTGCGCAGTAGTACCCGCGCACCATCGCGGCCGGAGGCTGGACGCCTTCCGGGTCCACCACGGGGACGTAGTCCGTCGGGGCCGGGCGGAGCGCCACGGACAGGACCTTGTCCAGAGAACGACGCGGGGCCGGAACGCGGGACGTCCGGCCCGCTTCCAGGGGGGCCGCTCCGCACGGAGACGGATACACGTAACCCGGTCCGGCCGGACAAGCGGGAACAGGGTCGGCCGCGTAACGGCGGACGCGGTTCGCGCGTCGGGCCCGCGCCTCCGCCTGGAGTTCGCGGAGGAAGTCACCGGGGCCCGCGTGGAGTCCCCGGGCCGGGCGGAGCAACCGAACGAGGGTTGCGAGCACGGAAAGTAGGGTGTGCATGTTGACGCTCCTGTAAGCGTTGACCATGGCCCCGGGGGTGTTACCAGCACCCGCCGGGGCTCTGCCGTTTCGGCACCCGTGACGCTACCGCAACCGTTCAGACCTGTCTACAGAGTTCAGAGCTACCCACCGTGACACCATTGGGCACATGACCACACCGCTTCCTGACGGGTACGGACCGAACAGCCGTATCAAGGAGGGCCCGGAACCGAAGTACGTGCAACTTGCGGCCATCCTTGCGGCCAGGATCGACCGTGGAGACTTCCCGGAGGACACTCCGCTTCCATCTGTGGCGAAGCTGCAAACCGCATACGGCGTTTCGCGGGGGACTGCGCAACGGGCGGTCTCCGTGCTCGCAGAACACGGACGGGTCCGCGTGTCCAACGGCAAGGGAGCGTGGCCGGTCCATACGTAAAGCGGCCCCGGAAACGCGCCCGTGTCAGCGTTCCCGGGGCCGTGTGCGCTCCGCCGGAAGCGGACGGCGGAGCGCGTGGGGCCCGTTCTCTCTCCGGGCCCCTGGAAGGGTCTAGGACAGCCACGAACCTAGACCCGCGTGGCTTGTTGGTGCCGGGCCCGCTACGGGGAAGTGCAGCGGGACCGGCGTCCGCGCACACGAGGGCATCCCGACGCGTGCGCGGAGGTCTCTAGTCGCGGCGGGGGTCTCCCTTTTGCGGCTGTGTCTTCTCCTTGCCGCCGTCCGCGCCGCGAACCGGTCCTGTCCGTTCCTGGCCCTTCTTCTCCATGGCGGCGGCTATGGCGGCCAAAGCGGCGGCTTTTTCTTCTTCAGTGGCCACAGGTCGTCCTTCCGTGTGTGGGTATCCCGGCGGAGGTCCCGCCGGAAGCCGTGCGGCTACGCGTCCGGCTCGTCCTCGTCCTGGACGTCGTCCACGGGGCGGAAGTGCTTGCGCCACGGGTCCGGAAGCGGCCGACCCGCCATAAGCCACTCATGGAGTTGGTCGAAAGCCGCGTCCGTCTCCACGAGGTTCCGGCGGAGTGCCTTGTAATCCTCGTCCGCTGTCGCAAGCGCGGCCCGGAGCTGTGCCTTGGTCGCGCGGGACGGCGGAGCGGCCCAAGCCCCCGCGTCGGGCCGCTCCCGGAGGTTCCCCGACACCGCGTCAAAGAGGTAATCCGCGAACCCTTCCGGGTCCCGTGTCGGGTCGGGGACCTCGTCCTCCGCCGGGTCGTATGCCGTCATGACGTCCTTTCCTGTCTGATTGATAGCGGCCAGCGGTGGACCCGGCGGTCCCGTTGGGGAAGCCTGGACGGCTCCGGCGTCCGGGGCCGCGTCGCCTCCGCCTCGTGGAGCACAGCGGGCACGTCCGCGCTGTCGTCCTGTGGATTGCCCTTGGGACACGCCGTGTGTGCCTTGTGGCCGCTCGTCTCCGTGTGCGCGCACGCGGGACACGTCCAGGCGGTCATGTCTCGTCCTCCGCCAACGTCTCCGCCACCGTGCGGGCCACGGACCATTCCATGCCGTGCCAGTGCAGCGGGACGAGCGTGTTCCCGCGCTCCGCCGGGATTTGGCGGAACCACTGGCGGCCCACGAGGATCACGGTCACGGAGCGGTCCCCGGACGAGGCCGTGACGTATCCCGGGAGCGGTCCGGCCTCCGCCTGGACGCCGTGCGTCGTACGGAGGAAGTCCACGAGGTCCGACAGTGGGCTTTCCACGCCGGTTCTCTGGTCAAGTGGGGTGAACGAGCACGACATAGGGGGCCTTCCGCGCGGGACTCACTTCTGAATGCCTGTGTCCAGCGTTTCGCCACAAGAGATTCCACGGAGTAGCCCAGGTGTGAGCCCTGCTGTGGGCCAGTGGTTCACAATGGCGGCATGGCCCCCAAACCGTTCCGTCTGGTGCTCCGTGAACTCCGGTCCGCGCGTGGTTGGTCGCAAGCGCGGTTGGCGGAAGCGCTGTGTGACGTGTCGGGACGTCCAACGGTGACCCGACACGATGTGTCGCGGTGGGAGCGGGGGAAGCGTGTCCCGCGTGCGTGGCTTCCCTACCTCGCGGAGGTTCTGGACGTCTCCCGGGAGACGTTGGAACGGGCTACGGTCACGGAGCCGGAGCCCTTTCCGGTTGCGGAAACGCTGGCGTCTCTCTTGCCTCCGGGGGAGGCTGTCGCGCCGCTACAGGCCCGAGCAGGCCGGAGGGTGGGGCAGACGACGGCGGATGATCTGGCGACCCGTGCGCACGGTCTGCGGCTTGCCGACGACGTTCTAGCCGGAGGCGATTTGATCGGTCCGGCCTTCCGGGAACTGGACGCGGCCGTTCGCGTCCTCCGGGAATCGACGCACACGGACGAGGTCCGGCGGGAACTACTCCGGGCGGTTGGTGAACTCGCGCAGATAGCCGGATGGATTGCCAGCGACGCGGCGGACTCCCGGGCGGAGGGGGCCTATCGGCTTGGGCTGGACGCGGCACGGGAAGCCGGGGACGGCCCGTTGGCCGCGCAGCTTGCCGGGTCTCTCGGCTACCACTTGGTGAACAACGGACGTGTTGCCGATGGGGCCGCGCTGTCGGTCGCGGCCGTGGCGGAGGCGGGACCGGACGCTCCCGGGAAGACGCGGGCACTGTTCCATGACCGGGCCGCGTGGGCCCATACACAAGCCGGGGACGCGCAAGCCGCTATGCGGTCGTTGGGGGCCGCCCACGAGGCACTAGCGGAGGACAGCGGGGACACTCCGGAGTGGGCTTACTGGGTGAACGAGGCGGAACTAGAGGTCATGGATTCCCGCGTCTACACGGAACTCCGCCGTCCCCTGCGCGCGGTTCCCCTGCTCTCTCGTGTCCTCCGTGAATACCCGGCCACGTCCACAAGAGAGCGGGCTTTGTATGAATCGTGGCTTGCCGTGGCCTACGCGGACGCGAACGAACCAGAAGAGGCCGCACGCGTCGCGGCCCGCGTGATCGAACTATCCGGAGACGTGGCATCCGCGCGGACATCGGACCGGGTCCGTGTCGTGCTGTCGCGACTTGCCGACTTCCCAGACGTCCCGGAGGTCCGGGAAGTGCTGGACAGCGTCGGTCCGGCTTGAACAGCGCTAAACAATTACCAAGCATGAAGAAATGGGCTTTCGGGGTGCCCCGGCGTGCCAAATAAGGCGAAGTTCACGAAACTTAAACAACATCCAAAACATTGAAACACTAAGAATATTCGTGACTTTAGATCATTTCGGAGGAAATCTGCTCCAGGAATCCTCCAGCCGCCTACCGTCTTCCGTTACAGCCCTCGCCCGAACATGAAAAATTGGCCACTCTGGATCACCCATCAGCAACCGAACCATATCACCAAACAATTTGAGATTCACCAACCAAGAATCACCCCGACGAGAAGGAATCTCTCGTTTGACTGGACGCGGGAACCATGGATGCTCGCAATCAGAAAGAAAGTGCGGCACATAGCGATCAAAGTCGCCATCCTGGGCAATATCAATACTAACTTGCTCTACAAAAATTGAACGCGATGTTGGATTTGCCACCTTGATAACGAGAGCCGGGTTCAAGTCTCCTTGAACCACCTGCCAACCCTTAATCGCCTGCCCAAATGGAACTCCCTTCCAATCCCCATGTCGCGAAAGATGCCCCCCAAGCAAATCAATCTTCGGCGACTCTTCACCCCCGACAACCAAAGTATCGATCTTGTGCGCCTGAACGACGGTTCCGCTGTTCACGTCCCTCACGTAGTTACCCATGGAGACAGCATAGCAATGATTTCATCAGGCCATCTAAATACGCGCATAGGACACGACAAGAGATGCTTTCAGGGCAAAACTATTGAAAGTAGATAAGGGAACATGAAAGGGCAAATCAACACCATTCCTCGTGCGCGCCCGCGTTGCACGCGCATACGCCCGCATGTTCGCGCTAGTCACGCACCTAAGTAAAAACCTCAGACCCGTACGGCGACAGGATCGCTATCCCCCGCCGGAGCATAGCCCCCGAGGTTTGGGGGTCCTCCCCACCCTGACCAGGGGAAACGTCGCTGATCATCCGCGCGGGTGTCGCTCCGGTTCACGTGCTCGTTTCTCTCGCCGTGCGTTCGCGTAACTCATATCAGACAAGAGAGCTCCAGGACCAAATAAGAAAATACCTAGGAGAATATCCCTGGACTGATGCAGAACTGTTCGCGAACGACTAGGCGGACATGGCAACCTTGAAAGCCATAAAGCGACGATCGTCCATCTTTCCCGCGCCAACAAAAGTCCCCATGAGAGAGACATCCGCGCGGACGGAAATGTCGAAATCGCGGAGATAGCGGAGCGCGTAGCCGTTGTGAGCGCGCGTCTCCGCGAACCCGGCTCCCTCCGGAGGGAGCGGTGCGCGGCACGCTAGCGTGAAAGCCTCACGAGTGAAAGCCACAGCCCCATCCGTGTAAGGAGAGACGCGGACAGAGAAACCCATAAGCCTGGTGAGCTCTCCGCCCCTAAGGGCCTCGTCCGCCCCGGCGGATGCTACATCCTGGAGAGCGGGAAGGTTAAGAAAAGCCTCCAGCATCTCCGGGCCGATCACCAGAATACGACCATTCATCGGAAGCTCACGACGCGTGAATTCCGCCGCTGCCCTAGCAATCGCGGAAAGCGGGGCATCCGGGTTAATGGTGTTGGTGTTCGCCGCGTCGTTGACCTGAGCGTTCATCACGCCCGCGATAGCCTTTTCGCAGTACTTCGCAACGCCCGCCGCCTGAGGCTGGAGAACCTGAGCACCAAAATTCACGATGTCTAGGGAAAGTTCCTTGTCCGAGAGCTTGACGGCGGAATATGCCTCGTCTGTAAGAGTAACGGGCACGGCTCCCTCCGCGATGTCAGAGAACACCGTGGCCTGTCCGGCCCCGTTCTGAGCGTCGATCACGTTAGGCACGCGCACGCGGACGGTGTCCCCGACTCCGCCGGTGAATCCCGCCTCCGCGTCACGGTAAACGAGATTACCGAGAACGCTTTCGGTTTCGACCAGACCGAGCGACGCGTTAATAACGTCGGACACCTGGATAGTGTGAGCCATATATGTACTCCAGAAATAGAAAAAGCGCCACGGGTGCGCCGTGCGCTGGAAGCTAGAAAAGGGTCGGCTTACTTGCCGTTTTTGGCCTTCATGATCGCGGAGACGAGGACACGGGGATCTTCTTTCATCTGCCGTTCCATGAACCGCTTGTTAAGTGCGGTGGCGACGCGCTTAAGTTCGGAGATATCCCCGTCCGTTGCCAGCTTTTCCAGCTCCGACGGAAGCGTGTTGAGCTCTTTGTCAATTGCGGTCGTCACGTGGCCGGGCTGGCCAAAGGAAGCGAACATTAGCGGTCCCCGGTGGGAACATAGGCGTCCCGGTGCTCCGGGTACAGGGCCGCGAACGCGTCACGGGTAGCGATGAACACAGCGGTGTTCTTCGGGTCCCGTCGGTGGGCGGTGGCGTGAACGGCATAAGTGAGCGCATCCAGGACGCGCGTGTACTGCTCAAAAGACATGAATCGCTCCATGGATCACCTAGGTTGCCGGGCGGAAAGTTGCCCGACGGAGTTGTGTGTCCCGGTGATTGCGGACGAGACGGCCCGTAGCCTCCGCCGAAGCTCCGGACCGTTCACGGGGCCGCTCCGGAGGACGAGGCGGGCGGCGTCCGGGGTGGCTCCACGCAAAAGCGCTCAAATGGACGCAGGCGGCTTAGAATCGCGCGACCCTTCCCCCAAGTCGAAGCCGGAGGCAAAAGGTCACTAGCGTCCATTGTGAAGCTGTACAGAGAGCACAGGGGCTAACCATGCCCCTACGCGTGCGGGCATGGGCCACGCTCGGCGTCTCCGGGGCGTCACACGGAGGGCCCGGCTCGTGGTCGTTCTCGGGACGAGGGCAGAGCGGTCCGCGTGGACGCCCCCGGGGCCGTGCTGGACGGGACGCGGGACGAGGTTCGCGGAGAGCGGGCCGCGTCGGTGACGAAGTGACGTTTTGAAGGATGTTTCTTGTTTCCTATAGAAAACTCTTAAGGAATACCGAAACGACGTCTAAAACGTCACTTCGTCACCCTGGACGTCAGGAGGGCCCGGAGGGCGGACTACTCCGCCGCCTCCTCCGCGTGGAACACTTCCGGCTCCACGGCCGCCGGAGCGGAGGTTTCGGCTTCCTTCCGGACCCGCTCCGGCGGACGCTCCGGGGCCACTCCACGGCATGGATAGGGACGGCCCGGACATGACAAGGGCCCCCGCCCCCGTGACGCGGAGGGGAACGAGGGCCCGGAGAGGACGAGGGGCGTTAGGACGTGGCTTGGTACAACGCTTCCGCCTCCGCGTCCGCTACCGGGTCGCGGTTGGTAGCCACGTCGAAACTCAGCAGCGACTCATCTAGCCGCGTCACGCGGCCGGTACGCGTCTTGCCTTCCGCCGGAGCCTTGCGCTGAACAACGATGCGCACGCCCGCGTCTTGCATCATGCGCCGCTTGCCCATGTCGTCGGCGTTGTGCCACATAGCGGCGTACTTCTCCCCCGTCGGTATCTGCTCTTCGTAGGGCTCCGTAACGGGCGTGGCTTCCAGCGTGGCCGCGCGCGCTTCCAGGGCGTCCACGCGCTCTTGCCACACGGCTTGTGTGGTCCGCGTCTTGGCCTCCGTAAGCCGCGCGATCATGACGCGGAGCTCTCGCGTGACCTCGTCCATCTCCGGCCCCGGGTCGTACCCGCCGTGCGAGACGACGCGGACGACGTCCATACGGCCGAACCGCTTCAAGAACTCGCGTTCGGCGTAGTCCTCCAGCCAATCCGCGCGGATGGAGACGGGCCGCGCGCACTTGACGCCAGCGGAAGCCTTCCGGCACATGTACCGCCGTGCGGCTTTCTTGGTGGGCTTGGTGGGGTACAGCTTCCCGCCACAGCCTCCGCAGAACCCAACGTTGAGCATCCGACTTCCGGAGTCCTTCCGGGGCCGCTTGTCCGCGTTGGGATTCTCCATCTCGTCCAGGATCACGCCGACAGCGTCGAACTCCTCTCGGGTGAAGATCTCCGGCCCAACGATGACCGGTTCCCCTCGTTCGTCGCGGACGATAGTCCCGCCGTGGACGGCGTATCCGAGCAACGCGGGGTTACGCATGATCTTCTTGAACGCGAATCCCGTCCAGTTCCCCGCCTTGTCCGTGCTCGTCCCGGCCTTCAATGCGAAGTGCCGCGTAGCGTTGGGGATGGCCATGCCGTTTAGGTGCTCCGCGATCGGGTGGGGCCGCATACCCGCGTGTAGAAGCTTCTGACCGTAGCGGAGGACCTGGACGGCGTCGGCGTCTTCACCCAACACGACGCCGGGCCCGTCCGGGTTCGGGATGGGCTGCGTCCCGTACGGCGGTTGTCCTCCGCCCCAACGGCCCGTTCGGCGGAGCTGTGCACGGGAACCGGTAACGCGCTCCCGGATGGCTTGCGCTTCCATCTGTGCGGCGAACGCCATGAGAATCGCCATGAGTTCCCCGGTAGCGGAACCCATGTCGAGTTCCAGGCGGCCCCCGGTCGGGCCCTCCGCGAACACGAGCCGCTTGTTGTGCTCCCGTGCCCAGTGGCCCAACGCGGACATGTCCGCCATGGACCGAACCGCGCGGTCCATGCGCCACCAGATGAGGACGTCGAACTCGTCCGGCTTGTTCAGCCACTCGGCGAGTTGGGGCCGCTCCCACGGCGTCGTCTTGGACGCGGACACGTCCAGGTCCACCGGATAGCCGACGACACGGGCCCCTAGGTCCCGCGCGGCCTCGTTCCCCGCGTCCGTCTGCCGTTCGGGGGACGTGGACGTGTCGGTGAAGTCGCTCAACCGCACGGCGACAACCGCTCTTAGCTGGCCCAATGCAACCGCTCCCATGGTTCGGAGGCTACCGGCCCGCTTAGTTGGTACATAGTGCACCATCGGCGGCCCGCTGGACTAGCTGACCGAAAAGCCGCCGTGCGCCCCGCCCGGAGCCCTCCGGGCGGGGCGCGCGTGTGCGCGGGCCGGGGTCCGGGCCGTTCACCCGTCCGGGTCCCCGGCGGCGCGGGCCTCCTCCATCGCCGCCGTGACCGTGGTCGCCAGTTCCTCCACCAGGGCGACGCCGGTGGTGTAGTCGGGGCTGCCGTCGGTCAGGACCGCGATCAGGTACTCGCGGCCGGGTCCGGCCACGTAGCCGACGCTGTTGACGTTCCACAGGCCGCCGTTGGCCTCGCGCGGGGTCCACCCGTTCTTGAGGCCGACGGTGTCGTCGGGGCCGGCGCTCGCCGAGATCCCCCAGGACTGCTCGGCGGCGACGGACTCCATCAGTCCGCGCGCGTAGGCCCGGTCCTCCTCCGCCAGCGGGCTCCCGTCGCAGTACAGGGCCCGCAGCAGCCGCACCTGGTCGGCGGCGGTGGTCATGGTGGCGCCCCACCTGCCGCCGGGGTGGGGTTCGGTGTTGGTGAAGCCCAGGGTCTCGGAGCCCTCGACGAAGCCGTCGGTGAACCCGATCCGCGAGTACAGGCCGTCGGTGACCTCGTTGTCGCTGTGGCGGATCATGGCCGAGACCTGCGAGCGCTCGGCTCCGGTGAGGTCGCGGCCCTCCCCCTCCGCGCGCAGCAGCAGCATGGTGAGGATGGTCAGCTTGGCCACGCTCGCGGTGGGGAACCGCCGGTTGGCGCCGTGGCTGAAGGTGGCCCCGGTGCGCAGGTCCTGCACGGCGACCGCGAAGTCGGCCGGGTGCTCCTCCCCGATCGCCTCCACGCGCGCGGTGAGTTCCCCGCGCTGGGCGGGGGTGAGCCCCTGCCCTCCGGTGGCGGGCGCGCCGACGGGCGCGAAGGGCACCAGGGGGAACGCGTCCTCGGAGACCAGGGACCGGAACAGCGCGGGGTCCGGGCGGGGCGGCGCGGCCCCGGAGGCCGAGGTGGCGCCGGGCAGGGTGAAGGCCATGATCACCGCGAGGACGGCCGCCACGACGGCGACGGACCGGGCTCGGGTGTCGGCGGGGGGATGCCGGGGCACGCTATCACCGGTTCGCTGACACGCGGATGGGCTGGGATACCGCCATTATCCAGTGAAATGTCGCGAATACGAACATCTCGATACCGAATCGGTACCCGGTTCCCTCTTTTCGTCCGTCCCGGCGGGCGAATCCTCAGCGGCGGGTGTCCTCGTCGATACCGCGGGCCACCAGGGCCTCCCCCGTCGCGTCGGCCATCCGCAGCAGCTGGACGATGACCGGGACCACGAGCAGGTGGGGACGGCCGGACAGGCCCCGCGCGCGGTAGGCCTCGCGCGCGGCCTGCCAGGCGGAGGCGGCCATCGGGATGGAGCGGACGGTGAGCGCCAGGACGAGGGCGACGCGGTCGGGGTTGACGCCGACGCGCCTGAGCGGGCGGGCCGTGCGCTCGAAGAGGTCGAGCATCGCGCGCACGCGGGTGGTGAGCGTGACGAGGTTGGCGGACAGGACGAGCGCGGCCAGCTGCGCGCACAGGCGCAGGGCCGTCTGCCAGTCCGCGAACAGGACCTGGAACAGGCCGATGGCCAGCAGGAACGGCGACAGCGCGCGCAGCGCGGACCAGGCCCGCCCCAGCGGGAGACCGGCCAGCGGGTGCAGCGCGAGCGCGGCGGCCAGGGCGCCGACGGCGACCCGGGGGTCGGCCCAGACGACGAGGCCGACACCGGCCAGCAGCAGCGCGAGGAGCTTGGCCCCGGCCGGGATCCGGTACAGGAACCCGGTGCCGGGGACGTAGAGGCCGACCGTGCTCACCGCTCGTCCATGAGCTTGGTGTAGTGGCGCACGGCGTCGCCGGGAACGCCGTCGAAGACCACCCGCCCCGCGTCCATGACCAGCACCCGGTCGAAGCCGTCGAGCAGGTCGAGGTCGTGGGTGAACAGGACGACCTGCTGGTCCAGGCCGTCCAGGGTCCTGTGCACCATGCGGGTGTTGCGCAGGTCGAGCAGGGTGGTGGGCTCGTCGCAGACCAGCACCTCGGGCTCGGTGACCAGTACCGAGGCCAGGGCCAGGAGCTGCTTCTGCCCGCCCGAGAGCAGGTGGCCGGGGTGGTCGCGGTGGCCGTCGAGCCCGTAGCGGACCAGGGCCGCCTCCACCCGGCGGGCGGTCTCCTCGCGGCCCAGCTTCAGGGAGCGCAGGCCGATCTCCACGTCCTCGGCGACGGTGGGCATGATGATCTGGTTGGCGGCGTCGGAGAAGACGAAGCCGACACGGCGCCGGATCCGCTTGGCGTGGCGCCGGGTGTCCCACTCCCCCAGCGTCACACGGCCCTCGTCGGGGACGACGAGGCCGTTGAGGGTGCGGGCGAGCGTGGACTTGCCCGATCCGTTCGCCCCGATCACGCCGATGCGGTGTTCGGCGAGGTCGAGGGTGACGTCGCGCAGCACGGCGCGGTCGTCGTAGGAGTGGGAGACGCCCTCCAGGCGCAGCATCAGGATTCCCCGCGGCCGGTGGCGGTCTCCGGGACGGGGCGGCCCGCGGGCGGGATCGGGTAGGCGCGGTAGACGGCGCTGGCGATGAGCGCGGTGACCACGGCCTTGGCCAGGTCGCCCGGCAGGAAGGCCACCATGGAGTAGGCGGCGGCCAGGACCCCGTCGCCCATGACGACGGCCATCCAGGGGACGCCGATGGCGTAGATGACGAGGATGCCGCCGACGACGTTGATCCCCAGGCCCGCCCAGAACCGGTAGCGGCCCCGGGTGCCGCGGACCATGAGGTCGGTGAGCAGGCCGATGACCAGCGCGGCGAAGACCCAGCTGACGATGAACCCGGCCGAGGGCCGGGCCAGGACCCCGACGCCGCCCATGCCGCCCGCGAAGAGCGGGAGTCCGGCCAGGCCGAGCACGATGAAGGCCGCCACGGCGAGGGGGCCGCGCTTCCAGCCCAGGAGGCTGGGGGCGAGCATGATGCCCAGGGTCTGGAGGGTGATGGGCACCGGCGAGAACGGCAGCGGGATGGCGACCGTGACGCTGAGGGCGGCGATGAGCCCGGCGAACACGGCGATGAGCGCGAGGTCGCGGGCGGTCAGGCCCCTGTGACGGATGTCGGTCCTGGTCGTGGGCATGGGCGTTTCCCTCGGGAGGTCGTGGAGGCGGATCTTTGCCCATTGTCCGTTATGGCGGTGACCAGGACGAAGGCCGGGGCGCACAGTTCTGCGGGCCCCGGCCTTGTAGGGGGTCGCCTGAGACGCGTGTCACAGGGCGGGGCTCCCCCGCCCCGCGGACCCGTGCGGCCTCCCCGGAGGGATCGGGCCCGGGCGACCGGTGTCCCCTACCGGTAGCCCGGGGCCGGGTCGTCGGGGTCGTCCGTCTCGTCCGGACGGCCGGGCTCGTCCGGATCAGTGGGCTCGTCCGGGTCGGTCGGCTCATCCGGGTCCGTCGGCTCGTCCGGATCGGTCGGCTCGTCCGGATCGGTCGGCTCATCCGGGTCCGTCGGCTCGTCCGGATCGGTCGGCTCGTCCGGATCGGTCGGCTCATCCGGGTCCGTCGGCTCATCCGGGTCCGTCGGCTCGTCCGGATCGGTCGGCTCACCCGCGTCACACGTGGTCAGCTCGGCGTCGAACGGGTGGTAGTGCAGTTCGAAGGGCCGGATGACACGCGTGTCGCGCTGGCTCTCACGCGGGCCGCCCAAGTCCTGGGTGAACTCGCGGGCGACCACCGTCCCCTCGATGTTGGCCGAGGAGTAGTGGTTGACCGCGGCGTTCGGGGCGTAGACGGTGCCCTCGATGGTGTCGGTGCCCACGGGGATGGTGACCGTCCGGGCGTCGGAGAAGTTCCACAGGGTGTAGGGGGCCGTGGAGGAACTCAACCCGGCGCCGGTGGGGCCCTCCCAGGTGAAGTCGCCGCCGACGCCCGAGGTGTCGACGTTGATGATCAGCGGGGTGTCCTGGTTGGGCTGGTCGTCGAAGGTCAGCTGGGAGAGCGAGTTCAGTTCCTCGGCGGTGATGTTGAGGACGTTCTGCTCTCCGGGTGTGAGGCTGACGTGCAGGTCCGCCCCCTCGGGGATGGCGTCCGGGTCGATCGGGTCGCCGTTGGGGGTGGTCAGCGTGGCCGTGGTGGAGCAGAGCGCGAACCCGGACGAGTAGGAGCGGAAGGCGGAGAAGGCCTCCTCGAAGTCGATCAGGTCCGGGTGCGGTCCCACCGAGTCGGCGGGCTGCATGGTGCTGAGCTGGACCCGCGGATAGCCCTCGTAACCGGCGCCCTGGGGGACGATGCGGGTGTTGGCCGAGGCGTTGTTGAGGTCGGTGGTGAAGACGTCGGCGTCGTCGAGGTCGCCGATCTTGACGTAGGCGCCCGTGGGGATGCTGAGCACGCCCTGCGGGTCGCTGTCGTCGAAGTCCACCTCCCCCTGGACCAGCAGCGCCACGGGGTTGCTCTCCCCAGTGTCGGTGAAGGTGCCGTCGTTGTGGATGCGCACCCGGTAGTCGCGGCCGAAGGACAGGTCGCCGCCGACCGCGATCGGGCCCTCGGACTCGGTTCCGGCCAGGTAGGTGTCGCCCTCGGAGATGGCGTTGAAGCCGAGCGCGGGGGCGACGGGGTTGACCGTGACCGCCGCGGCGGCGGGGGCCGGGGCCCACCAGCCCCGGAACCCCGGCGCGGCCGACATGGTGCCCGCGGCCAGGGCCAGGGTGGCGGCCGTGACCAGGAAGGTCCGGCCCGCTCCCCTGGCGGCCGACCGGCGTGCGTACTTTGCGTCATAAATCATGCACACATTGTGACCATGCCATGACCTGGAAGTGGGAAGGCACGACGGGGGCGAGGGGGAAAACGTCAGCGTTTCCCCATCGGCGGGTACGGGGCCGGTCCGCTCCTGGGGCCCAGCCGTGGGAACGAAGGGGCCGACCGACCCACGCGGGAACCCGGCGACTACTCGCCCGGGCCGTCTCCGCGCAGGGCGGAGAGGAGGACGCCCCGTGCGGCGGACGGGAAGGACAGGTGTCCGAGGGGGCGGTCCCGGGCGTCGCGGACGTGGGACCCGGCAGGCGAACGCGAGTCCCAGCCGCCGGCTCGGCCAGACGCCCAGGCTGAGCGGTCATCACACCCCGGGCTCCCACGGGGCGCCGCAGAACGCTCTCATGGAGAACTGACCACATCAATGGCGGCCGTTCCCGCTCCGACATCCGCTGACGGGAGACACGGGTGTCGAGCAGGCGCTCCACCCGACCGGCTTCCCGAATACCCGCCGACCAAGCCACGCGAAAAACTTCCGCATACCTCCGTTTAGGTCATCCAAAATTAGAGCAACCCTGACCTGCAGGGCCACGAAAAATAAGCAAAAAACACTAAGCCCACCACCTGCAACCACCGAAAAAACAGCAGGCCATAAAGGGCGCTGACCGGAAACGCGAATCAAAAAAAACCGGCTTGTTCCCAGGCAATCCCGTCACTATGGTTCTCGTGGAACCCCGATATGAATCCCCCAGAGAAAGCGGAATTTTGAGCAACCACCCCCTGCCGCGCAGCCGGTCTGCATCCGCTGCCGTGCTCGCCCTCGTTCCGGCCTTCCTTCTCTCGTCCGCTCCCGCGACGGCCGAGGAGGACGCACCGGACCGGCCCGTCATCACGTCCGAGCGGATAACGTTCTCAGACTTGAACGTCGACACCTCCCCCAGCGCGAACACCGAGGCGGTGGCCCTTGCCCTCGACAACACCGACCGTTCCGCTCGCGGCGCTGGCGCGGAGGACGTGAACTACGCGGTTGTCGAGGACCCAACGGGAGCGGGGAGTGGTATCGAGATCGTCTGGGACGAGGGGATCATCCCGGCCTCCCTCGACGTCGCCTACGCGGACTTCGGAGACCACGGCGGCCAGACGGGTATCGGCGTACTGGTCGAGGAGGATTCAGCAGCCACGGAGGGCGAATCTCCCCAAAGCAGCGAATCCAACTCCATCGCCATTCCCGAAAACATGTACATGGACCACAGGTTCTGTCTGGACTTCTTCTACGAACCGGCTTACGCCGCGGACCCGGACGCGCCCTCGACCAATCAGAAGCATCACCTGACCACGTGCTACGAGAAATTCGCCGAGGCCGGTACGGACCTGTGGGGCTACTACAGGAGGGCCACCTGGACGAACGCCATCCCCAACAGCGAGCTGGCCATGTCGCCGCGCCTGGTCGACTTCTCCGCGCGCACCCAGCCCTGGAACGGTGACGAGGGCAGCGTGGACAGGATGGTGGACTGGGCCCCGATCTCACCCGAGAGCACGTGCACCCCCGGCACTTCGGTGTCGATCGGTGTGGACGGTACGGGGATCACCTTCCCCACGACCGACTGCGAGGAGACCTGGGTCGACGCCATCCCGAACCAGGGAAAGATGGGACAGGTCTTCGAGGGCGAAGTACGACGCCAGAAGACACTGGACTACGGCATGGTCTTCGAGGCGGACAACACCACGGTAGTCCCGAAGCTGGCCGACTACGCCTGGGCCGAGGTCAACCACCGAGGACCCCAGGGCAGGCCTGAGGAGCAGTTCATCCTGTGGAAGGACCTCGGCTGGGTCCCGTGGTAGACACTTCTGACACTGTCCTCTGACAGGGGGCTCCCGGGCCCGGGAGCCCCTTTTCCCGATTCCGAGCACGGCGAGATGAAAAAAACCACAGCCCTCATCCATGCCATGGTGGTCCTCATCCTGGCCTCCGCCTGCTCTTCCGCGCCGTCCCCGCAGGAAGCATCATGGGAGCTCATCGATGCAGCCCCCGTCCAAGGGCGCGAAGGCCATTCTTCGGTGTGGACGGGAGAAGAACTCATCGTCTGGGGAGGGCGGGCAGGAAGCACGCTCTCCGACGGTGCCGCGTACGACCCGGAAACCGGAGCGTGGAGAAGCATCGCCGTCCCCGAGGAACTCGCCGGACGCTACGGACACGTCGCGGTGTGGACGGGAAGCGAAATGCTGGTCCTCTCCGGACAGAGCCAGGTGGGGAACGCATCCACCAGCGCGGCGTACGACCCCTCGTCCGACACGTGGCGCGTAATCTCCCCCTCGCCCGGGATCACCGGTGCCGTCGCCCGCTTTCCGCTCGACGGCGACGCCGTCGTCCTCTCAGAACACTCGGTTCACCTCTACGACCCCGAAGACGACACCTGGTCCCGGGCCGACACGGCCCTACCGGCCTTGGACGGCGCTCCCCTGAGGACGGGAGAGGTAGCCCTCGCCGGAATCGGGGAGGGGGGAGAGCCGCTTTTCGGTGCCGTCGACCCCAGGACCGGGAGGAGCCACCGCATACCGGCGCGGGGAATCCACGAGGGCCCATGGGAGGGAGTCTCCCTCGCCGGCGATGGACGGGGAGGGCTCTGGACGGTCCTGTCCGGCCAGTCGGGCGAGTCCTCCTCCGTCTACTCCCTCGAAGAAGGGGGCGCCTCCTGGAAGCTCGAACACGAGGACGAGGCGGGCTACTTCCGCGCTCCCGGGGCCCCGAGCACGGGTACCGCCTCCTCGGTTCTCCTCGAATGGTCGGAGGGAAGGCTGGTGTCGGTCGCGGGAGGGTCGGTCGGGGTCTACAGCACCTCCGAGGGCGAATTCACCGCTTACCAGGTGGACGAAGGCATTGCCCCCTGCCTCCTGGGAGACTACTCCGTCATCGCTGGTGACCGGTTGCTGTCGTGGTCGGGGCCCACCTGTCAGGGCGACACCCCGGTCACCTACACGGAGGAGGGCCTCGCCGTGGACCTCCCGCTCTGAGCCGACGCGGACCCGTGGTCCTATCGGCTGCCGGGGCTCGGCCGCGCCGGGGAAGCATGCGACGGCGCCCCGCCCCGGCGGCGCGGGGCGCCGCGCGGTCAGCCGCGGGTTCCCCCGGCGCGGCGGATCCGGGTGATCGGGACCGGGAGCACGCACACGGGGACGGGCAGGCTCAGCCGGTGGCCGGTGTCGGCGGGGACGCCCGTGTCGGGGTCCAGGAGCAGCGCGGCCAGCGAGTCGCCGTTCTGGGCGGCCACGACCAGGTGGTCGGGCTCGTCGCGGTGGCCGCGCACGACGGTGAAGTTGCGCGGCCACGCCCCTCCGGCCGGGGTGTCGGCGACGTGCTCCAGGCGGGCGCCGCCGTCGCGGACGGCGAAGGTGGCGATCGCGTCCGCGCCCCGGTTGGACACGTAGACGTGGTCGCCGTTGGTGAGGACCTCGGCGGGGAAGTTCTGGCCCGCCGCCTCCTCACCGGTGGCGTGGACGGAGCCCAGGTGCTCGGCGGTGCCTTCGGCGGGGTTCCAGCGCAGGACGTGCACGCGCGAGTCCAGCTCGCCCGCCACGTAGAGGTACTCGCCGAGGACGGCCGTGTGCCGGGGACCGGTGCCCGGGGGCAGGGCGACGGCGCCGGCCTGCTCGCCGCCGCGCAGGACGCGCAGCTCGTCGGTGCCCAGGTCGGCCACCAGTAGGTGGCACTCGTCGGGGGCGGCGGTGCTGTGCGCGTGCGGCCCCTCCTGGCGGTCGGTGACCGGGCCGCTTCCGGAGTGCGCGAGTTCCGCCACCGTTCCGTCGAGGGAACCGTCACCGGCCAGGGCGTACACGGTGGCCACTCCGTTGGCGTAGTTGGTCACCGCCAGTTCGGAGCCGCGCGCGAGCACGTGGCAGGGCGATCCGCCGCCGGTCGGGGACCGGCCCAGTTCGGTGAGCACGGCGCCGCCGTCGATACGGAAGGCGGTGACGGTGCCCTTCTCGCGCTCGTTGACCGCGTACACCGTGGGCGGATCCTCGCGGAAGGCCAGGAAGGACGGACCCGGGGTGCGGGCGGCGGCGCCGCCGTCGGTCATCTCGCCGGTCATCGGGTCGAACCAGACGCGGTAGATCCCCTCGCCCTCCCCGGGAGGGTCGGAGTCGGGGGTGTAGGTGCCCACCAGCAGGAGCCGCTTGCCGTCCACCGAGTCGCCCACCGAGCTGTTCGCCGATCCGCCCACCGGGGGCCTCGCTTCCCTCGCGCCTGTGATGTCCGCCGACAGTGGTCTACACCACTGGGGCACAGGGCGCATGCTACAGGCCCTGATCCTCGGCTATGAGGGCGGACCCGGCGAGCCCAGTGTCCCGAAGTACTTTCCCAGCCCGGCGCAAGACCGCCCCCGAACGGCGCAGAACCTTCCTCCGACCCGCCATCTGGACAGAACGCGATGGTGCGCCTACTCCAAGGAACACCACTTCCCGATGGAGGGTTACGTACAAGTGCCGTACAACCGGTGGCACTCCCGCCTGGCTGCGGCAGCAACTGGGCGGAAGGTCCCCCACCCCAGAGGAACCCATCGTATGAGCACCGCCACAGAACGCATCGAAGTCCGCCTTACGCCCGAGGACAAGGACCTGCTCCTCGAGGCGGCCCGTATCAGCCACGGGTCCGATTCCGAGTTCGTCGTCCGGGTGGCTCGGGAGGCGGCTGAGGAGGTCGTGCAGCGCGAGCAGACCACCACGGTCCCCGCAGCGTTCTTCGACGCCATGGTCGAGTCCCTGGCCCGGGGCAGCACGCACAGGATTCCCGCGGTGCTGCTGGCGCGGCCGGCGCTGCACACCCTCTCGGGGACAGGGGCTCGGCCCGGTTCTGCTGGTGGACGCCTTCGAGCGGGCCCTGGCCGGCAACGAGGTCTTCGCGGTCCGGTCCCTCGTGGTCGACGCCCTGGACGAGGACGCGTAGACCTTCCACGAGGAACACGGGTTCCGCGGAATCCCCGGGAGCATGCGCCTGTACCGCAAGATGAGCGACATCGCCAAGACGCCCGGATGACGACGAGCCCTGCCCGATCGACGGGCAGGGCTCCTTCGCGGTAGGCCAGGAGGAGCGCCCCGGCGGGCGCGACCCCTCCTACTTCCCGTCGGCGGCCTTGACGGCCTCGACCGCCTTGAGGATGCGCTTGTCCGAGACCGGGTAGGCCGTGCGCAGCTCCTGCGCGAACAGGCTCACCCGGTACTCCTCCAGCATCCAGCGCAACTCCGCCACGTCCGGGTCGGCCGCGCGGCCGGGCGGCAGGCTCCCGCGCAGCTTGGCCACGGCCTGGCGCATCTGCTCCACCTTGGACATGTTCACCTGGTCGCGGCGCGGGTTCTCCGGCAGCTTGTTCAGCCGGTACTCCACCCCGCGCAGGTAGCGGTGCAGGTCTTCCAGACGGGCCAGGCCGGTGCGGGTCACGAACCCCTCGCCCACCAGGTCGCCGAGCTGGCCCTGCACGTCGTTGAGCGAGGGCAGCACGGCCAGGGATGTGGTCCCCTTGACCTTCTTGGACACCTTGCGCCACAGCACCAGGACCCGCGCCGCCCTGTCCAGGATCTCGGCCAGGGTGTCGCCGAGGTCGGCGCGCACCCGGTCGGCGAGCCCGGCGAAGTCCTGGCCGTTCCACACCGGGCCGCCCTCGCGGGCGAGCAGGTGGTCGACGGCGGCCGCCTCGGCGTCGTCGAGCATCCTGCGGATCGAACCGTGCGGGTTGTCGGCCAAAGCCAGCTTGTCGGGGTTGTTGAGCCCCTTGCTCACCACGTTCGCCACGGACGGCACGGTGAGCAGCAGCAGTCGGCGGGTGCCCGCCCACATCGCGGCGCGCTGCTCGGGGCGGGTGTCGAAGATGCGGATCGCGACGCTGTCGCCCTCGTCCACCAGCGCCGGGTAGCCCTTGACCTTGGGCCCCAGCGCCTTGCGCTCCAGGGTCTGCTCCAGCGGGCCGAAGTCCCAGGAGGTCAGGCCCTTCTTCTCCACGCCCTTGGCCTCGGCCGAGATCGCCTCGCGCAGGCGCGGTTTGAGCTTGGCGCGCAGCTTCTCCAGGTCCTTGGACTCGGCCAGGGTCCGGCCCCGGTCGTCCACGGCCCGGAAGGTGATGCGCAGGTGGTCGGGCACCCGGTCCAGCTGGAAGTCGCCGGGGGCGATCCGCTCCCCCGCCATCCGGGTGAGCTCGGCGGCCAGCGCCGCGGTGAGCGGCCCCTCGTAGGGGGCCAGTCCGGCCAGGGCGCGGGCGGCGTTGTCCGGGACGGGGACGAAGTTGCGGCGCAGCGGCTTGGGCAGCGACCGGATGAGCGCGGTCACCAGTTCGTCGCGCAGACCGGGGATCTGCCAGTCGAACCCGGTGTCCTCCACCTGGTTGAGGAACTTCACCGGGACGCGCGCGGTGACGCCGTCGGAGTCGCTGCCCGGCTCGAACTGGTAGCTGAGCGGGAAGGTGAACTCGCCCTGGCGCCACACGTCCGGGTAGTCGTCCTCGCTGATCGCCCCCGCGCCCTCGTTGATGAGCTCGTCGCGGGTGAAGTCCAGCAGCTCGGGCTCGGTGCGGCGGGCCTTCTTCCACCAGGAGTCGAAGTGCGCGGCCGAGACCACCGAGTCCGGCAGGCGGGCGTCGTAGAACTGGAACAGCGTCTCGTCGTCCACGACGATGTCGCGGCGCCGGACGCGGTGTTCGAGGTCCTCCACCTCGTCCAGGAGCTTGCGGTTGTCGTGGAAGAAGTGGTGGCGGGTCTCCCAGTCGCCCTCGACCAGGGCGCGGCGGATGAACAGCTCCCGGGACAGCCCGGGGTCGATCTTTCCGTAGGAGACCTTGCGCTGCACGACGATGGGCACGCCGTAGAGGGTGACGCGCTCGAAGGCCATGACGGCGCCGCGCTTGCGCTCCCAGTGCGGCTCGCTGTAGCTGCGCTTGACGATGTCCCCGGCCAGCTCCTCGGCCCACTCGGGTTCGATCCGGGCCACCATGCGGCCCCAGAGCTTGGAGGTCTCCACCAGCTCGGCGACCATCACGTAGCGGGGCTGCTTCTTGAACAGCGCCGAACCGGGGAAGACGGCGAAGCGGGCGCCCCGGCCCCCAAGGTACTCGTGCTTCTCGGGGTCCTTGAGGCCCACGTGCGACAGGAGTCCGGCCAGCAGGGACATGTGCACGCCGCGGGGGTCGGCGGCCTCCTCGCGCGGCTGCGGAACCTCCACGCCCATGGAGCGCAGGACCTGCCTGAGCTGGCCGTGGATGTCCTGCCACTCGCGTACGCGCAGGTAGTTGAGGTACTCCTCGCGGCACAGCCTGCGGAACTGGTTGCCCGACAGTTCCCGCTG
This sequence comes from Nocardiopsis akebiae, assembly GCF_018316795.1. Taxonomy (NCBI): domain Bacteria; kingdom Bacillati; phylum Actinomycetota; class Actinomycetes; order Streptosporangiales; family Nocardiopsidaceae; genus Nocardiopsis; species Nocardiopsis akebiae. Next base: position 5,450,130 of record NZ_CP074132.1, read on the forward strand.
CTTCTCGCGCAGGTGGTTCCACAGGTTGAGGTAGGCCAGGAAGTCCGACTCCTTGTCGGTGAACCTGGCGTGCGCCTGCTGGGCCTGCTGCTGCTTGTCCGTGGGCCGCTCGCGCGGGTCCTGGATGGACAGGGCCGCGGTGATGACCAGGACCTCGCCCAGGACGTCGCGCTCCTCGGCCTCCAGGACCATCCGGCCCAGGCGGGGGTCGATGGGCAGCTGGGCCAGGCGGCGGCCCGTCGGGGTGAGCCTGCGCCTGCCCCCGGACTCGTCGGGGTGCAGGGCGCCCAGCTCGTTGAGGAGGTTGACGCCGTCCTTGATCTGTCGGTGGTCGGGGCCGTCCACGAACGGGAAGGCCGCGACGTCGCCCAGCCCCAGGGCGGCCATCTGGAGGATGACCGAGGCCAGGTTGGTGCGCAGGATCTCGGGGTCGGTGTACTCGGGGCGGGAGAGGAAGTCCTCCTCCGAGTACAGCCGGATGCAGATGCCCTCCGAGACGCGGCCGCAGCGGCCCTTGCGCTGGTTGGCGGAGGCCTGGGAGACCGCCTCGATGGGCAGGCGCTGCACCTTGGTGCGGTGGGAGTACCGGGAGATGCGCGCGGTGCCGGGGTCGATGACGTACTTGATGCCGGGGACGGTCAGGGAGGTCTCGGCGACGTTGGTGGCCAGGACGATGCGCCGCCCGCTGTGCGAGGACCACACGCGTCTCTGCTCGTTCGTGGACAGGCGCGCGTAGAGCGGCAGGACCTCGGTGCCCGGGAGCTTCTTCTTCTCCAGGGCCTCGGCGGTGTCGCGGATCTCGCGCTCGCCGCTGAGGAAGACCAGCACGTCGCCGGGGGCCTCGCGGCCGAGCTCGTCCACGGCGTCCAGGATGGCCTGGGTCTGGTCGCGGTCGGTGCCGCCGCCGGGATTCCTCTCCTCGGGGTCGAGGATCTCCTCGGAGATGGGCCGGTAGCGGACCTCGACCGGGTAGGTGCGCCCGGAGACCTCGACGATGGGGGCGTCGTCGAAGTGGCGGGAGAAGCGCTCGGGGTCGATGGTGGCCGAGGTGATGACGACCTTGAGGTCGGGACGCCGGGGCAGCAGCTGTTTGAGGTAGCCCAGCAGGAAGTCGACGTTGAGGCTGCGCTCGTGGGCCTCGTCGATGATGAGCGTGTCGTACTGGCGCAGCATGCGGTCGTGCTGGATCTCGGCGAGGAGGATGCCGTCGGTCATCAGCTTGACCAAGGTGCTGTCGCTGGAGGAGTCGGTGAAGCGGACCTTGTAGCCGACCGTCTCGCCCAGCGGGGTGCCGATCTCCTCGGCGATGCGCTCGGCGACGGTGCGGGCGGCCAGCCGCCGGGGCTGGGTGTGGCCGATGGTGCCCATGACGCCGCGCCCCAGCTCCAGGCAGATCTTGGGCAGCTGGGTGGTCTTGCCCGATCCTGTCTCACCGGCGACGATGACGACCTGGTGGTCGCGGATGGCCTCGGCGATGTCGTCGCGCCGGGAGCTGACCGGCAGGGACTCGGGGTAGCTCAGCTCGGGCACGGACTCGCGGCGCAGGTTCACGCGCAGGAGCGCCTCGTCGACGTCCCCGGCGATCTGGGCGGCGACGGAGGCGCGGCGGCGCTCGTCGCCGATCTTGGCCAGGCCGTCGATACGCCGACGGAGCCGGTGGCGGTCCGAGGGCATGAGGTCGCGCAGCCGGGAGCGCAGCGTGTCCGCGGCGGGCGCGGGCGTGGTGGTGCTCATCAGTAGTCAAGGGTAGGAGGGACGGCAACCGGTTTTCGCCGCCGGGTCCGCGCGGTGGACGCGCGGTCGCGGGCGGGCGAAGGGGAGCCGCGGGCACGTACCGGCCAACGCCAGGCGGGTCCGTTCTGTTCCGGGGCGTGCGTCCCGCCGCCGCGCGCTGGACGGCGGCCCGGTGGGGCCGGCCCCGGGCGGCTCCGTTTCCACGCGGAGCGGATAAACCGCCATTACCCATACTTTGTCCCGCCTGGTCACTCCGTCTAGTATCCACCGCATGGCTCATCAGACCGAAATGACCCCCGCCCTTCTGGACTACGTGCGCGGCGCCTCCCTGCGCGAGGACGACGTCCTGTCCGAACTGCGCGAGGAAACGTCCGGACTTCCCGGAGGGGAGTCGCTTCAGGTTATGGCGGAGGAGGGACAGCTGCTGGCCCTCCTCGTCCGGCTGGTCGGCGCCCGTTCAGTGCTGGAGATCGGCACCTTCACCGGCTACAGCACCCTGTGCATGGCTCGCGCGCTCCCTCCCGGGGGAAAGGTCACCACCTGTGACATCACGGACCGCTGGGCGGAAATAGGCGCACCCCACTGGAAACGCGCCGGGGTCGAGGACCGCATCGAACTGCGCGTGGGGGACGCCGCGGAAACGCTCTCGGATTTGGCGGGGAAACAGGGCCCGGGCGTTTTCGACATGGTTTTCATCGACGCCGACAAGAAGAACTACCCGGTCTACTACGAGCGCTCGTTCCCGCTGGTGCGCACCGGCGGGCTCATCGTCGTGGACAACACCCTCTTCTCCGGCCGCGTGGCCGACGGGGACGCGCGGGACCCGGACACGGAGGCGATCCGTGAGCTGAACGAGGCCCTGCACCGCGACGAGCGGGTGGACCTGTCCCTCGTCCCCATGGCCGACGGGATCACCCTGGTCCGCAAACGGTAGGTAGGGCGCCGCCGGGTGGCCTCCACCCGGCGGGTCCTCACCCCAGGTCCGCGGCCTCGATCCTGAGCGTGGCGGGGGGTTCGCGGCGCTCGGCCGCCAGGTGCAGCCTCTGGACGCCCTCCTCGGCGGCCCCGGCCACCGCCCCGGAGCACGGGCAGGGGTCGTCGGTGAATCCGGCGAACCGGTAGGCGATCTCCATCATCCGGTTGCGCTCCGTGGGCCGAAAGTCCGCGACGAGGTGCCTCCCCCCGCGCGCGGCCTGGTCGACCAGCCAGTTCAGGATCGCGGCGCCCGCACCGAAGGAGACCACCCGGCAGGAGGTCGCCAGCAGTTTCAGGTGCCACACCGCCGGGTGCCTCTCCAGGAGCACCACTCCGACGGCCCCGTGGGGGCCGAAGCGGTCCGTGAGGGTGACGACCAGCACCTCGTGCCCGGGATCCGACAGCAGCCCGCGCAGGGCGGTGTCGGAGTAGTGCACGCCGGTGGCGTTCATCTGGCTGGTCCGCACGGTCAGTTCCTCGACCCGGGACAGGTCCTCCCCGCCGGCCCTCCCGATGCCCATCACCAGGTCCAGGGAGCGCAGGAACTCCTCGTCGGGGCCGGTGAAGTCCGTCCGCGCCTCCTCGCGCGCGAACCCGGCCTGGTACATCGTGCGCCTGCGCCGCGCGTCCACGGTGACCACGGGCGGGCTGAACTCCGGCAGCTCGGGCAGGGACGCGGCCTGCTCCGCCGTGTAGCAGCGGACCTCGGGCAGGGAGAACTCGACCTCGGCGCGTTCGGCGGGCTGGTCGTCGACGAAGGCGACCGCTCCGTGGGCGAAGTTCAGCCGGTCCGCGATGGCCCGTACCGACTGCGACTTGGGGCCCCAGCCGATGCGGGGCAGCACGAGGTAGTCGGCCACTCCCAGCTTCTCCAGCCAGGCCCAGGCCATGTCGTGGTCGTTCTTGCTCGCGACCGCCTGGAGGATGCCGCGGGAGTCCAGCTCGACCACCACGTCGCGGAGCTCCTCGGTCAGGACCGGCTCGTCCCCCTCCAGGAGGGTGCCCCGCCACAACGTGTTGTCGAGGTCCCACACCAGGCACTTCACCAGCGCCGGATCGCGGCTCTCCGTGTCTGCGCTCACCGTTGCTCCTCCTCTTCGCTTCGGGAATGGTTCAGTCGGCGGTGGCAAGGGCGTGGTCGGCCAGGAGGAGTGTGCACATCTCGCTGCTGCCCTCGATGATCTCCATCATCCGGGCGTCCCGGTGGGCGCGCGCCACGGTGTGGCCGTCGCGGGCCCCCGCGGACGCCAGGACCTGCAGCGCCGCACTCGCGCCGGAGACGGCGTGGGTGGCGCTGACGTGCTTGGCCAGCACGGTGGCGGTGACCATGTCCGGCGAACCGGCCTCCCAGCGGCCGCTGGCGTGCTCGCACGCGCGGGTGGCGATCTGTTCGGCGGTGTAGATCTCGGCCAGGTGGCGCGCGACCAGCTGGTGCCGGGCGATCGGGACGCCGAACTGTTCGCGGGTACGGGCGTGCCGGGTCGCCTCGGACAGGCAGGCGCGCAGGATTCCCACGCACCCCCAGGCCACCGACATGCGGCCGTGTGCCAGGGCGGCCGTGACCAGGAACGGCAGGGGGAGCCCGCCGCCGCCGAGCACGGCGTCGGCCGACACGCGCACACCGTCGAAGGTGATGTCGGCGTGCCCGGCGGCCCGGCAGCCCAGGGGGTCGGAGATCCTCTCGACGGTGACGCCGGGGGCGTCGGCGGGAACGACGACCGCGGCCGCCGCGTCCCCGAACCGGCCGAACACCAGGAGCACGTCGGCGTAGGCGGACGTGGTGATCCACGACTTGCGCCCGTCGACCACCACCGTGTCCCCCTCGGCCCGGATGGTGGTCGCCATGGCCGAGAGGTCGCTGCCCGCGCCGGGCTCGCTGAAGGCGGCCGCGGCGATCCGCCCGCACGTCAGGAGCGGCAGGTAGCGGTCGCGCTGGTCCTCGTTCCCGAGCCGCTCGACGCTGCCCGCCACCATCTGCTGCGAGGTCATGACGCTGCGCACGGAGCTGCACAGGCTGCCCACGTGCGCGGTGAGCTCCCCGCCCTCACGGCTGTCCAGCCCCCGGCCGCCGTACCGGGAGGGGACCTGCGGGCACAGCAGACCGCCGGAGGCGAGTTCGCGCAGCACCGGTCCGGGCAGCTCCCCGGAGCGGTCCCACGCGTCGGCACGGTCCCCGACGACCTCGCTGACCCGCGCCGCGAGGGCCGTCACGTCGTCAGCCATCGGTGTCCTCGTCTGCCTTCAGGCGCCGGACCAGGGCGGCCATGGTCCGGACCGTGCGGAAGTTGTCGAGTTTCAGGTCGCCGCCGCGGATGGAGACCCCGTGGGCCTGCTCCAGGTGCACGACGAGTTCCATGGCGAACATCGACGACAGCCCGCCGGTGGCGAACAGGTCGACGTCCTCGTCCCACGACGCCCGGGTCCGGCCCTCCAGGAAGGTGATGAGGCCGGCCTCGATCTCCCCGTGGCTCCGGGGTGTCTGTGCGGGCGTGGTCATGACAGTTGCTCCGTCCGTTCGTAGGTGAAGAAACCGCGGCCGCTCTTACGGCCGTGGTCTCCCGCCCCGACCTTCTCCAGGAGGAGGTCGCAGGGGCGGCAGCGCTCGTCGCCGGTGCGTTCGTACAGGACCCGCAGGGAGTCGACGAGGTTGTCCAGGCCGATCATGTCCGCGGTCCGCAGCGGCCCCGTCCGGTGGCCGAGGCAGCCGACCATGAGCGCGTCGACGTCCTCCGCGCTGGCGGTGCCCTCCTGGACCACCCGGGCGGCGTCGTTGATCATCGGGTGCAGCAGGCGGCTGGTGACGAACCCCGGCGCGTCGGACACGGTGACGGACTCCCGGCGCAGCGTGCGCAGCAGGCCGTCGAGGGCGTCCAGCGTGTGTCGAGAGGTCCGCGGGCCCCTGATGACCTCCACCGTGCGGATCAGGTAGGGCGGGTTCATGAAGTGGGTGCCCACCACCTCGTCGGGGCGGGGGTGGTGTCCGGCGAGGTGGTCCACGGGAATGGAAGAGGTGTTGGTGATCAGGACCGTGCCCGGCTTGGTCCTGGCGCCCACCTCCGTGAGGAGCCCGGCCTTGGTGTCCTCGTCCTCGGTGACGGCCTCGATGACGACCGTGGCCCCGGCCGCGGACTCCAGTGAGGTGGTGGTGTCGAGCGCGCCGGGCCGCACCCCCTCCGGTGCGGCCCCCATCAACTGGGCGACGCGCCCGTGGTACGCGATCCTGTCGCGCGCCCCGTCGAGGGCGGCCGGGTCGACGTCGACCAGCGTCACGGGCACGCCGTGGCCGAGCGCGAGGGAGGTGATCCCGGCGCCCATGGTGCCTGCTCCGATCACCGTGATCCGGTGCCCGCCCGGGCTCGGCGGTGCCTCCTGCGTGGGCATCAGGGCCTCCTGTCTTCTGTGCTGGGTACCGCCGGGGGAGACGGTACGCGGGTGCGGGGAGGGCCGTTCACAGACCGCGCTCCGACAACCAGTCGTGCAGCACCCGGGCGACGATGTCGGCGTGGTCCTCCAACATCGTGAAGTGGTCGCCGGGAACGGTGATCCGCTCGTGCGGGGGCGCCCAGCTGAACGGGGGGATGGGGGCTCCGTCCCGGTCGGTGATGGGGTCCTCCGGCCGCAGGACCGCCGAGGGCGCCGCGACGGCACCGAGGCGTACGTCGGCGAACAGCCGCATGTAACGTCCCATCGCGGTGAGGCGGGCGCTGTCGACGATGCCCAGGGCGCCGCCGCGCTGGAGCATCTGGGCCTCCGTGGTCGGCAGGACCGCCTCGTCGTCCGGGTGCGGCGGGTCCAGCAGCGCCAGGGCCGCCGGGCGCACACCGCGCTCCTCCAGGAGTTCGGCCACGGCGTGCGCGACCGGCCCCCCGGAGGAGCGGGAGACGAGGACGAAGGGGCGGCCGTCGGCGCAGCCGGCGACGGCGTCGGCCTGCGCCGACAGGGCCGCCGCCAGCGTGTCCGGCAGCGGTTCCCCGTCCCGGAAACCCGGGTGGGGAACGACCTTGACCTCCCGCAGACCGCGCACGCCGGCGGCGAACCTGGCGAACTCCTGGGGTCCGGAGGCCAGGACGATGGACGGCAGGCACACCAGGACGGAGGAGTCGGCCTCCTTGCTCGACAGCACGACCGGACCTCGGGCGCTGACGTAGCCCTCCGCCTCGGAGAAGGAGGGACGCACCAGCCCTGCCGTGTCAAGCAGCCGCATGCCCTCGGCGGTCCTGCCCTGGCGGCAGAACTCCTCGAAGAGCGCGACAAGGCTGTCCGGCGTCCCCCGCCCGTCCGCCTCGGGAGCGCTCTCCGCCCCGCGCGGCCGGGGGGCCGACTCGTCCGGGGCGGGCAGGCTCTCCAGGAGGAAACCCGCCACGGCCGTGGGCGTGGGGTACTTGAACGCCAGCCCGGCGGGAAGGCGCAGTCCGGTCAGGGAGCGGAGCTGGTTGCGGAGCTCGACCGCGGTGAGCGAGTCGAAGCCGATCTCCAGGAAGTCCCGGTCGACCGGCACGTCCTGGGGCGCGGAGTGTCCGAGCACCTCGGCCGTGGCCTCCCGTACGAGGTCGAGGACCAGCTGTCCGCGCTGTTCGGCCTCCGCCCCGGCCAGACGGCGGCGCAGGTCCCCGGAGTCGGCCGTCAGCCCCGCCGCCCTGCGGCGCGGTCGGCGCACCAGCGCGCGCAGCATCGTCGGGACGTCGGCGCCCCTCATGCTCCGCTGGGACATCCCCGCGACGTCCAGCGGCACCGCCAGGAGGTGGGCCGCGTCCGCGGCCAGGGCCTCCTCGAAGAGCGCCTTCCCCCGCTCGGTGGCGATCTGTTCGCTCATGCCCATTCGCGCGTACCTGTGCAGGTCGGTGTCGTCCAACCGCACCGTGAGCTGGCTGCGCTCGGCCCACATGCCCCATCCGATGGTGGTGGCGGGCAGGCCCCGGGCGCGGCGCCGGTGCGCCAGGGCGTCGAGGTAGACGTTGGCCGCGGCGTAGTTGGCCTGGCCGGGGTTGCCCAGCGTGCTGGCCGCCGAGGAGAACAGGACGAACTCCCGCAGGTCCAGGTCGCGCGTCAGCTCGTGCAGGTTCAAGGATGCGTCGACCTTGGGTCGCATCACGTGGTCGACGTGTTCCCTGGTGAGCGCGGTGAAGACGGCTCCGCCGACGGTGCCGGCGATGTGGACGACCGACCTCAGCGGCCGGTCCGGGGGGACCGAGGCGATGACCTCGCGCAGGGCGTCGCGGTCGGCGGTGTCGCAGGCGGCGAAGGACAGGGTGGCCCCGAGTCCGGCCAGGTCGGCCTGGAGTTCGGGGCTGGTGCCCTGCCGTCCGCTGCGGCTGACCAGGAGCAGGTGGCGTGCTCCGCACTCGGCGGCCAGGTGGCGGACGATCACGCTGCCGACCGTTCCGTTGGCACCGGTGACGAGCACGGTCCCGTCCGATCCCAGGTCCAGCGACCGGCCCTCCAGCGGCGCGGCGCGGTCCAGCCTCGGGACGAGCACCGTGCCGCCGCGGACGGCGGCCTGGGGTTCCCCCCCGTCCAGTACCGCCGCCAGGGCCGTCGGCGCCGACCCCGTGTCGTCCACGTCGACGATGGAGCACCTGCCGGGGAACTCCATCTGCACGGTGCGGGCCAGCCCCCACAGGGGCGCGTGGTCCAGGTCCGGGACGTGGTCGCCCTCCGCCGCGCTGACGGCGCCCCGCGTGAGCAGGACCAGGGGGAGGTCCTCGCAGCGTTCGTCGAGCAGCCAGCCCTGGAGCCGGTCCAGCGCCCGGTAGGTGGCGGTGTAGGCGGCCTCGGCGGTGTCCTCGGGATCGGTGGCCGCGCACGGCACGACCACGGCGGACGGAACGGGGTCCCCGGCCGCCAGGGCCGCGTGGAGTGCGTCGGCGTCCTGGTGGGACCGGACCGGGTGGCCCGCCGCCGCGAGGACGTCCGCGACGCCCAGGGGGTCGGGCCCCACGATCGCGAGGGGCCGGGGGCCGTCGGCGGACGCGGGCGCGCCGGTGGGTTCGGACCACGTGACGCGGAACAGGTCGTCCCCTCCCCCGCGGGTGGCCGCCGCCAGTTGCCGGGGGCTGATGGGACGTATGACCAGGGAGCCGACGGAGGCGACGGGGCGGCCCGAGGGGTCGGTGAGCTCCAGGGAGACCGAGTCCTGTTCCGTCTGGGACAGACGGACCCTGACGTGTGCCGCCCCGGTGGCGTGGAGGGTGACGTCGGACCAGGCGAAGGGGAGGCCGGCCGCCTCGGCGAGGCTCGGGCCGCCGGAGGGGGCGGAGGTGTGAGCGAGGGCGAGGGGGTGCTGCGAGGAGTCCATCAGCGCCGGGTGCACGCCGAACCGGGCGGCGTCGGCCCGCGCCCCCTCCGGCAGCCGGACCTCCGCGTACAGGTCGTCCCCGTCCCGCCACACCGCCCGCATACTGCTGAAGACCGGCCCGAAGGCGTTGCCCATCTCGGCGATGCGGGGGTAGAAGTCGTCCACCGGCACCGGGACGGCGCCCTTCGGCGGCCAGGACGCGTCCTGCTTCGGCGCCCCGTGCTCCGGCCGGGGCCGGGTGACCTGGCCGCTCGCGTGCTGGGTCCAGGGGCCGTCGTCGCCGTCTCCGGGCCGGGAGTGCACGGCGAGCGGCCTGGCGCCGTTGGCGTCCGGCGGGCCGACCCTGAGCTGGAGCCGTACGCCCCCTCGGGTCGGGAGCCGCAGCGGGGTGTGCAGGACCAGTTCCTCCACGCGCGGGCACCCGACGCGTTCGCCGACGTGCAGGGCGAGTTCGAGGAAGGCGGTCCCGGGAACCAGGACCATGTCCAGCACGACGTGGTCGGCCAGCCAGGGGTGGCTCTCCAGACCGATCCGGCCCGTGAACAGGTACTCGTCGCCGGACGCGAGGGAGACCGCTGCGCCGAGCATGGGGTGGTCGGCTCCGTTGAGGCCCGCACGGGTGACGTCCGCGCCCTCGGCACCGTCGACGGCCCAGTGGTGGCGGTGCTGGAAGGCGTAGGTCGGCAGGTCCACCCTCCGGCGTGCGCCGAACAGCCGGGACCAGTCCACCGCGACGCCGTGCGCGTGCGCCTGCGCGAGCGAGGCGAGGAAGCGCTCGGGCCCTCCCTCGTCGCGGCGCAGGGTGCCCAGGGCCACGGCGCCGTCGGCGCCCGCCTCCTGGCAGGTCTCCTGGACGGCCGTGCCGAGCACCGGGTGCGGGGACACCTCCAGGAACGTGCCGTGTCCGTCGCGGAGCAGCGCGCCGACGGTCTCCTCGAAGCGGACCCGATGGCGCAGGCCCCGGTACCAGTAGTCGGCGTCCATGGGCGTGTCGCCGAGGGGGCCGCCCGTCACGGAGGAGTAGACCGGGACGTCCGGCCGCCGGGGGACGACACCGGCCAGGGCCGTGAGGACACTGTCCCGGAGCCGCTCCACGTGCGGTGTGTGGGAGGCGTACTCGACAGGGATGAGACGTGCGTGCACGCCCCGGGCCTCGTACTCCTTCACCAGGCTCCGCACCGCCTCCGGCTCTCCCGCGACGACGGTGGAGGCCGGGCCGTTGACGACGGCGACGTGCACCCGGCCGCCGAACTCGGCCATGCGCTCGCCCAACTCCTCGGAGCCGAGAGCGACCGAGGCCATCGCCCCGGTGCCGGCGAGCTCCAGGACCGCCCGGCTCCGCAGCGCCACGACCCTGGCCGCGTCGTCCAGCGAGAGCGCCCCGGCCACGCACGCCGCCGCGATCTCCCCCTGGGAGTGGCCGACCACGGCGGAGGGCTCGACGCCGAGGGACCGCCACAGCGCGGCGAGCGAGACCATCACCGCCCACAGCGCCGGTTGCGCGACGTCGTCGCGGTCCAGGGCGGCGGCTCCCTCCTCCTGTCTGAGCACGGCCGCGAGCGACCAGTCCACGAAGGGGGACAGCGCGCGCTCGCAGTCGGCCATCGTCCGGGCGAAGACGGGGGAGGCGGCCATCAGGTCGACGGCCATGCCCTTCCACTGGGAGCCCTGGCCGGGGAAGACGAACACGGCGCGCTCCCGGGCGGCGGTACCCCGGTGGACGCCGTCGTCCGGGTCGGCCCTGCCGATGGCGTCCAGGCCCCGGAGGAGGCCCTCCCGGTCCCGCGCCGTCACCACCGCCCTGTGCTCGAACTCCGAGCGGGTGGCGGCCAGGGACCATCCGACGTCGGCGGGGTCGAGTTCGGGGCGCCTCGCGAGGTGGTCGTGCAGGCGGGCGGCCTGGGCGCGCAGCGCTGCCTCCGACCGGGCGCTGACCGGCCACGCAACCGTGTCCGTTTCCAGGGGGGCCGGGCCGCTCCCGGTCTCGGGTCCGGGCTCGGAGTCCTCCGGGGCCTCTTCGAGGACCACGTGGGCGTTGGTCCCGCTCACGCCGAACGAGGACACGGCTGCGCGGCGCGGACGGCCGGTCCGCGGCCACGGCGCGGCCTCGGTCAGCAGCGCCAGCGCCCCGGACTCCCAGTCCACGTGGGCGCTGGGCTCGTCCACGTGCAGGGTGCGGGGCAGGACGCCGTGCCGCATCGCCATGATCGCCTTGATCACGCCGCCCACACCCGCCGCCGCCCCGGCGTGGCCGATGTTGGACTTCAACGACCCCACGCCGACGGGCCGGTCGGCGGGGCGGTCACGTCCGTAGGTGGACAGCAGCGCGTTGGCCTCGATGGGGTCGCCCAGCGTCGTTCCCGTTCCGTGCGCCTCCACCAGGTCGACCTCTCCGGGGGCGAGCCGTGCGTCGGCCAGGGCCTCCCGGATCACTCGCTGCTGGGCCGTTCCGTTGGGCACCGACAGCCCGCTGCTGGCACCGTCCTGGTTCACGGCGCTGCCGCGCAGCACCCCCAGCACACGGCGACCGTTGCTCCGTGCCGTGCTGAGCCTTTCCAGGAGGAGCATGCCCGCCCCCTCGGACCAGCTCGTGCCGTCGGCGCTGGAGGAGAAGGCCTTGCAGCGGCCGTCGGGGGCGAGTCCGCGCTGGCGGCTGAAGGCGACCCAGGGGCCGGTGTTGGTGTACACGCTGACGCCTCCGGCCAGGGCGAGGTCGCACTCGCCCTCCCTCAGGGAGCGGACGGCCAGGTGGAGCGCGACCAGCGAGGAGGAGCAGGCGGTGTCAAGGGTCAGCGCGGGGCCCTCCAGGCCCAGGGTGTAGGACACCCGTCCGGCCGCGACGGCCGACATGCCGCCGGTCAGCAGGTATCCCTCCAGCTCCTCCCCGGCCTGTCGGATGGACGGGCCGTAGGACTGGCCGACCATGCCCAGGAACACCCCGGTGGAGGTGCCGCGCAGGGTCGTGGGGTCGATGCGCGCGTGTTCGACGGCCTCCCAGGAGGTCTCCAGCGCGACTCTCTGCTGCGGGTCCATGGCGGTGGCCTCGCGGGGGCCGATCCCGAAGAACCCGGCGTCGAACCCGGCGGCCCCGTGCAGGAATCCGCCCCTGCGCAGGTAGCTCGTCCCCGGGGTGGCGGGATCGCTGTCGAACAGCGTGTCCAGTTCCCAGCCCCGGTCGGTGGGGAAGTCGGTGAGGCCCTCCGCGCCCCGCTCGACGAGCTCCCACAGGTCGTCGGCGGAGCCCACCTCCCCCGGATAGCGGCAACCGATGCCGACCACGGCGATCGGCTCGTGCCGCCGTTCCTCCATCTCGTCGATACGGCCGCGGGCATGGCGCAGATCGAGCGCGAGCCGGCGGGCCAGTGTCTGGAACTTGTCCTCATGCGTCATGGGAGACCAACTTCGGGTGCGGGAGCGTACGGCGGCTAGGAGATTCCGAATTCCTTGCCGATGAGCTCGATGAGCTCGTCATCCTTCGCGCCTTCCAGTTCCTCGGTACCGTCCGTCGTCGCCCTCCGGCCTTCGGTGAGCGTGTACAGCAGATCGCGGAGTCCCGCCACCACGGCCTCGCGTTCGGCGCTGCGCAGATCCGTGGCCCGCACCGCCGATCGGAGCCGGTCCAGCGCGGTGGCCGGGTCGGCGGTGCCGCCTTCGCCGGAGGAGAGCAGCAGCGAGAGCAGGTGCCGGGCGAGGGCCAGCGGTGTGGGGTGGTCGAAGGCGGCGGTCACCGGTAGTTCCAGGCCCGTCGCCGCGTTCAGGGCGTTGCGCAGGCGCACCGCTCCCAGTGAGGTGCCGCCCGCGTCCAGGAAGCCGCGCCGGACGTCCACCTGCTCCGGCGAGGCGAAGCCGAGCACGGCCGCCACGTGTTCGCGGACCAGTGCGACCACGGCGTCCTCGCGCTCGCGCTCGGACAGCTCCGACAGCGCGGACAGGCTCCCGCGCGGGGAGGCCCCGGTGTCCGCGGGCACCTGCTCCGTACGGTCGTCCGGCGGGGTCGCGGCGGAGCGGGGTGCGGGGTCCAGCCAGTAGTCCCGGTGCTGGAACGGGTACGTGGGCAGCTCGACCACGCGCGGGTTGTAATCCGAGAACACCACCGACCAGTCCGGGGCGGTGCCGCACACCCACACCTCGGAGAGGGCCGCCAGGAACTCACGGGGACCGCTGGCCCTGCCGTGGAACGCGCCGAGGACGGCGGTCTCGCCGCCGTTCGCGCCGGCCGACTCCAGCGTCTGCTGGACGCCGATGGTCAGGACCGGCCGCGGTCCCATCTCGACGAACGTGGTGAACTCGTCCTCCGCCATGGCGCGTACGGCCTCCTCGAACCGCACGGTCTGGCGGATGTTGCGGTACCAGTACTCGGCGTCCATGGTGGTGCCGTCGATCCGGGCACCGTGCACCGTGGAGTACAGCGGGAGCTCCCCCTGCCCCGGCCGGATCCCGGCGAGTGCGGTCAGGAGCTCCGCCCGCAGGGCGTCGACCTGCCGGGAGTGCGCGGCGAAGTCCGCCGCGACTGGGAAGGCGAGGACCCCCTCCGCGGCGCACCACTCGGAGAGCTCCGCGAGCGCACCGTCGTCCCCTGCGACCACGACCGCGCTCGGTCCGTTGTGGGCGGCCACGTCCAGTCTGCCGCTCCAGCGCTCCAGTGATGGGGGCTGCTGTCCGGGGCGCAGCTGCAGCGCCAGCATTCCGCCGCTCCCCACCAGGGGCAGGACGAGTCTGCTCCGGAGGGCCACCACCGCGGCGGCGTCCTCGAGGGTCAGGACACCCGCGACGTGCGCGGCGGCGATCTCCCCCTGCGAGTGGCCGACCACGGCGGACGGCTCGACGCCGTGGGACCGCCACAGCCGGGCGAGCGAGACCATGACCGTGAACAGCAGCGGCTGGGCCACGTCGGGACGGCCGGTGTCGGGAGCGCCGGGACCGCCGCGCAGCGCCGCCGTCACCGACCAGTCGAGGTAGGGCGAGAGCGCCTTCTCGCACTCGTGGACGGCCTCGGCGAACCGCGGTTGCGCGTCGATGAGGGCGCCCAGGTCCAGTTCCGCGTCGAGGGCCCCCTGCCCCGGGAAGACGAACGCGGTGCGGGGCTCGGCCACGGAGCGGCCGCGGATCACGCCCGGTGCCGGTCTCACGTCGGCGAAGGCGTCCAGCGCCTCCAGGGCCTCGGCCCGGTCGCCGGCCAGGAGGACCGCCCGCTGGGGGAACCCGGACCGTGCGGTGGCCAGCGACCAGCCCACGTCCTCGGCCGCGGTCTCGGGGGACAGGCGCAGCTGGTCGGCGAGCCGGGCCGCCTGTTGGCGCAGCGCGGCCTCGGTGCGGGCGGACAGCACCCACGGGACGGGGCCCGCGGCTCCCGCCGGACGCGGTTGCGGCCCGGCGTCGTCGGGAGCCTGTTCGAGGACCAGGTGCGCGTTGGTACCGCTCATCCCGAACGACGAGACCCCGACGCGCCGCGGCCTGCCGGTCTCGGGCCAGGGCCTGGCCTCGGTCAGCAGCCGGACACCGCTCCCGGCCCACTCCACCAGCGGCGAGGGCTCGTCCGCGTGCAGGGTCCGGGGCAGGACGCCGTGGCGCAGCGCCATGACGGACTTGATCACGCCCCCGACTCCGGCGGCCGACTGCGCGTGGCCGATGTTGGACTTGAGCGAACCCAGCCAGAGGGGGCGGTCCTCGGGGCGGCCCCGGCCGTAGGCGGCGATGAGCGCCTGCGCCTCGATCGGGTCGCCCAGCCGGGTGCCGGTGCCGTGCGCCTCCACCATGTCTATGTCGCCCGGGGTGAGGCCCGCCTCCTCCAGGGCCCGTGCGATGACACGCTGCTGCGACGGTCCGTTCGGGGCCATGATCCCGTTCGAGACCCCGTCCTGGTTGACGGCGCTGCCGCGCACGACCGCCAGGACCGTGTGCCCGTTGCGTCGGGCGTCGGAGAGCCGCTCCAGCAGGATCATGCCCACGCCCTCGGCCCAGCCGGTGCCGTCGGCGTCCGCGGAGAAGGCCTTGCAGCGGCCGTCGGGGGCCAGGCCCCCCTGCCTGGAGAACTCGGTGAACAGTCCGGGGGAGGCCATGACGCAGCTGCCCCCGGCCAGGGCCAACGAGCACTCCCCGCCGCGCAGGCTCCGGACCGCCTGGTGCAGCGCCACCAGCGAGGACGAGCACGCCGTGTCCACGGTGACCGCGGGACCGGTCAGGCCCAGGGTGTAGGACACCCGGCCGGAGGCGACGCTGGGTGAGGATCCGGTGAGCGCGAAGCCGTCGGAGGAGGCGTCCAGCAGCCGGGGCCCGTACTCCTGGGCCATGGTGCCCACGAACACACCGGTCTCGGAGCCGGCCAGCGACTCCGGGGCGATCCCGGCCCGCTCGACCGCCTCCCAGGCGGTCTCCAGCAGGAGCCGCTGCTGCGGGTCGGTCGCCACCGCCTCACGCGGGGAGACCCCGAAGAACTCGGCGTCGAAGGCGGCCGGGCGGTCGAGGAACCCGCCCTGACCGGTCGCCGAACGCGGCTCCCCCGACCGACCGACGAGGAGTTCCTCCAGGTCCCAGCCGCGGTCGGCGGGGAAGGGGCGCACCGCGTCGCGTCCCCGCGAGACGATGTCCCACAACCCCTCGGGAGTGTCGGCTCCCCCGGGGAAGCGGCACCCCATGCCGACGACGGCGATCGGTTCGGGCCGGGTCGAGCGGTCCAGTTCCTCGCGCAGCCGCGCGTTCTCCTTCATCGCGGCACGGAGCGCCGCGACCAGGCGTGCGTCATCAGTGGTCAACTGCCGTCTCCTGTCCAGCGTGGTGGGGCTCGTGCTGCCCCCGGAGTGCGAGGGTGACGAGTTCGTCCACCTCCATGGTGTCGATGCCGGTGTCCGGGTCTCCGGCTCCGTCGCCGGACCCGGAGCCGTCCTCCCCGGCCGCGGCCGCGTCCCGGTCCGGGGACTCGGGGAACAGCAGCAGCAGGAGGAACGCGGCCAGGGCGCGCGGGGTGGGGTGGTCGAAGACCGCGGTGGCCGGGATCCGCACACCTGTCGAGGCGCTGAGCCGGTTGCGCAGTTCCACACCCGTGAGCGAGTCCAGCCCCAGGTCGGTGAAGGGCCGGTCGGCGCCCACCCGCGAGGTCCTGACGTCGGGGCCGTGGCCCAGGACCACGGCGGTGTGCGCGCGGACCTCGGTGAGCAGCGCCCGCTCGCGCTCGGGCCCGGACAGCGCGGAGAACCGCTCGGCGGCGTCCTTCGCCCCCCTCTCGTCCCTGGGTGCGCGCGCACCCTCCGGGGACGGCCCGCCCAGCCCCCGGAGCACACCGGTACCGGTGCCGGCGGCGGAGTCGAACAGCGCGGGGACGCCGTGGACCATGTTCCGCAGCAGGGCGGTGTCCAGGTGCCGCAGGGCCTCGTCCTCGGGCATCGGGAGCAGTCCCGTCCGGCCGAGGACACCGAGGTCGGTCCTGTCCAGGTGGCCCGTCATCCCGCTGGCCCCGGCCCACAGGCCCCACGCCAGGGAGGTGGCGGGCAGGCCGTGCTCCCGGCGGTGGTGGGCCAGTACGTCGCAGAAGACGTTGGCCGCGGCGTAGTTGGCCTGCCCGGCGGTGCCCAGGGTCCCGGCCACCGACGAGAACAGCACGAACGCGCCCAGGTCGGCCTCCGCGGTCAGCTCGTGCAGGTTCCACGCGGCGTCGACCTTGGGGCGCAGCACCCTGTCGACCTGTTCGCCGGTGAGCGAGGTGACGGTGGCGTCGTCGAGGACGCCGGCGGTGTGCACCACCGCGCCGAGCGGGCGGTCCGCCGGGAGCCCGTCCAGGACCCGCTCCAGGTCCTTCCTGTCCGCGGCGTCGCAGGCGGCCACGCTCACCCGGGCCCCGAGTGCCTCCAGTTCGGCCGTGCGCGCCTCCTGGCCCCGCGCCTCGGGGCCGCTCCGGCTGACGAGCAGCAGGTCGCGCACCCCGTAACCGGCGACCAGGTGGCGTGCCACCCGGTGCCCCAGGCTGCCGGTGCCGCCGGTGACCAGCGTGGTGCGCTCCTGCGGGAAGGGCGCCGGAACGGTCAGGACGAGTTTGCCGACGGTCTCGCCCCGTTGGAGGCCGCGGAGGGCGTCCTTGGCGTCGCGGAGGTCGTGGACGGTGACCGGAAGGGGTTTGAGCGTGCCGCTGGAGAACAGCTCCAGGACCCGCCCGAGCATCTGGCCGATCCGCTCCGGGGCCACGTCCGTCAGCTTGAACGCCTCGTAGCCGCGCCCGGGGAAGCCCGCGGCGACGTCGCGGACGTCGCGGACGTCGGTCAGCCCCATCTCCACGAGCCTGCCGCCCGGCCCCCCGCCGTCGCCCGGGGAACGCAGGAGCCGCAGGGAGGCGTCCACGAACTTCCCGCTGAGCGAGTTGAGGACCACGTCCATGCCGCGCCCGCCGTTGGCGGCGCGCAGCCGTGCTTCGAACTCCAGGTCGCGGGAGGAGGACAGCCTCTCCTCGTCGAGCCCGTACTCGGCCAGACCGGCCCATTTGCGGGGGCTAGCCGTACCGAACACGCGCGCCCCCATGTGCTGTGCGAGCTGGACGGCCGCCGTTCCCACGCCCCCGGCCGCGGCGTGCACCAGGACGCTCTCCCCCGGGCGTACCGCAGCCAGGTCCACCAGGGCGTAGTAGGCCGTCAGGAAGGCGACCGGCACGGCCGCGGCCTCTTCGAAGGACCATCCGTCGGGGACCCGGGCGAGCCTGCGGGCGTCGGCGACCGCGATCGGGCCGAACGCCCCGTCGAACAGGCCCGCCACGCGGTCGCCCGGGTTCAGGCCCGTCACCTCGGCACCCGTCTCCAGCACGGTCCCGGAGCCCTCCAGGCCCACGCCCCTGTCCCCCTCGACCATGCCGAGCGCCACCACCACGTCCTTGAAGTTGACGCCGGCGGCTCGGACGGCGACGCGCACCTCGTGCGGGCCGAGCTCCTCCCCGGCCTCAGGCGCCGGCAGCAGCTCCAGGTTCTCCAGCGAACCGGGACGGTTGCTGCCCAGACGCCACAGCGCGCCGGGGGGCGTCAACCAGCGGTCGCCCTCGGCCCTGGTCAGCCTGGGCACCAGGACCGCGCCCGCGCGCAGGGCCATCTGCGGTTCACCGAGCTCGACGGCTCCGGGCAGGACGCGGTGGGAGTCCTCGGACCCGTCGGAGTCCACGAGCACCAGGCGCCCCGGGTGCTCCCTCTGGGCGGCCCGCAGCAGACCCCACACCGGCGCCGCGGCGAACCCGCTGAGCCGCGTGCCGGGGCCCGTGGCCACCGCGCGCCAGGTCACCACCACCAGGCGGGAGTGTTCGGTGCGCGGGTCGGTAAGCCAGGTCCGGATGGTCCCCAGGACCGCGTCCAGCCCCTGTCGGACGGACTCGGGCACCGAGGTGTCGCCCTCGGCGTAGACCGCCGCGGCGGGCAGCTCGGTGTAGACCACCGGCGGCACCGCGCCGTCCCGGTCGACGGCGTCCAAACCGGGCAGCCCGGTGGGGACGGAGGGCGTGGAGCCGGGTGCGGCGGCCTTCTCCCACACCAGCTCGTGCAGGGCCGACACCTCGGACGGGTCGCGTTCGGGGAGGGCGTCCCCGTCCAGCACGCGCATGGCCAGCTCGTCCACGGCCACGACCGTGTTCCCGGCCTCGTCGAAGACGCGCACGCGGTAGCGGTCCGCGCCCAGTTCGGTGGCGCGCACGCGCAGGCGTCCGCGCGCGGCCTCCTCGCCGAGGGCGCGCACCCGTACCCCCGACCAGGCGAAGGGGACCGTCAGCGCGTCCTCGCCGCTACCGCCGTACAGCAGGATCGCGTGCAGGGCGGCGTCCGCCAGAGCCGGATGCGGGCCGTGGAAGGGGCCGCCGGTGTAGGGCGCGTCGGGCGGTTCGACCTCGGCCAGGATGTCGCCCCCGCACCGCCACACGCTCCTCAGCCCCTGGAAGAGCGGACCGTAGGCGTAGCCTCGCCGGGCCAGACGGGTGTAGTCGGGTCGAACGGTCACCGGGTCGGCGTCGGCCGGAGGCCAGGACAGGTCCGCCGGGACGGAGCCGTCCGCGTCGGCGGGCCCAATGCCGGGCTCCGGCTCGTCCGCCAGGACGCCGGAGGCGTAGCGGGCCCAGGGCGCGTCCGACGCGGCCCGCGCGGAGCGGGCGTGGACGTGCACCTCGCGCCGCCCCCGGTCGTCACGGGCGCCCACGGTGACCTGGAGCGTGGCTCCCTCGCCGTGCGTCAGCACCAGCGGCGCCTCCAGGACCAGGTCGGCCACGGTGGCGGAGCCGACCCGGTCGGCCGCGTACGCGGCCAGGTCCACCAGCGCCGTGCCGGGCACGACGATCCGGCCGAGGAGGCCGTGGTCGCGTACCCAGGGCTGGCCGTCGGTGCCGATGCGCCCCGTGAACACGGTGCGCCCGTCGACCAGCGCCAGACCCTCGTCGAGCAGCGGCTCCGCGGCCTCGTGCGGTTCGGGTACGGCCCCGGCCCGGACGGAGGCGTCCACCCAGTGGCGTTCGCGCTCGAAGGGGTCGTCGGGGACGATGACCGCGGCGCCCTCGTCGGCCACGCCCTCCAGCACCACGTGCGCGTTGGTACCGCTGATCCCGAAGGAGGACACCGCGGCCCGGCGCGGGCGCCCGGTGTCCGGCCACGGTTCCGGTTCGGTGAGCAACCGCACGCCGCCGCCGTCCCAGTCGACCTTGTCCGTGGGCACGTCGGCGTGGAGCGTCCGGGGCAGCCGCCCGTACCGCAGCGCCTCCACCATCTTGATCACCCCGGCCACGCCGGCGGCGGCCTGGGCATGGCCGATGTTGGACTTGAGCGAGCCCAGCCGCAGGTCCTCCGCGGAGCCCTCGCGCGCCCGGCCGTACACCGAGATCAGCGCCTTGGCCTCGATCGGGTCGCCCAGCCGGGTGCCCGTGCCGTGCGCCTCGACGGCGTCGACCTCGCCGGGCTCCACCCCGGCCGAGGCCAGGGCCTGACGGATCACCCGTTCCTGGGCGTCGGGGTTGGGCGCGGTCAGCCCGTTGCTGGCTCCGTCGGAGTTGACCGCGCTGCCCTTGACCAGCGCCAGGACCGGGCGCCCGGCGCGGCGGGCGCGTGAGGCGCGCTCCAGCAGGAGCACGCCCGCGCCCTCGGCCCAGGCGGTGCCGTCGGCCTCGGCCCCGAAGGCCCGGCATCGGCCTTCCGGCGACAGCCCGCGCTGGGCGGAGAACTCCAGGAACATGCCGGGGGTGGCCATGACGGTGGCTCCCCCGGCGAGGGCCATCTCGCACTCGCCCCTGCGGACCGCCTCGGCCGCCTGGTGCAGGGCCACGAGCGAGGACGAGCAGGCGGTGTCGATGGTCAGCGCCGGCCCGCGCAGGCCGAGGACGTAGGCGACGCGGCCCGAGGCCACGCTCAGGGTGCTGCCGGTGAGCCGGTACCCCCCGTCGTCGCCCGCGCTCGGGTCGGCCAGGCGCGGCCCGTAGTCGGTGGGCATGGCGCCGACGAACACGCCGACCTGGCGTCCGCGCAGGTCGTCCGTGCTCATCCCGGCACGCCGGATCGCCTCCCAGGAGGTCTCCAACAGCAGTCGCTGCTGGGGGTCCATGGCGTCGGCCTCGCGGGGGCTGATCCCGAAGAAGCCGGCGTCGAACAGGTCTGCGTCGTACAGGAACCCGCCCGAGCGCGCGTAGGTGCGTCCGGGGGTGCCGGGCTCGGGGTCGTACAGGTTCTCCAGGTCCCAGCCGCGGTTGTCGGGGAAGTCCCCGATGGCGTCCACACCGTCGTCGACGAGCCGCCACAACTGCTCGGGGGAACGCACCCCGCCCGGCAGGCGGCAGGCCATCGCGGTGATGGCGATCGGGTCGTCGTCGGGGGCCGGTGCCGTGACGGCGGGGGCCGCCGCGGGCGCGGGGAGAGCGGTCGCGGGCGGGGCGGAGGGCGGCCCGGCGGCCCCGGGCACCTCCTCCCCCGCCTCCCCGACCAGGAACTCCGCGAGCGCGGAGGGGGTGGGCAGCTCGAACAGGACGGTCTCCTCCAGCGGGACCCCCGTCTCCCGGGACAGCGCCCGTCCGAGCTGGAGCAGCATCATCGAGTCGAAGCCCAGGTCGCGGAAGGCGCGGCGCTCGTCCGAGACCGTCAGGGAGGCCCGCCCGAGCACCCGGGCGGTGTGCCCGCGCACCAGCGCGCGGGTACTCCGGGCGTCACCGCGGGACGCGTCGGGGGACGCGTCGGGTTCGTCGGCCGGCGGCCCTTCGACGGGCGCGGGGGCGTGGGTGCGGGGCCAGTACCGCTGGCGCTGGAACGGGTAGGTCGGCAGGTCGACACGGCTCGCGCCGGTCCCCGCGAACAGGGCCGCCCAGTCGACGCCGACCCCGGCGGTGAACGCCTGCGCCGCCGCGGTCAGCAGTTGCGCCTGGTCACCGGCCCCCCGGCGCAGGGTAGGCAGCACCCTGCCCCGAGCCCCGCGGGCGTCCAGCGTCCGCTCGACGCCGAAGGAGAGCACGGGGTGCGGCCCCACCTCGACGAAGGTGGTGTGGCCGGACTCCACGGCCGCGTCCACCGCGTCGGCGAAGCGGACGGTACCGCGCAGGTTCCCGTACCAGTACGAGGCGTCCGTCCGCGCCTCGGCCCCCTCCAGGGGCTCCCCGGTCACGGTGGAGAGGAACGGCACCCGGGCGGGGCGCGGTTCGACCCCGTCCAGGCACGCGAGCAGCTCCTCGCGGATGCGCTCCACGTGAGAGGAGTGGGAGGCGTAGTCCACGTCGACCAGGGCTCCGTGGACGCCGCGGTCGACGCAGAGCTCGACGGCCCGGCGCACCGCTTCGGGACTTCCGGAGACGACGACCGACTCGGGGCCGTTGACCGCGGCCAGGTGGAGGTCGTCCTCACCCGCGACGAGCTCCCCGGCCCGTTCGGGGGACAACCCCAGCGAGGCCATGCCGCCGCTTCCGGCGAGCGAGGTCAGGGCACGGCTGCGCAGGGCCACGACCTTGGCGGCGTCCTCCAGCGACAGGGCTCCCGCCACACACGCCGCGGCGATCTCCCCCTGGGAGTGCCCGATGACCGCCGCCGGCTCCACGCCCAGCGCCGACCACACCTTGGCCAGGGAGACCATGACCGCCCACAGCACCGGCTGGACGACGTCCACGCGCGCTCCCGAGCCGGTGTAGGCCGGTGCCCCGGGTTCGCCGCGCAGTACCTGGATCAGCGACCAGTCCACGTGGGGGGAGAGGGCACGCTCGCACTCCAGCAGGCGCCGGGTGAACACCTGGGCCAGAAGGCCGTCACCGTCGAGGAGGTCCCGGGCCATCCCCTCCCACTGGCCGCCCTGTCCGGGGAAGACCAGGACGGGCCGTTCCTGCGCCTCGTCGGCGGGAGCGGACGAGGGCGCGACCGACTCCAGCTCCCGCGCGCCGTCACCGGCCGAGGCGAAGACGACCGCGCGGTGCTCGAACACGCTGCGGGTGGTGGCCAGCGACAGGCCCACGTCCTGCACCCGCAGGCCCGGCCGTGACGACACGAAGAAGTGCAGGGAGGATGCCTGGGCGCGCAGGGCCTCCTCGGACCGGGCCGTCAGGATCCACGGGACGGGGTCGATGCCCCCTTCCCCCGTCGCCGGTCCGGGCCGGTCCGCGTGGACCGGCGGGGGCGGACCGAGCACCAGGTGGCAGTTGGTCCCGCCCATACCGAAGGAGGAGACACCCGCCAGCGGAGCGTCCGCGGGCCACGGCTCGCGCCGCAACTGCGGGCTCAGCCGCAGCGCCTCCAGGTCGATGCCGGGGTGGGGCCGGGTGAAGTTGCGTGTGGGCGGGAGCTGTCCGTGGGAGAGGCTGAGCACCGTCTTGACCAGGCCGACGATTCCGGCGGCGCCCTCCAGATGGCCGACGTTGGTCTTGGCCGACCCCACACGCAGCGGCTCCTCACGTCCGTCGGAGAACACCGCGCCGAGCGCGGCGGCCTCGACCGGATCCCCCGCCGGGGTACCCGTGCCGTGCAGTTCCACGTAGCCGACCCGCGCCGGGTCGACCCCCGCCCTGCGGTGGGCGGCGCGCAGGACCCTCTCCTGGCCGGCGGCGTCGGGCCGGGCGAGGTAGGGGGTCCGGCCGGAGTTGTTCACGGCACCGCCGCGCAGGACCGCGTGGACGCGGTCGCCGTCGGCCAGGGCCCGGCCCAGGGGTTTGAGCACGACCACGGCGCCTCCCTCGCCGCGCACGTAGCCGTTGGCGCGCGCGTCGAAGGTGTAGCAGTGCGCGTCCGGCGAGAGCCCGCCGAACCGGGCGACGCTCTCGGTGCTCTCGGGGACGAGGATGAGGTTGACTCCGCCGGCCAGCGCCGTACCGCACTCGCCCCGGCGCAGGCTCTCCATGGCCGCGTGCACGCTGACGAGGGACGACGACTGTCCGCTGTCCACGGTCAGGCTGGGCCCTGACAGCCCGAGTGCGTAGGAGACACGGTTGGCGATCATGCCGCGCTGGGTGCCCGTGAGCGTGTGGTGGGTGGCGCCGCCGCCCACGGCACGCTGTTGCAGGAGGCCGTAGTCGGCGGCGACGGCGCCGGTGAACACACCGGTGTCGGTGCCCCTCAGGGAGTCCGGCGCCATGCGTGCGCGTTCCACGGCCTCCCAGCTCAGCTCCAGCATGAGCCGCTGCTGGGGGTCCATGGCCAGCGCCTCGCGCGGCGAGACCCCGAAGAATCCGGCGTCGAAGTCCTCGGCCCGGTCGAGGTACCCGCCCCAGTAGGGGTCACGCGCGGCGGAGGCGACGCCGAGCCGCTCGGGAGGGGCGGAGATCGCCTCCCGGCCCTCGCACAGCAGCCGCCAGAAAGCCTCCGGAGTCGACGCTCCGGGGAGTCGCAGGGAGAGCCCGACCACCGCGATCGGTTCGTCGGCCCCAGGAGTCGTCCACGCACCCGTCACCATCGTCGTCTCCGATCTCACACCACCGGCCCCCTTGCTCCGCGCGCGGTGTGCCGGAAATCCGCCTACCGGAGATCTTCCGGTGCAAATGCACGGGCCACTGCTGTGTGTTCGTACAGGCCAGGAATGGTCGATTAGCGGTCCGCGCCCCCGTGCGGCCGGGGGAGGCGGAGGTTTCTGTCAGGTCCGGAGGAGAGGAAGGGTACTACCAGAGTTCATCGCGGGTCTCATGATCAGCAGAGGGCTTCGCCCGACACTAACAAATAAGTCCACATACGGACAGTTCGCCCTCGAGAAACAAATGACCCATCACTCACCATGTCACGCTTTCGGACATCAACCCGAAGGATAGTACCCACAGTTCACAGCCGGTGACAACGGAATCTTTATTTCGGACATTGCTTTCTTGAATTCCGGTCCAGCGTGCGACCGAGTGACACCCCCCACAGAAAGCAGCTGAGCCCGGTGTCCGCCGGACACCGGGCTCAGGCCGCTGGGGTACGCACACGTCAGTCGCCGTGGCGTGCGCGCACCTCAGCCACGTACTCCGTGGCCAACTGGGGATCCAGCAGCCACTTACCGTAGTCCGGCGAGTAGTCCCACCCCTGGATCCAGCGGTCGGAGATCTCACGGTACTTCACGGCGGCGGACAGCAGCTCCACCATCTGCGGGGACATGTCCCCCTGGTCCCACCAGGTGGAGCACATCTCGGACCATTGCTGGTTGTAGAGACCGAATTCCCAGAAACGGTCGAAGGCGCCGACCAGAAATCCCTCGTCGAAGGGCTGGTCACCGCGTTCGATGATGGCCTCCAGGTAGGCCTCCGCGCAACGTGTGGAGTTGTTCCAGCTCTGTCCCACGTAGGGGTCCATGGTCACGATGACGTCCGCCATCCCGAGGACGCGTCCGCCGGACGGGAGGACCCCCACGGGGTTGCGCACCTGCGGGGTCAGATCCTCCACCAGCGTGCTGTTCCTGCCGTCGATCAGGACCGCGTCCTTGGCCCGCTCGAAGTACTCGGGAGCGTACCGGCGGAGGAGGTCCTTCATCCGGCGCAGCTGCTCCTCGGGGCCGGGACGGTCGGGCCAGGTGTCCATGGGGCCGCCGCGCTTGTCCACCATGACGAGCGAGTGGCAGGGGCCGTCCTGGCCGAGGATCGGCAGCAGGATGATGTTGCCCGCCTCCGCGGCGGACGCGGCCCAGCTGATGTTCTCGTCCTGGCCCTCGGCAGGCCAGACGTCGTAGACGTGCGCCTGGGCGATCGCACGCGGCCTGGCCCCTGAGAACCTGCTCTCGTCGTAGTCGAAGAGCTGGCCGAGCTCGCCGTGGCCGACCGCCACGATGATCAGGTCGAACATCCGCGAGAAGTAGTCGAGGTCGGTGACCGTGACACCGTGGATCACGACCTTGCCGCCGCGGTCCTCGAAGTACTCCAGCCAGTCGGCCATCTTCACACGCCTGTCGATGGAGACGGCGTAGTCGTTGTTCTCACCCGTCCTGCCGGTGAAGGACATGAGGCTGCCCCCGCCCGGGTACAGGTGCACCGTCTGCTCCCTGATCTGCGGCGACAGGGCGCTCCAGAGGTCGAGGTTGAAGTTTCGCTCGTGCTCCAGGGCGGTGGGGAACGTGAACTGCGAGATCGACGGCCTGCCCGTCCGGATCTCCATCGAGGACTGCCCCGTGATCACCGTGACGTCGTATCCATGGGTGAGGAGCCCATGGGCCAGGTGCAGACCGGCGTGGCCCGCGCCGACGATAAGGATCTTGCGCATTGTCGCTAACTTTCCTGGGGAATCTGCGGGGCGGTGGGAAGACCGGCGTCTCCCCGTCCGTCAGGCGACGGGCTCGCTGGCGCGGTTGTGCTCCAACGCGTACCGCAGCAGCGTCTTGAGCACCTCACCCCCGGACAACCGGTTCCGGGCGTCGAAGTCGATGATGGGTACCTCAGGACTGACCTCCAGCGCCTCGCGGACCTGCTCGGAGGTGTAGTCGAGGCGGCCCTCGAACTTGTTCAGCGCCACGATGTAGGGGATGCGTTTGTTCGTCTCGAAGTAGTCGACCGCGTCGAAGGAGTCCGCGAGCCTCCGGCAGTCGACCACGACGACGGCGCCCACCGCGCCCCGGACCAGATCGTCCCACATGAACCAGAAACGCGCCTGGCCCGGTGTGCCGAACATGTACATGACCAGTTCGTCGTCGATGGTGATGCGACCGAAGTCCATCGCGACGGTGGTGGTCGTCTTGTCGGGTGTGATCGAGGTGTCGTCATGACCGATGCTGGCCTCGGTCATGATCGCCTCGGTCGTGACAGGGGGAATCTCCGACACCGAGCGCACCAAGGTCGTCTTGCCGGCGCCGAAGCCCCCGGCGATGACGATCTTGCTCGACATCTTCTTGCGATTCGACCTCTTGTCACTGGAAAAGTCGTTCGAGACCACGAAGAGCCCTCTCCAGAACCTGGTTTTCCGATGGACTGCTGCCGGTGATGGTCGGGTGGATGTACACCAGGTCCTGTTCGGCCAGGTCGCTGACCAGAACCTGGGTGACGCCCAGGGGGATGTTCAACTCGGCCGAGACCTCGGCCAGCGACCGGGTCTCCCGGCACAGCTTGTAGATACTGATCGACTCCGGCATGAGGGTGCCAGGAGGTTCCTGCCCGGGCTCGGACGTCGAGACCAGGGTCTGCACCATCAGCGGATGCCGCGACCGTGTCCGCCCACCCGTGAAGGTGAACGGACGGACACGGTTACTCCTTCGCCTGCGGAAGCTCATAGCCGAGGCAACCTCTCCTCCCGAACGGGCACCGTCGTCAGTTCTGGATGACCTCGCGCAGCTGCGAGCGCAGCTGCGGCGTGAGCACGTGGGCGACGTTCTCCACGAGCTTGGTCATCTGGAAGCCGACGATCTTGAGCTCGGTGCCCGGGGCGGTGAGCACCGCCATGCAGGAGCCGTCGCTGATCGCCATGATGAACAGGTGGCCGTGGTTGAAGCGGACCAGCAGCTGTTCGCACTCGCCCCTCTGGAAGAGGTTGGCGCCGCCGACGGCGAGGCTGTGCAGACCGCTGGCGATGGCCGCGAGCTGCTCGGCGTGCTCCTCGGGGAAGTCGCTGGAGTGCGTCAGGACCAGACCGTCGGAGGAGACGACGACGGCGTGCTCGACACCGCGCACGTCGCGGACGAAGCGGTCGATGAGCCAGGAGAAGTTCTCAACACTGTCGTTCACGGATTCAGTCATCGCTGTGCCTTACCTGCCTGGGCCGAGGGTCGTGTTCGCTGCTGTGGTGTCTGCGGGGGCACGCCGGGAGGGGCGCCCTGGACGGGGTCGGGAGCCGTCACTTCTTGTCGTCCTTGGGCTCGTCGCCGCCCTCGCGGGCCTCGCGCTCGCCGTCGAAGAAGTCGCCGAGCTCGTCGCGGATCTGCTCGGCCCGGGCGTCGCCGGTGAGCTTGGGCGGGGTGTCCTCGCGGGTCTGGGGCGGGGTGTCCGGCTTCTGTGCGGGTCGGGGCATCATCCGCAGGGGCGACCCGTGCGGGGTGGCGCTGCGCCGGGGCAGCCCGGCGGAGGTCACCGAGGAACCGCTCGCCGCGGAGGACTTGCCCGTGCCGTTGGCGGCGGGTCGGGCGGGAGCCGGGGCGGGCGTGACCGGCTTGGCGGCCGGGGCGGGCTTGGCCGGCGGTGCGCTGGTCGGGACGGTCGAGGTGCGGGCCTGTCCGGGGGTTCGCGGCGTGGCCACGCGCAGCAGCTCCTTGGGGATGATCGCGTAGGCGCTCACCCCGCGGAAGGATCGGGGTTCGAGCCTGGCCTCCAGCCCGTGCTTCTTGGCGATCCGGCTGGCGACGTACAGGCCCATGTGGCGGGGCACGTCGGCGTCCAGGACGGGTTCGCCCGCGAGACGGTCGTTGAGTTCGGCGAGCTGTCCCGCGGGGATGCCCACGCCCTCGTCCTCGACGACGATCATGAGGCGCCCGTCCGCCATCTCCTGGGCGCTGATGACGACCTGGGAGTGCTCGGGCGAGTTGGCGGTGGCGTTGTCCAGCAGTTCGGCGAGCAGGTGGCTGATGTCGTCGGCCGCCATACCGGTGATGGAGGTCTGCGGGATCTTGCCCATCCGGACGCGGGGGTAGTCCTTGATCTCGGAGGTGGCGGCGCGGGCCACGTCGAGGAGGGGGACGATCTCGTCGTGGGCGTCGGACTCGCCGCCGTCATGCCCGGTGAGCACCAAGAAGTTTTCCCCGTTGCGCCGCATACGGGTCGCGAAGTTGTCGATCTGGAAGAGCTTGTCGAGCAGGTCGGGGTCCTGGGCGTCGGTCTCCAGCTCCTCGACCATCTCCAGCAGAGCGTCCACGAGCGACAGGTCGCGCATGGCCAGACCCGCGAGGGCCTCGTTGAGGAGGCTGTTGCCGTCGTCCGAGGGCGCGGGGGCGGCCGCGGCCGGGGCGATCGCTTCCATTAGGGCGGCTCTGCGCTCGGTCAGCGTCCCGGCCGGGGGCTCGGGGGCCGCTTCGGCGGGCTCCGCGGCGGCCTCGGGCCGGGCCTCGCGCTCCTGTTCCCTCTCCGGCTGCTCCTTGGCCGCGTCCGTGTCGGAGCCCGCGCGCGTCAGGGCCCGGTCCTCGCGCTCGGCGGAGTCGGTCCGGGGCTCGGCCTGTTCGGCGAAGAGCGCGCCGGCCGACTCGGCGCTGATCACCTGCGGCTGCTGTCCGGCGGTGAGCACGATGATGTGCTGGACCGGCTGGCCGTAGGGGTTGTACTGGCCCGGGTAGAACATCGGCTGGCCGTGCATGACGTAGCCGGGGGGCTGGAAGGGCGCCGGGTAGGCGCTCTGGTAGGTGACCAGCGGCTGGTGCGGGTACTGCGCCGGGTAGTGCGCGGGCTGAGCGGGGTAGGGGTGCTGGCCCTGCGGCTGGGGCGCGTAGCCGCCGTGCTGCTGCGGCGCGGCGGGGTAGGGCGCCGGGGCGGACTGCGGGTGCGGCGGGTAGGGGTGGTGGGGCTCCTGCCCGGCCGGGGGGTAGGGGCCGTACTGCGCACCGGGGGCCGCCTGGTAGGGCGCGGGGGGCGCGTAGGGGTCGTGGCCGACCGGACCGGGGGCCGGCTGCTGGGCGTATCCGTGCTGGCCCTGCACCTGCGGGGGCGCGGGGCGCTCCCCCGGCACCTGGTAGGGCTGGGGCGCGGGCCCGGCCCACGCCTGGGGAGGCTGCTGGTGGGCCTCGGCGGGCGGGACGGCCTGCGGTGCGGCGGCCTGGGGCTGCTCCGGCTGGCGGTGGTCGTCAGCGTGCGGCGGCTCGGGGCGACGGTGGTCGTCGGCCTGCGGCGGGTCCTGCCGGTGGGCGTCCGCCTGCTCGGACCGGGGCGAGTGGCCCTGCTCCTCGGGGAGCCGCGACCGGCCGTGCGGGGCCTCGGCCCGCTGCGGCGCCGCCTGCTCGGGCCGCGGGACCGGCTGCGGCGCGGTGTCCGCGGGCGCCGCCTGCGTCTGCGCCGCGGGGGCCTGGGGCCGCTCCGCGCGCTCTGTCGGTGAGGAGGTCTCAGTCATGGTGTCCGTGGTGGCCGTGATGGGTGGGGTGCGCGGCTCGGGCTCGTCCAGACCCACGCCGCGCCACTGGTTGACCGGGGATGCCCCGGTGTCCACGTCGTCGACGTTCACCCGACGGGTGGTGTACGGGTTGGGGACGCTGGTCCTGGAGGAGGGCCGGTACCCGTTCTCGGCGGAGCCGGAGAAGGGGCCGGTCGCGGGGGGCGCGGCGTCGCCGCGCTCCGTCGCGCCCGACTCGGGAGCGGTCCCGCCCGTGGGCTGGACGCCGTCCCGGTCCGACGTGCGGCCGGAATTCTGCGAGTGCGGATGCACGGGATGATGCACGGGATTTCCTTGCTGGGTCTCCGGTGAGGGGGGTTCCTGGGCTCTGACCATACGGGAGATGGCCCGTCGGAACCGTCCCTCTCGCCTGGCTCCTTGCCCGTCCTCCGCTGACGTCATCGACCCGCCCCCGCGCGGGTACGGGGCGGGGCTGTCTCGCGGCGACGGCGCCTCTGCCACAATCTCGTCTCCTCGCGTCGGTGGGGCTGGATCGGCGGCGGCGCCGCTCCACCGCCCTGCCCGGGGAGGTGGCCGCCCCGGGGTTCCGCTCGGAACCCCCGTGACAGCCGGGTGCCCCGTGCGCCGGAAGAAGGCCTCGGCCGGGGCGCCCCCGCCCGAGCGGGGACCAGACGGGTGCGACACCCCATCCGGAGACAAGTATCCATGCCCCGCACAATTCCTGTACTTCCACCGAGAACCGTCGTTCGGTTCGCCAGACTAACAAAGGTCGACAGCCTTGGCAGACGAATCATGGAAGGATCACAAAAGCACCCGGAACAACACCTCTGACGTGCACAAACGCCGCCCGGCGTCCGGTGTGGCCCCAGATGTTTTTGTGAGATTTATGGACACGTGTCTGTTTCCGGACAGGTGTCAGTAACCGGTCCGCCGCACCGGCGGACCCGTGATCCGGAACCACGCGCACCCGCCCTGAACAGCGCGGACGCGCGGCTCCGCGAACGGCCGCCGAGCCGGGACGACCCTCGGGCCGCACCGGCGGGAAGCCCCGTCGCACGGGGGCCGCGTCGGCCCGCCGCCGCGGGGCACCGCGGCGGCGCGGGGGCGCGGGGTCCCGGCACGCGGACGGCCCGGGTGCGCGGGTCCACGGGGAGCGGGGGTCATGGCTCTCCTGTCGATTCCTCTTCCCCCCCGCCCGCGCGCCGTTCACGGAATCGCTCCGAGAACGGCTCCGGACGAGGGGCGACGCGCCTCGCGGGTCGTCCGGCGCCGGAGCGGGGCACAACCGGGGGAACGCGAAGCGCGGAAACGTTTTCCGCGCCTTCGGGGAGGAAGGCCGGGGCGGTCCTTCCGAAGGCGTTGGCGCCGGAAACGGGCGGTGTTCGGACACCGTCCTCCCGACGTACAGGAGACTACCTTCCCCTGACGCGAATGCACATCAAGGGTCATGATTCCGGCATAAAAGAGAGAGTAGGCACAGAAGAGGCGGGGCCGCACGGCCCCGCCCCCGGATTCGGCCCGGTCCCCCGGGCCCGCCTCCTACCCGGCCGTCTCCAGGCCGCCCTGCATCAGCGACAGGATGATGTGGTTGTCCCGGTAGATCTGGTTCTGGGCGGCGGGGTGGTCCTCGGGGAAGGACTCCACCCGCGCGCCCTCCAGGGCCGGGGCCAGGTACTTGTAGGTCCAGATCGGAATGCGCGGCAGCAGCTCGTTGAAGACGATCGCCATCGTCTTGAGGGCCTCGGTCTGCTCCTCCTCGGTCTGCGCGGTCTTGGCGGCCTCGACCAGCGCCTCCAGGTCCACCTCGCCCTGGCTGGGGCTGTCCACCTTCAGGTCGAAGTCCTGCCCCGGGGTCTCGCCGGTGCGGGCGTTCTCCACCAGGAAGTTCATCTGGAAGGCTCCCCAGTACTGCGGGATCTCCGGGTTGCCCCAGTGGCGGACGGCCACCTCGAAGTCACCTGCGGCCCAGATGCCCCAGGGGTTGTCCGCGGGCACGTTGCGCGCGGTCGTCTTGATCCCGAAGGCGTTCCAGGCCTCCTCCACCTGAGTGGCGGTCAGCTCGAAGTCGCCCCAGCCGGCGACGCCGATGATCTCGTAGCTGGCCTCCCGGCCCTCGGCGGTGTGCCAGACCCCGTTCTCCTTGGTCCAGCCCGCCTCCTCCAGCAGTTCGGTGGCCCGGTCCGGGTCGTGGTCGTAGGCGGCGAACTCCGCGAGCTCCTCGGGGGTGAAGATCTGCTCGGTCTGGAGGTCGACCAGGCCGGAGTAGTACCGCACCCCGTCGTAGGCCTCGCCCCGCGCCACCTGGCCGATCTGGTCGCCGTCGAGCAGGTGCTTGAGCGCCTTGCGCACCCGCATGTCCTTGAGCTCGGGCTTGGCCGCGTAGTTGAACATCAGCCCGCAGCCGTCGTAGCCGGGGTGCTCGATCCACCGGAACCCCTCGACACCGCGGAACGCCTGCTGGTCCGCGGCGGAGGTAGCCAGGGTCGAGTAGTCGACCTCGCCCTGCTGGATGAGCAGGGAGGCCTGGCGGTTGTCGCCCTTGTGGACGACCACCTCCTCGAAGTTCACCTCCTCGCCCTGGTAGCCGGTGCTCTCGCGCACCAGGGTGATCCGCGCGTCGGACATCTGCGCCCGGTCGAAGGTGTAGGGGCCGCTGGTGATGATCTCCTCGGGGTTGAACTCGATGAACTCGGCGTTGAACTCGGTGTGCTCGTCGTCGCCCTGGCGCACTCCGTCGGCCACCATCGCGATCGCGCGCTCCCCGAAGTCGCCGTAGGTCGACTTGGAGAAGATCCGGTGCTTGACGACCTGGAGCTCGATGCCGGGGAAGGGGTTGTCGAAGCGCGCCCGGACGCTGAGGTCGTCCAGACGCTCCAGTTCGGTGATCTGCGGGAAGCCCACCGACCAGGCGGGCGCCTCCAGGATCCGGATGGCGTAGTTCTGGTGCAGGTCCTCGGCGGTCAGGTCGGTGCCGTCGCTCCACTTCAGGCCCGGGCGCAGGGTGACGACGAGGTCGTCGCCCTCCCAGGCGCTGTTCTCCAGGAGCAGGTAGTCCCACTCGTGGGTCTCCCAGTTGTAGAACGCGCCCGCGGGCAGGAAGAGGTCGGCGTACACGGAGTTCATCAGCAGCGCGCCGTCCTCCACGGCCACGTTGCGCGTCTGGGCCGCCAGGTCGAAGTCGAAGACGCCCGTGAACTGCGTGGCGCCGCCCTCGGCGTTGTCGCCGCCCGCGCAGGAGGACAGCACGCCGGCGCCGGCGACGCCCGCCGCGCCGAAGCCGATCGTCCGGAGCAGGCGCCTGCGGCTCAGGTCCCGCATCAGGGGGTGGGGGGTGGGAGGGGTCATCGGTGCTTCCTTTCGAGTAGGACGGCGAGCAGACCGAGGGAGAGCACGACCAGGCCGATCACGACGGTGAGGGCGCTGATGACGAACTCGGCTGTGCCGGGGGGTGCGAGGACGAGCATGAGTGCGCTGGTCAGGGCGAGGAAGGTTCCGGAGAGGAGTCCGAAGCGGCCGACGACGGCGAGCACGGCCTCACCCCCGGCCGACGACGTGGCAGGCGAGCAGCCGGTCGTGCGCGGGGGCCAGCGGCGGCCGGACGGTGTCGCAGCCGCCCTCCTCGTAGAGGGGGCAGCGCGGGTGGAAGTCGCACCCGGACGGCAGGTCCGTCAGGTCGGGGATCTCGGAGCCGCGCAGCCTGATCCGTTCCCGGCCGTGCGCCAGGTCGGGGTCCGGTTCGCAGACGGCGTCGACGAGCGCCTTGGTGTAGGGGTGGCGGGGGTCGTTGACCACGCGCGGGGTGGGCCCGTGCTCGACGATCCTGCCCAGGTACATGACGGCGATCTCGCCCTCCCAGGCGAAGTACTTGGCCACGGCCAGGTCGTGCGTGATGAACAGGAAGCCCACGCCGAGGTCGTCGCGCAGCGCGCCGAGGGTGTTGAGCAGGCTGACCCGGATGGACACGTCGAGCATCGAGGTGGACTCGTCGGCGATGATCACCTCGGGTTCCATCGCCAGGGCGCGGGCCACGGCCACGCGCTGGCGCTGGCCGCCGGACATCTGGTGCGGGTACTTGTCGAGGTACTCCTCGGCCGGGGTGAGGTCGACCCGTCGCAGGAGTTCGGCGGTGGCCCGGCGGGCCTCGTGCCTGTCCTCGACCAGCCCGTGGCGGCGCAGCCCCGCGGAGACGGTGGAGTAGACGGTGCGCACGGGGTTGAGCGAGGCGTAGGGGTCCTGGTGGATGAACTGGACAGAGCGGCGGAAGCGGCTCCGTTCGCGCCGGTCCATCTCCGCGACGTCCCTGCCCCGGAAGAGCACGGAGCCCCGGACCGGGTCGGCCAGGCCCGCGGCCATGCGGGCGCTGGTGGTCTTGCCGCAGCCGGACTCCCCCACCAGGCACAGCACCCGTCCGGGGCGCACGTCCAGGTCGACCCCCGCGACGGCGGGCACGTCGCCGCGCGGGGTGGAGAAGACCTGGTGCGCGCCGCGCAGACTGAGCACCGGCGGGGCCTCCCCGCCGTCGGCGGCGGTTGCGGCGCCGGGCTCGGGCCGCGGGTCCGCTGAAACGGTCCGGTCAGTCACGGGTGGCCCCCTCTGTGGAGAGTTCGTTCGAACGCAGGCAGGCGGCGGCGTGGCTCAGCCCGTCGGGGCGGTGCGTGAGCACGTCGAGCACGGGCCGGATGGACTCGCACCGCTCGACGGCGTGCTTGCAGCGCGGCGCGAAGGAGCAGCCGGGGGGCAGCGCGGAGAGGCTGGGCGGGCCTCCGGGCAGCGATTCGGGGACCCTGAGGTCGCCGGTGACCGGGGGCACCGAGTTGATCAGCGCCGAGGTGTAGGGGTGCCGGGCGCGGTGGAAGATGTCGCGGGTGGTGCCGGTCTCGATCAGCCGTCCCGCGTACATGGTGCCGACGCGGTCGGCGAGTTCGGCGGCCAGGCCCAGGTCGTGGGTGATGAAGACCATCGCGAAGCGCAGCTCCTCGCGCAGTTCCGCGAGGCGCTCGACGATGGAGCGCTGGGTGAGGATGTCCAGGGCGGTGGTGGGCTCGTCCAGGATGAGCAGCTGCGGGTCCAGGGCCAGGGCGAGAGCGATGAGGGTGCGCTGGCGCATGCCGCCGGAGAGCTCGTGGGGGAAGCTGTCCAGCACCCGGGCGGGGTCGAGCCGGACCATGCGCAGCAGCTCGGCGGAGCGTTCGAGGACCTCGGCGCGCGTACGGCGGCCCCGGTCGTGGGCGCGGAAGGTGTCGAGGAAGTGGTCGCGCACCCGCAGCACGGGGTTGAAGGCGTTCATGGCGCCCTGGAAGACCATGGCCGCCTCGTTCCAGCGGAAACGGCGCAGGTCCTCACGGGCGAGGGTGCGCACGTCGACGAGGCGGCCGTCCTTGCGGCGGAAGAGGACCTCGCCCGCGGACAGGACGCCGGTGCGCGGGAGCAGCCGGAGCAGGCCCAGGCCCAGGGTGGTCTTGCCGCAGCCGGACTCCCCCACCAGGGCCATGGACTGGCCGGGGTGGAGGTCGAAGGAGACGTCGCGTACCGCGGTGACCTGTTTCCTGCGGCCGGTGCGGTAGCCCACGTCCACCCCCCTCACCGACAGGAGGGGCCCCTCGGCGGACGGCGGGGCCGCGGTGCGGTCGGTCATGGCTCACCTGTCCCGGAGTCGTGGGTTGAGGGCCTGCTCCAGGGACCGGGTCATGGTGACCAGCCCGATCTGGAAGAGCATGATCATCACCATCGGGGCGATGAGGAAGGGCGCTGCCTGGGGCAGCAGGAAGGCGTTGTTGTTCCAGGCCTGCTGGATCATCAGGCCCCAGTTGTCGGCGGTGCTGGGCAGCAGGCCGAGCAGGTACATGCCGACCACGGCGTAGATCGCGTTGGTGATGGCGATGATGAAGTTGATGAAGATGTAGCCGGCCATGTTGGGCAGCACCTCGACGAAGAGGATGCGCGCGGTGCCCAGGTCCTGGAGCCGTGCGGCCTCGACGAACTCGCGCTCCCTGAGGGTGAGCACCTGGGCGCGGATGGAGCGCATGAGGTAGGGCCAGGTGACCAGGCCGATGATGAAGGAGACCACCAGCGGCGAGGAGGTGCGGAAGAACGACGCTATGACCAGCATCAGCACGATGAACGGGATGGTCATCGTGATGTCGGTGAGCTGGAGCAGGAAGTGGTCGATCCGTCCCCGCACGTACCCGGCGACGCCGCCGAGGACGACCGCGATGGCCACGGTGATCACGGCGGCGACGAAGCCGACCCAGATGGGTTCGCGTCCGCCCAGCACGAGCTGGGTGAAGGTGTCCTTGCCCTGGTGGTTGGTGCCGAGCCAGTGCTCGGCGGTGATCGGTCCCCAGATCGCGGTGACGTCCGTTGGGTTGTGGTGGTCGATGAGCAGCGGCCCGACGAAGGAGAAGAGCAGGACGCTCAGGACCAGGCAGAGGCCGACGAACCCGCTGGTGCTGCGGGTGAGGCCCTGCCAGATCGTTCCCCAGACCCCGGGGGCTGCGGTGGTGGTGACGGCCATTTCCGGTGGGCTCCTACGTTCGGATGCGCGGGTCGAGGCGGCTGTAGAGGAGGTCGGCGACGAGGTTGGCGACCACCACGCAGGACGTGATGATGATGAGCAGCCCCTGCAGGAGCGGGTAGTCGCGGTAGTTGACGGCGTCCAGGAGCAGGCCGCCGACGCCCTTGTAGACCAGGACCTGTTCGACGAAGATCGCACCGCCGACGAGGGTGCCGAAGGAGATGGCGATCTGGGCGACCAGCGGCAGGACCGCGTTGCGCCCGACGTAGGAGACGGCGATGCGCTGGTCGCGCAGCCCCCGGGCGCGCGCGACGGTCACGTAGTCCTCGCCCAGCACCTCCGTGGTGGAGGCCTTCATGATGAGCATCCAGGTGCCGATGATGGCGAGCACGTAGGTGACGATCGGCAGGGCCGCGTGGTACAGGGCGTCGCCGATGAACTCCGCGTTGAACCCCGTCTGGACGCCGGGGCTGATCGTGCCGCGCAGGTCGATGGGGTCGAACCACCCCAGGTACATGCCTCCGCCGAAGACCAGGGCCATCGCGATGAGGTAGTTGGGGACGGCGCCCAGGACCGAGGCGAGGACGCTGAGCACGTGGTCCAGGAAGCGGTTGCGCCAGTAGGCCATCACCATGCCCAGGGCCAGGCCGAGGACGACGGCGATGACTGTGCCGACGCCGATGCTGAACAGGGTCCAGGGCAGGTAGGCGCCGATGGCCTCCATGACGCTCTGGCCCGGCCGGTTGATGGTCGTGCCCAGGTCGAAGGTGACCAGGCCGACCAGGAAGTCCCACCACTGCTGGTACAGGGGGGCGCCGGGGTCGTATGCCAGCGAGTTCATGGCGATGACCCGGGCCTCCTCCATCGACATGCCGCCCTGCGTGAGGCGTCCGGCCATCACGTCGATCGGGTCGCCGGGCATGGCGCGGCCGAGGAAGAAGGTCACGTTGGCGACGACGAACACCACGACGACGGCCTTGCGGACCTTGACGGCGGCGTAGTGGCGCCAGATCCGCGTCAGCGGGGGCGCGGGCGCGTCGGTGCGGGCCGACGCGCCGCTTCCGGCGCGCGGCGGTGGTGGGGAGGCCGCGATTTCGGTGGCCACGGGGCTCCTTCGGGGGCGCAGGGACTCCGTTTCTATTAGGAAAGTTTCCTAATAGAAAGTTCACGGTAACCCGACCCGTGTGGTCCAGACCACCTTCGTGACCAAACGGCGTCTTCCGAGCGACACGATTGACATCACAAAACGAACAAAAAACGATAAACCGTTACATATGGTTGCCGCGTCGATTGGCCGAACCCGGCCACATGAGCACACTCATGACATTTGTGGGTGTTGTCATCACACGGGCGGTTCGTACGGTTACGTCTCCGAAGTACACGATCCCGTTTCCCCGAACGGGCCGAGAACGCGGAGGCGACCCCCGTGCGCACAGCACGCGCAACCACACTGGCCTCGACCGTCCTCGTGACGGCCCTGGCCGCATCCCTCGCGGCGGCCTCCCCCGCCGCGGCCGATCCCCTGGACTCCCCCGCCGACGACACCGCGCTCGCCGAGTTCCACGACCAGGAACTGGCCTGGGCCCCCTGCACCGAGGAGGCGCTCCAGGGACTGGAGTGCGCCGACGTCGTGGTCCCGCTCGACTACTCCGACCCCGGGGGCGAGCGCGTCACGGTGGCCGTCAGCCGGGCCCGCGCCACCGACCCGGAACAGCGGCGCGGCATCCTGCTCACCAACCCGGGAGGGCCGGGCGGGCACGGGCGCAGCATGCCCCTGCCGCTGGACCCGCAGACGGGCACCGGACTCGTCGGGGGCCTGCGGGTCGCCGAGGTGTACGACGTCATCGGCATGGACCCCCGCGGCAGCGGCGGATCCTCGCCCAGGCTGGACTGCGACTCGGAACCCCCGCCCGTCTACCCGAGCCCGACGGACGAGGAGATCTCCGAGGCCACCCGGTCGGCGATCCGCTACCAGCGCGCCTGCGAACAGGCCGAGGGCGACCTGCGCCCGCACATGACCACCGCCAACACCGCCCGCGACATGGACGTCGTCCGGGCCGCCCTGGGCGAGGAGAGGACCAACTACCTGGGCTACTCCTACGGCACCTACCTGGGCGCGGTCTACGGGAGCCTGTTCCCCGAGCGGCTCGACCGCAGCGTGCTGGACTCGTCGGTGCACCCCGACGGCGTCTGGCGCGACGTCTTCATGATGCAGGCGCCCGCCTACAGCGAGAACATGGACCGCTACACGGCGTGGGTGGCGGGGTACGACGACGTCTTCGGCTTCGGTTCGACCCAGGAGGAGGTCTACGCGACCTTCGAGGCGACCGCCGAGCGGCTGCGGGAGGAACCGCTCGAGGTCGCACCCGGCGTGTTCTACGACAACCACCTGTTCCGCATAGAGGCGGGCATGTACTCGCGCTTCCAGGACCAGTGGGACGTGGTCTCGGAGCTCCTGGGTTACATCGTGCACGACCAGCCCCTGCCCCAGCCCCTCGCCGCCCAGGCGGGCGCCCTGGCCGAGGAGGAGTACGGCACGGCCACCATGGACCTGCAGACGGCGGTGCTGTGCGAGGCCGAGTGGCCGGGAAGGATCAGCACGTACCACGCGGACGCCCGGGAGTACCGGGAGGAGCACCCCTACGGCAGCGGCGCCTACTGGGCGGTTCCCCGACCGTGCACCTTCAACGGCCTCGACCGGCCCGAGCAGCCGGTCGAACTGGAACGGGACGGCTATCCCGAGGCACTGGTCATCGCCGGTGAGTTCGACGCCAACACGGCCTACGAGGGCGGCCCGGCCATGGCCGACCGCCTGGACAGCTCCCTGATCACCGTCGCCGGTGACGGCGGGCACGGCTTCTACCTCCCCGGCGGCCTGGACTGCGTCGCCGAGGCGGTGGACGCCTATCTGGTGGACGGGGCCCAGCCCGAGGACCTCACCTGCCAGGGCCTGCCCCCGGCGCAGGTAGACGGGGAGGTCGGGGTGGAGGCCGAGGACCTCGTGGCGCTGCGCGACCGGACCGGCCCGAGCGGCCTGGGGATCTGACCCCGGAGACGACGGCGGCCCGCACTACCCCGCGAGGGGCGGTGCGGGCCGTTCTCACCGCGGCCGCGGAGGACTTTTCATCCCACGACAGGATGAATCAGGTTCCCGGGGTGCTCCGCGGACCGCGGGTCGCCTACCGGAGGAGGCGGCGGGAGGGGCCGGGGTCCGGACGCGGTCCCGGGACCTCCTGCGCTCAGCGGTTGGCGCCCGCGAGGGTACCGGTGACCATCTCACCGATGTTGGCGGTGGTCGCGTAGCAGATGATCTCGCGGTCGTCGGCATGGTCCCAGCTGTCCTGGGTCGGGGTGAGGTAGTAGGCGTAGATCTCCGAGTCGAGGTAGTCGACACCGATGAAGCCGGTGAAGTTCTCGCCCTTGCAGACCTCGTCGGCCTCGGTCTGGACCGCCGAGTCGCCGGGGTACTCGGCGTCGGTCAGCTGGTGGGAGTAGAAGAACTCCGAGTCGTGCTCCTGGGAGCAGTCCACCAGCGGGACCTCGCTGATCCCCTCGCTGAACAGCGCGGTCTCCATCTCGGACTCGATGAAGCAGTCGCCCACCTCCAGGGAGAACACGTCGACGGTCCCGGGGGAGACGGGCTCGGCGGTCTCCTCGGACGCGGTCGGCTCCACGGCGTCCGTGGGCTCGGGGGCGACGGTCTCCCCGCCGTTCTGGAGGGCGGGGGGCAGCAGGGGAAGCGAACCGCAGGCCGTCGTGGCCACCAGGGTGGCGCCGACGGCCAGGGTTCCCAGAACGACACGGCCGAACAGGGGACGGCGCGTTTCGGACAGCATGGGGACTCCACTGGATCGTTCGGTACTGATGCCGATGGGGGACAGGATCGGCGACACCTGTCCAGATGCCCGGGACCCGAAGAAGGTTTCGACCCGGGTCCGGACGGATCAGGTTCTGTTGCGCTCTGAGCACCGCGTGACGCGGACTGCCGCAGGCGGGAGGGGGAAGAGGGGGAGGAAGGGAAGGCCGCTCGGGCGGCCGGGGAGGCGGAGGCGGGACAGGGCCTGCGCCGTCCGGGGCAAGCTCAGCGGCTGGCGCCCTCGAGGGTGCCGGTGACCATCTCGCCGGGGGTGTTGACGTAGCAGATGATCTCGCGGTCGTTGTAGGAGTCCCACGTCTGCTGGGTGGGGTAGAGGTGACCGGCGTAGATCTCCGACTCCGCGTAGGAGACGCCGACGAAGTCGGTGAAGTTCTCGCCGAGGCAGACCTCCTCGGCCTGGGCCATGGTCGCCTCGTCGCCGGGGTACTCGGCGTCGGTCATCTCGTAGGAGAAGAAGAACTCCGAGTCGTGCTCCTCGGCGCAGTCCACCAGCGGGATGTTGCTGACCTCGCCGCTGGCGAGCGCGGTGTTCATCTCCTCCTCGACGAAGCAGTCGCCGACGTTGAGATCCATCACGTTGCCGGCGCCCATGAAGGACATGAGGGCGCCGCAGCCGCTGAGGGCGAACACGCTGCCCGCGGCGAGCGCCGAGACACCGGCGGTACGCAGGAGGGGGGAGAAATTCGACATGGGGATACTCCGAAAGTTATGCATGGGGCTCGCCGTCCTGAAGGGGGCGGCGAAGGGGTAACAATTCACTACCTGGG
Organism: Nocardiopsis akebiae; assembly: GCF_018316795.1. NCBI lineage: Bacteria > Bacillati > Actinomycetota > Actinomycetes > Streptosporangiales > Nocardiopsidaceae > Nocardiopsis > Nocardiopsis akebiae. Next base: position 5,490,664 of record NZ_CP074132.1, read on the forward strand.
GGTTTATGTCAATCTCATCTTCGAAAACGACGGAATGGCAGAGAAACGTCACGTTGCGTCTCCACCGCCCCTCCCTCGCTTCACCCCTATGGGATGCCGCAAACACGAAGCAGCACATCACAGACCTATGACGTTTTCCGGAGCCACGTCCTCGTCCCAGCTGCCGCGGAAGGCGGATGCGCGCACACGGGTTCCGGGAGCGGATTCCGGAAAGGACGGCGGAGGGCTTCCAGCGGAGCGCGGGGAGTGATCGCTTCGGGGGAAGCGGGCGAACGGCGCGAGAGCGGCAGGGTGCTCCCGTACAGGGAGTCCACGCAAAAAGCGAGGGCTCCGGCCGTTTCCGGCCGGGGCCCTCGCCTCGGGTGCGTCATCAGGGACTCGAACCCCGGACCCGCTGATTAAGAGTCAGCTGCTCTGACCAACTGAGCTAATGACGCCTGTCGTCCACCGCCCGGCCCTGCGGCCGCGGCGACAGGGACAACTCTACCCGACCGATGGAGTGCCCCGCGCCGCGAACAGCACGGTGTGGGGCACACCACCGGGGCGGCCGCCTCCCCGTCGGCGGCGGCCCGGGCGGACAACACGAAGGCCCCGGGCGGAAGGCGGTGCCTTCGACCCGGGGCCGTTGTCTGTGCGCCATCAGGGACTCGAACCCCGGACCCGCTGATTAAGAGTCAGCTGCTCTGACCAACTGAGCTAATGGCGCCTGTCGTGCCATGGTACCGGCCCTGCGGGCCTCCCCTGGCGACGTCGTTAACTCTAGCAGGACCGCAGGAGGGCCGCGAACCGGTTGCGGACCGGCGGGAGTGGCGGTCCTCCCCTCGGTCCCCTGCCTCGGAGTGCCTAGGCGAAGGCCAGGAACAGCGCGACGATCACGGCGATGAGCAGGACCGCGCCGACGACGGCCAGCACGATCGGCATGACCGGGCGGCGCGCGGGCTCCTCGGTGCTCGGGTTCTCGTCGACGAAACGGCGGAAGTGCTGCGTGGTTCCCGCCGGGTCCAGGTTGGGATCGTTGTTCTGTGTCATGGGGTTGACCCTAGCGACTCATGGGAGTGATGAGGACCCCCGTGGGTATATCTAATCCTTTTCGCTACGCGCTCTTGGTCTTCCCCCGACGCGCACCTGCGGTGACCGCGCTGGGCGATGCGGCGCGTACTCCGCGTCCCCCCGCTGGCGGTCACTTCTCACCCGGGTGAAAGCCGAACGTAAGATCCCCGTTCGACACTGGTCTCGGGAGGACGGGGCTCGGCCGGTACTTCCCCGCGGCCGTGTCGCCCCTCCCGGGGCCCGGCACGCAGCACGGCGGCCATCCGGGCCGTGGGCGTGCTCCCGCGTGCCGGGTCCGCCCCCTCCAGACGGCGCACCAGCTCCACGGCGGACCGGCCCGGGCGGGTGTCGTCGAGCCAGACCGCCGCCATGCGCAGCGGCAGGGGCAGGTGTCCCAGGACGTGGGCGAGGCGGCGCAGCACCGACTCGGCGCACCGGTCCCGCCCCTCCCGCGGGCGCAGCAGGTCCACCGCCGCGTCCGGGGGGAGCGGCCCCACGGGCAGGGCGCGCAGGCCGTCGCGCACAAGCAGGTCGGTCAGCCAGTAGCGGCTGGTGACGAGCGCCGCGCACCCGGTGCCGCCGGGGAGCAGGGGGCGCACCTGGCGCGCGGAGGCCGCGTTGTCCAGTACCAGCAGGACCCGCCGGTGCGCCAGCAGCGTACGGACCCGAGCGGCGGCCTCGTCGGCGTCCATGGCCTCGGTGCCGCGGATGCCGGTGGACAGGGAGCGCACCAGGCGGCGCAGCACCTCGGCCGGGTCGCGCGGGCCGCCGTCGCCGCCGCGGAGGTCGACGTAGAGCTGCCCGTCGGGGAAGTGCGGCGCGGCCGCGCGGGCCCAGCTCAGGGCGAGGGCGCTGGCTCCCGCGCCCGCCGGGCCGCGCACCAGCGCACTGCCGGGAGCGGTGCTGGAGGGGTCCACCAGCCGGTCCAGCTCGGCCAGGGCCTCATCGCGTCCCAGCAGCACGGAGGGCGCGGCGGGCAGCTCGGCCGGTGCGAGGGCGGCCGAGACCGGGGCGGGCGCGCGGACCGGGCCTTCGCCGCTGCCGTCGCGTTCCTCCGCCCCCGCAGGGGCGCCCGGCTCGCCGCCGGGTCCGGTGTCCGGTTCGGCGGCCGGTCCGGGGCGGGGCCCGGCCGCGGGAGCGGGGGGCCGGTCCCCGGTGCCCTGCTCGACGGAGGCGCGCTGGTGCGGGACGCTGGTGCCCGGGGCGCGGTCGAGGTCGCCGCGCAGGATCCCCTGGAAGGTCTCCTGGAGTTCGCGGCCCGGGTCCGCGCCCAGGTGCTCGGCCAGCGCGTCGCGGGTGCGGGCGTACACGCGCAGGGCCTCGCTGGGGCGCCCGCAGCGGTAGAGGGCGGTCATCTGGACCCGGATGAGGGGTTCGCGCTCGGGGTGGTCGGTGGCGATGGGGCCGATCTGGTCGGCCACCCGCTCGTGGTCGCCCCGGGCCAGGGCGGCGCCGAACCCCTCCTCGGCGGTCCGCAGGAGTTCCTCGTTCAGGGGCGGGACGTCGCGCTCGTGCAGGACGGGGCTGACGATGTCGGCCAGGACGGGGCCCCGCCACAGGCCGAGGGCGCTGATGAGGAGGTCGGCGCGTTCGGAGGGTTCGGCGCCCCCGTCGGCGCGGCGGACCAGGGAGCGAAAGCGCAGCAGGTCGCACTGGTCCTCGGTGAGGTCGACCCGGTAGCCGCCGTCGCCGCCCGCGATGAGCGGGGTGCCGCAGTGCTGGTCCAGGACGGCGCGCACTCGGGTCACGTGGACCTGGAGGGCGCTGCGCGCGGACGGGGAGGCCGGGCTCCCCCAGACGCGTTCGATGAGGTGCGCGGTGGGGACGGTGCGCCCGGTGTTGAGCAGGAGCGTGGCCAGCAGGGCGCGGCGCTTGTCCCCGCGCAGGCGCAGCGGAGCCCCGTCCATCTCGACGCCGAACTGCCCTAGCAGTCCGACGCGCAGCCCGCCGGCGGTGTGCGCGGGCGCGCCCCGCCGGGCCTGCCCGGCCGTGTCGTGCCACCGCCTCGCCGGGTCGCTCAGCGACACAGCACCCTCCCCCTCGCGGAGCGCGCGTGCGAGCGGGTGAACCCCGGCGCCCCCTGATTCCAGGGTGCCGCCTGAGCTGGGATATCGCAATCACGCACCCCCCACTTGCCGCTGCGGCCGTCCCTTGGAATCCTGGATTCTCCCGCTTTTTCCCCTCTCCTCGTTGACTCTTCACCACGACCGAAAGAAACTTTCCTCCATGGCGGAAATTCCGAAGCCTGCGGGCGGACGGGCGGAGACCGGACGCGTCTCCGCGCCTCCCGTCCCCACGACGGTCCTGCGCATCCGGTCGCTCCTGCCCTCCCTCGCGCCCGCGGAGCGGCGGGTCGCGCAGCACGTCGTCGACGACCCCGAGCGGGCCGCCGCCTCCTCCATCACCCAGCTCGCCAAGGACTGCGCCACGTCCGAGGCCACCGTGATCCGGTTCTGCCGCACCATCGACTTCAGCGGCTACCGGGAGCTGCGCCTGGCCCTGGCCACCGAGGCCGGTCAGGCGCGTGGCGCCCGCGGGGCGGCACCGGAGCTGTCCAGCGACATCAATCCGGACGACACCCTCGTCACGGTGGTGCAGAAGATCGCCTACACCGACGCGCGCGCGGTGGAGGAGACCGGCGCCGCCCTGGACGTGGAGGTGCTGCGCACGGTCATCGACACGATGGCGGGCGCACGGCGCATCGACGTGTACGGGGTGGGCGCGAGCGCGTTCGTCGGCGCCGACCTCCAGCAGAAGCTGCACCGGATCGGGCTCACCTCGTTCGCGTGGTCGGACGCGCACGTGATGCTGACCAGCGCGGCTCTGCTGGACGAGCGCGACGTGGCGATCGGCATCTCCCACAGCGGGACGACCATAGACACGGTGCAGGCTCTCACGGAGGCGGGGCGGCGGGGCGCCCGGACCGTCGCCGTCACCAACTTCCCCCGCTCACCGATCGGGTTCGCCGACCACGTGCTGACCACCGCGGCCCGGGAGACCACGTTCCGCTCGGGGGCCACCGCGAGCAGGCTCGCGCAGCTGACCGTGGTGGACTGCCTGTTCGTGGGTCTGGCGCAGAGCCGCTACACCGACAGCCGCACCGCGCTGGAGACGACCTTCGAGGCGGTGCGGGGGCTGCGGATCAACGACGACCGCAGGCGCCGCAGGGGCGAGGCCCCCGGCGGCGGGGGCACGGACGACAACGACGGCTGACCGTACGCGTCCCGCTCCCGCCGCCCGGCTCCGACCGGCGGCGGAGGCGGGACGGTCGAACGAGGGAAAGGAACGGCACCGGTGCGGACCGAACAGGAGAGCGCTGTGCACGAAGACGGGCGCGGAACCCGGCCGGAAGGCGGGGACGCCCCTCGGGAGGCCGGCGCCCCGCTGCCCTCCGGAGGGAACGGGGGCGGTGCGGCCGTGATCGTGCGCGCGCCGACGGAGGCCCGCAACTCCGGTACCCACGACATCGACCTGCTCCCGGCGCTGGACGTGCTGCGACAGATCAACGCCGAGGACGTCACGGTCCCCGGCGCGGTGGGCGCGGTCCTGCCGGAACTGGCGCGTGCCGTGGAGCTGGGGGTGGCCGCCCTGGAGAGCGGGGCGGCCATCCACTACTTCGGCGCGGGCACCTCGGGGCGGATCGCCGCCCAGGACGCGGCCGAGCTGCCGCCGACCTACGGCGTGCCCGCCTCGTGGGTGGTGGCCCACCACGCGGGCGGCGGGGAGGCCCTGGCGCGGGCCGTGGAGGGAATCGAGGACGACTGGGAGTCGGGCCGGGCCGACGCCGCCGCGATCACGCCGGGGTCGCTGGCCGTGGGCCTGGCCGCCAGCGGGCGCACCCCGTACGTGGGCGGGGCGCTGGAGGCGGCCCGGGAGCGCTCGGCCGCGACGGTGCTGATCAGCGCGAACCCGCAGGCGCCGCTGGCGCGGGAGGCGGACGTGCACGTGGGCATGGCCACCGGCGCGGAGGTGATCGCCGGGTCCACCCGGATGAAGGCGGGCACGGCGCAGAAGCTGGCGCTGAACGCGTTCTCCACCGCGGTGATGGTGCGGATGGGGCGGACGTACTCCAACCTGATGGTGGGGGTGGACGCCACCAACGGCAAGCTGCGCGGCCGCGTGGTGACCATCCTGACGCAGGCCACCGGGCTGGACGAGCGGGTGTGCGCGCGGGCGCTGAACGCGGCGGAGGGCGACACCCGCGTCGCGCTGGTGTCGCTGCTGGCCGACGTGGACGCGGACACGGCGGCGCGGGCCCTGGGTGAGGCGCGGGGCCGGGTCCGCCCCGCGCTGGCCGGGCTGGGCATGCCGGGCCAGGGCGCCCAGGAGTAGGCGGCGGGGCGGTCGGGACGGCCGCTGTCCCGCGCGGGTCGGACCCCGCGCGGGCCTGATCCCGCACGAGTTGAGTCCCGCGCGAGTTGAGTCCCGCCCGGGTTTTCCACAGGCAGAAGGTTCCTCTGGCGGTGTCCGTCCCGTCCGGCCTACGTTGGATACGGGGGGTCCCCGGCCTCCCCCGCTTCGCGCTGCCCGCGCACCGGAGGTCGCACCCGCCCGGGCTGGGACCCGCCCGGCCTCGACCCCGCGCGGGTCGGGCCCCGCCCAGGCTCTTCCACAGGCGGGAAGTCCCTGTGGCCCGGGGCCGGGCGGGCGGCGTAGGCTCGATTCCGGGGCCCCGCGCGCCGCCGTGGGAGGGGGCCGGTCCCCCCGTATCCGAGTCTCCCGCGCCGCCGCCCGCCCCGCCAGCCCCGGTCCGCGGCTGTGGACGGCCCCGCCCGGCTCAGCCTCGTTCGACGGCGGTGCCGATCAGACCGATCGGCGGGGAGCCCAGGTCCAGCAGGGCCCGGTGGAAGCGCTCCAGGGTGAACCCGTCGCCCCAGCGCTCGCGCGCCCGCTCCCTCAGCCGCAGGATCTCCAGCTTGCCCCAGGTGTAGCGGCCGTAGGTGGGGTCGAAGGTGGCGCGGCGCGCCTCGGCCAGGGCAGCGGGCCCCTGGAGCGGCGTGTCCTGGGCGAAGCGGGCGGCCGCCTCCTGCACGGACATGGTGCCGCTGTGCATGCCGATCGCCACGGACAAACGGGTGACGCGGATGAGCGCCTCCACCCACACCCCGGTCTCGTAGTGGTCGGCGGTCCAGGCGGGGTCGCCCAGGCGTTCGGCGGCGTAGGCGCCGAAGCCCTCGTCCACGCACACCTCCTCCACGTAGTGCGCCCAGCCCTCGGCGAAGGTCATCGAGTGCAGGGCGCGGCGCACCGGCCCGGGCGCCTGACGCAGTGCACGGCCGTGGGAGAAGTGGCCGGGAGCCACCTCGTGCACGCTCACGGCGGGCAGGGTGGTGTGGCTGAACATCTCCAGCCACTCGGCGGCCTCCTCCGCGGTCCAGGAGGCGTCGGGCGGGGTGATGAAGTAGAAGGAGGGCGTGTCGGCCTCCCACGGGCCCGACCACGCCATCATCGCGGTGGCCCAGCGCTGGGAGGGCGGGGAGACGTCCACGCGGCACTCGCCGTCGTTGTGGGGCGCCAGGCCGCGTTCGGCGGTGAACGCCACCGCCAGCTCCGTCCAGCGGCGGGCGGCGTCCAGCACTCCGTCGGTGTCGGGGTGCTGCCGGGTGAGCTCGCGGACGAACTCCATCGTGTCGCGGCCGGGGGCGAGGCGCCCGACGGCCTCGGCCAGGCGCCCGCGCAGGCGGTCGCGTTCGGCCTCGGCGCGGGCGGCCAGGTCCGCGAGGTCGACCTCGACGGCCTCGCCGCTGCCCATGAGGCGGGCGAGCGGCCCGGCGCCGAGCCCGGCGCTGCGGGGGCCCTCCCGCACCGCCTTCTCGACGTGGGCGAGCAGGCGCGCGTGCGCGGCCAGGGCCGCGTCGCGCACATCGGCGGGCACGTCGTCGGGGAGACCGTCGGCCACCCCCCGGACGGCGCCGAGGAGGGACTCCGCGAGGGGGGCGGGCAGGCGGTCCAGGGCCGCGATCGCGTTGTCGACCACGCGCGGCCACTCGGCCAGGTGGGCGATGCGGGCGGCGTCGCGCTCGGCCCGGGGCGCGTACGCGCGGTCGTAGCCCGACAGGTCGAGTTCGTTGACGTGGTAGAGGGGGTTGGCTCGGTGCAGTTGGAGTTCGCCCAGCTCGTAGCGCAGGGCGTTCTCGAAGGCGGCCAGGTGGGCCTCGTCGTGCGGGTCGTCGAGGGGTTCGCCGCCGAGTCCGGCCAGGGCCTTTCGGACCCCTTCGGGCGACAGGTCGGCGACCTTGCCGTCGTACTCGTGCATGCCGGAGCCTTCACGCATGTTCATCGGCCTGAGGTCGGCCAGGCGCCGGAGCCGCGCGGGCAGGTCTTCGTGCTGTGGCTGGAAGGACATGCGGTGACTCTAGCCCCGGAGAGGGCCGTGCGGACAGACGGTTCGCGGGCCTGAACCGGACCGGCCGGGTCCGCTGTGCCGTACCGGAACCTGCGCCGCGCCGGAACTCCGGAGCGGCGCCGGGCGTCTTCCCAAGCGTGACGATCCCAGATCCCGCCACACCCCAGAGTCCCCCGTCCGACGACGACACCGGCGTCCTCCGCGAGCGGCCCTCCCCCGCTTCCGGCGGCTCCGGTACCGACACCGCCGACGACGTCTCCGGCGCCGAGAACGCCGGGAACGTCGGGGCCTCCGCTGGTCGCCGCGGACGCCGGACGTGGCTGGGACGCCTAGCCGTGCTGACCGTGTTCGCGATGGTGGCGGGCTGCGTTCCGTTCCTGTGGGTGCTCTCCTCCACCTCCGACCACCGCCACACCGCCGCCGCCGTGCCGGAACGCCCGGTGGCGCTGGTGCTGGGCGCCGGCGTGCGACCCGACGGGCGGCCCAGCCTGCTGCTGGCCCGGCGCCTGGACACCGCCGCCGACCTCTACTTCGCCGGGAGGGTCGACGTCGTCCTGGTGACCGGCGACAACAGCGTCGAGCACTACAACGAGACCGACACCATGCGCGCCTACCTGGTGGACGCCGGGGTCCCGGGAGAGCACGTCGTGGGCGACTACGCCGGGTTCTCCACCTGGGACTCGTGCGTGCGGGCCCACGAGGTGTTCGGGGTGCGGGAGGCCACCGTGGTCACCCAGGACTTCCACCTGCCCCGCGCCGTGCGGCTGTGCCGTTCGGCGGGCATAGACGCGGTGGGCGTGGCCGACTCCAGCCTGGAGGAGCGCGCCTTCGCCACCGTGTACGGATGGTTCCGGGAGGTCCCGGCGGCGGTGGCGGCGCTGGGCTCGGTGGTGCTGCGGCCCGACCCGACGTTCCTGGGCGACTACGAGACCGGAGTGGACGAGGCCCTGGCGCTGGAGCGCGAACCGGGGGCGGCGGGCGGCTGAGGCCGCCCGGCCCCGGAGCCGTACACGGCGGTCCGGAGGCCGAGGCGGGCGATCGCGACCGGTCGGTCCACCGGCGCCGGGAACCGCGCCGGTGGACCGGGCGCGCCCTACCGTCCTCCGCCGAAGAGGCGTCCCAGCAGCCCGCCGGGCTGGGGGGCGGCGGGCTGCTGCGGCTGCGGGGCCGCGGCCTGCTCCGGCTCCGGTTCGGGCTCCACACCCACGAGCGCGCAGAAGTCCTCGGCGTTGTCCGGCAGTGCCCAGGCGCTCAGGGTCCGCGTGAACTCCTCGTCCTCCCAGGCGGAGGAGGGCAGTTCGGCGATCGTCCAGAGGACCTTGAGGGTCTCCTCGTCGTAGTCGGCCTCGGCGTGCTCCTCGGCGGTGTGGCCCTTGCTGCGGGGGCCGAGCACCAGTTCCAGGCCGACGCCCGTCACGAGGGCGCGCGAGTCCGCCTCGCCCTTGATCAGGCCGGGCAGGATGTCCAGGCGCAGGCGGCGGGCGCGGTCGCCCGCGCGGCCCAGCGCGAGGAAGCCCAGGACCTGCGGGGAGTGCCCGCCGCAGTGCGGCCAGGACTCGTTGAACAGGCCCTGGTAGCCCATGGAGGTGCCGCCGCCGCGGCCGATGCGGCGCAGCGCCTCGCGCGGGGTGTTCTCGCCGTGGATGAGCAGCATCGCCACCGAGGCGGCGAAGGAGTTGTACAGGTTCCCGCCCGCCATCTGGTGGGTGAGGCCGACCGAGAGGTCGACGTCGGTCGGGCTGGCCAGCAGGCCGAGGGCGAACAGTTCCGCGGGGAGCGGGTCGCCGCCGCTGTCCAGCGCGTTCATCACGTCGCGCAGGCTCGTGGGCGCCTGCGGGGCGGGGCGCAGATCCTTGGCGAGCAGGACCTGGGAGGCCCCGGTGACCTCGGCGGTGATGCGCTCGGCGTCGTCGGGCAGGAAGGCCAGGAGGTAGCTCACCCACTCCCCCGCGCGGTCCATGCCGCCGCGGTTGGCGCCGCCGTGGAGCAGGGAGACCAGGTCGGGGACGCGGGCGCGGACGGCCTCGTAGGTGTCCAGCTCGGCCTGGAGGATCGCGGCGCCGCCGGGCTGCTCCATCACGGCGAGCCGGTTGCGCATGCGGTGGTGGTGCTGCTCGTCCGGGGCCTCCTCGGCCCAGTCGCGGTACTGCTGGCGGACCTTCTCGGCGTCGTTGGAGGCCGCCCAGGCCACCTCGTCGCGCCACTGGTCCAGGTCGCGGGCCTCGGGGAAGCGGTCCTCGGCGTGCCCGGCCACCAGTTCCAGGAGCAGGCTCAGGGGACGCCAGCGGTCGGTGGCCGGGGTGGACTCGGCGCAGGCGAGGTCGACCAGGAAGTCGACCGCCTTGGGTGCGGCGAGGTGTCCGGGCGCGGGGAAGTGGATGATGTCGTGGAGTTCGGAGAGCGCGCTGTCGCTCCCGGCGAGCTGGCCGAGGAGCTCGGGGATGCGAGCGCCGCCCTCGGGGGCCAGGGTCGCCCAGTCCACGTTCTCCGCGCCGTCGTGTGGGTCGGTGGTCGCGTTCATGGTGCCGATTATCCCGCCTGAGCCGGTACGCGCGAATCCACCTGTGGACGAGCGGGGCGGTGCGGCGGCGCCGGGGCCCGAGGCCGGGGCGGGCGGCACGAAGCGGAGGGGCCCGGGGACCCCCCTGTCACCACGCCGGGTCCGCCCCGCGCGGCGGTGCCGGAGGCGGTTCGCGCCTGTGGACGCCCGGGCTGCGCGACGGTCAGCGCCTCGGGCCGGGACCCCCTAGAGCTCGCTCCGGGCGGGCGCCGGGCGCAGCACGGCGTCGCGCAGGGCCTTGACCGCGGCGGCGACCTCGCGGGCGTAGCCGATCACGGTGGAGCGGCGGCGGGCGCCCATGCTGGAGTCGCCCACTCCGACGGCGTCGATCCCCGCGGCCCGGGCGAGGGCGACCGTGCGGGGCAGGTGGAAGGACTGGGTGACCATGGTCGCCTCACGGACCCCGAACAGGTCGCGCACCCGCACGCAGGTGTCCCAGGTGCGGTAGCCGTGGCGGTCGGCGTCGATCCGGTCGGCGGGCACGCCCTGTCCGACCAGGTACGCGGTCATGGTGTCGGTCTCGCGGCGCGACACCTCGCGGTTGTCTCCGGAGACGATGATCCGCTCGACCCGGCCGTTCTCGTACAGGCGCACGGCCAGGTCCAGGCGGCGGGCGAGCAGCGGCGAGGGTCCGTCGTTCCAGGCGGCGGCTCCCAGGACCACGGCCACGGGCCGGTGCGGGACGGTGTCGACCTCCCCGCGGCGCCCGGCGCTGCCCAGGAAGGTCCAGGCGTAGGGGCCCAGTGCCAGGGCGCACGCGCCCGCTCCGACCGCCGCGATCCACAAGCCCACCCTGCCGCCCCTTCCCGTCGTCCGGCGCGCGTCCGCCGCCCGCCCGCGCGGTGCCGCGGCCCGCCCCTGTGCTCCCGGGGCGGTGGCCGCCGCCCGCGCGTGCGCGGGGCGCGCGTCGCACCCAATCATGGCGCACCGGCGGAGTGCGGGTATCCGGACGAAGGCGTACGGACCCGCGCGAGAGGCGGGAGAACGGGACTCTTCGGAACGTCCGTGCCGGGCCCGCCTCCCCCGGGAGGCGCGGAACCGGCTCAGCGCGGCGCCGCCCCCGGCCGGAGTCCGGACTCCCGCTCGCGGAGGCCCAGCGCGGCCGGGCGGGAACCGGCCTCAGCTCCCCAGACCCGCCAGAGCGCCCCAGGAGAAGGGCCGCTTGTACCGGATCGTCAGGGATCCGCCCTGACAGGAACCGGTGATGACGAAGTGCGGTGCGGACGCGCGGCGGAGGGAGTCGACGCTGTTGCGCAGCGTGCCGAACCAGGAGGCGTCCGCCTCCACGTCGGCGGTGGCGCCCTCGGGCAGGATCACGTCGCCCGACCCCCAGGAGGCGTCGACGTGGACCTCGACGACGGGGGTGGTCAGGGCTGCCTCGCGGAAGTCGAGCCGGGTGGAGCCGTACTTGTTGTACACCTCGACGCGGTGCGGCGCCTTCCACACGCCCTTGCGGACGACGGGGCTGCCCTGGGAGCGGATGACGAGGGCGTCGCCTCCGTCGCGGCGCTCCGGGAGGAGGCCCCCCACCGGCGGCGCGCCGGTGCCCGGCAGCGTCTCGGCGCCCGTCGGCAGGTCGGCGGTGACCGGTTCGAGGTCGGCGTAGGTCTTTGCCGCGTAGACGGCGTTGAGCCGCTCGTCGAGTTCGTCGAGGGTGATGCGCCCCTGCGCCGCCGCCTCCCGCAGGACCTCCGCCACCTGGTCCCTCTCCGCGTCGGAGACGCGCATCCGACTCATGTCACTGGAGGCCACTGTCGCTCGCCCGGTCCTTTCCCGCTCCTTTTGTCACCACCACGGTAGAGCATGTGTGGAAGGGAGCGCGGTGCGGAACCTGCGCCGCCGCGGCCCGGCCGCTCCGGCGGGCGGGAACGGCCGCGGGGCCCCTGCCCGGCACCCGCGTCCCCTCCCACCGCAGGTTGGCGGCCCGGCGCGCTTTGCGGAGGTCGGGGACTGGGTACCGCTTCTCTAGGGTGGTTGAGGACTCTGCCGGGGTAGGACGGACCCCGGCAGAGTCCTGAACCACACGTGGTTCCCGCCTCCCCCCGGTACACGATCTCGCGTCGGCGCGCGTCTGCACAGCGCGTGTCCGCAACCGGCCACACCGTGAACCGCTCCCCCGCCGCGCGGCCCGCCGTACGGGCCCGGCGCCCCCTTCCCGCTCTTCCGGTTTTCGGCCCTGCCCTCCACACGTGATCGGGGCGCCCTCATACTCCCCGTCGACCCCACGCGGAACAGGCACTCCTCCGGTGCCGCACCCCGACGTTGAGGGGGTTTCGGACATATACATAAACCCGGTTCCGGACGCAGCATCCGACCGGAGAACCGCAGGTCACGGGAACCCCTCCCGACCGCCCCGGAAAACCTTCGCCCAACAGTCGAACACACCTCCGCAAACAAGGCTCTGAACAGGAAAAACGCGAGAGCCTCGACATCTCCCGAACCTGACGGGAAACGCACCGGGAGCGGCGTTTGCCGGAATTCCGCGGCGAGCATCCTTCCTCTGGGAGCCGCGGCCGCACAGGCCGTCCTCCCAGGCCAGACCATCCGATCCGACCTCCCCGAGCACCACAGACACCACCTTGGTCGAAGACCGGAGGAAACCACGACGTGTCCGCCCTCGCGATCGCCCCGACGTTTCTCAGCGACTTCACCCGCCTCGCTCCCGACGTCCAGCTCGACACCCTGGCCGTGATGCGCGCCTGCCAGGTCGGCGACGAGCCCGACCTGGAATCCGTCGCGGGCGCCGCCGACCCGGGCGTCCGGGTCGTCAGCATCGCCCCCGACTGGTCCGGCGTCGTCGTCCCCGACGCCACGGGCCGCGGCCGGACCGGTGACGGCGGCCTCGCCGACGGCACCCGCTACCGCCTGGTCACCGTGCGCCCGCGCGACGAGGCCCTGCGCTTCGCGCGCGACCTGCGCCCCGAGACGCCTGCCGGGATCGACCCCGCCGAGGCCGACCCCACGCCCAGCGGCCCGCCCGAACTGGCCGGGGCCCTGAGGGCCCCCTTCGACCAGTGGCAGCTGACCCTGCACCCCGACCAGCACCGGATCACCGAGGCGCACTACAACGGGTCCACGCAGGTCACCGGCGGCCCGGGGACCGGCAAGACCGTGATCGCGCTGCACCGCGCCGCCTACCTGGCCGAGCGCGACGCCGCGGCCCGCCCCGAGGACGCCCGCGAGTCGGTGCTCCTGACCACCTACAACCGGACGCTGGCGCAGTCGCTGGCCGAGCGGCTCGACCAGCTCCTGCCCGACCCCGTCGTGCGCGCCCGCGTGCGCGTGGCCACCATCGACAGCCTCGCCCGCTCGGTCGTGCAGACCCACACCAGCGTGGCGCCCCGCATGGTCGGCAAGGACGAGCTGGCCCGGCGCTGGCGTGCGGTGGCGGTGGCCGACGGGCTGCCCTTCTCCGGCCGCTTCCTGGTGGACGAGTGGGAGCAGGTCATCCTCGCCAAGGGCCTGGAGCTGCTGCCCGACTACATCCGCTGCGAGCGCAGCGGGCGGGTGCAGCACCTGGCTCCCGAGCACCGCCGCCAGGTGTGGGAGACCGTGCGGCGCTACGTCGGCGCCATGAGGGTGGAGGGGATGTGGTCCTACCCGCAGCTGGCCGCCGAGGCCGCGCGGATCCTGGGCCGCCGCGAGCCGCTGTTCCGGCACGCCGTGGTCGACGAGGCCCAGGACCTGCACCCGGCCCAGTGGCGGATGCTGCGCGCAGCCGTCCCGGAGGGGCCGGACGACCTGTTCATCGTCGGCGACCCGCACCAGCGGGTGTCCGACAACCGGGTGTCGCTGGCCTCGCTCGGCATCAACGTGCGCGGGCGCGGCCAGCGGCTGCGGGTGAGCTACCGGGTGACCCAGGAGATCCTGGACTGGAGCACGCCGATCCTGGACCGCCGCGCGGCCCTGGGCATGGACGACAACGCCGACACCCTGGCCGGGTACCGCTCGCTGCTGCGCGGTCCGGCGCCGGTGGTGCGCGGTTGCGAGGACCGCGCCGAGGAGCTCACCGCGCTGGGCGACTGGGTGCGGGTGTGGCTGGAGGCCGGGGTCGCCCCGGCGGAGATCGCGGTGGCTGGGCGCAACCAGTGGGTCGTGCGCGGCATCGCCAAGGAGTTGGAGGCCAGGGGGGTGCCCACCGCCCAGCTGGAGGACAGCGGCGCCGCCGAGGCGGTGCGCGTGGGGACGATGCACCGGCTCAAGGGCCAGGAGTTCCGGTGCGTGGCGCTGATCGGCGTCAGCGACCACCTGCTGCCGCCCAAGGCCGCCATCGAGGCCGCCGACGGAGACCAGGTGGCGCTGGAGCACGCCTTCCAGCAGGAGCGGACGCTGCTGTTCGTGGCCTGCACCCGGGCCCGTGACGCGCTGTACGTGTCGCACGTGGGCCGGGCCAGCCGTCTGATCGACTCCACTCTGTGACGGCGCGGGGGCGGGGGCGCGCAGACGGCGCCTCCCGCCCCCGCGTGCGGCGGCGCGCTCAGGCGCCGCCGTAGCGGCCGTTGAGGTCGGGGATGTTCATGATGTCGGTGCTGGCCAGCGGGTCGTCCACGTCCACGTCGGTGACGATCATGTACGGCAGCAGCAGCGGGGGCGGGAAGTCCGGCGTGAAGGTGAGCGGGATCCCCAGGATGCGCACGTGCATGCGGGTGATGTGCATCTGGACGGACCCGTCCATGACCATGGTGGGCAGGCCCAGGCTCATCCGGGTTCCGGCGTCCTCGAACCACAGTTCGGCGTTGACGAAGTCGGCCCGGCTCATGGTCAGCCGGATGTACCTGCGGGGCCCGTCGAGGGTGGGGCACTCCACCACGCCGTCGTAGCGGGCCCCGCTCATCGTCAGCCGGTCGGCGGTCAGGCCGGAGGCGCGGACCGAGCCGCTGGAGCAGTCGTAGGCCTCCTCCACCGGAACCTCGGGCAGCTCGCCCTCGTCCCGGGCCGCCTGGCAGGCGCGGACGGCTTCCAGGAACTCCTCCTCGGACCCGGCCGGGGCGGACCCGCCGGTGCCCATCTCGCACTCGTCCGGGTTCGCCTCCCGGTCCGGTTCGTCCTCCTCCGGAGCCTCCTCGGGCTCCTCTTCCTCGGGCTCCTCGTCCTCGGGCCGTTCGTCCGCACCGCCCCCCTCGTCCGCGCCGGGCCCGGTGCCCGGCTGGGCGGGCCGGTCGGTGGGACTCGCCGAGGGCTCGTCCGAGGGGGAGGGGGAAGGCGAGGGCTGTTCCTCCTCGTCGCCCGGGGGCAGGAACCAGTCCCAGGGCCAGTCGGCGGGCGCGGCGGCGCTGGCCAGGGTCACGGCCAGTGCCAGGGGCAGGGCGAGCGCGGCCAGCGGCCGGGACGGAGGCGGGGGTTCGCTGACGGACCCGCCGGGTGTCGCGGAACCGGCGTCCCTGTCGGGAAGGGGCCCCGGAAGGCCCGCTTCGGGCGCGCTCTCGGCGGGGACGGCGGACACGGCGGCCGGAGGCTCCTCCCCGACCGCGCGCCCACCGGCCCCGTCGGTCGCTTCGGGGCCGCAGGGGCCGACGGCCCCGGAAACGCCCGTGTCGGGTGTCGCTGGACCGGCGGCGTCGGGGCCCGCGGCCCGGCGGCCTCCCCGGCCGCGCCTTCGGCGACGGTCCACGTGGGGCGCCCACGCGAAGACGAGGGAGCCGCCGACGATGCCGAGCAGCATCCCGATGACGAAGCCGCCGAAGTTGGAGGTCACGAAGGACACCAGGCCGAGCATGAGCCCGACCACACCGAAGAAGAGGTGCTGCGCGGGCTGGAACCAGCTCAGTGCTCCCAGGGTGATCAGCAGCACCGCGATGAGCGGACCCGACACACCGGCGACACCGGTGTAGGCGATCAGGTCGATGGGCAGGATCAGGCTCTGCGCGGCCGGCGCGACCAGCAGCTCGACTCCGGCGATGACGAGGAGGAGCCCGCCCCAGAACGGGCGTCCGCGCCGCCAGTTGCGCAGACGCGCCCGGCCCCCGCGGAGCAGGATCAGTGCGTGGGCCATGGGATCAGAAGCACTCGTGTTCGCCGGGCCGCACGGCCAGGCTCAGACCGGACAGCTTCAGGGACCCGGAGGTGACCGCCCATGTGGTCAACCGCATGTCGGAGACGGTGATGTTCTGGGACTGGAGGCCGAAACCGCCCGCCGGCCCCTGGCCGCCCTCGGCCCTGTCCAGCGTGCTGGCGTCGCGGCCGATCTCGATGGCGCCGAACTCGGCGTCGCCCTGGAGCTGCTCGATGTCCAGGACGAGGTTGGTGCCCTCGACCGGGGAGGACTCGCCCGCGGTGATGACGAGGGTGGCCCGGCCGATGGGCAGGTCCCACAGGGAGGACATGCACAGGTTGGTCAGCTCGGCGGAGCCCACCGAGGACAGGCCGACCGGGCGGGAGGAGCCGTCGACGGAGGTGGCGGCGTCGCCGTACTGGGTGAAGCCGGTGCCGACGAGCTGGTCGGCGGACATCTTGAAACTGTCACCGGACACCGCGAAGGAGGCGGCGAGCAGGCCCTGGGTGGTCATGCCTCCGAGGACCGCGGCGGCCGCGAGCCCGGGAACGGCCACGAGGGCGAACCTGCGCCAGCGCGTTCCGCCACCGGCTTCGTACTGCTCGGGCGCTTCCTGAGGCGCCTCGGACGCCTCGGACGCCTCGCCGGAAGCCTTGGGCATGAGTACCTCCAGTGTTCCGCCGCCCGTGAGCGGCGAGGGGGAGCCGAACTTGCGCCGAGGCACGCCACGTGTGTTACATGGAACACACCCTACTCGGCGGTAGTGACGAACATTACAATAGTTGTTGTCACATTTCTAGATGGCGCATTCAATGTTGCGGACCCGTATCCGGCGCACTACGGGAGACCGCGACTGACCTGGAGAGAGACCCACCGTGCCCCCAGAGCGCAGCACAGACCCCACCGCCACCACCGTCACCACCAGCTCCTCCGCCTCCACCTCCCCAACCGCCGCCGAAACCCCGACCGGGACCAGGGCCGAGACCGGGTCCCCGGCCGGTGACCGCGCCGACCGCTTCGACTACGACGTCCTGGTCGTGGGCTCGGGGTTCGGCGGTTCGGTGAGCGCCCTGCGCCTCACCGAGAAGGGCTACCGCGTCGGCGTCCTGGAGGCGGGACGCCGCTTCACGCCCCAGACGCTGCCCTCCTCGTCCTGGGACGTCCGCAACTTCCTGTGGGCGCCCAAGCTCGGCATGTACGGCATCCAGCGCATCCACCTGCTGCGCGACGTGGTGATCCTGGCGGGCGCCGGCGTCGGCGGCGGTTCCCTCAACTACGCCAACACCCTGTACCACCCGCTGGACCCGTTCTTCGAGGACCCGCAGTGGCGGCACATCACCGACTGGAAGTCGGAGCTGGCGCCGTTCTACGACCAGGCCCGCCGCATGCTCGGTGTGCGCACCAACCCCACCGTCACCCCCTCCGACGTGCACATGAAGGCGGTCGCCGAGGACATGGGCGTGGGGCACACCTTCCGCCTCACCCCGGTGGGCGTCTGCTTCGGCGACGGGCGGGACGGCGACGGCGCCCGGGCCGAGCCCGGCGCGTCCGTGGGCGACCCCTACTTCGGCGGGGCGGGCCCCGACCGGCGGGCCTGCACGGAGTGCGGGGAGTGCATGACCGGATGCCGCCACGGCGCCAAGAACACCCTGACCGAGAACTACCTGTACTTCGCCGAGCGCGACGGCGCCGAGGTGCACCCGCTGACCACCGTCGAGCGGCTGCGCGAACTGCCGGGCGGGGGCTTCGCCGCCGACACGGTCAGGACCGACGCGCCCCGGCGGCGGTCGGACGCCCGCACGTTCACCGCCCGCCAGGTGGTCGTGGCCGCCGGGACCTACAACACCCAGACGCTGCTGCACCGCATGCGCGACTCGGGCGCGCTGCCCCGACTGTCGGCGAGGCTGGGCACGCTCACCCGCACCAACTCCGAGGCGCTCGTCGGCGCGATGACCCGCCGGGTCCGGCCGCAGGAGGACCTGACCCGGGGCGTGGCCATCACGTCCTCGATCCACCCGGACGAGAACACCCACATCGAACCGGTCCGCTACGGCAAGGGCTCCAACGCGATGGCGCTGCTCACCGCGATGCAGGTGCCCGGCGGCGGGCGGATCCCGCGCTGGCTGCGGTTCCTGGGCCTGGCGGCGCGCCACCCCGTGGTGTTCGCCCGCAGCCTCTCCGCCCGCCGCTGGTCGGAGCGGACCATCATCGGCCTGGTGATGCAGTCGCTGGACAACTCGCTGACGACGTCGGTGCTGCGGGGGCCGCTGGGCGGGAGGGGGAGGCTGACCTCCCGGCAGGGCCACGGCGAGCCGAACCCGACGTGGATCCCGGCCGGGCAGGACGCGGCCACCCGGCTGGCCGAACGCATCGACGGCTTTCCCGGGGGCACGGTGGGCGACGTGTTCAACGTCCCGATGACCGCGCACTTCCTGGGCGGCTGTCCGATCGGCGACAGCGCGGAGACCGGCGTCATCGACCCCTACCACCGGTTGTACGGACACCCGGGCGTCCACGTGGTGGACGGCTCGGCGGTCACCGCGAACCTGGGGGTGAACCCGTCGCTGACCATCACCGCGCAGGCCGAGCGCGCGATGTCGATGTGGCCCAACCGGGGCGGGGAGGACCCCCGGCCGGAGCAGGGCGAGCGGTACCGGCGGGTCGGGCCGGTGCTCCCGGCGTCCCCGGCGGTCCCGGCGGGGGCCTTCGCCGAACTGCGGTTCACCGTCCCTCTCCCGCTCACGGTGGTCGACTCGGAGTCGCCGTCGGGGGGCGCGGTGACCGTCGGCGAGACGACCGGGACCGGTGGGGACGACGCACGAACGTGAGGACGGTGTCCCGGGGTCGTTCGTCCACAGGGCGGTGAACGCCCTGGCGGTACCGGGGAGCCGCTCCAGGGCGTGTTCGGTGGATCTTGTCGGGCCGGACTGTCGGGCCGTGCGCGCGGCCGGATGGGGAACCACGGGTCCGGGACTCGAAATCCACCGGACACGCCTTAGCAGGCCGTGCGGCTCCGCGCAAGAGGCCACTACCTCAGTGCGGACCGGCCGCCGTACTCATGCGCCCGCGGCCGCACGCGCCGAAGATGGGGTCGTGACGAACAAACCGCACATGCTCGCCCTCGGCGCCCTCGCCTTCCTCGGCTTCCCGGTCACCGCCTGCGCACCCGAACCCGGAACCGTCCAAGCCGAGGCGACCGAGCGGGACGCTCTCCCTCCCCTGGGTGCCGACGGGCAGGCGCCCTCCGAGGACCTGTCCCTGCAGGAGGCCGCGCCCTTCCTGGAGGCCCAGGGGTACTTCCCCGCCGAGGGCGACCTCAACGGCTACGAGGTCGGTCACCTGCCCGACGACGTCGGGGGCACCCCCTACGACCTGGACCACACCGCCCTGGCGGCCGCGCGGGGCCACGTCGTCCCCGACCTGCACGAGGTCGAGCGCTCGTGGCTGGCCGACACCGTCCAGGTGGACTACCTGATCGACGACAACGACCAGGTGATGCCCGAACGCGAGGCCGTCGCCGTCTCCGCCCTGTACGTCTCCGTCATGCGGCGGGACGACCTCGCCGACGCCGACGCCTACTACGAACTCCTCGGCTCCACGCTCGAAGAGGAGTTCCCCGACTCGCCGGCCCGCGAACTCCCCGGCGGCGACGGCCACTACAACGGCTCGACCGCGGTCTTCTGCCCCGAGCCGGGCGTGATCGTCTGGCTCTCCTACGTGGACGACGCCTACTGGGAGGAAGTGGAGGCGAGCGAGGACCCGACCGCCGAGGGCGACCCCGAGGAGGTCCTGCGCATCGTGGAGGGGATCACCCCCGCCTGAAACCGCGGGCGGGCGGGGGAGGCGGATGCCCGCCCGCGGCCCGGGGCGGACGCCTTTCCGATCCGCCCCGGGCCGCCCGCACGCCGCCGCGGTGCCCGAGCGCCACGGTCCCTGGCGCACCGTCCGCGCACCACGCGGACCCGGCACGCCCTCCCCGAGCGCGAGGGCCAGAAGGCCGACCGCCGCAGACGGGGCTCGACCGGCGGCAGGCCGCCCGGCTTCGACCGGCAGTCCCACCGCCGACGCGACCGGGTGGAGCCGCTGACGAACCGGCGCAAGCAGTACCGGGCATGGTCGGCGCGTGACGACGAACCCGCCACGACCTACCCGACAGGCGGGATCGCGGACATCCTCATCCGGCTAGGCGCACGACCCGACCGTCCCGGAACCCAAGATCCGTCATCCACGCCCTGGGCCGGGTCCCGGGGGCGCCGGGTGCCGCCTCCGGGCGGGCGTACCGCTCCCGGTTCCCGGCGTCCCCCGCCCGCCCGGCGTCCGCCAGAGCACGCCTCGGCCTGTGGAAGCGCGCCCGCGCGGTGGGGCCGTCGACACACCCGGCGCTCGGGCAGGTAGCCGGCCCGCGAACGCGCTCGCGCGCTGCAGTCGCACACGCACCCGGCGTCCGCGGGGCGCGAAGGCCGACGAGCGGACCGAGGGCCCTCAGGCGGACCCCGCCACGCCCTCGGGCCCCCCGCCGCGCTGACCGCCCACGGCTTCCTTGTCCGCGCCGTCCTTTTCCAGGTACTCCATCGCCAGGGCGAAGTGCTCCCCCATGACGTTGGTGAGGTTCTCCGCCATCGCCTGCGCCAGCACCGCGTCCACGGCCTGCTGCGCGAGCGGGCGCACCCGGCGGATCAGCTCGGCCATCTCGGCGGTCTCCTCGCTGCGGACCACCGTGCCGGGCGCGTACTCGGCGATGATGTGGTCGGCGACCAGGCGGACCATGTGCTCGGCGACGTGGCCGACCTTGTCGCGCAGGTTCTCCGCTATGTCGAGCACCGAGTCCACCGTCATGCCCAGCTTCACCAGTTCGACCCCGGCGTGCAGCAGCCGCGGGCTGGGCACCCGGAAGCGCAGCCCGTCGCGTTCGAGCACGCCCAGGTCCAGGGAGCGCTTCACCGTGCGGGGCGTGACGCCGTGGCCGAAGAGTTCGCGCAGGTCGCCCATGGTCAGATAGCCGGGGATCTCGTCGCTCCAGGCGTCCCCTATGGCCGACTCGAAGCCCAGGATGTCGGAGAGGTCCCCTCCGCGCTCCCACACCCGGAACATCTCGCCGATGTTGGCGAAGGTGTAGCCGCGCCGGAGCAGTTGGCCGATCAGCCGCAGACGCGCCAGGTGCGCCTCGGAGTAGATGCCCACGCGGCCCTCCCGGCGGGGAGGCGCGAGCAGGCCACGGTCCTGGTACACCCGGACGTTGCGCACCGTCGTGTCGGCGAGCCGGGCGAGTTCGTCAATGCGGTATTCGGCCATGGGTCCAGCCTAGAGACAACCGTGAACCTTACTCGTCAGTAAATTTCCCGCCCCACCCCATTGCATTGTGACAATGCCCGTTGTAACGTTCCGGCAGGAACTGTGGAGGAGATCACATGAGGACCCCCCTGCCGCGTCACCTGCGACGACTACCCGGCCAGAACGCCCTCGTCACCGGCGCCTCCGGCGCTTTCGGCAGTGCCACGGTGGCCGTCCTCCGCCACCTCGGCGTGAACGTGGTCGGCATCGACCGCAAGCCCGCCCCCGGAGTCGTCGGCTGCGACATCACCGACGACGCGCAGGTGCGCGAGGGCGTCGCCGAGGCCCTGGACCGGCTCGACGGCCGCCTGGACCTGCTGATCCACTACGCGGGCGTCGGACCGGCCGTGGACATCGGCCGGGCCCCGGACGTCCACGTCCACCAGGCGCTGGAGGTCAACCTGCTGGGCACCTGGCGGGTCACCGCGGCCGCGATGCCCGCGCTGCTGCGCAGCAGGGGACGCGTCCTCGTCACCGCCTCGCTCCTGGCCAACCTGTCGCTGCCCTTCGCCGGGGCCTACACGGTCTCCAAGAGGGCGCTGACCGCCTACGCCGACTGCCTGCGCGCCGAGTACGGCTCGCACATCGGCGTCACCACCGTCCACCCCGGCTACGTCGACACCCCGATCCACAACAGCTCCCGGGCCACCGGAGTGGCCCTCGACGGCCTCGTCCCCGCCGAGAGCGAACGCGACACCGTCATGGCGGTGGTCCGCGCGGCCGGGGCCAGGTACGCCCGCCGCGACACCGCCTCCACCGCGCTCGGCACCGCCGGGCTCCACCTGTTCCGGCACTTCCCCGGCACCACCGAACAGATCGTGTCGCTCCAGGTGGGCCTGCTCCTGTCGGACGGCGCCTTCGGGGAGGCGGAGATCGCCCGGGGACTCCACTCGCGGCACGCCAACCCCCTGGTCCGGCCGGACGCGTCCTGAGGAGGAACGAACAGATGACCGCTGAGATCACCGCCAAGCCCAAGATCACCGACCGCGAGGACATCGCCAAGCGCCTGCTGCGCGGCTCGGCCAAGGCCTCCTTCGACCCCCTCGTCGAGATCGACTGGGACGCCCCCGTGGACAAGGACATGTGGGCGATCCGCCCCGAGCGCCTGTCGCTGTACGGCACCTACCTGTGGGACCGGCTCACCGAGGAGCAGCGCAAGGAGCTCTCCCGGCTGGAGATCGCCAGCGTCGCCACCATCGGCATCTGGTTCGAGACCATCCTCATGCAGATGCTGGTCCGCCACGCCTACCACCACGACCCCAGCACCAACCACGTCCAGTACGCCTACACCGAGATCGCCGACGAGTGCCGCCACACCGTGATGTTCGCCAAGATGGTGGGCAAGCTCGGCTGGCGGACGCACAAGCTCGACCCCGTCGCCTTCCACCTCGGCAACCTCTTCAAGACCATCGCGCACGGCCCGCTGATCTTCGCCGGGGCGCTGTTCGTCGAGGAGGTCCTGGACCAGCTCCAGCGCGAGGCGGTGCCCGACGAGCAGATCCTGCCGCTGGTGCGCTCGGTCTCGCGCATCCACGTGGTGGAGGAGGCGCGGCACATGCGCTACGCCCGCGAGGAGTTCCAGCGCGACTGGGCCACGCGCGGCCCGCTCAACCGGGCCTACAGCCGGATCATCCTCGGCCTGGTCACCTACTACTCGGCCACCCGGCTGATCAACCCCAAGGTGTACGCGCAGGTCGGACTCGACCCCCGCGAGGCCTCCCGGGTCGCCCGGAACAACCCCCACTGGATCGGCACCAAGACCTGGGCCGCCCGCAAGGTCGTGAGCACCCTCGACACCGCCGGAGCCATCACCGGCCTGGGCCGCTACTTCTGGAAGAGGGCCGGACTGCTCGGCTGACCCCTCCCCGGCTCCGGACGCCTCTCCTGTCGGCACCCCGCGGCCGGGCCGCCTCGGGGGAACGGGCCCGCTCCCCGTCCTCCCCCGAACCCGCAGGCCGCGGACTCCGGTCCGGAAGCACCGCGGCCTGCGGTCCCCAGACCCCATCGCCGGAGGACGAAACGCGCCGCGTCCTCCGGCGGTGGACCAGCCTCCCGGGGGCGAGACGCGCCACGTCCCCGGGAGCCCTCTCCCCGGAGGCGGAACACGCCGCGCCTCACGGGGTGGCAACTCCCCCGGGGGCGAAACGCGCCGCGCCCCCGGGGGGACACACCCGCCGATCCGGACGGCGACACGTCCGGGCCGGTCCGCACGAAGGGACCAAGACGTGACCGAAGCACCACCCCACTTCCGGGTGGCCGTCATCGGCTCCGGCTTCGCCGGGATCGGGATGGCCGTCCGCCTCAAGCAGGCCGGTCTGAAGGACTTCGTGGTTCTGGAACGCGCCGGCGGGGTCGGCGGCACCTGGCGCGACAACTCCTACCCGGGCGCCGCCTGCGACGTCCCCTCCCACCTGTACTCGTTCTCCTTCGCGCCCAACCCGCACTGGAGCCGCAGCTTCTCCCCCCAGCCCGAGATCCACGACTACATGGAGCGGGTCGCCGGGGAGTACGGGGTTCGGGAGCACGTCCGCACCGACCACGACATGAGGTCCGCGCACTGGGAGCCCGGGGGCAACCGGTGGCGGATCGAGACCAGCCGGGGGACCGTCACCGCCCAGTTCCTCGTCAGCGCGGCGGGACCGCTCGCGGACCCCTCCTATCCCGACATCAAGGGCCTGGACACCTTCGAGGGGACGATGTTCCACTCGGCGGCCTGGGACCACGACCACGACCTCACAGGCCGCAGGATCGCGGTGATCGGGACCGGGGCGTCCGCGATCCAGTTCGTGCCCAGGATCCAGCCCGCGGCGGGGAGGCTGACACTGTTCCAGCGCACGGCCCCGTGGGTGATGTTCCGGCACGACCGCGGCATCACCCGGCTGGAGCGCTGGCTGTACCGCAACGTGCCGCTGACCCAGCAGATAGCCCGCAAGAGCATCTACTGGGGCCGGGAGACCTACATCCTCGGCTTCGCGAAGAACCCCAGGCTGCTCTCGGTCGTGGAGAGGCTGGGCCGGGCCAACATCCGCCGCGGCGTCAAGGACCCCGAGCTGCGGGCCAAGCTCACGCCGGACTTCCGGGCGGGCTGCAAGCGCATCCTGATGTCCAACGACTACTATCCGGCGCTGGCCCGGCCCAACGTGGACGTGGTCACCGACGGCATCTCGGAGGTGCGCCCCCGCGCCGTGGTCACCCGCGACGCCTCGGGCCGCGAGACCGAGCACGAGGTGGACACGATCATCCTCGGCACCGGGTTCCACGTGAGCGACCCGCCCGTGGCGCGGCGGATCTTCGACGCCGAGGGGCGCTCGCTCTCCGACCACTGGGGCACGGACGTGCAGGCCTTCCGCGGCACCACCGTGGCCGGGTTCCCCAACGCCTTCGTGCTGGCGGGGCCCAACACCGGGCTGGGCCACACCTCGCAGCTGTTCATGATCGAGGCCCAGATCCGGTACACGATGCAGGCGCTGAAGTACCTGTGCCGCAACGGCCTGGACCGCATGGACGTGCGCCCGAAGGCCCAGCACGACTACAACGAGATGGTCGCCAGGGCCATGGAGGGCACGGTCTGGGTGACCGGGGGCTGCGACAGCTGGTACCTCAACGAGCAGGGCCGCAACACAACACTGTGGCCGACCTTCACCTGGGAGTTCGCGCTGCGCACGCGCTGGTTCGACCCCCACAACTACGACCTGCGGGTGGACCGCTCCCGAGGTGGCGCCCGGCGGCACGCGGTCCGCGCCGAAGCGGCTCAGGAAGGGAAGCGGTATGAGCGGGTTCGGTGACGAGGAGGAGGAGTACCGGGGCACGGTGACGGTCGTGCTGCCCGTGACCGGCGGCGCGCGGCGGTCGGAGCCGTCGGAGCCGTCGGAGCCGTCGTCCGGCACGAAGGGTGCGGCAGGTGCCGCGGACGCCGGGGATGCGGCGGACGAGGGCGTCGCCGTGCGGGTCCGGGCCCACCTGGCGGGCCACTTCTCCCCCCTGACCGGCGACTACCGTTGGCGGGGGCGGCTGTCCCCCAGCCCGGAGGTGACCGAGGCCTTCCGCGAGGGGGTGCGTACGGTCGTGGTGCGCACCCCCGACGGATTCGAGGGCACCGGGGTTCTGGACGAACCCAACCTGTGGGGCGGCCATCCGGTCAACGGGGCGGGTTCACCGCCCTTCGCCGTGCCCCACGTGGACATCGACGCGTCCGACGACTGAACGCGTCCGCGCACGCCCCGGGCCCGCGCCGACCCGGGGCGGCCCCTTCCGGCTCCGGCGCGGCCTTCCCCCGAAGCGAGAGGTATCCCCGATGGCAACCCGACACGTGGGTCAGGTCCGAGAACTCCGGGTCCGCTCCGACGACGGCACACTGCTGCACGTCGAGGTGCGCGGCCCGGAGGACGGGCCGACCGTGGTCCTCGCGCACTGCTGGGCGACCTCGCTCGCCTCGTGGGGGCCGGTGGTGCGCGAACTCGACCCGTCCCTGCGGGTGGTGCTCTACGACCAACGCGGCCACGGGCGCACCCAGGCGCCGCTGACCAGGGCGGGGTACGGCGCGCGGAAGCTGGCCGAGGACCTGTGCGCGGTCCTGGGGGCGACCGTGCCCGAGGGCGAGAAGGCCGTGGTGGCAGGGCACAGCATGGGCGGGATGACCATCATGTCGGCCGGCGCGCACCCGGTGTTCCGGGAGAGGGCCGCCGCGGTGCTGCTCACCAACACCGGGTGCAAGGAACTGCCGATGCGGTCGACCGCGATTCCGCTGCCCGGCCCGCTGGGCGCGCTGGGCGCGCAGCTCTTCCTCAGGGCCCCGGTACCGCTGGGTCCGCGCAACGCCCTCACCACGGCGGTGCTGAAGTCGATGGTGATGGGCAGGAGGGCCGATCCGCGCATGGTGCGGCTCTGCATGAGGATGGTGCACGCGTGCGGTGGTGTGTCCCGGGGCGCGTGGGGGCGGGTGATCTGCACGCTGGAGGCGGAGGAGACCGCCCGGCAGATCTCGGTGCCCGCGGTGGTGATGGTGGGGACCGACGACAAGCTGACCCCGCCCTGGCACGCGCACCACATCGCCTCGCTGCTGAAGGACTGCCGGGAGGTGCGGGAGATCCCCGGCGCCGGCCACATGGGACCGCTGGAGTACCCGAAGGCCCTGGCCGAGGCGGTGGACGGGCTCGCCGCCGAGCACCTGGAGCCGCGGACGCGGGCCGCCTGACCCCGGCTGCGCACCCGCACGCCCCCGGTTCCCCCGCCGGGGGCGTTGGCGTGCGAAGACCCCGGAGGCGCGGGGAACACGCACGCCGGGCCGCGCGGAACGGGGCGGCCCGGACCCGCGTCACCGGGTGAGCCGGGCTCACCGCGTGTTCCCGGGCGGCGGACCGGGGAGGTGGCCGCACGTGGCCGTGACCGCAGAAGCGGCTGCCTACCGGGGTTCCGGGGACGGCTCGTCGGTGGCGTCCGGGACGGCCTCTGGTTTGGTGTGCAGGACCTCACGGGCCTGCTCCGAGGCGCGGATGATGCTCTCGCGGACGAAGTCGACGAAGCGGGCGATGTTCTCCAGGCGCACGGCGGCCGGGGTTCCGGGCCCCAGCACCTGGACGCCCTGACGTGCGGCTTCGACGAGGTGGGCCTCCGCCCGGGCGTTGGCCAGCATCGACTGGTACCAGACGTCGTCGTCGACGACGTAGCGCTCGCGTCGGCGTTCGTCGCGTTCGCGGCGCACCAGGCCCTGGCCCTCCAGGAACGTGATCGCCTTGGAGACCGAGGCCGGGCTGACCTGGAGGCGCTGGACGAGTTCGGCCGCGGTGAGGCTGCCCGTGTCGGTGGTGTAGAGGGAGACCAGGACCCGGGACGTCATCTTGGGCAGGCCCGACTGCATGAAGACGGCGGCGAACGCCTCCTCGTACTCGCGCACGGCCTCGGCGTCGCGCCCGTAGGCCTGCGGGGGCGCCTGTGCCGCACGGGTCGCGGTCTTGGTGCGGCGGCGGGTGCGGTGCTGGGTGGCGCGGTGTGCCAGGTCGGCGCGGTAGCCCGCGGGGCCGCCGTTGCGTGCCACCTCGCGCGTGATGGTCGAGGTCGGGCGGTCCAGGTCCTTGGCGATCCGCGCGTAGGCCAGTCCCCGGGTCAGTCCCAGTTCGATCTGTCTGCGTTCGGACTGGGTGAGCCTGCCTCCGGGCATCGCGGTCTCCTTCAGGGTGCGTGGGTGCGCCCAGCCTAGCGTTTACTTTCCATCCATTGCAACGCCCTGGGGAGAACTCATTGCATTAAACCCAGAACCATTGCAACAATTTCCCACCTCTTGCCTGCTGATATCGATTTCACTCGTGGATCCTCTGTTGCCATAATGATGAATGCAACGTAGCTTTTCCAACATCAGAAACAGCGGGCCGCGCCAGCGCCGCTGAAGAAGAAGGAGAAACACGATGCACACCCTCCCCACCCCCGGCCCCGTCACCACCGTCCTGGACGTCCCCGCCGCACGCATCCAGCTCATCGCCGCCGACCGCGACGACACCACCGTCCGGATCCGACCCGCCAACCCCGCAGAGAACCGCGACGTCAAGGCCGCCCAGAAGACCGCAGTCGCCTACGAGGACGGAGTCCTGCGCATCCAGGCCCCCGCTCCCAAGTACCAGGCCTTCGGCCCCTCGGGCTCCATCGAGGTCACCGTCCAGCTGCCCAGCGGCTCCCACCTCAGGGCCAAGGCCGCCAGGGCCGAACTGCGCGGCGTCGGCCGCCTCGGAAACGTCACCGTCGAAGCCGCCCAGGGCCCCGTCAAGCTCGACGAGACCACCAACGCCCGCATCACCCTCCTGGACGGCGACATCACCATCGGCCGCCTGAACGGCCCCGCACAGATCAGTGTCCACAAGGGCGGCATCGACATCGCCCAGGCCGTCCACGGCACCGTCGAACTGCGCACCGGATCCGGCGACATCACCGTCAGCGCCGCCCCCGGCACCTCCGCCGCCCTGAACGCGGGCACCCCCTACGGCCGCGTCCGCAACGCCCTCAGGAACGACGGCGCCGCCACCCTCGACATCCACGCCACCACCTCCTACGGCGACATCACCGCCCGCAGCCTCTGAACAGCCGTATCCCCCGACCAGCTGACGACTTACGGAGATCCACGATGGAAAACGACAACGGCCGCTTCTCCAAGGCGGGGCTGCACAGGATGCGCGACGTGCTGGCACGCCATGTCGAGGGCGGGAGGATTCCCGGACTCGTCGCCCTGGTCGGCCGGGGCGGTGGGACGCACGTCGAAGCGCTCGGGACGATGCGCCACGACGGCGGCGCGCCGATGCGCCGGGACACGATCTTCCGGATGGCCTCGACGTCCAAGCCGGTCTCGATGGCCGCGGCGATGGTCCTGCTCGACGAGTGCAGGCTGCGGCTGGACGACCTGGTGGAACAGTGGCTGCCCGAACTCGCCGACCGGCGGGTGCTGAGGCGGATCGACGGCCCGTTGGACGACACCGTGCCGGCGCGGCGGCCGATCACCGTACGGGACGTGCTGACCTCCACGTTCGGGCTCGGCATCGACCGGAGTGCGCTGGGCACCCCGATCATGAACGCGGTCTTCGAGCAGGGGCTCACGCCCGACCTGCCGGAGCCGATGCCCGGGCCGGACGAGTGGACGCGCCGCCTGGGCACGCTTCCGCTGATGCACCAGCCCGGCGAGCAGTGGCAGTACCACATCAGCAGCGACCTGCTCGGTGTGCTCGTCTCCAGGGTCACGGGGCAGTCGTTCGAGGCGTTCCTGCGCGAACGCGTCTTCGAGCCCCTGGGCATGGGGGACACCGGTTTCCACGTGCCCGCCGACGGGATGGACCGGCTGCCGCCCCTGTACGCCCCCGACCCGCAGACCGGGGAGTTCCACGTGTGGGACCCGGCCGAGGGGGGACGGCACAGCCGGCCTCCGGCGTTCCAGGGCGGTGGCGGCGGGCTGGTCTCCACCGTGGACGACTACCACGCCTACTTCCGGATGCTGCTGAACCAGGGGATGCACGGAAGCGAGCGGATCCTGTCCCGGCCCGCCGTCCAGCTGATGACCACCAACCGCCTCACACCCGATCAGCGGGCCGCTCGCAACACCATGGCCACCGAGAACGTCCACGTGTCGTTCGGCCAGGGGCAGCACGGCGGCTGGGGTTTCGGGATGGCGGTGCGGACCCACCGCGGTGACTACGCGCCCGTCGGCCAGTTCGGCTGGGACGGCGGAGCCGGCACCTCGGCCTACGCCGACCCGGAGAACCGGCTGACCGGAATCGTGCTCACCCAGGTCGGGATGTCCGTCCCGGACTCGGCGCGGCTGATCCACGACTTCTGGACCACGCTCTACCAGGCGATCGACGACTGAGGCCGGGGCCGTCGCGGCGACGGCCCCGCCGGTGGGCGGTACACGGCCTCTCCCCGCTGCCCCGCGGGGGAGGCCCGTGTCCGGCGGGTGCGCTCACCGGCGGCGGAAGACGTAGCCCGCGTGGCGCAGCACATCGTCGGCGAAGCGGCCGTAGGCCCAAAGG
Organism: Nocardiopsis akebiae; assembly: GCF_018316795.1. Lineage (NCBI taxonomy): Bacteria > Bacillati > Actinomycetota > Actinomycetes > Streptosporangiales > Nocardiopsidaceae > Nocardiopsis > Nocardiopsis akebiae. Next base: position 5,520,447 of record NZ_CP074132.1, read on the forward strand.
CCCAGGTCGTCGCGGTAGACGATGTGGTCCCCCTCGATCCAGAACGACCCCTGGCAGGCGTGGGGGCGTCCGCCGCGCGTCTCGTCGTAGCGGCCGTCCGCGGTCGGTCCCCGGCGGATGAGGCCCGTCTCGTCGATCCGCATCCCCGGGTACGGACTGTCCGCCGGTGTCCGCGCCGGCCCCTGGAACCACTCGGACAGCGGCTCGCTCCGGGGGTCCACCGCCGACGGCGCTCCCCGCGCGGGTGCCCGGGAAGTACCGGAGGAAACGAGAAGCCTCTGCCGCGAAGGCGCATCGCGGCAGAGGCTTTCACGAGAGACCGGCTGCTCACGAACCGGCGCGGCTAGCGCGCGAAGAGCGTCCAGGAGCCATCACTGGTTTCGCACTTCCACTCGGTGTAGTCCACGTACGGCTCAGCCAGGTACTCCTTGGCCTCGGCGACGCATTCGTCCATCGAACCGGGTGCGCCGCCGACTACGTTCCAATCGTCCTCCGCGGCGGACGCGGTTCCCGCGGTCAGCGGAAGAACGATCGCGGCAGCGCCTGCGACGAAACCGGCGGCGGCAAGAGAGCGCCACGACTTCATAAAACCTCACTCTGCTGCTATACGAACTGGCAGCGGCCCGTGCAACCAAGCGAAATGCGCCATCGAACAGCGGGAGACCTCAGCGCCTCGCTTCCCGATAATTCACAGGACAGCGATCGAGGTCCCCTGAATCGGAACTGCGCCGAATCGCTTCGTGCCAAGACCGCCTCCGGCAGGCTACCTGAGGACCTCATCAAGTCGAGATAAAGCTGTACATGCGCGTTTTCCCGCATAGGGAGTGCTGCTAGGGCGCGCGGAGACGAGCCGCATCCCGGCGTAAGGACGCCCGACCAGAGGGGGAGACCGACATCGCCGGGATTCCCACCGGCACAGAGGCGATGGGCGGATGGAGTATTGGTCGCACGACTCCAAGGACGAGTGCGGGTGTTCTTTTCCGGGATCGACAGGCCGGTCGACCCCGTAGCGGACGCACAGGGCTCTTCCAAGTTCCTGCGGGGGCGGGTTCGCAACCGATCCCGGAGAGGGGAGCGCGGTGCGTACCGCCAGGCGGCCCCGGTGGGATCGGAACCACCCCCGCGTGCGCGGGAAGCACGTCAACGAACCGCGAACTCACCGGCGGCGAGCGGCCGTTTCCCGACTTCCCGGAAAATGGACAGAAAGCCGAAAAGCCCAGTCCCGGCAATACCACGGCCGCACAACACCGGCAGCAGCGACTCGGCCTCGGCGACCTCGGTCGGTCCGATGGGCGAGGCCCGATCGGGCCGGGTCAGACCGTGTCGCGCAGCAGCGTCGGCACCACGTGCTCCGACACCTCCGAGTGCACCTGGTGCAACCGGGTCTGCACCGCCCGGCGGAGCTTCGTCAGGCACTCGACCAGGGTGATGTCGTCACCGACCAGCCCTCCCTTGGCCACCACCGGCGTTCCGTCCAACGGCCCCCCGCTCAGGTGCCCGTGCACCGTCAGCGGAACGACCTCGCCCCCCACGTCGAACGCGTGCACGTCCAGCTCGTCCAGCAGGCTCGCCACCAGGTCCCCGCCGGTCAGGTACAGCCCGCTGGGCAGCGCGTGCGCCCCCGTGGTGTCGGCGACCTCGTTGACCACGTCCGCCACCAGCCGCGCGATCCGGCCGGGCAGTTCCGCGCGGACCTGGACTGGCAGCTCGCGCACCCGGTCGGAGGGCGTCACCACCCGCAGCACGCACAGTTCCGGGAAGCCCGAGGAGGTCAGCTGCTCGGACAGTTCCCGCGCGGTCCGCTCGGCGACCTCGTCCGCGCGCTCCCCCACGCTGAACTCCACCGCGTCCAGGTCCACGAACCTCACCGCGCCCGTGCGCGCGACGGTGGCCAGCTGCCGCCGGGTCAGCTCGGTGGTGCTGCCCACCACCCCCAGCAACGGCCCGCGCGAACCCGCCTGGCCTCTCAACCGCAGCGCGTAGGCCAGCAGCGCGCCCGTGGGCCCGGGGTCGGCCGCCAGCCACACGATCCCCGTGTCGTGGTGCGCGGCGGCCGCTGCCTCGGCGATGTCGGTCAGGTGCTGCTCGGTGCTCGCGTCGCACACGACCACGGGCTCGTCACCGGCGAGCAGTTCGGCGGTGAGCATCGTCTGGGTCACCTGACGCACGGGCACGTGGCGCACCGGAAGGTCGGTCTGGACGGCGAGGATGTCGGCGACGGAACTGGTGGTCATCGGGCACAGCGGATCATCGGCCAGCTCGGTGCGCTCCAGCGGCGAACCGTTGAGGAACTGCAGCCCGTCCTCTGTGATGCGCCCAGAGCTGGGGAAGGCCGGAACGAACAGCACCCGCACCCGCGTTCCGGCGGGCACGCGCTCGCGCACGGCGTCGTAGGTGGCCTCCAGTTCGGCACCGATGTTGCCGCGCAGCGTGGAGTCGGTCCGTTTGACCACCAGCCCCACCGGCCACACCGCTTCGACCACGTCCGTGACCAGGTCGGCGGCGTGCTCGGGGGGAACATGGCGGCTGTCCAGGTTGGCCACGACCACGTCGTAGTCCCCCACGACTCGGCTCACGTGCTCGGGAGTCACCGTGGCCACACGCATCCCGGTACGGGCGAACCGGGCACCGGTGGCGTTGGCACCGGTGAGTTCGTCGGCGACCACGAGGACCTGGGCCACGGTGCGTCTCCTTCGGCGTTCGGCGAAACCCCGGGGCGAGCTGGGGTGGGTCCTTCCAACATAGGCCCATGCGGGCGGTCCGGTGGGCTCCCGGGCCTCCCGGACCCCCGGGAGACCGGGAGGCCGGAGCACGGAGGCGCCCCGGGCCTCCCGCGGGAGCCGGGAATCAGACGTCGACCACCGACCGCGTGCGGGCGCTGCGCCGGGCCGCCTCGATGACCTCCAGCCCGTGGATCACCTCGTGCGGATCCACCGGCAGGGGCTCGCCCTCGCCGACCGCGTCGCGCACCCCGGCGTAGAACTCGGGGTAGGCTCCGCGCGCGCTGGGCACCGGCCGGGTGTGGCCGTCCACCCCGAGCACGCCCCAGTCCGCCTCGGGAACCACGCCCCAGTCGTCGGCGTCGGCCCGCTCCCCCGCCGTCAGCCGGGCCTCCTGGCCGTCCATGCCGTGGCTGGTGAACGCCCCCTCGTCCCCCAGCACCCGGAAGCGCGGCCCGCCCTGGGCGGTGAGTGCGCTCATCCACAGGTGGGAACGCGTGCCCCGGGCGTGGTCGAGGGCCAGGAAGACGTCGTCGTCGGCGTTGACGCCCTCGCGCCGGGCGTCGATCTCGGCGTAGACGGAGGAGACCTGGCCGAACAGGTTGACCGCCTGGTCGATCAGGTGCGGGCCCAGGTCGTAGAGCAGCCCGGCCCCGGCCTCGACCCCGCCGCTCTCGCGCCAGGTGCCCTTGGCCCGGGGACGCCAGCGCTCGAACCGCGACTCGAAGCGGTGTACGCGGCCCAGCCTCCCCTCCTCGATGAGACCCCACAGGGTGAGGAAGTCGGCGTCCCAGCGGCGGTTCTGGTACACGGTGAGCACCCGGCCCAGCTTGTCCGCGAGGTCGGTGAGCTCCCGGGCCTGGAGGGCGGTGAGGGCGAAGGGCTTGTCCACCACCACCGCCAGGCCCGCCTCCAGGGCGGCCTGGGCGAGCGGGGCGTGGGTGTCGTTGGGCGTGGTGACGACCGCGATCTCGTAACGCTCGGCGTCGGCCCACAGTTCGGCGACGTTCGGGTACACGGTGACGCCGGGGTAGCGCGCCTCGGCGGCCCTGCGGCGGTCGGGGTTGCCCGTGACCACCGCGGACAGGCGCAGTCCCGGAACCGCGTCTATCAGCGGCGCGTGGAAGACCTCACCGCCCTTGCCGTAACCGATGAGGGCGACGTGCAGTTCGGGGCCGTCGTGTTCGGGTGTGCTCTGTGCCTCGGATGCGTCAGCCATGCCACCAATCTAGAGCGTGGCGCCCCAGCCCGCTGGTGACGGGCGGCACGTGCCGTCTCCCCGCGGTATCCGGGCGCCGTCAGCGCTCGGGAGCGGACACGGTGAGGCCGCCGGGCAGTGCGTCGAAGGCCCGGCGGTACCGGGCGAGCAGGTCGGGGACCGTGGGGGTCCCCGGCGCGGCGGCCCAGCCGCCCAGCGCGTGCCGGGCCGCGGAGGCGGCCATGTCCAGGGCGAGCCGCGAGCGCGGGTCGCCGTGGTCGCCGTGGTCGCCGACCCCCAGCACGGCCAGGGCCCGGACCGTGGTGCGCTCGCAGAACTGGAGGTTGTGGGCGCTGATCGCCGGGGTGTTCCCGGCCAGGCCGAGGCTGAGCCGGGCGGCGTGCGTCCACGCCGGGTCGGCCACGTGTTCCGCGGCTTCGAGGATCGCGTCGCGTGCCATCTCCACCAGGGGGCGGCCGTCTGGCCCCCTCTCCTCCAGCACCCGCAGGAACTCCTCCCACAGGTCCTGCAGCGGAGCCGCGGCAAGCTCCTCCTTGCTCGCGAAGTAGCGGAAGAAGGTGCGCTTGGAGACCTCCGCCGCCGCGCAGACCTCGTCCAGCGTGACCTGGTCGTACCCCGCCCGGGTGAAACGCTCCAGCGCGGTGTCGACCAGGGCCCGGCGGGTGCGGCGCTTCTTGCGCTCGCGCAGGGACTCCTCGGAGGCGGCGGCGTCGGGACGGGTGCTGGCCATGGCCGCAGTGTACCGAGACGGACCGCCACTCGACGCCCATAGCCCCTTGGCAGCTTTGGCGCCTTGGCAGCTTTGGCCCCTTGGAAGCTTTAGCCTCTTGACGCATAATGCCTCTGAGTGCCATATTCTGATCCCGTCCACCCCGTCCCGTGAAGGAGCCCGGACATGCGCGCCCTGGTCGTCGACCGCACCGCACCCCGCCACCTGCGCCTCGGAGAGGCCCCCGAACCGGTTGCGGCCCCGCACCAGGCGCTGGTCCGCGTCACGGCCGCCTCGCTCAACTTCGGCGAGGTGTCCACCGTCTCCCGTTTGCCCGATGGGACCGTGCCGGGGTGGGACGCCGCGGGATTCGTGGAACGCCCCGCCGCCGACGGGTCCGGCCCCGCCGTTGGAACCGCGGTGGTCACCCTGGGTGCGGCGGGGGGCTGGGCCGAACTGCGCGCCGTCGACACCGCCTCCCTGGGGGCCGCCCCGGAGGGCGCGGACCACGGAGCCCTCAGCACCGTCCCGGTGGCGGCCACCAGTGCTCTGCGCGCCCTGCGCGAAGTGGGGTTCCTCCTCGGCAGAAGGATTCTGGTCACCGGGGCCACCGGTGGCGTGGGACGGTACGCGGTCCAACTCGCCCGCATGGGCGGCGCGCACGTGACCGCCTGCACCGGTGGACCCCGGACCCACGGCGCCGAACTGCGCGGCCTGGGCGCCCACGAGGTGGTGTCGCAACCCGGGGAATCCGACTACCTGTTCGACGGGGTCGTGGACTGTGTCGGAGGCCCCCAGCTGGTCACGGCCTTCGACAGGCTGAACACCGGGGGAACCCTGGTGGCCGTCGGACACGTGACCGGGCGGCCCGAGCACTTCCCGCTCGACGCGTTCCTCGTGGACGACGGGCGGCACAGCCGCTCCATCACCGCGTTCCACCTCCAGAACGGCGTGGCTCCGGCCGGGGACCTGGGTTGGCTGGCCGGTCGGGTCGCCTCGGGGGACCTCGATCCGGGGATCTCCTGGCGAGGTTCGTGGGACCGGGCCGACGAGGCCGTGGCCGCCCTCCTCGAACGCCGCCTGCGGGGCAAGGCCGTTCTGGAGCTCACCGCCGGGTGAGGGCGTACCGCCCACCGCCGCCCGTGTCCGGCGCGCGGCGGCCGCCGGGGGCTCCCCCCCGCTGACCTCGGCGGTAGGCGTCAGGAAGGCGAGCCTCCGGCGGGTCCGGCCCGGCCGGTGCGCGGCGGGTGGTGAGCGGTAAAGCGGCTGGTGCCGTTACCGGCCGCGACCACGCAGGCGGACTGGCCGCCGGTGCCCACGGAGGCCGTCAGAGCCGGTCGAGGCGGGCCCTGAGCAGGCAGAACTCGTTGCCCTCGGGGTCGGCGAGGACGTGCCAGGGCTCCTCCCCGCTCTGACCGATGTCGGCGAACACGGCACCGGCGGCGAGAAGGCGTTCGAGCTCGGCGTCCTGGTCGCGGTCGGTGGCGTTGACGTCGATGTGCAGCCGGGGTTTCGCCCTCTCCGGCTCCTCGGTGCGGCTGAGGATGATCGTCGGCTGCAGGCCGCCGAACCCCTCACGCGGCCCGATCTCGATGCAGCCCTCCTCGCGGTCCAGCACGACGAAGTCCAGGACCTCGCACCAGAACCGCGCCAGCACCTCGGGGTCGCGGCAGGAGAGCACGAGTTCACTGATACGACATGCCATGGACGAAGCCTGCTCTCCTCGTGGGAACCGACGGGGTGGCCGCGCGCGGGTCTCGTGGACTCCGCGGCGGCAGCACTCCGAGACCGTACCGGGTGAGGCGAGCGGGAGCGAGGGGATTTCCGGGAACTGCCCGGCCGGGTCTACCCGGCCGCATAGGGACAGACCAGACCAGGCCAGGCCAGGCCAGGCCAGGCCGCCGAAGTGGACCAGGGGCGCCAAGGTCCGGGCTCTCGGTCCGGGGTTCCAGGCTTCGGATTCCAGAGCCTCGACCCCCGATTCAAGGACTCAGGCTCCGGAATCCACACCCTTGGTTCCAGGGGAGGCGTTCTCGGGCCGTCAGATCGCGTTGAGGCTTATGGCCAGTTCGTCGAGGCTCTTCACGACCAGGTCGAAGCGGTCCGTCGTGCGCGGGGGATCCCCGACGGGACGTTGGACGTATGCGGTCTTCATGCCCAGGGCCTGCGCGCCCCGGAGGTCCCAGGCATGGGCGGCGACCATGAGCAGGCGGTCGGGCGGGCAGTCCGCGTTCGCGATCGCGAGCCGGTACACGTCGGGATGGGGTTTGTAGCTGTGCGCCTCCTCGGCGGAGAGCACCTGGTGCCAGCGGAGCCCGGCGTGCGCGCTGATGCGGGTGAGCGCCGGGTGGCTGGCGTTCGACAGGCCGACCACCGCGAAGTACGAGGCGATCCGGTCCAGCGCGGAGGCGGAGTCCGGCCACGGCGCCGACCGCCGTGCGGAGGCCGCCATCGATCGGATCGCGTCCTCGTCGTCGACGTCGGCATCGGCCGCGACGCGTGCGGCCGCTTCGAGGTCGAGCACCGTGCTGTTGGCGTAGGGGCGGCGGCCCGCGAGTATCTCCTGCTGCTGCTCCTCGACATGCCTGTTCCACACCTCGACCAGCTCGCGCGTCCTAGCCTCGTCGATGTCCGGGAGCAGTGTCCGGATGCCGCGCCCGATGCCGCCGGGCTCGTCGACCATGGTCCCCAGAACGTCGAAGACGATCACGTCAATGTCGGAGGGTGAAGTCACGAGAAGCGCTCCCTAGGTTCCTCCGCTGCGCCACCCGGGATGTGCGGGGGCCCAGTTGCAGGAGGGTTCAGCGATCCGCCGGGCACGTGGTGAGCATAGTGCGCGTCCCCCCGCGGCCCCGACGGAGGGGGGTCAGCGGATCCAGCGGTTCCCCCGGTCCGGGCGGCACCGGGCGGTCGGCACGGCCAGCCACCCCGCGGGAGGATCAGCACGCGGAACGCACGGCACGGTCGACCACCGCCCAGAGGGACCGGCACGGCCAGGTCACCCGGGGCCGAGACGACCGGCGCGGTCGACCACCGCCCAGAGGGACCGGCACCGTCAGCCGCCGCGCAGGGCGGTGCGCGCGGCCTCCAGGGTCGTGGTGCGGTAGGCGGCGCCGAACAGGCACACGTGGACGAGCAGCGGGTGCAGCTGGTGCAGGGCGACCCGCGAGCGCCAACCGGAGGCCAGCGGCGCCACCTCGTTGTAGGCGTCGCGGACCCGTTCCAGGTGGGGCAGGCCGAACAGGGCCAGCATGGCCAGGTCGGCCTCGCGGTGCCCGCCGTGCGCGGCCGGGTCGATGACCACCGCGTCCTGCGCCCGCCAGAGGACGTTCCCGCTCCACAGGTCTCCGTGGACGCGCGCGGGCTCCTCGGGCTCTCCGGCCAGGTCTGCGACGGCGTCGACCACCTTCTCGACCACGCGGCCGTCGGACGGGGTGAGGGAGCCCCGGTCCAGGGCCTGGCGCAGGTAGGGGCGCAGCCGCTGCTCGGCGTAGAAGCGCGGCCACTCCCGGGAGGGGGTGTTGTCCATCCTCAGGGGGCCGATGTAGCCGGGCCAGTCGGCGCCGAAGCGGTCGGCTCCGGTCAGGTGCATCCCGGCGAGTTGGCGGCCGAGCCGTTCGGCGGCCTGGACGGTGGGTTCGCGCTCCTCGATCCACGGCAGGACGAGGATGCGGTCGTCCCAGGCGACGACGTCGACGGCGGGCGAGCCGAAGGTCCGGCCCAGCCAGTCCAGGCCGCGCGCCTCGGCGGTGAGCACCCCGTTGGGCGGGGCTCCGCGCACCAGGGACTTGACGAACAGGCGGGTACCGTCGGTGAGTTCGGCGTAGTAGATGTCCCAGTCGTGGCTGCTGCCCGCGCGTGCGGCCCGCCTGACGTCGCGGTCGAGCAGGACGGTGAGGCGTTCGGCCATGGTCCCGTCGACCGGGTCCCTGCGGCGGCCCTCCCCTGGCCCGTCGCCGCCGTCGCCGTCGTCTCCGAAGTCCCGCACGATCCGCTCCCCCCTCACCCGCGCTACCGCCTCAACCGGGTGACGAGTTCTCCGGTGAGGCCCTTGGCCGCGGACTCCACCATGTTCAGTACGGCGGTGAACCCGTCGTCGCCGCCGTAGTAGGGGTCGGGAACCTCCGGGTTGGGGCCGGTGCCGGGCGCGAAGGAGCGGAAGAGGCGGACCCTCGACATGTCGAACCCGTACTCCTCACCGTACTCGTCGACGACACGCCGGATCTCGTCGACGTTGTCCAGGTCCATGGCGAGGACGAGGTCCCGGTCGGTGAGGACGCCGTGGGCGAACTGGCGGGCGGTGTGGCTGGTGAGGTAGCCGTGCACGCGCAGGGTGGAGGCCGCGCGCGGGTCCATGCCGCCGCCCACGTGCCAGTCGCCCGTGCCGAAGCTGTCCACCGCCACGAGATCGCTCATCCCGGCGCGTTCGAGGTCGGCGGCGAGGATCTTCTCCGCCATGGGCGAGCGGCAGATGTTGCCCAGGCACACCACACTGACGCGGTAGGGACCAGCGGGGTCACGCGGTTCCGGCAAGCTCATGCCCTTACCGTAACGAAAAACCGTTGCCGCCACGTGTTGTGGCTCCCGCGCGTTCGCCGGGCGGCGCGGGGAGTCGGGCGAGGCAGCGCGACGCGGGAGGGGCGGGTGGCCCCCCTGTATCCATGGAACCGCGCGCGGACGCGCCGCGGTAGCCCCCGCGCGCGGCTGTGGACAACCCCGCGAGCAGCCCCCCGGGGGGCGAGCACGCCCCCGTGGAGCGGGCGCGCCGCCTACCCCTTGGGCAGGCGCACCACGCTGACGAAGAAGTCGTCGATCTGCCGGACCACCCGTATGAACTGGTCGAAGTCCACCGGCTTGGGAACGTAGGCGTTGGCGTGCAGGCGGTAGCTGCGCAGCACGTCCTCCTCCGCCTCCGAGGTGGTGAGCACCACGACGGGGATGTGCGCGAGGTCCTCGTCGTTCTTGACCTCCTCCAGCACCTCCCTGCCGTCCTTGCGGGGCAGGTTGAGGTCGAGCAGGATCAGGTGGGGACGGGGCGCGTCGGCGAACTCCTCCTCACGACGCAGGAAGCGCAGCGCCTCGACACCGTCGGAGACCACGTGCAGGCGGTTGCCCAGCTTGTGTTCCTCGAACGCCTCCCTGGTCATCAGGACGTCGCCGGGGTCGTCCTCGACCAGCAGCACCTCGATGGGATGCACCAACATGACCTCGCTCAAGCTTCCAGACCCCTGCTCAGGGTCCCGCCCCGTGACCGGGGGGAACCGTACCGCCACCGGTGTCGGGCTGGGCGGAGCGGACGCCGCCGGGCCTGTCGCCCGGTTCGGCGCCGTCCTCCCCAGGGTTGTCCGTACCCGTGGGCTGTCGTGCGGCCGTCGGAGCCGAGTCCTCGGGGGTGGTCTCGGCGTCCTCGGTGCCCTCGCCCCCGTTATCGGCGGCGAGGGGCTCGGCGGTTCCCCTGTCGGGGGCCGGGTCCTCGTCCTCCGCGGGGTCGGCGGGCAAGGACCAGCATATGCGCGTTCCGGTCCGACCAGAGTCCCGGTCACCTGAGGTTTCGGATTCCCCGGGGTCCTGGGAGCCGGTTTCCAGCCAGATCCGTCCCCCGTGGAACTCCACGATCTTCTTGCACATCGCCAGGCCGATGCCGGTCCCCGTGTACTTGTCCCTGGTATGCAACCGCTGGAAGATCACGAAGATGCGCTCCGCGTACTGCGGTTCGATTCCGATCCCGTTGTCGGAGCAGCAGAACACCCACTCGTCACCGCGCCGTTCGACGCTGATGTGGACCCGGGGGTCCTCCTCGCCGCGGAACTTCACGGCGTTGCCCACGAGGTTGAAGAACACCTGGGTGAGCAGGGTGCGGTCGCCCTGCACGGTCGGCATCGGGTCCCGGGTGACCTCGGCGTCGGCCTCCTCCAGACGGGTGGACAGGCTGCTCAGGGCGTCGTCCAGCGCGTCGTCGAGGGCGACCGGCGCGAAGTTCCTGACCCGGCCGACCCGGGAGAAGGCCAGCAGGTCGTTGATGAGGGTCTGCATGCGCTTGGCGCCCTCGACCGCGAAGTCGATGTAGGAGTCGGCTCGCTCGTCCAGCTGCCCGTGGTAGCGCCGCTGGAGCAGCTGGCAGAAGCTCGCCACCTTGCGCAGCGGCTCCTGGAGGTCGTGGGAGGCGACGTAGGCGAACTGCTCCAGCTCCAGGTTGGAGCGGCGCAGCTCCTCGGTCTGGTTCTCCATGAGGACGGACTGCTCCTGGAGCTTGCGCCGCGCGGAGGCGACCTCGTCCAGGTCCTGCACGATGCGCTCGCGCATGGCGTCCACGTCCCGGCCGAGCCGGACGATCTCCGGCGGGCCGTGCAGGGAGATCCGGTGGGCGTAGTAGCCCTCCGACACCTGGCGCATGTGCCCGGCGAGCTCCTCCAGGGGGCGCAGGACCCACTGCTGGAGCATCACCCACAGGAACACGGACAGGAACACCACGACCAGGCCGACCAGGACCAGCAGGGCCACGACCTGCTGGGTGGCCAGGGTCAGGCCCTCCCGGGCCTCCTTGATCTCCGCCTCCAACTGGCTGGTGGTGGCGTCGCTGATCCGGCTGAGCTCCAGGAAGAGGACCCGGCCGCGCCGCAGCTCCTCCTGGGTGACCTCCTGGCCGCTGCTGACCTGCTCCAGGGCGGGCTCGGCGAACTCCTCGGTCCACACCCGGCCCGCCGTGAGCAGGTCGTCGACGTTGGTGGCCACCTCGGGGTTGTCCTCGGCCAGCTGGGCCAGGACGGCCTGGTTCTCCGTCAGCGTCAGCTGGCTCTCGACGTAGGGCTGGAGGAACTCGCGGTCCTGGGTGAGGATGTAGCCGCGCAGGGCGTGGTCCTGGGTGAGGTAGGCCGAGTGCGTCTGCTCGACCGCGCTCACGGCGGGTGTCAGGGAGTCGACCTGGAGCGCCAGGGACTCGCGGGCCTGGAACGCCGCCAGGGTGATGACGGACACCGCCACGACCAGGACGACGGCGACCACTGCCAGCAGGCTCGTGACGCGCCGCCGCAGGCTCCACGACTGGTGGGGCGAGCGCTTCCCCTCGCGGTTGGTGCCGTTGACGAAGTGCGTGCCGCCGATCGAGGCTCCGCCGCGCGCGCCGGTGTCCGGGGCGGGCCCGGATTCCTCGGTCTCCATGGCCGTCCCCTCTCCGGTCGCGGGTCTCACTCGGGTTCTCCGTGGGTGATGAGCAGCATCGCCACGTCGTCCTGGAGCGGTCCGCCGTTGCTGCGCTCGGCCTCGTCCACCAGCCGTTCGGGCAGCCCGGCCAGGGAGGTGCCCCGTTCCAGCACGCCGGAGACCATCCGGCGCAGGCCCGCGACCTCCAGGCGGGCGGGCGGGGCGCCGTCGTAGGCGTCCACGAGGCCGTCGGTGTAGAAGAGCATGGTCGCCCCGGTGGGGAGTACGACCGTGTCGGTGTCGGTCTGTTCGACGGGGAAGACCCCCAGGGGCGGCTGCGGGGTGACGCGGGTCTCCTCGACGGCGCCGTCGCGCAGGACCATGGGCGGCGGATGGCCCAGGACGCGGAGCCTGACCCGGTCGTCGCCGGTGTCCAGGCTGGCCATGCACAGGGTGGCGTACATCTCCTCCTGGGCCCGTTCGGTGACCAGGATGTCCTCCAGGTTGGGCAGCACCTTCTCCTCGTCGACGCCGCCCATGATGAGGGCGCGCCAGGCGATGCGCAGGCTGACTCCGAGCGCGGCCTCGTCGGGGCCGTGCCCGCTGACGTCCCCGATGATGACGTGGGTGGTGCCGTCCTTCTCGACCGCGTCGTAGAAGTCCCCGCCGACCAGGGCGCGCTTGCGTCCGGGGCGGTAGTAGGCCAGGTGCTCCAGGGGCGAGCGCTGGAGCAGGACCTGGGGCAGGAGTCCGCGTTCGAGGCGCATGTTCTCGCGGGCGCTCATGCGGGCCTCGCGCAGCTGGCGGGCGTTCTCGTCGGCGCGGCGGCGCTCCAGGGAGTAGCGCAGGCTGCGGCCGAGCAGGGAGCCGTCGACCTGGCCCTTGACGAGGTAGTCCTGGGCGCCCGCGGCCACGGCGGCCACGCCCTCGTGCTCGTCGTCGAGTCCGGTGAGGACGACGACGGCGGCCGCGGGCGCGCCCTCCAGGACCTCGCGGAGCAGGTCCAGCCCGTGTGCGTCGGGGAGGTTGAGGTCGAGCAGCACGCAGCCCCGGAAGTCCTCCAGGTGCCGGCGCGCCTCGGCGAGCGTGGGGACCCAGGTGATGTGCGTGGGCAGGGCCGTCTCGTCGAGCAGCTCCTCGGCGAGGAAGGCGTCCCCGGGGTCGTCTTCTATGAGTAGGACGTCAACCGGTTCGACAGCAGCCTCCACCCGCTCGTTCGGGACGGTGTCGTCGCCCAGGAAGGCCGCGTCGTGCGAGGCAGCATCGTTGGCGGAGACGGCCCGTGCCGCCTCCCCGCCGATCACCGTCACGGGATCGTGCCCTGTTCTCCTGGTATCCACTCATCGCCCTTGGTCTGCCGGTTCGTGGGTGCCGTGTCGCGCCGTGTGATCCCGGGGAGCGCCCCGGGTTCTCCCGGCGGTCCGGACCGCACGACACCCAAACGATAATCGCCCCGGTGACCTGTTGACCAGCGGCCGTGACGAGACACATCCGACGCCGGAGACCGGGATCACAGCCCTGTTCTCCCTGTGTGAGGGCCTGTTGGCCCGCGGTGGGGAACCCGCTGACGCTCCGCCCCGACGCGCGGACGGAACGGGCATATGCCCATGCACGAGCACATGCAGGGTGTGACGGGGGACACGCGCTGGATTTCTTCGAGCCTACCCGAGACCCCTCCGGAGAGGTCGGCGCCCCTGCGGGAGGCCCGCCCTCAAGCGTGGAGGCGGCCTCGGGGGCGGAGTCCGGGGCGGCGGACCCGGCGAAGGAGAGGGGCGCGGCGACCACAGGCGCGTCGGCAGATTTTCATGACAGGGTGTCATATCCCTCTTGACAGCAGCCTCCGTCTAAATGACATGATGTCATAAACGTGTCGGACGGAAGGCGGAGGAGCACCGATGAGCGCAACGGCCGAGGTCCCCTCGTCGACCGCCCGCGACACCCCCGGGACGTTCTCCGAACGCCTGCGCGCGGCGACCCGGAGCGACCACCAGGCCGCCGAGGACCACGGGTTCACCCGGGCCCTCATGGACGGCACGCTCCCCCTGGACGGGTACACCGGCATGGTCGCCCAGCACTACTTCGCCTACGTCGCGCTGGAGGAGACCGGCCGGCGCCTGGCGGAGGACCCCGTCGCCGGAAGGTTCCACTACCCGGAACTGGAGCGGGTCCCCGCGCTGGTCCGCGACCTGGAGCACCTGCTCGGCGCCGACTGGCGCGGCAGGATCGCCCCCACCCCGGCCACCCGCACCTACGCGGCGCGCATCGAGCAGACGGCCGACCACCCGGAGGGGTTCGTCGCGCACCACTACACCCGCTACATGGGCGACGTGTCCGGCGGACAGTTCATCCGCCGCACGGCCGCCAGCGCCTACGGCCTGACCGACGCGGCCGGTGTCTCCTTCTACGTCTTCGACGCGCTGGGCAGCCTGCTCCGCTTCCGCACCGGGTACCGGGAGCGGCTCGACTCCCTGGACCTGGGCGAGGCCGCGGCCGCCCGCCTGGTGGCCGAGACCCGGCTGGCCTACCAGCTCAACACCGAGGTGTTCGCCGACCTTGGCCGGATGTACGCGCCGGGGACCGGGGCGGACGCCGACGCCGCCTGAGCCCCGGCCGCGCGCCCGTCATGCCTCCGGGGCCTGGCGGGCGCGCTCCTGGTGGCGGCGGGCCTTCAGGCGGTTGCCGCAGGTCCTCATCGAGCACCAGCGGGCGGTGTTGGCGCGGCTGCGGTCCAGGAGGAAGAGGCGGCACTCTCCGTTGCCGCAGGGACGCAGCCGCCCGGGCCTGCGCTGCTGGACGTCGTACCAGGCGAGCACCAGTTCCACCGCGAGCATCCGCTCGGGCGGCGCCTGGAGGGGCCACCGCAGGTCCGACCCGTCGGCCTCGGGGACCCGGGAGACCCCGTCGAGCATCCGCCGCATCCGGTCCTCGGGCACGGGGCCGCGCGTGGCGGCCTGGAGCGCGTCCCTCGCCGCCCGCAGCCAGCCGATCGACGACGCGCCGTCGGAGCCGCCGTGCTCGCGCGCCCACCGCCGCGGCGCGGCGTCGTCGGCCCACAGGTCCCGCTGCCGTCCGTCCACCACCGGAGTGCTGTTCAGCGCTTCGAGTAGCGCTTCCTCGTCGATCATGTCGGCCCGCCTCCCGGAATAACCCTCTTCATCCACTTGACAGGTTACCCCGCATCCGCTCCACTGGGGGCAGCGTTAACCATCAAAGCCGCCCTGGAGGGTTAGTCATGACGGAGATCCGCCACCAGTACGCCACCGTGCGCGGACACCGCGTCTTCTACCGGGAGGCGGGGCCCCGCGACGCGCCCGTCCTGGTGCTCCTGCACGGGTTCCCCACCAGCTCGCGCATGTTCCGCCGACTGATCCCGCGGCTGGCCGACCGGTTCCGCGTCATCGCCCCCGACCACCTCGGCTTCGGCCGCTCCGACGCCCCGCCCGCCGACGCGTTCGCGTACACGTTCGACGCGCTCACCGACGTCACGGAGGCGCTCCTGGCCGGGCTCGGCGTCACCAGGTACGCCGTGTACGTGCAGGACTACGGCGCGCCCATCGGGTGGCGGCTCGCGCTGCGCGACCCGGACGCGGTCACCGCGGTGGTCACCCAGAACGGCAACGCCTACGAGGACGGCTTCGTCCCCGAGTTCTGGGCGCCCGTGTGGGCCTACGCGAAGGACCCGGGACCCGCGACGGAACCGGCGGTCCGCGGCGCCCTCGGCCTCGACGCGATCCGCTGGCAGTACCTGCACGGGGTGGACCGCCCCGAACTGGTCGACCCCGACACCTGGACGGCCGACCACCGCGACATCAGCCGCCCCGGCAACGACCTCGTCCAGCTCGCCCTCTTCCGCGACTACGCCACCAACCCGCCCCTCTACCCGCGGGTGCACGCGTACTTCCGGGAGAGCCGCGTCCCGCTCCTGGCCGTGTGGGGGGCGGAGGACCGCGTCTTCGGCCCCGACGGCGCACGGGCCTTCGCCCGCGACCTGCCGGACGCCGAGATCAGCCTGGTCCCCGGAGGCGGCCACTTCCTCCTGGAGAGCCATCTGGACGGCACCGCCGACCGCGTCCGGGACTTCCTGACACGTACGCTGGCGGCGCCCCGGGGATGACGCCCGCGCGGGCGGAGCCGGTGGCCCGCAGGCGCCGGTCCGAGCACGCCCGGGCCCGCTCCGCCCCGCCAACACCGTCGCGCACGGTCACCGGACACCACCCCGGCCCGCCCCCGGGCGTGACACCATAGGAGGATGCCCAAGATCACGGCGCCGACCATCGCCGCCCACCGTGCCCGCACACGGGATCGCATCATGGACGCCGTCGACGAGCTGATCCGGACCCAGGGGATCGACCGCATCTCCATGACCGACGTGGCCAACTCCGCGGGGATCACCCGTACCGCCCTGTACAACTACTTCCCCGACAAGCCCGCGCTGCTCCTGGCCTTCACCGAGCAGGTCAACGGCGCGTTCGTGGAGCGGTACCGGCGCGAACTCCCCTCGGGCGTGTCGGCGGCGCGGCGGCTCTCGGCGTTCGTCCGCCTCCAGTTGGAGGGGATCATGGCGCATCCGCACCCGCCCGCCGCCGAACTCGGGGCCAGTCTCGGCCCGGACGCCTACCAGGCGCTCGCCGCCCACGTGGCGCCCATGCAGCGCCTGCTGACCGAGATCCTGGAGGAGGGCACAGCCGCGGGCGAGTTCGACCCCCTGCCCGCCGAGCCCGTCTCCCGGCTGGCCCTGTCGATGGTCGGCTCCCAGCGCCTGCCCCTCGTCAGCGGGGAGATCGAGCTCGACGAGACCCACGCCCTGGTCACGCGGTTCGTGCTCCGCGCCCTCGGTGTGGCGACCGAAACCGTGGACACCGTCCTTCCGCAAACCGCCGCGAGGAAAACCCGGAGTGGCGAGCAATGAACACGTAGTCATAAGGGCTGGCACATAACCTTCGCCACAACGTTGGCGAGGCGATATCGAGTCGCAACAGTACGGCGACATCGGTCAGAATCGGTGGCCCCGCCCGCCCCTCGGGCGGTCGCCCCTTCGACCGAGTGTGAGGCCCTCTCCGACGTGTCCCTCGTACTGATCCTCCTCGGCGCCGTCCTGGTGGCGGTCGCCATGTTCAACAAGGTCCCCAGCTACGTCCCCGGGCGGATCCCGGCGCCCCGACCCGGCCGCGGCGGCTCCGTGGCCGCCGCGCAGAGCCCGGAGATGGTGCGCCCCCGCGTGAGACTGGTGTCGGCCCGGCTCACCGAACCGGGCAAGGCGCTGCTCACCACCCTCGGCGGAAGCGCGCTGATCGTGGCGTTCTTCCTCACGCTCTCCGGTCTGTGAACCCCGTCCGGCCACCGGACGCGGACCGGCCGATCCGGCCGAGCAGCCGCGCCGGGGAGCCGTCGCCGCGTCCGACCGGAAGGCCGGGGTCGCGCGTGCTCCCGCCGCCGGCCATGCGCAGCAGCAGGCCGCCCGCGGCGGTGGCCGCGAGCCCGCCCGTCACCGCGGCGGCCGCGGCCAGCCGCTCGCGGAAACGGGTGTCGCGGTGCGCGGCCATCTCCGCGATGGCGCGGTCCGTGGCACCGAAGGCCCCGCCGCACAGCAGCGGGTCGAGCTCGTGGGGCCGCCACCGCGCCCGCCAGGGGCTCAGCGGAGGCAGTCCGCCGGGCACCGACGCCGTGCGCGGCTTCCAGCGGACGGGCCCCGCCGCGCCGCCCGGGCCGGGGACCGGGTCCGGCACCGCGAGCCGCTTGGGCGCGGGACCGCCGTAGCGCAGTTCGCCGGGGGCGTTGGCGAGCATCTCCGCGAGCAGCTTGGCGCAGGCACGGGCGTCGCCCAGCGCGGTGTGCTGTCCGGTCGGCCAGTCGCCGCTGAGCCGGTGGGAGGCCTTGGGCAGCGAGTACCGCTCCAGCTCCACCTGTGAGCGCAGCGCGCGCAGCGTGCACAGCCCGGCCTGGCCCGTGGGCAGCCCGGCGGTCACCAGCTCCGAGGCGAGGAAGCGCTGTTCGAAGTCGAGGTTGTGGCCGACCACGACCGCCCCGGAGAGCAGTTCGGTGAGTCTGGGCACCACCTGGGCTGCGGTCGGGGCGCCCACGGTGTCGCCCTCGCCGATGCCGTGGAACTCCCGGCCGCCCACCGGCCCGCGCGGGTCGACCAGGGTGCTGAACTCCTCCACGAACTTGCCGTCGCCGCGCACGCGCACCACGGCGATCTCCACGATGCGCGCGCCCTCGCGCGGTTCGAGGCCGGTGGTCTCCATGTCGAGCACCGCGTACTCCAGGTCCGCCGCCCGCATGCCGACCCTGCGCCGGGTCAGCGCGCCCATCCGCAGCGTTCCCATCGTGTGTCCCACTCCTTCGTCCCTCGTGCCGAACGGCTGTCCCGCCTCGCCGCGTACCGGCAACGACCTTACTCCCCGCGTCCGACAGCGGACCCCGTGCACGTGTCGGGCCGTTCCCGGAGGCGGGGCGGCCGACCGCACCGGCCGGTCCCCTGGGGCCGCGTGGCGGCTCCGTCCGGACCTGTTCCGCGACCGCGGGGCGACCGGAAGAAAGGGGGGTTATGTAACGTTCTCAGTCGTGTCCACCCAGAGGCGGACACTCCACGCGCACCCTGACCCGACCTCAACGGCGAGGAGAAGCCCGCATGCCCCAGAGCCCGCTGCCCGAGTACGTCCCCCTGGCGCAGGTCGTCCGGTCCGGAATGCTGGAGAGCGTCCACTACGGCGCGGTCGTCGGACTGGCCGCGGACGGCCGGATCGCCTACGCGCGCGGCCCCGTGCACCAGCCCATGTTCCCGCGCTCCTCCGCCAAGCCCTTCCAGGCGCTGGCGATGCTGCGGGCGGGCGCGCGCCTGGAGGGGCCCTCGCTGGCCATCGCCGCGGGCAGCCACTCCGGTGAGGAGGCGCACACCGCCGAGACCGAGCGCATCCTGGCCGCGGCCGGGCTCACCGCCGACGCCCTGGGCTGTCCGCCGGCCGCCCCCGGCGGCAAGGACGCGCGCGCCGCGTTCGTGCGCGCCGGACGCGAGCCCGAGCGCGTGCTGATGAACTGCTCCGGCAAGCACGCGGGCATGCTCGCCGCCTGCGTCGCCCGGGGGTGGAGCACCGGGGACTACCTGGAAGCCGAACACCCCTTCCAGGTCCTGGTCCGCGAGACCATCGAGGAGTTGTGCGAGGAGCCGGTCGCGCACACCGCAGTGGACGGCTGCGGGGCGCCCCAGATGGCGGTCTCCCTGACCGGTCTGGCCCGCGGCCTGTGGCGCATGCGCACCGCCCCCGGGGGCGGACCGGAACGGGCCGTGGTAGAGGCGATGAGCGCCCACCCGCTGTACGTGGCGGGCAGCGACCGGATCGACACCGACCTCATGAGGCGGATGCCCGGCCTGGTGGCCAAGGTCGGCGCCGACGGGGTGCTCGTGCTCAGCGCCGTCACCGGCGAGACCGTAGCCGTCAAGATCAGCGACGGGGACGCCGAGGAGCGGGCGCGTACGCTGGTCGCACTCGACGCGCTGCGGACCCTCGGTGTGGACGTCTCCCCCGTCCAGGACCGGTTGCGCGTGGACGTCCTCGGAGGTGGCGCCCCCGTAGGCGAGGTCCGCCCGCTCTGACGAACCCCGTTCCTCGGGGAACCACCACCGGAAGGGACACCACCGTGCGGGACACCCTCAACGACATCGTCGTCGTCGGCGCGGGGATGGCCGGGCTGCACACGGCCGAGGCACTGCGCGAACGCGGGTACGAGGGGCGGCTGACGCTCCTGGGCGAGGAGGAGCATCGGCCCTACTCGCGGCCTCCGCTGTCCAAGGAGGTCCTGACCGGGGTGGGCATGGAGCCCGCGGGCGGCGGCCCGGGCTGGCTGGCGGGCCACCGGGCGCTGCGCCTGCGCGAGGACGAGGCCGTGGACGCGCTGGACCTGGACTTCCGTCCGGGCAGCCGAGCCGCGGGGTTGGACACCGCCGCCCGTGAGGTGAGCGTGTCCGGGCCGGGCGGCGCCGCCTCGACGGTGCGCTACGACGGCCTGGTGATCGCCACGGGCGCGCGTGCGCGCCGTCCCGCCACCGACCTGGCGGGCGTGTACGTGCTGCGCACCCTGGACGACGCCGAGGCGGTGCGGTCGGAGTTCGACTCCGGCGGCCGGCTGGTGGTGGTCGGGGCCGGTTTCGTCGGCGCCGAGGTGGCGGCCAGCGCCCGCGCGGTGGGCATGGACGTGACCCTGGTGGAGGCGTCGCCCACCCCGCTGACCCGGGTCGTGGACCCGAGGATCGGCGAGGTCCTCACGGAGCTGCACCGGGAGAACGGCGTCGACGTGCGCCTGGGCGTGGGCGTGGCCGGTTTCGAGGGCCGGGACCGGGTGGAGCGGGTCCGGCTCGCCGACGGCTCGGCGGTGGAGGCCTCCCTCGTGGTCGCGGGGATCGGCGTGCACCTGAACACCGAGTGGCTGCGCGGGTCCGGGGTGGAGCTGCTGGCCGACGGCTCGGTGGCGTGCGACGAGTACTCCGCCGCCTCGGTGCCGAACGTGTACGCGGTGGGCGACCTGGCGAACTGGCCGCACCCGCGCTACGGCGGGCGGATCCGCCTGGAGCACTGGACCAACGCGGGCGAGCAGGGCGAGGCCGCGGCGCACAACCTGCTGGCGGGCGACGGCGGGCGCACGCCCTTCACTCCGGTGCCCTACTTCTGGTCTGACCAATACAAGATGAAGGTCCAGCTGCTGGGACAGGGCGCGCCCGCCGATCAGGTCACCTTCGTGCACGGCTCACCGGAGGACCGAAAGTTCGTGGCCTTCCTCGGCCGGGGCGGAATGCTCACCGGTGTGATGGGGCTGCGCTCCACGCCCAGGACCATGCGCTACCGGGGTCTGCTGGAGAAGCCGACGACGTGGGACGAGGCGCTGGCGGCCGCGGGGGTCACTCCCGCACGGTGATGGCCCTCTTGGGGCACAGGCGCTCGGCCTGGCGGACGCGTTCGTGGGACGCGGCGGCGGGCTCCCCGGTGAGCAGGTAGAGGAAGTCGTCGTCGCGGACCTCGAAGACCTCCGGTGCGGCGGCCATGCACAGGGCGTTGCTCTCGCACTGGTCGTAGTCGACCTCGACTCGCATCGTCGCCGTGCTCCTCTCGCGGAAGGGGTGTGACCCCCGACTCTAGCCGGGACGTGTGTGCTGTACGGGCTCGCGCGGGCTTGTACGGGCGCACCGGCGCATGTCCATAACTTCTCATTCGTCCGCAAAAAGGATGTTGTGTGAACCGCCGGTGCGCACACGCTGTCCCACTGCCGACAGCACCGGGCCGTCCGGTGCCGTCGGGAAAGGGGCACACGGGTGAGCGAGGACGAGACCACCGGGAATCCCGGGAGCCGTGGGTCGGCGGCGGAGGCCGCCCCCGTACCCGAACCGGACAGGACCCCCGCGCCCCCGGGTCCAGCGGGGCAGGCGAAGCGGGAGGGACGACCAGGGCAGGCGGGACCAACGGGGCAGACCGGCCGGTCGGGTCTGCTGGAAGCCTCAGGACAGCCGGGCCTGGCGGGACGGGTGGGGCAGGCGAGGGGGCGGAGTGCCCACCAGGGGCCGCAGCAGTACGGCACGACGTTCGCACACCTGTCATACCCGCAGCAGTACCACCAGGCTTACCAGGACCCGGCCTACCGGTACCGGGAGCGGCCCCGGGCGCCCCTGCCCCGGGCGCCCGTGTGGCTGCCGGTCGCCGTGTTCGGCGTCGGTGTGGTGTCCGCGCTGCTGGCCACGTTCGACCGGCCCGGGATCGGCCTGGTCATCACCGGCGTCGTCGCGGGTCTGACCGCTTTCACCGCGCTGATGGTGCGCCCGGTCATCCCCGCGAGCGGGGCGGAGGGCGGGGAGGGGCGAAGCGGGGAACCGGGGGCCGGTGAGTCCGACAGCAGCGGAACACGTACGTCTGGAAGCGAAGAGGCCACCGGCGCCACCGGCATCACCAGTGCTGGCGAGGCTGGCGAGGCTGGCGAGGCTGGCGAGGCTGGCGAGGCCACCAATACCGCCTCCCCCGGTACCGGCGAAACCGCTACCGCCGAGGCCACCGGGCCCGCTCCAGGCGCCGCACCCCCAACCGGGCCCCTCCCCCACCCCGCAGCCCCACACGCCACCGCCCCCGCCTCTCCAGCCGCTTCTCCCCCTCACTCCTCCCCCGACCCAACACCCGACCGCTACTCCTACACCTGGTCTGCGGTCTACGGAGTGCTCGCCGCCACCCTGCTGTTCACGGCGGTGTTCCGCGACGCGGGCTGGGTGCTCCTGTGGACCCTGACCGCTTCCTTCCTCTTCGCCTCGATGGCCTTCGCCACGCGCAACCCCGCCTCGCGCCAGGGCGCGGTGGGCGTCGTCACCGGCTCGCTCGCCCTGTTGCGCAACCTGCCCTCCACACCGCGGTTCCTGGCCGCGCCGCTACAGAGCACGCGGTCCCGCCGCCTGGTCGGACCGGTCCTGGTCACCGCGGCGGCCACGGTCGGTCTGCTGATCGTCTTCGGCGTGCTCTTCGCCTTCGCCGACCCGGTGTTCGGCGGCTACCTGGGCCGGGTGTTCACCGACCTGTTCCTGGAGAACGGCTTCAACCCGTTCGGCGACCTGTTCGCCATGGTCGCGGCCATGCTGCTCACCGGCTCCGCCGTGCTGGCCGCGCGCCGCCGCCACGCGCCGAGGCCCGCTCCCCCCACCGCACCCGCGGACCCCTTCCCCGTGAGCCCCTCCCGCGAGCGGACCCCCCTGCCGGTGTGGGTGTGGACGATCCCCCTCGGCGCTCTGGTCCTCCTGTTCACCGCGTTCCTCTCGGTGCAGGCCGTGGCGATGTTCGGCGGCGAGGAGTACGTCCAGCGCGTCGCCGGGGTCACCTACGCCGAGTACGCGCGCCAGGGCTTCTTCCAGTTGGTCGTGGTCAGCCTGCTCGTCCTGTGCGTCATCGCGGTGGTCGTGCGCATCCCGCCCTCCGGCACCAGCCGTGTCCTGCGCAACGCCATGCTCGGGCTGCTGTGCACGCTCACCCTGGTCATCCTGGCCTCGGCGATGACGCGCCTCCAGCTGTACATCGACGCCTACGGGCTGACCCGGATGCGGGCCAGTGCCGAGGCGTGGATCGTGTGGAGCGCGGGGGTCTTCGGCCTGCTGCTCGCGGCGGGTGCGCTCAACACCCTGGGCCGGTCGGCGGCCTGGCTGCCCCGGGCCACCGCCGCCCTGGCCGGAACGGCCCTGGCCGTGTTCGCATACGGGAACCCGGACCTGCGGATCGCCGAGAGCCACCAGGACCTGGACCTGTCCACGGTCGACACCTGGTACCTGCGCGACCTGTCCGCCGACGCGATCCCGGGCCTGCTCGAACTGGAGGGCAACGAGCGCGACTGCGCCCTGGTGGGGTTCCAGGACCTCGTGGCGGAGGCCGACGACGCCGGGTTCGCCTCGTGGAACCTGTCCCGCCACCGGGGCCTTCAGCGGCTGGACGGACTGGGCCTGTTCGAGATCGGCGGCCAGGCCGGGATGAGCTGCTCCTACGAGCGCGGCTACTAGGGAGGGCGGCGGGCGCACGTTCCCGCCGCCCCGTTCCCGCTCCGGCGCCCCGCCGTGTCCGCGCCCCGGCCGGACCGGTCGGGGAACGCGGGGGCGGGGGCTCCACCCCGCGTCCGGGCCGCAGACCGGGGCGGTCCCCCGCCCCGGGGCCGGACCGCCTACTTCGCGAAGCGGTCGGTCGCCCCGATCAGGAGGTCCAGGATGCCCGGCTCGCTGAACGCGTGCCCGGCGTCGTCCACGATGTGGAAGTCCGCCTCCGGCCAGGCCTTGTGCAGGTCGTAGGCGGTGCGGGCCGGGGTGCACACGTCGTAGCGGCCCTGCACGATAACGCCGGGGATGTGCCGGATCGCCTCCGCGCCGTCGATGAGCTGGTCGGGCTCCAGGAACCCGCGGTTGACGAAGTAGTGGTTCTCGATCCGCGCGAAGGCCAGCGCGTAGTCCTCGTCCGCGTGGTGCTCGCGCAGCTCGTGGTTGGGCAGCAGGGTCACCGTGGACCCCTCCCACACGCTCCACGAGCGCGCGGCGGCCAGGCGCTCCTCCCGGTCGGGCGAGTTCAGGCGGCGCGCGTAGGCGGCGATGAGGTCGCCGCGCTCCTCCTCGGGGATGGGCTCCAGGTAGGACTCCCACAGGTCGGGGAAGAGCTGGGAGGCGCCCTCCTGGTAGAACCAGCGCAGCTCGCTCCCGCGCAGGGTGAAGATGCCGCGCACGACCAGCTCACTGACGCGGTCTGGGTGGCGCTGGGCGTAGGCCAGCGCCAGGCAGCTGCCCCAGGACCCGCCGAAGACCTGCCAGGACTCCGCGCCGATCATCTCGCGCAGCCGCTCCATGTCCCGCACCAGCGTCCAGGTGGTGTTGGTGGACAGGTCGGTGTCCATCTGGCTGGCGTGCGGGGTGGAGCGGCCGCAGTTGCGCTGGTCGAACAGCAGGATCCGGTACCGCTCCGGGTCGAAGAGCCTGCGGTGGTCGGGCACGCATCCGCCGCCGGGACCGCCGTGCAGGAACACCACGGGTTTGCCCGCGGGGTTGCCGCACAGCTCCCAGTAGACGCGGTGTCCGTCGCCGACGTCGAGCATCCCCGAGTCGTACGGCTCGATGGGCGGGTACAAGGTACGCAAAGCGCGAGGCCTTTCGTGGACGTGTTCGTGGACGTGGTTCCCCCCGGGGACCCCGGCGGAGTCGGGCGCCGCGGACCGAGGTGTGCGGCGGACGCCTGACGGAGAACGACGAGGAGAGGGTACGGCGTCCCGGGCGTCCACCGGGCGCGAACACACACGGGACGCCGCCGGAGGCGGGACGCGGTCAGGGGAGGGACGGGGTCAGAGGCGGTCGAGCAGCTGAGCCTTCTTGGCGCTGAACTCGTCGTCGGTGAGCAGGCCCTCGGCGTGCAGCCGCCCGAGCTCGCGGATCTTGGCGAAGATCGCCTCGCTGCCGTCCCCGTCCGCCGCGCCGAGCGCGGCGCGCTCCTGCCGGGGCTCCTCGGCCGCCGCGACGTGGGCGTTGACGGTGGCGGCCATCAGCAGGGTCTCCTCACTGCCCTTGGACCCGTGCGAGGCCAGCGTGAAGAAGTCGTGGTCCAGCGCCGTGGCCTCGGGGATGGTCACCCCGCGCAGCACGATGCGCAGGTAGCCCTCGGTGACGTCGACCGGCGGGTACCAGTGCACGGACTCGATCTCGGAGAGCTGGTAGTCGCGGGCCTTCTCCTTCTGCTTGGCCGTGCTGGCCAGCCAGTTGTCCCACTGGAGGCGCACCCGGGTCCCGTCGAAGGAGGCCGTGCCCTCGGCGGTGCGCACCTGGAGGGGGACGCGGCCCACCAGCCCCAGGGCGACCTCGCGCGGATCGATCTCCCCGGTGCTGGTCTCACGGGCGAAACGGGCCGAGGAGGCGATCTGCTCGGAGTAGTACTCGGCGAGCAGTTCTCCGTCGTGCGGACCGGTGATCAGCAGCGGGGTGAGCGCGTCCCGACCGGGGACGCCCAGAAGCGCGTAGGGGTCGGTGTCCTCCACCAGCCGAAGCCGCATCCGCCACCCGTGCTTGCGGGTGCCCCGGTCGAAGTCGACCTCGCGGACGGCGGCCAGCGGAACCGAGCAGTTTCCCAACGACCGGAACAGGGTGGGCACCTTGCGGCCGGAGTCGAAACGGATACGGATCGTCTCGTCGTCGATCCGCCAGGTTCCGTGGTGTCCGCGAAGTTCCTCCATGTCCACACATCCTAGAGCCAGCGGAACCCGCCGCGCGGGGCCGTATGCGGCCACCGTCCCCGACGGACGCCCGCACCCCCCGAGCTCGAGGGCACGTCCGGACGACGGTCCCCAAGCGTCACGGCGGCGCATCCCGGGTAGGACCAGCGGGGCACACCCGTTGCACCGCCCCACCCGGGCGGGACCGGCGGACAGTGCGGTCGGCGCCCTGTCCACGATCCGGAGGTCGCCACATGTCGAGAGGGACGGCAGCCGAGGGCGCGGCCGAGTTCCGCGCCGCCAGGGACCTGCTCCTGGACCTGCGCGAGGACCAGGAGAGGGCGCACCGGGAGTTCACCTGGCCCCGGTCGGACCGGTTCAACTGGGCACTGGACTACTTCGACGAGGTCGCCGTGCGCCGTCCGGACCGGACGGCGCTGTGGATCGTGGAGGAGGACGGCGGCCAGGCCAGGTACACCTACCGGCGGATGTCGGAGCGCTCCGGTCAGGTGGCCAACTGGCTGAACAACCAGGGCGTGCACCCGGGCGACCGGATCCTGCTGATGCTGGGCAACCAGGTGGAGCTGTGGGAGACCCTGCTCGCCGCGATCAAGCTCGGAGCCGTGGTCTGCCCGACCCCCACCTCCCTGTCAGAGGGCGACCTGCTGGACCGGCTGGAGCGCGGCGAGATCGCGCACGTGGTGTGCTCGGCCGCCGAGACCGAGAAGTTCGCCCCGCTGCGGGGTCACTGGACGCGGATCTGCACGGGCTACATGGAGGGGTGGCTGAACTACGCCGACTCCGAGCACGCCGGTCTGGACTTTCACCCGCCGCACCCCACACACCCCGACGACCCCCTGCTGCTCTACTTCACCTCCGGCACCGCCGCCCTGCCCAAGCTGGTCGTGCACACCCAGCGCTCGTACCCGGTGGGGCACCTGTCGACCATGTACTGGCTGGGCGTGCGGCCGGGCGACGTCCACCTCAACGTGTCCGAGCCGGGGTGGGCCAAGCACGCCTACGGGAGCGTGTTCGCCCCGTGGAACGCCGAGGCGACGGTGCTGGTCGTCAACCAGGAGCGGTTCGACGCGGCGGGGCTGCTGGACGCGGTCGTGCGCTGCGGGGTGGACACGCTGTGCGCGCCGCCGACGGTGTGGCGGACGCTGGCGCAGGCCGGCCCGGCCGCGTGGGACGTGGGGCTGCGCGAGGCGGTGGCCGCCGGGGAGCCGCTCAACCCCGAGGTGGTGGACCGCGTGCGCGAGGCGTGGGGCGTGACCGTGCGCGACGGGTTCGGGCAGACCGAGACGACCATGCTGCTGGGCAACGGCCCCGGTCAGCGGATGGTGCGCGGATCGATGGGGCGCGAGATGCCGGGCTACGACGTGGTGCTGACGGACCCGGCCACCGACGAGCCCGCCGACACCGGGCAGATCTGCGTGGACCTGTCCCGGGAGCCGGTGGGGGTGATGAAAGGCTACGCCGACAACCCCGGCCTCAGCCGCGAGGTGGTCCGCGGGGACCGCTACCGCACCGGTGACATCGCCAGCCGGGATTCGAGCGGTTACATTACCTATATCGGCCGATCCGACGATGTGTTCAAGGCCTCAGATTACCGCATCTCACCATTCGAACTCGAAAGCGTTCTGGTCGAGCACGAATACGTGGTCGAGGCGGCCGTCGTTCCCTCCCCCGACCCGCTGCGGCTGGCGGTGGCCAAGGCGTACGTGGCCCTGGCCGAGGGGGTGGCCCCCGACGCCGAGACCGCGCGGTCGATCCTGACCCACGCGCGCGAGCGCCTGTCGCCGCACCAGAGGGTGCGCCGCCTGGAGTTCGGTGAGCTGCCCAAGACCGTCTCCGGTAAGATCCGTCGCGTGCAGCTGCGTCGGGCCGAGGCCGAGCGCGGCACGGTCACCGACGGAGCGCGCAACCCGCGCGAGTACTGGGAGGAGGACCTCCCGGGAACGGAGGGGTGACCGGCCGGACCCCGGATCCGCACCCGACGGAAATGGCAGCGGGCACCGGAAAAAGTTCGTCTCACTAAATGAGACGCTTTTCGGCGCCCGAAACCGGCGTGGTGTTTTCTGTCACGTGAACCGCGCCGGCCGACGCGGCAGCGGAGCGCCGAACCGTCCGCGCTACTGTTTTCATAAGACGGTTTTCGTGGCGACAGCGGAAAACACGACAGACGGGACCCGAGGGGAACACCATGCCGAGCACCAACGACACCCGGGTGGCCAGTTACAAGCCGCTCATCGCGCCCCGGGACCTGCTGGCCGAGCTCCCGCTGGGCGCCGAGCGCAGCGCCCTGGTCGAGGAGTCCCGCGCCGAGGTCAAGCGGGTGCTGGACGGTGACGACGACCGCCTGCTGGTCGTCGTGGGCCCCTGCTCGGTGCACGACCCCGAGTCCGCCATGGACTACGCCCGCCGCTTGAAGGAGCTGGTGCCCTCCCTGCGCGAGGAGCTGTGCGTCGTGATGCGCGTGTACTTCGAGAAGCCGCGCACCACCGTCGGCTGGAAGGGCCTGATCAACGACCCCGGCCTGGACGACACCTACGACGTGCACCGCGGCCTGCGCACCGCGCGCAAGCTGCTGCTGGACATCAACGCGCTCGGCCTGCCCGCCGGGACCGAGTTCCTCGACCCCATCACCCCGCAGTACATCGCCGACGTCGTCTCCTGGGGCGCGATCGGGGCGCGCACCACCGAGAGCCAGGTGCACCGCCAGCTGAGCAGCGGCCTGAGCACGCCCGTGGGCTTCAAGAACGGCACCGACGGCGACGTCCAGGTGGCCGTGGACGCGGTCGGCGCCGCCGCCGCCTCGCACACCTTCTTCGGCATCGACCCCGCCGGCGCCGGTTCGGTGGTCGTCACCGAGGGCAACCCGGACTGCCACGTCATCCTGCGCGGCGGCCGCAGCGGCCCCAACTTCGACGCCGGGTCGGTCGACGCCGCCCTGGACGTCATCGAGGGCGCCGGGCTGCCCCGCCGCCTGATGATCGACGCCAGCCACGCCAACAGCGGCAAGGACCACACCCGCCAGCCCGGTGTGGCCGCCGCGATCGCCGCCCAGGTGGCCGAGGGCCAGAAGGGCGTCATCGGCGTGATGCTGGAGAGCTTCATCGTCGAGGGGGCCCAGAAGCTGGGCGACCCCGCCGCCCTGACCTACGGCCAGTCGATCACCGACAAGTGCATGGGCTGGGAGACCACCGGCGAGGTGCTGACCCAGTTGGCCGAGGCCGTGCGCCAGCGCCGCAAGGCCTAGGGCGTACTCCTCGGATCGTTTCGGTCCCGTCCGTGGCCCTCCGCCGCCCTCAACGGAGGGCCTCCGGCTCCAACGCTTCCGCGGGTCCCGGGCCACCTCCCGCCGCGCCGGTTTCGCCCGGAGGGCCCACCGGGCCGACCCGCGCGAACCGTCTCGCGAGGGACCGCCCCGACGGCCGCTCGCTGACCCGAAGGCCTCCGCGGAACACTCCGCAGCCGCTCCCGGACGACGCGGTCGGCCCGCTCCCGCGACGGGGGCGGGCCGACGCGCGTCGCGGGGCACGCGCGCCGCTCAGACGGTGCGCTCCTCCTCGGGCAGGACCTCCAGCTCCACGAGCATCTCCCGCCCCAGGGACTCGCTCAGCCCGGCGTCCGGGTCCCCCTCCGGCTCGACGCGCAGCGCGAACGTGTACAGGTCCTCACCGCTCTCGACCCAGCCGACCCACCAGCCCGGCGCGGAACCGGCCTCTGCCCCCCACCCGGCCTTCGCGTGGAGGGAGTAGCCGTCGCCCTCCTCCAGGGCGGCGAGTCCGCGCACCGCCTCCTGGTGCGCGTCGTCCACGGGCAGTTCGTCGCGGGCCAGCCTCGCCAGGAAGTCGGTCTGCTCCATCGCGGAGATCTCCAGCGGCCCCTCCAGCCAGAACCGGTCCAGCGCCTGCGCGTCGCCCACCGAACGGTTGCCGTAGTCCAGCCGGTCCACCCAGGCCGCCATCGGCCCGTGCCCGACCCGGCGGGCTACCTCCCGGTAGACCGGGACGTTCGAGGTAGGCAGGGCCTCGCGCAGGGCCGTGTCCCGCTCCCGCCGGTCGACGGACTGGGATCCGGCCCCGTCGGGCACCACCTCGTCCACGTCCCCGACCGCGCCCGTCTGGAGCCCCACCAGGGTGCTGACGAGGTCGAAGGTGGAGGCGGGGACCGCGCGCTCGCGCGCCAGCTCCGGCTCCACCACGGTCGCCTCCCGCTCCATCACGTCGTGGAGCACGAAGGTGCCCTCCACCCCCGCGTCGGCGAACACCGCCTCCAGGTCCTCGCGCTCGACGGCGGCCAGGTCGCCCCGCGTCAGGGGCGGGGGGCCGGCCTCCGCCCCCTCCCGGGCGTTCCCGTCCGGCCCCCGCGCCCCGTCCACGGCCCCGGCGCACCCCGTGCCCGCGGCCAGGGACAGGGCGCATCCGGCCGCGAGCGAGCGCGCGGCGCGCGCCGCCCTCCCGGTGTCGGTTCGCATCCGTCTCCCTCCCCGGTCGGTACTCCCCGAACACGCTAATCCCCGCCCTCCCGCCCCAGGGTGGAGGCGGCCGGAGTGTCGGACACCGGGGGAGCCCGGCGGGCACGGCGGCCGGGACGGGCACGGCTCCGACGGCGCCGCTCACGGGTGCCTCGCCGGCGTTCCCGCCCGGCCCCGGGCACCCTTGGGCGCCGTTCACGGCCGCTGCTAGGCTGAACGTGTTGCTGACCCCGTACGGGAGAGTGCCCGCGTATCCAGCGCGGGCCGCCGAAGGAGCAATCCCTCCCCGAAGACAACCTCTCAGGCACAGCGGACCGTACGGGCGAGACCACTCTGGAAAGCAGGGACAGCCGTCCCTCGCCGAAGGTGCAAGCCGCGCCGAGCGCGCGGCGAAGCTCTCAGGCACAGATGACAGAGGGGGAGGATGGCAACGCCACGCACGTCACGACGCCCATCCTCTCGGGAGTGCCCATGTCAGATGCCGCATCCGCGCCGCGCGCGACAGCGCTGCGCGAGGTCCACGAGAAGGCCGGCGCCGCCCTCGTCGACTTCGCCGGGTGGCTCATGCCGCTGCGCTACGGCAGCGAGACCGCCGAGCACCGGGCGGTGCGCGAGGCCGCGGGCCTGTTCGACCTCTCCCACATGGGCGAGATCCGGCTGACCGGCCCGCAGGCGGCCCAGGCCCTCGACCACGCGCTGGTCGGCCACCTGTCCCAGGTCAAGGTGGGGCGCGCCCGCTACTCCATGATCACCGCCGAGGACGGCGGTGTACTGGACGACCTCATCGTCTACCGGCTGCGCGAGGACGAGTACCTCGTCGTGGCCAACGCCGCCAACACCGCGGTGGTCGCCCCGGCCCTGGCAGAACGGGCCGCGGGCTTCGACGTCGAGGTCCGCGACGAGTCGGCCGATTACGCGCTGATCGCCGTCCAGGGGCCCCGCGCCGTCGACGTCCTGGCGCCGCTGACCGACGCCGACCTGGACGGCATCCGCTACTACGCCGGGTACGAGCACACCGTCGCCGGTGAGCCCGCCCTGCTCGCACGCACCGGTTACACCGGTGAGGACGGCTTCGAGATCTTCGTCAGCCCCGCGGACCGGGCCCCCAAGGTGTGGGAGGCCCTCATGGCCGAGGGCGAGCGGCACGGCCTCGTCCCCGCCGGGCTCTCCGCGCGCGACACCCTGCGCATGGAGGCCGGGATGCCGCTGTACGGGCAGGAGCTGACCGCCGACCTCACCCCCTTCGACGCCGGTCTGGGCCGGGTCGTGAAGTTCGACAAGGGCGACTTCGTGGGCCGCGCGGCCCTGGAGGAGGCCTCCCGCTCCTCCCGTCCCCGCCGCCTCATCGGCCTCGTCGCGCGCGGGCGCCGCCCGCTGCGCCAGGGCCAGGAGGTCCTGCGCGACGGCACCTCCGTCGGAACCATCACCAGCGGCGCGCCCTCACCCACCCTGGGCCGCCCCATCGCCATGGCCTACGTGGACGGCGACCTCGACACCTCGACCGGCGCGTTCACCGTGGACGTGCGCGGGCGGGGCGAGGACGTCGACGTGGTCGAACTGCCGTTCTACAAGCGGCAGCCGTAGCAGCAGGGGCCTTCACACCCCGAAGGCCCGCACGCCCCAGCGCGGCGGGATCCCCCCACAGGGGACCCGCACGCACGGGGCGCGACCGGGCG
Source organism: Nocardiopsis akebiae (assembly GCF_018316795.1). Lineage (NCBI taxonomy): Bacteria > Bacillati > Actinomycetota > Actinomycetes > Streptosporangiales > Nocardiopsidaceae > Nocardiopsis > Nocardiopsis akebiae. The sequence continues at coordinate 5,552,083 of NZ_CP074132.1, forward strand.
TAGGCCGGGCCGGGCAGCCGTACGGGCGCGCGGCAGGAAAATGGAACACCTCCAAGGAGAGTTGAAGTGAGCGTTCCCACGGAGCTGGGTTACACCGCCAAACACGAGTGGGTCGTGGTCGAGGACGGGATCGCCACCGTCGGAATCACCTCGTTCGCCGCCGAGTCCCTGGGCGACATCGTCTACGTCGAGGTGCCCGAGGTCGGCAGCGAGGTGACCGCGGACGAGCCGTGCGGCGAGGTGGAGTCCACCAAGTCCGTCAGCGACGTCTACTCGCCGGTGAGCGGTGAGGTCACCGAGGTCAACGCGGCCCTGGAGAAGGAGCCCGAGACCATCAACTCCTCGCCCTTCGAGGACGGTTGGCTGTTCAGGGCCCGGATCTCCGAGGAGCCCTCCGACCTTCTCTCCGCCGAGGAGTACACCAAGCTGACCGAAGGCGAGGAGTAGGCCCCCGATGGCTACCGACAACACGCTCAACCAGACGCTGGGCGAACTGGACCCCGAGGTGGCGGCCGCGGTCGACGCGGAGCTGGCGCGCCAGCGCGACACCCTGGAGATGATCGCCTCGGAGAACTTCGCCCCCCAGGCGGTGATCGAGGCGCAGGGCACCGTCCTGACCAACAAGTACGCGGAAGGGTACCCGGGCCGCCGCTACTACGGCGGGTGCGAGCACGTCGACGTCGTCGAGCAGCTCGCTATCGACCGCGCCAAGGCGCTGTTCGGCGCCGAGCACGCGAACGTGCAGCCGCACTCGGGCGCGCAGGCCAACACGGCCGTGTACTTCGCGCTGCTCAAGCCGGGTGACACCATCCTGGGCCTGGACCTGGCCCACGGCGGCCACCTGACCCACGGCATGAAGATCAACTACTCCGGCAAGATCCTCAACGCGGTGGCCTACCACGTGCGCGACGAGGACGGCACCGTCGACTACGACGAGGTCGAGGCGCTCGCCGAGGAGCACCGGCCCAAGATGATCGTCGCCGGCTGGTCGGCCTACCCGCGCCAGCTGGACTTCGCCCGCTTCCGCAAGATCGCGGACTCGGTCGGCGCGCTCCTGATGGTGGACATGGCGCACTTCGCCGGTCTGGTCGCGGCGGGGCTGCACCCCAACCCGGTGCCGCACGCCGACGTGGTCACCACGACCACGCACAAGACCCTGGGCGGCCCGCGCGGCGGCATGATCCTGGCCAAGGCCGAGCTGGGCAAGAAGATCAACTCCGCGGTGTTCCCCGGCATGCAGGGCGGGCCGCTGGAGCACGTGATCGCGGCCAAGGCGGTGGCCCTCAAGGTCGCCGCGGGCGAGGAGTTCGCCGACCGCCAGCGCCGCACGGTCTCGGGCGCCAGGCTGCTCGCCGAGCGGCTGACGCGGCCGGACGCGGCCGAGGCCGGCGTGAAGGTGCTCTCGGGGGGCACGGACGTGCACCTGGTCCTGGTGGACCTGGTCGACTCCGAGCTCAACGGCCAGGAGGCCGAGGACCGCCTGCACTCGATCGGGATCACGGTCAACCGCAACGCGGTGCCCAACGACCCGCGTCCGCCGATGGTCACCTCCGGCCTGCGGATCGGCACCCCGGCGCTGGCCACCCGCGGTCTGGGCGACGAGGACTTCGCCGAGGTGGCGGACGTCATCGCCGAGGCGCTCAAGCCGGAGTTCGACGAGGCCGCGCTGCGCGGCCGGGTCCAGGCGCTGACCGCCAGGTACCCGCTCTACCCGAACCTGTAGAGCCCCGCCGTGCGGGGCCGGGCGGCCCCGCACGGCGTTCACATGCCCGGGCCCTGTACTCGACGAGGAGGACAGCCATGGCCATCAGCGTGTTCGACCTGTTCAAGATCGGAATCGGACCGTCCAGTTCACACACGGTCGGGCCGATGAAGGCCGCGCGCACGTTCGTGGCCGGACTGCGCGAGGAGGGCCTGCTCGACGGCGCGGCCCGCGTGCGCGCGGAGCTGTACGGCTCCCTGGCGCTCACCGGCAAGGGGCACGGCAGCGACCGGGCGGTGGTCCTGGGACTGATGGGGCACACCCCCGAGCACGTGGACGTGGACGCGGTGCCCGAACTGGTGGAGCGGGTGCGCCGGGAGCGGACCCTGTACCTGGGCGGGCCCGGGGGGCCGCCGGTGGCCTTCGACCCGGCCGTGGACGTGGACTTCCGCCGCAAGGAGAGCCTGCCCGACCACCCCAACGGGATGCGGTTCGTGGCGCTGGACCCCTCCGGCGCCGAACTGGCGGCGAAGGTGTACTACTCGGTGGGCGGCGGGTTCGTCGTGGACGAGCGCGCGGCGGGCGCGGACCGGATCAAGGCCGACGACACCCGGGTGCCCCACCCCTTCTCCAGCGCCGAGGAGCTGCTGGGCATCTGCGCCGACACCGGGATGTCGATCAGCGCGGTGATGCTCGCCAACGAGCAGGCCTTCGGGCGCTCCCCCGAGCGGATCCGCGCCGAGCTGCTCGTGCTGTGGGAGGCGATGCGCCAGTGCGTGCGCCGCGGGGTGACCACCGAGGGCAGCCTGCCCGGCGGGCTGAAGGTGCCCCGGCGGGCGCACCGCCTGTACCGGCAGCTGGGCGGCAACTGCGACGAGTCGGGCCTGCTGGCGCCGACGGGGGTGGACTCCGACCCAATGCGCGGCAGCGACTGGATCACTCTCTACGCGCTGGCCGTGAACGAGGAGAACGCCGCGGGCGGCCGCGTGGTGACCGCGCCGACCAACGGGGCCGCGGGCATCGTGCCCGCCGTGCTGCACTACTACCTGCACTTCAGCCCGGGCGCGGGCGACGAGGGCGTGGTGCGGTTCCTGCTGACCGCGGGGGCCGTGGGCATCCTGTTCAAGCAGAACGCGTCGATCTCGGGCGCCGAGGTGGGCTGTCAGGGCGAGGTGGGCTCGGCCTCCTCGATGGCCGCCGCCGGGCTGGCCGAGGTGCTGGGCGGCACCCCCGCGCAGGTGGAGAACGCCGCCGAGATCGCCATGGAGCACAACCTGGGGCTGACCTGCGACCCCATCGGCGGCCTGGTGCAGGTGCCGTGCATCGAGCGCAACGCGCTGGCCTCGGTCAAGGCGATCAGCGCCGCGCGCATCGCGCTGCGCGGCGACGGCAGCCACTTCGTGTCGCTGGACAAGGTCATCCGGACCATGCGCGACACGGGCCGCGACATGATGGACAAGTACAAGGAGACCTCGCGCGGCGGCTTGGCCGTCAACGTCATCGAGTGCTGAGGAACCACCCCGAAGGGTGTTAACAAAACCGCGCACTGGAGTGCGCTTGCGCCATAGTGCGGTCGTGCGTACCGTTGTTCCCGAAAGACGGTGCACCCGGCCGCGTTCGCAATGAGCCGGTCGCCGGGGTCCGGTCTGCGCCGCCCCGGAAAAAGCCGTGCCCCGGGTGGCGTGCTGAGCAGAGGCGAACCCGGGGCTTACGGAGCCAACGATACCAAACGCCCTCGCCCGCTGTCCTCTCACGCCCTCAGCCGAGACAGAACGAAGGTCATCGTGAGCACCGGCATCCCGGCATGGATGGTCTCCGTGTACTCCTCGCCCCGCCTCGCGCCCTACCTCCGCCACAGTGGGGGCGATGCGGCCCGAGCGGTCAACCTGTACCACTGGAACGTCATGGTCTCCGCGGCCTTCTACGGTCCGCTCCACACGTTCGAACTCGCCCTGCGCAACTCCGTCCACGACCGTCTGAGCGCCCACTTCGGGCAGAAGGACTGGTGGAACAGGGCTCCGTTGGACAACGAGGGCCAGCGCCTCGTCCGCCAGGCACGGGCGCGGTGCCGCCGTTCGGCCGCTCCGGACGATGTCGTCACCGAACTGTCCCTCGGCTTCTGGTCCTCACTGGTCGCTCGCAGGTACGACCGGGATCTGTGGGTCCCCGCCCTCCACCGCGCGTTCCCCGGATACCGGGGGCCGCGCCGCACCCTCCAGGACCAGCTCTACTCCCTGCGGCTGCTGCGCAACCGCATCATGCACCATGAGCCGATCCACCACCGCCACCTGGAGGCGGACCACGCCAAGCTCTACCTCGTGCTCTCGTACGTCAATCCCGAGGCCGCCTCCGGCATCAAGCCCCTCGATCGCGTTCCCGAGCTGCTCCTTGTCAAAGAGCAGGTGTGCCGGGGCGAACTTCCGCCGAGCTTCTGAGAGGGTGCACCATGGCCGAGAACGCTCCAAGGCTCGTCTCGCGCGCCCAGCTCGCCCGGTACGCGGGGGTCAGCCGCGCCGCTGTCACCAACTGGCGCAACCGCGGATCCGACTTCCCCGAACCGGCGGACGCCGAACGGGAACTGTTCGACCTCGACCAGGTCACCGGCTGGCTGTCCTCACGCGCTGTGCCCGCCAACGCCCGACAGCCGCACGAGCCCGCCGGTACCACCTACGCGGATCGCGTACGCGCCGGGATGGAGGCCGACGCTCCGAGACCCGGTCCAAGGCCACGGCACGGGTCCGCAAGCGGCATCGGCGATATCGACAGGACCGTCCTCCGCTTGCTCAACGACCTTCGGGGAACGTGTGAGCCGGTCGATTCCGCGCTCCTCATCGCGGTACTCGTCTTCCTCCGTTCCTCAAGCGCCGATCAGTGGGGCCTTCTACGCCTACAGACCGGCCACGGCATCGTTGACGGGTCCGTATTCGCGACCGATTTCGGAGACCTCCTCCCTCCTTTCGTCTCCGGTCCCCTGCGGGAGCTGGGAGCCGACGCCTTCACCACAGCAGTCCAAGGTGTCGACGCGATCGATGCCCAGGGCAAGGACCGGGAGGTTCTGCTGACCGCCTTCAACAGCGCTCTCTCCTTCTTGGAAAGGGAATGGGTATCCGCACACGCGGATCTGCGCACCCCGGAGTCCGTGGTGCGCACCATGGTGAACCTCCTCGCATCCGACGGCCCCTTTGACAGTGTGTACGATCCCTTCTGCCGGACAGGTGAGTTCCTGACCGAGGCCGTACAAGCACGGACGGAAATCGACCCGCCGCGAGCCCCCCACGTCAGCGGCGCCGCTCCCAACGAGCGGGTCTTCGGTATCGCCGGAATGAACATGCTGCTCCACGGCATAGAGGCCGATTTCGGCGACCGCCCCGGTCTCCCCTGGGATCGTGACGATGCGCGGGCCACCGCAGATATCGTCCTGGCCAATCCACCGTTCAACATGAGCGGCCCCCCTGTCAGCGACTCCACCCGCGAGAGTTTCCGCTACGGGAGACCACCGAACGGAAACATGAACTTCCGCTGGCTCCAGCACGTGATCGACCGTCTTTCTCCGAACGGCAGGGCAAGTGTGCTGATGGCCAACGGCGCATCACTCTCCACCAATGCCAAAGAAGCCGCCATCAGGTCGAACATGGTCGAGGACGGGGCGGTGGAGTGCCTCATCGCCCTACCCGGCCACCTCTTCCGAAGCACCACCATTCCCGTGACCGTATGGATGCTGAAAGCTCCGACAGGCAGGTGCGAGGAAATCCTCTTCATCGACGCCGGTGGTCTGGGGCGTATGACCTCGCGTACGCTCCGAACCCTCCAGGAAGAGGACGCCGCACTCATCCGACGCGCTTACAACGGATGGCGGGACGGGGCGCGAGACGGCTCCGAGGGCGAAGCACCAAGTATCAGCCGCGTCGCGACGATCGAGGAGATCCGCGACAAGCAGTATTCGCTTCATCCGCCGATCTACGTGTCCGGCCGCGCGCCACAGACCGACCAGGGCAAGCAAGCAGAAACCCTCGTGTCACTCATCCAACGTCTGGAATCCCTGCAGTCACAGATCCCACTGATCGAAACCAGAACCAGTCGAGTGCTCCGGGAGGCGCAGAGATGGATTCCCTGATCGGGCCGTTGGCCGTCGGCTGGAGCGAGCACCGCTTGGGCGATCTCTGCGAAGTCCAGGCAGGCCCCTCCGGCGCCAGCCTTCCTTCCCGTGAGTTCGGCGTGCAGGGGACCCCGCTGGTCAGGCCCGGCGACATCGTCGATCGGCGTGTGTCGGAAACCGGCCTGGCCCGCGTCGCCGACGCAACTGGGCGACTACACCGCTACCGGCTTCGCCCAGGGGATGTCGTCGGCACAAGAACCGGAACACTCGGCAGGTTCGCCCGTATCTCTTCGGACCAGCAGGACTGGCTGTACAGCACCCAGTTGCTTCGCGTGCGACCGTCCGCTCGCCTGGACCCCGTATACCTGGTGCACTATCTGACCCTGCCCGTAGTCCAGCACTGGATCGACAGACACGCTTCTGGAAGCACGGTCAGGTCGCTCACGGTGAACACACTGCGATCACTTCCCACGGCGGTGCCACCTCTCGGGGTTCAGCAGGCGATCGGGGCCTCCCTCCACGCTTTGGACGACAAGGCCCGCCTGCACGCCGACATCAGCCGGACCACGAGCGAACTGCATGACGCCTTGGCCCCCATGCTGTTCTCCGGCCGGGTACCAGCTTCAGCGACCGACATGTGATGAACGGCAGACCCTCGCAAGCGTGGTCCTCGGCCGCTCAGGCCTCGCCCCTTCGAAGGGCCAGGGCGTCCCGCTGCCAACGGTCGCATCTGCCAAGGCCATCCGGACCATGCGCGACACGGGCCGCGACATGATGGACGAGTACAAGGAGACCTCGCGCGGCGGCTTGGCCGTCAACGTCATCGAGTGCCGGGGGATCCGCAGGAGCGCGCGGACGGGCGCCGGGCCGTCCGGGACCCATGCGGGATCCGCAGGAGGTCCGTGCCCGTACGAGGGGGTTCTCCGGTGGTGACCAGCGCACCGGCCTGCGGCGTCACCGCCGGAGGGAGCGAAGGTAGGCGTCGCGGTCGAGGCCGCCGGGCACGAGCACGCTGAGGCGGTAGGCGGTGGGATGCGCACCGCGCCCGCACAGGACGTCGACGCGCAGGTCCTCCTCGCGGAGGCCGACCGGTTTCCCCCTCCCGCGCCGGTGGTAGGCGCGCCAGTCCGCCTCGTCGGTGGTCTCGAAGAGCACCTCCCAGCGGCTCCGAGCCTCCCGTACCGTCCTGGCCTCGGCACGGCGCGCCTCGCGTTCGCGTCTGCGTCCTCGCCCCGGCATGCGCCCATCCTAGAACGGCTTTCCCGTGCTGCCCTGGGCGGGAAAGACCGGCCCCGGCGGGCCGCCTGGCCCGCCGGGGCGCGGGGAGAGCACGGGGACCGCTCCCGGTCGGGAGCGGTCCCCGCGTGTGTCAGGCGTCGGTCCCGGTGGGCGCGGGCGCCTCGGCCGCGGCCACCCGGGCCGGGTCGGGGGCCCTGGTGACCAGGCTGGCCACGACGAGCGCGACCAGGGCGGCGGGCAGGGCGACGATGACCGCGTTGAGTCCGCCCGGGGTCCCGGCGACCTGCCAGCCGATGGTGGTGGCCGCGCCGACCACCAGCGCCGCGACGGCGCCCGCGGTGGTCGCGCGCTTCCAGAACAGCACCGACAGGACCACCGGGGTGATCGCGGCGCCGTAGACCGTGTAGGAGTACATCTGCAGCTCCAGCACGGTCGGGAAGAACAGGCTCAGCGCCAGGCCCGCGAGCGCGATGCCCAGGACCGACAAGCGCTGGACCACGAGCTTGCGGCGCTCGTCCGCGCTGTCACCGGAGAAGCGGGCGTACAGGTCGTAGGCGACGTTGGAGGCGCAGGAGAGCATGTACGAGGATCCGGTCGTGATGACGAAGGCGACCGCCCCGGCGAGGATCAGACCGCCCAGCACCACCGGGAGGTAGCCCTCGGAGGCCAGGCTGAGCACCGCCATGTCGCCGTTGATGCCGGGCATGAGGATGGCGGCGCAGGTGGCGAGCAGCACGACGGGCACGAAGACGAAGAAGCTGCCCACGAACATGCCCAGGGTGGAGGCGCGCGCCTCGCGCTCGTCCTTGGCCGCGGCCAGGCGCTGGTACATGTTCTGGTCGGCGAGCAGGAGCAGGAAGAGCGGGAGGAAGTAGCCGAGGAGCTGCAGGGCGGTGAGCCCGCCGCTGAAGGTGGTCGCCTGCTCGGGCAGGCCGTCCCAGTAGGCGCCGGGGCCGCCGATCGCGGCGAACACCAGCGGCACCGACACGAACAGGCTGAGCAGGATGAGGATGGCCGAGACGAAGTCGGTGTAGGCGACCGAGAACAGGCCTCCGGTGGCGGTCAGCAGCGTCACGAGGACCGCGATGAGCACGGTGCCCTGGGTGGCGGACAGCGGCGTGACCAGGCTGACGACGTACCCGCCGCCGACGAACTGCGAGGCGGTCAGCCCCAGGAAGGCGATGGTGGTGACCACCGCGGCGACGGTGCGCACCCCGATGCCGAAGCGCACCTCCAGCAGTTCGGGGATGGTGTGCCGGGACGCCCGGCGGATCCGGCGGGCAGCCAGGAGCAGGACCAGGATGCCCAGCGGCGTCCCCGCGAAGAAGATCATTCCGGCCGTCGGGCCGTAGGTGTAGGCGAAGTTGGCGCCGCCGATGATGGTGCCCGAGCCGACCCAGGTGACCAGCATGGTGGCGATCATGACCGGGCGGGGGAGGCTGCGTCCGGCGAACAGGAAGTCGTCACCGCCGCGCAGCCTGCCCGAGCGCACGAAGTAGAGGGCGATCCCGATCATGGCCAGGATGTACACGGCGAGGATCACGAGATGGGTCGTCTGCATGGGCCACCTTCGCGGCGAGGTTCGGTTCGGGGGACGTGCACGGGAGGGACCGCCAGCGGAGGCGGCCCGACCGGGCCATGTAAGCAGGCACACCGCGTGAAGTGCAACACTTATTGCATTGAACGTGACCCTGATCACGTCACAGTGGTGTCACCGCGTCGTCCCAGGTCGTTCGCCCCGGCGTCGCTCAGAAGAGCTCCGTGCTCTCCCAGAGCCGCTCCGTGTCGCGCACGGCGGCCAGCACCGCGTCCCCTCCGAGGCGGGCCAACTCGGCCAGCACCGCGTGGACGACCGCCATGACCGGGGTGAGCGAGGGGAACATGCCCACGCCCTCGCTGGGCACCAGCAGCACGTGCGCAGCCCCCTCCGCCAGCGGGGAGTCCCTGCGGTCGGTGATCACCGCGACCGGCACCGACCGCTCACGGGCCACCCGCGCCGCCGAGCGCAGCGCTACCGGGAGCCGCCACAGGTCGCACGCCAGCAGCAGGTCGCCGGAGCCCATCCGTGCCAGCGCGCTGACAAGGCCGGTGCCGCCAAGCTCCAGGCGCTCCACGTCGTAGCCCATGATCCCCGCGGCGTGCGCGAGCTGCACGCCCGGCGCCGCGAAGGTGCCCGAGCCCACCACCCTCGTCCGGCGGGCGCCGTGCACAGCGCCCGCCAGGGCGCGCACCCGGGCGGGGTCCAGGGTCCGCTCCAGGTCGCGCAGCCCCTCGCGGTCGGCGCGGAAGGCCTCGCGCACGGGGTCGGCGTCGGCCCCGGCGTGCTCGGCCAGGACCTCTCCGGCGCTGAGCGAGGCCAGGTAGCGCGAGCGCAGCTCGACGCGCAGGGCGGGCCAGCCGGTGAACCCCAGGGCCTGCGCGGCCCGTACGACCGTGGCGACGTTGACCCCCGCCCGCTCGGCGAGCTCGGCCGTGCTCGCGTAGGAGGCGAACCTCGGCTCGTCCCGCAGCACCCTGACCACGCGCTCGGCCGCGCGCCCCAGGCGTCCGCCGCCGAGCGCGGCCTCGATCCAGTCCGCCATCACCCCTCCGTCCCGGCGCCCCGGACCGCGCCGCACCCCCAAGCGATACCACCCCCGGGGTGGCCCCCTCCCCGTGGTGCAACATATATTGCAACAACGCGAACCCCGACGGAGGTATCCATGACCCGCCAGTCAGAACCGCACATCCTCTTCACGGGCGCCGGGCTGCTCGACCCCGAGGCGGGCACGAGGACCCCCGGCTCCTGGCTCCTGGTGCGGGACGGCCTCGTCGCGGGCAGCGGCCAGGGGGCGCCGCCCGAGGCGGGGTCGCGGGTGCCGACCGTGGACCTGGCGGGGGCCACCCTCATGCCCGGCCTGATCGACGCCCACGTGCACCCGACCGCCTTCAGCGCCGACCTCGGCGCCGCGATGGACCATTCGCCCGCCTACGTCGCCAGCTACGCGGGCCGGTCCCTGGGCGACATGCTCAGGCGCGGCTTCACCACCGTCCGCGACGTCGCCGGGGGCGACTGGGGACTGGCCAGGGCGGTCGAGGAGGGGCTCGTCGACGGCCCCCGTCTCATGTTCGGCGGCAAGGCGCTGTCGCAGACGGGCGGCCACGGCGACTTCCGCGCGCCCGGCCGCCAGGGCAACGACACCCACGCCTGCTGCCCCGGCGCGGGCATCGTGTGCGACGGGCCCGTGGAGTTCCGCCGCGCGGCCCGCGAGCAGCTGCGCACCGGAGCCCACCACCTCAAGATCATGCTCTCGGGCGGCGTGGCCTCCCCCACCGACCGCATCGACTCCACCCAGTCCTCCGAGGACGAGATCCGGGCCGTGGTGGAGGAGGCCGAGGCGGCCAACCGCTACGTGACCGGCCACGCCTACACCGCCCGCGCCGTCAACCGCGGGCTCCGCCTCGGCGTGCGCTGCATCGAGCACGGCAACCTCATCGACGAGAGCAGCATCGAGCTGTTCCTGGAGCACGACGCCTACCTGGTGCCCACCCTGGTCACGTACCAGGAGCTCTCCCGGCAGGGGGCCGCCAACGGGCTGCCCGCGGCCAGCCAGGCCAAGGTGGACACCGTGCTCGACCGGGGGCTGGACGCCCTGCGCATGGCCCACGAGGCCGGGGTGAACCTGGTCTTCGGCAGCGACCTGCTCGGCGGCATGCAGGACCGCCAGAGCCAGGAGTTCGCCATCCGCGGCCGGGTCCAGCCCGCCGCGGACGTGCTGCGCGCCGCCACCGTCAACGCCGCACGGCTGCTGGGGCTGGAGGGGGTCGTCGGCACCCTGCGCGACGGGGCGCGGGCCGACCTCGTCGTGGTCGACGGCGACCCGCTCGCCGACATCGGGGTCCTGGCCTCGCCGGAGACGAGCGTGCGCACCGTGCTGCGCGACGGCCGGATCCGCCACGAGCGCGACGCCGTGCGCTGACGCGGCGGCCGGGCGCGGGGCCCGCGCCCGGCCGCCGCTCAGGAGATGGCGGCGGTCGCGTCCATGTACAGGAACTCCCACAGGTGGCCGTCGGGGTCGGCGAAGGAGCGCGAGTACATGCCGGTGTGCTCGGTGGTCCTGGCGTGGGACGCCCCGGCCACGGCGGCGGCCTCCGCGATCCGGTCCACGTCCTCGCGGCTGTCGGCGCTCAGGCAGGTGATCACCTCCGCGCCCGCGGAGGTGTCGGCCGTCCCCGAGGGCGTGAACTCGGCGAAGAAGGGTTCGGACAGGAACAGGACGCGCGACTGGTCGCTGACGACCATGCACAGCGCCCTGTCGTCGGAGAAGGCCTCGTCGTAGCCGAAGCCCAGCGCGCTGAAGAACTCCCGGGTGGCGTCGACGCTCTTGACGGGCAGGTTCACGAAGGTCATTCGAGTCATGTGGCGAAGCTAACAGCGGGCACCGACGATCAGCGGCAACGGCTCAGGCCAGGCTGCGCCGCGGGTTCTTGGCCGGTGCCGTCATCGACATCCGCACGACGGCCGGGACCTGCTCCAGGTCCAGCGCCCGGCGCAGGTTCGCCAGCGCCTCCGAGCTCACCCGCCGCCACACCCCGGCCACGTCGGCGTCGTCGTCCAGGGTCAGCGCCAGGCGCAGGTGCGGCGCCTCGGCGGACTCGGTCAGCCGCGCGCGGGCGCGGCGCACGCCCGGGTAGTCGGCGACCTCCTGCTCCAGGGCACCGCGGGCCACGTTCTCCGGCATCTCCACCCGCCCCTGCTCCCCGCGCTCCAGGACCAGGCGCCCCACCGTGTCGTTGAGCCCCTGGGACATCAGCCAGCGCAGGGCCAGGAAACCGGCGACGAAGGCCACCGCGACCGCCGCGTAGGGCACCCACTGCTGGTCGAGCGCCTCCCGGGCCCCGGGGCCGAGCAGGACGCTGTCGGCCGCTCCCCCGCCGAACAGGCCGCGCCCCGCGGCCAGCGACGCCAGCCCGGCGACGAGCAGCACCGCCCCCACGACCGCCAGCCCCCACCGGTTCCCCCGCGCCGACCTGCGCGACCTGTCACCAGCCATGATCAACCCTCCGCGTACCGCACGTGGGTGGCGATCCGCATGCTGCGCAGCGGTGCCAGCTCCTCCAACCGCCGCTCAACGGCCGCGGTCACCTCGGCGGGCAGCCCCGCCGACCCGCGCATCCCGGTGCGCGCGTGCACCCGGATCCTGTTGCCGCGCACCGTCACGTGCACGCCTTCGACGCCGCTGACGCCCTCGGCAGCGGCGGCCACCGCCCGGCGCAGCGCGGGCCGGGTCAGCCCCACCACCAGGGCGGGGTCGTCGGTGCGCAGGGCCGTCCAGCGGCCCCGCCCGGGGGCCAGGGCGGCCACGATCAGGGCCAGCCCGATCAGCGCCAGGACCGCCGAGGCGATCTGCACCGACGGCATCGACCAGGTCGTGGTCGCCGCGTAACCGCCGGCCGCGCCGACCGGGATCAGCCCCAGCGGGCTCCCCGCCAGGGCCGAGATCACCTCGGCGGCGGCCAGGACGGCCACGAGGAGGATCACGAGGCCCGTGATCACAGCGGGCCAGGACCGCCGCGGACGGAACGTGTGGACAGCCACCCGCCTGGCCCGGCGGTCGACGCCCTGGTCGGGGCGTCCGAGCACCTCTTCCACGGTGGTCATGTCAGCGCACCAACTCCGCGATCTCGATGTCGATGTGGTGGACCCGCTTTCCGGTGATCCGCTCGATCCGCAGCCCGACGTGCCCGCGCACCCGTGCGGCGACCTCGCGCACAGAGTGCGGGTAGCGGACGCCGACCCGCAGCCTGAGCAGCACGACCTCGCCGCTCACCCGGGCCCGCGCCGTGCGCGAGCGGGCGGGGAGGGCTCCGGGGACCTCGCGGACCGCGCGCGCGGCCGCCTTCTCGACCACACCGGGTTCGATGACGGTGCGACCGCCGGGGTCGCGGTCTGCCCCGCTCCGCTCCCGGGCGACCTCGTCGCCCGGGCGTTCCCGCTGTCGGGGAACCGTACTGGTCCGCACTCCGGCCACGTCCGCTCCCTCACTTCTCAGGCGGAGCGCCGCGAGAACATCGCGGTGAGGTCGATCTCGCCCTCCATCGCCCGACCGGCGACGAACCCCGCGATCCCCAGGATCAGGACCAGCGCGAAGGCCGTGAAACCGCCGAACGCGGCGGCCAGCCCCAGTACCGTCCCGTAGGACAGTCCGACGATGGGCCACATGGCTTCCCCCTCTTGTCCAGCACCCGATGCTGCCTGTTCAACCACCCGTACGGGCGCCGTCCCGCAGTCCCGCGACCACGTCCTCCACGGACACGTGGACGGTGCGGCCCCCGGCGGCCGGGGTCAGGCCGCGGCGCAGCTCGGCGGCGATCTCCGGCAGGGGCCGCCCGAACCGGACCACGACGCCGACCTCGACGCTGTCGGCGCGTACCGCCACCCCCAGGACCCGTCCCCCGGGGACGGGCGTGGTCAGCGTGCCGAACCCCCCCGAGGACAGTTCCACCACGTCCGGGAAGCGCTCGGCCTCCCGCGCCAGGCGCCGGGCGACCTCGCCCGGGTCCGCGTCGGCGGCCGCCATCACTGGACCCGGGGCGCGGACTCGCCGTCGTCCTCGCCGCGGTCGTCGTCGGGCAGGTGGATGTCGTCCACCCGGATGTTGATCTCGGTGACCTCCAGACCGGTCATGCGCTCCACCGCCGAGGTGACGTTGCGGCGCACGGCGGCGGCCAGGTCCTGGATGGCGGCGCCGTACTCGACGACCAGGTCGATGTCGACGGCGGCCTGGCGCTCGCCCACCTCGACGGAGACGCCCCGCGCGACCGAGCCGCTGTCGCCGCCCCGGGTCACGACGTCCCTGACCGCGCCGACCGCCCGCGCGGTCCCGCCCCCCATGGCGTGGACGCCGCCGATCTCACGCGCGGCCATACCGGCGATCTTGGCGACCACGCCGTCCGCGATCTGGGTGCGCCCGCCCTCCTCACGGGAGGAGTCCCCCCGGTTCGTCCGGCCCGACTCACGGGCTCCCGGCACCTTGGTCTCGGTCCTCATGTCCGTCACTGGGTCCCCCTACGCAGTGTGCGGGCCGCACGGGCGGTCGCGGCGCCGAAGGCGCCCCTCGGACCGCTCTCCGCGCCTTCCCGGCGGATGTGCCCTCCCAGAGGGCCGGACCGAAACCCGGGCCCGTGTCATGGCCGGAAGGATGTCGAACTGATCACACCATATACACACACACTGTATCCGACAAAGCACTGTGAGTAATTTTTCTTGGTCGGAACGGGCAACGTGCGTCCCAACTCCGACCCAAAACAGCGTCGAGGATCCGGTCGGGCCAGGAAAACGCACGGGGGCGCCCGCAGGCGCCCCCGTGCACGGACCCACTCCGCCGCCGCGCGGCGGGCGTCCGGATCAGCCGAAGATGACGGTCTTGTCCCCGTTGAGCAGCACGCGGCGCTGCGCGTGCCAGTTGACCGCGCGCGCCAGCGCCACCGACTCCAGGTCCCGGCCGATCGCCGTGAGCTGCTCCGGGCTGTGCGTGTGGTCCACCCGGGACACCTCCTGCTCGATGATCGGGCCCTCGTCGAGATCGGCTGTGACGTAGTGGGCGGTCGCGCCGATCAGCTTCACGCCGCGCGCGTGGGCCTGGTGGTAGGGCCGGGCTCCCTTGAAGCTGGGCAGGAAGGAGTGGTGGATGTTGATGATCCTGCCGGACATCTTGGCGCACAGCTGCTCGGAGAGCACCTGCATGTAGCGCGCCAGGACCACCAGGTCCACGTCGTAGGAGTCGACCAGCTCCAGCAGGCGTGCCTCCTGTTCCTTCTTGCTCCCGGCCGTGACCGGCAGGTGGTGGAAGTCAACGCCGTAGGAGTCGGCGAGGAACTCCAGGTCGGGGTGGTTGGAGACCACCGCGGCGATGTCGGCGTCCAGCAGGCCGCTGCGCTGGCGGTAGAGCAGGTCGTTGAGGCAGTGGCCGAACTTGGACACCATCACGATCATGCGCGGGCGCACGTCGCGGCGGTTGAGGGTCCACTCCACGAACGCGTCGCCGTTCCCGCCGCCGAAGTCCCCCGCCAGCGCCGCGAAGGCGCCGCGCAGGACGTCCTCCCCGGCCACGCCGTCGCCGCCCCGCTCGGCCACGAACTGCATCCGCAGGAAGAATCGTCCCGTGTAGTGGTCGCCGTACTGCTGACTCTCGGTGATGTTGCAACCGTGGTCGGACAGCAGGTTGGCCACAGCTGCGACGATGCCCCGGCTGTCGGGGCACGAAAGGGTCAGGACGTACTCACGCTCACTCATGGAAAGAACCACTCCCGGGGTCGGACGGCTGATCAGCCGTGACACCCCAGGGTATCGCCCCCGAAACACCGGGGGCCGGTTATCGCGAAGCCGCCCGCGGGCCACCCGCCGCGGGGTACCGCGTCCCCTTTCCCGCCGAGAATATGAAAGACATTCATGTTCTGGCATGCTCAGGACATGACAAGTCTGCGCGAAACGTACGAGTCCGCCACACGCGGGCTCGAAGCCCCCTTCGCCCTCGTCGACCTCGCCGCCCTGCGCGCCAACGCGGCCGACCTGACCCGCCGCGCCCACGGCAGGCCCATCCGGATCGCCAGCAAGTCCGTGCGCAGCCGCGAACTGCTGCGTACCGTCCTCGCCCTGCCCGGCTACGCGGGAATCATGGCCTTCACCCTGCCCGAGGCCCTCTGGCTGGCCACCGGCGACCGCCCCCTCAGCGACGACGTCCTCGTCGCCTACCCCACCGTCGACCGCCAGGCCCTGGCCAGGCTCGTGCGCGACCCCCGCGCCGCCCGCGCCATCACCCTGATGGTGGACGACACCGCGCACCTGGACCTGATCGGCGCGGCCGTCGCCGAGGCCGCCGACTCCCGCGGCCCCGACGCCCCGCCGGTCCGGGTGTGCCTGGACGTGGACACCAGCTGGCAGCCCGTGGGACCGCGCCTGCGCGTGGGCACCTACCGCTCCCCCGTGCGCACCCCGGCCCAGGCCGCCGCGTTCGCCCGCGCGGTCGCGGCCCGCCCCGAACTGGAGCTGGACGGGATCATGGCCTACGAAGGGCAGATCGCCGGGGTGGGCGACGCCCCGCCCGGCAGGCCGCTCTACGGCCGCCTCCTGCGCGCCGTCCAGCGCCGCTCGGCCGTGGAGCTGGCCAAGCGCCGCGCCGCCATCGTGTACGCCGTCCGGGAGGTCGCCGACCTGCGCTTCGTCAACGGCGGCGGCACCGGCAGCCTGCACACCACCGGCCGGGAGAGGGCCGTGACCGAGCTGGCGGCGGGCTCGGGGCTCTACCACCCGCACCTGTTCGACCACTACCGCTCCTTCGGCGGGCGCCCCGCCGCCCTGTTCGCGCTCCCCGTCGTGCGCCGACCCGGGCCGGGCGTGGCCACCGCCCTCGGCGGCGGCTACCCCGCCTCGGGCCCCGTGAACGCCCACCGCGCCCCGCTCCCCCACCTGCCCGCCGGTCTCTCCTACAGCGTCAACGAGGGCGCGGGCGAGGTGCAGACGCCCCTGCTCGGCGCCGCGGCCGACGGCCTGTCCGTCGGCGACCGGGTGTGGATGCGCCACGCCAAGGCGGGAGAGCTGTGCGAGCGCTTCGACACCCTGCACCTGGTGGACTCCGACACCGGGGAGTACGCGGGCGCCGTGCCCACCTACCGGGGCGAGGGCCAGACCTTCCTGTAGGCGGCGCCGCCCGGGGCCCGCGGCCGCGCGCGGGCCCGTAGCGGGCACCGCCTCGAACGCCCCCGCGACGCACACGGAGGGGCCCGCTGACGCGGGCCCCTCCGAACGCGCGCCGGTCCGGCGCTACTTCCTCCTGCGGTGCACCGCCCAGGCCACCACGCCCACGGCGACGACCGCGCCGACGCCGACCGCGAGCAGCAGCGCCTCCGGGGGGAGCTGACCGCGCGACTGGTAGGTGGTGACGACGTGGCCGTCGCCCTTGACGACGATGCTGCCCTCCTCGGGCTCCACCGGGTGGCTCTCCACGCGCACCGCGCCGCCCCCGACCACCAGGGCGCGCGCCTCGTCCACGATCCGGGCGCCGCGTTCGCGGACCCTCTCCATCTGCTTGCGGGCGATGTTGGCGGGCCGGGCCTGCACGCTCAACTCGTCCAGGGTCTCGGCGAGCTGGCGCTGTTCGCGGTTGATCTCGGCGACGACGTCCGCCGGGGTCAGGCGCGGTTCGGTGTCACGTCCCGTCATGGGTGCCTCTCTCCACTAGCGCAGGGTCGTCTGAGAACCCGTGTCCGAGCCGGTGTCCCGGCTCCCTTCCTCCGCGCCGTCGGACGGACCGGAGAATCTCAGCGCGCTGTCGATTCCGTCGACCACGCGGAAGAAGTCCCGCGTGGACAACCACAGTTTATAGATGATGGCGATCTCGAACGCGAGGAGCAAAACACCCGCCACGGCGGTGATCCACCCGATAAGGGACGGCGCACCGAACACGGCGGCCGCCAGCGGCGCGATCACGAACACCGACATCTGGAACTCGATGCCGCCCACCAGGTGGGTTCTGACCCGTCTGGCGTTGAGGGCCGACCAGAACCGCTGGTACCACGGGAAGCGGTTGCGGAACTCCTGGTGCAGGTCCACCTTGGGCAGCGTGAGGTCGGGCTGCTTGCCCGCCGAGCGCTGGTTGCGGGCCTCGCGCTCGTTCTGGCTGTGCAGTATCTGCTCCAGCACGGCGATGCCGTGGCGCAGCACCGCCTGCTCGCCGCCGTCGCTCATCGTCCGCCCGCCCGCGCCGGTGGCCGAGCCGGTGTCGTCCTCCTCCGGCTCCAGCATCGACAGGGTGGCGCGGGCCCTCTCCAGGGCGGCGGCCAGGTGCGAGCGCATCTCCCTGCGGACCTTGTACACCTGGAGCGCGTTGAGGTAGCGCAGCATGTCCAGGAACACCACGACCAGGGCCAGCCACACGAACCACACCGGCCCGTCGCCCTCGGCGTTCTCGGCGACGACGTACTGCCCGCCCATCAGGGCGACCACGCACACCAGCACCCGGAACCGGTCGGAGACGTAGTCCATCCACGACCCGAACAGCGACTCCGAGCCGGTGAGCCGGGCCAGCTTGCCGTCCGCGCAGTCCATCAGGAAGGACAGCAGGTACAGCAGCGCGCCCAGCGCCAGGAAGTGGCGGTAGCCCAGCGAGAAGCAGACGGCCGCGCCGAGCCCCAGGAAGAGCGCGACCACCGTCAGCTGGTTGGGTGTGATCGAGGTGCGGTTGGCCACCAGGCGCACGAGCCGGACCGCGATGGGGTCCACGAGGTAGACCGTCCACCAGGAGTCGCGCTCCTTGAGGGTCCGGGCCCTGACCTCGTCGAGTGTGAATCCAGGCATCGTCGCCAATACTCTCCAAGCGAAGCGGGTGTGTTCCGGCCCGCCGGGCGCCGCCGACGCGGCGTCCCCGGTGCGCGGCGGACGTCGCCGGGGCCGAACGACAGGACGAGTGCGGTCAACAATAGGTGATCGCGCCGCTGGTCACTCCGGATGCGGGCGAACCGAACCGGAATCGCAACCGAACACCGTCCCCCCAGCCTGGCACAGCCCGCGAAGCGGCGACTCCCGGGGCACCGGAAGGCGGGGGTGGTTAGGGTGAGGGCGAGAGTCGGCGGGGCGGCGCCCCGCCCGCGAACCCAAGGGGGACACCACGTGAGCGACCCGATCCGTCTGGAGCCCGGCGACCAGGCGCCCGACTTCACCCTCGACGACGCCGACGGCAAGCCCGTCACCCTGAGCGAGGTGCTGGCCTCCACCGGCAAGCGCGTCGTCCTGTACTTCTACCCGGCGGCCATGACCCCCGGGTGCACCACGCAGGCATGCGACTTCCGCGACAACCTGCGCGACTTCGACTCCGCGGGCCTGACCGTCCTGGGCGTGTCCCCGGACACGAGCGACAAGCTGGCCAAGTTCCGCGACAAGGAGGGGCTGACCTTCCCGCTGCTGGGCGACCCGGACAAGGACACCCTGCGCGCCTACGGCGCCTTCGGGGAGAAGAAGAACTACGGCCGCGTCGTGCAGGGCGTCATCCGCTCCACCGTCGTCGTGGGCACCGACGGGCGGGTGGAGAAGGCCTTCTACAACGTGAAGGCCACCGGCCACGTCGACCGGATCAAGCGGGAACTGGGCCTGTGACACGGGTGCCGGGGGCGGCCCCCGGCCGCGGCGTGCGCACGGGCCCGCCGCGGCCGGGCCCCGCGCCCGGCACCGGTACAGTTGTCCGCGAGGGGCCGTAGTCCAACTGGCAGGAGACGGCAGCTTTAGGTGCTGTACAGTGCGGGTTCGAATCCCGCCGGCCCCACTCGGCTCAGGAGAACTGCGTTCGCGGACCGCACCCGCTCACCGGAACACCTCGCCACCCCCACCGGGGGGACGACCCCCCGAACCCCCGACGGCTCAGGAGAACTGCGTTCGCGGACCGCACCCGCTCACCGGAACACCTCGCCACCCCCACCGGGGGGACGACCCCCCGAACCCCCCGACGGCTCAGGAGAACTGCGTTCGCGGACCGCACCCGCTCACCGGAACACCTCGCCACCCCCACCGGGGGGACGACCCCCCGAACCCCCCGACAGCGGTCCCGGCCGATCGGCCGACGGCCCACGAAGGTCCCCGCCGAGGCGGCGCTAACGTCCGAGCAGCGCCCAGAGCATGACCGCGAGCAGCACCAGGACGCCGAGGGAGACCGCGGCGATGGTGGCCACGGCGGGCAGTCGGCTGCGCTCGGCGTGCTTGCCGGAACTGGTCAGCCCCAGCGTGTCCGTCGACTCGCGGATCGAGGTCATGATCGAGTTCATCGCCTCGGGGCTGTTGCGCAGCCGCTCGTTGATGGACTCCGCCAGCACGTGCGCGCCCGCCTTGAAGTGCTCTCGGGCCGACTCGCGCTCCTCGCCCTCGGGACGGGGCTCGGCGGGCGTGGCGGTGCCCTGCGCGGCCGTCTCCGGGCTCGTCTCGGGCGCCCACGGCGCCAGAGCCGCGATCCGCAACATCTTGGTGGCGTTCTCGGCGGTCAGCCGCTCCGAGGGCTCCACCCGGAGCAGACCGGCCAGCACCGGCGCCAGCGGGCCCGCGCTGGCGGCCTCGGCGGGCTCGTCCAACTGCTCCTGGCGCAGGATCTTGATGTAGCCCTTGCGGTCGTAGGGAGGGTGCCCCTCCACCGCCGCGTACAGGGTGGCGCCCAGGGACCACAGGTCGGACTCGGGTCCCACCGGGCCCGCCTTGGCCCGCTCCGGCGGGATGTAGGCCGGAGAGCCGATGATGCGCCCGGACGCGCTCAGCGCCGACTCGCCGTTCCAGGCGGCCAGCCCGAAGTCGGTGAGCACGACCCGCCCGGCCTGGCTGATCATCACGTTGTCGGGCTTGACGTCGCGGTGCACGATGCCCTCGGCGTGCGCGACCTTGAGCGCGTCGATGAGCTGGAGGCCGATCTCGGCCACGCGCTGGTAGGGCAGCGGGCCGCCCACCTGGATGAGCTCCTCCAGGGTGGAGGCCTCCACCAGCTCCATGACGATCCAGGGGCGGTCGTCCTCGTCCACGACGTCCAGGACGGTGACCAGGCTGGGGTGGGTGAGGCGTCCGGCGACGCGGGCCTCGCGGGTGGTGCGCTGCAGGAGCGACTCGCGCTCGGAGCGGCTCAGGTCCGCGGGCAGGCGCAGCTCCTTGACGGCCACCTCGCGGTCGATGACCAGGTCTGTGGCACGCCAGACCGTGCCGACACCGCCCCGGGCGATCTCCGACACCAACTGGTAGCGCCCCTTGAGCAGGCGCCCCTCGGGACGGGGCTCGGCCGTGTCGGCCGTCTCCGCCCGCGCGGAGGAGCGCGACGCCTCAGGGCGCTGCGTGTGGGGGTTCTCTAGGGAGGACACGGTTATCCACGGGTCCATTCACCGGCCATGGTGGCCTCCTGCGGGAGCATTGCGGTCGCTGTCACCACGTAGGTGCACGGATCACTCGTTATACCAGCAGGACGCCGGATCCATGCTGGTGGTTGCCACATCACGGACACATAGGTTCGCTTTCGTTATGTCCGACGACGACCCGAGCATGCAGTGACGTAGGTCTCACTCCGAGGCTTCCGTGACTGTTGGCGGGGATGGCGCGGGTGCGCGGGCCGACCGTCCGCGCACCCGTCGGCCTCAGGTCCAGAGCGAGTCCGGGGTGCGCACCTCGACCGGGCCGACCCCGGTGTCGGCGAGCGGCTGGCGCAGGCGCTCGGCGTCGCCGACGACCACCACGACCGACTCCTCGGGGCGCAGGTACTCGGTGGCGGCGCTGTCCAGGGACTCCTTGGTGAGCTTCTCGTAACCGGCCCGGACGCGGTCGACGTGGTCCTCGGGCAGGTCGTGCACCACCATGTCGACCAGGGCCCCGGCCATGGCGCGCGCCGTGGCGTAGGTGACCGGCAGGCCGACCGTGTTGGAGTCGCGCACGGCGGACAGCTCCTCCTCGGTGACCCCCGACTCGCGCAGCTTGGCGACCTGCTCCAGCGAGGAGGTGACCGAGTGGGCGGTGGTGTCCGCCTCGACCTGGGCGGACATGAAGAACACTCCGCTGTCGCGGCGCAGGTCGAAGCGGGACCCGGCGCCGTAGGTGTAGCCCAGGCGCTCGCGCAGCTCCAGGTTGAGCCGGGAGGTGAACATGCCGCCCAGGACCTCGCTGACGCCCTCGGCACGCGGCAGGTCCACCTGCGAGCGGGAGGGGGCGCGGTGCGCGATGACCAGGGCGGACTGCACGGAGCCGGGCCGGTCCACGATCAGGACGCGGGGCAGTTCCCCGGGCGGCGGGGCGGGCTCGGTCGGCTCGGGCGCGCGCACGGCCGCGGCGTCGCCGAACACGGTCTTGCCCAGGTCCTCCAGGTCGATACCGGTGAGGTCGCCGACGACCACGAGGGTCCCGGCCACCGAGGCGACGGAGTCGGCGTGGAAGGCCGCCACGGTCTCGGGGGTGACGTCGGCCAGCTTGACCGGGCCGCCCGCGAGCGGCGTGGCGTAGCGGCCGGTGAACAGCTGCCCGCCCAGGCTGCGCATGGCCAGGGTGCCGGCCGAGGCCGCCTCCAGCCAGAACCGCTCCAGCAGCTGGTCCCGGCGGCGGACGACGTCGTCGGGGTTGAGCGCGGGGCGGCGCACGGCGTCGGCGAACAGGCGCACCGCCTCGGGCAGGCGGCCCGCGGGGGCGTCCAGGCCGGTGATGAAGGCGTCCCAGTTGACGCGGGAGACCCACTCGGCGCCGTGGCGCTCCAGGGCGGGCGCCAGGGAGCTGTTGCCTCCGGGGCCGTCCTCCAGGACCTCACTGGTCAGAGCGCTGACGCCCATGGCGTCGAGCGGCTCGGCGGCACCGCCGTGCGGGTGCACGAGGCGGAGGGAGACGAGCTGTTGGCCGGGTACGTCGACGGCGACGACCGTGCCGCCGCCGACGGTGAGGCGGCGGGGCTTGGGAAAGGTGTAGGACGCTACGGCACCGAGGTCCGGGCGTGTCTGCGGCATGCTCTGCGGCTCTTTCTGCGGCTTGCGGTAACGGAACCCGGATCAGGCGTCGACGGTGTCGGCCCCGGCCGCCTCGGCGGCCTCGGACTCCTCGGGGTCGAAGCGGACGACGAGCAGGTTGTCGTCGACCAGCACGCGCTCGGCGGCGGCCCGCACCTCCTCGGCGGTGATGTCGTCCCAGCGCCGGGGCCAGGTGTAGGCCAGCTCGGGGTCGTCGAAAAGCTGGGTGCAGCTGCTGATGCTGTCGGCGAGCCCGGAGGGGCTGGAGATGGACTGGAGGTGGTCGCGCTCCAGGACTGCGCGGGCCCGGTCCAGCTCCTCCTCGGTGATCCCGGCGGCCAGCTTGGCGATCTCCTCGCGCATGGCCTCCTCCAGCACGTCGCCGCTGACGCCCTCGCGGGAGAGCATGTTCACCAGCATCAGGCTGTCGGTGTAGCGGAACGGCAGAATGTCTGCGGCGCCGCCGCCGTCGTCGGCGGCGATGGGGCGGTCCACCACCAGGGAGCGGTACAGGCGGCTGCCCTGGCCCTGGCCCAGGACGGCCGAGGCCAGGTGCATGACGTCGAACCCGCGCTCGCCGTAGGGGGCGACGCGGAAGCCGAGGAACACTCCGGCGGCGGGCACGGTCTCGGTGACCGCGTCGCGGACCGGGCCGCCCAGCGGGGCCCGCAGGGCCGCGTCGGGCGCCTCGGGGAGGCTCTCGCGGGCCGGGATGGGACCGAAGAACTTCTCCACGCGGCCGCGGACGTCCTCGGGGTCGAGGTCGCTGACCACGGTGAGCACGCAGTTGTCCGGGCCGTAGTGGGCCTTGTGGAACGACTTGACGTAGTCGAGGTCGGCGGCGTCCAGGTCGGCCATGGAGCCGATGGTCGGGTGGTGGTACGGGTGGCCCTCGGGGTAGGCCAGGCGCAGGATGCGCTCCAGGGCGGTGCCGTAGGGCTGGTTGTCGTAGCGCTGGCGGCGCTCGTTCTTGACGACGTCGCGCTGGTTGTCCAGGACCTCCTGGGTCATGCCCTCGCGCAGGGTCGCCAGCCGGTCGGCCTCCAGCCACAGGATCCGGTCCAGGGCGTGTTCGGGGACCGTCTCGTAGTAGTTGGTGCGGTCGGTCGAGGTGGAGGCGTTGATGTCGCCGCCGAGCCGCTCGACCTCCTCGAAGTGCTCGCCCTTGGCGACGCCGCCGCTGCCCTGGAACATCAGGTGCTCGAAGAGGTGCGCGAACCCCGTGCGCCCGGGGACCTCGTGCCGGGACCCCACGCCGTACCACAGGTTCACGGAGGCGACCTGGCCCGTGGAGGCCGCAGCGGTCACCAGACGCAATCCGTTGTCGAGCGTGTACTGAACGACACGTCCCGCCGCTCCGATGGTGGTCACCAGTGCTGCCCCCGATTCACGTCGCCTGCGACCGCGCCGCCCGCGCGGGCGGCCGTCGTCGTAACGAGTACGACCCTACGGCCTCATCGGACCGCGGGGACACCCGTTCGGGTAATCCGTCGAACCGAAACCGCGGCGGTCAGTTCCCGGCGGTCAGCTCTGGTAGTCGGTGGTGTCCATGGACAGGGCGATCTCGTCGTACACGGCGGAGTACTGGGAGTCGGCCGACCACACGTAGAGCAGGACGTCGCTGACCGGCAGGAACCACATGCGCACCTCGAAGGTGTCGCCGTTGACGCACGCCACGTTCCACACCGAGTGGTGCGAGGTGAGGCCGTCGGCGTGGTCGGTGAAGCCGGAGACCGCGAGCTCGGCCCCCTCCACGCCGATGCCCCCGGAGGCGGCGGTGTTGAGGCTGCGGCAGCTGCCGGTGTCGGCCGCCCAGCCGCCCTCCTTGCTGAACGCCTCGTCCTCGCCCGGCCAGCCCTGGGGGTGCTTCTCGACCGCGTGCGGGGTCAGCTGAACGGAGCCGTAACCGCAGGACTCCTGTCCGGGCGGGCTCACGCAGAGCACACCGCCCTCGTTCTGGGTCTGCCAGCCCTCGGGGACCTGAAGGGACACGCCCTCGATGCTCTCGGTGGCGAACTCCTCCGGCGCCGGGGGCTCCGCCGCGGGCAGGGGCCCGCTCTCACCGAGCTGCAGTTCGGCCTCGCTCCCTCCGGAGCAGGCCGACAGGAGCAGCAGCGCCGCGGCAGCCGCGACCGTTCCCGTGCCGACGCGTGCGGCGCGCGCCCGCCGCCGTCGCCCGTGGATGCCCGCCATGCCGTCGTCCCTCTCGTGGATTCCGTGCTCGAACCACCGTTGACCTTAGCGCGCCCGGCGACCGCATCGCCCGATTCCGCACGTTCCGGACGGTGTTCCGCACCCCGGAGCACTACGCTGGGCCCATGGTGGACCTCGCGAAGATCATGAAGACCCGACAGGGCCCCCGGGGGCCGCTGGTGCTGGAGCTGGACCTGACGGAGGGGGTCGCCGACCAGGCCCCCGGGGACCCGTTCAGCCAGATCATGAACCGGCGCAGGCAGCAGTACCTGGACGTCCTGGAGGGGATCCGCCGCGGCGCGCGCGACCCGCGGGTGGCGGCTCTCCTGGTCCGGGTGGACGCCCGGTCCCTGGGATTCGCCAAGGTCCAGGAGCTGCGCGACACCGTCGCCGACTTCCGCGCGGCGGGCAAGCCCGCGGTGGCCTGGGCCGACTCCTTCGGCGAGACCGGCGAGGGGAACCTGCCCTACTACCTGGCCTGCGCGTTCTCGCGCGTGGTCATGGCGCCCACCGGCGTGCTCGGCCTGACCGGCCTGATGATGCGCACGACCTTCGTCAAGGGCGCCCTGGACAAGCTGGACGTGTCCTACGAGGTGGGCGCGCGCCACGAGTACAAGAACGCGATGAACAGCGTCACCGAGACCGGTTACACCGCCGCCCAGCGCGAGGCCAGCGACCGGATCGTCACCTCTCTCGGCGACCAGGTCGTCGAGGCCGTCTCCCGGGCCCGGGGGCTGCCCGAGGAGGAGGTGCGCGCGCTCGTCTCCAAGGGCCCGTTCCTGGCCCGCGAGGCGGTCGAGCACAAGCTGGTCGACGGACTCGCCCACCGGGACGAGGTGTACGCGCGGCTGTTCGGGGAGCTGGGCGGCGAACCGCGGCTGCAGTTCGTCACCCGTTACCACCGCAGGCACACCGCGCCCCAGCAGCTTTCCCGCAGCACCGGGGGCCACATCGCGCTGGTCTCGGCCACCGGGACGATCAGCCTGGGCAGGACCCGGCGCTCGCCCCTGGGCGGCGGCACCGTCATGGGCTCGGACACCGTGGCGGCGGCCTTCCGCGCCGCGCGCAAGGACCCCCAGGTCAAGGCGGTCGTGTTCCGGGTGGACAGCCGAGGAGGCTCCCCCACCGCCTCCGACGCGATCCGGCGCGAGAGCGAGCTGACCAGCAAGGCGGGCATCCCCGTGGTGGCCGTGATGGGCGACGTCGCGGCCTCCGGCGGCTACTACGTGACCCTGGGCTCCGACGCGGTCGTCGCGCAGCCGGGCACGCTGACCGGCTCCATCGGCGTGATCACCGGCAAACCGGTCCTGGGTGCGCTGAAGGAGCAGTACGGCGTGACCAGCGACTCCGTGCGCACCGGCGAGCACGCGGGCATGTTCGACACCGACCGGCCCTTCACCGAGTCCGAGTGGGAGCGGGTCAACGCCCTCCTGGACGAGATCTACGAGGACTTCACCGGCAAGGTCGCCGCCGCGCGCGAGATGACCCGCGAGCAGGTGCACGAGGTGGCCCGGGGCCGGGTGTGGACCGGCCGCGACGCCCACGAGCGCGGTCTGGTGGACGAACTGGGCGGTCTGGAGACCGCCGTTCGGCTGGCCCGCGAGAAGGCCGGCGCGGGGCGGCTCCCGCTGCGGCCCTTCCCCCGCGCGCACCCGCTCGACCGGATCCGCCAGCACGAGTCCAGCGAGGACGTGGGGGCCTCGGGCCCGCAGACCGTGGTCAGCGCCTGGGGTCCCCTGGAGCACGTGGCCGTGGCGATGGGGCTGCCGGTCGGCGGCCCTCTGATGATGCCGGGCCTGTGGGAGATCCGTTGACGTACCTGGACGCGATGGCCCTGCTGCCCGTGGGCGTCACGGTGGTGACCGTCGCCGACGGCCGCGACGACGTGGGGGCCACCGTCAGCGCCTTCGGGTCGGTCTCGGCCGACCCGCCCGTGGTGTCGGTCAGCGTGGACGCCAGCGGCTACATGGCCGAGGTGATCGAGGAGGTCGGCGCCTTCGCCGTCAACGTGCTGGGGGGCGGCCAGCGGGCCGTGGCCGGGCGGTTCTCCGCCGAGGGCCGTCCCAGCGCGCGCCTGCTGGTGACGGACCAGCCCCACCACCGGGGCGAGCGCACCCGCGCGATCGTGCTGGACGAGGCCCTGGCCGCGCTGGAGTGCTCCGTGCGCCAGCGGGTGCTGGTCGGCGACCACGTGGTCTTCTTCGCCGACGTCACCAACCTGCCGGGGGTCCGCGGCGAGGGCGCGGCCCTGGCCCGCCGTTCCGGCCGGTACCGGCTGGTGGAGTAGGCGGGCAACGCGTCAGGCGGACCGGTGCGGTGGACGTCGGGGCCGCGGCCCCGGGGTGCGGGCGCGCGCGGGCGGCCCGCCCCGCGGGGCCGAGGCGCGCGGAACCCGCCGCCTCGGCCCCGGCTCTCCGGCGACCGGCGGGAGAGCCGACCGCCGGACACCGACCGTTCAGGCCAGCCCCTCCTGCTCCAGCCACTCCTGGGCGACGTCGGCGGCGTTCTCGTTGCCGATGACCACCCGCTCGTTGAGCTGGGTGAGGGCCTCGGTGGTCAGGGCGGCGGAGACGGCGTTCAGCGCGCCCCGGGCGGTCTCGTCCACCTGCTCGCTGTTGACCAGCGGGGTGACGTTCTGCGCGCCGAACAGGTTCTCCGGGTCCTCCAGGATCACGAAGTCGTTCGCGGTGATCTGCGGGTCGGTGGTGAACAGGTTGGCCGCCTGGATGTCACCGTCCAGGAGCGCCTGGGTCAGCAGCGCCACCTCCAGGGACCGGAACTCGCCGAACTCCACCCCGTAGACGTCGGCCAGGCCCACCACGCCCTGCTGGCGGGTCTCGAACTCCGGCGGGCCGCCCAGGGTCAGCTCCCCCGCGACCCCGGCCAGGTCCTCAAGGCTGGCCAGGCCGTGCTCCTCGGCGACCTCGCCCGTGACGGTGACCGAGTCCTTGTTCTCAGCGCTGGAGGAGTCCAGGATCTCCAGGCCCTCGGGCAGCGCCTCGGTGACCCCCTGGTTGGTCTCCTCGCTGCTGCCGGTGGGCGCGTTCTCGTCGAGGTAGGCCAGGATCGCGCCGTTGTACTCGGGGAACACCGACAGGTTGCCGGACTCGATCTGCGAGTAGTAGACCTCGCGGCTGCCGATGCCGAGCTGGTATTCGACCTCCACGCCCTCGGCCTCCATGGCCCGGCCGTAGATCTCGGCGAGCAGGGTGGACTCGGGGAAGTCGGCGGAGCCGATGACGACCGCGCCGCCGGAGCCGCCGCCGGACTCACCACCGCCCTCCTCCGCGTAGGGGTCGCTGGCGCCGCACCCGGTCAGGAGCAGCGCGGCCAGGGGCAGGGCGATTCTCTTGTACATGGAACCTTCTCTCTGGGGTGGCCTGGCCCTGTGACCCGGCCCGGTTCTGTGGTGTGGCCCGGCTCCGCGGCGCGGCCCGGCCCTGAGGAGTGTTCCGCGGAGGCCTTCGGATCAGCGAGCGGCCGTCCGGGCGGCCCCTCGCGAGACGGTTCGCGCGGGTCGGCCCGGCGGGCCCTCCGAGCGAAACCGGCGCGGCGGGAGGCGGCCCGGCGCCCGCGGAAGCACTGGAGCCGGAGGCCCTCCGTTGAGGGCGACGGACGGGACCGAAACGCTCCAAGGAACACGACCTAGGCCTGCGGCGCGGCCTGGCGCAGACCGGGGGCGACCAGGAGCCGCCGCAGTCCGGCGAACACGAGCGTGGTCAGTACCGCGAGCAGCACCACCAGCACCGATCCGCCGAGCATCATCGTCAGGTCCTGGCGTGCCTGGCCGTCCACGATGTAGCGGCCCAGGCCGCCGACCCCCACGTAGGCGGCGATGGTCGCGGTCGCGACCACCTGGACGGCGGCGGTGCGCATGCCGATGAGGATGAGCGGCGTGGCCACGGGCAGTTCGAGGCGCAGCAGCACCTGGTGGCCGCGCATGCCCATCCCGACGGCGGCGTCCCTGAGCCGGGGCTCCACACCGCGCACGCCCTCGTGGGTGTTGACCAGGATCGGGGGCACGGCCAGCGCCACCAGCGCGCACAGCACGGGCACGATCCCGATCCCGGCGGCCAGCACGATGAGGAAAAGGACGCCGATGGTGGGCAGGGCGCGGGCGAAGTTGGCGAGGCTGGTGGTCAGGAAACCGCCCACACCGGTGTGCCCGGTGAGCAGCCCCAGGGGAACCGCGACGGCGGCGGACAGCAGCAGTCCGAGCAGCGAGTAGTAGACGTGTTCGCCCAGACGCGCGGGGATGCCCGCGGCGCCGGTCCACTGGGCGGGGTCGGCGAACCACGCGACCAGGTCGTTGAGGATGTCCATGGTTACCTCTCCCCCGCCGTGTCACCGGTGCCCGCGTCCGCTGGCGACCGTCCCCCGCCGGGGTCGCGGCCCGCGGGTCCGCCGCCGGGTCCGCCGCGGCGGCCTCCGCCGCGACCGCCCGGCGCCTGCGGCGCGGTACGGCGCCGTCGCGGCGCGACCAGGGGGTGAGCAGGCGCTGGGCGAGCACCAGCACCGCGTCGGTGACGAACGCCAGGACCACGGTGAGCACGATGCCGACCACGATGGGCGCGTCGAACTGGCGCCGGAAGCCCTCGCTGAGGATGAGCCGGCCGAGACCGCCCAGGCCCACGAGGGAGGCGACGCTGACCATGCTGATGGTGGCCACCGAGGCCACCCGCAGCCCGGCGATGACCACCGGCACGGCCACCGGCATCTCCACGTACAGCAGGCGCCGCAGCGGGCCGAAGCCCATGGCGACTGCGGCCTGGCGCACGTGGTCGGGGACCTGGCGCAGCCCGTCCACCACGTTGGGCAGCAGGATCACCAGGGTGTACAGGGCCAGCGGCACGATGGCCGTCCAGTCGCTGAACCCTGTGTAGGGCAGCATGAGGAAGAACAGGGCGATGGAGGGCACCGAGTAGAGCACGTTCACACCCGTCAGCACCGGCGGGTACAGGCGCTTCCAGCGCGCGCACGCCAGCCCCAGGGGCAGGGCGACCGCCAGTCCGATGAGGATGGACAGGTAGGACAGCCGCATGTGCTCGGTCAGGCGGGGCAGGACGCCCCGGTCCGGGTCGCCGGGATGGCTCCAGTTCGCGACGCCCCAGTCCACGACGCGCACGGCCCAGTCCCACGCTGCGGCGAGCGCTCCTGTGCCGGACGGTCCGGCCGCGGACCCGGCGCCCCAGACCCCGGCGACGGCCTCGGCGATCACTCGGTCACCGACCACAGAGCGGCGCCCAGGTCGTCCTGCGAGACCACGCCGACCACCCGGCCGTCGGCGTCGACGCCGACCGCGCGGCCCGCGGGCGAGAGCACCGCCGCGTCCAGGGCGGCGCGCAGGGAGTCGGTGCCCACGGCGAAGGTGTGGCCGAAGGGCGCGAGTTCGAGCGCGCCCAGGGCGGTGTCGGCGGGCGCGTCGGCCAGTTGCCGCGCGCTGGCCCAGCCCAGGGGCATCCGGTCGCCGGTGACGACCAGGGCCCAGGGCTCGTCCCCGAGCGAGGCGGCCGCGGCGCCCGCGCGCACGCTCTCCTCCAGGACGGCGTCCTGGCGCGGGGAGAGCCTGTCGGCCGGGAAGAAGGACAGGCGCCGCACGCCCCGGTCGTAGCCGATGAAGGACTCCACGAAGGCGTCCTCGGGCGCGGCCAGCAGGTTCTGGGGGGTGTCGTACTGGGCGAGCCTCCCGCCGGGGCGGAAGACGGCGATACGGTCACCGAGCCGGACGGCCTCGTCGATGTCGTGGGTCACGAAGACGATGGTCTTGTGCAGCTCCTTCTGCAGACGCAGGAGCTCGTCCTGGAGGCTGGCGCGCACGACGGGGTCCACGGCGCTGAAGGGTTCGTCCATCAGCAGGATGGGCGGGTCGGCCGCCAGTGCGCGGGCCACGCCGACGCGCTGCTGCTGGCCCCCGGAGAGCTGGTGGGGGTAGCGCCGTGCCTGGGCGGGCTCCAGACCGACCAGTTCCATGAGCTCCGCGGCGCGCGCCCTGGCCTTGGCCCGGCCCCAGCCGAGCAGCAGGGGCACGGTGGCGATGTTGTCGCGCACGGTGCGGTGCGGGAAGAGCCCGGCCTGCTGGATGACGTAGCCGATGGAGCGGCGCAGCGCCGCGGGGTCGCGCTGGCGCACGTCCTCGCCGTCGATGCGGACGGTGCCCCCCGTCGGTTCGACCATGCGGTTGATCATCCGCAGCGACGTGGTCTTGCCGCTTCCGGAGGGACCCACGAAGACCGTGGTCTGGCCGGTCTCGACGGTCAGGTCCAGCTGGTCGACGGCCACCGTGCCGTCGGGATAGAGCTTGGCGGCGCCCTCGAACGCGATCATCGGCGGTGTCGTCTCCATTCGGGGAACCGGAGGGTCCGGAAGGTGAGGTGTGGCGAGGGGCAGGCCGTTCGCACGTTACCCCCGGGCGCGCTGGTCAAACCGTGGGGTGGAGGCCGTGACCGTACCGGAACCGAAGACGGCGGGCACGCCGAGGGGCCGGATCCCACGACCCGGCCCCTCGGCGTGCCGCCTCAGCCCTGACGGCCGATCCAGTCGGCGAGCTGGTGGAGGTCGTCCAGGACGGCGTCGGCGCGGGCCGCCTCCTGCGCGGCGGCGTGGCGGTAGCCGTAGATGCCCCGGCGCAGCAGGACGGTGCGCATCCCGGCGGCGCGGGCGGGGAGGACGTCGTTGTCGACGCGGTCGCCGACGTAGACGATCTCGCCGGGTTCGGTGCCGGGGCTGGTGGCCCGGACCAGGGACAGGACTCGGTCGAAGAACGCGGGTTCGGGCTTCTTGACGCCCCAGTCGTCGGAGATCCCGATGCCGTCCACGCCCAGGTCCATGGCGGTCAGGGCGGGTCCGGCCTCGGGCGGCTGGTTGCCCGCGATGACCAGGGAGATCCCGGACGCGCGCATGGCAGCGAAGGCGGGGCGCACGTCGGGGTACAGGTCGGCCTCGCCGAAGTGTTCGCGTTCGCCGTCAGGGTCCTCGGCGCGCCAGCGCGCGCTCTCGGCCGCGAGGTCGAACCCGGGCACGAGCAGGCGGAAGCCGTCGGTGAGGGTGCCGCCGGAGGCGAGCACGCCGCCGATGGTCCCGAAGAAGGCCATGTGCGGGATGCCGAAGCGGTCGGCCCAGCGCGCGAAGATCCGGGTCTCGTCGACGAGTGTCTCGCCGACGTCGAAGACCGCAGTACGAATTGCCACGGTCAGGGAGTGTACAAGCCGCCGACGACGGTCCCCGGACGGGGGAAGGGGCGGCGGCCCGGGAGCGGACCCGGCCCGGACCGCGCGGGCGGCGCGCTCCCGGCCGCTCGGCGCGCCCTCGGCGCCCGGCCGGGCGGACCGGCTCCCGGGGGGCGGGACCGGGCGGACCCCGCTGCGCCTTCAGCTGGGCGGGCGCAGCACCGCGAAGGCGTCGGTGATCTGGAGGCCGCGCTCGCGGAACCGGAAGAGCGCGGCGGGCCGGCCCCCGGAGCGGCCCGAGGGAACCGAGCGGCCGGTCTCCTCGATCTGGCCCCGACGCAGCAGGACGCGGCGCAGGTTGGTGGCGGCCACGTCGTGGCCCAGCGCTGCCCGGTAGTAGCCGGACAGCTCCGACATCGTGAACTCCGGCGGGGCGAGGGCGAACCCGACGTTGGTGTAGCTGAGCTTGGCGCGCAGCCGCTGGCGTCCGGAGCGGACGATGGAGGCGTGGTCGAAGGCCATGGTCGGCAGGTCGGCGGCCGGGTGCCAGCCGGTGTCACCGGGCACGACCGGGTCCACGTCGGCGGGGACCAGCCCCACGTAGGCGGTGGCCAGGGTGCGGCGCCGGGGGACGCGGTCGGGGTCGCTGCGGGTCTCCAACTGCTCCAGGTGTGACAGATCCCTCACGTCGACCTTCTGGGCGAGCTGGCGCCGGATGGAGGCACCCAGGTTCTCCCCCCGGCCGAGCCTGCCGCCGGGCAGCGCCCAGGCGCCCTCGCAGGGCGGCAGGGCCCTGCGCCACAGCAGGACGCACAGTTCACCGGCGCGGATCTGGAGCACGACCGCGAGCGCCTCGTGCACCGACAGCTCCGCGTGGTCGGACGCGGAGCAGACGGACGCCGCGACCTGTCCGTTTTCCTGAGGGATGTCCACCCTGTCCCTTCCATTACCCGTCATGTTAAGCTTCACCAGGTTTGTGCCTGACAGACAAAAACCTGTCCTCGCCCGCACCGACCCTCCACGGCACGGCGCCCGCGCGGCGTTGCCCACAGCCTCAAGGAAGTAGTTGGACATGGCACCGGTCACCGCCACGGCGGACACCATGACCAGGCAGGAATGGGCCGCTGAGGTCCACCGCCTGGCGAAGGAGCGCGACGCTGTCATCCTCGCGCACAACTACCAGCGCCCGGAAATCCAGGACGTCGCCCACCACACCGGTGACTCCCTGGCGCTGTCCCGCCTGGCCGCCGGTGTCGACGCGAGCACCATCGTCTTCTGCGGCGTGCACTTCATGGCCGAGACCGCCAAGATCCTCGCCCCCCAGAAGACCGTCCTGCTGCCCGACCCCGCCGCCGGGTGCTCGCTGGCCGACACCATCACCGCCGAGGACGTGCGCGCCTGGAAGGCCGAGCACCCCGACGCGGTCGTGGTCGCCTACGTCAACACCACCGCGGCGGTCAAGGCCGAGACCGACATCTGCTGCACCTCCTCCAACGCGGCGGACGTCATCCGCTCCATCCCCGAGGACCGCGAGATCCTCTTCCTGCCGGACCAGTTCCTGGGCGCCCACGTCAAGCGGGTCACCGGCCGCGACAACATCCACGTGTGGATGGGCGAGTGCCACGTGCACGCCGGGATCGACGGGCACACCCTGCGCGAGCGGGTCGCCGCCGAGCCCGACGCCGAGGTCTACGTCCACCCCGAGTGCGGCTGCGCCACCTCCGCCCTCTACCTCGTGGGCAGCGGCGCCGTCCCGCAGGAGCGCGTCAAGGTCCTCTCCACCGGCGGGATGCTGACCGCCGCGGAGAACACCAGCGCCAAGAAGGTCCTCATCGCGACCGAGACCGGCATGCTGCACCAGCTGCGCAACGCCAACCCGAACACGGAGTTCGAGGCGGTCAACTCCCGCGCCGAGTGCCACTACATGAAGATGATCGACGCGGACAAGCTGCTCAACGCGCTGCGGTTCGGCACGACCGAGATCACGGTCGACGCCGACACCTCCGCTCGCGCCCGCCGCTCCGTCGAGCGGATGATCGCCATCGGGTCGCCGTCACGCGGCGGAGAGTAGCCGATCCGCGACCGTCGGGTCCCGCATCCGGCTCTGAGGTTACGGAAGACTTACCTTCAAGACACAGGTAGACGATTCACCCACGCGTCGCCTCTCCCCTCGCTACCGTCGCGGGGAACGGGGGGTTAGAAAAGTGACCAGAGGTAGCGAACCAGGCGAACCGTCGGCGGTCGAGGCGCTCTACGACGCCTTCGCGCCGTCCCTGTACCGGTACGCCTGGTCGCTGCTGGGTGAAGAGGACACCGGGCGGGCGGCCGAGGCCGTGCACGACGGCCTCGTCGCCGGTGTCGTCCTCGACTCGCGGCGCGCGGACCCGGCCGACCTCGGCTCCTGGCTGTACGCCCTGGTCCGCTCGGCCTGCCAGCGCCGCGGCCTGGCCCGCGTAAGCCCCTACACCCGGCTGGCCACGGTGCCCGCCGAGGAGCCGGTGGCCCGCATGTTCGCCCGGCTGCCCGCCAGCCACCGCGAACTGGTGGAGTTGAACCTGCGGCACGCGCTGCCCACCTCCGCGGTCGCGCGCGTCCTGGGCCTGGACCCCCAGATCTGCGGCGAGCTGACGCGCTCGGCGATCCGACGCGCCGCGGAGAACCTGGACGGCCGCGACGGCGACCACCGCGTCCCCGACCCCCGAACCTCCCGGGAGACGGGAGCCTCCGGCGGCGCCGGGGACACCGGCGGCCCGGGCACCGCCGCCTGGCGCGCACAGGTGCACGACGTCTCCCAGGCCCTGGCCCTGCTGCGCCCGCCCGGCCCGCCGCCCGGCCTGCGCGAGGCGGTGGTGCGCACCTGCACCGGCCCCGGCCTGGCCGCGGCCCGCGACCGTATCGCCGCGCAGATGCACCCCCTCACAGTCGAGGGGTACCCGATGCACCGCTCCCGCGCCGCCGGGGCGGCCGAGTTGGAGAACGAGGCGGCCGGTCCCGGCCCCGAGGCGCCACCCCGCGCCCTGCCCGGCGACCGGCTGACCACACACGACCACCCGGTGCGCGACGAAGCGGTCACCCCGTTGGCCGGGCCCGGTTCCCCTACCGGGGCCGACGACTCCGGTGACGGTCCCGACGACCGGCGCACCGCACGCCGCCGCTGGCCGCTGCCCGCCGTCTCCGGCCTGGCCACCGTGGTGCTGGCGGTCGCGCTGTGGGGCTGGGCCAGCGCCGTGGGCGGCCCCTCCACGATGATCGGCGCCGGGCCCGACGAGACCGGGCGCGGACCACTGGTCCCGCAGGTGGAGACCGACGCGACCAGCGCGGACACCAAACCGGAGGCCGGACCGACCGTGGAGCCCACGACCGCGCCGACGGAGCCCGCCGAACCCGGGGCCGGGACGGAGCCGCGGCAGGGGGAGGGCGACGACGGCGGGCACCAGGCCCCCGAACCGGCTCCGGAACGGGCCACGCCCGCACCGCCCCCGCCGGAGGCCGGCCCGCCCTCCGGAGGCGAGGGGCCCGACGGCGATCCGGACCCGCCCGGAGAGGAGGAGCCCGGAGACGACGACGCCCCCGGCGGCCCGCCCGAGGAGGACGGAAACGACGACGGGGGCGGCACAGGTCTGCTCGACGGGCTGCTGGGCATGCTCTTCGGCGGTGGCTGACGCCGGTTCCCCGCCGACGCGGGGGAGGGTGAGCGGATCAGAACGGGGCGAGCAGGCGCTCGGCCGCGGTCTGGAGCCGCCGCTCCACCTCGTCCACGTCGCGGCGCCCCTTGAGGACCTCCACCAGCTCGAAGATCCACACGCTCGTCAGCGAGCCCACCAGGACGTAGCCGGTGCTGTCGCGGTCCACCCCGGTGCCGCCCTCCTCCTCGACGGCCTCCAGGTTGCCGGTGGCCACCCGCCACACCAGGTCGGAGATGCGCAGATCGAGCTCGATCTTGACCTCGGCCACGATGAGCGAGCGCACCAGCGCGTCGGCCAGCTCCGGCTCGCGCATCAGCCCGCGCGTGGCCCGCAGCAGGACGTCGACCGCGCGTTCGGCGGGGGTGTCGGCGGTCGGCGGACGGCGGACGATACCGCCCTCCAGCAGGTCCAGCTCCTCGGTGACCACGGCCACCACCAGGTCCATCTTGGAGGGGAAGTACCGGTAGAGCGTGCCGAGGGCGACACCCGCGCGCTCGGCCACCGAACGCATCTGCATGGCCTCCACGCCACCGCGCACGGCCAGCGCGGCCGCGGTCTGCACGATGCGCTTGCGGCGCTGGGTCTGACTTCGTGACATCGTTCCGCTCGCCGCCTGCACCGGCACAGGATCTCCCCTTCGTCGTCAGCCCGCGCGCTGCCCGCTCGCCCCGGCGCTGAAGCCCGTCGCCGACGCCCACCCGGAGGCGGCGGCTGTTACGAGAACACGTTATCCAACCGATTCCCCCGAAGACTGCCGGTCAAGCCCATGATCCTCACCTCATCGCCCGACGTAGTAGTAGCAATACGAAAAGCAGACCGGGGTTTTCGGAATGCCTGACAGGCTTTGTAGAATTTGTTCTCATTTGTGTACCGCGCATGAACACCGCCTCTCCTCCGACCGCCCAGGCACCCGCCGCGCCTGACACGGCGACGCGCCCCGCCGGAGCCCCGCCGCAGGGCGCCCGGCATAGGATCCCTTACCAACCGGCCCGACGCCGGTCCGAACACAACTGCCGAGTAACATAGGCACGCGCACGCCTGTCACCGGCCGACGGCGTCCGCGCCCGCGGTGACCGGGCCCGCGACCCAACGAAGAGGTGGACTCTTGACCCAGTCGGGCACCACACCGAGCCCACGGCCCCGTGCCGAGCGCCCCCTGCGCGTCGCCCTGCTGTCCTACCGCAGCAAGCAGCACGTCGGCGGACAGGGCGTGTACGTCCGCCACCTCTCGCGCGAACTGGCCGCACTGGGCCACGAGGTCACCGTCCTCTCCGGCCAGCCCTACCCCGTCCTGGACGAGGGCGTGACCCTGGAGAAGGTCCCCTCCCTGGACCTGTACAACGACGCCCACCCCTTCAAGGCCCCGCCCGTACGCGAGTGGCGCGACTGGATCGACGCCCTGGAGGTCGCCACCATGTGGACCGCCGGCTTCCCCGAGCCCCTCACCTTCTCCCTGCGCGCCAACCGCGAACTGCGCCGCCGCCTGGACGACTTCGACGTCGTCCACGACAACCAGACGCTGGGCTGGGGACTGCTCGGCATCAGGTCCGCCGGGCTGCCCCTGGTCACCACCATCCACCACCCCATCAGCGTGGACCGCAGGATCGAACTGGCCGAGGCCCGGGGCCTGCACAAGCTCACCAAGCGCCGCTGGTACGGGTTCGTGGGCATGCAGGCCAGGGTCGCCCGCCGACTCGACCCGATCCTGGTGCCCTCCCAGTCCTCCGCCGACGACATCGCCCGCGAGTTCGGCGTCGCACCCGCCGCCATGGAGGTCACCCCGCTGGGCGTGGACACCCGCCACTTCCACCCGCGCCCCGGGCTGGAGCGCGTACCGGGACGCATCGTGTGCACCGCCAGCGCCGACAGCCCCCTCAAGGGCGTGGCGGTCCTGCTGCGCGCCGCGGCCAAACTCGCCACCGAACGGGACATCACCCTGACCGTCGTCAGCAGACCCAAACCCGGCGGCCCCACCGACCAGCTGGTGGACGAGCTGAGCCTGCGCGACCGCGTCGAGTTCGTCAGCGGCATCGACGACACCGCCCTGGCCGAACTCATCGCCAGCGCCCAGGTGGCGGTCGTCCCGTCCTTCTACGAGGGGTTCTCCCTGCCCGCCGTGGAGGCCATGGCCTGCGCCACGCCGCTGGTGGCCAGCCACGCCGGAGCGCTGCCCGAGGTCGTGGGCACCGACGGGGACGCCGGGCGCCTGGTGGCCCCGGGCGACCCCGAGGTGCTCGCCGAGGCGCTGGCCGCCCTGCTCGACGACGACGCCGAACGCGAACGCATGGGCGCCGCCGCCTGGCGCCGGGTCCAGGAGCGCTTCACCTGGAGAGCCGTCGCCGAACTGACCGCGCGCCGCTACGCCTCCACCGTCGACGCCGTCCGGGGGAACCGCCCCGCCGAAGGCGACACCCGCCCCGGGCCCGCCGAGCCCGCGTCCGCGCCGGCACCCGAGCGGGCCCGCGCCAACGGCGCCTGACCGGCCCGGACCGCGCGCGACCCACCGCCCCGCGTCCGCGGCCGCGGAGCCCCAAGCCCAGATCCCCGAGCCAGATCCCCAGGGAGCCTCCACTGATCACCGTCGACTTCAACCTGTTCCCCGTCGGCCCGGGCGACCGCGTGCTCGACCTGGGCTGCGGCGGCGGCCGCCACGCCTTCGAGGTCTACCGACGCGGCGCCGACATCGTGGCCTTCGACCAGAACGTCGCCGACCTCGCCGAGGTCGAGACCATGTTCGCCGCGATGCGCCACGAGGGCGAGGCTCCCGAGGAGGCCAGGGCCGAGACCGTCAAGGGCGACGCCCTGGACATGCCCTTCGACGACGCCAGCTTCGACCGCGTGGTCGCGGCCGAGATCTTCGAGCACATCCCGCACGACACCGCCGCGATGGCCGAGCTCTTCCGGGTACTGCGGCCCGGCGGCATCGCCGCGGTGACCGTGCCCAGCTTCCTGCCCGAGCGCCTGTGCTGGGCCCTGTCGGAGGAGTACCACACCAACGAGGGCGGGCACATCCGCATCTACACGCGCGCCGAACTGGAGGCCAAGCTCAAGGCCACCGGCTTCGAGATCGGCCCGCACCACCACGCGCACGCCCTGCACGCGCCCTACTGGTGGATCAAGTGCGCGGTGGGCACCGACCGGGACGACCACCCGCTCGCCAAGGCCTACCACGACATGCTGGTGTGGGACATGCTCAAGGCCCCCGCCGTGACCCGCGCCGCCGAACGCCTGCTCAACCCGGTCATCGGCAAGAGCGTGGTCGTGTACGTGCGCAAACCGCACGACGCCTGATGTCCGTCACCCCCGTGCCCGCGCCCACGACCGGACCGGCCCCTCACGACGCCCTGAGCCTGCCCGGCGTGCTCGACGCCGAGCAGCTGCACCGCTCCGCCTCCTACCTCGCACGCTGCCAGGAGGACAGCGGGGCCATCCCGTGGTTCCCCGGCGGGCACACCGACGTGTGGGACCACGTGGAGTGCGCCATGGCCCTGACCGTGACCGGCCGCAGCGCGCCCGGACACGCCGAGGCGGCCCGGCGCGCCTACCTGTGGCTGGCCGACAGCCGCGCGCCCGGGGGCGGATGGCCCGCCAAGTTCCGCCAGGGCGTCCCCGTGACACCGCTGCGCGAGGCCAACCACGCCGCCTATCCCGCGGTGGGCCTGTTCCACCACCTGCTCGTCACCGGCGACACCGCGTTCGCCGAGCGGATGTGGCCGGTGGTAGAGGAGGGCCTGGAGTTCGTCCTGGCCCTGCGCGGCGAGCACGGCGAGATCCTGTGGGCCCGCTCGGAGAACGGCGCCCCGGGGGACCACGCCCTGCTGACGGTGTGCGCGAGCGTGCACCACGCGCTGCGCTGCGGCGCCGCCCTGGCCGCGCGCCTTGGACGCTCCCGCCCCGCGTGGACGGCCGCCGCCGACCGCCTCGCGGTGCTCATCAACGGGCACGAGGAC
The DNA here is from genome assembly GCF_018316795.1 of Nocardiopsis akebiae. Classification (NCBI taxonomy): domain Bacteria; kingdom Bacillati; phylum Actinomycetota; class Actinomycetes; order Streptosporangiales; family Nocardiopsidaceae; genus Nocardiopsis; species Nocardiopsis akebiae. Next base: position 5,591,592 of record NZ_CP074132.1, read on the forward strand.
CTGTTCGCCGACAGGGGCCGCTTCTCGATGGACTGGTTCTACCCCGTCCTGGGCGGCGCCGTGCGGGGCACCGCCGCCAAGGAGCGCATCGCCGGGCGCTGGGACCGCTTCGTGGTGCCCGGACTGGGCGTGCGCTGCGTGAGCGACCAGCCGTGGGTGACCGCGGCGGAGACCTCGGAACTGGTGCTGGCACTGGCCTCCGTCGGCGACGTGGACGCGGGCGTGCGCCTCCTGCGGGACGTGCAGCACCTGCGCGACGCCGACGACGGCGTGTACTGGACGGGCTACCAGTTCGCCGAGCAGGTGCGCTGGCCTGTGGAGCGCAGCACGTGGACGTCGGCCGCCGTGATCCTGGCGGCGGACGCGCTCACCGGGACAACGCCGGGCTCGCGGGTCTTCCTGCACACCTGGGACGCGGGCCCCTCCGACTAGGAGACGCTCCCCGGACCCGCACCACCTCCAGCCCCCGCCGGCCCCGCGGGCCGAGGCCGGTCCGGGCCGACGGGGCCGGCTCCGCCGACCGGCGCGGGCCCGACGCGGAGGACCCGCAACACGGGGGAGGGCCCGGCGGCGCGCCGCCGGGCCCTCCCCCGTTCTCACCGGCTCCGGTCACCACCGGAACCGGACCTCACCAGAGGTCGTCGCGCCTGGCCGGCGGGCTCTCACCACCGCCGCCACCGCCGCCGCCTTCCTCTCCGCCGCCGCCCTCACCGGGGCCCGGTTCGGTCCCGGGACCGGGGATCTCGGGCCACTCGGGCGTGGTGGGCTCCTCCGGCTCCACGGGTGTCTCGGGCGTGGTGGGCACCTCCGGCTCGGCCGGCGCCTCCGGCTCCGTGGGCGCCTCCGGCTGCTGCGGCTGCTGGGGCTGCTCGGTGGACACGTCCGGAGCCCAGTTCTCGGTGGTGCCGCTGAAGGCCGGACTCGGGAACGAACCCGGCTCGTAACCCTCCATCGCGGTGCTCATGTACCGGTTCCACAGCGACGCCGGGAGCGTACCGCCCGACAGGGAGCCGTATCCGGGGATGCTGAAGCTCTCGTTGTTGCCGCTGTAGATCCCCACCGCCGTGGACAGCTGCGGGGTGAAACCGACGAACCAGGCGGCGACGCTGCCGTCGGTGGTACCGGTCTTGCCCGCGGTGGGGTGGCTGGCCAGCCGGGCCCCGGTACCGGTACCGCCGTTGACCACCTGCTGGAGGGCGTAGGTGACGTCGGCCGCGGTCTCCTCCTCCAGGGCCCTGTTGCTCTCCACCTCCGGGCGCACGTTCTCGCCCTCGGAGTCGATGATCTCCCGCACCACGTGCGTCTCGACGTGCACGCCGCCGTTGGCGAAGGTGGCGTACCCGCTGGCCTGGTCGACCGTGCGGGCACTGGAGGCGCCCAGCGGCATGACCGGAACCAGCTGGCTGTCGGGAACGCTCCCCTCAGGCCACCCCGCGGCGTAGACGGTGTCGCGGACGTTCTCGAAGCCGACCTCCTGGGCCAGCTCGATGAAGCCGAGGTTGTTGGAGACCTGGGTGGCCTGCGTGAGCGTCATGACGCCGCCCGGCGAGTTGCCCGCGTTCTGGATGCGCGAGCCCGCGATGGTGCGCGGCCCGCGCCCGTCCACCGTGGAGTTGAGGCTGTAGCCCTGCTCCAGTGCGGTGGCGAGCACGTAGGGCTTGAACGCCGAACCGGTCTGCGCGGCGCCGAGGAAGGAGCTGTCGTACTGGTTCTCCCAGTAGTCGTGCCCGCCGTAGAAGGCCAGGACCTCGCCCGTGGCCGGGTCGACGGTGGTCAGACCGACGTTGACGCCCTCGGGCCGGTCCTCGGGCGGGACCATCTCCTCCACGGCGGCGTAGGCGGCGTCCATCATGTCCTGGTCGAACGTGGTGACGATCCGGTAGCCCTGCCGGTTGATCTGGTCCTCGGTGTAGCCGAGCCGCTCCAGCTCGTTCATGGCCTCCTGGAGCATGTAGCCCTTGTAACCGCTCAGGTCCGTGCCCTCGCTCGGACGCTCGGGCTCGGGTGCCGGGAACTCCATCGCGTCGGCCTCGGCCTGGGTGATGGCCTCCGTGGTGACCATGCCGTTGACGACGTACTCCCAGCGCCGCTCCATCGAGGGGGTGGTCTCCACGTCGGCCTCACCGAAGGGGGTGGGCTGCTGGATGGCGGCGGCCAGGAACGCGGCCTCGGCGGGCTCCAGGTCCTGGACGTCCTTGTGGTAGTACGCCTGCGCGGCGGCCTGGACTCCGTAGGCGTTGCGACCGAAGTAGATGGTGTTGAGGTACTGCTCCATCACCCACTCCTTCGACTCGCTCCGGTCGACCTTGAGGGCGATGATGATCTCCCGCACCTTGCGGGTGATGGACACGTCCCGGGAGATGCCCTCGTAGTAGTTGCGCACCATCTGCTGGGTGATGGTGGAGCCGCCCTGGACCTGCTGGCCGGTGACGGTGGACCACACCGCGCGGCCGGTGCCGCTCACGGACACTCCGGGCTCGGTCCAGAAACCGCGGTCCTCCGCGGAGATGACCGCCTCGACGACGTGTTCGCCGCCCGCGGTCATCTCGTCGTAGGACAGGATCTCCCGGTGGGTGCCCCGGTAGGCGAACTCGGTCTCGCCGTCGGCGAAGTAGAAGGTGGAACCCTCCTCCAGGACGTCGGCCTTGGCCGCGTCCGGGACCTCCACGGTGCTGTAGAAGAAGGCGAAGACACCGCACCCGATGATGAAGAACACGCCGGTGACGATGAGGAAGACCCTCAGGATCCTCCACCAGAGGGGCTTCTTGGCCTTCTTGCCGGCACCGTTCTTCTTGCCCCGGGCCTTGGGGTCACCCGGGCCCTTGGGGCCGCCGGGACCGGTACCGCCCGGACCAGCCGGTCCCTTGGGGCCGCCAGGGCCGGTGGGACCGCCGGGGCCGCCGGAGTTGCTGGAACTGGTGGTGGCACCGGGGCCGGCTGGGCCGCCGTGCGCCCCGGAGTGGGCGGCCGCCGCCGCGGCACCGCCCGCGGTGGCACCGGGGCGCGCGCCCCGGTCCTGCCCCTCGGAGGTCGACTCGGCCACGTAGGAGGAGAGGCGACGCGGCTCGGGCCACAGGGACGCCGTCTCGGCCGCGGAGGACTCGTCGATCCTCTGCTCTCCGTCACGGTCCGGAGCGACGGCGTCCGGAGCCGCGGGCACAGCGGAGGCGGCGGCTCCGGCGGACCCGTCCTCGAAGTCCTGGACGTCGGTCACGGTCCCGGCCACGGGGCTCTTGGGAGCTCCCGTGTGCTCCTGCTCGCGCGGGCTCCAGAGGTCTGTCCCGCCCTCTTCGGTACCGGCGTTCCCGGAGGCCTCGTCGGACGTCTGCGCCGCCTCCGCGGAGGCGGCCGCGCGGACGGAATCGAGCGAGATGGGCTCCGTCCGGTCGGACACCGGCGATGGGGGCTCGTCGGCGCCGACCGTACCGTCCCGGTCGACGGAGGTGTCGTCGGCCGCGGAGGACGGATCCGCCTGGGGGGACCGTCCGTCCCCCCGGGCGCCGTTCTCACGCGTGTCGGACTCCGCCTCGCCCGCGCGGCCGGCCGAGGCGGGGGAGCCGGCTGCGGGAGAGGCGTCGGTGTCGTCGGAACGGTGCGCGTCGGCGGAGGCGCCGGAGGTCTCCTCCGCGGCGTCGTCGCCGGTGTCGTCGGAACCGAAACCCTGTTCCGCGAGGCTCTGGGCGACCTTGTCACGGAGGAAGGTACCGCTGGTCTTGAAGGTGACCGGGTTGATGAACTCCGGTTCGGGCTGCTCTCCTACGCTTTCCTCTCCTCCAGGAGTGTCATGAGTGGGTTGGTTCCCCTCGCTTGTGGGTACCCCACTCTCGGGAGTGTGCTCGTTGGACAGCTCTTCGGCAGAGGTGTTCCTGGTGTCCGGCGTGTCCTTGGGACGCTGTCCACCCGCCCCGCTTTCGCCGTGTGTGCTCTCGCTCAGTTCCCCGCCCCCATGGCAAATCACGTCCGGCACCCTGCCGTCCCGATGTTGGACGCGCAAGTGCCCCGGATCGTTCAGTTCGAGTCAGGACCGAAGCGGTAATTCGGGGAATAACGCCGCCATCGCTCAGCCCTCCAAGCCACGATACCCGCCCGTAACCATGTCAAGTCCGAGCAGGTAAGCGTACTGCCACTTCTTACCCAAGGCTTACCTGGGGCAGTTGTGTATCGGAAAGACTGTTAGCCCGCTCACTTACCCCGGGTGCGTTGGAGCACCCGCAGGGAACCCACCGCGCGCATCTCCTCGAACTCCCCCGCGTCGAGGGCCTTCCGGTAGATGTTGTAGGGCGGTCGGCCGCCGTCCTCGGGGTTGGGGAACACGTCGTGGATGACGAGGGCCCCGCCGGGGGCGACGTGCGGACTCCAGCCAGCGTAGTCGTTCTGGGCGGCCTGCTCGCTGTGGCCGCCGTCGATGAAGACCATGCCGAGCGGGGTGCCCCAGACAGCCGCGACATCGGTGGACCGGCCCACCAGCGCGATCACCTCGTCGTCCAGGCCCGCTCGGGTGATCGTGCGCCTAAAGTGCGGAAGGGTGTCGAACCTGCCCGTCTCCTCGTCCACCAGGGACGCGTCGTGGTACTCCCAGCCCTCCTGGTGCTCCTCCGAGCCCCGGTGGTGGTCGACCGTGAGGACCTTGACCCCGGTGGCACGGGCGGCCGCGCCGAGGAAGATCGTGGATTTGCCGCAGTAGGTGCCGATCTCCACGATCGGCCCGACCCGGGCGTAGTCGACGGCGGTCTCGAAGAGGGCGGTGCCCTCGTCCGTGGGCATGAAACCCTTCGCGGCCTCCGCGGCGGCCAGAAGCTCTGAGGGGATCGTCTTCGTCATGCGGAGATTGTCCCACCGGCGAAAACAGAAACGGACAGTGGTCTGCGCGGCCGGACTGCCTCGTCTTCGATCGTGCGGCTGGCTGGAAACACAAGAAGCCCGCTCCCAGCGTTCACAAACGCACAAACCCCCACACAAAAAAAGGGGCGGAGCCACCCCTAACAGGCAACCCCACCCCTCCTTCAAGAAAAACCGTGGCAGCGACCTACTCTCCCACCCCACCACAGGGCAGTACCATCAGCGCAAAGAGACTTAACGACCGGGTTCGGAAAGAGACCGGGTGTGACCCTCCAGCAATAACCACCACGGAAACCACACACCACCCACCCCAACTCAACCCACCCCACAAGGCAGGGAATCACAGCGAGCAGCAAGCTCCGTGAAAAGTGTGCGCGAACATCCAATTATCTGCAGCGGACAAGCCCTCGGCCTATTAGTACCGGTCAGCTCCACCCCTCACAGGGCTTCCACACCCGGCCTATCAACCCCATCGTCTATAGGGAGCCTTACCCCCTCAAGGAGGCAGGAGACCTCATCTCGAAGCAAGCTTCCCGCTTAGATGCTTTCAGCGGTTATCCCTCCCGAACGTAGCCAACCAGCCATGCCCTTGGCAGGACAACTGGCACACCAGAGGTTCGTCCGTCCCGGTCCTCTCGTACTAGGGACAGCCCTTCTCAAGTCTCCAACGCGCACAGCGGATAGGGACCGAACTGTCTCACGACGTTCTAAACCCAGCTCGCGTGCCGCTTTAATGGGCGAACAGCCCAACCCTTGGGACCAACTCCAGCCCCAGGATGCGACGAGCCGACATCGAGGTGCCAAACCATCCCGTCGATATGGACTCTTGGGGAAGATCAGCCTGTTATCCCCGGGGTACCTTTTAGCCGTTGAGCGACACCGCTTCCACACGCCGGTGCCGGATCACTAGTCCCAGCTTTCGCTCCTGCTCGACACGTCCGTCTCACAGTCAAGCTCCCTTGTGCACTTACACTCAACACCTGATTACCAACCAGGCTGAGGGAACCTTTGGGCGCCTCCGTTACTCTTTGGGAGGCAACCGCCCCAGTTAAACTACCCACCAGACACTGTCCCCGAACCGGATCACGGTCCAAAGTTAGATGCCCGAAACAGTCAGAGTGGTATTTCACCAACGCCTCCACCGCCACTAGCGTGACAGCTTCACCGGCTCCCACCTATCCTACACAAACCATCCCAAACACCAATGTCAAGCTATAGTGAAGGTCCCGGGGTCTTTCCGTCCTGCTGCGCGAAACGAGCATCTTTACTCGTAGTGCAATTTCACCGGGCCCATGGTTGAGACAGTGGGGAAGTCGTTACGCCATTCGTGCAGGTCGGAACTTACCCGACAAGGAATTTCGCTACCTTAGGATGGTTATAGTTACCACCGCCGTTTACTGGCGCTTAGATTCCCAGCTTCGCAGGGGCGAACCCCCACTAACCAGTCCTCTTAACGTTCCAGCACCGGGCAGGCGTCAGTCCGTATACAGCGTCTTACGACTTCGCACGGACCTGTGTTTTTAATAAACAGTCGCTTCCCCCCGCTATCTGCGACCCCACCCAGCTCAGGATGCAAGATCCGTCACCAGACAGGGCTCCCCTTCTCCCAAAGTTACGGGGACAATTTGCCGAGTTCCTTAACCATGGTTCACCCGAACGCCTCGGTATTCTCTACCTGACCACCTGCGTCGGTTTAGGGTACTGGCCACACACGAACTCGCTAGAGGCTTTTCTCGACAGCATGGGATCACTCACTTCACCAAAAACGGCTCGGCATCACGTCTCAGCTCACACGAGAGGCGGATTTGCCAACCCCTCAGCCTACACGCTTACCCCCGGACAACCACCGCCGGGTAGAGCTACCCTCCTGCGTCACCCCATCACTTACCTACTACAAGCTCGGTTCCCAGACCAGTAAGCCAAAGCTCCCCGAAGGGACCCAAGACCACCAGCGTGGTTAGCATCACCTGATTCAGTACTGGACGCTCGTGCACGGGTACGGGAATATCAACCCGTTATCCATCGACTACGCCTGTCGGCCTCGCCTTAGGTCCAGACTCACCCTGGGCGGATTAACCTGCCCCAGGAACCCTTAGTCAATCGGCGGCAACGTTTCTCACGTTGCTTTCGCTACTCATGCCTGCATTCTCACTCGCACGCCCTCCACCACACGATCACTCGGCAGCTTCACCGGACGCACGACGCTCCCCTACCAACCCAAGAACAAGTCTTGAGCTTCACAGCTTCGGCGGTGTGCTTTAGCCCCGCTACATTATCGGCGCAGAACCACTTGACCAGTGAGCTATTACGCACTCTTTAAAGGATGGCTGCTTCTAAGCCAACCTCCTGGTTGTCTCAGCAACTCCACAACCTTTCCCACTTAGCACACGCTTAGGGGCCTTAGCTGATGATCTGGGCTGTTTCCCTCTCGACTACGAAGCTTATCCCCCGCAGTCTCACTGCCACGCTTCACTTCACCGGCATTCGGAGTTTGTCTGACGTCAGTAACCTTGTCGGGCCCATCAGCCAAACAGTAGCTCTACCTCCAGCAAGAAACACGCGACGCTGCACCTAAATGCATTTCGGGGAGAACCAGCTATCACGGAGTTTGATTGGCCTTTCACCCCTACCCACACCTCATCCCCCAGGTTTTCAACCCTGGTGGGTTCGGGCCTCCACGAGGTCTTACCCCCGCTTCACCCTGGACATGGGTAGATCACTCCGCTTCGGGTCCACAGCATGCGACTCAACCGCCCTATTCAGACTCGGTTTCCCTACGGCTACCCCACCCGGGTTAACCTCGCCACACACCATGACTCGCAGGCTCATTCTTCAAAAGGCACGCCATCACCACACCCGAAGGTCCAGCTCTGACGGCTTGACAGCACACGGTTTCAGGTACTATTTCACGACCCCTCACCGGGGCACTTTTCACCTTTCCCTCACGGTACTAGTGCACTATCGGTCACCAGGACGTATTTTGGCTTAGCAGGTGGTCCTGCCAGATTCACACGGACTTTCACGGGCTCCGCGCTACTCGGGAACACATCAACGTCTAGCCGGTACCTTCATCTACGGGACTCTCACCCACTCCGGTACCGCTTCCCAACGGTTTCAACTACCACCGACATCAACGCTCCAGGCCGGCAGACCTGAACAGACATGTCCCACAACCCCGCAAACGCAACGACTGCCGTCTATCACACGCCTACGGTTTAGCCTCTTCCCCGTTCGCTCACCACTACTAGGAGAATCACTGTTGTTTACTCTTCCTACGGGTACTGAGATGTTTCACTTCCCCGCGTCACCACCAACCACCCTATACATTCAGATGGCGGCAACCCGACACAACTCGGGCTAGGTTTCCCCATTCGGACACCCACGGATCACAGCTCGGTTGACAGCTCCCCGTGGCCTATCGCGGCCTCCCACGTCCTTCATCGGCGCCTGGTGCCAAGGCATCCACCGTGTGCCACTATCACTTGGCCACTACAGATAATAAGATGCTCGCGCACACTATTCACAAATCAAAACACCAACCGCATACCCCAACACCACATCGGCCACAAGCAGCGAACATCAAGGTCCGCACACCCACCGAGAGTTCTCAGAGGCGGTCCGCGGGAACCAACACCCGACCAGGACCACAAGGCCACCAGCCAGAGGTTGCTTCCTCAGACACCCAACAGCGCGCCCCCGGACGCTTCTAGTCGCCCGAGGTCAAGTCCGATTTCACTTCAGCCACTCCCAAACACCCCGAAGGATGCCGGGTCCACTTTCGAGTCCGGCCAACATTAGGAAAGGCGTTGGCCTGTAAAGACTCCTTAGAAAGGAGGTGATCCAGCCGCACCTTCCGGTACGGCTACCTTGTTACGACTTCGTCCCAATCGCCAGCCCCACCTTCACTCACTCCCTCCCACAAGGGGTTAGGCCGCAAGTTTCGGGTGTTGCCGACTTTCATGACGTGACGGGCGGTGTGTACAAGGCCCGGGAACGTATTCACCGCGGCGTTGCTGATCCGCGATTACTAGCGACTCCACCTTCATGGGGTCGAGTTGCAGACCCCAATCCGAACTGAGACCGGCTTTTAGGGATTCGCTCCACCTTACGGTATCGCACGCCCATTGTACCGGCCATTGTAGCATGTTTGCAGCCCAAGACATAAGGGGCATGATGACTTGACGTCATCCCCACCTTCCTCCGAGTTGACCCCGGCAGTCTCCCATGAGTCCCCACCATTACGTGCTGGCAACATGGAACAAGGGTTGCGCTCGTTGCGGGACTTAACCCAACATCTCACGACACGAGCTGACGACAGCCATGCACCACCTGTCACCCGCCAACTAAATGACCTCACATCTCTGCGAGTCCACGGGTGATGTCAAACCTTGGTAAGGTTCTTCGCGTTGCGTCGAATTAAGCAACATGCTCCGCCGCTTGTGCGGGCCCCCGTCAATTCCTTTGAGTTTTAGCCTTGCGGCCGTACTCCCCAGGCGGGGCGCTTAATGCGTTAGCTACGGCGCGGAAACCGTGGAAAGTCCCCACACCTAGCGCCCAACGTTTACGGCATGGACTACCAGGGTATCTAATCCTGTTCGCTCCCCATGCTTTCGCTCCTCAGCGTCAGGTAAGGCCCAGAGACCCGCCTTCGCCACCGGTGTTCCTCCTGATATCTGCGCATTTCACCGCTACACCAGGAATTCCAGTCTCCCCTACCTACCTCTAGCATGCCCGTATCCACTGCAGAACCGGAGTTAAGCCCCGGTCTTTCACAGCAGACGCGACACGCCGCCTACGAGCTCTTTACGCCCAATAATTCCGGACAACGCTCGGACCCTACGTATTACCGCGGCTGCTGGCACGTAGTTAGCCGGTCCTTATTCCCCACCTACCGTCAACCCCCAGAGAACTGGGAGCCTGCGTTGGTGGTAAAAGAGGTTTACAACCCGAAGGCCGTCATCCCCCACGCGGCGTCGCTGCGTCAGGCTTTCGCCCATTGCGCAATATTCCCCACTGCTGCCTCCCGCAGGAGTCTGGGCCGTGTCTCAGTCCCAGTGTGGCCGGTCGCCCTCTCAGGCCGGCTACCCGTAATCGCCTTGGTAGGCCGTTACCCCACCAACAAGCTGATAGGCCGCGAGCCCATCCCTGACCGAAAAACTTTCCACCCTCCACCATGAGGTGGCGGGTCGTATCCGGTATTAGACGGCGTTTCCACCGCTTATCCCGGAGTCAGGGGCAGGTTGCTCACGTGTTACTCACCCGTTCGCCGCTCGTGTACCCCGAAGGGCCTTACCGCTCGACTTGCATGTGTTAAGCACGCCGCCAGCGTTCGTCCTGAGCCAGGATCAAACTCTCCATAAAGGTCACTCAACCCGGCCCGCGTTCCCCGGAGGGTCCGTTCGGGCGGGTAAACCTAGAAGTAATCCTGACCAACCGGGTCACCCCGGCTAATCAAAGGAACCTCCGCACACGAACCGGTGTGGTTCTGTGTGACGGGGCCAAAACAAACATGGCTTAAAGAAAATCAAACACGCGCTGTTGAGTTCTCAAGAAACAACCGCTCTTCGTGTACAAGCTGCTGTGAGCTTTTCCGCCGAAGGCGTTGTGCGTTTCCGCTTTGTTGTGTCTTTACTTTATCAGGTGTTCCGCGCCCCGCCAAATCGGCGGTTTCTGCGAAATTGCACCAGATCTAGAAGACCGGTTCCTCTTTCGAGGCAACTCCCCGAGCCTACACGCCTCGAGCACATGCTCGAACCATCGAAGCTCTGGAGAGAAGGTCAGGACAGCGGTCCGGTTTCGGAGTCAACCCTGTTGGGTGTCTCGCCGTCCCGCAGCGACCCGATCGAGTTTAGGCAACCTCAACGGCGGCGTCAAATCCGCCTGGACTCGGAGGGGACTCCGGTCCGGGGCCTGGTCGTTCGTCGGCTTGCTCGTCGTCTGTCACTGACCCTTCCCGGGGCCCGCGGGCCCAAACATGGGAGGTCGAGATTTTCCGTCCCCGGGGCGGGGCGCCCCGGGGACGGGGGCCGACGCGGCCCCGGAACACGTACGGGGCCTCAGAGGAGGTCCGCCAGCTCCCGGGCGAGCTCGCGGAAGGCGATCCCCCGGTGGCTGATCGCGTTCTTCTCCTCAGGGGACAGCTCCGCCGTGGTGCGGCTCTCCCCCTCGGGGACGAACACCGGGTCGTACCCGAAGCCGTTCTCCCCGCGGCGCTCGCGCACCAGACGGCCGCGCAGCACGCCCTCGGCGACGGCCTCGGTCCCGTCCGGCATGACCAGCACCGCCGCGCACACGAACGCGGCGCCCCTGCGCTCGGGCGGGGTGTCGGCCATCTGGTCCAGGACCAGGTCCAGGTTGGCCCGGTCCTGGTCGCCCGCGCCGAAGCGGCCGGCCCAGCGCGCGGACAGCACTCCGGGCATCCCCCGCAGTTCGTCCACGGCGATGCCGGAGTCGTCGGCGACGGCGGGCAGCCCGGTGTGCTCGGCGATGGCCCGTGCCTTCAGCAGCGCGTTGCCCAGGAAGGTCGCCTCGGTCTCGGGCACCTCCGGCGCGTCCGGGAAGGCGTCGAGGGAGAACACCTCTGCCTCCACCCCGGCGTCGGCCAGGATGGCCCGCATCTCCGGGACCTTCTTCGCGTTGCGCGTGGCCAGGACGATCTTCACGGTTCCCCCTCCCCGGGGCGCACCGCCGGTACGGGCACCGGCCCGTGGGGCGGCGGTCACTCCGACAGTGCCTTCTTCTGGATCGCGGTCAGTTCCCCGCAGCCGGAGACCGCGAGGTCGAGCAGTTGGTTGAGCAGGTCCCGGTCGAAGGGGGCGCCCTCGGCGGTGCCCTGCACCTCGATGAACTTGCCGTCGCCGGTGATGACGACGTTCATGTCGGTGTCGGCGACCGAGTCCTCCAGGTAGTTCAGGTCCAGCCGGGGCTGGCCTTGGACCACGCCGACGCTGACCGCGGCCAGGGAGCCCGTCAGCGGGTTGTTCTTGAGCTTGCGGCGCTTGCGCAGCCACTTCATCGCGTCTGCGAGCGCCACGTAGGCGCCGGTGATCGCGGCGGTGCGGGTGCCGCCGTCGGCCTGGAGCACGTCGCAGTCCAGCGTGATGGTGTGCTCGCCCATCGCCTTGAAGTCCACGACGGCGCGCAGGGAGCGGCCGACCAGGCGGGAGATCTCGTGGGTGCGGCCGCCGATCTTGCCGCGGACCGACTCGCGGGAGCCGCGGGTGTCGGTGGAGCGGGGCAGCATCGCGTACTCGGCGGTGACCCACCCCTCTCCGGTGCCCCGGCGCCAGCGCGGGACGCCGTCCTCGACGCTGGCGGCGCACAGCACGCGGGTGTCCCCGAACTCGACGAGTACGGAGCCTTCCGCGTGGCGGAGCCAGTTGCGGGTGATGGTCACAGGGCGGAGTTGGGTCGGAACGCGTCCGTCAGGTCGGGCCATGGACAAGAGCGTATATCCGTGGAGTGCCCCGCGGTGCTGGAGTGCGCAACCGCGCGGCCGTCCCGCGTCCCCGGTCAGCCGCCGACCGTGTGGACCTGGCCGCTGCGGGCCAGGCCGATGGGCCCGTCGTAGGTGGAGCGCGCCTCGGTGAGGGTGACGTCGTCGTCGTTCCACGGCACCAGGTGGGTCAGCAGCAGACTGCGGGCGCGGGCCCGGCTGGCGTGTTCGCCCGCCTCGCTGCCCGTCAGGTGCATGTCCTTGGGGTGGTCGAGGTGGTCCTGGAAGGCGGCCTCGCACAGGAACAGGTCGGTGTCGGCGGCCAGGTCCACCAGGGAGTCGCACACCCCGGTGTCACCGGAGTAGGCCATGGAGGCGCCGCCGTGCTCCAGACGGATGCCGAAGGCCTCCACCGGGTGGTTGACGTGGTCGACACGGGCCTGGAAGGGGCCGATCCGGAACGGGCCGGGGGAGAGCTCGTGGAACTCGAACACCTCGGTCATGCCCGGGTCGGGCTCCAGACCGTAGGCCTCGGCCATCCGCCGGGCCACGCCCCCGGGCCCGTAGACCGGAATGCGGGGTTTGGCGCCGCCCGGGTGGTAGGCCCTGGCCACCCAGTACGAGCACAGGTCGAAGCAGTGGTCGGCGTGCAGGTGGCTCAGGTAGACGGCGTCGACGGAGTAGATGTCGACGTGCCGCTGGAGAGTTCCGAGCGCGCCGTTGCCCATGTCGAGCAGGAGGCGGTAGCCGTCCGCTTCGAGCATGTAGGAGGAAGCCGGGCTGTCCGGCCCGGGGAAGCTCCCCGAGGACCCGATAATCGTGAGTCGCACGTCGTCGTCGCCTTCTCGATGGGCCGCGCGGCGTCCGTGGCACTCCCGCCGAGAGTCTGTGCGGAGTGCGGATGGCGGCTGGTTCTGCGGATGTCCCGTTGTTACGGGTGTACCCCAATGCCCGCCCGGGTGGTACAAAATGTGGCCCGCGTCTCACGCGACCTCGATCACGTGTGAATTTTTCACACCGCTTGACGACGTATGTCTTGTTTGTTCGAGGCGTGTTTCACCGGTGTTCAGAACGGCGCGGAGGCCGGCACCCGAAGGTGCCGGCCTCCGCCGGGCCCGGACCGCCGCTCCCGGACGGGTCGCGGCGGGCGCCGGGCGGGTCTCGTCCAGACCCCGGAGCCTAGGCCCAGAGCTGGCCGTCGAGACGTTCCTCCGCCTCCTCCAGCGTGCCCTCGTAGGCACCGGTGGACAGGTACTTCCACCCGGCGTCGGCGATGACGAACGCGATGTCGGCGCTCTCCCCCGCCTTCTCGGCCTTGCGGGCCATGCCCAGCGCGGCGTGCAGGGCGCCGCCGGTGGAGACCCCCGCGAAGATGCCCTCCTTGTCCAGGAGTTCCCGGGTCCGCCTGAGGGCGGCTTCGGAGGGCACGGAGAAGCGGGTGGTGAGCACGGACTCGTCGTAGAGTTCGGGCACGAACCCCTCGTCGAGGTTGCGCAGCCCGTACACCAGCTCGCCGTACCGGGGCTCGGCCGCCACGATCTGCACGTCGGGCCGGTGTTCCCGCAGGTAGCTGCCCACGCCCATGAGGGTGCCGGTGGTGCCCAGCCCCGCCACGAAGTGGGTGATCCCCGGCAGGTCGGCGAGGATCTCGGGCCCGGTGGTCTCGTAGTGGGCCCGGGCGTTGGCCGGGTTGCCGTACTGGTAGAGCATCACCCAGTCGGGGTGGGCCGCGGCCATCTCCTTGGCGACGCGGACGGCCTCGTTGGAGCCGCCCGCGGCTTCGGAGAAGTGGACCTCGGCCCCCCACATGGCCAGCAGCTGCTTGCGCTCGGCGGAGGTGTTCTCCGGCATGACGCAGACCATGCGGTAGCCGCGCAGCTTGGCGACCATGGCCAGCGAGATGCCGGTGTTCCCCGACGTCGGCTCCAGGATGGTGCACCCCGGGGAGAGGAGCCCGTCCTTCTCGGCCTGTTCGATCATGAAGAACGCGGCGCGGTCCTTGATCGAGCCGGTGGGGTTGCGGTCCTCCAGTTTCGCCCAGAGCCGGACCTGCGGCGAGGGCGAGAGCCGGGGCAGGCCGACGAGCGGCGTGCCGCCGAGGGAGTCGAGCAGGGAGTCGTAGCGCATGTGCGGCCTAGCGGCTTCCGCCGGCCACGGCCGGCAGGATCGTCACGTCGTCGCCGTCGGAGAGCTTGGCCTCCAGACCGCCGACGAAGCGCACGTCCTCGTCGTTGAGGTAGACGTTGACGAAGCGGCGCAGCTTGCCATCGTTCACCAGGCGCTCGGCGATGCCGGGGTAACGGCTGTCCAGGTCGGCGAACAGCTCGGCGAGAGTGTCGCCGGACCCCTCGACCTCCTTGGCGTCGCCGGTCAGGTTGCGCAGGATGGTCGGGATACGGACCTTGATGGCCATGAGGGTTTCTCCGTTAGCGGTCGTTGGTGTGCGTTCATTGCCAACAGGGGGCGCGCGGTGCCCATTCCTGGGCGCCGCCCGGTGTGGTGTGGAACCTAAGGGGCGGTCGCGGCGCCGTCGCCGGGCCCGGTGACCTCCACCGGTTCCTCGGTGACCTGGCCGTCGACGATCCGGTAGGAGCGGAACTCGACGGTGTCGGGCTCGCGCGTGGACACGAGCACGTAGTGGGCGCCCGGCTCGGACGCGTAGGAGACGTCGGTGCGCGAGGGGTAGGCCTCGGTCGCGGTGTGGGAGTGGTAGATCACGACGGGTTCCTCGTCGCGGTCGTCCATCTCCCGCCAGACCTTGAGCTGTTCGAGGGAGTCGAACCGGTAGAAGGTCGGCGACCGTTCGGCGTTGACCATCTCGACGAGGCGTTCGGGGCTGTCGGAGCCCTCGGGTCCGGCCACGACGCCGCACGCCTCGTCCGGGTGGTCGCGGCGGGCGTGTGCGACGATCCTGTCGTAGATCGCGCGATCAATCCTCAGCATGCTCACCAGGGTACCTACATCCGGTTCCCTACCAACCAAATGGGTATTGTTGGCGAACACCGAGGCCGCGGCGGCCCGGTGCTGGTGGGGCGACATCGTCCGTCCCACCCGGCACGGATTAGGCTCGTGCGCATGAGCGAGGACAGCAGCAGCGCGCTGCTCACCGACCACTACGAACTGACGATGCTCCAGGGGGCGCTGCACAGCGGCGCCGCCGCCCGTCACTCGGTGTTCGAGATGTTCGCCCGACGGCTGCCGGAGGGGCGCAGGTACGGAGTCGTGGCCGGAACGGGCCGTTTCCTGGAGCTGCTGGAGCGGTTCCGGTTCGGCACGGAGGAACTCGACTTCCTGTCCGACAACGGGGTCGTGGACGAGCGCACCGTGGAGTGGCTGGCCGACTACCGGTTCTCGGGCAACGTGTGGGGCTACGGCGAGGGCGAGGCCTACTTCCCCGGCTCCCCGATCCTGGTGGTGGAGGCCTCCTTCGCCGAGGCCGTGCTCCTGGAGACGCTGGCCCTGTCGGTGTACAACCACGACAGCGCGATCGCCTCGGCCGCGACGCGGATGGCGGTGGCGGCGGGCGATCGGCCGCTGATCGAGATGGGTTCTCGGCGCACGCACGAGCGGTCCGCGGTCGCCGCGGCCCGCGCCGCCTACGTCGCGGGGTTCGCCACCTCCTCCAACCTGGAGGCCGGGCGCTCCCACGGCGTGCCCACCGGCGGAACGGCCGCGCACGCGTTCACGCTGCTGCACGACAGCGAGCGGCACGCGTTCAAGGCGCAGCTGGAGTCCCTGGGCGAGGGGACGACCCTGCTGGTGGACACCTACGACGTGGAGCGCGCGGTGCGCACCGCCGTGGAGCTGGCCGGACGCGGGCTGGGCGCGGTGCGGATCGACTCGGGCGACCTGGCCGCCCACGCCGGGCGCGTGCGGGCGCAGTTGGACTCGCTTGGCGCGACGGACACCCGCATCGTGGTGACCGGGGACCTGGACGAGCACTCCATCCAGGCCCTGGCGGTGGCGCCGGTGGACGGCTACGGGGTGGGCACCTCCCTGGTGACCGGTTCGGGCGCGCCGACGGTGTCCCTGGTGTACAAGCTGGTGGCGCGGGCGCGCGGCTTGGAGGAGGACGCACCGCTGGAGCCGGTGGCCAAGCGCTCGGTGGGCAAGCCGAGCCGGGGCGGGCGCAAGTGGGCGTCGCGGCGGCTGGACGACAAGGGGACGGCCGTGTCCGAGGACGTCTACCCCCACCCCCCGTCCCCGCAGGTGGGAACGCGGCCGCTGCTGCGTCCCCTGGTCGCCGACGGCGTGGTGGTGGGCCGCGAGAGCGTGCACGAGGCCCGGGAGCGGCACCGGGCGGCGGTGGCGGAGCTCCCCGAGCAAGCCCTGCGGATGTCGCGCGGCGAGGCCGCGCTGCCGACGGTGTTCCACTAGAGGATGTCGCGTCAGGGCCCGCGCACCGGCGAACGGCCCTCCGGGTGACCCCCGACACGGGGGCGGCGCGGGACGGACCGGCGGTGGTGCACGGACCCGGGCGGATCCGACGACAAGGAAAGGGGTGCCGCTGTGAGGGCGCTCATCGTGGTGGACGTGCAGAAGGACTTCTGCGAGGGAGGAAACCTGGGGGTGGCGGGCGGGGCCAGCACCGCGGCCGCCGTCACCGAGTACGCCCGTGCGAGCGACTACGACCACGTGGTGGCCACGCGCGACTTCCACATCGACCCGGGGAAGCACTTCTCGGAGGAGCCCGACTTCGTGGACAGCTGGCCGCGCCACTGCGAGGCGGGCACGCCCGGGGTGGAGTTCCACCCCGGCTTCGACGCCTCGCTGGCCGAGGAGGTCTTCGACAAGGGGCACTACACGGCCGCCTACAGCGGCTTCGAGGGCGTGACCGGGGAGGGCGGGGTCACACTGGGTTCGTGGCTGCGCGAGCGCGGCGTGGACGAGGTGGACGTCGTGGGCATCGCCATGGACCACTGCGTGAAGGCGACCGCCCTGGACGCGGTGGCCGAGGGCCTGCGCACGCGGGTGCTGCTCGGCCTGACCGCCGGGGTGTCGCGCCCGACCGTGGACGCGGCGCTGGAGCGGCTGCGCGAGGCGGGCGTGGAGCTGGAGGGCGAGCCGCTGGTCGGCTGAGGCCCCGTACGGGAGCCGGGGGCGGCGGCGGGCGCCGCCGCCCCCGCGCGTCAGACGACGCCGACGGCGGCTCGCACGCGCTCCAGGGTGGCGCGGGCGCGCTCGCGGGCGCGCTCGGACCCGGCCGCCAGGACGGCGTCGATCCGGGCCGGGTCGGCCATCAGCTCCTCGTAGCGCTCCCGCTTGGGGCCCAGTTCGGCGTTGATCGCCTCGAACAGCTCGTTCTTGAGGTCGCCCCAGCCCATGCCGCCAGCCTCCAGGCGCTTGCGCACCTCGGAGACCTTCCGGGCGTCGGCGAAGTGCGTGAGCAGTTGGAAGGGCACCGAGCTGTCGGGGTCCTTGGGGTCCTCGACCGGCGTGGAGTCGGTGGGGATGCGGCGCACGGCCTTCTTGAGCTTGTTCTCCGGCAGGAAGAGCGGGATGTGGTTGTCGTAGGACTTGCTCATCTTGCGGCCGTCGACGCCGGGCAGGATGCTCGCGTCGCTGTCGTCGATGACGCCCTTGGGGACGGGGAAGCTGTAGGCCCCGCCGAAGCGGTGGTTGAAGTACCCGGCGATGTCGGCGGTGTACTCGATGTGCTGGGACTGGTCGCGGCCCACGGGGACGTGGGTGCCCTCCATGACGAGGATGTCCGCGGCCATGAGGATGGGGTAGTTGTACAGCCCCATGTTGATCCCGGCGTCCAGGTCGGTGATCCCGGCCTCGTTGTTGCGGTCGCGGGCGGCCTTGTAGGCGTGCGCGCGGTTCATGAGGCCCTTGGGGGTCAGGGCGCTCAGGATGGTGGTGAGCTCGAAGGTCTCGGGCACCCGGGACTGCTGGTAGACGATCGTCCGCTCGGGGTCGAGCCCGCACGCGAGCCAGGTGGCAGCGCCTGACCGGATGCTGTGGCGGAGTTCGTCGGCGTCCTTGATGGTGTTGAGCGCGTGGTAGTCGGCGATGAAGTAGTAGGTGTCGTAGGCCGTGGCCGCGCTCAGGGCGGGCTTGATCGCGCCGATGTAGTTGCCCAGGTGGAAGTCGCCGGTGGGCTTGATCCCGGTCAGGTACGTGTTCGCTGCCATGGGACCAAGCCTAGCGGCGGCCGGGCCCGCGCACGGTCCCGGCCACGCGCCGCGGGGCGCCGCCGCGTCAGGCGCGGAAGGCCGCCCAGTGCTCGACCATGCGCGCGGCCTGGCCCTCGGTGAAGTGGGTCATGCAGGCGTCGTCGCTGTAGTTCATGAAGTTGGTGACGGGGTCCTCGCCCTCCTGCTCGGGGCAGGTGTCGCGGCCCTCGGGGCAGCCGGAGGCGGCCTCGCGCTCGTAGGCGGTGTCGTCCACGTAGTCGCCGGGCGAGGAGCAGCCGTTCTGGAAGGTGTGGAAGAGCCCGAGCCAGTGGCCCACCTCATGGGTACCGGTGTGGCCGAGGTCGAACCGGTCCCGGCCTCCGCCGGGCAGGGTGTCGTGGGAGATCACCACGCCGTCCTGTTCGGGCGCCTCCTCGTAGTCCTGGGGGAAGGAGGAGTAGCCGAGCAGGCCGGTGCCCAGGTTCGAGGTGTAGATGTTGAGGGTCGCCGCGTCACCCTGGCGCAGTTCGGCGTGGACGGTGTCGCGGTGTTCGGCGAAGCTGGTGAACCACTCGTCGTTGGTGGTGCGGGTGACCTCGCTGAGCTCGAAGCGGAAGCCGGTGTCGGTGGGTGCGGCGGTGCCCGCGCCCCCTGCCCGGCGGGCCGCCTCGGCGGCCTGGGCCGGGTCCGCGGCGGTGTCGCCGCCGTAGGCGGCGTTGAGGACGTCGATCTGCCTTTGGACGCGTTCGTCGCTGACCTCGCCGCGGCCGTCCTCGGCGGAGATGACGTGCACAACGACCGGGACGGTGTGGGGCGGCTGGAGCTCCTGTCCCCGCAGGGGCACGAGTGCCTCCTGGAGCTGCTGTTCGTACAGGGCCGCCTGACGCGGCGTCACCTCGCTGCCGCCGGTGGGCCGACCGGCCGCGTCCGGGTCGGTGACCCTGGCGGCGCCGGGCGGGCAGGGTTCCAGCGGTTCGGACTCCCCCTGCGCCGACTGGGCGCGCGGGGAGTCGGTCGCCACGGTGCCGGGCGCCGTGACCGTGACCATTCCGGCCAGGGCGAACCCGCACATCAGCAGTCCGGTGCAGAGCGCGGCTGAGCCGCCGCGAGGGCTGTGTCCGCTCATCTCACACAAGGTAAGGAAGCGGACACGAAGGGCTTATGGGACATGCGCGAGCTTGCGAAGTGTTTGCCCGTTCCGGGTGGACTACCGCCCGCCGACGGCCCAGACGCGGATCTTGGCGATCCGCTCGCGGATCTGCGTCGGGGTGGCCTGCGCGACGGGCGGCCCGCCGCAGGCGCGGCGCAGCTCGTTGTGGATCACTCCGTGCGGCTTGCCGGTGCGGTGGTGCCAGGCGCCCACGAGACCGCTCAGCTCGCGGCGCAGGTCGGCCAGGACCTGGTGGGTGGGCCCGTCCTCCTCGACGGGCTCCTCCACCTTGCGGGCCTTGATCTCGCTCGCCTTGAGGTCGGCCTTGCGCTTGCGCAGGAGCTGGGACACCTGCTGCGGGTCGAGCAGGCCGGGCAGGCCCAGGAAGTCCTCCTCCTCCGTGGAGCCCGGCGCGCCGCCGTACTCGGCCCCGTCGTAGAGGGCGCGGTCGAACTCCGCCGCCGACTCCATGGTCTCGAAGGGCAGTTCCTCCCCGGCGTCGGGGGTGTCCCGCTTCTTGTTGGCCTCCCGGAGCAGGTCCTCCTCCGGGTACTCGTCGCCCTCTCCGGGGGTCCGGTCGAGCACGTGGTCGCGCTCGCGCTCCATCTCGCCCGCGTACTCCAGCAGGGTGGGCACGGAGGGCAGGAAGACCGAGGCGACCTCGCCGCGCTGGCGCACGCGCACGAAACGGCCGATGGCCTGGGCGAAGAACAGCGCGGTGCTGGTGGAGGTGGCGTACACGCCCACCATCAGCCGGGGCACGTCCACTCCCTCGGAGACCATGCGCACCGCGACCATCCAGCGGTCGTCGCCCGCGGCGAACCGGGAGATCTTCTTGGAGGCCCCGGGGTCGTCGGACAGGATGACCGTGGCGCCCTTGCCGGTGATCTGGCGCAGGATGCGCGAGTAGGCGCGCGCGTTCTCGTGGTCGCTGGCGATGACCAGGGCCCCCGCGTCCGGGTGGGTCTTGCGGACCTCTGTCAGGCGGCGGTCGGCTGCCTGGAGCACCCGCTTGATCCAGTCGCCCTTGGGGTCCAGGGCGGCCCGCCACGCCTGGGAGAGCGCGTCCTGGGTGAGGGGTTCGCCCAGCCTGGCGGCGAGCTCGTCGCCCGCGCGGGTGCGCCAGCGCATCTCGCCGGAGTAGGCCATGAAGATGACGGGGCGCACGACCCCGTCGGACAGGGCGGGCCCGTACCCGTAGCTGTAGTCCCACGAGCAGCGGCGAACCCCGGCGCCGTCCTGGACGTAGTCGACGAACGGGATGGGGTTGATGTCGGACCGGAACGGGGTTCCGGTCAGGGAGAGGCGGCGCCCCGCCGGGTCGAAGGCCTCGCGGGCCGCGTCACCCCAGGACAGGGCGTCCCCGGCGTGGTGCACCTCGTCGAAGATGACGAGGGTCTTGCGCGCCTCGGTCCGGTTGCGGTGCAGCATCGGGTGGGCGGCGACCTGGGCGTAGGTGACGGCCACGCCGACGTACTGGCGGCCCAGGGCGCCCTGCCCGTTGCGGAAGTCGGGGTCGATGGCGATGCCGAACCGGGCGGCCGCCTCGGCCCACTGCTTCTTGAGGTGGTCGGTGGGGCACACGATGGTGATGGCGCGCACCGTGTGCCGTTGGAGGAGCTCGCTGGCCAGGGTGAGGGCGAAGGTGGTCTTGCCCGCACCGGGGGTGGCCACGGCGAGGAAGTCCCGCGGTTCCCGGCGGAAGTACTCCTCGAACGCCTCCCGCTGCCATGCGCGGAGGCCTCTGAGCCGGTCCTCCGTCGTGGTCTGCGTCACCGTCATGCTGCGAACCGTCCCCCGTTAATCACCCCCACGAGGTTAGCGGGGACCGTGGACCGTTCCGGGAGGCAGGCCAGTGGCGCCGCGCACACGGCGTGTCCCGCCGCCCGGAAGGCCGCCGGTTCCCGCCGGTCGCCCCGTCGTCCACACGCGTCCCGGACTACCCGGACACCCCGTCCGTTTCCGCTTCCCCGCCGCCCCCGGACTCCGCGCCGCTCCCGGTCTGGGAGCCCTCCACGTCGACGGCGCCGTCGTTGAAGGGCATGTGCGGCGAGATGGCCGGGAAGGCGAAGAACCACAGCAGCAGGGCGGCGCCCACCACCAGTCCGAGCGCCAGGATGAGCTTGGAGACCCACGGACCGGGCAGGACGCGCCAGATCAGACCGTACATTCGCGTTCCTTACTCGCTGGCCTGGGGAGCCATGTGCGCGATCGAGTCGGGCATCCCCTCGGACTTGGGCGTGGTCTCCACAAGCTCCGCCCAGACGATGAGGCGGTGCGTGTTGTTCAGCTTGGGCGCGCACGTGGTGAGGGTGAGCAGGGACCTGCCCGGCTCCTCGTCGGTGGCGTCGTCGAACGGGTCCGGCTCGATCACCCACACGTCGGTGGGCAGGACCGTCTCGTCGCGGAAGACCTCGTAGGTGTAGAAGTTCTCCCCGTCCTCCAGCACCATGACGTCGCCGTTCTGGAGCAGGTCCAGGTCCCAGAACAGGCCGGGGGTGCGGTGGGCTGCCACGGCGTAGTTGCCCTCGCCGCCGGGGGCGCTGGGGTACTCGGTGTAGTGGCCCGGGCTGTAGCGGATGTCGTCCTGCGTGGTGCCGTTGACCACAACCCAGTCCAGGTCCAGGCTCGGCACGTACAGGCGGCTGTCGGCGCTGCCCGGCAGGGGCTCGGAGTCCGGACCGGCCTGCGCGGCCGCTTGGTCGGCGGACCAGGCCTCCTCCAGCCCCTGGGCCAGGTCCTGCTGTTCGCGGTCGGTCTCCCACTGGGAGCCGTACACCTCGTATCCGGCGTAGAAGAGCATGAGCAGACCGGCGGTCAGCATGATCTCGCCGAAGAACCGGACGATGCCGCGCACGACGTCGCCGGGGGTGGCCCTGGGCCTGGGGCGGCGCCGTCGGCCGCCGGAGGCCCGACGTCCACGCCCCTCCCCGCGCCCGGGCCGGGGACCCTCGTGGAACTGCCGTTCAGTTGTGGACACCAATACGACCTACTCCTGTGGACGCTTCCGTGTGCACCCGTCCCCTATCTGAGGGGGACGACCAGCGGGACTCCGGTACGCGGGTGCG
The DNA here is from genome assembly GCF_018316795.1 of Nocardiopsis akebiae. Taxonomy (NCBI): domain Bacteria; kingdom Bacillati; phylum Actinomycetota; class Actinomycetes; order Streptosporangiales; family Nocardiopsidaceae; genus Nocardiopsis; species Nocardiopsis akebiae. The sequence goes on from NZ_CP074132.1 coordinate 5,614,203, forward strand.
GTAGGACTTCGACCTCGTGCTGGTAGACGGAGCTGAGCAGCGACGCGGTGAACACGTCGGCGGGGGAGCCCTGAGCGGCGACCCGCCCTCGGGAGAGTATCGCCACACGATGGGCGTAGGCTGCCGCAAGCCCCAAATCGTGCAGGACCACGATAACCGCACCGCCGCCCTCCGCGAGTTGGGAAGCCAGATCCAGTACGAGTTCCTGGTGCCGGATGTCCAGGGCGGCGGTCGGCTCGTCCAGCAGGAGCAGCTGGGTGTCCTGGGCCAGGACTCGGGCGAGCATCACCCGCGCGCGCTCGCCCCCCGAGAGCGTGGGGAAGCGCCGTTCGGCCAGGTCGGACACGCCCGTGCTCTCCATCGCGGCGGCGGTGAGGGCTTCGTCCTCGGCCGCGGCGGCCAGCCCCGCCCAGGGGGCGCGGCCCATGGACACGATGTCGGCGACGGGGAACGGGAAGCTGACCGACGCCTCCTGGGGCAGGACCGCGCGGCGCAGCGCCAGTTCGGGGGGCGTCCAGTCGGTGAGCGGGCGGCCGTGGACGCGGACGGTCCCGGCGTCGGCCTCCCCCCGGCCGGGCGCCCCGGTGACGTCACCCGACAGGGCGGCGAGCAGTGTGGACTTGCCCGCACCGTTGGGCCCGACCAGGGCCAGCAGTTCCCCGGCCCGCACGGTGAGTCCGACCCCGTCGAGCAGGGCGCGGCCTCCCCGGCGGACGGTGACGCCCTCGGCCCGGAGAATCTCCTCTCCGGGCGGGACCCGGGCGGGGCGCGAGGGCGGCCCGTACAGCGGGGAGGCGGCGGCGACCCGTCGCCGCAGTCGGACGAGGGCGCTCACGACCAGCCTCCTTGCCGGGCACGGGTGCGGTACAGCAGGTAGAAGAAGAACGGACCGCCCAGGGCCGCGGTGACCACGCCCAGGGGGATCTCGGCGGGGGCCGCGACGGTGCGGGCGAGCAGGTCGGCGGCGAGCAGGAGCAGGCCGCCGCCCAGGGCGCTGGCGGGCAGCAGGACCCGGTGCCCGGGTCCGGTGACCATGCGGATGATGTGCGGGACGACCAGGCCCACGAAGGAGACGATCCCGGCGAAGGCGACGGCGGCCGAGGTGAGCAGGGCCATGGCGCAGATCAGGACCAGGCGGGTGCGTTCCACGTCCACGCCCAGGTGGCCGGCGGGCCCCTCACCTAGGGCGAGCAGGTCCAGGCGGCGCGCGTGGAAGGGGATGACGGACAGCCCGAGCAGCAGGCACGGGGCGATGGCGGCGACCTTGGCCCAGGTGGCGGTGGAGACGCTGCCGAGCTGCCAGAAGGTGATGGTCTGGATCTCGGCGTCCTGGGAGAAGTTGGTCATCAGGCCGATGGCCGCACCGGCGATCGCGTTGACGGCGATCCCGGTGAGCAGCAGGGTGACGACCTCGGTGCGTCCGCGCGAGCGCGCGAACACGTACACGAACAGGGTGGTGGCCAGGCCGAACACGAAGGAGGAGGCGATGATCGTCCAGTGGCCGAGGACGGTCAGACCGGTGAAGATGACGGCGATCGCGCCGACGGCCGCGCCGGAGGAGACGCCGATGACGCCGGGTTCGGCCAGGGGGTTGCCGAAGACGCCCTGCATCATGGCGCCCGCCGCGCCCAGGGCGGCGCCGACCATGACGGCCAGGGCGACGCGGGGCAGGCGCACGTCCCACAGGACGGTGTGGCCGATCCGGTCGGGCGAGGTGCCCGCCTCCAGGCCGAGGGCGTGCAGGAGCGAGGCGGCGACCTGGCCGGGTGGGACGGGGTAGGCCCCGGCCCCGGCGGCGACGACCGCGACCGCGAGGAGGCCACCGGCGAGCGAGGCGAACAGGAGCACGGCGCGCAGACGGCGCAGGGCGCGCCGGTCCCGTGGGGCGACCGGTGCGGTCGTGGCCTTCGAGGCGGTCGGTGCGGTTGTGGCGGCGGCTGCTCCGGAAGGGTCCTGCGGGGTGGCCGGAGTGAACGATGTGCCGAACGGGGCTGCGGGAGAAGCGGGTACGGAGGCGCTGGTTCCGTGCGGCTCGGGGGAGGGTGTGCCGTCGTCCGCTCGGACGGACCCTTCGGGGATGCCCTGGGCGCCGTCCGGGACGCCGTCCGCGGGCCTGCCGGGAGCGGTCACCGTTCCCCCTCCCCCGCGCTGACGGCGGCGAGTTCGTCGGCGAGGGCCGCGACGACCTGCGGGGTGCGGGGGCCGAAGTTGAGCAGGACGCCGTCCTCGAAGTCGACGACGGCGCGCGCGGCACCGGCCGGGGTCTGGGCGACGCCGGGGATCTGGACGAGCCCCTCGATCCCGCCGACCGACTCCAGTCCCTTGGTCATCACCAGGAGCACGTCGGGCTGGGCGGCGATGAGGGCCTCGGTGGTGATGGGGGTGAAGGGTGTGGTCAGGCCCATCTCGACCCCGGCGTCGCGGGCGCCTATCTCGGCCAGCATGGCGTCGGCGCCCGATCCGGGTCCGCCCAGGAGGTAGACCCCGGCGGTGCCGCGCAGGTAGAGGAAGGCGACGAGGGGGTCGCCGCTGACCGCGGTGGAGTCGGCGCGGACCCCGGCCATCTGCTCGCGCGTGCGTTCGGCCAGGGCCGCGCCGCCGGCCGGGACGCCGAGGGCCTCGGCCACGCGCTCGAAGCGCGGGTACATCCCGTCGATGGACCAGGCCTCCTCCACGATGACGACGGGGACGCCGGAGTTCTGGATCTGCTCGATGGCCTCTGGCGGTCCGGTCTGGGTGTCGGCGAGGACCACCGTGGGTTCCAGGGACAGCACGCTCTCGGCGGATACCTCGTGCGCCTCGCTGACCGTGGGCAGGTGGGCGGCCTCCTCGAAGGTGGCGCCGACGTCGCGGCCGACGACGTCGTCGCCCAGGCCCAGGGTGAAGACGATCTCGGCGAGGCCGCCGGTGAGCGGGAGGACGCGGCTGGTGTCGGTGACCTCGACCCGCTCGTACTCCAGGGGGTCGGAGCTGGTGCGGTAGGGGTCCAGGACCACCGATTCGACGGTCACGGGCAGTCGGGGCTCCGCTGGTTCCTCCAGGATCTGGAGGCGGTTCTCGGCGAGGTCGGGGATGCCGGGCGCGTCGCCGGAGGCGGCGGGGTCGCCGTCTGGGGAGGCGCCGCCGGTGCACCCGGCCAGGGCGAGCACGAGCGCGCAGGCGGCGGCGAGGGCGCGGGGAGCTGTGGAGCGGACGCGCGGAGCGGTGGGACGGAGGCCGCTGGGACGGGAGCGTTCGCGCGGAACGGGCCGGGGGACGGTGTGGGGCATGGCGGTCGCTTTCGGGGTTCCGTGTGCCGGCGGCACGGGCGCTGTCGCGGGGAGAGCGGGACGCGACGACGCTTTTTATGACACCTCGTCATCATCTTGACAAGCCCGATGGTTCGGTGTTCAACTGTTCCGGCGCGAACTTCAGGTTAGGTAAGGCTCACTTCGCTAAGGTAAGCGTAACCTAACCGAATTTCCCCTCACGCGGGTGGTGGACCCCGACCGAACCCGCACGAACGCGAAGGCCCCCGATGCAAGCAGCGCTTTCCCTCCGCCCGAGGAACGGGCGGCGCCGCGGGCTCGTCCCGCCCCTGGCCGTCACCGCCGCGCTGGTGCTGTCCGCCCCGACGGCGGCGCTCGCCCAGCCCGTGCCCGGCCCCTACCCCGACCAGGGCCCCGTCCGTCCGCGCGTCACCACCGTGGACCGGACCCGGGGTCTGGACCCCGGGGGTGACACCGTCACCGTCTCCGGGATCGGTCACGAGCCCGGTTCCCTGCTGGAGGCCGCCACCTGGGCCGTCCCGGAGGCGGAGGGCGAACCGGTCGCCGACACCGCGAACGCGGTGACCGTCGAGGTCGGCGAGCGCGGCACCTTCAGCCTCAGCCTGGACACCGGCACCGGGTTCGCCGCCCACGCCGGTCCGGACGCCTCCGACGCCCCCTTCGAGGTGCGCTTGGTCGAAACCGGCACCGGGCCGGAGGACGAGGGCCCCGCCGGGGGCGCTCCCCCGGTTCCGGGACCCGACGCGGGCACGGAGCCCTCCGGGGAGGACAGCGACCCGGCGGAGACGACCGGCGCGACCGACGCCGCCCCGGTGACCCCGCCCTCGGCACCGGCCCCCGACGCGGTCGTGGGGCGGGTCCCGGTGGCCTTCTCGGGCCCCGCACCGCGGACCGAACCCCGCACCGGCCCGCAGAGCCGGCCGCAGGCCGCCGCGCCCGCGGCCCCCGTGGCCCGTGAGCCGGGCGACCCGGCCCTGAGCGTCTCCAAGACCAGCGGACTCGACCCCGAGGGCGAGACCGTCACGGTCACCGGCTCCGGATACGACACCGCCAAGGGGATCTACGTGGCCCTGTGCGACACCAGCGGCGCCGGGCCCGACCAGGCGCCCGGCCCCTGCATCGGCGGCGTGGACACGGAGGGGTCGAGCGGCGCCTCGGTCTGGGTCTCCAGCAACCCGCCGCCCTACGGCGAGGGACTGGCCGTCCCCTACACCGGCGGCGGAGCCGACGGCGGGTTCAGTGTCGAACTGAGGGTCGGGGCCGGCGACGAGAACACCGACTGCGCCGACCCGGGAACCGAGTGCGCGGTGGTCACGCGCAACGACCACACCCGCCCCAGCGACCGCAGTCAGGACGTGTTCGTCCCCGTCTCCTTCGGCGGCGGCTCCGGGAACGGAGGGGGCTCCGACGGCTCAGGAGACTCCGGGGGCTCCGGCGGTTCGGGAGACACCGGGTCCGGCGGCGGCTCGGGCGGTAACGGTGACGCCGCGACCGGCGGGGGCCCGGGCAGCGCTTCCGGCCCCCTGCCCCGCACCGGCGGCGCTCTGTACGGCCTGGTCCTGGCCGCAGCCGTGGCCGTCCTGACCGGCGGGGCGGCACTGGTCGCCACCCGCCGCCGAGCCCGGGAAGCCACCGCGGACACGGCCTGAACCCGCGGCCGGTCCTCCGTACGGGGTTCCGGCCCCCGAGACCGCCGTGCCCGCCCGTCCCCCGGCGGGCACGGCGGGAACCCGCGGCGCCCGCGCCGAACCCCCGTTCGGCACGCCGCCGCGGCGCCCCGCCCACCCCCCGTGCCACAGGCACACCCCACCGCACCCGCTCCGCAGGGGTTCGCCGCACCACCAGGTCCCGGCAGTCGCCGGGGACCGACCATCACCATCCCCCTCACTGATTGGACCGACGATGACCACCACCCCGACCCGAGGGAGCACGGCACCGGGCGGACTCCGCCGGGCGCTGCGCCTCCTCACCGCCTACGCGGGCGCGGCCGTCCTGGGCGGCACGTTCGCCGTGTCCGCCGCCCCGGCCGCCTCGGCCGACGAGGTGCTCCCCCTCGCCGGGGGCTCCGCCTCCTGGGGCGTGAAGGAGTCCTTCCGCAACTACGTGGGCAGCCCGATCGCGCACGGCGGCTACGAGGCCTCCGACGGGGCGGCCCTCCTGGCCGACGGCACCGTCGACTTCCCCACCGCCGGGGGCGCGGTCTCCAAGGAGGACGCCTCCGGTGACGTGAGCTTCTCCGGGACGGTCGTCTTCACCGGGCACGACTACGGCCAGGGCCCCGTCCTGGAGGTACGCGTCTCCGACCCCCGTGTGGTGTTCGGGGGCGACACCGCCACGGTCTTCGCCGACGTCACCAGCCGCGAGTTCGGCGGTGCCGACCCCGACCTGCCCCCGGGCGGCCTGGTCGAGTACGGCGAGGTCGCGGTCACCGAACTGACCGGCGCCGAGGTGGCCGTGGAGGGCGAGGAGATCACCTTCACCTCCACGGCGGGCACGCTGCACGCCGACGCGGTGGAGCCGTTCGCGGGCTTCTACGCCGCGGGCGCCCCGATGGACCCGCTCTCCTTCACCGCCGGGATCGACGACGTCACCGACCCGGGCGGCCCCGGTGAGCCGGTGCACGACCCGCGCGTCACGGTGGCCCCGGCCAGCGACCTGGACCCCGCGGGCGACACCGTCACCGTCGAGGGCACGGGCTTCCGCCCCGGCCAGGGCGTCTACGCGGCCCTGACCGCCGCCCCGCGGTCCGCCGACTCCTACCCGGCCCACCACACCGGCGCGGTGTGGCTGCGCGGAGCCGACGCCCCCGGCGAGGACGGCTCCTTCAGCGCCGAACTCCAGGTGACCGGCTCCTACGAGGCGGACGGCACCGTCCACGACTGCGCGCGGACGCAGTGCTACGTGGCGGTGTTCAACGACCACACCGACATCGCCAACCGCGACCAGGACGTGTGGACGCCGGTCTCCTTCACCTCCGTGGAGGAGCCCACCGAGGAGCCCACGGACCCGACCGACGGGCCGACCGACCCCGCCGAGGGGCCGCTCACCGTCCACAACGGCCGCGCGGACTGGGGCGTCAAGGAGTCCTTCCGCGACTACATCACCGGCAACATCGCCCGGGGCGAGATCACCCCGAGCGACGGCGCCGGCGAGAACGGGGACGGGACCTTCGCGTTCACCGACGGCAGCGGTGAGGTGGACCTGTCCGCGTCCACCGCCGACATCGCGTTCGAGGGCACGGTGCTCTTCGAGGGCCACGTGCACGACGGCGCCGACCCGCTGCTGAGCATGACGGTCAGCGACCCGCGCGTGACGATCGACGGCACAGCGGGCGTGCTGTACGCCGACGTGACGAGCAAGCCGCTGAACGGGGAGGACACGGTGGTCTACGAGGACGTGGCGCTGGCCGGGCTGGACCTGACCGGTGTGGACTACGCGCTGGAGGAGGGCGTCCTGAGCTGGGAGCCGATCCCCGCGACCCTGACCGCCGAGGGTGTGCCCGCGTTCGCGGACTTCTACGCCGCCGGGGAGCAGCTGGACCCGGTCTCGCTGACCGTGAGCGTGGACGAGGAGGTTCGGGTTCCGGGCGGAGGCGGTGACGGAGACGGAGACGGCGGTCCCACGCCCGGCCCCGGTGACGGGGACGGCGGCGGCACTCCGGGCCTGCCCAACACCGGTGTCGCGCTGGCCGGTCTGCTGACCGCGGCCGCGGTGGCCGTCGGCGCGGGCGGCGCGGCGGTGTACGCGGCCCGCAGGCGCGGTTCCGCCCCCGACGGCGACGAGGAGTCCGCGGCCTAGGGCCGCCTGACCGGTTCCCGCGCCCGCGCGGGGCGGGGTCCGCGGGGCCCGCCCGGGACCGGTCGGCTCCCCGGGCGACACGAGGGCCTTGGCACACGCGGTGTGTCAAGGCCTTCGCCGTGCCCGCCGCGCGCGGTGACCGGGCACGGCGGGGTCCGCGCCGGGCACGCGGCCGTTTCCCCCGGGGGGAGGCGTCGGCCGTCCGGGCGGGAGGGCTACTTCATCATCTCCTCGTAGACCTTCTTGCACTCGGGGCACACGGGGAACTTCTTGGGGTCGCGGTTGGGCACCCACACCTTGCCGCACAGGGCGATCACGGGGTCGCCGGTCACGGCGCTCGCGGTGATCTTGTCCTTCTGCACGTAGTGGGCGAACCGCTCCCGGTCCCCGCCGTCGTGGGAGATGTCCGGTTTGGTCTCGCTGTCCGGGAGGACCTTGTTGAGGATGTCCATCGCCATAGTGCCTCACACCTTTCGACGTCTGCGTTCCACGGTATAGGGTGCCGCGCCCCGCCCCGGCTGCTCAGTTCATGGTGGGGTCGTCGGGAAAGGTGGACAGGAGCGCCATGTCCCCGCCCTGGCGGCGCAGCACCCGCGACCACAGCCCCTCGGGCGCGGTGGTGAAGACGTCGTCGGCGACCGCGTCGACGACGTACCAGGCCCCCTCCTCGACCTCCCCGGCCAGCTGGCCCGGGCTCCACCCCGCGTAGCCCGCGAAGACCCGGAACGCGCCGAGCGCGCCGCCGAGCACGCGGGCGGGGCCGTCGAGGTCGACCACGCCGATCCCGTCCAGGCCCAGCTCCGGATCCAGGCCCTCCAGCGGGGACCAGCCGGGAGGGGGCTCGCCGGGACCGGCCGTCCCCAGGGCGATACCGGAGCCCAGGCCCACGGGGCCCCCGGAGAACACCACCGCCGGTTCGCTGGCGTAGGCGCCCCAGCCGGTGACGGCCTCGTCCACGGCCATACCCAGGGGGCGGTTGAGGATCACCCCGAGGGTGCCGTCGGCGGCGTCGTCCACGACGAACACCACCGAGCGGCGGAAGGAGTCCTCCTGGAGCACGGGGGCGGCCACCAGGAGGCGCCCGGTCATCGGCTGGTCCATGCCCTCCCACCTACCCCGGAACGAAGGGCGGACCGCCGGTGTTTCCGGGCCGTTATGCCTGTGCGGCCGCCTGGCCGCGCTGGGCCACCTCGCGCACGGCCGTGGCCACGTGGGTGGACAGGTCGGAGTGGAAGACGCTGGGGATGATGTAGTTGGGGCCCAGCTCGTCCTCGGTGACGACGTCGGCCAGGGCCTCCGCCGCGGCGACCATCATGTCCGAGGTGACGTCGTGGCTCTGGGCGTCCAGCAGGCCGCGGAAGAAGCCGGGGAAGACCAGCACGTTGTTGATCTGGTTGGGGTAGTCGCTGCGGCCGGTGGCCACGACGGAGGCGTGCAGGCGGGCCACGTCCGGGTCGACCTCGGGGTCGGGGTTGGCCAGCGCGAAGATGATGGCGTCCTCGTTCATCTCGGCGATGTCGTCGCCGTCGAGGAGGTTGGGTGCCGAGACGCCGATGAAGACGTCCGCCCCGGCCACGGCGCCGCGCAGGTCGCCGCTGTAGCCCTCGGGGTTGGTGTGCTCGGCGATCCACCGCAGGTTGGCGTCCAGGTCCTCGCGCCCGGCGTGCACGGCGCCGTGCACGTCGCTGACGATGACGTCGCGCGCCCCGGCGTGCATGAGCAGCTTGAGGATGGCGGTTCCGGCCGCGCCCGCGCCGGACATGGCGATGCGGACCTCGCCGAGCTTCTTGCCCACCACGCGCAACGCGTTGCGCAGGGCGGCGAGCACGACGATGGCGGTGCCGTGCTGGTCGTCGTGGAAGACGGGGATGTCGAGCAGCTCGCGCAGGCGGGCCTCGACCTCGAAGCATCGGGGGGCGGAGATGTCCTCCAGGTTGATGCCGCCGAACCCGGGGGCCAGCACCTGCACGGTGCGCACGATCTCGTCCACGTCCTGGGTGTCCAGGGCGATGGGCCAGGCGTCGATGTCGGCGAAGCGTTTGAACAGGGCGGCCTTGCCCTCCATGACGGGCATGGCGGCCTCGGGGCCGATGTTGCCCAGGCCGAGGACCGCGGAGCCGTCGGTGACCACGGCGACGCTGTTGCGCTTGATGGTCAGGCGCCGGGCGTCGTCCTTGTTGGCGGCGATGGCCTGGGAGACGCGGGCGACGCCGGGGGTGTAGGCCATGGAGAGCTCGTCGCGGTTGCGCAGCGGCACCTTGGACTTCATCTCGATCTTGCCGCCCAGGTGCATGAGGAAGGTGCGGTCGCTGACCTTGTGCACGACCACGCCCTCGACGGCGCCCAGGGCGTCGACGATGGCCTGGGCGTGCTCGGTGTCGCGGGCGGCGCAGGTGACGTCGATGCGGATGCGCTCGTGTCCGGCGGCGGCCACGTCCAGCGCGGTGATCATGCCGCCCACCTGCTCGACGGCGTTGGTGAGACTGCCGACCGCACTGCCCCCAGCGTCCAGTTCGAGGCGGACGGTGATGGAGTAGGAAACGCTGGGAAGGGTGGCCACGTGTTGCTCCTTGGCTCTGGCTGGTGTGGTGCGTCCGGGGCGCCCCGCCGGGGGCTCGCCGGTGCACGGCGCCGCCTGCGCGCGTACGCGGGATGGGGGGTGCCGTGTGTCCCGTGGGCGCGGTGCTCGCGCACCGTCGCTCGGACCCCGGTTCCGGGCGGGGGGTGACCCGTGACCGAGTCGCCCCACCTTACCTGAGTCAAGCCCCAACCGTCAGCACAAGGTGACAATTACCGCGCTGGTAAAAAATCGCATAAATTACGCCAGCGCGCGGGTTTCGCGGCGGGCAATGCACGGCGGCCCGTCGGCGGCTCAGGTGCCCTCGGAAGGGGCGGCCGCCCGGTCGCGGGCGGCGCGCACGACGAGGTCCACGCAGGCCTCCAGCGACAGCGACACCGCGTCCAGCACCAGGTGGTAGTGGGCGGGGTCGGCGGGGTCGACCCGGTAGAAGCGCCGCACGTAGGCCGCCCGGGCGCGGTCGTTGTCGTCGAGCAGGCGCGCGTTGGGCGGCTCGTCGGAGTCGGCGCCCGTCCACTCGCCGTGGTCGCCGGACTCCCACAGCCTGCGCGCCCGGCGCAGGCGGGCGTCGGGGTCGCCGTCCAGGCGCACGTGCAGGGCGCCGGGACGGTCGCGCAGGACCACGGCCCCGGCGCGGCCGAGGACGACGCCGCCCTGCCGGGCCACCTCGCCCAGGACCCGTTCGGTCTGCTCCACGAACTCGTGGTCGTAGAGGAGGCGGCCCTCCTCGTCGGTACTGCCGATGAGGGCGGTGTCCACGCTGCCGAGGGTGACGGTGGGCAGGCGCGCGGCGCTGGCGAGCAGGCGTTCGAGCCTGCCTGGGGCGCGGTCGTCGCGTTGGAGCGCCTCGTCGAGCGAGCAGCCGATGCGGGCGGCCACCGCGCTGGGCACGGCCCGGTCGAGGAAGGCCACGCCGAGCCGGGCGGCGACGGCGGGGCCCACCGCGCTGCCTCCCGCGCCGTAGGTGGCCGAGATCGTGACCAGGGGTTCGCCGCGTCTGTCGGGGGTGTCGTCGGTCGCCATGGGGTAAACCTGTCAGTTCCGCGACGGGCCGTGAGCCCGTCTCCTGACCGGGTTGTACCCGTTGTACGCGGGTTATGTCCCGTGGTCGGCGGGCGAGCCGTGGTCGGCGGCTCTCCCGCCGACCACGGCCCCTAGAACAGCGCGGAGGTGAGCTTGCGGCGGGCGGCGGTGACCCGCGGGTCACCCGGGGGCAGCAGCTCGAACAGGCCGAGCAGGTGGGTGCGCGCCCTGTCGCGGTCCTCGTCGGCGGTGCGCCTGACCGTGTCGACGAGGCGGCCGAAGGCGTCCTCGAACCTGCCGCCGTACATCTCGACGTCGGCCGCGGTGGTCTGGGCGGCGACGTCGTCGGGCCGGTCGGCCGCGGTCTGGAGGGCGGCGCCCGCGTCCACTTCCTGGAGGCGTCCGACCAGTCGGACCTGGGCGAGCTTGGCCCTGGACTCGGTGTCTCCGGGGTCGGCCTCCACGGCCTTGGCGTAGACGGCCGCGGCGGCCTCGAAGTCGCCGCGGTCCAGGGCCTCCTGGGCCTCGACGTCCACGGGACGGCCCTGGGGCTCCTCGGGCTGGGCCGCCTGCGCGCCCTGTCCGCCCTCGGCGCCGGGCTCACCGGTGATGGTGCCCGGGTGGCCCGGGGGCAGCGCACCCTGTTCCTTGAGGGCGGCGAACGCCTCGACCAGCCAGGCGGTGAGCTGCTCCTCTGTGGCCGGGCCCGCCGGACCGGGCAGGAGCTGGCCCTGGATCACCACGACGATCATCGGGGTGGTGGGCACCCGCAGGGCCTGGACCAGCTGCGGGCTGGCCTCGCTGTCGACCTTGGCCAGGAACCAGGTGCCGCCGGAGGCCGCGGAGATCCTGTCCAGGGCGTCCTCGACCTGCTTGGACTGCTCGGACCAGCCCGCGAGGACGGCCAGCACGACCGGGGTCGACATCGACCGCTCCAGGACCTGGGCCTGGAAGGTGGCCTCGTCGACGTTGACGGCGTAGGGGTTGGATCGACCCGCCGACTCCGCCGCGCGCTGTTTGGCCTCGCGTTCCATGGCCGCCTTGCGCGCGCCGAGGTCCACGGCACTGTTCGGTGAAAAGTCCGAAGGCTGCATGCCTCCATCCTGCCGTATGCGCGGGCGGGACGTGGACCGCCTGTGGACGAGTCGGTGCGGACGCGCGCGGGTCCCGGTTCCCCGAGCCACGGAGCGCCCGCGGGCGGCGAGGCCGAGGGGACGCCGACCGGGCGTCCCGGGGAGGCACCGCAGGGGCCGCCCCACACGGGTCAGAAGCGCGGGTCCTCGGTGTAGGTCCCGAACTCCTCGCCCATGGTCGCGCAGATCTCGCCCAGCGTGGCCTCGGCGCGAGCCGCGTCCATGATCAGCGGGATGAGGTTGCCCCCGCCCGAGCGCACGCCCGCCAGCAGGGCGGCCAGGGCGCGCTCCACGGCGGCGCCGTCGCGGGCGGCGCGGCGCTCGGCGAGCGCGCGCTTCTGCTCGTGCTCGACCTCGTGGCTGATCCGGAGGATGTCCAGTTCACCGGAGACGGTGTTGGTGTGGCAGTTGACGCCCACGATCCTCTTGTCGCCCTTCTCCAGTGCCTGCTGGTACTGGAAGGCGGACTCGGCGATCTCGGAGCTGAAGTAGCCGTTCTCGATCCCGGCGAGGATGCCGGAGGTCATCGGGCCGATCGCGTGCTCGGCGCCCTCGCCCCCGCCCATGCGCAGGACGTGCGCGAAGATCCGCTCCGCCTCGGCCTCCAGCTCGTCGGTGAGCGACTCCAGGTACCAGGACCCGCCGAGCGGGTCGGCGACGTTGACGATCCCGGTCTCCTCCATGAGGACCTGCTGGGTGCGCAGGGCGATCTCGGCGGACTGCTCGGTCGGCAGCGCCAGGGTCTCGTCCAGGGCGTTGGTGTGCAGCGAGTTCGTGCCGCCCAGAACCGCCGAGAGCGCCTCCACGGCGGTGCGCACGACGTTGTTGTAGGGCTGCTGGGCGGTCAGGGAGACCCCGGCGGTCTGGGTGTGGAACCGCAGCCACTGCGCCTTCTCGGTCCTGGCGCCGTAGACGTCCCGGAGCCAGCGCGCCCAGATGCGGCGGGCGGCGCGGAACTTGGCGATCTCCTCGAAGAAGTCGATGTGCGCGTCGAAGAAGAAGGACAGCCCCGGCGCGAAGGTGTCGACGTCCAGCCCGCGGGAGAGGCCGAGTTCGACGTAGCCGAAGCCGTCGGCGAGGGTGAAGGCGAGCTCCTGGGCGGCCGTGGCCCCGGCCTCGCGGATGTGGTAGCCGGACACCGACAGCGGCTTGTACGCGGGGATCTCGGCCGCGCAGTACTCCATGAGGTCGCCGATCAGCCGCAGTTGCGGCTCCGGCGGGTAGAGCCACTCCTTCTGGGCGATGTACTCCTTGAAGATGTCGGTCTGGAGCGTGCCGTTGAGGGTGCGGATGTCCACCCCCTGGCGTTCGGCCGCCACAAGGTACATGCAGAAGGCGGGGACGGCCGGACCGCTGATGGTCATGGAGGTGGTGGTCTCGCCGAGCGGGATCCCGTCGAAGAGCAGGTCCATGTCGGCGACGGAGTCGATGGCCACGCCGCAGTGGCCGACCTCGCCCAGCGCGTGGGGGGAGTCGGAGTCGTGGCCCATGAGGGTGGGCATGTCGAAGGCGACCGAGAGTCCGCCCCCGCCCGAGGCCAGGATCATCTTGTAGCGCTCGTTGGTCTGGCGCGCGTTGCCGAACCCGGCGAACTGGCGGATGGTCCACGCCCGTCCCCGGTAGCCGGTGGCGTGGAGGCCGCGGGTGTAGGGGTACTCCCCCGGCCAGCCGATGCGCTCGAAACCGGGGACCTCGGCGCCGGGACGGGGGCCGTAGACGGGTTCCAGGGTGCGCCCGGACAGGGAGGTGAAGTCGGCGTCGCGCGTGCGCGCCGAGTCGTAGCGGCGCTGCCAGCGCTCGCGTCCGGCCTCGATCTCCCGGGCCCCGCCGCCGCTGGGGCCGCTCGTGGTGTTCGCCATACCGAGATAGTAGGACGACCAACTAATGATGTACAGGGAGGGCGCCCGCGGCGCCGGGGCGCGGCGGGCGGTCAGCGGCCCTCGGCGGCCTCCGCGACGGGCTCGGGGAAGTCGCCGAAGTCCACCCTGAGCCGGGTGAACGTCTCGTGCATGCGCCACAGCTCCTCGTCGGAGTAGCAGCCCAGGCCGAAGTCCATGGACAGCAGCGCCCCGGTCGCCTCCTCGGTGACCCGGCGCCCGGCGTCGGTGATCTCGGCCAGCACGCCGCGACCGTCGCTCGGGTTGGGGCGGCGGCGCACGAAGCCCTGCCCCTCCAGCCGGTCGATGGTGTTGGTGACGCTGGTCGGGTGCACCATGAGGCGCTCACCGATCTTGCCCAGGGGCAGCGAGCCGGAACCGCTGAAGGTGAGCAGGACGAGCGCCTCGTAGCGGGCGAAGGTCAGGCCGAACGGTTTGAGGGCGCCGTCCAGCTCCCCGATCAGGATCTGCTGCGCGCGCATGACCGAGGTGACCGCCGCCATGGCGGGCGAGGGCCCCCATCTGCGCGTCCAGTTGTCGTGTGCCCGCTCGATCGGGTCGAACGGGAGATTCAACGGGTTACCCACGGGTTCACTCTAGTCAGCGGGAAGGGCCCGCCCGCCCGACCGGAAGGGGGACCGTCCCCGTTCCAGCGCGGCCCGGCCGCCGGACGCCGCGCGGGCACGGCCCGGGCGTCCGCCCCGGCCAACCGAAGTGACGGAACCGGTACCCCGAGGCGGGCGTGACATGGGGGGTACACGGGACCGGGGGAAGTCCCGGAGCAAGAGTCACACAGAGCACGTAACAGCGGGCAGGAGAGAAGACAAGGCTTTTCCGTGGCCACAAAGGGACAGGTTCCGCGCCCGGAACTGGTCCACCCCGCCAACTCGGCAAATCCGCCGGTTCCCCGGCGAAGGGCGCGTGGAGCCCGCCGCCGCGCACGCGGGGGCGAGCGGAGAGTCCCCGCCGGGTCTTGACGGAGCGCGGAATTATTAGTTAAGTTTCCTAAAAATTTATCCCCCCACGTCAGAGGCTCAAGGTGACGACCTGCCCTCACTTGGCCCGTGGACCACCCCCAAGGGAGGCCGCCGAACCCCGCTGACGGACCGCGGCTCCCCCGCGATCCCCCCGCACACGACCGCAGCCCATCCCACGCGCCCCGAGAGCAGAGTCCACGCGCTTTGAGAGCAGGGTCATCCGCTCCAGGAGCACGGTCGTCCGTCCCCCCCGACCCCCGCCCCCCGCCCCCCGCACCAGGAGATGCCACGACGTGAGAGCACGACGTTTCAGCACCCGCCTCGCGGCCGCCGCGGCCGCCGTGCTGCTCGCCCCGATCGCGGCGACCGCGGTCCCGGCCGCGGCCGCCGAGGAGGCCGCCCCCGCCGACCTGACGGTCACCTACACGGAGTCGGCCCGGTGGAACACCGGCTACACCGGCCAGATCACCGTCCACAACGCCTCGGACGCCCCCGTCGACGACTGGGCCGTCGAGTTCTCGCTACCCGACGGCAGCCGCATCCACGAGTTGTGGAACGCCACCCTCGCGGGCACCCCCGGCGGATACACGATCACCCCGCCGCACTGGGGCGCCAGCGTTCCGGCGGGCGGCAGCTACTCGTTCGGCTTCAACGGGCTGCACTCCGACGGCGCCACAGACCTCGTGGACTGCCTGGTCAACGGCTCCCCCTGCGCCGGGGACGACGGAAGCGGCCCCTCACACGACAGCTACAGCGTCGCCTACTACACCCAGTGGAGCGCCGGGGAGCGCGACTACCACGTCCGCGACCTGGTCGACAGCGACAGCGCGGAGAAGCTCACGCACATCAACTACGCGTTCGGCAACGTCACCGCCGAGGGCGTGTGCGCCACGGACGAGGGGACCAGCCAGGAGGGCGCCGTCGCCGACTACGCGCACCCCGTGCCCGCCGGGGAGAGCGTCGACGGAACCGCCGACGACCCCGGCCAGGAGCTGCGCGGCAACTTCAACCAGCTGCGCGAGCTCAAGGAGATGTACCCCGACCTCAAGGTCAACATCTCCCTCGGCGGCTGGGAGTGGTCCCGGTACTTCTCCGACGCGGCCCTGACCGAGGAGTCCCGCGAGAGGCTGGTCAGCTCCTGCGTCGACCTGTACCTGCGCGGCGACCTGCCCGAGGTCGACGGCGCGGGCGGCGAGGGCGCCGCCTACGGGGTCTTCGACGGCATCGACCTGGACTGGGAGTGGCCCGGCTCCGACGGCCACCCGCACAACACCGTCCGGCCCGAGGACAAGGAGAACTTCACCGCCCTGGTGCAGGAGTTCCGCGACCAGCTGGACGCGCTCGGCGAGGAGACCGACCGCCACTACGAGCTGACCGCGTTCATGCCCGCGGGAGGCTGGCGCCTGGACGCCGGGTACGAGCTGGACGAGCTCATGACCGACTTCGACTTCGTCACGGTGCAGGGCTACGACTACCACGGCACCTGGGAGAGCACGACCAACCACCAGTCCAACCTGGTCGTGGACGCCCGCGACCCCCAGCCGGTGATCTCCACAGAGCTCATCGTCCAGGCCTACCTGGACCGGGGCGTGGACCCCGGCAAGCTCGTCCTGGGCGTGCCGTTCTACGGACAGGGGTGGACGGGCGTGGAGCCCGGCCCCGACGGCGACGGCCTCTTCCAGACCGCGACGGGCCCCGCGCAGGGGACGTACGCGGCGGGCACCGAGGACTGGAAGGTCCTTGAGGAGAAGGTCGCGTCCGGCGAGTTCGAGCTCTTCCGCAACGACGAGGCCGGTACCGCCTGGATCTACGACGGCAGCACGCTCTGGAACTACGACGACGAGACCGCCATGACGCAGAAGACCGACTGGGCCCGGGACAACGGCCTCGGCGGGGTCATGGTCTGGTCCATCGACGGCGACGACGCCGAGGGCAGCCTCATGGCCGCCATCGACACGGCGCTGAGCGACTAGGAGCCGTCCGCCCCGCCGCGACCGCGCGCCCTCCGGGGGCGCGGAAGCGGCGAGGACGGGCTCCGTGCGCGGCCCGGGCACCCGGAACGCGCCCCGCGACCGCAGCCGACAGACTTCCGGTCCGGCGATCCCGGACCGGGACCGAACGGCGTCGGTGCTCTGATCCGGGGAGCACCGCCGCCACGGCCGGTGCGGACCGATGTGCGACGGTCCGCACCGGCCACCACACCGCCCTCCCCCCTCCTCCCCCAGGTCGGAGGCCCGCCATGCCCCTGCCGCGCACACGCCACCTCTCACGCGCACCGCCGAGCCGGCCACCGGTCAGCTCGCGACACCGCACTCCCTGGGCGCACACCCCGCAGCCCTCCGCCCCGGCGGCGGAAGGCCAACCCCCACACCGCTCACGCACCAGGAGCAACCGTGAGAGCACGACTTCGCCAACGAATCGCGGCACTGGCCGCCGCGGTCGTCCTACCCCTCGCACTGGCACCCGTCCCGGCCGCGTCGGCCGACACCGCGGGCGTCACCGTCACCTACGTGGAGACCAGCCGCTGGGAGACCGGCTACGGCGGGCAGCTGACCATCGCCAACGGCTCGGGCTCGGCACTGACCGACTGGAGCGTCGGCTTCCGGCTCCCCTCGGGCACCGCGATCACCAGCCTGTGGAACGCCACCCTCAGCCGCTCCGGTGACGCCTACACCATCACCCCGCCCTCGTGGGGCGCCTCCGTCCCGGCGGGCGGCAGCTACTCCATCGGGTTCAACGGCACCCACGGCGGCGGCGACACCGCTCCCGTGGACTGCACGGTCAACGGCGGCAGCTGCTCGGGCGAGCCCGGCGAGGAGGACACCGAGCCGCCCACCGCGCCGACCAACCTGGCCGTCACCGGCACCACCTCGACCACCGTGGCCCTGGAGTGGGGCGCGGCGGACGACAACGCGGGGGTCGCGGGCTACGAGGTCCTCTCCGGCGGCGAGGTCGTCCGCGCCGTCACCGGCACCACCGCCACCGTCACCGGGCTGACACCCCAGACCGAGCACACGTTCACCGTGCGCGCCTACGACACCTCCAACAACAGGGGTCCCGAGAGCGGTGCCGTCACCGCCACCACCGACGCGGACGGCGGCGGCCCCACCGATCCGCCCCAGGAGCGCCGGGTCGCCTACTTCACCCAGTGGGGCGTCTACGGCCGCGACTACCTGGTGAACGACCTGGTCACCTCGGGCACCGCCGAGAAGCTCACCCACATCAACTACGCCTTCGGCAACATCAACGCGAACGGCGAGTGCTTCATGGCCAACCAGCTCGGCCAGGGCGACGCCTGGGCCGACTACGGCCGCTCCTTCGGGGCCGCCGACAGCGTCGACGGGGTCGGCGACACCTGGGACCAGGACCTGCGCGGCAACTTCAACCAACTGCGCGAGCTCAAGGAGATGCACCCCGGCCTCAAGGTCAACATCTCCCTGGGCGGCTGGACCTGGTCCGAGCACTTCTCCGACGCGGCGCTGACCGCCGAGTCCCGCGAGCGCATGGTCTCCTCGTGCATCGACCAGTTCCTGCGCGGGAACCTGCCCGTGTTCGACGGCGCGGGCGGCCCCGGCTCCGCCTACGGGGTCTTCGACGGCATCGACCTGGACTGGGAGTGGCCGGGATCGGCGGGCCACGAGCACAACACCGTCCGCCCCGAGGACAAGGAGAACTTCACCGCCCTGGTGCAGGAGTTCCGCGACCAGCTGGACGCCCTGGAGGCCGAGACGAGCCGCCAGTACGAGCTGACCGCCTTCCTGCCCGCCGACCCGGAGAAGATCGAGCTCGGCTTCGAGATGCCGCAGCTCATGACCGACTTCGACTTCATCACGGTGCAGGGCTACGACTACCACGGCGGCTGGGAGACCACCGCCAACCACCAGTCCAACCTGCTCCCGGACCCGGCCGACCCCGGCCCGGACCTGTACTCCACCGAGACCACGGTCCAGGCCTACCTCGACCGCGGCGTCGCCCCCGCCGACATGGTGCTCGGCGTGCCGTTCTACGGCCGCGGCTGGACCGGTGTCGAGCCCGGACCGAACGGCGACGGTCTCTTCCAGAGCGCTACCGGACCCGCCCCCGGTAGCTACGAGGCGGGGATCGACGACTGGAAGGTCCTGAAGGACCTGGTGGGCACCGGCGGCTACGAGCTGTACCGCGACGACGCGCTGGGCACCGCCTGGCTGTACAACGGCAGCACCTTCTGGACCTACGACGACGAGATCTCCATGGCCCAGAAGACCGACTGGGCGCAGGCCCAGGGCCTGGGCGGCGTCATGATCTGGTCCGTTGACGGCGACGACGCCGACGGCAGCCTCATGAACGCCATCGACACGGCGCTGGCCGGGTAGTCGGCTTCCGGTCCGGCACACGCCGGGCTGGAGGCGGGCCCATTGGAAATGGGCCTGGCCGGAAGTAGGCCGGTGCGGACCGTCGCGGTCCGTACCGGCCGCTTCCGTGTCGGACTCTCCCAGAGGATCCTTGCTCCGGACCGGCACACGGGGGAAGGGGCTGGCGATGGTGAGAGCGCACCAGCTGCCGCGTAGTGGCTCGGGAGGACGTCCAACGGTGGGGGTTCGGGGGTGGTGGGGCTCTGCTGCGTTGGCAGCGAAGGCAGCGGGTGTCCGGGGGCTCCGTTCAACGCTCCACCTGCTGATGGTGACCGGAGGCGGCGTCGCCAGCTTCCGCGTAGTGGCTCGGGAGAGTGACCAACGGTGGGGGTTCGGGGGTGGTTAGGCTCTGCTGCGTTGGCACCAAAGGCGGCGGGGCTGGCGGGCCTCGGGCAGCGCTACCGGCCCCTGGGGTGGGGTGGGGTGGGCGACGGTGGCAGCGACGAGGGTGGGCGCGGGGCCCGGGCCGCCTGTCGGGCGCGGGCGTGCCGGGGACCGGCACGACCCGGGGGTCACTCCCGGAGCGGTGGAACCGGAATCCTGTCGGGCGGGTGGTCTCGTCCCCGTCCCTGGTGCTGGTGTTGGTGTGTGCGTAGTTCGCGTTGGTACTTGGCCCGGTTGTGCGGCCCGCACAACGGTTGCAGATTCGCCACCACGGTGCGCCCGCCCCGGGAGAACGACCGCACGTGGTCGGCCTGGCACAACGCCACCGGCACCTCACACCCTTGCGGGTGGGCGCAGGTGGTGTGCCCGTGGAAGGCTGCCGCCCGTTGCCGGGCTGAGGCCAGGCGTCGACCGGGCCCCACGTCCAGCACCTGCCCGGTGGGCGGTGCGGTGAGCATACGCACCACCTCGGAGTCGGCGGCCAACTCGTGCACCAGCCCGACCGGGATCACCCGGCCGTGCTCGTCCAGCGCCGGAACTTCCTGACCCTGGTCGTCCAGGTAGGTCTGTACGGGTACGACGATGCGGATCTGCGCCAACGGAGCGGGAGTGTTGCCGCATCCGGTGTGGGTCGTGGCGAAACGCAGCGCCGCGATGAGCGCGTCGTGCTCACGCTGGGACCGGGACCGGGTGTCGTCCTCGCTGGGTGGGGCGGTGAAGGTGTCGATGGCCGCGCGCACGACCAACGCGTCCCCGGACCCGCCCCAAGCCTGCAACTGGTAGCTGCCCTGGAACGTGTCATGGACCGTCAGGCCGCGTGCGGCATGAGCCGCCTCGTGGTCGCGGTCCAGGCGGTGGGTGTCCAAACGGTAGGCGACCTGGCGGGCCACCGACTGGAGCTGGTTGACCGACAACGCGGGCCGCTCCGCCTTGGCCGCCACCAGCGCCGCTTCGAACCCCTGCCGGTACTGCGCCTGGTCGGGGAAATGCTGGGCGTCGCGGGTCTGGACGGCTTTGTCGGTGGCCTTGGCGATCACCACCGCCTCACCCAACACCACCCGGCCCTCAGCCACGGCCTGGGCGGTGGCGGGCAGCGTCTCCTCCTGTACATGCTGGGCCAGACGGGCCAAATCCTTGGCCTGGGCGGTAGGGACCTTGCACCGATGAGTGATCCACTTGTCCAACGTGGAGTAACCGCTGTAGCGGGCCACCGCACCACGCGCGTACAAACGCGCCATCCGCGCCAGAGCCCGATACCGGATCTGGTCCAGTTGGGCCCACAGCGCCGCGATCTCCTCAGCGGCCGCCTCGTCCGCCCCGGGCGGGACCTCGGTGTTCAACGCCCGGTCGATGATCTCGCGCGCACCGGCCAGCGCGGCCACGGCCGGGGAATATCCCCCGGGGGCCGCCTCGGGCGCTGCGATCATCATCTCCATACTTCTTATTATAGGCCAGCACCCGCCCTTTCCTCCACTATTCACAACGTCGAATTCGACGCCTTTCCCTCCCGGGGCTGCTCTCGATTGACAGACCACATTTAAGGCGAACCGAAAGGCGCCCGAAAACGAGCACCTAGAATGGCACCTTGGCCTTGGTGGTGCCGTCGCCCGCCCCGGCCGCAGGGTCCGGGATCGTTGCCCGAGGCCGGAGGGTCCGCTTGCCGCTGGTGCCGACGCAGCAGAGCCCTACCACCCCTACACCCCGGGCGTTGGTCGCCCTCCGGTGGTCGCTCCCGCCTTTGGTGCCGCTTTTCGTCGGCCACCCACACCCCCACCCAACGCCCACCGTTTTCCGCGAGCCATCTCACTTCGCGGCAGCTGGCGCGCTTTCGCTGCCGCCAGAAACCCCCGCCAGGAATGGCGTAGGGAGGGGCCCTGTGGGCGGACTCTTCCTGCCCCTCGCTTATTTATCCCTGCTGGCCTGTGAACTGCGGGGCATGGGGGGCGGGGCGCGGGACGCGGGATGTTTCAGGGCACGCCGAAAAGCTCACTGGGTGGGATCCCCCCTATTTCCAGGAAACCATCACCGCACCACCCACGACCAGCCCCAATGCGCGCCTGTGGAAAACACAACCACCTGCGGAAAACACGGCCGCCACTGACATCACCACAGGCACCGCCACCGGCACCAGCACCAGCACCAGCACCAGCACCAGCACCAGCACCAGCACCAGCACCAGCCTCACCCCAGGTCAGTGCCCAACTCCTTCAGCACCACGTCAGCGGCGGCGTAGGGGTCCCTCGTCCCCTCCGCCACGTCCTCGGCCAGCGCGTCCAGGCCGGTGTCGTCGCCCGCCCCGCCCATCCGCGAGCGCAGCAGCTCCAGCACGATCGCCTGCACCTCGTCCCGGGCGCGGGCGCGGCGGCGGCGGGTCAGGTCGCCACTCGCCTCCAAGTGGGCGAAGTGCTGGTCCATCCGCTCCCACAGCTCGTCGACGCCCTCGTCCCGGGAGGCGACGGTCATCACGATCGGCGGCTTCCACTCCTGGTCGGTGCGGTCCTTCATGGCGATCATCTGGCGCAGCTCGCGCAGGGTGGACTTGGCGCCCTCCCGGTCGGCCTTGTTGATCGCGAAGACGTCGGCGACCTCCAGCACGCCCGCCTTGGCGGCCTGCACCGAGTCGCCCATGCCCGGGGCGCACAGCACCACCGTGGTGTCGGCCTGCCCGGCGATCTCCACCTCGGCCTGGCCCACGCCCACCGTCTCCACCAGGATCACGTCGAACCCGGCCGCGTCGAGCACCCGCAGGGCGTGCGGCGTGGCCCAGGACAGCCCGCCCAGGTGCCCGCGGTTGGCCATGGAGCGGATGAACACCCCCGGGTCGGTGGCGTGCTCCTGCATCCGCACGCGGTCGCCGAGCAGGGCGCCGCCGGTGAACGGCGAGGAAGGGTCCACGGCCAGCACGGCGACGGTCAGCCCCTTCGCCCGGGCGGCGCGCACGACGGCGTTGGTGGTGGTGGACTTGCCCACCCCCGGGGAGCCGGTGAAACCCACCACCCGGGCACGTCCGGTGTGCGGGGCCAGGCCCGCCATGATCTCGCGCAGGGCCGCGGACCCGTTCTCGACCAGGGTGATCGCGCGGGCCAGTGCCCGGCGGTCGCCCTCGCGGACCCGTTCGACCAGTTGGGGGGCGTCCATGGAACTCCTCGGTGTGGCGGAGCAGGACGGGGCGAGGGCTCGTGGCCCCCGCCCCGCGGCTGTCAGGTGCGTCGTGTCCCCGGGGCTCTCCCGGGTAGACAGTGTCTTCGGATCGGGTCCCCCGCGCGGTCCGCCACGCGGGCGTCCGGGGATCTCCCGGCGCCCGCGGACGGCGTCCACGAGGGGGTCGGCCGCAGTCCGGCGGCCGTGGCCGCCGGGCCCAGGGCCCGGCGCGGCACCGCGCGGCGGGCGCCCCGGGCGGCGGTACCGGGCGGGAACCGTCAGCGGCACCGCTCGGCGGGCGTCGTCAGCTGGATTACTCGGCGGGGACCGTGAACAGCAGGGCGTCGCCCTGGCCGCCGCCGCCGCACAGGGCGGCCGCGCCGAACCCGCCGCCGCGGCGGCGCAGCTCGTGGACCAGGTGCAGGGCGATGCGCGCCCCGGAGGCGCCGATCGGGTGGCCGAGCGCGATGGCGCCGCCGTTGACGTTGACGACGTCCTCCGAGACGCCCAGGTCGCGGGTGGACTGCAGGCCCACCGCGGCGAAGGCCTCGTTGATCTCGATCAGGTCCAGGTCCTCGACCGAGCGGCCCGCCTTGCCCAGCGCGTGCCGGATGGCGTTGGAGGGCTGGGAGTGCAGCGAGTTGTCCGGACCGGCGACGTTGCCGTGCGCGCCGATCTCGGCCAGGACCGTGGCGCCCAGCTCCTCCGCCTTGGCGCGGCTCATCACGACCACCGCGGCCGCGCCGTCGGAGATCTGCGAGGAGGAGCCCGCGGTGATGGTGCCCTCGCTGTCGAACGCGGGGCGCAGCCGGGCCAGGCTCTCGGCGGTGGTGTCGGCCCGCACGCCCTCGTCCGCGGAGAAGACGACGGGGTCGCCCTTGCGCTGCGGGATCTGGACGGGGACGATCTCGGCGTCGAAGTACCCGGCGGCGGCCGCGGCGGCCGCGCGCTGGTGGGAGCGGGCCGCGAAGGCGTCCTGCTCCTCGCGTCCGATGCCGAGCTTGCCGTTGTGGCGCTCGGTGGAGGCGCCCATGGAGTCACCCTCGAAGGCGTCGGTCAGGCCGTCGTGCGCGGTCGCGTCCAGGACCTCGACCGACCCGTACTTGTAGCCCTTACGCGACTTGGGCAGCAGGTGCGGCGCGTTGGTCATGGACTCCATGCCCCCGGCCACGACCACGTCGAACTCGCCCGCGGTGATGAGCTGGTCGGCGAGGGCGATCGCGTCCAGGCCGGACAGGCAGACCTTGTTGATCGTCACCGACGGCACGTTCATGGGGATGCCCGCCTTGACGGCGGCCTGGCGGGACGGGATCTGGCCGGCGCCCGCCTGGAGCACCTGTCCCATGACCACGTATCCGACCTGTTCGCCGGTGACGCCGGCGCGTTCCAGGGCGGCCTTGATCGCGAAGCCCCCGAGGTCGGCGGCGGAGAACCCGGCGAGGGAGCCGAGGAGTCTGCCGGTGGGGGTCCGTGCCCCACCGACGATGACGGAACCGGGCATCGTAACTGGCCTCCAAATGCATGGGTGACGCACCTGGTCTGCAACGATACCCACACCGCCGTCAGCGATCCCCGGGAGGTTCACCCCATGAGTGACGCACCGCACTCGGCCAGCGAGTTCATCACCCCGCCTTCCTCCTCCGCCCCCTCCTCCCCCTCCGCTCCCACGGCCCCGTCCGCACCCGCCGTCCCGTTCTCCGGCCTGACCCGGCTCGACCACGTGGGCATCGCCTGCCGCGACCTGGACGCCTCGGTGGCCTTCTACCGGTCCACGTACGGGTTCGAGGTGGAGCACGAGGAGGTGAACGAGGAACAGGGCGTGCGCGAGGCCATGCTCCGGGTCAACGGCACCGACGACGGCGGCGCCACCTACCTCCAGCTGCTCGAACCCACCCGCGCGGACTCCCCGGTGGCCAAGTTCCTGGAGCGCAACGGCGAGGGCGTCCACCACGTCGCCTTCGGTACCGCGGACGTGGCCGCCGCAGCGGCGGGCGTCGGCGGGAGCGGAGTACGCGTGCTGGACGCCGAGCCGCGGCGGGGGACGGCGGGGTCGAGGATCGTCTTCCTGCACCCCAAGGACTGCGGCGGCGTGCTCACCGAGCTGGTCCAGAGCCCGGATGCGGCGCACGGGGAAAGGGACGGCGACCGTCCCGGAATTTCCGGATAGCGTCACGGGGGCGTTCCGGACAAGTCACAGGTTGAACGCCAGTGGCGTGGTCAGCCTCGGAGCCCAGCGGAAGTTACCCCAAACCCCCTTCCCAGGTGTTCCGCGCTTGATAAAGTCGGCTAGCTGCCGGATGCGCTATTCCGGCGTTGGTCCATGTCTTGCAGTCCGGTAGCCGAGTCGGGTCGGCCGTACCGCCGTGTCGGATGACGTGGCGCACACGGACGACCTCGGAGGCGGTCAGGGGCTCATCAGCCCGTCGTCGCCCGCCCCATCCCCCGGCTCACGACCGGACCCGTCCCCGGGGACTGCGCTGCCGCCCTCCCCGCCGTCCCCGGCCCCTTGCAAGTAGCCGTCTCGCACCCGTTCAGGATTCCGCCACATGCCGTCAAACAACATCGACACCCAGCTCAACAACATCTTCGACGAGGACAACACCCCGCACGAATTCGACGTGGTGCTGCGTGGGTATGACCGCACCCAGGTGGATGACTACGCGGCCAGCCTGCGCAACGACCTCAAGCAGTACTCGAAGCAGACCGAGAAGCTCAAGGCCGAGCTCAACGCCAAGAACCGCCAGCTCCAGGAGCGCGAGCGCCCCTCCTACTCCGGTCTGGGCTCGCGCATCGAGGAGCTGCTGCGCCTGGCCGAGGAGCAGGCCAACGAGCTGGTCCAGAGCGCGCAGATCGACGCCAACGACATCCGCTCGGCCGCCAAGATCGAGGCCGCCGACATGCGCGCGGCCGCCGAGTCCGAGGCCACCGAGGTGCGCACCCTCGCCCAGCGCGAGGCCGACGAGGCCCGCCAGACCGCCGAGTCCGAGGCGGAGGAGATCTCCACCACCGCCCGCCGCGAGGCCGACGAGCTCGCCTCCACCACCGAGCGCGAGGTGCAGAAGAAGCGTTCCGCGGTCGACCACGAGATCGCCGAGAAGCGGGCGACCTTCGAGGGCGAGATCGCCAAGCTGCGCACCACCACCGAGCGCGAGTGCGCCCAGGCCCGCGCCGCGGCCAAGCGCGAGCGCGACGAGACCATCCAGTCGGCCAAGAGCCAGGCCGAGGAGCTTCGCAAGAACGCCGAGCGCGCCTACGCCGAGTCCGAGGCCCGGCGCACCGAGGCCGAGGACCAGTTCGAGCTCCAGCTGGCCGACCGCCGCGCCGAGGCCGAGCGCCAGGACGCCGAGCGCCTCGCCGCCGCCCAGGCCGCCACGCAGAAGATGGTCAACGAGGCGGAGGAGCGGGCCGCCAGCGCCGAGCAGCGCGCCACCAAGGCGAGCCAGCAGGCCGAGCAGACCCGCCGCGACGCTGAGAACCACGCCAAGCAGCTGGTCGGCAACGCCAAGAAGAACGCCGCCCAGATCGAGGCCGAGGCCAAGTCCAAGGCCGAGCACCAGCTCGGGGACGCCAAGTCCGAGGCCAACCGGATCATGACGGCCGCCAAGAAGGAGGTCGACGAGCTCAACCGCCAGCGCGACAGCATCCAGTCGCACCTCCAGCAGCTGCGCCAGCTGCTCGGCGGTGGCGGCCCGGCCGCCCCGGCCCCGGCTCCCGCCGCGCCGGTCGCCGCAGCTCCGGCCCCGGCCGCGATCCCGCAGGAGCCCGCTCCGGCCGCCGAGGAGACCCGGCAGCCGGTGCACTCCGGCAAGGGCGCCGACGACGAGGACTGGTGGCAGGAGTAGGGTTCCGGCCCGTTCGGGTCTGACGCCCTCCCCCCGCGTGTGAGGACCCGCCCTCCCCGGCGTCAGCCGGGGAGGGCGGGTCCTTCGTCGTGTCGGACACGGGAGGGCGCCTCCAGCGGCGGGCCCGGGGGCCGCGCGGCGGAGGCGCCGGACCGTCAGCGGGGACGGCAGGGGGCAGCGGTGGCGGCGCGACGTCCAGGGCCGCGCGGGTCTAACCGAGGGTCTGGACGTCCTTCTCGTAGGGACCGTCCCACTCCACGGGGAGGGGGTAGGCCTCGGGGTTGACCCGCTTGACGATCTCGTCCAGCACGCGGCGCACGTAGGGCTCGCCCACCCACAGGTGCTTGGCTCCCTCGACTCCGACGACCTCGCACTGGGAGAGCGGTTCGAAGCGCTCCCTGGCCTCGTCGGGGCGCAGGTAGTCGTCGTGCTCGGGGACCAGGGCGACCACCGGCTTGCCCGTGCGCGCCCACACCGCCATGTCGGCCTCGTCGGCGCGGTGCAGCGGCGGCGACAGCAGGATCGCACCCTTGATTTGCGGGTCCGCGCCCCATTTGAGGGCCAGCTCGGTGCCGAAGGACCAGCCCAGCAGCCAGGGTTCGGGCAGGCCCTCGAACTCGGTGAACTCGATGGCGGCGAGCACGTCGTGCTTCTCGGTCTCGCCCTCGCCGAACTCGCCCTGACTGGTGCCGTGCCGCGAACCGGTGCCGCGGGTGTTGAACCGCAGCACCGCGATGTCGGCCAGCGCGGGCAGCCGGAACGACGCCTTGCGCAGGACGTGGCTGTCCATCATGCCCTCGGCGGTGGGCAGGGGGTGCAGGCAAACCAGGGTGGCCTTGGGGTCGCGGCCCTCGGGCAGGGCCAGCTCGCCGACCAGCTCCAGGCCGTCGGCGGTGTGCAGGGTGACGGGTCGTCTCACGGCGGGCAGCACCGTGGTGGCTCGGATCTCCATGGCTCCTCGTGTCCGGGGTAGGTGGCCGGGGCTCAGCGGCGGGGGGAGCGCGGCGCGCGGTGGGAGCGCCGGTCCCAGCAGGAGGAGTGCCAGTGGCGCCGGTCGTCGCCGTCGCCGTAGGGGCGCCAGGCCACGACGTGCGCCATGCCGGTCGGGATCTCCTGGGCGCAGCCGGGGCAGCGGTAGACCTTGGTGGCGGCGGCGCCGGGGACGCGGCGCGTGACCCACTCGCCGTCGGGGCCGGTCTCGCGGCGCTGTCCGCCGGTGACGCGCAGCATGAGGGCGTCCTCGTCGTCGGGGGCGCCGCCGGGGGCCTTGCGGCCCCGGGCGGATGTGCGGCGGGGAGAGTTACGGCGCGGGCTCACACCGACCAGGGTAGAAGAGGACCGGCAGTGGCCGCCGCCACACGCTCGGCGGCGGCGCGCTCCGCCTCCCCGCGCGACGGGAGGCCCGGCGCGGTGGCCGGAGCCGTCCCGTGCGCAGTGGCGCTCCCGTGCCGGGCGCGGGGCCGGTACGGAGGCGTCGCCGCGGATCGGGGAACCGCGTCCCGCGGCGGCGACGCCTCCGGTGCGCACGTCAGGCGTGGCAGGCGCAGCCGCCGTGGCCCCCGCCCTCCGGGGCGTCGGGCAGCTGGTCCATCAGGAGCGGGGCGGGCACGGGGATGTCGGTGAGGCCGTACTCGCCCATCGCGACCAGGGTGGTGACCACGGACTCGGCGCCGCGCTCCTCCAGCAGTTCGGTGGGGCCCTTGGGGTAGCCGCAGCCGAAGCGCATGGCGGTGTCGACGTCCCTGGCGGAGGCGTAGCCGTCGCCGATCATGCGCAGCGCGTCGTCGATCTGCGGCGCGAGGAGGACCTCGCCCAGGTCCAGGGTCTCCTCCTCCTGGATCATCTGCGCGTAGCGGCCGGTGGGGCGGGGCTCGGGGGCCTCGTCGGTGCCCGCGTAGAAGCCCTGGCCGGACTTGCGGCCCAAGCGGCCTGCGGCCACCATGCGGCGCAGCAGCGGCGAGGCGGCGTAGCGCCGGTCGCGGTACTCCTCCCACAGGACGTCCATGACGGCCAGGCAGACGTCGAGGCCGACCAGGTCGGCGAGGGCCAGCGGGCCCATGGGCAGTCCCGCGGCCTTCTGCACCGAGGCGTCGATCTCCTCGCGGGTGGCCACCTTGCGCTCGTACAGGCGGATCGCGTCGTTGATGTAGGGCACGAGCAGGGCGTTGGCCACGAACCCGGCGCGGTCGCCGACCGCCACGGGGGTCTTGCCGATGCGCTTGGCCACCTCGGTGACCACGTCGACGGTCTCGGCGCTGGTGGACACCGTGGTGATGACCTCGACCAGCTTCATGACCGGGGCGGGGTTGAAGAAGTGCAGCCCCACGACCTTGTCCGAGCGGCCGGTGAGCGCAGCGATCTCGGTGACCGACAGCGAGGACGTGTTGGTGGCCAGGATCGTGCCGGGCGGGCAGATCCGATCCAGGTCCGCGAAGACGTCCTTCTTGATGTCCATCCGTTCGGGGACGGCCTCGACGACGAAGTCCGCGTCGGCGAGGTCCTCGCGCGAGGTGGTGAACGTCAGCCGGGCGTCGATCCCGGTGCGTTCGTCCTCGGTGAGCTTGCCCTTGTCCACCGCCTTCGCGAGGGACCGGTCCACGTGGGCGCGGCCGCGGTCGACGGCGGCCTGGTCGATCTCGACCCCGGTGACGTTGAACCCCGCGCGGGCGAACACCTCGGCGATACCCGCGCCCATCGCGCCGAGTCCGACGACACCGACCTTGTCAAATTCCTGCACCATACGCCCAGACTACGGGCCCGGCAGAGCCGTCCCGCGCACGGGATGCCCGAGTCGGGCACTCGGTGCCATGCGGTGCGGCGAGGGGCGGCGGTGGCGGTGCCGCCGCGCCCCGGCCGCGGCGGGGCGGCACCGCTCCCTCCCCGGGGGGCGCGACCACGCGTGCCGGGGGGCGTCCCTAGCAGTCGACGAGTTCGGGCGACTGGTTGAGCAGCTGGGCGCGCGGGGAGGTGAACTCGGCGCGGGCCGCCTCGGCCCCGGGCGCGAAGAGGGCGACGCGGTGGCAGTTCTGGAAGGCCAGGCGCAGGCCGAAGTGCCGCTCCACCGCGCCGCGCATGGCGTCGCTGGCGA
The DNA here is from genome assembly GCF_018316795.1 of Nocardiopsis akebiae. NCBI lineage: Bacteria > Bacillati > Actinomycetota > Actinomycetes > Streptosporangiales > Nocardiopsidaceae > Nocardiopsis > Nocardiopsis akebiae. The sequence continues at coordinate 5,643,704 of NZ_CP074132.1, forward strand.
GCAGGCGCAGCAGCTGTCCCCTCTCCTGCTCGCCGGGCGGGGGCACCTCGTTCGCCTCGAAGCCGGACTCGGCGGTCCGGGCGCCCTCGGCCAGCCCGCTGACCACCTCCCAGGCGTAGGGCAGGGAGTCCTTGATGCAGGCGATGAAGTCGGCGTCCTCGACCGGGCCGTGCTTCGCCTTCTCCAGCAGGTCGGGAGAGACCGTCAGCGACATGGAAGTCCCTTCGTCGTCACGGGCGCGCGCATCCGTGCGCCCCTGGCGACGTTATGGGCCGGGCCGCGCCCCGTCATGGCGCCGGGGGGACACACCTGTCTTCCCCCGGAGGCACATCCCTGTGGACGCGGTCGTCAACGCCGCACGGAGCGGGCGATACGCGGTTGCGCCCCGCGCGTCCGGCGGAGGCGGTAACGTGACGTTTCGTGCGTCTCGTCATCGCTCGGTGCAGTGTCGACTACGTCGGCCGCCTCACCGCCCACCTGCCCATGGCTCCCCGCCTGATCCTCATCAAGGCCGACGGGAGTGTGTCCATCCACGCCGACGACCGGGCGTTCAAACCGCTGAACTGGATGAACCCGCCCTGCAAACTGCGCGAGGAGACCGTCGCCGACGGGCCCGACGTGTGGACGGTCACCCACGGCAAGTCCGGTGAGAAGCTGGTGCTGACCGTCGAGGAGGTCCTGCACGACTCCTCGCACGAGCTGGGCAAGGACCCCGGCCTGCAGAAGGACGGCGTGGAGGCCCACCTCCAGGAGCTGCTGGCCGAGCACATCACCACCCTCGGAGAGGGCTACACCCTCATCCGCCGCGAGTACCCCACGGCGATCGGCCCGGTGGACATCCTGTGCCGGGACGGCGCCAACGCCACCGTCGCGGTGGAGCTCAAGCGCCGCGGCGACATCGACGGCGTCGAACAGCTCACCCGCTACCTGGAGCTGCTCAACCGGGACCCGCAGCTCGCGCCGGTGCGCGGCGTGTTCGCCGCCCAGGAGATCAAGCCGCAGGCCCGTGTGCTCGCCGAGGACCGCGGCATCGCCTGTGTGGTGCTGGACTACGACGAACTGCGCGGGATCGAGCCGGACGTGCTCCGCCTGTTCTGAACGACCCCCTCCCGACGGGCCCCGGGGCGCGCCCCGCGCCCGGGGCCCGTCCGCGTCCGCGCCGGGGGCCCCCGCGCCCCGCGGCGCCCCCTCCCTTGGTCGGGGTGGCGTCCTCCGTCCGGAGGACACGGGTGCGGCCCGGCGGCCGATACCCCGGGGGCCCCGCTCGCGGGAGAGTCGGTGCCATGAGCGAGACAGCGATCGAGGTCCACGGCCTCCGCAAGAAGTACGGCGGCAACGAGGCCGTCGCCGGAGTCGACCTGAGCGTCCGGCGCGGCGAGGTCTTCTCCCTCCTCGGCCCCAACGGCGCGGGCAAGTCCACCACGGTCGAGATCCTGGAGGGCTTCCGCCGCCGCGACGGGGGCACCGTCCGCGTGCTGGGCGAGGACCCCGGCGCCGCAGGCCGCCGGTGGCGCTCGCGCGTCGGGGTGGTGTGGCAGGGGGAGACGCTGATCCCCCAGTTGTCCGTGCGCGAGGTGGTCCGCCACTTCGCGGGCTACTACCCCGCCCCGCGCGACCCCGACGCGGTGGTCGACCTGGTCGGCCTGGGCGAGAAGTCCCGGGCGCGGGTCGCGTCCCTGTCCGGCGGTCAGCGCCGCCGCCTGGACGTGGCCCTGGGCATCATCGGCGGACCGGAGCTGCTGTTCCTGGACGAGCCCACCACCGGCTTCGACCCCGGGGCCCGGCGCGACTTCTGGACGCTGGTCGGCGACCTGGCCCGGGGCGGCACCACCATCGTCCTGACCACGCACTACCTGGAGGAGGCCGAGGCGCTCGCCGACCGGGTGTGCGTGGTCGCGCGCGGCAGGGTGCGCGCGCTGGGCTCCCCCGCCACCCTGGGCGGACGCGCCTCGGCCCGTGCCACCGTCGGCTGGACGGTCGACGGGCGGCGCCGCGAGACCCGCACCGACGAGCCCGCCCGGGTGGTGGGCGAGCTGTCCGCCCTGTTCTCCGGTGAGGTACCGGGGCTGAGTGTGCACCGCCCCACGCTGGAGGACGTCTACCTGGACCTGATCGGCGGGGAGGGCGGGGAAGGCGACGGCAGGGACGGCCGCCCCGCCGAGAGGAGGGTGTCCGCGTGAGCACCGCGACCGGACGCACCCCCGGCGCCCCCGCCGCACCGACCTCCAGCGGACGCCTGCCCGGCGCGCTGCGCGTCGGGCTGTCCCGGGGCTGGCTGGAGATCCGCGAGTTCGCGCACGAGTGGGAGAGCGTGATCTTCACCTTCTCCCTGCCCGCGCTGATCCTGGTCATGTTCTCGTCGGTCTTCGACGGCATGTTCGACATGGGCGTGCCCGCCGTGGACTACTACCTGCCGGGCCTGGTGGCGATGGGCCTGATGTCGGTCAGCTTCCAGCAGCTGGGCCTGAACATCGCCAACGAGCGCGAGCGGGGCGGTCTGCGCCGCCTGCGCGGCACCCCGATGCCGCCGACCGCCTACTTCGTGGGCAAGACCGTGGTGGTGCTGTTCCTGGCCCTGGGCCAGCTGGTCCTGCTGTTGGGGGTGGGCGCCCTGGCCTTCGGCGCGCGCATGCCCGACGACCCCGCCGCCTGGGCGACGCTGGCCTGGGTGTTCGCACTGGGTACCGTCTCCTGCTCGCTGCTGGGCATCGCGATCAGCTCCCTGGCCCGCAACGTCCGCTCCGCCTCCGGCATCGTGGTCGTGCCCTTCCTGATCCTGCAGTTCATCTCGGGCGTCTTCGTGCCGGTCGTCGCGCTACCCGGCTGGGTGCTCGACGCCGCCTCGCTCTTCCCGCTGATGTGGATGGCGCAGGGCCTGCGCGCGGCGTTCCTCCCCGCCGAGATGGCCGCCCTCGAACCCGGGGGTTCGTGGGACCCGGCCTCGGTCGCCCTCGCGCTGGGCGTGTGGTGTGTGGTGGGCTTGGCGCTGGTAGTGCTGACGTTCCGGTGGAAGACGCGGAAGGACGGGTGATCTCCGTGGCCGCACGGGCTGCGGGAGGCGGCCACGCCCCGCCCGCACCGTTCCCCGGGCCCGGCGGCCCGCCGTCCGGGGCAGGCGCCCCACCGGGTGGCAGGGGGCGCGACGAAAGGCACGCCTGGGACCTGGGCGTGTGGTGGGACGTGTACTTCACCTCCGTGATGGCGGCCACGGCGGCCATCGCGCTGGTCACCAGCGACCCCTTCTGGCGGTGGCCGCTCGTGGGGCTCATGGCCGCGGTGACGGCCGTGTACTACCTGTTCGCCAGGCAGTTGACGCTGCGCGAGGAGCGGGTCCGCCCGGCGGTCCTCATGGTCGCCCTGCTGGTGCTGTGCCTGCCCGCGGTGACGGTCAACCCCACCCTGACCTTCCTGGTCATGGCGGTGGCCCCGCTGTGCTTCATCACCTCCCCGGTCCCGGCCGCCGCCTCGACGGTGGGCGCGATCCTGCTGGTCCCGATGCCGCTGCGCGGCCTGCTCGGGCTGAGCGAGTGGGACGACATCGCCGTCAACATCCTGGTCAACGGCGTGATGGTGGGCTGCGCACTGTGGTTCGGCAGCTGGCTGGAACGGATCATCGAGCAGAGCTACGAGCGGGCCAACCTGATCCGGGAACTGCGCGAGAGCCGCATGGAGGTCGTGCGACTGTCGGAGGAGACCGGGGCCATGGCCGAGCGCGAGCGCCTGGCGCGCGAGATGCACGACACCCTGGCCCAGGGCTTCACCAGCATCGTGGCGCTGACCCAGGCGGTGGAGTCGGAGATGGACTCCGACCCGGAACTGGCCCGGCGCCACCCCGCCCTGATGCGCGACACCGCCGCCGAGAACCTCGCCGAGGCGCGGGCCATGGTGGCCGCCCGCCAGCCGGTGGGCCTGGACAGCCAGACCCTGGAGGCCGCGCTGGACAGGGTGGCCTCCCGGCTGGGCGACGAACTCGGCCTCCCCGTGGACACCGCGGTGCTCGGCGCCCCGGCCGCCCTGTCCAACGACCTCCGGATCTGCCTGTTGCGCACCGCGCAGGAGGCCCTGGCCAACGTCCGCAGGCACGCCCGGGCCGGGCGCGTGCGGGTGGCACTGGAGTACACGCGGGCCCCCGACGGGAGCCCCGGTCCGGTGGAGCTGGACGTCGCCGACGACGGTGTGGGCTTCGAGCCCGGGCGGACCGCGCCCGGGAACGGGCTGGTCAACATGCGGCGCCGGGCGCACGACGCCGGAGGCGCGGTGGAGGTGGTCAGCGCCCCGGGGCGCGGCACCCGCGTGCGGATGTCGCTGCCCCTGCCCCCGCGGAGCCCGCGAGGCGACGAGGAGTGCGCACCGTGATCCGTGTCCTGCTGGTCGACGACCACCCGGTGGTCCGCGAGGGCATCCGCGGCATGCTCGCCGCCGAGGCCGACCTCAACGTCGTGGGCGAGGCCGCCTCCGGTCCCGAGGCGGTCGTGCGGACGGCCGAGCTGGAGCCGGACGTGGTGCTGATGGACCTGCGCATGCCCGGCGGCGACGGTGTGGAGGCCACCGGGCGCATCAGCGCCGGACGGCCCGGCACGCACGTGCTGGTGCTCACCACCTACGACACCGACGACGACATCCTGCGCCCGGTGGAGGCGGGCGCCACCGGGTACCTGCTCAAGGACACCCCGCGCGCGGAGCTGGCCGAGGCCGTGCGCGCCGCGGCGCGCGGGGAGACCGTCCTGACCGGGCGGTTGGCGGGCAGGCTGTTCACCGGCGTGCGTCGGCGCGGAGAGCCCGCGGCGGTGCTGTCGCCCCGCGAGGCGGAGGTGCTGCGCCTCGCCTCCGAGGGGCACACCAACGCGGCGATCGGGCGCGCCCTGCACATCAGTGCGACCACGGTCAAGACCCACCTGATGCGGGTCTACGACAAGCTCGGCGTGGGCGACCGGACGGCGGCGGTGAGCCAGGCGATCCGCCGCGGGCCGCTCCCCGAGGACTGACCCCGGGGCGCGGGGGCGGGTCTCAGGGGCCTCTCGGGGGTCCTCCCCGATGCGGCACACCGCGCGGCCCCGGAAGAATGGTTCTATGGTGGAAGCAATGAGCGAGATCACTCCCCCCGAGCACGGTCGGATGCGGGCCTCCGACGCCGACCGTGACTCCGTCGCGCACCGCCTGCGTGAGGCCCTCGCCGAGGGGCGCCTGGATCCGGACGAGCACAGCGAGCGGCTCGACGCGGTGTACCGGGCCAAGACCGTCGGCGAGCTGGTCCCCCTCACCGAGGACCTCCCGGCGCCGAACGGTCCCGGCGCCTCCGTGGCCCCCGCCGACTTCCGTTCGCCCCGGCCGCTCTACGGCGGCGGCCGGATCGTGGACCAGGAGCCCACCAGCCGGGCCGCGGTCGTCGTCCTGGGCGGTGCGAGCCGGTCGGGCAACTGGGTCCTGCCGGGCGCCTTCACCGCCTTCGCTGTGCTGGGCGGGATCGACCTGGACCTGCGCGAGGCCCGGTTCACCCAGCGCGAGACGACCGTCTGGGTCTGCGCCGTGATGGGCGGGGTGGGCATCACCGTGCCCGACGACGTGCAGGTGCGGGTGCACGGCCTGCCGCTCATGGGCGGCTTCGGCATCTCCGAGAACACCCCCAGCGTGGTGGACCCGGACGCGCCGATCGTGCACGTGCGGGGCATCGCCGTGATGGGCGGGGTGGGCATCGAGTACAAGCCGCGCAAGCACCAGGACGAGGAGTAGGCCGGCCTCCCCGGTCGGACACGGAGCCCCCCGACGAGACGTTCTGCTCACGCGGGGCCGTCCATGGAACCACACTGCCACCCCATGCGTAAGGTCTGTGGCTGATTGTGGCAATTGTGGTCATCGGTCCTTGCCGGGAGCACCTCCGCGGTGTCAGGCTGCATCGGTACTTCGCCTACTCAAGGTGTCCATCCCCCGACTCCCAGGAGCGGTGGACCCCCGCACTCCGGAGGAAGATCCTTGCGCACCAGTTCCGAAGGGAGGCCGCCGTTCGGAGCGGCCGTCCCCGCCTCCCGGCGCCGCGCCGCCACGGCCGGCGCCGCGGCCGTGCTGATGACCGTGGCCGCCCTGGCGTCCTCCCCCGCCCACGCCGAGCCCGGGCCGCCCGGGCACGCGGGGCCGCCGGCGCACGCGGGCAGGCCGAGCGAGGACCCGCCGCTGTCGGAACGGGTCGACGCGGAGGCCATCCGCGAGCACTTGGAGAACCTCGACACCATCGCCGAGTACAACGGCGGCAACCGGGCCACGAACACCCCCGGCTACGACGTCGCCGCCCTCTACGTCGAGGACCAGCTGGAGCGCGCCGGGTACGAGCCCTACCGGCACGAGTACGAGTACGAGCTGTGGCGGGAGAACTCCCCGGCCGTCCTCGCCCAGACCGCCCCGGAGCAGGTCGCCTACGAGGCCGAGACGGACTACGCGACCATGAGCTACTCCGGATCGGGCGACGTCACCGCCCCGGCGGTGGCCGTCAACGCCGACAGCGCCGCGAGCGGCTGCTCGCCCGACGACTTCGCCGGCTTCCCCGAGGGCGCGATCGCGATCACCGTGCGCGGCACCTGCCCGTTCTCCGACAAGGTGGACAACGCCGCCGCCGCGGGTGCCGCGGCCGCCCTGGTGGTCAACAACGAGGACGAGGTCTTCCTGGGCACCGTGGGCGAGTACTCGGCCATCCCCGCCCTGGGCGTGTCCGGGACGCTGGGCGCCGAGCTGCTGGCCGCCGAGGGCCTGGAGCTGCGGGTGAGCGTGGACGCCGAGGTCAGCAACGAGACCTCCTACAGCGTGCTGGCCGAGACGCCGGGCGGCCGGGACGACAACGTGGTGGTCGTGGGCGGCCACCTCGACAGCGTCGAGGACGGCCCCGGCATCAACGACAACGGCAGCGGCACGGCCTTCCTGCTGGAGACCGCGATCCAGCTGGCCGAGCAGGAGGAGCCCAACAACAAGGTGCGGTTCGCCTTCTGGGGTACCGAGGAGGAGGGCCTGGTCGGCTCCACCCGGTACGTGGAGGACTTGACCGCGCAGGAGGTCGAGGACATCGCCCTCTACCTCAACTTCGACATGATCGGCTCGCACAACTACGGCCGGTTCGTGCTGGACGGCCGGATGGAGCTGCCCGGGTCCGTGGCCGCCCCGTCGGGCTCCGGCGCGATCGCGAAGGTCTTCGAGGACTACTTCGCCGCCCGGGACCAGGTCAGCGAGCCGGGCGTGCTGAGCGGGCGCAGCGACTACCAGGCCTTCATGACCGCGGGTATCCCGTCGGGCGGCCTGTTCAGCGGCGCCGACGGCGTCAAGACCGAGGAGCAGGTCGAGTGGTACGGCGGTACGGCGGGCGAGCAGTTCGATCCGTACTACCACACCGCCGACGACACCATGGAGCACGTCGACTGGGACTCGGTGGCCGAACTGTCGGCGGCCGGTGCGCACGGCGTGGAGTTCTTCGCCGAGAGCACCCTGCCGGTGAACGGGGTGCTGCGCACGACGGCCGCGCCCGACTTCCCGCGCCTGGGCGACGGCTGGCTGAGGTAGTCCGCGCACGGTCCGTGTGAGGGGCGGCCCCCGCACGACAGGGCGGGCGGCGTGGACCCCCCGGTTCCACGCCGCCCGCCGCGGCGTCTCCCCCTCGGCGGTTCCCGGATGACCCCCTCTCGCATCCGGGTACCGCACGTGGACACCGCGGGAAACTACTTTCGGTAGCCCCCTGGATTCCCAATGTATCAGTGAGTTGCATCACCTTAACACGCTGATATGGAACAGTTATCCTCCGTCACGGCTGGTGCTCCGGGCCGCCGCCGCGCCCGCCGGAGCGCGGCCGAACCCTAGGGTGGAGGGCATGACCAAACGGGACACCGACAAGCCGGTCGTGCTGTCGAAGATCTACACGCGCACCGGCGACGCCGGCACGACGGCGCTCGGCGACATGAGCCGGACCGGCAAGAACGACACGCGCCTGGTGGGCTACGCCGACACCGAGGAGGCCAACGCCGCGATCGGCACCGCCCTGGCGCTGGGCGAACTCCCCGACGACGTCCGGGACCTGCTCGGACGGATCCAGAACGAGCTGTTCGACCTGGGCGCCGACCTGTCCACGCCGATCGTGCCCGATCCGGAGTACCCGCCGCTGCGGGTCCTGCCCGAGTACGTCACGCGGTTGGAGGAGGCCTGCGACACCTACAACGCCGACCTGCCCACCCTGCGCAGCTTCATCCTGCCCGGGGGCTCCCCCACCGTGGCGCTCGTGCACACCGCCCGGATCGTGGTCCGGCGGGCCGAGCGCAGCGTGTGGGCGGCCGTCGAGGAGCACGGGCGGACCGTCAACCCGCTCACCGCCCAGTACCTCAACCGGCTCTCCGACCTGCTGTTCATCCTCGGCCGGTACGTCGCCCGGGAGGGCGACGAGGTCCTGTGGAAGCCCGGCGGCGAACGCTAGCGCCCCGCCGACCGCCGCGGTCCCGTGCCGCGCCCGGCGGCCCGTGCGCACCTTCGAGGGGTCCCGCTCCGCGTGAGCGGGACCCCTTCGCGCTCCCCGCGCCTCCCCGGGACCGCCCGCGCCCCGGAACGCCGTCCCAGCGGGCGTCCGCGACCTGCGCGGACGGAAATCGTCCGGTGGGACGCGTGTCTTCCGCGGCGCTGGGGTTATGGGTTCTGGACACGGGAACGGACGAAGGAAGGAACGCAGATGACCACCGGAACCAGGCCGGCGACCGTCAAGGCGGTCTTCGTGCTGCTGGTCCTGATCGCGGTCTACCAGATCGTCACGAGCCTGCTGGCCCTCGTCGGCGCCACCGCCATGGCCACCGTCCCGATGGTCGCCGAAAGCGCGCGGGTGCCCGCCTGGGCCGTGTTCACCGGCGCCGCGGTCGGTCTGGTCTACGGCGCGCTGTCGGCCGTCCTCGCCGTCATGGTCAACCGGAACCGCGGCGGCGCCCGTACCTCGGTGACCGCCGTCAACGCGGTCTACGCCGTCGTGATCCTGGCCCTGCTGCTCACCCCGGTCAGCGGGGTCCCCGAGATCGTCGCGGCGCTCTTCGCCGTCACCGTGGCGGCCCTGGCCAACACCGCGACCGCCAGGGAGTACTTCTCCGGCGCCGCGGCCCCGTCCGGACACGCCCACCCGCAGGTCGGCTGACCGCCCCCTGACCGCGCCCGGCCCGGCACCCTCCCACGGGCCGGGCGCGCCCCTGTCCGCACCGCTCGGCCGGCGCGGAGGGCCCCGCGGGCCGCCGTGGGACCGCGACGGCCCGCGGGCACGGGCTAACGCCGCGCCTCCCCCGCCACGGCGGTCCGGGAGCGGCGTAGCAGGGCGCCGCCCACCTGGGGCAGGACGAGCACGCTCAGCACGCCCGCGCCCAGGAGCGCGGCGCCGGAGGCTCCGTCGAGGGCGCCCGTCTCGGTCCCGATCTCCGACAGGACGGCGACCAGGGGCAGCGCGGTCGCCGAGAACAGCGCCAGGGGGAGCCGCTGGCGCTCGGGGACGTCGCCCCGCGACAGCAGGTACTCGGGGCCGCCCCGCACGACCAGGAAGGCCGCCAGCAGCAGGGGGACCAGCAGCAGCGACACCGTGTCGGCCAGCAGGGCCGACAGGTCGAACCGCACCCCCGTCACCACGAAGAACACCGGTATCAGGAAGCCGAAACCGACGGCGTCCATCTTCGACTCCACCCGTTCGACCGCGCCCGGATGGTTGGTGGTGAACATCAGCCGCACGATGATCCCCGCCGCGAAGGCTCCCAGAAGCGCGTCCAGCCGCAGACTCGCCGCCAGCCACACGAACAGCACGATCACCAGGATGCACAGGCGCACGGCCACCTGGGTGCTGGAGCCGAGGGTGGCCCGGATGAGCCGTGTCAGCCGCTCCGAGGGCGGACGGGTCGCGCGCCAGGCGGCCAGGCCCGCGAGGGTGAAGAAGCCGACCAGCAGCAGCGTCGCCTCCAACGGGCGGTAACCGCTGAGCAGCAGGGTGATCAGCACGATCGGTCCGAACTCCCCCATCGTCCCGGACGCCGTGAAGCGGGCCCCGAAGGCCCCCTCCAGCCCTCCGGAGTCCCGCAGGATGGGCAGCACCGTGCCCAACGCGGTCGTGATCAGGGCCAGGCCGACGACCAGGGCCGTCTGGGAGGTGCCGAACAGGGCCCACCCCGAGCCCAGCCCGAGGGCGACCGAGCACAGCCAGGCCAGCGCCGCCCGCCTCAGCGGCCTGCCCCTGATCCGCGCGAAGTCGACCTCGTACCCGGCCATGAACATGAGCAGCGCGAGTCCGAGGTCGGCCAGCATCGCCACCGTCTCGGTCTCGCGGACCAGTCCGAGGAGGGAGGGGCCCAGCACGATGCCGAAGACGATCTCCAGCACCACCGAGGGGATGACCACGAACGCGGCGAGCCGGTCGGTGACCAGCGGGGCGAGGAAGGCCGCCACGAGGATCAGCAGCAGCATGCCCAGGGTCCGCGCGACGTCGCCTTCCATGTCCCCCTCGATCCGCGGAGCGGCACCGCTCCGGCCGTGGGCACACTACGCGCGGTCGGCACGGCACGGCGGCAGACACGCGGACACGGGAGGCGCACAGGCGGCGCGCTCGCGGCCGGGGGCCGGGAGGGCGGCGGCGCGAGCCCCGGGCCGGGGAGCCCCGGCCCCTCAGCACTCGGGCGGGAACTCCTCCTGCGGGACGAACTCGGCGTCAGCCGATCCCCCGGAGGCGGCGTACACGCCCTCCTCCTCGGCCAGCACCCCGGTCGTGAACGCGACCGTGCCGATGTCGTGCTCGGTCTCCTCCCCCGGCGGGGCCTCCCGCGAGCCGATCCCGACGGTGTACTCCTCGCGCTCGGACTCGGGGACCAGGCGGTAGACCTGCCGTCCGTCGCCGTCGGTGATCCGCCAGGCGTCGCCGGGGGCGGCCAGGTCCACCTCGGTCCGGTTGCCGTCGAAGTCGCGGGTGGCGATCAGGTGGATCCGCTGTCCGCCGCCGGTCAGGTCGATCTGGCGGGGGTAGGCGTCACCGCACCAGGCCACGACCAGCACGGGGAACTCGTGCGCGGCGGTGAAGTGGCCCGTGGCCACGGCGCCGACGTGGCCGCCCGAGAGCTGGCAGGCGGCGAGCAGGGGAATGAGGAGGACGGGGCCCAGGAGCCGGGGAAGTCGCGAGGCGAGCATGGAACCGCATCCTGCCGTGTCCGGCCGCCCAGGGGAAGAGGACACGGGGCACGACCGCGCCGCACCCCGTGGAAGGCCGTGTCTCAGGCCTCGCCGAGTTCGCGTTCGACCGCCTCGACCTTGCCGCGCAGGCCGTCGGTGACGCCCTCGCGGACGTCGGCCTTGAGGGTGAGGCTGACGCGCGCGGCGCCCTCCCCCGCGGCCTGCACGGCGCGCTTGACGACGTCCATGACCTCGTCCCACTCTCCCTCGACGCTGGTGAACATGGCGGAGGTCTCGTTGGGCAGTCCGCTCTCCCGGACCACCCGGACCGCGCGGGCGACGGCGGGGGCGACGGACTCACCGGTTCCGAGAGGGGCGACGGAGAAAGCGACGATCGTACTCATCCGGCCATGCTAGGCACACAGGGGCGCGAGGGGGAACCACCCACGCGGGGATCTCAGCTCTCCCAGTGCGTTCCGGGGGGCATCGACTCCAGCCACGACAGGAAGCCGGTCTGGGCGCCCTCGCCCATGGCGATCTCGTAGGCCGCCTCGCGGGGGTCGGAGCCGTCGGCGAGCAGCCAGCCCACCTGGAGCACGGTGAGGTCCGCGGGCAGGTCCTCGTCCCCGGCGGGGGCGCGCCGCCCCACGACGACGAGACCGCGGCGCGACAGCTTCGCTGTCGGCCGCGGTCTGAGTGAGAAGATCGGGAACCAGCCCAGGTTCTCCGTGCCGTACCGGCCGAAGCCGATGCGCCAGGACCCCCTGCGGCCCTGAGCCCCGACGGCGCGCAGGTAGCACTCCACCGCGCCGCCGCGCCGTACCAGGACCCAGCGGCGCAGGGTGACGGCGAGCACCAGCGCCAGGAGGACGACGAGCAGGGCGAGGAACACCCACAGCGCGGACTCCCACCAGGGTGCTCCGGGCCGGAGCCTTTGCATGCCCACCACTCGTCCCGCCGTCCTACGCTAGGCGACTTCCTCGCCCGCGGCCCGCAGACGGCTGCGGGCACGGCCCAGGGCGACGTTGTCGCCGGACTCGGCCGCGCTCTTCAGCGCCGTGCGCGCGCGGTCCACATCGATGTCCTCGGCGAGCTCGGCGGTCTCGGCGAGGATGGAGACGCGTCCCTCACCCGAGACCGAGACGAACCCGCCGTGCGCGGCGGCCCGGACCTCGCCGGTCTCCCGCGCGCCCAGCACGCGGACGACCGCGTCGTGGGCGAGCAGCGACAGCACCGGGACGTGCCCGGGCTGGACGCCCATCTCACCCTCGACGGTCTTCGCGATGACCATGTCGCCCTCGCCCGCCCAAATCTCACGTTCGGGCGAGACGATCTCGACGAAAAGCTTCTTCGACACTGCCACAAACTCCTCGGCTAGCGGGTGATTCGGCCGGGCCGGTCCCCGACCGCTGTCGGGGACCGGCCCGGCCGGAGAACTAGCCCGCACGTCGCCCGCCACCACCCTCAACGGACGCTACGCGCGGTTCTAACCCTGTAGCTTCTTGGCCTTCTCGACGGCCATGTCGATGTTGCCGACGTCGAGGAACGCCTGCTCGGGCAGGTGGTCGTACTCACCGTCGCACAGCGCCTTGAAGGAGGAGATGGTCTCCTCCAGGGGCACGAACACGCCCGGGTTGTTGGTGAACTTCTCCGCCACGAACATGTTCTGCGACAGGAAGCGCTCGATCCGGCGCGCCCGGTTGACGACGATCTTGTCCTCTTCGGACAGCTCGTCCATACCGAGGATGGCGATCTGGTCCTGGAGGTCGTTGTTGCGCTGGAGGATCTCCTTGACGCGCTGGGCCACCTGGTAGTGCTCCTCGCCCACGTACTGCGGGTCGAGGATGCGGGAGGTGGAGGTCAGCGGGTCGACCGCCGGGTAGATGCCCTTCTGCGAGATCGGGCGGGAGAGCTCGGTCGTCGCGTCCAGGTGGGCGAAGGTGGTCGCCGGAGCCGGGTCGGTGTAGTCGTCCGCGGGCACGTAGATCGCCTGCATCGAGGTGATCGAGTGACCGCGGGTCGAGGTGATCCGCTCCTGGAGCTGGCCCATCTCGTCCGCCAGGTTGGGCTGGTAGCCCACGGCCGAGGGCATACGGCCCAGCAGCGTGGAGACCTCCGAACCCGCCTGGGTGAAACGGAAGATGTTGTCGATGAACAGCAGCACGTCCTGCTTCTGGACGTCGCGGAAGTACTCCGCCATCGTCAGAGCGGACAGGGCCACCCGCAGACGGGTGCCCGGGGGCTCGTCCATCTGGCCGAAGACGAGGGCGGTGTCCTGGAGGACCTCCATCTCGTCCATCTCCAGGAAGAGGTCCGTACCCTCACGGGTGCGCTCGCCGACACCGGCGAACACGGACACACCACCGAAGTTGCGGGCGATACGCGTGATCATCTCCTGGATGAGCACGGTCTTGCCCACACCGGCGCCGCCGAACAGGCCGATCTTGCCACCGCGCACGTACGGGGTGAGCAGGTCGATGACCTTGATGCCCGTGACCATCATCTCGGTCTTGGACTCGAGCTGGTCGAAGGCCGGGGCCTTGCGGTGGATCGGCCAGCGCTCGGTGACGCCCAGCTCCGCGGTCGGCACGTCCAGGGACTCGCCCAGGGTGTTGAACACGTGGCCCTTGACGACGTCGCCGACGGGCACGCTGATGGGCGCGCCGGTGTCGCGCACCTCGGCGCCGCGGACGAGGCCGTCCTGGGGGGCCAGGGAGACCGTGCGCACGAGGTTGTCACCCAGGTGCTGGGCGACCTCCATCGTGATGGTCTTGACCTTGCCACCGATGGTCACGTCGGTGTGCAGGGCGTTGTAGATGGCAGGCAGGGAGCCGACGGGGAACTCCACGTCGACGACCGGGCCGGTTACCCGGGAGATCCGGCCGGTGGCGGTGCCGGCCCCAGCCGTCCCTTCAACTGTCGCAGTCACTTTTGTTACTCACTTCCCGCGCTGGCAGCAGCGAGCGCGTCGGCACCGCCGACAATCTCACTGAGCTCATTGGTGATCTCAGCCTGACGTGCCTGGTTGGCCAGACGGGTCAGGTTCTTGGCGAGTTCCTCGGCGTTGTCCGTGGCCGCCTTCATGGCGGCGCGGCGGGAGGCCTGCTGGGAGGCGGACGACTCCAGGAGCGAGAAGTAGATCCTGTTGACGACGTACTGCGGCAGCAGCTGGTCCAGGACCTCCTCCGCCGAGGGCTCGAACTCGTACAGCGGCAGCGGCTCGCCCCCGTGCACGGCCTCCAGCTCGGAGCTGTCGACCTCCTCCACCTCCAGCGGCAGGGCCCGGACGGCCCCGGCGCGCTGGGTCAGCATCGAGACGAACTCCGTGGAGACCACGTGGATCTCGTCGACGCCGCCTTCGGCGGAGTCGGTGGAGAACTTCTCCATGAGGGCGGAGCCGATCTCCTGGGCGTGCGCGTAGGTGGGGCGCTCGGTGAAGCCCTCCCACTGCGCCTCCAGGGGGCGGTCGCGGAACTTGTAGAAGCCCACGCCCTTGCGGCCCACCATGTAGGTGAGGACCTCCTTGCCCTGCTCACGCAGGAGCTGGGTGAGGGAGTCCGCCTCCTTGAGCACGTTGGTCGAGAAGGCGCCCGCCAGGCCCTTGTCGCTGGTGATGACCAGGACGGCCGCGCGGGTGGGGTTCTCGGCCTCGGTGAGCAGCGGGTGATCGGTCACCCGGCTGGCCAGGGCCGAGACCGCCCGGGTGATCTCCCGCGCGTAGGGCCCAGCAGCCTCCGCCGCACGCTGCGCCTTGGTGATGCGCGTCGTGGCGATGAGCTCCATCGCGCGGGTGATCTTCGCCATCGACTTCGTCGAGCGGATCCTCCGGCGATAGACGCGAAGCTGTGCACCCATGGGTTACTTCCCGCCCTTGGCGACCTTGATGGTCTCCTGGCCGACCTTCTCCTCGTCCAGCGCCTCGGCCTCGGCCTCGGTGCCCAGGAGGGTTCCGGCGGAGGTCTGGAAGCCCTGCTTGAACTTCTCCAGCGCCGAGTCGAGGGACTTCTCGGTCTCGTCCTCGAACTTGCCGCTCTCGCGGATGGTGTCGAGGATGCCCGAGTGCTCGCGGCTCAGGTGGTCCAGGAAGTCCTCCTCGAAGCGGCGCACGTCCTCGACCGGGACGTCGTCGACGCGGCCGGTGGTGCCGGCCCAGATCGAGACGACCTGCTTCTCCATGGAGAACGGCGAGTACTGGCCCTGCTTGAGGAGCTCCATCAGACGGGCACCGCGCTCCAGCTGCTGCTTGGAGACGGCGTCCAGGTCCGAACCGAAGGCGGAGAACGCCTCCAGCTCGCGGTACTGGGCCAAGCCCAGCCGCAGGGTGCCCGAGACCTTCTTCATCGCCTTGGTCTGCGCGGCGCCACCGACACGGGAAACCGAGACACCGACGTTGATCGCCGGGCGCTGGCCCTGGTTGAACAGGTCCGCCTCCAGGAAGACCTGGCCGTCGGTGATGGAGATGACGTTGGTGGGGATGTACGCCGAGACGTCGCCCGCCTTGGTCTCGATGATCGGCAGGGCGGTCATCGATCCCCTGCCCATCTCGTCGGAGAGCTTGGCGCAGCGCTCCAGCAGGCGGGAGTGCAGGTAGAAGACGTCACCGGGGTAGGCCTCGCGGCCCGGCGGGCGGCGCAGCAACAGCGACACCGCGCGGTAGGCCTCGGCCTGCTTGGTGAGGTCGTCGAAGACGATGAGGACGTGCTTGCCCTCGTACATCCAGTGCTGGCCCAGGGCCGAACCGGTGTAGGGGGCCAGGTACTTGAAGCCGGCCGCCTCGGACGCCGGGGCGGCGACGATGGTGGTGTACTCCATCGCGCCGGCCTCTTCGAGGGCGCCACGCACACCGGCGATGGTCGAGCCCTTCTGGCCGATCGCGACGTAGATGCAGCGCACCTGCTTGTCGGGGTCGCCCGTCTCCCAGTTGGCCTTCTGGTTGATGATCGCGTCGATGCAGACCGCGGTCTTGCCGGTCTGGCGGTCGCCGATGACCAGCTGGCGCTGGCCGCGGCCGACCGGGGTCATCGAGTCGATCGCCTTGATGCCGGTCTGGAGCGGCTCGTGGACGGGCTTGCGCTCCATCACGGTCGCCGCCTGGAGCTCCAGCTCACGGCGTTCGGTGGACTCGATCTCGCCCTTGCCGTCGATGGGGGCGCCCAGGGGGTCCACCACGCGGCCGAGGAAGTTGTCGCCCACCGGCACCGAGAGGAGCTGGCCGGTGCGGCGCACCTTCTGGCCCTCCTCGATGCTGGTGAAGTCACCCAGCACGACGACACCGATCTCACCGATCTCGAGGTTCTGGGCCAGGCCCAGGGTGCCGTCCTCGAACTGGAGCAGCTCGTTCGCCATCGCCGAGGGAAGGCCACCGACGCGGGCGATGCCGTCACCGGAGTAGGTGACGGTACCGACCTCTTCCGCGCGGGTGGCTTCAGGCTCGTACGACTGGACGAAGCGCTGTAGCGCGTCCCGGATCTCGTCCGGCCGGATCGTCAGCTCCGCCATCTCTACGTTGTCCTTGCTCTCAAATGGCGCCGGGCTGGCGCCGTGCGTGCTTGCCTTGCGTTCTGTCAGCCGGCCAGGCGGCGCTGGGCCTCGGCGATACGCCCGGCGATGGTCCCGTCGATGACCTCGTCACCCACCTGGATGGACAGGCCACCCACGATCTCGGGGGCGACCTCGATGTTGAGGTGGATGTCGCGGCCGTAGGCGCGCGAGAGCGCGGCTCCGAGCCGGGACTGCTGTTGCTCGCTCAGGGCGACGGCGCTGCGGACGACGGCGACGTAGCGCTTGGCGCGCTCGGCGACGAGCTGTCCGTAGTTGTCCAGCGCCTGCTCCAGGGTACGGCCCCTGGGACGGGCGACCGCTTCGCCGACCAGCACCAGGGTCGCGGGGTGCACCTTGCCCGAGAGCAGGTTCTCCACGAGGGAGAGGCGCAGCTCGGGGGCGGCCCCGTCACGGGTGAGGGCCTCGCGGAGCTCGGGCTGGGCGATGACGATCCGCTGGAAGCGGAAGAGCTCGTCCTCCAGCTCGCCGAGCCCCGAGGCGCTCTGGAGCTGGGCGGCGGTCGCGTAGACCGCCATCCGCTCCATCGCGTCCATCAGGTCGCGCGGGCCCGACCACTTGGCCGAGACCACGTCACCGGCCACGATGACCGCGGACGGCGACACCCTGGTCTCCAGGAGCTGCCCGATGAGGCCGGTCTTGGCCTCGGCCGGGTTCGCCTGGTCGGCGAGCCAGCGGCGCAGCGAGTGCTCGCCTCCCAGCAGGGCGACGACCTCGAAGAGCTCGCTGCCCAGGGAGACGCCGCTCTGCGGGGTGCCCGCCGACGCCAGGACGTTCTCGTCCAGGCGCCGGGTCACCTCGGCCAGCGACGTGCGGCTGATACCACGCATCAGCGCACCTCTGCCTGCTGCGTGCTGCTGCTCTGCTCCAGCTCGTCCAGGAACCGGTCGATGACGCGGTTCTGGGCGGCGCTGTCGCTGAGGGTCTCACCGACGATGCGGCTCGCCAGCTCGGTGGAGAGCGCACCGACCTCGTTGCGCAGCTGCACCAGGGCCTGCTGGCGGTCGGCCTCGATCTGGACGTGGGCCGCCTCGACGATGCGACGCGCCTCGGCCTGGGCCTCCTCGCGCGCCTCGGCGACGATCGCGGCCCGCTGCTCCTTGGCCTTCTCCAGCTCCTGGGCGTACTCGCGGTGCGCCTCCTCGAGCTTCTCCCGGTACTGCTGGCGGATCCCCTCGGCCTCGGCCTCGGCCTTCTTGGCGCGCTCGATGCCGCCCTCGATGGCGTCGTGACGCTCGTCGAGGACCGCCATGACCTTCGGCACCGCCTTACGGGCGACAAAGAAGTAGACCACGGCGAGCGCGATCGCACCGAAGGTGAACTTCACCCAGTCGATCCGCAGAATGTTGTAATCGGCTGCCAACTCCACCAACATGGTCAGCCCTCCTTCGCGTCAGTTGCCATCAGATTCCGCCGGCGAACCTGGATCAGGAACCGGTGGGGGCGGCGAAGGCGAGAACGAAGCCCAGGATGGCCAGGGCCTCGATCAGGGCGAAGCCCAGGTAGATGTTGGTCTGGAGCGGACCGCGCGCCTCGGGCTGGCGGGCGATGGCCTGCATGCCGAGACCGAAGACGATACCGACACCGATACCGGCGCCGATGACGCTGATGCCGTAACCGATGGTGTTGATGTTGCCGGTGATCGCAGCGATGTCCATTGATGTTTCCTTTTACTCGACGTCCGGCGTTGCGCTTCGCAAGTGGGTCAGTTCGCCGGTGTGGACGGATCTGTGGCTTCCCGCACCCCTGCCCGGCCCGGGGGGACCGGGGGGTGTGCGGGGATCAGTGGGCCGCTTCGAGGGACTGGTTGATGTACAGGCTGGCCAGGAGCGTGAAGATGAACGCCTGGACGGCCATGATCAGGATCTCGAAGAGGAAGAAGGCCAGGTAGCCGAGCAGAGCGGCACCGGAGAAGAGCACCGAAACCGTACTCAGGACCGGTCCGGCCGTGAGGTTCAGCATGTACCAGCCGCCGTAGGCGAACACGGCGAGCAGCAGGCTGCCCGCGAACATGGTCGCGAAGAGACGGAGGGCGTGCGTCACCGGCCGGATGAGGAACACCGAGAGGATTTCGATGGGGGTGACCAGGATGTAGATCACCTTGGGCATCCCCGGGGGGAAGATCTGGTTGCGGAAGTAGCCCCAGCCGCCCTGGTTGCGGACGCCGATCACGATGGTCATGACGTAGATGACCGCCGCCAGCATGGCCGTGAAGGCCAGGTTGCTGTTGACCGGCAACATACCGGGGATCAGGCCGGTGAAGTTCATGGCCAGGATGAGCGTGAACACCGCTGTCATGAACGGCAGGAACCGGTCGCCCTTGGCACCCATCGTGGGACGGGTGATCTGGTCGCGCACGAAGAGGACCAGCATCTCTCCGACGCTCTGCCTGCGCCCGGGGACGAGGCTCAGCTTGCGGCTGAACCACGACCACAGAAGCAGGACGGCACCGACCGCGACGAGCAGCAGGACCAGGTAGAGGTCGATACCCGCGCTGCCGGGAACGTTGGTGTACCACGGTTCGGGGAAGAACATCCCGATAGTGGGCGGCGTGAAACCGCACCCGTTGTCACCGAACAAGTGGCAATTCGGTTCGGCCGCGAGAATGCGCACGTCAGCACTCACGGCGAATCCTTTCGTCGTGACGCAAGAAAG
Organism: Nocardiopsis akebiae; assembly: GCF_018316795.1. NCBI lineage: Bacteria > Bacillati > Actinomycetota > Actinomycetes > Streptosporangiales > Nocardiopsidaceae > Nocardiopsis > Nocardiopsis akebiae. The sequence goes on from NZ_CP074132.1 coordinate 5,663,057, forward strand.
CCTCGTTGATGGTTGTTGCGGAGCGTTGTCGCGCGAACCGCGACGCCGGACTGGTTGGGGGACTCAGGAGCGACGGGACTTGGCGACGATCAGGTAGATCGCGCCCGCCATTCCCAGAACCGCCCCGATGGGCAGGAACAGTGCCTGGAAACCCAACAGCTCGTCCGCGGCCCAGCCGATCGCGCTCCAGACGAGCACGCCCGAGAGCAGAGTGGAGAAGAGGGCCCACCCGTCGGACTGACGCGGCACCGAATCCTCGTGCGCGTCTGTCTTCCTGGTCGGTTCGCTGCTCATCTCGCTCCGGAATATAGCATGTGAGCTCGGACGGGGACTCTGAGTCCCAGCCGTCGGGGAGCATCGTATTACGCCCGCTTCGAGGGGCACGGCCGGGGGACTCCATCACCCGTTCTCCGCGCTCTCGACCGGGTCGACGTGGAGCGTCCTCGTCCTGGAGATCGTCCAGGTCTGGCCGCCGAGCCAGGCCAGGACGACGGCCAACGCGCTGTACACGAAGGCCGAGCTGTTCAGGCTGGCCACGAACGAGCTGTTGCCCAGGGTGACCAGGACAACGCCGAGCACCGCCATCTTGAGGACGAAGCCCACGAGGTTCGCCGCGAGGAAGAGGTCCTTGTTCCGGCGGGTGACGAGGATGACGCCCGCCTGTCCCAGACCGAAGCAGCCGAGAACGACCACCGAGGCCAGCGCGGAGCCGGCCAGGCCCGGTGTGCCGGCGAGAAGCGCCGATACCGCCAAGGCCAGAAGGGCGCACGCCACACCCGGAAGCGCGGCACCGCGGAAGGCCCTCCAGGCGTCGTTTTCCTGCATGGCGAAGCTCCGTCTGGGGTCGTGGTTGCCTGCTCGTGAAAGCTATCACAAGGTCTTTGGTGCTGAATCCGGGGGTTCCTTAACGCGACCTTAACGGTCCACGAAGTGCCCGATCCAGGCGGTCTTCCGCGCCCGTGTCGCCTTCGCCACACCTGTTCGACCAACGTATCCGCAGGTCGGAAACACCTTCTTTCGTGCCCGAAGCAAGGCACGCGAGGACCTGGTCAGCCATCAGTTGGCGAATCGTGACCTGGGGCCGTCTTGACGCTTTCCTTGCGCCGCGGGAACAGCAGCCCGCGCCGCCGCAGGCGGGGCAGGGCGATGAGGCCAACCGCACACGTGGCCACCAGCGCGGTCACCGCCAGCACGATGAGCCAGGAGTCGAACACCGACAGGGCGACCGCGGCGAAGGCGACGATCCCCGCCCACAGGTACATCAGCAGGACCGCGCGCACGTGGCTGTGGCCCATGTCCAGCAGGCGGTGGTGCAGGTGGCCGCGGTCCGGAGCGAACGGGGACTTGCCCGCCAGGGTCCTGCGCACGACGGCCAGCACCAGGTCGGCCAGCGGAAGGGCGATCACCAGCAGCGGCAGCGCGACCGGCAGGAACACCACCAGGCCGGAGTTGAACCCCTCGCGCGCGGTGTTGGCGTCGAACTGCCCGGTCACCGTGATGGTGATCGAGGTCAGCAGCAGACCCAGCAGCATGGCCCCGGTGTCGCCCATGAACACCTTGGCCGGGTGGAAGTTGTGGCAGAGGAATCCGGCGCACGTGCCCGCGAGGATGATCGCGATCATCGCCGGATAGGACTGGCGCACGAAGCCCTGCTCCACCGCGACGACGTAGTAGTAGGCGAAGAAGGCCAGGGATGAGATGGCGACGATGCCCGCCGCCAGGCCGTCGAGGCCGTCGGCGAAGTTGACCGCGTTGATGGTCACCACGATCAGCAGGATCGAGATCATCGCGCCCAGCCACGGCCCGAGGGAGAGCTGGGTGCCGGGCAGCGGCAGCCACAGCAGCTGCACCCCCTGCCAGACCAGGATGCCCGCGGCGGCGGTCTGCCCGGCGAGCTTGCTCAGCGCGTCCATGCCCCAGCGGTCGTCGATGACGCCGACGATGGTGATGAGCCCGCCCGCGAGCAGCAGGCCCATCCAGGTGTCGGCGAGGAAGACGTCCTGGAGGTGGGGCAGCTGTGCCGAGATCAGCAGGGCGGCGGCGAACCCCCCGTAGATGGCCAGCCCGCCCAGGCGCGGGATGGGCTCGGTGTGCACGTCGCGGTCGCGCACCGGCGGCGTGGCGCCGAAGGCGATGGCGAACCGGCGCACCAGCGGAACGAGCAGGTAGGTCACCGCGGCGGCGATGACGAAGGTGAGCGCGTACTCACGCACGTCCTGGCCCCTCTAGTTCTTGTCGCCGTCGGGGGCGGTCCCGGGAGCGCTCCGGTCCTCCTCGCGCGGGGTCTGCGCCTCCGGAGCCGGGGCCTCCCCCGCGTCCTCGGCCTCGGCGCCCTCCGGCCGCGCGGTCTTGCGGGGCCCCTTGCGCAGCTCGCCGATCACGGTGCCGCACACCGCGCGCAGCTGTTCGATGGAGATCGCGCCCGCGCGCAGCACGCGCGGGACGGCGTAGGTCAGGTCGACGATGGTGGAGGAGACGCGGGACTCGGTCTCGCCGCCGTCCAGGTAGACGGCGATGTCCTCGTCACCGAGCTGCCCGACGGCCTCCTCCACGCGGGTCGCGGAGGGCTGGCCGGACTTGTTGGCGCTGCTCACCGCCATGGGCCCGACCTCCTTGAGCAGGTCCAGGGCGACCGGGTCCATCGGCATGCGCACGCCCACGGTGCCCTTGGTGTCGCCCAGGTCCCAGGACAGGCTGGGGGTGGCGGTGCAGACCAGGGTGAGCGGACCGGGCCAGAACTCCTCCATGAGGTCGCGGCCGTGGTTGCCCAGGTCGTCGACGAGGGCGTTGGCGGCGCGCATCGAGCCGACCAGCACCGGCGGGGGCATCTCGCGGCCCCGGCCCTTGGTGGCGAGCAGCCTGGCCACGGCGGTCGGGCTGAAGGCGTCGGTACCGATGCCGTACACGGTGTCCGTGGGCAGTACCACAAGGTCGCCTCGGCGTACCGCGGACGCGGCGTCGGCGATGCCGTCCTTGCGGGCGGTCTCGTCCGCGCAGTCGTAGATGCGGCTCACCTGCGTTCACCTCAATCTTTGACGGAGTCCACCGGGTTCGCGGTCGGACCCGGGATACGGGAGGGGCCAGCGACGCTCGGGCGTCGGCGGGGTTCTGGAGGCGTCGGGCGTGCCGCCAGCGACGGAGGAGTCGGGCACGGGAGACGACGCTGTGTTCCCTGCGACCCGTTTCCGCCCTTCGGGCGCCCGAGCGCGTGAGCGAAGCGAACCGGACAACGCGATCAGCCGTCCCCGTCGGCGCGGCGCATGACCACGAAGCGGTCGCGCCGGGCCAGGTCCTTGCGGTTGAGGACGTCGCGCCAGCCCCTGTCCTCGGGGAAGAGCCAGGGGATGTCGATGCCCTGGCCGTCGTGGTGCTCCACGGCCATCGCGCCGCCGGGGCGCAGCAGCCTGCGGCCGACCGCCTCCAGCGCGCGGATCATGTCCAGGCCGTCCTCACCGGACCACAGCGCGGGGGCGGGGTCGTAGTCGCGCACCTCGGGCGGGATGGCTCCGGCCTCGCGGGTGGGGACGTAGGGGGGGTTGCTGATGAGCAGGTCCACGCGACCGTTGAGCTGGGGAAGGGCGGTGCGCATGTCGCCGTGGTGTGAGGTGACCCGGTCGGCGTGGCCGCTGGCGTCGATGTTGCGCCGGGCCCAGGCCAGGGCGTCGGGGTCGACCTCGACCGTGTGCACGCGCGAGCGCGGCACCTCCTGCGCGATGGAGATGGCGATGGCTCCCGAGCCGGTGCCGAGGTCGACCACCAGTGGGTCGGCGACGTCCATGGCGCGCAGGGTCTGGATGGCCCAGTCCACCATGATCTCGGTCTCGGGGCGGGGCACGAAGACCCCGGGTCCGACGCGGAGTTCGAGGTAGCGGAAGTAGGCGCGGCCGGTGATGTGCTGGAGGGGTTCGCGGGCCTCGCGCCGGGAGACGCACTCCCAGTAGCGGGCGTCGAAGTCGGAGTCGGCGACCGTGTGCAGCTCCCCTCGACGGACACCGTGCACGAACGCCGCGAGTTCCTCGGCGTCGGCGCGAGGTGAGGCCACGCCCGCCTCCGCGAGTCTGCGCGTCGCGCGGGCGACCTCGTCGAGCAGGACGTTCATGACGACTGAGCCGCTTCGAGCCTTTCCTTGGTGTCCGCGTCCACCAGGGCCTTGACGACCCCGCCGAGTTCCCCGTCGAGGACTTGGTCGAGGTTGTAGGCCTTGTAGCCGACCCGGTGGTCGGAGATGCGGTTCTCGGGGAAATTGTAGGTGCGCACGCGCTCGGACCGGTCCACCGTGCGGACCTGGCTCTTGCGCTCGGCGGCGGCCTCGGCGTCCGCGCTGGCCTGGGCCTCGGCGTAGATGCGGGCGCGCAGGATGCGCATGGCCTGCTCCTTGTTCTGGAGCTGGCTCTTCTCGTTCTGGCACGAGGCGACGATGCCGGTCGGCAGGTGGGTGATGCGCACCGCGGAGTCGGTGGTGTTGACGCTCTGGCCGCCGGGCCCGGAGGAGCGGTAGACGTCCACGCGAAGGTCCTTCTCGTGGATCTCGACCTCGATGTCCTCGGCCTCGGGGACGACCAGCACACCGGCCGCGGAGGTGTGGATGCGGCCCTGGGACTCGGTGACGGGGACGCGCTGCACGCGGTGCACGCCGCCCTCGAACTTGAGCATCGGCCACACGCCCGAACCGGGCTCGGGGGTGCCCTTGTTCTTGAAGGCGATCGTGATGTCCTTGTACCCGCCGAGGTCGGAGTGGGTGGAGTCGATGACCTCGGTCTTCCAGCCCTGGCGCTCGGCGTAGCGCAGGTACATGCGCACCAGGTCGCCGGCGAAGAGGGCGGACTCCTCACCGCCCTCGCCCGCCTTGACCTCCATGATGAGGTTCTTGTCGTCGGCGGGGTCGCGGGGGATGAGCAGGACGCGCAGGCGCTCGGTGAGGCGCTCGGCCTCCTCGGTCAGGCGGTCGGCCTCCTCCGCGAAGGAGGAGTCCTCGGCCGCGAGCTCGCGCGCGGCGTCGATGTCGCTCTCGACCTCCTTGAGCGCGCGGTAGGCCTCGATGATGGGGGTGAGCTGCGCGTAGCGTTTGCCCAGCGTGCGCGCCCTGGCCTGGTCTGCGTGCACCTCGGGGTCGGCGAGCTGCTGTTCCAGCTCGTAGTACTCCCCCAGTAGGTCGTCCAGCTTCACGTTCGCCCGTCCCCGTCGTGTCGTGCCTGCCTCGCCTGTCCGTCTCCCCCTCGGGGGTCAGCCTGGTCCCGCGGGGCCGGATGAGGGCCCCGCGGAACGGCGGGCGGCGCTACTTGCGCTTGCCGAAGCGCTTCTCGAAGCGGGCGACGCGGCCGCCGGTGTCCAGGATCTTCTGCTTGCCCGTGTAGAACGGGTGGCACTCGGAGCACACCTCGGCGCGGATCTTGCCCTCGGTGACGGTGCTGCGGGTGGTGAAGTGGGCACCGCAGGTGCAGGTCACCTCGGTAGCGACGTACTCGGGGTGGATGTCGGCCTTCATGCGTGTCTCCTCATCAGGGGCGCGACCGCCGGACGCATGACTGGCCGGGCCGCCAGGGGGCGGGTCGGTCGTCGTGGGCCATGCGCGAACCGGTGTCGCGGCGATCCGGGTAACGGGACGGCGGGCCCCGCCGAAGCAGGGGCGGGCCACTCCCCGCTACCAGTTTGCCAGACCCACAACGTTGCCGGGACCAGTACCTATTCCTCCCCCTTCCGGCGGCCTCCCTCCCGGGCGGTTCCGGCGGTGCGGGAGGGGGGCTTGTTCGCGTCGGCCCTGCGCATGAGGAGGACGAGCGCGGCCAGGACGGCGAGGACCAGCAGGAGCATGACGGTGCCGGCGTCGGGGCCGAACCCGTAGACGAGGACGTAGCTCACCGACCCCGCCAGCAGCACGTAGTAGGTCATGGGCAGAAGGCTCTGGCGGATGAGGTCGCCCTCGCGTCCGGCCAGGCCGACCACCGCGGAGGCGGCGACCACGTTGTGCACGGTGATCATGTTGCCCGCTGCGCCGCCCACGGCCTGGGTGGCGACGACGGTCTCGGGCGGGATGCCGATGCGTTCGGCGGTGGAGAACTGGAAGAGCGAGAACATCAGGTTGGACACGGTGTTGGAGCCCGCGACGAAGGCGCCCAGGGCACCGATCCAGGGGGCGTAGAGCGGCCAGGCGGTACCGCCCAGTTCCGCGGCTCCGACGGCGAGGGTGAGCGGCATGCTCTCCATGGCGGTGTCGCCGAAGTCGCCGCCGGTGTTGATGAAGACGCGGACGAGCGGGACGGCGAAGAGCAGGGCGACGGCCGCCCCGGCCAGCTGGGAACCGGCCATCCGCCAGGAGTCGAGGATCTGGCGGCGCGTCATGCGGTGCAGGCCGTAGGTGAGCAGGCAGACGAGGATGAAGGTCGCGCCGGGAGAGTAGAGGGGTTCGACGAGCTGGGAGACGGGGGTGCCGAAGATGTCGGTGGCTCCGACCGTGACGCCGGTCAGCCAGTTCTCCAGGGGCGTGACGGTGCGGGTGGCCACCAGCAGCGCGGCGACCATGAGGTAGGGCGCCCAGGCGGCCAGGAGGCCGACGCGCCTGCCGTCGGCGGGAGCGGCCTCGCCGTCCCCCGGGGAGAGCGTGCCGCTCCAGCGGGCCAGCCAGTCCTCCCGGGGCGGGAAGTCCCAGGTCCGCTTGGGCATGAGGAAGCCCTTGCGCGCGGCGAGGACGACGATGGCCAGACCGGTGAGGCCGCCGAGGAGGCTGGTGAACTCCACGCCGAGGAAGTGGTTGTACAGGACCGAGGGGACGGTCATGGCGAAGGCGGCGAACAGCGCGAACCTCCACACCCCGAGGCCGTCGGAGAAGCGCCGTTTCCCGCCGTAGAAGCCGCAGAGCATGCAGCAGATGAAGAGCGGGACGAGGGTTCCGGCGACGGCGTGCAGCAGGACGGTCTGGAACCCGATGAGGCTGACGAACCCGGGCACGTCCAGGCCGAGTTCGGCGGCGCGCGCGGCGACCGCGGACGAGCCCTCCAGCCCTCCGGATACGCCGACGAGGATGGGCGTGCCCACCGCGCCGAAGCTGACCGGCGTGCTCTGGATGACCAGGCCGACCATGACGGCGGCCATCGCGGGGAAGCCCAGGGCGAGCAGGAGCGGCGCGACCACGGCGGCGGGGGTGCCGAAGCCGGAGGCGCCCTCGATGAAGCTGCCGAACAGCCAGCCGATGATGACCGCTTGGACGCGGCGGTCGGGGCTGATGTCGGTGAAGGTGGCGCGGATGGTGGCGATGGCGCCGCTCTTGGTGAGGGTGGACAGCAGCAGGAGCGCGCCGAAGATGATGTAGAGCAGACCGGCCGCGAGGATGAGCCCCTGGACGGTGGAGGCCGCGATCGCGACCCAGTCGGTCCGCCAGAAGAGGACGGCGACGGCGACCACGACGACGTATCCGGCGGGCATCGCGTACATGGCCGGGAGGCGGAACCCGACGAGGAGGACGCCGACGAGGACGATCGGGGCGAGCGCGAGGAGGCTGAGTAGGGCGAGGTTGTCCATCCGGGCGGCTCCCTGGTGCGGGGACTACTCGACGGCGCGACCCTAAATCGTTTTCCTGTCGCGGGATACACCCTTCTGTGATCCGCAACACAGTAGTGATCTTTTTCGCCTCACGGTCTGGTCCTTCCGCGATTCGAAAGGAGAACGGTGGCGGAAGCGATCGGCCGGGCGCGGGCCCGCGCGGGACTCAGCCCGGAGCGCGCGTTCCGCGCGGACACGACGAGGCCCCCCTCCCGTTCCGGGAGGGGGGCCTGCTTCGACCGGGGGTCGCGGGTCAGCGCTCGGGGCCCACGGTGGTCTTCTGGATCTGGAGCAGGAACTCGGCGTTGCTCTTGGACTCCTTCATCTTGTCCAGGAGCAGCTCGATGGCCTGCTGGGTGTCGAGCGCGTGCAGCACCCGGCGCAGCTTCCAGACCACGTTGAGCTCCTCGGACGACATGAGGATCTCCTCCTTGCGGGTACTGGACGCGTCCACGTCCACCGCAGGGAAGATCCGCTTGTCGGCCAGGCTCCGGTTGAGCTTGAGCTCCATGTTGCCGGTGCCCTTGAACTCCTCGAAGATCACCTCGTCGGCGCGCGATCCGGTCTCGACCAGCGCCGTGGCCAGGATGGTCAGCGAGCCGCCGCCCTCGATGTTGCGGGCCGCACCGAAGAAGCGCTTGGGCGGGTAGAGCGCCGTGGAGTCCACACCGCCGGACATGATGCGCCCGCTGGCCGGGGCGGCCAGGTTGTAGGCGCGGCCCAGGCGGGTGATGGAGTCCAGCAGGACGACGACGTCCATGCCCATCTCCACGAGCCGCTTGGCCCGCTCGATGGCCAGGTCGGCGACGACCGTGTGGTCCTCGGCGGGCCGGTCGAAGGTCGAGTGGATGACCTCGCCCTTGACCGTGCGCTGCATGTCGGTGACTTCCTCGGGCCGCTCGTCGACCAGGATCACCATCAGGTAGCACTCGGGGTTGTTCTCGGTGATGGCGTTGGCGATCGCCTGCACCACCATCGTCTTGCCCGCCTTGGGCGGGGAGACGATCAGCCCGCGCTGACCCTTGCCGATGGGCGCGACGAGGTCGATGATGCGCGTGGTGAGGATCTGCGGCTCGGTCTCCAGACGCAGGCGCTCCTGGGGGTACAGGGGGACCAGCTTGGAGAACTCCTGGCGGCCCCGGGCCTGGTCGGGCGACATGCCGTTGACCGAGTCCAGGCGCACCAGGGCGTTGAACTTCTCCCTGCGCTCGCCGTCCTTGGGCTGGCGGACCGCGCCGATGATGTGGTCGCCCTTGCGCAGGCCGTGCTTGCGGACCTGGGCCAGGGAGACGTAGACGTCGCTCTGGCCGGGCAGGTAGCCGGTGGTGCGCACGAAGGCGTAGTTGTCCAGGATGTCGAGGATGCCCGCGACCGGCAGCAGGACGTCGTCCTCGCCGATCACCGGCTCCGGCTCCTGGCCCCCGCCGCGTCCGCGGCGGTCCCGGCGGTCCCGGCGGCGCCCGCGGCGGCGTCCGCCGAAGTCGTCGTCGTCGCCGCCACCGCCACCACCGGAGCCGCGGCCCTGGTTCTGGCCGCCACCACCCTGCTGGGCGTTGCTGTTCGCGTTCTGGTCGTCACCGCCGCGGTTGCGGTTGCGGCGGTTGCGCTGGCGCTCGCGACCCTGCCCGGACCTGTTGTCACGGTCCTCGGCGGAGTCGGGGCCGTTCTTCTGGGGGGTGCTGGATGTCTTGGTCACGCTGCTCGCGGAGGTAGAGGATTCGGCGCCGTCCACCGCCCGGGGCTGGTCGCCGGGCTCGTCACCGCGTCGGCGGGACGAACGGCGACCGCGGGAGGGCTTGTCGCCCCGTCCGCCCTGGGGGTCGGTCACGGCCTGGTCCGACGGCTGCTTGTCCGCGCGCTTGCGCGGGGCCTCGTCCGAGCCCGGCGTCTCGGGAGCCTCGGCCCGGCCGTCGGTTGCCTCGACCTTACCGGCCTTGGACGCCGTCTCTGCGCTCTTTGCTGTTTTGGTCTTCGTGGGGCCGCCGACCGGGCCGCCCTGCTTGGCCTCGATCGCGGCGATGACGTCGCTCTTGCGCATGCGCCCCGTACCGGTGATACCCAGGCTGGACGCGAGCTTCTGGAGCTCGGGGAGCTTCAGGGCCGCGAGACCGGTGCCGCGCGACGCCGTGCGGGACCGCGAGGGCGTTGCTGTCGGCGCGCCATCGCCAGCCTCCGTCACGGAAACGCCGGTGGTGGCTTTGTCTTCGACCGCCGCGTCCGTTCGGAGTTCGGTGGTGTCGCTCACTAAGGGTCCTTCCCAAGGAGCGGGCGTCGGCCGTCAGCGGGTGCTGGAGCGGCCGGCCCGGTGGTGCGAACCGGCAGGGCCGGGTAGGGCGTGCCCCACGTGGATGTTCGGAAACCGGCGTGAAGGCGGTCCCGTACCCAATCGCGACGGGCTCTGGGTACAGCCAGACGTCGGGGCGGATGGCTCGGTGGTGTTGCCCGTCCATCGTGGAGACACGCTCATCCGAGGAGGAGCGGGCTGCGATGACGTTGGCGACAGTCGCGGGAGAACCGCGGACTCGACACGTCGGCCGCCGCTTCCGGTTGGTCGTGGGACCGGACCACCGGAGTATGGGACGCGAAGGCCGTTGTGGCGGATGAGCACTCGCCCCGCAACGGGGCATCCGGTGCTTCACCTAGCCTAACACCACCACAGGCCACGGCTATTCCTCGACACAGGTGCTACGGATGGGGAGATGGGGACCGCACCCCCGCCAGCTCCACGAGCAGGGGGCGTATGTCCCAATTCTTACCCGCCCTCCGGCGGATCGAATCAACCTGGCCCGCGATTTCCGGCGAATCCGCGGACGCCTCCCCCGCACCCGTTGAGCACAGGACCAGGACCGTCGGCCCCGCCCCGGAGACCACCGCGGGCAGTTTCTCGTGTTTCCGCAGGTCACGGATGAGGTCGAGGGTATCCGGCATGGCCGGGGCGCGGTAGGACTCGTGTAGCCGATCCCGCGTGGCCGCGTACAGGGCCTCGGGATGGCCACAAACGGCCGCGGTCATCAGCGCGGCGCGCCCGGCGTTGAACGCGGCGTCGCCGTGGGCCACCCGCTCGGGCAGCAGCCCGCGGGCCCGCTCGGTGGACAGCCGCCACTCGGGCACGCACAGCACCGGCAGGACGCGGGGGTCCGGGGCCAGGGACACCGCGCCCCAGCGGTCGCCGTCGCGGTAGGCGACCGTGTAGCCGCCGTAGACGCAGGGGGCCACGTTGTCGGGGTGGCCCTCGATGTCCGCGGCGATCTGGTAGACGCCGTCGCGGTCCGGTCCGCCGTCGGGGCCGGTGCGCCCCAGCAGGGCGCTGGCGGCGGCCACGCCGCCGACGATCGCCGAGGAGGAGGAGCCCAGACCGCGCGCGTGCGGGACTCCGTTGACGCAGGTCAGGTCGAGTCCGGGCAGTTGTTCCCCGGCCCGTTCGAAGGTCTCGCGCATGGCGCGCACCACGAGGTGGCGCTCGTCGAGGGGGACCTCGTCGGCGCCCTCCCCCTCGACGCGCACGCGCAGCTCGCCGTCCTCTCGGAGGGACGCCTCGAACGTGTTGTACAGGCGCAGTGCCAGGCCCAGGGCGTCGAAGCCCGGTCCCAGGTTGGCGCTGGTGGCGGGGGCCTGGACGGACACCCGGGTGGGACGTGATGGGCTCACGGTGGGTTCCTTCGGTGTTCTCGCGCCCTCGCGGGCCCGGCCGGGGCCGGGCGCCGGGGGCGGAGCGGGCGGGTCAGGCCAGGTCGAGGGCCCGGGCCGCGGCGAGGGCGTCGACCGGGACGGTGATGGCGGAGGAGGCTCCGGCCAGCGCCCAGTCGGGGTCCTTGAGGCCGTTGCCGGTCACGGTGCACACCACGCGGCTGCCGGGCTCGACCAGCCCCGCCTGGACGGACTGGAGCAGGCCTGCGACGCTGGCGGCGGAGGCCAGCTCCACGAACACGCCCTCCTCGGCGGCGAGGAGCTTGTAGGCGGCCATGATCTGGCGGTCGGTGACCTTGTCGATGAGGCCGCCGGACTCGTCGCGGGCCTGCTCGGCCAGCTTCCAGGAGGCGGGGTTTCCGATGCGGATGGCGGTGGCGATGGTGCTCGGGCTGGTGACGGGCGCGCCGTTGACGATGGGCGCGGAGCCGCTGGCCTGGAAGCCGAGCATGCGCGGGTCGCGGGTGGAGACCCCGTCCCTGGAGTACTCGGTGTAGCCCATCCAGTAGGCGGTGATGTTGCCCGCGTTGCCCACGGGGATGCAGTGGACGTCGGGGGCGTCGCCGAGGGCGTCGACGATCTCGAAGGCGGCGGTCTTCTGTCCCTGGAGGCGGTAGGGGTTGACCGAGTTCACCAGGGCGACCGGGTAGTCCACGCTGAGCTTGCGGGCCAGTTCGAGGCAGTCGTCGAAGTTGCCGTCGACCTGGAGCAGGCGGGCGCCGTGGACGAGGGCCTGGGCCAGCTTGCCCATGGCGATCTTGCCCTGGGGCACCAGCACGGCGCAGGTCATGCCCGCGCGGATGGCGTAGGCGGCGGCGCTGGCGCTGGTGTTGCCGGTGGAGGCGCAGATGACGGCCTTGGCGCCGTCCTCGGCGGCCTTGGTGATGGCCATGGTCATGCCGCGGTCCTTGAAGGACCCGGTGGGGTTGAGCCCCTCGACCTTGAGGAAGACCTCGCAGCCCGTGAGCTCGGACACGCGTGTGGCGGGCAGCAGGGGCGTGCCGCCCTCCTGGAGGGTGACAACGGGGGTGCTCTCGTTGACGGGGAGGCGGTCGCGGTACTCCTCGACGATGCCTCGCCACGCCCGTGCCATGCTCACGACTTGTCCCTTTCGGGTGGATGCGGCTTCGCTTGACGCGCGGTGGAAGCGGCGGGGCTCCCGGACGGCCCGGCGGCGCGTCCGTCGTCCCCACCAGCTACGAGTCTATGACCCCGCCCGCACTATCTCGAATCGCGGTCGGGCGTCTCATGATACGGACACAGGGGTCGGCGGGGCGGGCCGCACGGGTTCCGTGCGGCCCGCCCCGGGGTCGCGGCCGTCCGCGGTGCGCGGTCCCCTCAGTCGGCGAAGGTCTCCACGCGCATCACGCTGGCCACCTCGCGCACCATGTCGTGGACGCGCAGGTCCTCGACCGTGGCGCTGAGCGCGGCGTCGGGGGCGGGGTGGCTCACCAGCACCAGCTGGGCGTCGTCCCCGCTGCCCTCCTGGCGCACGTTCTTGATGGACACGCCGTGGTCGGCGAAGATCTCCGCGACCTTCGACAGCACACCGGGGCGGTCCGCCACGTCCAGCGCCACGTGGTAGCTGGTGATGGTCTCGCCCATGTCGTGCACCGGCAGCCCGGTGTCGTGCCCGCCCTCGGCCACCGAGGTGTCGGCGAGGCGGTTGCGCGCCACCGCGACCAGGTCGCCCAGGACCGCGCTGGCGGTGGGGGTGCCCCCCGCGCCGGCCCCGTAGAACATCAGGCGGCCCGCGGACTCGGCCTCCACGAACACCGCGTTGTAGGCCTCCTTGACGCTGGCCAGGGGGTGCTCGACCGGGAGCATCACCGGGTGGACGCGCACGCCCACCGACTCGCCGTCCCGCGAGCGCTGGCAGATGGCCAGGAGTTTGACCACGCAGCCCATCGCGCGGGCGCTGGCGATGTCTCCGGCGGACACGCCGGTGATGCCCTCGCGGTGCACGTCGGCGGCGGTCACACGCTGGGTGTGGAAGGCCAGCCGGGCCAGGATGGCGGCCTTGGCCGCCGCGTCGAAGCCCTCCACGTCAGCGGTGGGGTCGGCCTCGGCGTACCCGAGGGCCTGCGCCTGCTCCAGGGACTCGGTGAACCCGGCGCCCAGGGAGTCCATCCGGTCGAGGATGTAGTTGGTGGTGCCGTTGACGATGCCCAGCACGCGGTTGACCCTGTCCCCGGCGAGCGAGTCGCGCAGGGGCCGCAGCAGCGGGATCGCGCCCGCCACGGAGGCCTCGTAGTACAGGTCCACCCCGGCGTCGCGGGCGGCGGCGTGCAGGGTCTGGCCGTCCTCGGCGAGCAGGGCCTTGTTGGCAGTGACCACGGACTTGCCCGCCTTGATCGCGGCGAGGATCAGCGAGCGGGCCGGTTCGATGCCGCCGATGACCTCCACCACGAGGTCGATGTCGGGACGCGTGGCCAGGGCCGTGGCGTCGGTGGTCAGCAGCGTCGGGTCGACACCGCGGTCGCGGCCCAGGCGGCGCACCGCGATGCCCCCGATCTCGATGGGCGTGCCCACCCGCGCGGCCAGTTCCTCGGACTGCTCGTTGACCAGGCGGACGACTTCCGAGCCCACCACGCCGCATCCGAGCAGCGCCACCTTCATCGCCATTTGGGCGTGACTCCCACTTCTCTCGTGAATCCTCGTCTCGGGGCGGCCCCGGCCGCCGTCGGGACCGTTCAGCCGACGTCGAGGCGGAGGAGGTCCTCCTCGTTCTCCCTGCGCACGATGACGCGGGAGCTCCCGCCGCGGACCGCGACCATGGCCGGCCGGGGCAGGTGGTTGTAGTTGCTCGCCATGGAGTAGCAGTAGGCGCCGGTGGCGGCGACGGCCACCAGGTCGCCCGGGCGCAGGTCGGCGGGCAGGTAGAGGTCGTGGACGATGATGTCGCCGCTCTCGCAGTGCTTGCCGACCAGGCGGGACAGCATGGGTTCGGCGTCGCTCTCGCGGGAGACGAGCTGGCTGGTGTACTCCGAGCCGTACAGGGCGGTGCGGATGTTGTCGCTCATGCCGCCGTCGACGCTGACGTAGGTGCGGATGCCCTCGACGTCCTTGACGGTACCGACCTCGTAGACGGTGATCCCCGCCGGGCCCGCGATGGCGCGGCCGGGCTCGACCGCGATGCGGGGCACCGGCAGTCCGGCCTCCTCGCACTCGCGGCGCACGATGGAGGTGAGGCTCCCCGCGATGGTCTTGGGGTCCAGGGGGTCGTCGCCGGAGGTGTAGGCGATGCCCAGGCCGCCGCCGAGGTCGAGCTCGGCCAGGGTGACGCCCAGCTCCTCGTGGACCCCGGTGAGGAACCGTGTCACGCGGCGGGCGGCGACCTCGAAGCCGGAGGTGTCGAAGATCTGCGAGCCGATGTGCGAGTGCAGGCCGACGAGTTCGAGGTGCGGGTCGGCCAGGACTCGGCGGACGGCCTCGGCGGCGGCACCGGTGCTCATCGCGAAGCCGAACTTCTGGTCGTCGTGGGCGGTGGCCACGAACTCGTGGGTGTGCGCCTCCACGCCCGTGGTGACGCGGATGAGGACCTCTGGCCGGGCGCCGAGTTCGGCGGCGATCGCGCCGAGGCGCCCGATCTCGTCGAGGGAGTCGATGATGACGCGGCCCACACCGGCCTCGACGGCGCGGCGCAGCTCGGCGGCGGACTTGTTGTTGCCGTGCATGCCGATGCGCTCGGCGGGGACCCCGGCGGCCAGGGCGACGGCGAGTTCGCCGCCCGAGCACACGTCGAGCTTGAGCCCCTCCTCGTTGACCCAGCGCGCGACGGCCTTGGTCAGCAGGGCCTTGCCCGCGTAGTAGACGTCGGCGTCGGAGAAGGCGGTGCGGTAGTCGCGGGCGCGGCCCCGGAAGTCCTCCTCGTCCATGACGAAGAGCGGTGTGCCGTGGGCGGCGGCGAGTTCGCGCACGCCGACGCCGCCGACGGTGAGTTCACCGTCCGCTCGGCGCGCGGTGGCAGGCCACACGCGCGGGTCGAGGGCGTTGAGGTCCTCGGGCGGCAGCGGCGGGTTGTCCTCCGGCAGGATCTCCGCGTGGCGGGAACCGGCGGGGTGGGCGTAGCGGCTCATGATCGGCTTTCGGCTGGGACTGTACGGCTGTGCGGGTCGGCGGCACCCCCCATTGTCCACCGAACCGATCGGAACACCAGGGACGGGTACGGCCCACCGGGGGGCGCGGAGCGTCTACAGCCTTGTGGGCGCTGACACCCCGAGCAGGAGGAGTCCGGCGCCGAGGATCCCGGCGACGGCCGCTGGCAGGGCCGGATCCGCGGCGGTCCGCTCAGAGGTTTCGGGGACCGCGGCGGAACACGTCCGCCACTCATCGTAGGCACTGGTCAGCGCCTCCAGGTATCGGACCAGGATATGGGGTTCCTCTCGGCGGGCGGCCGTGTCCAGGACGCTGGGGCCGTCGAAGAGGAGGCCGCGCACGGCGGCGGTGCGGTCGGGGCCGGCCGCGGGGGTCGGCGCGCCCTCGGCGGTCCAGCGCACGAGGCTGGTCGCGTGGGCGTGGGCGTAGCGCATCCGGAAGGCGGGGTTGGCGTCGGTCAGGCGCGCCCAGGCCCCGGGGTACTCGGCGGAGGGCAGCACCGGAAGGTCGCGCCCGGTGGTCTCGGTCCCGCGCGGGCGTTCGGGCACCGAGCGGCAGAAGGCGACGCGCGCGCTGTCCTCGCCGACCGCGCCGAGGGCGCGCGCGGCGGGGGTGAGCAGTTCCCGGTGCTCGCCGTCGAGGTAGGGGTCGCGCCAGGTGGTCCCGCCGGGGGCGGGCGGAGGGGTCTGGGGGCCGACAGCCAGGGCGATGCGGGCGCGGGCGTCGGCGCGGGCGAGCCTGCGGGCCTGGGCGACCGGCCCGGCCTCGTGGAGGGCGGAGGCCGGCCACTCCCCTTCTCCGTCCCAGTCCCGGCCGGTGAGGAAGCGGGGCCCGTCGGCCGCCGCGGCGAGCAGGGCGTCGCGCTGGCGGCCGGTGAAGGTGACGTTGAGGAAGCCGCGGCCGTCGCCGGTGACGCGGTCGAAGTCCACCAGGCCCTCGTCGCGCATGGCCGAGAGCTCGGCGGCGACGCGGTCGCGGACCTCGGCGCGGCGGTCCCCCCGGCGGTCGGGCTCGCGGCCCCCGTAGCCGCCCGCCAGACGGGGCGGCAGGGCGGTGGCGGCGTCGGCGCCCCCGTCCGCGTGGTCGTGGCGGGGCCACACGAAGGGGATCGCGCCCGGGGCCAGGTCCAGGGCCCGCGCGGCGGCCGTGCGGACGGCGGCCTCCAGTTGTCCGGGGGTCACTCCGGGCCCCTGTCGACCAGGTTCCGGATGATGTCGATGAGCACGTCGGGGTCGAAGGGCTTGGTGAGGTAGGCGTCCATACCGACGCGCCTGCCGCGCTGGTGGTCCGCCTCCTGGGTGCGCGCGGTGACCATGATGACGGGGCGGTCGCGGGTGCGGGCGTCGGCGCGCAGGCGCTCGACGGCCGTCCAGCCGTCCACACGGGGCATCATGACGTCCATGGTGACCACGTGCGGGTCGATGTGCGCGGCGCGGTCGAGGCAGTCCTGGCCGTCCACGGCGGTGAACACCTCGAACCCCTCCAGTTCGAGGTTGAGGCGGATGAGCTCGCGGATGACGTCGTCGTCCTCGACGACGAGAACCCGTGTGGGTAGGGCGTTCACGGGCGCGACACTACCGCCGCCGGGCGACACGGCACCACCGGAACGCGTTCACCGCCAGGGCGGGCCGGGCGCGGCGGCGACGGGTGGACGAAGGACGGCGCGATCCTGCTAGAGTTGTTCAAGCAAGCCAGCCCCCTTAGCTCAGGGGATAGAGCATCGGCCTCCGGAGCCGGGTGCGCAGGTTCGAATCCTGCAGGGGGCACATCACAGCGGACCAGCGGAACCTCTCGGCTGGCCGACCGGAACGACGCCGACCGCCACGGTCGGCGTTCTTCGTTTTGCGCCACCTTCGACCGCGTCCGCCGGGATCGCGGCGGACGGGACGCGCGACGCCGCGAGGGGCGGAGTACCGGGGGTTCCCGGCGCTCCGCCCCTCGTGCTCGGGCCGTCCGCGGTCCGGGCCGCCGGTGGCCGTCCGGCCGCCTCGGCGCGGTGGACGACGCCCGGTCAGGCGGGGCCGGGCAGCGGCCAGGAGCCGTCCACGACCGCCTCGGGGTCCCTGCGCCGCAGGTAGTCCTGGAAGCTCGCGGCCTGTTCGGCCTTCCAGTCGGCCTGCGCGGCGTGCAGGTCGTCGATGTCCATGGCCGCCAGTTCGGGGTGGGCGGCGGCGAGCTTCCAGGCCAGCCGGGCGGCGGCGAGCGCGTCCGCGGCGGCCCCGTGCGCCTGGTCGGCGTCCAGGCGCACGCCGTGGTGGGCGCACACGTCGACCAGCTTGCGCGAGCCGCGCCGGAAGGTGTCGAAGCGCTTGTCGATCACCAGCGGGTCCAGGACGCGCAGCATCCCGTCGAAGCGCGCCCCTGCGTCGTGGCGCCGGAGTTCGGCGGAGAGCAGGCCCAGGTCGTAGGGGGCGTTGTAGACCACCACCGGCAGCCCGTCCACGGCGGCCTTCTCCAGGGCGGCGCCGATCTCGGGCACCGCCTCGGCGGCGGGACGGCCGTGCTCACGGGCGTGCTCGGTGGTGACGTGGTGGATGTCGGTGGCCTCTTGGGGGATCTCGATCCCGGGGTCGATGAGCCAGGTGGTGACGTCCTTGGTGCGGGCGGCGGGGTCGATGCGCCACAGGGCGGCGGTGACGATCCGGTCGTTGCCGGTGTCCAGGCCGGTGGACTCCGTGTCGAACGCGGCCATGGGCCGGGTGTGCCAGGTCATGGGGACCTTTCCGGGTCGGGATGTGCCCATAGGTACCCGCTCCGGCGCGTGTTGTGCCGGAGCGGGCGGACTTTCGCGGGCGCGATCCCTCCCGGGGGCGGTGTCGGCGCGCGGCCGACCGCGCGGTCCGCCGGCCGGTACCCGACCGGCGCCGCCCGGGAGGCGTTGTCCACAAGCGCGGACGGCCTCTGGTGCGTCGGGCGCGCGTGCCCTAACTTCGGAGCATGAAGTTCCTGGTACGCGAACGCGTTTTCGACATCGGTGACGACTACTGGGTGACCGACGAGGCGGGTGAGAAGGTCTTCCTCGTGGACGGCAAGGCGCTGCGGCTGCGCACGACCTTCGAGCTCAAGGACACCGGCGGCACCGTCCTCGCCGTCATCCGCGAGAAGCTGTTCAGACTGCGCGACCAGATGAGGGTCGAGCGGGAGGGCGGCCCCACCGCCACCGTCCGCAAGCGCCTGGTCAACCCGCTGCGCGACAAGCTCGTGGTGGAGGTGGAGGGCGCGCAGGACTGGGAGGTGACCGGGGACTTCCTCGACAAGGAGTACGTGATCAGCGACGAGCACGGCACCGTCGCACACGTGTCCCGCAAGTGGTTCCGCGTCCTGGACACCTACGCGGTGGACGTGAACACCCACCGGGCCGACATCGCCGGGGACCCCGCCCTGGTGATCAGCGTGGCGGTGGCCGTGGACGCCCTCACCCGCGACGAGGAGGAGGGGCCGGGGGACTGAGCCGGGGCGCGCGGCGGCGCCCCGGCCCTTCCCCGGGTCAGGCGTCGCGCCGACGGAAGAGCCACAGCGCCGCCGCCCACACCAGCACCACCCAGACGGCCATGACCGCGCCGCCCTGGAGGGCGGACAGGTCGGTCCGGTTGGGTCCTCCGAGCAGGAACATCTGGGCCCCCGCGCGGTCGGGCAGGTAGTCGGCCGCGTCGGTGAGCATCGAGAGGAAGAAGGACAGCGCCAGCACCGTGCTGATCAGCACGGTCAGCGGCACGATAGCGTTGCGCGCGACGACGGTCAGCCCGGCCGCGAGCAGGGCGAGCAGGACCCAGTACAGGACGGCGCCCGCCAGGGCGCCCGGCACCGGGCCTGCGACGACGTCCGCCAGCGGGTAGCCGTGCTCCCCCAGGCCGAACTGGGTGGCGGCGAAGGCGGCGGCCACGGTCACCGCCGCGACGGGCAGCGCGGCCAGGGCCACCGCCGTCGCCTTGGCGAGGAGGAGCCGGGGCCGGTCGGGCACCGCCAGCAGCGAGGTGCGCAGTTGCCCCGCGGTGTACTCGCCGCTGACAGCGAGCACGCCCAGCACCACCATTCCGGCCTGCCCGTACATGATCGCGTCGAAGCCGCTCTGCTCGGGGACGACCTCGCGCACCAGCATCCCGGGGTCGTTCTCCAGGGCCTGGCCGACCGACCAGCCCGACAGCCAGGCCAGCCCGACCGTCAGTACCGGGGTCGCCAGGCAGGTGATCCAGACCGAGACGAGGGTGCGCAGCTTGTCCGCCTCGGCGCGCAGGACGTTCACCACCGGCCTCCGCTCCACTCCCCGTCGCCCCGGCCGACGAGGGCGAAGAAGGCCTCCTCCAGTGAGTCGTGTCCGGCGGTCAGCTCCGCGGGGCCGCCCTCGGCCACCAGCCGTCCCCGGTCGATGACCACCAGGTGGTCGGCGATCCTGGCCATCTCCGCCATGAGGTGGCTGGAGAGCAGGACGGTGCGCCCGCGGTCGGCGAGCTCGCGGGTGAACCCGCGGATCCACCGGATGCCCTCGGGGTCGAGGCCGTTGACCGGTTCGTCCAGTACGAGCACCTCGGGATCGCCGAGCAGGGCCGCGGCCAGGTTGAGCCGCTGCCCCATGCCCAGCGAGAACGTGCGCACCCGTGAGCGGGCGGCGTGCGCCAGGCCGACCCACTCCAGGATTTCCTCCGCCCGGGAGGCGGGCAGGCCGTTGGCCCGGGCGATCCACCCCAGGTGGGCGCGGGCCGTGCGGGAGGGGTGGGCACCGCCGACGTCGAGCTGGGCGCCGACGGTGGCGGCGGGTTCGCGCAGGGAGGTGTAGGGAACCCCGTTCACCAGGGCGCTGCCGCCGTCGGGCCGTTCCAGTCCGAGCAGTGTCCGCAGCGTGGTGGACTTTCCCGCCCCGTTGGGCCCCAGGAAGCCGGTGACCTGGCCGGGGCGGGCGGTGAAGGTGAGCCCGTCCACCGCCGTGTGGGCGCCGAAGCGCCTGGTGAGTCCGCGTATCTCGATCATGGCGCCCATCGTCGGGCCCGGGGGCGGACCGGCGCGTCGGCCCGTGGTGGACAGTCGCACCGTCAACCCCGGGGGACGTCCGGGGCGGTCGCACGGGTTCCCGGCGCGCCGGATCGGCCGGATCAGTCGCGGCGAGCGGCCCGGACCAGGCCGGTCTCGTAGGCGAAGACCACCAGCTGCGCGCGGTCGCGGGCGTCGAGTTTGGTGAGCAGGCGGCTCACGTAGGTCTTGACGGTGGCGCGGCTCAGGACGAGGCGGTCGGCGATCTCGGCGTTGGACAGCCCCCGGCCGACCAGGGAGGCGACCTCGCGTTCGCGCGGGGTCAGCGGGACGTCGGCCCACCCGTCCGGCTCGGGTTCCCTGGAGCGGACCACCTCGGCGATCAGGCGGCCGGTGACCTCGGGGGCCAGGAGCGCCTGGCCGTCGGCGACCACGCGGACGGCGCGCAGCAGCTCCTCGGGGGCGGTGTTCTTGAGCAGGAACCCACTGGCTCCGGCGCGCAGCGCCCCGTACACGTACTCGTCGAGGTCGAACATGGTCAGGACGACCACGCGGGTGGCGGTGGTCCGCGCGCAGATCCGGCGGGTGGCGGCGAGTCCGTCGAGCCCGGGCATGCGCACGTCCATGAGGACGAGGTCGGGCCGGGTGCGCACGGCCAGGTCGACCGCCTCGTGTCCGGTGCGCGCCTCGCCGACGACGGTGAGGCCGGGGGCTCCGTCCATGAGCATGCGCAGTGAACCGCGCAGCAGGTCCTGGTCGTCGGCGACCACGATCCGGACCGGCGCCGCCTCACCCATGCCTGTCCCCCTGTCCTCGGACGGATACCGGGGCGCGTCGCCGCGGCGGCGCGCGGCCCCCGGGACACAGTCTGGCGGACTCCGTCCGCGGTCGGGTTCCCGCGTTCCGCGGTTTCCGGGCGCACGGTTGTCGTCCGGGCCGCGGTCCGCCGCGTCCGACGGGGCCGCCGCACGGATTCACCCGGGCCCCAGGGGGATGCGCGCGCGGAGGCGGTGGCCGCCGCCGGGGACGGGCTCGGCGGAGAGGGTGCCGCCGTGCGCGGCGACGCGCTCCGCCATCCCGGCCAGGCCGGTCCCGCTGCCCGGTACGGGAAGGCGGCCGGGCGCGGGCCCGGTGTCGGTGACCTCCACCTCCACGGCGGCGCCGCCGCTCAGGACGGTGACCTCGCAGGTGGAGCCGGGCGCGTGCCGGATGGCGTTGGTGAGCCCCTCCTGGACCACGCGGTGGACGCTGACCGCCACGGCCGGGGGCAGCGCCCCGGTCCCCTCCGTCCGCAGGCGGCAGGTGATGCCCGTACTCTCCGCGGTGGCGACGAGGGCCTCCAGGCCGGTCGGCCCCGGCCGCGGTTCCAGGGGCGCGTCGTGATCGCCGCGCAGGGACACCAGGACCCGGCGGAGTTCGTCCGAGGCCTGGCGGCTGGCGGCCTCGATGTCGGCCAGGGCCGCCCGCAGGTCCTCGGCGTCCCCTCCCGTGTAGCGGGCCACCCCGGCGCGCATGCCGACCGCGCCCAGGGTGTGGGACACCACGTCGTGCACCTCGCGGGCCACCCGCAGCCGCTCCCGGACCCGGGCCTCGCGCGCCACCGCGGCGACCGCGCGCGCCTCCTGGAGGCTGCGCTCCCGGACGGAGCGGCCCAGCAGCCAGGACAGGCCGAGGAGCACCGAGCCGACGCCGAGATCGCGGATCAGGCCGTCCAGGGCGGCGCCGTTGGAGCCGACGGCCACGATGCCCAGGACTCCCGCCAGCAGGTAGAGCCCGTGCCGAGGCCGGGTGGGGCCGCGTTCGGCGGTCAGCGCGAGCGGGTACAGCGCCCACGCGGCGGCGGCCAGCGGCACCTGGCCCCACCCCGCGGCGGTGGCCGCGAGACCGGCGGCGAGCACCGTGCCGAAGGAGGCGGCGGGCCGTCTCCAGCGCAGCACGATCCCGGCGGCGACGACGGCGCACAGGGCCGGGCGCACCCAGTCCAGCGGCTGGGCGCCCAGGGTGTGCGGGTCGGGCAGGCCTCCGGAGAGCAGCAGGTGGAGGAGGGCCGCGGAGGCGTCGACCGCGAACCTGCGGCGCGTGGGGCCGGGACGGGCGTCCAACGCCGTCCAGTGGCGGGACGGCGCGGGGGCGGACGCGCCGGTGGGCGGGGGTTCGGTCGCGGCGGTCACCGGCGGTGCTCCGTTCCGGAGGCGGGTGGGGGTCCCCGCCCACGATGCCAGTGTCCGGCGGGGCCGTCGACGCGCTCGCGCGGTCTGCGGCGGGCGCGGGACGGAGAGGGTGGCTGGCTGTAGTGCCCGGGGTGTCCGCGATGGACCAGACTGTCGTTGGTCGACGGGCGAGACGAAGGGACGGCGGGAATGGGCGCGGTCTGGAGGCGGGCGCTGAGGGCCAGCACGTACCTGCTGGTGGTCCTGGGCTCGGGGCTGGTGACGCTGGCGATGCTGCCGCTGACCCTGGCGGTGGCGCTGACCATCCCTCTCGGAGGGCTGGGGTTCGTGCTGCTCCCGCGCTGGGTGGGGCTCCTGGGCCGGTGGGCCTCCTGGCACCAGCGGTGGGCCTCCCGCTTCCTGGGCGTGCCGGTCCCGCGCGTGGGCGGGCGTGAGGCGTCCGGCTTCCGGGAGCTGTGGGGGCGTCCGTCCACCCGCCGCGTCCTGCGGTGGCTGCCCGCGTTCGCGCCCGCCAGCATTGTGCTGGGGCTCGTGGGGCTGCTGGCCCTCGCGATGCCGCTGAGCGCGCCGCAGTACCTGTTCTGGTGGGCGGTCCCGCGAGAGGAGCCGTTGCAGCTCCTGTGGCTCCCCGTGCTGGACTGGGGCACCGCGCTGGTCACCGGGGTCGCCTACGCGGTGATCGGGTGCGCGCTGGGCCTGGGCGCGGCAGTCCCGGCGGCCCGGGCCCACGCCCGCATGACCCTGGCGCTGCTGGCCCCCACGGAGGCGGAGCTGCTGGCGGCCCGGGTGGACGAGCTGAGCCGCACACGCGCCGACGTGGTGGACGCGCACGGCGCGGAGCTGCGCCGGATCGAGCGCGACCTGCACGACGGCACCCAGGCGCGGCTGGTCGCGATCGCGATGCAGCTGGGCGTGGCGCGGGAGGCGGTGGAGAACCCGGCCGTGGCCGCGCTGCTCCGGAACGCCCACGAGGGCGCCGAGGAGGCGATGGCCGAGCTGCGCGAGGTGATCCAGGGCATCTACCCGCCGATCCTGGCCGACCGGGGCCTGTCCGGGGCGCTGACCGCGCTGGCCGCCCGCACCACCGTTCCCACCCGCCTGGACGTGGGCGACCTCGGCGCGCTCCCGGTGGCTGTGGAGACCGCGGCCTACTTCGTGGTCACCGAGTCGGTCACCAACGCGGTCAAGCACAGCGGGGCCGGGGAGGTCTCCGTGCGCCTGGAGCGGGCGGGCGGCGTGCTGCGGGTGACGGTGCGCGACGACGGCTCGGGCGGGGTGGACGAGGAGCGCGGCAGCGGGGTGCGGGGACTGCGCCGCCGGGTGGCCGCCCTGGACGGTACGGTACGCGTGGACAGCCCGGCGGGCGGGCCGACCGTGATCGACGTGGAGATGCCGTGCGGATCGTGATCGCCGAGGACAACGTGCTGCTGTCGGCGGGTCTGGAGCTGCTGCTCTCCACCCGGGGCTTCGAGGTGGCCGAGGTGGCCGCGGACGCGGCGGCCTTCGCCGACGCCGTGGACCGCCACCGGCCCGACCTGGCCATCGTGGACGTGCGGCTGCCGCCGAACTTCCGCGACGAGGGAATCCACGCGGCGATCGGGGCCCGCCGCAGGCACGAGGCGCTGCCGGTGCTGGTGCTCTCGCAGTACGTGGAGAGGGACTACGCCGGGGAGCTGCTGGCCGACGGCCGCGGCGGGGTGGGTTACCTGCTCAAGGACCGGGTGGGCCGGGTCAGCGAGTTCGTGGACGCGCTGCGGCGGGTGGCCGGGGGCGGCACGGTGATGGATCCGGCGGTGGTGCAGCAGCTGCTGGCCCGCCGGGTCCGCGACCCCCTGGAGTCGCTCACCCGGCGCGAGAACGAGGTCCTGGCGCTGATGGCGGAGGGGCTCGACAACGGGGAGATCGCCGAGCGGATCGTGGTCACCGAGAACGCGGTGCACAAGCACGTCGGCAACATCTTCGCGAAGCTGGGGCTCTCGCCCTCCGACAGCGGGCACCGCCGGGTGCGCGCGGTGCTCGCCTACCTCGACAGCAGGTGAGCGGTTTCGGCCCGGTCCCGGGGGGGCGGCACCCGGCGGGGAGCGGATCAGCGGCCGGGCGCTGGAGCCTCCTCACGGGTCCTCCCCCGGGTGAGCAGCAGGCCGGTCACGGCCGCGGTGAAGAACATCAGCACGCCGTACACCGCGGACGGGACGGCGATCTCGGTGCTGCCGAGCAGGGCCGGGCTGAGCGCGATGGCCAGGGACAGCGTGGTGTTGTGCAGGCCGACCTCCATGCAGGAGGCGATCGCCTCGGGACGGCCGGTGCCCAGGACGCGCGGCGCCCAGTAGCCGATGGTGAGGCTGGCGACGTTGAACAGCAGCACCATCAACCCCACGGACACGATGTAGTCGCCGATGTTGTCGAGTTCCTGGTAGAGCGCGACGGCGATGACGCCGAACAGCACCGCGACGGAGGCGATCTTGACCG
Source organism: Nocardiopsis akebiae (assembly GCF_018316795.1). Taxonomy (NCBI): domain Bacteria; kingdom Bacillati; phylum Actinomycetota; class Actinomycetes; order Streptosporangiales; family Nocardiopsidaceae; genus Nocardiopsis; species Nocardiopsis akebiae. The sequence goes on from NZ_CP074132.1 coordinate 5,687,983, forward strand.
GCCTCTCCATGCGCTGAGCGAAGGCCCGCGCCCGCGCCCTGACGAGCATGCCGACCGCGACGGGGACCAGGATGACCGCGAACACCTGGAGGACCTTGCCGACCTGGAGGCCGAGGGCGCCGCCGTCGCCCATGAAGCGGGCGATGGCCAGGTTGGTGATCAGCGGCAGGGTCACCATGGCGGTGAGGGAGTTGAGCGCCGTCAGGGAGATGTTGAGCGCGACGTTGCCGCGGAACAGGTAGCTGTACAGGCTGGCGGTGGTGCCGCCGGGCGAGGCGGCGAGCAGCATCATGCCCACCGCCAGGGCGGGCGGCGGGTCGAAGAGCAGGACGAGGGCGAGGCAGACCAGGGGCAGGACGAGGATCTGGCAGCCCAGGACGAGCGCGACCGTGCCGGGCATCCTGGTCAGTCGGACGAAGTCCCCGACGGTCAGGCTCAGGCCGAGGCCGAGCATGATGACGGCGAGTGCCGCCGGAAGCGCGATCGTGGCGATGGTGGAATCCATGGGCGGACACCTCGGGGGCGGGCCGCGCGGGGGGCGCGATGGGGCGGTCGGGGGGAGTGGCCGACCGTCGCGGACCGCGGAAGCGAGGGCGTCGGCCTGGGGCGCCGCGTGCGGTGTCACGGGGCCCGCGGGCCCGTGCGGACCGGGGATCGCGCCGTCCCGTGATCCGCGCCACATGCGGCTACTGGCCAGTATGCTGACACGCCCGCGCCCGGGTGGCAAGAGCGGACGTCCCCGCCCCTCTCCCCCGCCCCGGGGGGCTCAGGCCGCGGGCCAGGAGCTGCCGGTGAGGTCGTAGGCCAGGTGGAACCACACCTTGCGGATGCTGGGGTGGCCGTTGTCGCCCCAAGCGGTGGCGAAGCTGTCGACCAGTGCCAGGCCCCGGCCGTTCTCCGCGGTGAGCCGGTCGCCCTCCAGCGGTCCGGCGCTCAGCGGGCGGTCCTCTCCCGGCTCGGAGCGCGTGGGCCTGCCGTTGTCCCGGCAGACCAGCGTGAGCCCGTTGGGCGCCCGGGTCACCCGCAGCACGAAGGTCTGCCCCTCCTCGCCGGAGCGGCTGTGCCGGATGGCGTTGGTGGCCAACTCGGTGCCCAGCAGCGAGAAGACGTACCGGTAGTCGCTGTCCCGGGCGGCCGCACAGGTGTCCAGGAAGGCGCGGGCCAGCGGCACGCTGGCGGGCTCCCCGGGGAACTCCCAGTGGCGTTTGGTGAAGGGGACCGGCGGCCGTCCGCTGAAGTAGTGCCGGTACTCGTCGGGCACACCCGTGAGGACGGTGTCCTCGGCCTTGGCCAGAGCCGGCACGGAGACGAGCGTGGGCATGGGAGGACTCCTTCGGCGGGGCGGTTCAGTGGGCAGGCGAACCGGGGGAAGGGGGCGGCTGCGGGAGCGTTCTGGAACCGCCTTCGGGGGAGGGGCGGCGGGAACGGCTACGACCTTACGCGATCAGAACCCTGTGGGACAGGGGATGCGGGTGTGGTGAGTCCCCGAAATCCCGCGCGTTCTCCGGCCCGTCTCCCCCGGTCCGGCCCGCCGTTCAGCCCACGGCCTCGAGCGCCTCCTGCGCGGCGGCCTCGGCCGCGGAGCGCTCGGCGGGGACGAGCCCGACCCTGGTGCGGCGGTCCAGCAGGTCAGCGGCGTCCATGGCCCCCTCGTGGCGCACCCCGAAGCGGAGTTCGGCCCCGGTGACCCCGCGGACGAGGGGGGCGAGCAGCTCCGGGGAGGCGTCGGCCTCGGCCAGCACGGCGACCGCCTCGGTGCCGTACCTGGCCACAAGGCGGCGCGGGGCGGCCACGGCGTCCAGTTCCCCGCGCGGGGCGGCGCCGACCAGGGGCAGCGCGCGGGTCCGGCAGGGGCCCGCGGACAGCCCGCGGGAGCGCACGGCGGTGTCGACGGCCTGCTCGGCCATGGCCCGGTAGGTGGTGAGCTTGCCGCCGACCACGGTGACGGTGCCGTTCGGGGCGACCGTGACGGCGTGCTCGCGGGACAGGTCGGCGGTTTCCCCGGCCCCGTGCACCAGCGGGCGCAGCCCGGCGAAGGCGCCGAGGACGTCGGCACGCTCCAGTCGGGCTTCCAGGGCCCGGTTGAACTGGCCCAGCAGGAAGTCCACGTCGCTGTCGGGCGCCTCGGGCACGTCCGGCACGGGGCCGTCCACGGGTTCGTCGGTGAGCCCGGCCAGGACCCGGCCGTCCGGCTGGGGCAGGGCGAACACGAAGCGGCTGGCGCTGCCGTCGATCGGCACGGTGAGCGCGGCCCGGGGGCGGCCCAGGGCGGCGCCGTCGAGCACCAGGTGGCTGCCCCGGCTGGGGCTCAGCCGTACGTGGGGGTCGAGCCGGTCGGCGTGGACCCCGGTGGCGTTGACGATCGCGCGCGGGCGTACGGGGACGATCCGGCCCGTCACCCCGTCGCGCAGGACGGCGCCGTCGGCGGCCAGGCTCTCGGCCGAGCAGCGGGTGAGGACGCGGGCGCCCTCGCGGGCGGCGGTGCGGGCCAGTGCCACCACGAGGCGGGCGTCGTCCACGAGCTGGCCGTCGAAGGACACGACACCGCCGAGGAGTCCCCGCCGCGCGACGCCCGGGAGCAGGCGCAGGGTCTGGCGCGGGCCGACCACGCGGGGCCGGGGCAGCACGCCGCCGGGGGTCCCGGCCATGATCCGCAGCAGGTCGCCCGCGCCCGCCCCGGCGCGGACGAACAGGGCGCGCGCGAGCCCGGTCCCCCGGTGGACGGGGACGACCATGGGCAGGGGCCGCACGAGGTGGGGCGCGGTGACCCGCATGAGGACGTCGCGCTCGCGTGCGCTCTCGTAGGCGATGGCGACCTGCCCCCTGGCCAGGTAGCGCAGGCCGCCGTGGACCAGCTTGGAGCTCCAGCGGCTGGTGCCGAAGGCCAGGTCGCGGCGTTCGACCAGGACGGTGGACAGGCCGCGCGCGGCGGCGTCGAGCGCGACTCCGGCGCCCGTCACTCCCCCGCCGACGACGAGGAGGTCGATCCGGGGGTCGTGCTCCAGCGCGGTGAGGTCGGCCGCGCGCCGGGCGGCGTTGAGGGAGGAGGAGGTGCGGATCGCGGGGTTCACGGGCTCTCCTGGCTCGGCGGGCGGAGGTAGCCGTCCAGAAGGGCGGCGAGCTCGTCGACGAGGCCGGACTCGTCGGTGACGTCGGCGAACAGGCGGCGGGAGGTGACCGTGCCCTGGACCGTGACCAGCACGAGGCGGGCCAGCACCGCGGGGTCTCCCGCGCGCACCGACCCGTCGCGCTGGCCCTCGGCCACGACCGGCTCGACCAGTTCGAGGGCCGCGTGGTGGCTGGTGCCCAGCCGCTGGAAGGTGTAGGTGGCCAGGAGCTCGGGTTCGGTGTCCACGATCCGGACGAAGAGCGGGTGGGCGAGCAGCGCGCGGGCGACCCCGGCCGCGTGCCGGACCAGCCGGGTGCGCACGTCCTCCCCGGCGGGCCCGCCGGGGCCCTCCCCCTGGTCCGCGAGGATGCGCCGCAGCTCCCTGGTGAGCAGGTCGGCCACGAGCGCGGTCGCGTCGGGCCAGCGCCGGTACACGGTGGGGCGGCTCACCCCGGCGCGGCGCGCCACGTCGGTCAGGGTGGTGCGGCGCACCCCGAAGGCCTCGACGCAGGCGCGGGCCGCGTCCAGGATGCGGTCTTCAACGTTACGTATTGACGCCATATGTAAAACTGTAGAGCATGACTGACGACACCTCCCCCGGGGCTCCCGAGATGAGCTGGTTCGCGTGGGGCGACCCCGCCCGGGCGCGCGCGCTGGACCCCGGCCTGCGCGAGCTGCTCTCCCAGGTGCTGCGGGCCCCTCTGGCGGACCTGTCCCCCGTCCCCGAGGAGCGGGTGGAGCTGCACCCCTCGCGGCTGGACGAGCGGCTGCGCGGACTGCTCGCCGCTGTGGTCGGACCCGACCACCTGGACGACGGGGACGCCGCCCGGCTGCGCCGCAGCGGCGGCAAGAGCACCCCCGACCTGCTGCTGCGCCGCGCGGGCAGGGCCGACCCCGCGCCGGACGCCGTCCTGTACCCCGCCGACCACGACCGGGTCCGGCGCGTCCTGGAGGTGTGCTCGGCCGAGCGCGTGGCCGTGGTGCCCTTCGGCGGCGGCACCAGCGTCGTGGGCGGGGTCGCGCCCCTGAGCGGCGGCCTGCGCGCCGTGGTCAGCCTGGACCTGCGCCGCCTGGACCGGCTGGTGTCGGTGGACACCGAGTCCATGACCGCCGTCCTGGGCGCGGGAGTACGCACCCCGCGCGCCGAGGCGCTGCTGGCCGAGCACGGGTGCACGCTCGGGCACCTGCCGCAGAGCTACGAGTACGCGAGCGTCGGCGGCTACGCGGCCACCCGTTCCAGCGGGCAGGCCTCCTCGGGGTACGGCCGCTTCGAGGACATGGTGGTCTCGCTGCGCGCGGCAACGCCGCGCGGCACCCTCGACACGGGCGGCCCGCCCGCCTCGGCGGCCGGGCCGGACCTGGGCCGCCTGCTGCTGGGCTCGGAGGGGACGCTGGGCGTGATCACCGAGGTGGGGCTGCGGGTCCGCCGCCGCCCCGAGCGCGTGCTGGACGAGGCGTGGGCCTTCCCCGACTTCGCGACGGGCGTGGCCGCGCTGCGGGCCCTGGCCCAGTCCGGGATCCGGCCGACCATGGCGCGGGTCCTGGACGAGGCGGAGACCTTCGTGGGAGCGGCCGTGGGAGGGCGCGAGGCCGCGCCCGGCTGCCAGGCGGTCCTGGGGTTCGAGGGCACCGGCGCCGAGGTGGAGGTCAGCGCGGCCTCGGCGCGCGAGGCCATGGCCGGGGCGGGCGGTGCCCCGCTGGGCCCCGGGCCGGTGGCGCACTGGCGGGACAACAGGTTCTCCGCGCCCTACCTGCGCGACTCCCTGCTGTCGGCCGGGGTGCTGGCCGAGACGCTGGAGACCGCCGCCCCGTGGAGCGGCCTGCTCCCGCTGTACGCGGCGGTCTCCGACGCGCTCACCCGGGCGCTGGAGGACGGGGAGGGCGGCGCCGTGGTGATGTGCCACGTGTCGCACACCTACCCCACCGGCGCCTCGCTGTACTTCACGGTGGTGACGGCGGCCGGGTCCGCGCCGCTGGAGCGCTGGGGACGGGCCAAGCGGGCCGCCTCGGAGGCGATCGCCGCCAACGGCGGGACGATCACCCACCACCACGCGGTGGGGACCGACCACCTGCCGTGGATGGCCGCGGAGATCGGCCCCTTGGGCGGGGAGGTGCTGCGCGCGGTCAAGGCCGCGCTGGACCCGCAGGGAATCCTGAACCCGGGCAAGCTCATCCCCGCCCCGTAGGGCGCCCCGCGGCCGGGGCCCGGGGGCGGTCGCCCGCCCCCGGGCGGGCGTCAGGCCCGTTCTCCCTCGCGGGAGAGCTGGCGCTCCACCCGTCCGGCGAAGTCGGCGAGGAAGTCCAGCGCCCCGGCCTCGCCGTCGCCGCCGCCGACGGTGTAGGAGACCGAGACCGTCACGTTGACGGTGGCGAAGAACACCGCGCCGTAGGCGTCCGCGTCGCCGTGCTCGTCGCCCTCGACGAGGACCGCGTACCCGGTGTCGCCCGCGGACACGGGACGCCAGTCCAGGACCGCCGCCTCCTCCGCGTGGTGTCCCGCCTCGCGGTCCCGGAGTTCGTCCTCCAGGTCCCCGTGGAGCCTGTCGGCGGTCTCCCCTCCGTCCTCGTAGTCGAAGAGGGAGACGACGACGTGTACGGGGTAGCCGTCGACGTTCCCGACGCTGCAGCTGAGGTAGCCGAGGAGACCCTCCTCGTCCAGGTACCCCAGTTCGTCGTCCTCGACGGCGGTGTACTCGCCCTCGGCTCGGGGACTCTCGGTGCCGGGCACGGACTCCACCAGCTCGGCGGGCAGCAGCCGTCCGCAGCCGGGCAGCTCCGCGTAGGGGCGGCCGTCGGCGATGTTCCACACCACGACGCCGAGGGAGACCGCCAGCAGGACCGCCGCGGCGGCGCCGCCGACGAGCAGGCCCCCGCGGGGACGCCGGGGCGGACCGGGCCGCCCCGGGTGGCCGGGAACCGGCGGCAGCGGCGGCGCGCCCCCGGGTACGCCGTACCCGGGCTGGACGGGCGGGGCGTGGGAGTGGCCGGGCGCGTGGGGCGGCCGACCGCCGGGCGGCTGTCCCGGCTGTCCGGGGAAGGGCTCCCCGCCGGGGGGACCGGGGAACGAACCGTCGTCGGGGGGATAGGTCATCGGCTCCGCGGCGTCGGCCCGTCCGGCGGACGGACGCCGCGCCTCCTCACCAATGCTCGTCGGCCGCGCGCGGCGGCCGGGCACCGCCCCGCCCCCGCGGGGCGCCCGGGCGGGTGCGTCGGGATGTCACCCCCAGTATCGCCAACCGGGGCCGCCGCGTCATGCCCGAGGCCGCAACCGGCCCGCCCCGTGGCCCGAACCGGCCGCGGCGGCCCTCCACTGCCCCGACAATGGATGCCGTGGCACGAGGAAAGCTCCGCATCTACCTGGGATCGGCCCCCGGCGTCGGCACCACGCACAACGCCCTGGCCGAGGCCCGCCGCCGGGCCGAGCGCGGCACCGACGTCGTGGTCGCCGCCGCCCACACCCACCGCCGGGCACGGACCTCCGCGCTCCTGGAGGGTCTGGAGCGGGTTCCACCGCTGCCGTCCGGTTCGGTGGACACCGCGGCCGTGATCGCGCGCGCTCCGCGGACGGCGCTGGTCGACGACCTCGCCCGCGCCAACCCGCCCGGCTCGCCCAACCCCACCCGCTGGCAGGACGTGGAGGAGCTGCTGGAGGCGGGCGTCGACGTGCTGTCCACCGTGGGCATCCACCACCTGGAGTCCCTCAACGACGTGGTCCACCAGATCACCGGCGTGCGCCCCCGGCAGACCGTCCCCGACCACGTGGTGCGCCGCGCCGCGGAGGTCGAACTCGTGGACGTCACCCCCCAGGAGCTGCGCCGCAGGATGGCGCGCGGCGACATCCACCCGGCCGAGAGCGTGGACGCGGCCCTGGCCGACTACTACCGGGAGGGCAACCTGGCGGCGCTGCGCGAGCTGGCGCTGCTGTGGACCGCGGACCGGGTGGAGGAGAGCCTGGCCCGCTACCGGGGCGAGCACGAGATCCGGCGGACCTGGGAGGCACGGGAGCGGGTCGTGGTGGCGCTCACCGGCGGCCCCGAGGGCGAGACCCTGATCCGGCGGGCCGCCCGCGTGGCCGACCGTTCGCGGGGCGGTCACCCCCAGCCCAGCCACCTGCTGGCGGTGCACGTGGTGCCGCCCAACGGCATGGCGCAGGCGCCCACCGACGACCTGCTGCGGCAGCGCAGGCTGCTCGTGGAGCTGGGCGGCACCTACCACCAGGTGGTCGGCAACGACGTTCCGACCGGGCTGCTGGAGTTCGCGCGGGGCGTGCAGGCCACGCAGATCGTGCTGGGGTCCTCGCGCCGCCGCACGTGGCAGTACGTGTTCGGCCCCGGGGTCGGGGCGATCGTGGCGCGCGACTCCGGGGACATCGACGTGCACATCGTCACCCACGAGCGGGTGGGCAGCGGCCGGTGGCCGCTGCCGCCGCCCGGCCGGGGGCTGGGCGAGCACCGCCGGGTGACCGGCTGGTCGCTGGCGCTGCTGGCGCCCACCCTGCTGTCGCTGGTGATGGCGCTGCCCCTGTTCGAGGACGTGGGCGCGGCCTCGGACGCGATGCTCCTGCTGCTGGCCACCGTGGCCACCGCGGCGGTGGGCGGCCTGCGCCCCGCCCTGGTGTCGGCGCTGTGGAGCGCGGTGCTGCTCACCGTGCTGCTGTCCCCGCTGCACGGGCGCCCTCCGGTGTCGCTGGACAACATACTGGCGCTGACCGCGTTCGCCCTGGTGGGGGCACTGGTGGCGATCGTGGTGGAGATGGCGGCGCGCCGGTCGGCTCAGGCCGCGCGCGCCCGGGCCGAGGCCGACGCGGTGACGCTGCTGGCCAGCAGCGTCCTGGCGGGCAAGGAGCCCCTCCAGGCCCTGCTGCGGCGGATCCGGGAGACCTTCGGGCAGCGGTCGGCGACCCTGCTGGAGCGGCTGGACGACGAGCGCTGGCGGGCGGCGCACAGCGTCGGCGCCCCGGCGTGCGAGTCCCCCGAGGAATCCGACGTCCTGGTCTCGATCTCCGACAACCTGGCGCTGGCGCTGCGCGGCCGGGTGCTGCCCGCCGCCGACCGGGGCGTGCTGCGGGCCTTCGCCGCGCACATCGGCATCGCCCTGGAGCACCAGAGGCTGGAGTGGGACGCGGCCGAGGCGCGCGGCCAGGTGGCGGGCAACCGCATCCGCACGGCGCTGCTGGCAGCGGTCTCGCACGACCTGCGCACCCCGCTGACCTCGATCAAGGCGAGCCTGTCGAGCCTGCGCGCCACCGACATCACCCTCACCGAGGAGGACCGCGAGGACCTGCTGGAGACGGTGGAGGAGTCCACCGACCGGCTCAACCGGCTGATCGACAACCTGCTGGACATGAGCCGGGTGCACACCGACAACGTGCGCCCCAAACTCCGCGCGGTGGGTCTGGAGGAGGTCGTGCCCGTCACCCTGCTGGGCCTGCCGCACGAGGCGGTCGTGGTGGACGTGCCCGACCGCCTGCCCCGCGTCCGCGCCGACGCCGGACTGCTGGAGCGGGCGGTGGCCAACGTGGTCTCCAACGCGGTCCGGTACAACCCGGATCCGCGCCTGCCGGTGCTGGTCTCGGCGAGCGCGCACGGCGACAGCGTCCAGCTGCGCGTGGTGGACCGCGGGCCCGGGGTCTCCGACGAGGGCAAACAGCGGATGTTCGAGGCCTTCCAGCGCCTGGGCGACGCCCCCCAGGGCACGGGGGTGGGTCTGGGCCTGGCGGTCGCACGTGGTTTCGTTGAGGCGATGCACGGCAGGCTCGACCCCGAGGACACGCCCGGTGGCGGCCTGACCATGGTGTTCACGCTCCGTGCTGTGGAGAAGAGCGAGACGGACACCGGAGACGGGGAGGGGACCGATGCGGGTCCTGGTCGTTGACGACGACATGCAGATCATCCGGGCCATGCGGATCAACCTGCGGGCGCGCGGGCACGACGTGGACACCGCGGCCGACGGCGCGTCCGCGCTGCGGCTGGCCGCGGACAACCACCCCGACGTGGTCCTGCTCGACCTGGGGCTGCCCGACATGGAGGGCATGGAGGTCATACAGCGGCTGCGCGGATGGTCGCAGGTGCCGATCATCGTGCTGTCGGCGCGGCACTCGGCCGGAGAGAAGGTGCGCTGCCTGGACTCGGGCGCCGACGACTACGTCACCAAGCCGTTCGGGATGGACGAGCTGCTCGCCCGCATGCGCGCGGCGGAGCGGCGGTCGTTGCGCGTGGACGAGGCCCCGGTGGTGCGCACGCCCTCCTTCACCGTCGACCTGGGCGCCAAGCGGGTGCTGCGGGAGGACGAGGAGGTCCGGCTCACCCCGACGGAGTGGCACATCCTGGAGATCCTGGCGCGGCACGCGGGCCAGCTGGTCAGCCAGCGCCAGCTCCTGCACGACGTGTGGGGCCCGGCCTACCAGAGCGAGACCAACTACCTGCGGGTGTACATGGCGCAGTTGCGCCGCAAGCTGGAGCCGGACCCGGCGTGCCCGCGCTACCTGATCACGGAGGCGGGCCGGGGCTACCGCTTCGAGAGGGCCGGCTCGACTCAGCCGGGGGGCTGAACCCGTCGGCGCGTGCCGGGACGGCCGACCGCAGGGGTCGTCCGGCACGCGTCACAGGACGAAGGCCTCCCCCTCCGAGAGCTCGATGAGCATGTCGAACTCGTCGGTGCCGCCGTGGCCGCGGTTGGCCTTGGCCACCGCCAGGCAGGGCGCGAACGCGCGCGCCCACGCCATCATCCGGTCGCCGTCCACTCCCATGGCACCGGAGAGCACGTCCACGCGCTGCACCACCTCGGGCAGGCTGGTGGCCTTCCACAGGGCCCAGTCCACGGCGTCGACCGCGGCGTCGCCCAGGCAGGCGCGCGGGTCGACGGCCACCAGGCCGCGCCGGCCGCCGTCGATGACGTTGCCCGGGTGCAGGTCGCCGTGGACGGGCACGACGTCCACCGTGCCGTTGGCCAGGTCGCGGGCCCGGCAGAAGCCCTGGTGCATGGCGGACGCGGACACCACCTCGGCGGCGGGCCCCTCGGCGCGCTCGCGGTTCCACAGGTCGAAGATGAACTGCACCCGCGAGGTCAGCGGGCGCAGTTCGAGCAGTTCGCGCCGGGGCACCTCGACGGAGTGCAGCTGGGAGATGAGCGCGCCGACGGTCTCCATCGGCGGCACCCTCCCGCCCTCCGCGACGGTGTCGCCGTCGATCCACTCCATGAGGATGGCCCCGCGGGCGTTGTCGACCTCCCACACCCGGGGCACGCGCCCGGACGCCTCCCACATCCGCAGCACCCGTGCCTCGGACGCGGCCAGGCCGCTGTCCGGGGAGAGCTTGAGGACCGCGCGGTCGCCGTCCGGGCGCACGACGCAGACCACGACGGATGTCCGGCCGTGGGGAGCCGGGCCCTCGACGGTCAGCCCCCACTCGGAGGCGAGCCCGGAGACGATCCCCGGGAGTTCGGTCAGCCACTCGCCGACGTGGTTGCCGAAGCGCCGTTCCAGACGCCGACGCTGCCGGTCATCGACGAACTGCGCTGTGACGTCGTTCATACATCCACCTTAGGTTCGCTCGCGTCGATGACGGTTCGGGGCGGGCTCCTCACGGGTCGGCGGAGCCGCGGAGCGCACGGTCCGCGGCGAGCCGGCTCTGTTCGGGTCCCGGACCGGTCGCGGGGGAAGCTCCGCGCCGACGGGTGGAGGAGGGGGCCGCCGGAGGAGTCGCGTCCGGTCGCTGCCGCGCCGAGCGGGAGGCGGCGCGGTACGGATGCCGTGTTTGTGGGTGCGGGGAGTTCCCGCCCGTTGACCCCCTACCCATCCGCGCGCTCCCGGTAACGGCGCTACGGCGCCCCGGACCCCTTCGATCACCCGCGCGGTGGGCGGTGTCACCCTCGGTGTCGGTCCGGCGGGAACCGCGGTCTCAGGCCAGGCGTCCCCTGACCGCCCGGTGCTGGGCGAGGAGCGTGTCCACGACCAGCTCGGAGGGCCACAGGGGCTCGGTGATCGCGGTGACGTCCAGACCGCGCAGCAGGTCGAAGTCGGGGCCGTCCACGAGTCTCCACGCGGCGACGGCGACGTTGTCCTGGCCGTGGCGGCGCAGCCGGTCCACGGCGTCGACCACCGAGGGCGCCCAGGTGCGCAGGTAGCCCACCTGGACCGGGGAGTCGAGGCGGCGGCTGAGCATGCGCGCCACGTCCATGACGACCTGGCGCTCCTCGGTGCCGGTGGTGCCGTCGGCGGCCAGGACCACGCCGTCGGACGAGCCCCAGCCGGAGTCGGCCAGCCGCCCGGCCAGGTCGGCCACGATCGACGGGACCGCTCCCAGGGGCGGGGTCTGGCAGGCGTCGCTCGTGCGGCCTAGGCCGAGCCGGGTGAGCATGTGGGCGCTGGCGACGTCGCCGCCCGCGACGAAGGCTGGGACGACCACCTTGGGCCCCCGGACGGAGTGGACGGTGGCGGCGACGTCGTCGGGGCTGCCGAAGGCCGGGGTCACCGGCACCTCTCCCCTGCTCGCCACCGCTTCGGCCAGGCCCCACAGGGCGTCCCGGCGGTGGGTGTCACGTGAGTCGTCGGCTACGAGGACCATCGTCGGGACCATGCACGTCTCCTTGGGTACATCTGCGGGGTGAACTGCCCTTGCCCGCCGAGCGTAAAGCGGCTCAGTTTCACGGGGGTTGTGCGGTGTTACGCGGAGGAAAAAAGCGAACAATGGCTGCGGTGGTTATGACCACCGGGGGTCTGCGTGAACCATAACAATCGCCGAAAAAACGGGACGTGTCCACTTCCGCGGAGAGTGGTGTAGGACTCACGACTTCGGGAGGACGAAGGGGACTATCCTTGGGACCGAGAGAGGCGACCACTCCCACCTGCCCCGACGAACCGCTCCTCCCCTCCCTCCCCGGAACCGGCCCCCGGCGGGGCATGGCGGACGCCACACCCATTCCCCGGCGGACGAATAACCGTTTTCGCCCCCGACCTCTCTAGAGAAATACCCAGCAAAGTTTTTCTCATGCATTCGCCAGGTGCGGATGCACGTGCGGCGGAATGTGCGGCGGCCTTCCTGCCTGAGGGGACGCGGATTTTCCCCGCCTTCGGGGCGCGCCGCTTTCCGCCGGCGCCCGTTCCCGCCCGGCCGCCCCGGCGCCCCGGCCGTCGCGCCACGGCGCCGCGCCCCGCTCCGGCGGGTCCGGACCTCCTCGCACGCGCGCGAGGGCCCTTTGCACACCACGCCGCTCGTTGTCAAGGGTGCAAGCTCCCCCAAGCCCCCATAGCCGCACACCACCTGACGTGGGGGGACAGGATGCGGGTCCGGCGCGATCACTTGCCATGACCCCCTCGGTCCGCTCACACTTGGTACCGATGGAGCGCGTACTCGCAGGCGGCAGACGCCGCGGGAACGCTCCGGGCCGCCGCCCGACCGGACCCCCCACCTCCGGACGGAGCGCGCCCCCAGATCCGCACCGAACCATCCAGACTGGAGTGAGCATGGCCGTCCACCCTCGGGTGCAGACGCTGGCCCAGACCTTTCTCGCGCACGCCGACCAGGAGGCCCCCGGCCTGGTCGAAGGCCTCTACCTGACCGGTTCGGTCGCCCTCGGCGACTTCCGCCCCCACACCAGCGACGTCGACTTCGTGATCGTCACCGGCCACACGCCCGGCAGGCGCGAGCTGGAGCTGCTGCGACACGTCCACGCGCGCACCCGCGCCGCCGCCACCGGACCCCAGTTCAACGGCATCCACGTCACCTGGGACGACCTCACCCGCGACCCCGCGGCCTGCGGCCCGGTCGCCTCGGTGATCGGCGGCCGGTTCCGCAACCGGGCCAGCGCCGACGTCAACCCCGTCACGTGGCACATCCTCGCCGAGCACGGCGTGACCGTGCGCGGCCCGCACCCGCTCGAACTGGACGTGTGGGACGAGCCCGAGAGCCTGCGCGCCTGGTCGCTGGGCTCCCTGGACGAGCAGTGGCGTCGCTGGCGCGAGAAGGCGGGCCGCCTGGTCACGCCGCGCGGCCTGGCCGTCCTGGGCTCCCTGGCGCCCTCCTGGAGCGTGCTGAGCGTCAGCCGCCTGCACTTCACCCTCAAGACCGGGGAGATCACCTCCAAGACCGGCGCGGGCTCCTACGCCCTGCACGCCTTCCCCGACCGGTGGCAGCGCATCGTCAACGAGTGCCTGCGCGTGCGGCGCAACACCAGCGCACCCTCCCTGTACGAGAGCGCGCTGGCCCGGCGTCGGGCCGCCCTGGACTACATCGAGATGGTGCTGGACGACTCCCTGCGCCCCGGCCTGGCCGCGGCCTGAGCCGCCCTCGGGGTCCGGATTCTCCGCTTCCGTACCGCCGGGAGCACGCTCCCGACTACCCTGGGGCACATGACCATGCGCCCCATCGTCCGTTTCGGCGACCCCGTCCTCGTCACGCCCACCACACCCGTCACCCGCTTCGACAAGCACACCCGGGCGCTGGTGGACGACCTCCTGGAGACGGTAGAGGCCCCCGGGCGGGCGGGCCTGGCCGCCAACCAGATCGGCGTGGGCCTGCGCGTGTTCAGCTACAACGTCGAGGGCCGGATCGGCTACGTGATCAACCCCAGGATCGCCGAGCTGTCGGAGGAGGTCCAGGAGGGCGACGAGGGCTGCCTGTCGGTTCCCCGGCTGTGGTACCCCGCCGCCAGGGCCGAGCGCGCCGTCGTCACCGGGGTGGACCTGCGCAACGAGCCGGTCACCGTGGAGGGCACGGGGCTGATGGCCCGCTGCCTCCAGCACGAGACCGACCACCTCGACGGCATGGTCTACATCGAGCGCCTGGCCCCGCAGACGCGCAAACAGGCCCTGCGCGACATCCGCCGCTCGGACTGGTTCATGCCCTCGGAGCCCCCCGAGCCCGCGGGCGTCCAGCTGCCCAGCGCCTTCGGCGGCGCGAGCTGAACGGCTCCCGGCGCCGCCTCCGGTGGGCCCGGAGCCGGAACGGTCGGCCGGGGGTCGGTCCGGTCCCCGGCTGCGGGTATCTTCGGACACATCCCCGCGCAGTCTCCCAAGTCACGTGAGTAACGCACTAGGCATGTAACGCCAAGATCTCGTATGGTCTGCTGAGCATCTCCCGTCGCCGCGGCTCCCCTCTTCACTCGCCGCAGGCCAACCGGATGCGCTCGGACCATCCTCGGAGCAGACATGACACCCACTCCTCCCTCATCCGCGCGCGGCAGGCGCGCCGCCCTGCCCCTCGCCGCCCTGGCGGCGGCCCTGCTGGTCGCCCTGCCCGGAACGGCGCTGGCGGAGCCGGACAACGACGACGTGGACATCGACGAACTGAACCGGCGGGCCGAGGAGCTGGAGGAGAGCTACGACGGTGAGCTCCTCCAGTTCAACGAGATCAAGGAGCGCGTGGAGAAGGCCGAGGAGGACCTGGAGGAGGTCGAGGGGCGCCTGGAGGCCTCCCGGAGCGGTGTGTCCACCATCGCCTCCACCCAGTACAAGAGCGGCGGCGGCCTCGACCCGGCGTTCCAGGTGATCTTCTCCAGCGACCCCGAGAGCATGTTCGCCGACGCAGCCACGTTGAACTACCTCGGGCAGAGCCAGTCCGAGCAGATCCACGACCTCATCCAGACGCGGGACGAGGCCGCCCTGGTCAACGAGGAGCTCCAGACCGAGCTGGCCGAGGCCGAGGAGCTCGTCGAGACGCTGGAGGAGGAGCGCGAAGAGGTCGAGGCCAGGATCGAGGAGTACGAGGCGGAGCAGATCCCCGAGACCCCGGGCGACGGCAGCATCCCGGCCAGCGCGCAGGGCTGGGGCTGGGACGGGGCCACACCGCGCATGGCGGCCATCCGCGACGAGATCGTGCAGAACTTCGGCGCCCCCTATCCGGTCGGCTGCCTGCGCTCCAGCGCCGACGACCACGGCGTGGGACGGGCCTGCGACTTCATGATGAGCGCGGGCGGCGCGCTGCCCTCGGCCGCCAACCAGTCCCTGGGCTCGCAGATCTCCCAGTACGGGATCGACAACGCCGACCGGCTGGGCATCAAGTACATCATCTGGGAGCAGCAGATCTGGCACTCCGCGTCCCGTCAGTGGAAGTGGATGGAGGACCGGGGCGACAACACCCAGAACCACTACGACCACGTGCACATCTCGTCGTACTAGCCGTCCGGGACGGGGGTCGCCCCCCGCCCCGGACGCGCCCCGCCGGAGCGGGGGGCTCAGCCGCGCGCTCGGCCCCCGCGCCCCGCGCGCCCGCCGAGGGCGAGCGGCACCGAGGCCAGCAGCGCCACGGCCGTGACCGCGAACGCCGGCCCGTACCCGGTCAACTGGATCAGCAGTCCCAGGACCACCGCCCCGGCTCCCGAACCCGCGTCGTAGCCGATGTTCCACACCGCGCCGGCCCGGCCGTACCCGGCCGGACCGGCGCGGTTCAGCATGAGGGTGACGGTCTCGTTCTGGACCGCGCCGAAGCCGAGGCCGAACACGGCCGATCCCAGGAGCACCAGCAGCGCCGTCCCGGCGCCCGGCGCGTCCCCGACCGACCACAGCGCGGCGGTGACCAGGGCCATCCCCGCGACCGCGCCGACCATGCCCGGCAGCAGCAGGAGGGTGCGCCGGTGGCGGTCGTGCAGCATCCCGGCGGTCCATCGACCCGCCACCACCGCCAGCGCGTAGGCGGCCAGGGCGCCGCCCACCAGCCACGCCGCCCGCTCCAGGGGGATGGCCAGGAAGGTGATGATCGCGCTGGCCGACGAGGCGGTCAGCAGCATGAGCACCAGCGGCGCCGCCAGCGCCCGCAGCGGCGGGCGGCCACCGGACGCGTCCGCGGCGGGATCGCCGGCCGGGGCGGGGTCCGGGCCGGGGGCGGCGGTCCGGACCGCGCTCCGCAGCGCCGCCCGGTTGCGGCCGCCGTCGGCGTACCAGATGCCCCAGGCCAGGGCCCCGCCCAGGACCGAGCACAGACCGGTGAGCCAGAAAGCGGTGTCGAAGCCGATGTTGAGGGCCAGCGCCACGCCGCCGGGCAGGATGAGCACCTGCGGCAGGCCGACCGCCAGCCCGTAGTAGCCGGTGGCCCGGCCGACCTGGTGGTGCGGGACCAGGCGGGCGGCGAGCACGGTTCCGGCGACGCTGACCATGCCGAAGCCGACGCCGCGCACCGCCGAGACGGCCACCAGCGGGCCCAGGTCGGCGGTCAGGGCGAACAGCGGGGTGGGTAGTCCCATCACCAGGGCGCCCACCGGGAACGCCCAGCGGTAGCCGCCCCTCTCCAGCAGCCAGGGCATGGCGAGCTGGGTGAGCACGGTGGTGAGCATGAAGACGGCGGTGGTGCTCCCGGCGCCGAACTCCCCCGCGCCGCCCCGGGTGGCCCACAGGGGGACCAGGGGCAGGACGGCGGCGAAGCCGCATAGGCCGACCGCGGTCGCCGCGATGAGCAGGGCGAAGCCCCGTCCGCGCAGACCGGGGAGTGCGGGAGGAGTGGTGCCGGTGGTACCGTCGCCGTCGGCCGCCGCCCCGGTCGGGACCGCCTCCGACGGTGTTCCGTTCCCGGGTGAGGACGAACGAGATCGGATCATCCGTCCTTTCTAGCCGACACGCGCACACCTGTCGACGCGGCGCCGGTCCGCCCTGATCAGCCGCCCTCTCGGGCGCTCCCTCCGCCGACCTTCTCCGTGAGCCAGTCGCGGACGCGCGCGCTCAGCTCCGGGGTCACGGCGCGTTCGGCGTGCCCCATCCCCGGGATGATCCACAGGTCGCGCGGCTCCCGGGCGGCGTCGTGGATGGCGGTGGCGTGGGAGACGGGGAAGTAGGCGTCGGAGTCGCCGTGCACGACCAGCAGGGGCGTCGGGGACACCTTCCCGGCGATCTCCCGGGGTTCGGCGGGTACGGGGTCCCACTCCTCGTCGACGACCCTGACCTTGCGGAAGCCGCGCAGGAACAGGCGCCCCGCTCTGCGTCCGATGCCCAGGTGGAGCAGCCGCATGGCGCGCGTCCCCCTGTAGTACCAGCGGCTGGGACCGCTGACCGAGACCACCGCGTCCATTCCGCCGTAGATGGCGGCGTGCCGGATCGCGACGGCCGCGCCCATCGAGAACCCCACGGTCGAGAGGGAGGTGTAGCCGAGTTCGCGCAGGCGGACGGCGACCGCCTCCAGGTCGTGGATCTCCGCGTTGCCGACGGTGCTGAGCCCGCCGGAGCCGTGGTGGCCGCGGAAGTCGAAGGTCATCACGTCACCGAACGGGAGCAGCGCTTCGGCGACGGCGCGCGTCCTGGGGTTGCGGTGGGTTCCGGTGAACCCGTTGGCGAGGATCACGGCGGTGGCGCGGGACCCGGCGCGGCGCAGGAGCACGGCGTCGATGCCGACCCCGTCGGAGGTGGTCAGCCGGTAGCGGTGTTCACGGGGTTGGGCGCGCGGGTGGTCAATGGCGTCGGACACCCCACTATCGTGCCCGATCAGCTCCAGCGGTCGGGGTCGGACCCCGGTGTGGTGTTTCCGTCACCGTAACGGCGGTCGATCCACTCGTCGGGGTACAGGGGGCGTTGCGCGGGGTCCTCCCCGCGGCGGTCGCCGCCCGGGAGGCCGTCGCGGGAGGGGTCTCCCGGCGTCCGGTGGGAGGGGAGGGGTTCGGGGCGGGAGGCGCCGGGGTACAGCGGGGCGTCGAGGGACGGGTCGTCCGGGCGGTGGCCGCCGTAGCCGACCGGGTCACCGCCGCCGAAGCGGTCGCCGTAGCTGTCGCCGTAGCCGGAGGTGGGTCCCGCGGTGGACAGACCGCTGTACAGGTCCTGCTGGTCCTGCTGAGAGGTGCCACCGTGGCTGTGGGGACCGCTGTTGCTGTAGAGGTCACTGGAGCCGAAGTCCCTGCTCTGGTCCGGGAGGTCCCCGTAAGCAGAGTGCCCGCTGTGGCCGTAGGGTGCTCCACGGGTATAGGGATCGCCCTGGCCCGGGGGGCCACCGTGACCAGTGGTGTCTCCGTAGCCCGACACGGCTCCGTGGGACGGGGTCCCGTGGGCGGGAGTCCCCGCGCCCGGCGGCACGGGCCGCACCGCCGTGTCCGCGCCCCCGCCCTCCTCCGCGACGGTCGACGGCGGTTCCCCGGTGGCGGATGCGTCCTCGTACCCGTGGCCGTGCTCCTCGTACTCGCCGTACTCGTCGTAGGCCTCGGGGTCCCCGTCCTCCTCGTACCACTCCCGCTCCCCCGCCTCGCGGACGTCGGCGGGCGGGAAGACCAGGGAGCGCAGGTTGAGCGCCACGTGGACCAGGACCGGCACCCAGACGCTTCCGGTCCCCAGGTACAGGACGGTGAAGAGGGCGCCGGACGCGCCGGCGCTGATCAGGCCCCACCAGCCCTGGTAGAGGTGCGCGACGGAGAACAGCAGCACCGACAGCACGGCGGCGACCCACAGCGGCGCGCCCATGCTGGCGACCAGGAGGATGAACAGGCCCCGGTAGAGCAGTTCCCCGAACACGCCCCCGGTGACGGCCACCCCGGCGGCCACCGCCCGTTCGGCGTTGGTGCGCGGTGCGAGCAGCCCCCGGTCGCGCTCGGGTTCGGGAAGGCTGAGCGGTGCGGCAGAGCGCCGTCCGCGGGCGCTCCCGCCCTGGTCGCGCCTGCCGCGCGCCGACCTCCCGCGGCCTCGGCCACGGCCGGAGCGCCCGGGCCCCCTCGGAAGGCCGTTGACCAGCAGCCAGAACACCGTGAGGGCGAGCAGGCCGCCGACTGCGCCGCCCGCGATCGGCCCCCACGCGTCGGGCAGGCGCAGACCCAGGTCCGCGGCGACCAGGTCCGGCGAGAGCAGCAGCACCCCGAAGACCACCAGGCCCCACAGCACGTGGACGCCCATGGTGACGGCGTGCAGGAGCGTGAGGGCTCGCGCGTCGCCGTCGCGCCTACGGGACAGCCACGTGAACGCCCTCCTGCCGAGGAGGGGTTCGCCGAGGGCCGCGAAGAGGAGCAGCAGGACCGTCAGAACGGTCCCGGCGAGGCTGAACTGAGGGAGAGACTCCGACCATGGCACGGGGCAATAGTAGGGGTCCGAAACAAGTCATAGTGCACATGCCGTATCTCACCCACGACTGCTCCCGCTCCTGACCACCTCTTGCCGTGCGGCCCGAGAAGGGCGACCGTATAAGTGACACAGGTCACAGCATGGACGGGCCGCCCGTTCCCGCGCGGCCACCGCTCGGACCACGAAGGGCTGGGTAGCAGGGATGGCAGATCGCAACGCCAACGGAACCGGAGCCTCAGCCGGAGCCGTACCGAGGGCCGACGGGCCCCGCGACATCCGCAACATCGCGCTGGTCGGACCGTCCGGCGCCGGGAAGACGAGCCTGGTCGAGGCGCTGCTCGCCGCCGCCGGGGAGATCGGTCGCCCCGGCAGCGTCGAGGAGGGCACGACCGTCAGCGACCACGACGAGGTCGAGATCCGGCAGGGGCGGTCGGTCGACCTCACCGTCAACCCGGTCATGGTCGGCGACGTGAAGGTCAACCTGCTGGACACCCCCGGGTACGCGGACTTCATCGGCGCGATGCGCGCCGGACTGCGCGGGGCCGACGCCGCACTGTTCGTCGTGTCCGCCCTGGAGGGCGTGGACGGCCGCACCCGGGTGCTGTGGGAGGAGTGCGCCGACGTCGGCATGCCCAGGGCGGTGGCCGTCACCAGGATCGACCACCCGCGCGCGGACTACGACGAGGTGGTCGCCCAGTGCCGGGAGGCGTTCGGTCCGGGCTTGCACCCCGCCTACGTCCCGGCCGTGGAGGGCACGGGGGACGAGCGCCGCGTGGTCGGCGTGTGGGGGCTGGTCTCCGAGCGGTACTACGACTACTCCGGCGGTTCCGACGGCTCCGAGCGCGCGAAGCGTTCCGCCCCCTCGGCGCGTCCGGTGCCGGACTGGCTGCGCGAGGCGGCGGGACCGCTCCGGGAGACCCTCGTCGAGGAGGTCATCACCCAGAGCGAGGACGAGGTCCTCATGGAGCGCTACACGGAGGGCGGCGAACTCGACCCCGACCTGCTCATCGACGACCTCCAGAAGGCGGTCGCCGCGGGCGGCCTCCACCCCGTCCTGGCGATCAGCACCACGACCGGGGTGGGCGTGCGCGAACTGCTGCGCGAGCTGCCGCTCTCGTGCCCGGACCCGACCCTGCGCCCGTTTCCCGAGGCCCTCACGCCGGAGGGCCAACCGGTGGCGGGGCTGTCCTGCGATCCGGACGGCCCTCTCGTCGCGCAGGTGCTCAGCACCGCCGGGGACCCGTACGTGGGCCGGGTGAGCCTGGTGCGCGTCCTCTCGGGGACCCTGCGCCCCGACACCCGGGTCCACCTGCACGGCCACGGGGTCCCGTGCGGGCTGACCGGCCAGGACGAGCTGGACCGGACCGGCAACGACGAGCGCACGGGACCGCTGTCCGTGCCGCTGGGCCGCGAGAACCGGCCGGTGGGCCAGGCGGTCGCCGGAGACCTGTGCCTGGTGGCGAAACTGGCGGACGCCCGCACCGGCGACACCCTCTCCGAGCCGGAGCGGCCGGTGCGCGTGGCTCCGTGGCGCTTCCCGCGTCCGCTGCTGCCGGTGGCGGTGAGCGCGGCGTCCCCGGGGGACGAGGACAAGCTGTCGCACGCGGTGGCCCGGCTGGTGGCGGAGGACCCGTCCCTGCGGGTGGAGGTGAACGCCGAGACCCACCAGATGGTGCTGTGGAGCCTGGGCGAGGCGCACCTGGACGCCGCGCTGGACCGGTTGGAGCACCGCCACGGGGTGCGGGTCCGCACCGGGGAGGTGCGCGTGCCGCTGCGGGAGACCTTCGCGGTTCCGGCGCGGGGCACCGGGAGGAACGTGAAGCAGAGCGGCGGCCACGGGGAGTTCGGTGTCTGCCGGATCCGCGTGGAGCCGCTGGAGTCCGGCGCGGGCCTGGAGTTCGTCGACGAGATCGTGGGCGGGGTGGTGCCCCGCCAGTTCGTCCTGTCCGTGGAGAAGGGCGTGCGCGCGCAGATGGCGGACGGCGTCGGGACGGTGGCCGGTGCGGGGGGCGGCGCGGAGCCGGGACACGGAGCGGAGCCCGGGGCGGGGTACCCGCTGGTGGACATCCGGGTGACGCTCTACGACGGCAAGGCGCACTCGGTGGACTCCTCGGACATGGCCTTCCAGAAGGCGGGGCGGCTGGCGCTCAGGGACGCGGCGGCCGCGGCGCGGCTGGCGGTGCTCGAACCGGTGGACGAGGTGTCCGTGGAGGTGGACGACGCCTACCTGGGCGCGGTGCTGAGCGACCTGTCGGCCCGGCGCGGCCGGGTGGTGGGGACCGAGTCGGTGCGGGGCGGCCGGGCCGTGGTGCGCGCGGAGGTGCCGGAGCTGGAGATCGTCCGGTACGCGGTGGAGCTGCGGTCGATCTCGCACGGTACGGGCGTTTTCAGCCGGGAGTACGCGCGGCACGAGCCGCTGCCCGCGCAGGCGGCGGCGCGGCTGGCCGGTCGGGGCGGGCGGGGGCGGCCCCGGCCCCGCACGGGGGCGGACCGCCCCTAGAAGACCCTTCCCGGCCTGGTGCGGTCGGCCAGGGCGGCGAAGCGGAACGTGTTCACGGGATGGCTGGACAGGAGGTTGACCAGCAGCACGAAGAAGCCCGTGTCGGTGCGGGCGCGGGCGGCGATGTCGTAGAAGTCCACGGCCGGGTACAGGTACTTGCCCGCGGCGAGCACCCGCAGCCCCTGCATGCCCTCGGGGCAGAACGCGTGGGCGTGGTTGTCCGCGGTGTACTCCTGCGCGCGGCTCAGGCTGGTGCCCACGCCGGGGATCACGTTGGCCACCGAGATCCCGAACTGGCGCCAGAACGACGTGTGGCCCGCCGCGATGTGACCGACCTCGTGGCCGATCACGAACCGCAGCGTGTCGTTGTCGGCCAGGCGGTCGCCCACCTCGAACAGGTCGCTGGTGACGGCCACGTAGCGTCGGAAACCGTGCCCGGAGGCGAACGCGTTGAGCTCGCCGTTGCCCAGCACGACGTAGGCCTCGGGCACGCGCTTCATACGGAACGCGGCGGCGGCCTCGGCGACCATCCGGTGCGCCTCGGGGAACTGGTGCTCGGTGATGCGCACCCCGTTGACCCGCTGGCGCGCGTAGAGCTGCCCGCGCACGAAGTACACGAGCGCGGGGATGCTCAGTAGGAGCAGCGGCTGGTTGGGCTCACCCGAGTAGGCGCGGCTGACCGCGCCCACCACGGCGAGCAGGGTCACCCCCACGCACACGACCAGAAGGGGGATCTCCCGGGGATGGCGCAGCCGGCGTTCCCCCATCCGTGGTCAGAGGCGGTACTCGGAGCCGGGACGGTCGTCGTCGGGGGGCGGGGGCGGGCCCCCGTAGGAGGGGCCGGACGGCGGGCGCGGCCGGTCGTCCTCCTCCAGCAGCGCGGCCATGTCCGCGGACAGCGTGGACTCCTCGGTCTTGCCGTCGCGCCACTCCCGGCGGTGCTCCTCGTCCTGGGCCTCCATCACGGCGTCCATGTCGGCCTCGTGGGTGGACTTGGCCCGGTCCTCGTCCGGGGCGGGCCACGGGGACCGGGGCCGGTCCTCCTCGGGGTCGGGCCAGGCGGTCTGCGCCCGGTCCTCGTCCGGGGCGGGCCAGGACGCGGCGAGGTAGGCGCTGTCGTAGGCGTCGTTGGGCGCGTCCTCGGCCGCCGCCTTCGGGCTGTCGTCGCCCAGGTAGGACAGCGCGGCCACGGTGATCGCGGCCAGCCCTGCGCGCAGGGTGGGCTCGCGGGCGGGCGCGAAGAACGGCGAGTGGGTGCTGGGGACGTTGCCCATCTTCTCGTACGGGGTGTCGCCGGGGGCGGCCTCCCACACGTCGTGGGGGGTGGCGCCGACGAACCAGAACACGTACGGGATCGGCTGCGGGTCGCCGGGCAGGCCGAAGTAGCCGAAGTCCTCGGTCGCCGGGAACGGGTCGGGCAGGTGGATGACGTACTCGTCACCGAAGTAGGCGTGGTGCGCGGCGGCCACGTCGGCGGTGCTCTGGGTGTCGTTGCGGGTGACGCCCGCGCCCTGGAAGCGCTCGATCTCGGGCTCGCGGGCGGCTCCGGAGGCGGCGGCCTCGGCGCGCACGATCCGCTCGATGGCCGCTTCGAGCTGGGCGGACACGTTGTCGTTGAGGGCCCGGGTGTTGATCTCCAGGTAGGCCTCGTCGGGGATGATGTTGGCCTTGGTCCCCGCCTGGATCCTGCCGACGGTGAGCACCGCCATCTCGCTCGGGCTGACCTCGCGGGAGACCACGCCCTGGAGGCGGGTGACGATGCTCGCCGCGATGAGGACCGGGTCCACGGTCGTGTTCGGCTGGGAGGCGTGGCCCCCCTCCCCGTACACGCGCACGCGGTAGGAGTTGGAGGCGCCGAGGATGACCCCGGCGCGGTGGGAGATCAGTCCGGCGGGCTGCGGGCCCAGGTGCTGGCCGAGGATGACGTCGGGACGGCCGAAGCGGTCGAACAGCCCGTCCTCCAGCATGGCCTGCGCCCCGTCGAGGGTCTCCTCGCCCGGCTGGGCGACGACCATCACGGTCCCGGCCCACTCGTCGCGGGTCTCCGAGAGCAGGTCGGCGGCGCCCACCAGGCACGCGGTGTGGGCGTCGTGCCCGCAGGCGTGCATGACGGGGACCTCGGCGCCCTCCTCGTTGGCGGCGCGGGCGGTGCTGGCGTAGGGCAGCCCGGTCCTCTCCTCCAGAGGGAGCGCGTCCATGTCGGCGCGCAGCATCACCGTGGGCCCCGGTCCGTTGCGCAGGATGCCGACCACGCCGGTTCCCCCGACGCCCTTGTGGACCTCGTAACCGGTCCGGGTGAGCCACTCGGCGACACCGCTGGCGGTGCGGTGCTCGGCGTGGGAGAGCTCGGGGTTCTTGTGCAGGTCGACGTAGAACCCCTCCACGAGCGGGAAGAGCTCGTCGAGGAGTCGCATGACCACGTTCCCGTGCTGAGCGGCACGGTTGGGGTCCACCGCGTGCGGCACGGCTTCCACCGCCTTCTTCCGTATTATCGACCGGGTCGGAACCGCCCGTCTGACGAGAGCAGCCTAGCGGCGCGTCCGCCGCGGCCACACAGTCAGCCGCGCGGCCCACGCGGGCCGGGGCCGGAGCAGACCCGCTCCGTCACCCTCTGTAGAAGACGGTGGCGCGGATGGGTTAGTGTCTGCACACGGAAAGCTACCCCCGGCCGAGCCGCTCGCGTCACAGACGTTTCACGAGCCCCACCCTTACCTCAACCGAGGCAGGACTCCGGCATCTTTCCAACGATCTCCGGAGAACCGCTGGCATACTTTGCTACATCACAGTAAGGTAACGCAGCACATGTTCATTCATCCGACCTTACGGTGTCCCCCTCGCGCCCCACGCGGCACCGCGCCACCCGCGTTCCGGCCCCACGGTCGGCCCGCGGTCCGCGTGCACGGCCGGAAGAGAGCACACACGTCCCAGAAGCAGATGATCTCGGAGTCCACTCGTGGCCTCATCCATGACCAGTCCGGCATCCCAGCGTCAGGAACCGGGGCACGGCGCGGCAGCCCCCACCACGGCGGCCCCGGGTCCAGGCCGTGACGCCCGTCTGGACAATGCCAAGTTCGTCCTGATCGCCCTGGTCGTCGTCGGCCACGCGATCGGCCCACTACGCGAGTACGGGCCCGCCAGTGCCCTCTACTACTGGATCTACTTCTTCCACATGCCCGCGTTCATCATGATCAGCGGCTACCTCTCGCGGTCCTTCGACGCCTCGTCGAACCGCGTCGAGAAGCTGGTCGTGTCGCTCGCGGTGCCCTACCTGATCTTCTGGACCATCCACCAGTCCATCTACGCGGTCGAACGCGGCGGCCTGCCCGAGTCCATGTCGGTGCTCCAGCCGACCTACGCCCTGTGGTTCCTGGTCGCCCTGTTCGTGTGGCGCCTGAGCGTGCCGGTCTGGAAGCGGCTGCGCTGGCCCGTGCTCATCGCGGTGCTCATCTCCGTGTTCGGGGCCACGGCGAGCCTCGGGGAGACGCTCTCCCTGGGCCGCGTGGTGAGCTTCCTGCCGTTCTTCGTCCTGGGGCTGAGCCTGCGTCGCGAGCACTTCGCCTACCTGGACCGGCTCTGGGTGCGGATCGCGTCCGTGCTGGTGCTGGGGGTGACGGCGGCGCTGGCCGTGCCCATCTCCGAGCAGATGAGCCGCTCCTGGCTCTTCTGGACCAGCAGCCTCACCGACCGCGAGATCGACCCGATCCTGCCGAGTCTGGGCGTGCGGGTCGGCTTCATGGCCCTCGCGCTGGTGATGTCGTTCGCGGTCCTGGCCCTGATGCCCAAGCAGCGCACGTGGTTCACCTCCCTGGGGGCCTACACGCTGTACGTGTACCTGGGGCACTCGGTGGTGATCGTCCTGTTGCAGGCCTCGCCCTGGTACAGCCTGATGTCCGGGGCGACGGAGATGGTCGTCACTGTCCTGCTGGGCGTGGCGCTGACGCTGCTGCTGTGCACCCCGTGGGTGCGCGCGGGCCTGCGCTGGGCCGTGGAACCGCAGCTGACGTGGTTCCTCCGCCAGGACTCCGCGCTGCGCGCGCCGAGCGGTTCCGGGAAGGCCGACGGGGCCGGGAGGACCGGCGGCGGCGAGAACGGCGGCGGACGCGACAAGGAGAAGGTCGGGGTCTGACCCGGCTTCCGCGCGAGGGCGCGGCGTACACGGGAGGGGCGGGTCCGCTTCGGCGCGGACCCGCCCCTCCCGTGTACGCCGCGCCCTCGGCGGAGAGGGTCGGCTCAGCTCCCGCTGGTCGGGTGCGGGGCCGCGGCGGCGCCGGGGACGGCGCCCGAGGCCAACAGCCGGCGGCGGCGCGCCTCGAACCTGCTCGTGTCCTTCCACAGCCGCAGGACCAGGACCACCTCGAAGAATGCCAGCGCCAGGACCGAGAACACCGCGACGGGGATGATCAGGCTGTTGAGCGGGGTGAAGAGGGAGACCAGCGCGGTCACCGGGGCCACCACGCACAGGAACATCTCGAACTCGATGCCGCTGAACAGGTGCGGGCGCACCCGGTGGCGCAGGAGCCGGTCGCGCACGCGCGGGTAGAGGCCGGTCGGGGCGGGGGCGCCCGGGCGGGCCGGCGCCTCCCCCGTCTCCTCGTCCTCGGGGTCGGCCTCGCGCTGGGCCGCGGCGAGCCGTTCGGTGTCCCCGGTCAGCTCGGCGAGGATCTGGTTCATGGTCCGGCGGGTCTTGGCGACCTGGGGGCCGTTGAGGTAGCGCAGCAGGTCGAAGAAGACCACCACCGGCGCCGCGATCAGGTAGACCTCGTGGCCGGTGAGCAGCCACTGGCCGATCAGCAGCGCCATCACGCAGCCGAAGAAGCGGATGCGGTCGAAGACGAAGTCCACCCAGCCGCCGAAGAGCGTGCCGGTGCCCTTGAGCCGGGCGATCTTGCCGTCCATGCAGTCCAGCACGAAGCTGAGGTGGAAGAGCAGTCCGCCCGCCAGCAGCCAGGCCCAGTTGAAGGTCTCGGCGCCCGGTACGAGGACCGGCGCGACGAAGCACAGCATGGAGAGCAGGCCGAAGACCCCCGCCCCCAGCGTCAGCTGGTTGGGCGTGATGTCGGTGCGGTTCGCGGTCCAGACGACGAGGCGTCCGGCCAGGGGGTCCACCAGGAAGACCGTCCACCAGGCGTCCTTCGCCTTGTAGGTCTCTTCCTTGACTTGCGCGAAAGTGAAACGCGGCATGCGGGCTCTCCAGGAACGCCCGTCCGGGCCCCGGCGCCCGACGACGCGCTGACAGGGGCGGGGAAGGGCTGTGTCGGCGGGGATCCGGGTCATCATGCCAGATCGGGGGTCGACCGACCTAATTCGTGACGGCATACTTGACCGGTAAGAGGGGGATCAACAGGCGGCCGCGCGCGGCATGCGGCGGATGGTCCACCCCCTTCGGTCTCGACCGAGGTAGAGGCATTGCGTTTTCTCAACGACCAGGCACCCCAGCAGGACCTGACCTACAGCGACGTGTTCATGGTCCCCAACCGGAGCTCCGTGGGCTCCCGGCTCAGCGTGGACCTGTCGTCGCCGGACGGCACCGGCACCACGATCCCGCTGGTCGTGGCGAACATGACCGCGGTCGCCGGGCGCAGGATGGCCGAGACCGTCGCCAGGCGCGGCGGTGTCGCGGTCATCCCGCAGGACATCCCCCTCGACGTGGTCTCCGACGTCGTCTCCTGGACCAAGCAGCGGCACCTGGTGTACGACACCGCCATCACGCTCAACCCGTCCAGCACCGTGGGCGAGGCGCTCAATCTGCTGCCCAAGCGCGCGCACAACGCCGTGATCGTGGTGGACGGGGACCGCAGGCCCGTCGGCGTGGCCACCGAGGCCGACTGCGCCGGAACGGACCGCTTCGCGCAGCTGCGCGACGTGATGTCCACCGAGCTGATGACCATCCCGGCGGGCACCGAGCCCCGCGAGGCGTTCGGGATGCTGCACGACTTCCGCCACCGGCTGGCCCCGGTCGTGGACGGCAACGGCGCCCTGGTGGGCGTGCTGACCCGCACGGGCGCGCTGCGCTCCACCCTGTACACGCCCGCCGTGGACTCGGACGACCGCCTGCGCGTGGCCGCGGCCGTCGGCATCAACGGCGACGTGGCGGGCAAGGCCGCCGAGCTGCTGGAGGCCGGGGTGGACACCCTGGTCATCGACACCGCGCACGGCCACCAGGAGAAGATGCTGACCGCGGTCTCCAAGGTGCGCGCGCTGTCGCCGCGGGTGCCGATCGTGGCGGGCAACATCGTCACCGCCCGGGGCACGCGCGAGCTGATCGAGGCGGGCGCCGACATCGTCAAGGTCGGTGTGGGCCCGGGCGCGATGTGCACGACCCGCATGATGACCGCCGTGGGCCGCCCCCAGTTCTCCGCCGTGCTGGAGTGCGCCGAGGCGGCGCGCGAGCTGGGCGGGCACGTGTGGGCGGACGGCGGCGTTCGCCACCCGCGCGACGTGGCCCTCGCCCTGGCCGCGGGCGCGTCCAACGTGATGGTGGGCTCGTGGTTCGCGGGCACCTACGAGTCGCCGGGCGACGTCATGCGCGACGCCGAGGGCAGGCAGTACAAGGAGAGCTTCGGCATGGCGTCGGCCCGCGCGGTCCGGCTGCGCACCGCCGAGGACTCCCCGTTCGAGCGGGCCCGCAAGGCGCTGTTCGAGGAGGGCATCTCCACGGGCCGGATGTACCTGGACCCGGAGCGCCCCGGCGTGGAGGACCTGATCGACCAGATCGTCGCCGGTGTGCGCAGCTCGATGACCTACGCGGGCGCCTCCTCGCTGGCGGAGTTCCACGAGCGCGCCGTGGTGGGCGTGCAGAGCGCGGCCGGGTACAACGAGGGGCGCCCGGTTCCCACGAGCTGGTAGGCGGTGTTCCCGCGCCCTCGCAGGCTCGGCCGGAGCCCAGGGCGCGGGAAGCCGGGCCTTCTTCGTCCTCGCCCACGCCTGACGCTCGTTCCTCGCCAACGGCTCGGCTCGCCCTGCAGAACCCCGGCGCGCCCCCGCGTTCCCGCGCCCTCGCAGGCTCGGCCGGAGCCCAGGGCGCCGGAAGCCGGGGTCCGGCGGCCCGGACCGGGTCAGTCGGCCCGGCCCTCCTTCGCGGCGAGTACCGCCTTGCGGTGCTCGCCGCAGAGCTTGTCGGCGTGCCGGACCGGCTCGGGCACGCGGTACTTGGGCGAGAGCCGCAGCACCAGCTCGGCCGCGCCCTCCAGGTCCACCCGGTGGCCGACGGACACGTAGACGGGCTTGACCCCCCTGCGGGTGCGCAGCACGCGTCCGATCACCTCCTTGCCCTGGTCTGCCAGCGCGAAGGAGTCGGGGACCACCTCCGAACGCCCGGCCACCATGGGCGTCCACGACCCCCGCTCCTCACCGGGCACGCTGTGCCTGCCGAACAGCACCGACTTGGCCGACCCCACCACCGGCAGGTCCAGGAGCACCCCCAGGTGGCAGGCGACCCCGAAGCGGCGGGGGTGCGCCAGGCCGAAGCCGTCGCACAGGTACACGTCCGGGGTCACCTCGAGCTGCCCCAGCGCCTCCAGGACCGGCGGGGACTCGCGGAACCCGAACAGCCCCGAGATGTAGGGGAAGGACGGCTCCGAGGAGATGGCGACGGACTCGACCACCTCCAGGGTCCGCACGTCCATGACCACGGCCGCCGCGGAGAGCGCCGTGTTGTCGGTGGCGTAGCTGACGTCCAACCCGGCCACCAGCCGCACCGCGTCCACGTCCAACGGCTCCACGCGGACCCGGTCGGCGAGCCCGCGCTGGAGCGCGACGGCCTCCTTGGGGTCGCTGGGCCAGTTCTCCGGGTCGTCCAGGACCCTCGCGACCCGCTCGGAGATCTCCGACATCCCGATCCTCCCGTTCGTTCGGTGGTACGCGTCCTCCCACTCCCATCCAATCCCATTACCCGGTCGCGCGCGGCGCACGGGGGCGGCGGCGCTGTGCGACACTCCACAGCTCCCGCTGCCCGGAGGAGGCGTATGCGCGCTGTACGGTGGTTTCCGCAGTTTTGAACTGACTGGTCAGTTCAAAAAACGGAGGGGGCTGAGGAATGCGACGGGCGACCGGAGCTCGTGTACAGGCCGAGGGCGTCGGGCTCGCCACCCGGGAGGGCCCGGTGTACACGGGCGTGGGGTTCACGGCCCGGCCGGGCACCCTCACCGTCTTCCGGGCCGACTCCGGGGGCGGGCGCAGCGCCCTGCTGCTCACCCTGACCGGCCGGATGCGCCCCTCGGAGGGAACGCTGCACGTGGACGGGCACGCCCTGCCCCGGCACGCGCGCCGGGTCCGACGGATCAGCTCGCTCGGGCTGATGGACGAGGTCAACCCCCTGGACGAGCGGCTCCGGGTTCGCGAGCACCTGTCCGAGGGGTTGCTGCTGCGCATGCGCCCCGCCGCGCGGAGCCTGGCCGACGAGGCGATGGAGGCCGCGGGGCTGGGCGGGCTGGACCGCCGGTCGCTGGTGCGGGAGCTGTCCATGGTCGAACGGCGCCGCCTCGGGCTGGCCCTGGCCCTGCTGGCCGAGCCCCGGCTGCTGGCCGTCGACGACGTCGACGGCGGCCTGGAACCCGGGCACCAGGCCGACCTGTGGCGCACCCTCAAGGCGCTGGCGGACGACGGGCTGACGGTGGTCGCCACCTGCGCCGACTCCGGCGAGCTGGCCGAGGTGGCCGGGCCGGACACGCGGGGGCCGATCCCGCTGCGCCAGGACGCGGGCGACCCGTCCGGCTCCGGAACCGGAAATCCGTCCGCCTCCGGAACCGGAGGCGCGGACCCCGAGGGCGGCGCGTCCGCCGCGGGACCGGACGACGCCGGGCTCCGCGGGCGGCACCGCCGCCACGTCGGCCTGGACATCCTGCGCGGAGGCCGGAAGGAGGGCGGGGACCGTGGTCCGGCGTAGGCGTTCGCGCCCGCTCGTGCGCCCCCTGGCGGTGCCCCGGCTCGGGCTGCTGACCGTGCGCTCCTTCCTGCGCTCGCCGCTGCCCGCCGCCGCGCTGGCCGCCCTCCTGCTCATCCCCCTGCTCTACTCGGGGATGTACCTGTGGTCGTTCTGGGACCCCTTCGGCCGGATGGAGCGCCTGCCGGTCGCCCTCGTCAACGAGGACGAACCGGTGGAGGCCGGGGGCAGCGAGGTCGACGCCGGGGGTGAGCTCACCGACACCCTCCTGGAACGGGGGGACCTGGACTGGCACCTGGTGAGCGCCCGGGAGGCCGCGCGCGGTGTCGCCGACGGCACCTACTACGTCTCCCTGACCATCCCCTCCGACTTCAGCGCCGACCTGACCTCCCCCTCCCGCGACCGGGAGTCCCCCGCCCCGGCGACCCTGGAGGCGCACTACAACGACTCCAACAGCTTCATCGTCCGCCAACTGGCCGGAAGCGCGTTCCGCGAGATCCAGGAGGCCGCCGCGGCGTCGGCGATCAACGGCTACCTGGACCAGATCTTCCTCGGGTTCAACGAGATCCACGGCAGGACGGAGGAGGCCGCCGAGGGGGCCGACGAGGTGTCCGGCGGCGCGGACGAGGCGGAGGAGGGGTCCTCGGAGCTGTCCGGGGGCGCGGACGAGGCGCACACGGGCGCCGGGGAGCTCAGCGGCGGCCTCGACCAGCTGTACTCCGGTTCGCAGGATCTGGCCGACGGAGCCGCGACCGCCTCCGAGGAGGTCTCGGCCCAGGTGGACAAGCTCGACGCGCTGGCCGACGAGTGGCTGCCCGGGCTGGAGGAGGACATCCCCTCCCTCCAGGAGCACGCCGGGAACGCCGCCGAGGTCACCGCGGCCCTGTCCGCGGCCCTGGAGGAGCTGCCGGAGGTCGACACCGGGGCCCTGGAGGAGGTGGACGAGCGTCTGGCGTCCTACCTGGAGGAACACCCCGGGCTGGAGAGCGAGGACCCCGACCTGTACACCCTGCTGTGCGACCTCCAGGCGGCCGTGGACACCGCCGAGTCGGCGGCCGGGTTCGTGGAGGACAACCGCGACGCGATCACCGCGACCGCCGAGGACGCGGCCGCGCTGAGCGCGGAGGCCGCCGCGCTCTCGGAGGACCTTCCCGCGATGGTGGAGAAGGCCGAGGACGCCCGGGAGCGGGCCGACGAGCTGGACGAGGGCCTGGCCGAGCTGGCCGAGGGGTCCGCGCGGCTGCGCGACGGGCTGGCGGAGTCCGCCGACGGCGCCGGTGACCTCGACGAGGGGCTGGGCGAGCTCAGCGGCGGCGCCGACGAGCTGCACTCGGGCCTGCAGGAGCTGGCCTCGGGCTCCGACGAGCTCGCCCGGGGGCTCGACGAGGGCGCGGACCAGGTTCCCACCTACTCCGAGCAGGGGCGCGACGACGCCTCCTCGACGATGAGCCGTCCGGTCCGGCTGGACAGCACCGTCTCCAACGAGGCGCCCGACTACGGGACGGGGTTCACGCCGTTCTTCGTGCCGCTGTCGCTGTGGGTGGGCGCGATGGTGGTGTTCATGGTGCTGCCCGCGCTGTCCTCGCGGGCCCTGGCCTCCTCGGCCCCCTCCTGGCGTGTGGCGCTGGCCGGGCGGATCGCCCCGCTCCTGCTCGGCGTCGGCCAAGTGCTGGTCATGATGGCCGCCCTGCACCTGCTGCTGGGCCTGGAGGCGGGGAACTGGCCGCTGCTGATCGCCTTCCTGGTGCTGACCGCCGCCGCGTTCGCCGCGACGGTGCAGTACCTGAACGCAGCCTTCGGCGCGGCGGGGCGGGTGGTGGCGCTGGCGCTGCTGGTGCTCCAGCTGACCTCGGCGGGCGGAACGTACCCGATCGAGACCAGCCCGGCCTTCTTCCAGGCCGTGGGGCCGTTCCTGCCGCTGCACTGGGGCGTGACCGCGCTGCGCCACATGATCGGCGGCGGCGACCCGGACCTGGTCCGGACGGCGTTCGGGGTGATGGGGCTGTGGCTGGTGGTGCCTTTGCTGCTCACCTGGTGGACGGTGGAACGCAAGCGCGTGTGGACGATGGGCGCGCTCCACCCGGCGCTGAAGCTGTGACGCGGGCCGGGTGACGGACATGGCGCGTCGTGTACGAGTATGGGCGAGAATGGAACGGATGAGTGCGAGCACGTCCGACCACCCCGTGAGCGGCCGCCGCGAGGCCACCCGGCGGCGCCTGTTCGAGGCCGCGGTCACGCTGATCTCCGAGCAGGGGTACGGCGCGACGACCGTGGACGAGATCGCCGAGCGCGCCGGGGTGGCCAAGGGCACCGTCTACTACAACTTCGGCGGCAAGGGCGAGCTGTACGCGGCGCTGATGGAGTGGGGCGTGACCCGGCTGGCCGACACGCTCAAGGGCGCGGTGCCCCCTCCCGGGGCCGACGCCGCCCCCCGCGAGGCGCTCGCCGCCGTGCTGCGCGCCGGGGTGGTGTTCATCGGCGAGCACGAGTCCCTGGCCCGCCTGCTCATGGCGGAGGCCTGGCGGACCAACCGGGCCTGGTACGCCACGGTCCTCCAGATCCGCACCGAGGCGATCGGGGTCATCACCGGCCTGCTGGACGACCTGGCCTCGGAGGGGTCGCTGCGACCGGACCTGGACACCGGCCTGGCCGGGTCCGCCCTGTTCGGCATGGTGGTGACGGTGGCACTGGACTGGCGCACGCTCCAGCCCGGGCGTCCCGTCGAGGAGGTCCACACGGCGCTGGCCCGCATGGTCGGCGGCCTGGTCGGCCCCGCCGCCTCCCCCGACCGTACGAGCGCCCCGGACACCTGAGAGGACGTACCGCGCGATGACCACCCTCTATCCCCTGATCCCGTTCCTGGCCGGGGTGGTCATGCTCTGGGCGGTCACGCGCGACACGCGCCTGGAACTGCGGCTGCGCCGCCACGGGATGCGCGCCAAGGCACGTGTGATCGGCTACCACGAGACCTCCACGGCCTCCCGGATGATCGTGCAGTTCCGTACCGAGGACGGGCACGAGGTGCACGCCGAGCACGAGAACACCGGGTGGACGGCCTCCCGCGCCGGGGAGATCGTGACCGTCGCCTACGACCCCGACACGCCCGAGCGGGCCCGGATCGTGTCCGCGCCCTGGCTGTCGCACTACGTGCGGGTGCTGTTCGGCGGCCTGGGCGCGATCCTGGTGTTCACGGGGCTGCTGCTGGGCTACCTGGCCTGGCGCTGACGGGCTCCTCGCGCGGGGCGGAGTAGCGGACCAGGCGTGAGGGCAGGGCGCCGTCCAGGGTGGCGCGGGTGCGCACGCGCACCCCGCACAGCAGGTCGGCCACGCCCGCGCCGTCGGGCCGGACCAGGGCGCTGCTGGCGTGCGCCGCGGCCACCGCGAGCGCGTACCAGGGCAGGTCCAGGGCAACGAGGACGACGACGGGGCCCTGGAGCAGGCAGGTGCGCGCCAGGACCCGCCGACGGGCCGCCGGGGCCGGGTACCCCCGTTCGCACAGCGCCAGCCGCACAGAGGCGGCGCCGGGGGTGGCGCGGTCGCGGCGCGTCAGAGCGGGGACCAGGGCCAGGGCCCCGCCCAGGCACAGCAGGGCGGTCGTGCGCGCCCCGCTTCCCGGCCCCGGGGCGCCGAGCGCCTGCGCGCAGACGGCGAGGGAGGCCGCGCCGAACCACCACAGGCCCAGGTCGAGCAGGGCCCCGGTGAGCCTGCGCACCGGGCCGGGCACGGCGCGGTCCGCGACGGCCGCGGGCCAGCCGCGGGCGTACCCGGGCGGGAGTGCCCACCGGGCGAGCAGCCAGCCGAGCAGGGTCGCGACCGCGCCCCAGGCCACGAGCCCCGCCGGGGCACCGGCGTAGGCGCACGGGTACATGCCCAGGAGTCCGGTGGCGCGGACGGTGACCACGGCCGCGGCCAGGGCCGCGCCCAGCAGCACGGTGAGCGCGGCGCCTCGGCGGAAGCGGTGCCGCGCCAGCAGCCCGACCGCCAGGAACAGGGCGAGGACCCCGGACTCCCCGGGCGCGGGCAGGAGTGCCCGGCCGGACCGGCCGCCGAGGGGGTCCGCGCACAGGCCGTCGGCGGAGGCGGGCAGCGGCCAGACCGCGTACGCGGCCAGACCGACGCCCGTGGCCAGGGCGGCCGCGGTACACAGGCCCGGCCAGCCGTGCGGACGGCCGTAGCGGCGGTACTGCAGGAGCAGGTAGAGCGCCGCCGCGCAGACCACCAGCAGCGGAACCCCCGCGACCGCGGCCTCCACGGCGAGCGGTCCCCCGCCCAGCGGCTGGCCCATGCACATCCTCCCGTCACGCGGTGTCCCCTCTTCGGCACGCAACGCTAGTACGCGCGGCGCCGGAGCGCGGGTCGAACGCGGACATTCGCGACGGCGGCCGGGTCCGGGGAGGGAGGAACCGGTCACCCGGAGCAGGACTTGCCATACTCTCCGCCATATGTGACCTTTGCCCTATTGTCACAAGGCTTCACAGGAGGAAACACCCCTACC
The DNA here is from genome assembly GCF_018316795.1 of Nocardiopsis akebiae. NCBI lineage: Bacteria > Bacillati > Actinomycetota > Actinomycetes > Streptosporangiales > Nocardiopsidaceae > Nocardiopsis > Nocardiopsis akebiae. The sequence goes on from NZ_CP074132.1 coordinate 5,722,926, forward strand.
GCCCACCCGAGAGGTGGACATTCTCGTCTCCCATGGCAGACTGCCCCCACCACCCGGATATTTCAGCGTTTCACCGGCGAGGTACGATCCCCCACGCCGAAACGCCGCGTTTGTGGCTACCCTGCGGTACGTCCCGTGTCGAGAACCCCCACGGACACAGCCCGCAGGACACGGGACCGCGCACAGGCGGACCGGGACGCGCCGACTCCCCCAGGCGGCCCCCACCCCCCACCCCCACAAGACCCCCGGACGCGGATCGACAGGAGAACCGTGCAGGCAGTACCCGAGCGACGCGGTCGGAGCATCACCTCCCGCATCCGCGCAATGGTCATGATCCCCACCACAGCCCTGGTGGTGCTCTGGCTGGCCCTGACCGTGGCCCTGGCCGGGGACGCGGTCGTCCAGCGCCTCCGCGCCCACGCCACCGACGAGCTGGTCGCCCCGGCGGCGATCGGCCTCGTGGACGTGATGCGGGAGCGGACGCAGACGATCGCCCTCATCGAGAACCCGGGGGACGCGGAGACCGAGGGCCAGCTGGCCGAGGCCCGCGAGAGCACCGACGGCTCCCTGGGCGCGGTCGTGGGCGAGCTCGTCGGCTTCGCCGACATCGCCCCCGGCGAGAGCGGCCACCACATCGAGATGCTGCACATGCAGTACGGCGAGATCGACGCGATCCGCGCGGCGGTGGACGCGGGCGAGGCCTCCCGCGCCGACGTCCTGGACTACTACAACGAGCTGATCCTGCACGGCGCCGACAGCTTCGACAGCCAGACCCGCGCGGGCAGCGACGGGAACGACGCGGTCAGCCCGAGCTTCACCGCGACCTACATGTTCCGCACGGTCGACCTGTTCGCGCGGTCCGACGCCCAGATCGCCCACGCCTTCGCCACCGACGAGCTGTCCCTGGAGGACCAGCGCCAGTTCACCGAGCTGGTCGGCTCCTACGAGAGCATGCTCGCCGCCAACGGCCACTACCTGGAGGGCGAGGGCCAGGAGGCCCGGCTGGAGAACCTGCTGGCGAGCCAGGAGTACGCCGACCTCCAGCGCATGCAGGAGGAGATCACCGACCGCCAGGTGGGCACCGAGACGGTCACCGACCCGGTGACCCTGGCGGTCAGCGAGGTCCAGGACCTGTCCATGCCGGTGGACCGCGCCGCGTGGGACGAGGCCTACGACCACGTCCTGTCCGAGCTCACCGCGATCGGCGCGGACGAGGCCCTGTACGCCGCGGACGTCACCCTCGCCGAGGCCAACCGGGCCCTGGTCGTCGCCGTGACGGGCAGCCTCGGCGTCGCCGCCGTCATCGGGTTCGCGTTCCTGCTGGCCCGTCGCTCCTCCAACGTGCTCACCGAGCGCCTGCTGCGCCTGCGCGACGACTCCAACGACCTGTCGGAGAACCGCCTGCCCGACCTCATGCGCCGCCTGCACGAGGGCGAGCGCGTGGACACCGAGGCGGCCCTGCCCGCGCTGACCGCCAGCGACGACGAACTCGGCGACGTGGCCAGGGCGTTCAACACCGCCCAGCGCGCGGCCGTCAACGCGGCGGTGCAGCAGACCGAGCTGCGCCAGGGCGTCAACCGCGTGTTCCTCAACATCGCGCACCGCAGCCAGACGCTGGTCCACCGCCAGCTGCGCCTGCTGGACCGGATGGAGCGCGAGCAGGAGGACCCCGAGCAGCTGGCCCAGCTGTTCAAGCTCGACCACCTGGCCACCCGCTCCCGCCGCAACGCCGAGAACCTGCTCATCCTGGGCGGCGAGGCGCCGGGCCGCACCTGGCACCGCCCCATGCCGCTGATCGACGTGCTGCGCGGCGCCATCTCCGAGTCGGGCGACTACACCCGCGTCAAGCGCGAGCGGATCGCCCGCGTGCACCTCAACGGCCCGGCCGTGGCCGACGTCATCCACCTGGTCGCCGAGCTGGTCGACAACGCCGCGATGTTCTCCCCGCCGCACACCCACGTCCGCCTGAGCAGCGAGGACGTGCCCAACGGCGTCACGGTCGAGATCGAGGACCGGGGCCTGGGCATGACCGAGAGCGAGTTCGCCTCGGCGAACGCGCTGCTGTCCAGCCCGCCCGAGTTCGACGTGATGCGTCTCAACGAGAAGATGCGCCTCGGCCTGTTCGTGGTCTCGCACCTGGCCCACCGCCACGGCATCCGCGTGCACCTGCGCCCGTCGCCGTACGGCGGCGTGCAGGCCATCGTCCTGCTGCCGCACGAGTTGATCTCCGGCGACCGCTCCCCGCTGCCCTCCGACGAGAGCGGAGAGCAGGTGTGGGACGTGCGCGAGATCCTGGACCGCACGCCCGGCGGCGAGCTGTCGTCCGGCAGGCGCGTCAAGCCCGTGCTGACCTCGGTGTCCGCGCCGAAGGAGGAGACCCCCGCCCGGGAGGACGAGGACTCCGCGGACCCCGCCGGGAGCGATGGGGAGGGCGCCGTGACCGCCGAGGCCCCGGCTGGCGGCGCGGACCTCCTGGACGCGGACGGCGACCGCCCCGCGCTGCCCACCCGGACGCCGCTGCCCACCCGGACCCCGTCCGTCAGCGCGGTCCCCGACCCCGAACCCTCCACCGACGCCGAACCGCCCGCCATGGTCGAGGCGGGCGGGGGACGGCCGCCGCTGCCCAAGCGGCGGCCCCAGGAGAACCTGGCTCCGCAGCTGGCCGCCGACCCCGCGGCCGACACCCGGAGCGGCCCCGCGGCGGCGGGCGCGTCCTCCCCGAACGGGGCCCAGGACGGCCAGGAGCGTCTGGCGCGCCTGCGCCGGAACATGTCCGCGTTCCAGAAGGGCACGGACCGCGGACGGCGCGAAGGCAAGCAGCAGACCAACGACACCGACAAGGACGCGTAACCGTGACGAGTACTCCCGAAAGCGCCCAGCGTGACAGTGGAAGCGGCGCGGGCAAGAAGGACATCGACTGGCTGCTGGACGAGCTGCTCGACCGCGCGGTGGGCTCCCGCCACGCGATCGTGCTCTCCGCCGACGGGCTGCTGATCGGCCGCTCCCGGGAGCTGGTCAAGGAGGACGCCGAGCACCTGTCCGCGGTGGCGTCCGCGTTCCAGAGCCTGGCCCGGGGCACCGGCCGCCACTTCGGCGGGGGCGAGGTGCTCCAGACCGTCGTGGAGATGGAGAGCGCGTACCTGTTCGTCACCGGCGCCGGCCGGGGGGCGTGCCTGGCGGTCCTGGCCGAGGAGAGCGCCGACGTCGGCCTCATCGCCTACGAGATGAACGTGCTGGTCGAGCAGGTGGGCCGTTATCTGGACGCCGCGCCCAGACGCGAGGGCGCTTCCGGGGAAGCCACGCGATAGGGGACGCCATGCAAGCGCACAACGAGTTGCCGCCCGAGGAGGATCCGCACGGCCTGCCCCAGAGGGACGCGGTCGGCGGGTACGACGAGGGCGCCGCGGTCGGACAGCAGGACGCCGGACCACTGGTACGGCCGTACGTGATCGCGCAGGGGCGCGACCACGCCGACACCGTGCAGCTGGACATGATCAGCGTCGTGATCGCGGCCAAGCGGGCCGAGGTCGACGAGATGGCGCTGGAGCCGGAGCAGATACGCATCCTGGAGCTGTGCCGACGGCCCCTGTCGGTCGCCGAGGTGTCCGCGCACCTGGACATCCCGGTGGCCGTCGTCAAGGTCCTGCTCAGCGACCTGCTCAACCGCGGCCTCGCCTTGGCCCGCGCCCCCTACACAGCGAAGAGCCCGGTCAGCCGGGACGTACTCCAGGCGGTTCTCGATGGCATCCAGCGACTCTGACGACACGCAGGCGCCCGTTCCGGCGGCGCTCAAGATCCTCGTGGCGGGGGGTTTCGGGGCCGGTAAGACGACGATGGTCGGATCGGTCAGCGAGATCGCTCCGCTGAGCACCGAGGAGGTGATGACCGAGGCCAGCTACGGCATCGACGACCTGTCCGGCGTGGAGGCCAAGACGACCACGACAGTGGCGCTGGACTTCGGCCGCATCACCATCAACGAACACCTGGTGCTGTACCTGTTCGGGACCCCGGGCCAGGAACGGTTCTGGTTCATGTGGGAGGAGCTGTCCGAGGGGGCGCTGGGCGCGGTGGTCATCGCCGACACCCGCCGCCTGGAGACGTGCTTCGCCGCTGTGGACTTCTTCGAGCGGCGCGGCGTGCCGTTCGTGGTGGCGGTGAACTGCTTCGAGGGCGCCCACCGGTACGAACCCGAGGAGGTCCGCGCCGCGCTGAGCCTGGACCCCGCGATCCCCGTCGTGCTGTGCGACGCGCGTGAGCGCGAGTCGGCCAAGGCGGTGCTGGTGACGCTGGTGAACCGGGTGGCCGAGCGGATGGCCGCCTGAGTCCGTTCCGGGAGAGGGGCGGGGGACCACCGGTCCCCGCCCCTCTCGTGCCGTCCGCCGGGGACGAACCCGGGGGTTTCGGACGCTCTGCCGGGTTGCGGACACGCTCGGAGACCCGGAGCCGGTGTACACAAGGGGCTTCCAGGTAAAGTGCGCCCCGTGGAGCGCCGAGGGCGTGCCACACCCGCAGACCATGGCCCCGTCCGAGCGGGCCCGCACGAAGGTGACTGGAGTTGCCAATGAAGCGGTTCGAGTGGCGCGACCGGATCCATGCCCTGGACGCCGAGGACGACTGTGAGCAGATCGTGCGCATCCTCGGCAGCCACGAGTTCCCGTGGGACATCGAACAGGCCCTGGGCCTGGCCCTGTACCGCACCTACGCCGTGCCCAGCGTCGGCGAGCTGCTGGCGCACACGCGCGAGTTCACCGAGCGCACGCAGCACCGCTACGACGACACGGCGCTGATCCTCAACGACATCATGGAGCACGGGTTCGGTCCGGGTCGCGGCCGCGACGCGCTGCGCCGGATGAACCAGATGCACCGCTCCTACGACATCAGCAACGACGACTACCGCTACGTCCTGAGCACCTTCGTGGTCATGCCGGTGCGCTGGATCAACGACCACGGCTACGGCTGGCGCAGGCTGAGCGACCACGAGATCGCCGCCAACACCAACTACTACCGCAAGCTCGGCAGGCACATGGGGATCAAGGACATCCCCGAGGACTACGCCGGGTTCCTCGAGCTCTTCGACTCCTACGAGCGCGAGCACTTCGCCTACACCGAGGGCGGCCGGGCCGTCTCCGACGCCACCCTGGGGCTGATGGTGGACCTCTACCCGGCCTGGCAGCGGCCCCTGGTTCGCCCCTTCACCAAGGCCCTGCTCGACGACCGGCTCATCCGGGCCTTCGGCTACCCCGAGCCCTCGACAGCCTGGCGGCGGCTGAGCGCGGGCGCGCTGAGGCTGCGCGCCCGGGTGGTGCGCCTGATGCCGCCGCGCCGGGAGCCGCGCTGGGCCAGGATGAGCCCCAACATCCGCAGCTACCCCCGGGGCTACGAACCTTCCCGGATCGGCACCTTCCCCCAGGGCTGCCCGGTCCCGCACGGCATGGTGACCCGCGAGGTCGCCGCCACGGGCGCCCGCGTGCCCGCGCCGGACCAGGCGGTCGCACCCGCGGGCGGGGAGGCTTCCGAGGGGCCGGCCGGGGAGGCGTCCGCGCCGGCCTCCGAGGAGGACGCGCAGAGGTAGCGGCCCCGGCCCCAGACCCCCTCCCCCGCTCGACCGACCCCCTCTCCCCGAAGGAACCGCGGATGAAGCGTTTCGACCTCAGAGACGAGATCCACCACCTGGACCACGAGGCCGACTGCGTACGGATCATGCAGATCCTCAACTCCCAGGAGTTCCCCTGGGACATGGGACAGGCGCTGGGCATCGCCCTGTACCGCACCTACGCCGTGCCCAGCATCGGCGAACTCCTGGGCCGGACCGACGAGTTCACCGGCAGCACCCAGAAGCGCTACGACGACACCGCGCTGATCCTCAACAACATGATGCGGTACGGGTTCGAGCCCGGTCGGGGCCGCGACGCGCTGCGCCGGATGAACCAGATGCACCGCTCCTACGACATCAGCAACGACGACTACCGCTACGTGCTCAGCACGTTCGTGGTCATGCCGGTGCGCTGGATCAACGACCACGGCTACGGCTGGCGCAGGCTGAGCGAGCACGAGATCTCGGCGATCACGCACTACTACCGCAGGCTCGGCCGGTACATGGGGATCAAGGACGTCCCCGAGAGCTACGCGCAGTTCCGGGAGCTCCTGGACTCCTACGAGCGCGAGCACTTCGCCTACACCGAGGGCGGCCGGGCCGTCTCCGACGCCACCCTCGACCTGATGGTGTCCTTCTACCCGCGGCGCGTGTCCGGGCCGGCCCGGAAGTTCTCCATGGCGATCCTGGACGAGTCGCTCATCGAGACCTTCCGCTACGAGCCGCCCAGCAGGGCGTGGCGGCTGGCGGCGCACCTGGCGCTGAGGCTGCGGGCCCTGGTGGTGCGCCGGATGAAGCCGCGCGAGGTGCCGCTGTGGGCGGAGGACAACCCGAACATCCGCAGCTACCCGAAGGGGTACGACGTCAACCGGATCGGCACCTTCCCGGCGGGCTGCCCCGTGGCGCACGACGTGGACCCGGTGGGGCACGAGGAGCTGTACGGCGACGGCGGCGGGGAGGGCGGCGCGGCTCCCGAGGGCCGGGAGGCCCCGGAGGCGGCACGATCCGCCGCGGCGCCGGAGGCCACGACGCCCGCGGACGGGCGCGCGTGACCGCCGCGGCCGACTCCGCGGCGTCCGGGGGCACCGGGCCCGGGGGCGCCGCGGTGGGAGGGGACGCGTCCGGGGCGGCCGCTCCGGAGGCCGCCGCCCGGAGCACGGTCGGCGGGCCGGTCGCTCCGCTGCCCAGTTCCGTACACGCCTGGTACGGCAGCGGCGCGGTGGCCACAGGGATCTTCAACACGGTGCCCGGGCTGCTGCTCCTCATCTACCTGACCGACACGCTCGCGGTGAGCCCCGCCCTGGCCGGGGCGGTGGTGCTCCTGCCCAAGGTGGTCGACCTTCTGGTCAGTCCGTATATTGGGATCTGGTCGGATAGGACGCGTTCGCCGTGGGGGCCGCGGCGCCCGTGGATGCTGGCGGGGGCGCTGACCCTGCCGGTGCTGTTCGCCGCGATGTTCGCCGGGCCGCCGCTGGAGGGCGGCTCCGCCGCGGTGTACGTGGCGGCCGTGTTCGTGGCCGCCGCGCTGGCCTCGTCGGTGTTCCAGGTGCCGCACACGGCCATGCCCGGGGAGATCACCTCCGACTACCACGAGCGGTCCACGTTCAACACGTGGCGGACCGCGTTCGTCGGGCTCGCCCTGATGCTGGGCGGCGCCCTGGCGCCGGTCGTCCAGTCGGCCCCCGCGGACCCCGTGGCCGGGTACCGGCTGATGGGCCTGCTCATGGGCTGCGTGGTGCTGGTGTCGATGCTGGGCTCGGTGGTGGGCACGCGCCGGGCGCCACGCCCGGTGTTCGCGCACCGCACGGAGGGTCTGGCGGCCCAGCTGCGGGTGGCCTTCGCCCACCGGCACTTCCGGGTGCTCTTCCCCGCCAACCTCCTGATGGCCACGGCGGGCGGCACCATGGTCGCGGGCGTGCCGTACGTGACGGCCAACGTCATGGGCGAGCCGGGCTACACGAGCGTGCTCATGGTGTGCGTGCTGGTGCCGCTGATCGCTTCGGCCCCGCTGTGGCGGCGGCTGTCCCTGCGGGTGGACAAGCGCCGCGCCGCCGGGTACGCGGCGGCGGTGTTCGCCCTGGGCGGTCTGGGTCTGCTGCTCATCCCGATCTGGGGCCTCCCCGGCGCCGTACTGTCCTCCGTACTGGTGGGCGTGGGCCTGTCGGGGACGACGCTGCTGCCGTGGTCGATGCTGGCCGACTGCCTGGCCACCGCCGACGCCTCCGGGCGGCGGCAGGGCGGCGTGCTCTCGGGCGTGTGGACCGCCGGGGAGGCCATGGCGCAGTCGGTGGGAACCGGGCTGCTGTCCCTGGCCCTGGCGGTGAGCGGCTACGTGGAGTCCGGGGCCGGGGAGGCGGTCCGGCAGAGCGACGAGGCGCTGCGCGGCATGCTGGTCGGCAGCACGCTGGTGCCCGCCGCGGTGATGCTGTGCTGCCTGCTGCCGCTGGCGTTCTACCGGCTGACCGCCGAGGAGGCGGGCCCGCGCTGACCGGAGGCGCGGCTGGCGCGGCACCCGGGGCCCCGCCTCAGCGGCCCAGGCGGCGCCACAGCGGGCGCGGGAGCAGCCGCATCCCCGCGAAGATCGCCTGGAGCACGCGCGGCGCCCACACGGTGGCGGCCCCCGAGCGCAGCCCGGCCGACACCGCGTCCGCGACCTGCCCCGGCGTCGCCGGGAAGGGGGCGGGCGCCACGTGCGCCGACATCCGCGTCGGCACGTAGCCCGGCCGCACCACCAGCACCCGCGCACCGGACCCGTGCAGGGAGTCGGCCAGGCCCTGCGCGAAGCCGTCCAGGCCCGCCTTGGCCGACCCGTACACGAAGTTGAACCTGCGCACCCGCACCCCCGCCACGGAGGAGAGCACCACGAGCGTCCCGTGGCCCTGCTCGCGCAGGCGCGCGGCCACTGCCAGGTCCGCGGACACGTGCCCGGTGTAGTTGACGGCGGCGGCGCGGGCGGCGGCGGCCGGGTCGGCCTCGTACTCGGACTGCTCGCCCAGCACACCGAACGCGTCCACCACCACGTCCAGGTCGCCCACCAGCTCCACCGCGGCCGCGACGGTGCCGGTGTGGGTGTCGGGCAGACCCGCGTCGAAGTCCACCGAGTGCGTCCGCGCCCCGAGCGCGGTGAGCGCGTCCGGCGGGGAGGGCACCCCGCCCCGGGCGGCCAGCACCACCTCGCGGGCGCCCTCGCGGACCAGCCGTTCGACGATGGCCAGGCCGATCTCGCTTCGGCCGCCGAGGAGCAGCACGCTCCGCACCGCTCCCACCGAGTCGCGCACGGCTGTCCCTGCCTTTCCGGAGTGTGCGTCCCCGGGTGCCGGGGACGGCCGTCATCGTGCCACCGAAGGGCCGCGCTGTCACAGCAGTCGCAGTCGGCGGGCCAGGTCCGAGACCAGGACCCCGTCCGGGTCGGCCCGCTCGCGCACCCGGCGCCACGCGGGCAGACCGGGGTACATGGCGTGCACGGCCCCGGGGCTGGCGCGGCTGTCCTTGGCCAGGTACAGGCGGCCGCCCGCGCCTGCCACGCGCTCGTCGAAGCGGTGCAGCAGGGGGCCGAGTCCGGGCAGGTCGGCGGGCAGGTCCACGGCCAGCGACCACCCGGGCCGGGGGAAGGAGAGCGGTCCCGGCGTGGGCCGCCCCATCCTCTTGAGGACCGCCAGGAAGGAGGGCGCGCGCCTGCGCGACAGCTCCCCGGCGATCCACGCCAGGACGTCCTCCGCGCCGAAGGGCACCACGAACTGGTACTGCACCGCGCCGTGCCTGCCGTACAGCCGGTTCCACCCGTCGAGCGCGTCCAGCGGGTGGAAGTAGCCGCCCACCGGCTGGATCCGGCCGCGCCGCCTCCCGGGCGCGCGGCCGTGTTCGAGGGCGTTGAACGCGCCGACGGTCCACCGGTTCAGGGTGGCCGTCGGCGGGGTCAGGGGCGGCACGGGCAGGCTCGCGCTCCGGTACCGCAGCGGGTAGCGGCGCAGCGGTCCCGGGAGGTCGCCGGGCTCGGCGTGGTGGGCGCGGGTGACCACGCCCCGGCCCAGGCCGCGCCCGCGGGCGAACAGGTCCAGCCAGGCCACCGAGTACCGGTGGCCGGGGCGCGCCATCAGCTCCAGGGTGGCCTCCAGGTCCGGCGTCCGGTCGGCGTCCACCCGCATGTAAGCGGTCCGGACCGGGATCACGCCCAGGGTGGCCTCGGTGATCACCCCGGTCAGGCCCATGCCGCCGACGGTCGCCCAGAACAGGTCGGGGTCGCCGCCGGGTTCCGGCCCCAGGCGGCGCGTGCGCCCGTCCGGGGTGACCAGGGTGAGGGAGCGCAGGTGCGCGCCCAGGGAGGAGTCGGCGTGGTGGTTCTTGCCGTGGACGTCGGCGGCGACCGCCCCGCCCAGAGTGACGCGGCGGGTCCCGGGGGTGACGGGGACGAAGAGGCCGCGGGGCAGCAGGCGGGCGAGCAGGGCGTCCACGCTGGTCCCCGCGGGGGCGGTGACCTCGCCGCGTTCGGCGTCCACGCGCACTGGACCGGTGAGCCCGGTGCAGTCCAGCACCAGGCCTCCGGCGTCCTGGGCGGCGTCGCCGTAGGAGCGCCCGAGTCCGCGCGGCAGCGCCCCGCGCTCCCCCGCCCGGGCGAGCGCCTCGGCGACCTGGGCGGGCGTGCGGGGGCGCACGACGCTGGCGGCCGTGGGCGCGGTGCGTCCCCACCCATGCAGGAGGGTCGGCCGGTCCGGCGGCGGGTTCACAGGTGGATCCCCGCCGCGACCAGGACCGCGAGCCCGCAGAGGATGAGCTGGAGGGGCCGGTCGCGCAGGGCGACCTCCTCGGGCTCCTCCCCCACGCCCCGGTCCACGAGCAGGTTGTAGCGCAGGACGAACATGATGAACGGCACGATACTCAGCGCGTGGAAGAGCGTCCTGGGTCCGTCGCCCGGCTCCAGCGCCCACAGGCAGTAGGTGACGATCATGGCGCCCGAGGCCATGGTGCGGGTCTGGGAGAGGTAGGCGGTGCTGTAGCCGCGCAGGGCTGGCCGGACCGCGTCCGCCGCGGCGGCGGGTCCCCCGGGGGCGTCGCCGGGCGCGGCGGCCCCGGCACCGCACGCGCCGGTCGCACGGAGTTCCGCCTCGCGCTTGCCGACCACCACCAACAGGGCGGCCAGCGACACCACGATCACGAACCACGAGGTCAGCGGCACGCCGACGGCCACCCCGCCCGCCACCGCGCGCAGCACGTGGCAGGCCGCGACCGCGACCAGGTCGCACACCACCAGGTCCCGCAGGTAGCGGGTGTAGACGAGCGTGAGCAGCACGTACCCGGCGACCAGCGCGGACAGCGCGGGATCGCCCAGCGCCAGGGAGGCCAGCGGCGCGGCGGCGCTGAGCGCGGTCCCGACCGCGACGGCCACGGGGACGGGGAGCGCGCCGGAGGCCACCGGGCGGTGGCGCTTGCGCGGGTGCGCGCGGTCGCGCCGGGCGTCGTGGACGTCGTTGAGCAGGTAGGTGCCGCTGGCCGCCGCGCAGAACAGGGCGAACACCGCTGCGCTGGTCAGCAGCGCCCCGGTCTGCGCCAGGGCCCCGGCCGCGGCGGGCGCGGCCAGGACGAGGAGGTTCTTGAGCCACTGCCGGGGGCGGCACGCGCGGACCAGCGCGCCGAGCGTCCCGCCGTCGCCGCGCGCGGCCCCGGCCGCCGCCGGTCCCGTGGCCCGCGTCCTCTCCGTCACCGCGGCCGGAGGGCGCCGGGCCGCTCGCCGACGCGCCCGGTCGGGCGCGTCCGCGGGGAGCGGGTGCGGGGGTCAGTGGTGGTGGTCACGACGGCGGCCCGTGACGGACAGGACGACCGCGACGCCGATGAAACCGACACCGGCGACGAGGCAGACGACGGGCAGGGTGGTCTGGAGGAGGGGCAGCACGGTGCGCCCCTGCTCGGAGTTGGCGACCGCGTTCCGGACGGACTCGTCGTTGGAGACGAGTTCGGCGTCGAACAGCGTCAGGACCTCCTCGCCGTCCACGACGACGACGCGGTTCTGGTCCTCGCCGATCTTGAGGGGGGAGCCGGTGACGGGCTCGATCCAGTAGGTGCGGGTGATGGAGAAGACCTCGTCGCCGGTGACGTCGCCCTCGCCCTCCATCCCGGCCACCGAGCGGGGCAGGGTGCGCTCGCCGATGACCTCGTCCTCTACCTCCTGTACGAACTTGTAGGCCTCGACGCCCCCGACCTCCTCGGTCCCCTGGAACTCCATGGGGACGACCTCCCGCGCGGTGGTCTCGTAGAAGTCGTAGTCGCGCTGCTCGGTGAAGAAGGGGAACTTCCAGGCCTGACCGCTCTGGGCGACGGATTCGTCGTTGACCATGGAGTCGCAGCAGTCGACCGCCTCCCCGGTGACGCGGTCGTGCCCGGCGCGGCGGCTGCTGGAGGTGATGCCGAAGTCGGTCTCGGCGTCCCTGACCCAGGTGAACTGGTCCCACACCACCGTCTCGTCGGTGCTGGAGGCCACGTCGGCACGGATGGTCGAACGCGCCTCCAGGGTGGCGTCCTCGACGAGTTCGACGTCCTCGATGTTGAAGTAGGTGGCCCCGTCGGCCTCAAGGACCGTTTCGCTGTAGTAGTCCAGGGGGGTCTTCATCAGGGAACTCGACAGCCACGTGCGCATCATGGGGGCAAAGGCGAGGAAGAAGACCCCAAACGCGACGAGAACGACCGCAACGGTACGGCGCATGTGCCCTCCTGGGCGTATGAGAGTCCAGATCTGGAACTGGGTCTAGTGGAACTAGGTTCAGTTCCGGGTAGAGTACTGCCCAGTAGCGAACGACGTCACCAGGGCGTGTCGAAATTTTTATAACGCGTTCTAGTGCTACACGTTCCGCCCTTTCCCCGTCCTGGAAGGCCCATGGCGCCCACCTCCTCCTCCGCGCCCGGGGACCCCGCCGCCGGTGCCCGCTCCGCCAGCGCGCGCAGCCCCGAACCCTCGCTGCTGCTGCCGCAGGTCGACGGCCGCCACGAGGCCCTCGACGGCGTCCGCGCCCTGGCCGCCCTGATGGTCCTGGTGTTCCACGTGGCCACCGAGACCGGCGACTCCCTGGCGCCGGGGGTGCTGGGCGGCCTGCTGTCCGCCTTCGACGTGGCCGTGCCGCTGTTCTTCGCGCTCTCGGGCGTTCTGCTGTACCGGCCCTGGGCCCGCGCGGCCCTGGACGGGGTGCGCGGGCCGCGCGCCCGCCCCTACCTGTGGCGCCGCGCCGTGCGGGTCCTGCCCGCCTACTGGCTGGTGGCCGTGACGGCGCTGCTCGTCTACTCTCGGGACGAACTCGGCTCGCTCCGGTACTGGTGGGAGGTCCTGACCCTCACCTTCCCCTTCAACACCGACCCGCCGTGGGTGGGCACCGGCCCCTACGGCCTCGGCCAGATGTGGAGCCTGTCGGTGGAGGTCAGCTTCTACCTGCTGCTCCCGCTGTTCGGGCTGGTCCTGGCCCTGTGGGCGCGCGGCGGCCGGAGCGCGGACGCGCGGGGCCGACGGCTGCTCGCGGGGCTGGGGGTCGTGGCGCTGCTGGGCCTGGCCGCGCTGGTCCCGCAGTTCTATCCCGAGCCCCGCGAGTACATGCACGCCTGGCTGCCCAGGACCGCGGGCCTGTTCGCCGCCGGTATGGCGCTGGCCGTGCTCTCGGAGTGGGCCTGGCGCGAACCCGGCGCCGACGGCCCGGTGCGCCGTCTGTGCCGGACCCTGGGTTCCTCCCCCGGGGTGTGCTGGCTGGTCGCGGGCGGGTTCTTCGCCCTGAAGGCCACCGACGCATCCGGCGGACGCTTCATCGGCTCCGGCGACATCTGGACCTCGGCCGTGGACTCGCTGGCCGGGATCGGGTTCGCGTTCTTCCTGATCGCCCCGTGCGCGCTGGCGCCGCGCCCGGCGGGGCCTCCCCTGCCGCTGCGGGAGGCGCGGGCCTGGCGCGGGGGCCGGTGGCTGGACTCACTGCTGCGGCACCGGGTGTGCCAGTTCCTGGGGCGGATCTCCTACGGCGTGTTCCTGTGGCAGTTCATGGTGCTCTACCTGTGGCGCGACTTCACCGGCCAGGAGATCTTCACCGGGTCGTTCTGGCTGGACGCGGTCCCGGTGACGATCGGGACCGTGCTGCTGGCCGCCGCGAGCCACCGGTGGGTGGAGGAGCCCAGCCGCCGCTGGTCCCACCGCCTCTCCCGCGGACGGCGGAGCCCGGCCCACCTGCCGTGATCTTGTACTTGTAGCAAGCCGCCGACATCGGCTATAAGTACAAGATCATCCCAGGCCAGGCCCATGCATCACATCCGCAACACTTCCGGCCAGCCCACTAGCCCTCCGCGCGCCCGTCCTCCTCGGGCGCCCACGGGTTGGCCTCCACCGTCGGCGCCATGCCGCCCACCGACACCCAGTTCAGGCACAGCCCGCCCCGGTCCCGCGGATCCTCGGGCACGAACACCGACAGCCGCTCGCCGGGGGCGCCCGCGGGCACGTACCACGTGCCGTTCTCCTCGGCGGCGGGCAGCTCGACCTCGATCCAGTCGTCGCCCAGCGCCACCACCACGCCGACGTCCTCCTCGGCCGTGTAGCCGAGCGTGACGACCTGGGCGACGCCGCCGTGCGCCTCCACCGGCCAGGACACCAGCCCCTCCCAGGGCTCCAGGCACTCGTCCGCGGGCCCGGGGGCGAACATGTCGCTGTCGTCGGAGGGCCGCGCCGGGACCAGGAACCCGGCGTCGTTGAACACGTACGCGGTGGCGGCCTCCTCCGGCACGGCCATCCGCTCGGCCACGTCGTCCGACGCCAGCGGCGGCAGCACCCACGAACTCAGGCGGCGCTGGCCGTTCCACTCCAGGACCACGTCCTCGGGAACCGGACGCGCGTACAGGCCGCCCTCCTCCGGGACGTCCGCCAGCGCCGAGCGGACCGTGTCCAGGTACCACTGGAGGCGGTCGCCGCTCAGGGTCTGGGCGTAGGCTTGGGTGGAGTAGCCCGCGGCCACCGCGTACACCGCCGTCGCCAGCGCGGCCGCGACCCCGGCGGCGCGCCGGGGCCGCACGCGGTAGGGCTCCCCTTCCGCCGGGGCCGACGAGGCCCCGCCGACCAGGGCGCGCGCCCGCTCCTCCCTGGTGGGCAGGTAGGCCAGGGCCAGGCACAGGGCGAACACCAGCGCGGCGTCCGCCACGTACCGGGGGTCGGCGGCGGCCACGTCCTGGAACCGGCCGCGCGCGATGATCGTCGGAACGACGTCCGCGACCACCAGGTAGGCCAGCAGCAGCGCCCAGGACCGCCACGCCCCGCGCCGCATCCGCAGGCTGAACAGCACGATCACGGCGAAGACCGCCCAGGCCGCCAGCACGGTCGCACCCGGCACGTCGACCAGGCCTCCGGTCGGCGTGACCGGGCCCCACTCCAGGGGTCCGCCCAGGGCGCCGACCGGGAACACCTCGGTGAGCAACCCGCGCAGCATCGTCAGGGCCGGCTCGCTCTGGGGCACGCCCGCGCCCTCCCCGCCACCGGCCGCGCGCATCCGCACCAGGTAGAACGCCGCGTAGGCGGTGAACAGCGCGCCCATCGCCGCCCAGAACGGCCGGTGCAGGGCCCACGCCCGCCGGGCCCCGGCGACGAGCCCGCCGGGGTAGAGGTGGGCGACGGCCACGGCGAACAGCACCGGCGGCAGGAACATCGCCTTGACCGTGAACAGCATGCCGAACACGACGGCGCCGCCGACCCGCCAGGCCAGCCGGTGGTCGTCCGTGCGCAGGTAGCGCACGGTCCACAGCAGGGCGAGCACCAGGGCCAACTGGAGGGGGACCGCGTTGAGCGCCGCCGACCACCAGCCCAGCACGGGAACGGTCAGCGGGGCCAGGGCGTACACGGTCAGCGGGACCAGCAGCGCCCATCGGCGGCCGAACAGCTCCCACACCAGGCGCAGGAACCCCACCAGCGCGGCGGCTTGGAGGGCGAGCATGGTGCCCGCGCTGACCCACCACTCGTAGGGCCACAGGGCGGTCTGGAGGTAGACCAGGAACAGCGCCCCGGGCATCAGGTGACCCTTGTGCAGGGTGAGCAGGTAGTCCGGCCCCAGGTCACTGGCGTGGGCGTTGGCGAAGAAGAGGTAGTCGTCCTCCACGAAGTAGGACTCGCCCAGCACGTGGGCCCGTAGTCCCACGGCCCCCAGAACCACCAGCAGCCCCACCAGAACCAACCGGTCGCGGGTCAGGCGGCGAGCCGCGGCCCACGCGGCGCGGAGCGTCCCGCCCGGGCCGGGGCCCTTCCCGCCGGGTTCCCGTAGGGGGCGGCGTACCCTGGGTGCCCCGACCGGGCCGGGCCGCGCGGCTTCGGCGCCCGGACCGTCGTGCCCGCGCGCGGTGGGGGGAACAGGCGGCATCGGCATCTCTCCCGCCGTAGTTGGCCGATCCGGAGAAGGGGTGCCAGAATACAACACGTTCCACTTTTTCCCTCGACCCTTGCCGCAGGCCACCCCGGCCTCGGCAACCGAAACAGGAACAAGATTCAGGTGCCGTGTTCCGGCGGGGTCGCGAGCACCGTGGAGGTGATGCGGGTGGGGCTCGAACAGGTCCGCCGCGACTGGACTCGGCTGGGTTCGGCAGAACCCCTGTGGGCGGTGTGCGTGGACCCCGGCAAGAGGGGCGGCGGCTGGGACGACGACGAGTTCCTCGCCTCCGGACGGGCAGACATCGCCCCGTCCGTCGCCCGCCTGGAGGAGCTGGGCATCCGCCCCGAGGGGGGCCGGGTGCTGGACTTCGGATGCGGCGCTGGACGGCTGTCCAACGCCCTGGCCGCGCACTTCACCGAGGTCGTGGGGGTGGACATCTCCGCGCCGATGCTGGAGGAGGCCCGCCGCCTGGACCGCTCCGGGGGGCGGATCGAGTTCATGCTGAACGAGCGTCCGGACCTGTCGGCGTTCGGGGACGACTCCTTCGACCTGGTCTACACCGACCTGGTCCTCCAGCACCTGCCGCCCGCCCTGGCCGAGGGCTACGTGCGCGAGTTCGCGCGGGTGCTGCGCCCCGGCGGCGCCATGGTGCTGGGCGTGCCCGAGGCCGAGCGGCGCACCTTCAAGGGGCTGGTGTTCCGGTACGCGCCGTGGCCGCTGGTGGCGCTCGCCCAGCGGGTGCTGCTGCGCTACCCGGCGCCGATGCGGATGCACACCCTGCGCACCGAGCGGATCGCCGAGCTGGTCCCGAACGGCCGGATCGCCGCCTCCGACGAGTACTGGGGCGGCGACCACTGGCGCCACCTGCGCCACTTCGTGGTGCTGGAGGCGGGCACGTGAGCACGAACGCCGCGGGCGGGGGCACCGTCCCCTTCCGCGCCACCCTGGGCCGGTCGGTGCGGCTGTTCGCCGCCTTCCGCGGGGAGCAGACCGACCCGGCGTTCTTCTACGGCACGCTCGCCCGCGACACCGTCGCGCAGCTGCGCTCCTACACGCCCCTGGAGGGCAGGCTCGTGGTGGACGTGGGCGGCGGCCCGGGCTACTTCGCCGACGAGCTGAGGTCGGCGGGGGCCCGCTGCCTGTGCGTGGACGCCGACGCCCACGAGATGACGCTGCACGGGCGCGACGCCGACGCGTACGGCGTCCAGGGCAGCGCCCTGGACCTGCCGCTGCGCAGCGGTTCGGTGGACGTGTGCTTCTCCTCCAACGTGCTGGAGCACGTGCCGGACCGGACCCGGATGGCCGACGAGATGGTGCGGGTGACCCGGCCGGGAGGGCTGGTGTACCTGTCGTACACGCTGTGGCTGTCCCCGTGGGGCGGACACGAGACCTCGCCGTGGCACTACCTGGGCGGGGCGTACGCGGCGGAGCGGTTCGCGAGGCGCCACGGCCGGCGGCCCAAGAACGACTTCGGCCGCACCATGTACGCCGCGCACGCCGGGGAGATGCTGCGCTGGACGCGCGGGCGCACCGACGTGGACGTGGTGGACGTGCGCCCCCGTTACCTGCCCGGATGGGCCAGGCCGATCGTGCGGGTGCCGCTGCTGCGCGAGGTCGTCACCTGGAATCTGCTGCTGGTCCTGCGCAGGCGCTGACCGCCTGGCCCCGGGTGTCGTCGGCGGGGCGCGCGAGGCTCCGAACAGCGACGGCCTCCCGCTCGCGGCGGGGCCGGGCGATCGGGACCCGCCACGGGTGAGGGGTCACGGTGGAGGGGGCGGGCCGTCCGGGCCCGCTCACTCCGGGCCGAACGGCATCCTGCGGCGCGTGTGCTGGAGGCTGACCCAGTGGTCGACGGTGAACTCCTCCATCGCCCACTCTCCGCCGAACCGGCCGAGACCGGAGTGGCCCTCGCCGCCGAAGGCGGTGTTGGCCTCGTCGTTGAGCGTGGAGTCGTTGACGTGCGTCATGCCCGCCCCCAGGCGGCGGGCGAAGCGCACCCCCCGCTCGGCGTCACGGGTGTGCACCGCGCTGGACAGCCCGTACTCGGTGTCGTTGGCGATGCGCAGCGCGTCCTCCTCCCCCTCGGCGCGGATGACGGTGGCCACCGGGCCGAACACCTCCTCGGCCGCGCTCGGCATGCCGTTGTCTGCCAGCAGCAGGTGGGGCGGCAGTACCCTGCCCGCCGGGCCGGTCGGTTCGCCGGACAGAAGGAGCCGTGCGCCCTCCTCGACGGAGCGCTCCACCACGTCCCGCACGCCCGCGCACTGCTCGTCGTCGATGACGGGGCCGATCTGGGTGGCGGGGTCGGCGGGGTCTCCGAACCGCAGCGCCCGGGCGCGCACGAGCATGCGCTCGACCAGCTCGTCGTGGACGGCGGCGTCGGCCACGACCCTGTTCGTGGCCATGCAGATCTGGCCCTGGTGGTAGTAGGAGCCGAACACGGCGGCGTCCGCGGCCAGGTCGAGGTCGGCGTCCTCCAGCACCACCAGCGGCCCGTTGCCGCCGAGTTCGAGCGCACGCCTCTTGAGCGGGGTCTGCCGGGCGATGTGGCGGCCGACCTCGGTGGAGCCGGTGAACGAGATCATCCGGGAGAGCTCGTGGGTGGCCAGGGCGTCGCCGATCTCGCCGCCCCTGCCGACGACCACGTTGAGCACCCCGGGCGGCAGCCCGGCCTCCTCGTAGATCCGGGCGAGCAGCAGTCCGCCCGTGACCGGGGTGTTCTCGGCGGGTTTGAGGACCACGGTGTTGCCGAGGGCGACGGCGGGCGCGACGGAGCGGTGGGAGAGCTGGAACGGGAAGTTCCACGGGCTGATCACCGTGACCACGCCGAGGGGTTCGCGGTAGACGCGGTTCTCCTTGCCCGGGGTGACGCCGGGCAGGATCCGGCCCTGGACCCGCGTGGGGTAGGAGGTCACCTCGACCACGCCGCTGCGCACCAGCCCCCACTCGAACTCGGCGCGCTCGCGGATCGCCCCGGCCTCGTGGACCAGCCAGTCGACGATCTCCTCGCGGCGCGCGTCCAGTACGCGCAGTGCCCTCACGAAGACCTCGGCGCGCTCGGCGGCGGGGGTCGCCGCCCAACCCGGCCACACCCGCTGCGCCTCGCGGTAGGCCAGGTCCACGTCGCCCTCGTCTGCCAGCCGGATCTCGGTCAGGACCGTGTCGTCGTAGGGGTCCACGTCCTGGACGACGCTCCCGGACGACCCGTGCCGCCACTGGTCCCCGATGGGCATCCGGTCCAGTCCCGTGTAGGCGTCCGGCCTGCGGTCCGCGTGCATCGGCCCTCCCCTGCTTCGGCGTCACTGGTGCCACGGTCACCCCTGCCCGGGGCCCCGGCAACGGGACTTGCCGCCTCTTGGCCAACTGTTCAGCGACTCCGCGACCGCCCTTGTCGCCCGGCGTCCTCAGCGGGCGGGGGTGAGCAGGAGTTCGCTGACGACGCGGCCGTCGGCCTCGGTGACCGTGGCCGTCCAGCCGCCCAGGTCCACGCTCTCCCCGGGCTCCTCGGGTATGTGGCCGAGCAGGACCAGGACCATCCCGGCGACGGTCACGTAACTGCCCCGGGGCCGGTCGGTGAGGACGACGCCGAGGTCCTCCAGCTCGTGGACGGGGTAGGCGCCGGGCAGGCGCAGGGCGCCGCCGTCCAGCCGGGCGGGGGCGCGCTCGTCGGTGTCGGTCTCGTCGTAGATCTCGCCGACGACCTCCTCCAGCAGGTCCTCCAGGCTGACGATGCCGCTCACCTCGCCGCTCTCGCCGATCACGACGGCCAGTTGCTGACGTTCGACGGTGAGCCGGTGCAGCGCGGCGGAGACCGTCAGCGAATCGGGCAGCAGCAGCGGTTGGCGGGCCAGTTCCCGGGCCGTGCCCTCGCCCCGCAGGAGGTCGGACCAGTGCACCACGCCGACGACGTCGTCCACGTCGTCCCGGCCGACCACCGGAGCGCGCGAGTGGCCGCGCTCGGCCAGGAGCAGGGCCGCCTCGCGCGCGGGCAGGTCGGCCGGGACGGTGTCCACGTCGGGGCGCGGCACCAGGACCTGGCGCAGCGTCCGCCCGGTGATGTCGAAGGCCCCGGAGAGGATGGTGCGCTGCTCGGGGGTCATCTGGCCCTGGGCAGCGATCATGTCGCGCAGCTCCTCCTCGGTGGCCTCCTCCCTGGCGCCCCGCGGATCGACCCCGCCGAGCCGGACGACCAGGTCGGTGGAGGCGCTGAGCAGCCAGATCGCGGGGCGCGAGAGCAGGGCCAGCGCGTTGAGCGGGCGGGCCACGAGCAGCGCCCAGGGCTCGGCGCGCTGCATGGCGATGCGCTTGGGGGCGAGTTCGCCCAGGACCAGGGTGACGAAGGTGAGCACGACGGTGACAAGCACGACCGACACCGGGGCCGCGTAGGAGCCGAGGAAGCCCAGCGGCTCGACCAGCGGGCGGGCCAGGGAGACGGCGGCGGTGGCGGAGGCGAGGAAGCCCGCGAGGGTGATGCCGATCTGGATGGTGGCCAGGAACCGGTTGGGGTCGCGGGCCAGCCGGGCCACCGCGCGCCCGCCCGGGCCTCGCTCCTCCAGCCGCCTGATCTGCCCCTCCCGCAGCGTGATCAGGGCGATCTCGCTGCCCGCGAACACGGCGTTCACCACGACCAGGACCAGCACGAGGCCGATCTGGGCCCCGATGCCCTCCATGGGACTCCCCCGCGGTCGACTGTCGGTGTCCGGAGCTGGGATTCCTTCCCCCGAAACCCGCGGGCCACACCATCCGGGGCCGTCGTCCGCGCACGGCGCGGGCCCCGCCCCGCGGCGCGGCCTGACCACATGCGGACAAAAACGAGCCCGAATGGCCTCTCGTTCATTTCAGCGCTGTTATCGCAGGCAGGAACGCACAGGAGGCACCGCGAAGGGCGGCCGTCCCCTCCAGGAGGCTCTTACGCACCTGTTGTAACCTTCCTCTCCGATACCCCTCTCTCACCCTCTGGAGTTCCCGTGTCCGGTTCGACCGGCGTCAACCCCGTCGACGCCATGTCCGAGGCCCAGGAGGCCGAAGCCCTGGCCGAGGCGATGGTCTTCCTCGGCACCGACTTCGAGGCCGCCGTCGAAGTCCTGACGGGAGCCGTGTCCGAGCACGTGACGGGCGGCCTGGACGACTACGACCTCGACACCATGGAGCACATCCGAAGGGTCGCCCAGAACGGCATCAACCTGGCGCAGAACGTGCAGGGCGCTGACCTGGCCATCACCGACGCCGACCACGAGAACGCCGAGGAGTACCAGGAGGGCCTGGACTCCCTCGACATCCGGATCAACTTCTGAGCCCCGTCCCCCCGCCCCCACCAACAGCGGAGACCCCTGCCGTGAGCGACCTCTCCTCCATGTCCCTCGGTCTGCCCGAGGACATCGACGCCGACGTCGGCGCCATCGAGTCGGGCGCCGACCAGCTCGACACCGTTCGCCAGAACATGCTCGGCCAGTCCGAGGGCGCCCACAGCCAGTTCCGGTCCTCCGCCGGAGAGTTCACCGACCTCGTCGCCTGGAACATCGTCTCCAGCTCCTCCCGGGAACTGTCCTCCTGGCAGGAGGCAGCCGCCTCCCTGACCTACGGGGCGGCGGTCCTGCGCCAGTGGGGGCTCGACATCGAGACCTACCGTGCCGAGCGCGCCAAGCTGGAGACCCGCTGGGAGGAGGAGAAGGCCGACGCCGAAGCGGCCGTCGGAGCCTCCGAGGGGAGCGGTTCCATCCTCGGCGAGGGAACCCGTGAGGGGTTGAAGGCCACCCAGCTGGAAACCCTGCGCGGGGAACTGCTCTCCGAGCACTCCGGACACTGGGAAACCCTGATGGAGCAGGCCGAGCAGACCGAGAAGGACCTGCGCAGCGGCCCGAGCCAGGAGTCCCTGGAACGCCTGATCGAGTCGTCCCTGCTCACCGGCAGCCAGCTGACCTACTTCGGTGACGCGGTCCCCGGCATGGTCCCGGAGGAGCTGAGCGGTGACGAGCACCCGTCCGTCGTCAACCTGTGGTGGACCTCGATGACCGAGGAGGAGCAGGAGCAGGCCGTGCGGGACCATCCCGAGCTGCTGCGAGAGCTCGACGGCATCCCGGCGGCCGTGCGCGACCAACTGAACCGCGACCATCTCGACGACGAGATCGAGCGGTTCGAGGAGGAGATCGCCGAACGGGACGAGGAGATCGGGGCGGCGGCCGCCCGGGGCAGCAACGGGTCCGACGCGATCGCGTTGGCCATGGCGAACGACGACACGCTCGACAACCAGCTCCAGGAGCTGAAGGAGCTGCGGGAGAGCCTGGAGGACGAAAACGCAGACAGGTACCTGCTGGCTCTGAACACCGAGGGCGACGGACGGGCGATCGTGGCCAACGGCAACCCCGACACCGCCGACAACGTGGCGACCCTGGTGCCGGGCACCACGACGACCTGGGAGAGCATCAACGACCAGGTCGGCCGAGGGGACAATCTCCTGGAGTCCGCGTCGAACGCGGACCCGAACGGCAGCCACTCCGTGATCAGCTGGATCGGGTACGACGCGCCCAACGTTCCCGAGGCGGCCTTCGAAGGACGGGCGGAGGACGCGGTCAGCGAGCTGAGCGGTTTCCAGGACGGACTGCGCTCCACCCACCAGGGGCTACCGTCCCACAACACCGTCATAGGCCACAGTTACGGTTCCACGGTGGTCGGGCACACCGCGCAGAGCGACGCCGGGCTCGACACGGACGAAGTGATACTCGTGGGCAGCCCCGGAACCAACGCCGACCACGTGACCGACCTGAATCTTCCCGCAGAGAACGTGCACGTCTCAACGGCGGAGAATGACGGCATCACCAACCTGACGGGCCTCACGCACGGCATGGACCCGACCGATCCGGAATTCGGAGCGAACGTGTTCGAGTCCAACCCCGGCAGTGTGGGAGGCTCCTGGCCGCTCGGCCCCGCTCACTCGGAGTACTTCGACCCCAGGACGAAATCCTTGCTCCACATGGGAAGGGTCATCGCGGGGCAGGCGGAATAAGGGATAGGAAGCGGCACGTGAGCAGATTCAGACCGTGGACGTGCGCCATCGCCCTCGCCTTGGTGGCGAGCGGCTGTGGCCCCGGCGAGTCCGGGGAATCGGGAACGGAGGCGACTATGACCGAGGACGAGGCCGCTGAGAAGGTCCGGGAGCACATCGACAACACGATGACCGCTCTCCCGGAGGAGGCGGAACTGGAGGAACGGCGCGGAACCATCGTCGCCGCCTGCGACGACCCAACAGACGGCGGGTCCAGGGACCGGGTCACCGTCAGCGAGACGTTCTGGGTGCGGGGTCTGCCCGTCGAGGACAACGACGCCACCTTCGAACTGCTCCACGAACACTGGAGTTCCAACGGTTACCAGGTGTTCGAGGATCTGCGACCCGAAGACATGTTCCTGTCCGTCGAACACGCGGAGGACGCTTTCGGGATGACCGTGCAGGTAGCGGGAGACGGCAGTCTGGCGCTCTCCGCCTCGTCCCCCTGCGTCTGGCCTGAGGGCACCCCGGAGACCTGACGCTCCGGGCGGGCCTCAGCCCAGGCGCTCCAGGGCCCTGTGCGGGGAGCGGGCGTGCCTGCCCATCCCCGCGAACGGGCACTCCTCGCGCTCCAGGCCGATCGTGAAGTCCCGGGCA
Organism: Nocardiopsis akebiae; assembly: GCF_018316795.1. Taxonomy (NCBI): domain Bacteria; kingdom Bacillati; phylum Actinomycetota; class Actinomycetes; order Streptosporangiales; family Nocardiopsidaceae; genus Nocardiopsis; species Nocardiopsis akebiae. Next base: position 5,746,522 of record NZ_CP074132.1, read on the forward strand.
GTCTCCACCTTCTCCAGGTCCTCCCAGGCCAGGGGCGCCGCGATCGGCGCACCCGGCCTGGCCCGCACCGAGTACGGCACCACCGCGAGCTGTTCGCGGCCGTTGCGCAGGTAGTCCACGAACAGCCGGTCCCCGCGCGCGGCCTTGCGCACCTCGGTGGTCAGCTCGTCCGGCCGCCGGGCCGCCACCCGGCCCGCGACCGCCTCCGCCAGCACGCGGACCTCCTGGTCGTCGGCTTCGGGCCGCAGCGGCGAGCGCACGTGCAGGCCCCGGGAACCGCTGGTCATCACGTAGGCGGCCAGGCCCAGGCCGTCGAGCACCTCCCGCACGTCCCGCGCGGCGGCGCGGCAGGCGGCGAAGGCCTCGGGGCCGTCCCCCGCGGGGTCGAGGTCGATCACCATCCGGTCGGGCAGGCCCAGGTTCGGCTGCCGGGACTGCCAGGCGTGCAGGGTGATCGCCGCTTGGTCGGCGCACCAGACCAGCGCGGCCGCGTCCTGGCACAGCATCATCCGGCCGCCGCTGGTGTCCGCGGTCCGCACCCAGTCCGGGACCGACGGGTGCTTGACGAAGAACCCCTGCGCGTCGATCCCGTCGGGGAAGCGCGCCAGGGCCACCGGCCGGTCGCGCACGTGCGGCAGCATCAGGGGGGCGATCCGGGCGTGGTACCGCGCCAGGTCCTCCTTGGTCGCCCCGCCCTCTCCGAACAGCGGTTTGCCGGGCCTGCGCACCTCCACCACGCGCCGTCCCGCGCGCACCCCCGCGGTCTCCGTCGCCATGGCCCCCCGTTCGCCGCCGTGCCGCCCGCCTACCCGGGCGGCTGGTCCGGAAACGGCCTCCCGAACGGCGCGAACGCCCGGCCGGGGAGGTCCCCGGCCGGGCGTTCGCGCGTCGAAGCGCGGTACTACTTGCGCTTGTTGATCTCCTCGGTCAGCTGCGGGGTGACCGCGTGCAGGTCGCCCACGACGCCGAAGTCGGCCAGCTCGAAGATCGGGGCCTCGGGGTCCTTGTTGATCGCCACGATGTTCTTGGCGGTCTGCATGCCCGCGCGGTGCTGGATCGCGCCGGAGATGCCCAGGGCCACGTACAGGTTCGGGCTGACCGTCTTACCGGTCTGGCCGACCTGGAACTGGTTCGGGTACCAGCCGGAGTCGACGGCGGCGCGGGAGGCGCCCACGGCCGCACCCAGCGAGTCGGCCAGGCTCTCCACGACCGAGAAGTCCTCGGAGCCCACACCGCGACCGCCGGAGACCACGATGGCGGCCTCGGTGAGCTCGGGGCGCTCGCCCTGCTCCTCGTGGACGCGCTCGACGACCTTGGCCTTCCTGGCCGCGTCGGAGACCTCCACCGACACCTGCTCCTCGGCGGCGGCGCCGGAGGCGGCCTCGGCCGGGACGGAGTTCGGGCGGACCGCGACGATCGGCACGCCGGTGCGCACGCGGGCGTGGGTGACGGTGGTGCCGCCGAAGATGCTGTGCTCGGCGACGACCTCGGCGTTGACGTCCACGACGTCGGTGAGCACGCCCGAGCCCAGCTTGACCGCGGCGCGGCCAGCGATCTCCTTGTTCTCGGCGGTGGCCGAGACCAGGACGGCGGCGGCGCCCTTGTCCTGGGCGAGTTTGGCGAGCAGCTCGGCCTTGGGAGCCACGACGTGGTCGTTCAGCTCGGCCGAAGCCACGTAGACCTTCTCGGCGCCGTACTCGGCCAGGACGGCCTTGCCCGACTCGGCGCCGTCACCGACCCACACGGCCGCGGGCTCGCCGATGCGGCGGGCGGCGGTCAGCAGCTCGGTGGTGACCTTCTTGACCTGTCCGTCGACGTGGTCGACGAGGACGAGGACCTCAGCCATATCCCTTGAACCTTCCCTGAGTCTCTCGTTCGACCTAGACGAACTTCTTCTCGACGAGGAACTCGGCGATCTTCGCGGCGCCGTCGCCCTCGTCCTTGACCACCGTGCCCGCGGCGCGCGGCGGCGCGGCGTCGAAGTCGACGGTCTCGGTGGTGGCGTTGGCCAGGCCCACCCTGGCCGTGTCGATGCCCGCGTCGGCGGCGGACTTCTTGTCCACCGGCTTCTTCTTCGCCTGCATGATGAGCTTGAAGGACGGGTAGCGCGGCTCGTTGATCTTCTCGACCACGGAGACGACCGCAGGGAGCTGGGCCTCGACGAGGTCGTAGCCGTAGTCGGTCTGGCGCTGGATCCTGATGGTGCTGCCGTCGATGTCGACCTTGCGGGCGAACGTGAGCTGCGGCAGCCCGAGGTACTCGGCGAGCGCGGCCCCGACCACGCCGGTGCGGGCGTCGGTGGACTCCGAGCCCAGGACGACCACGTCGAACTCGATGGTGCCCAGGGCCTGCGCGAGGGCGTAGGCGGTCTGGAGCGAGTCCGAGCCGTGGAGGGCGTCGTCGTTGACGAAGACGGCCTTGTCCGCGCCCATCGACAGGGCCTTGCGGATGGAGTCCGTGGCCTGGTCCGGTCCCATCGTCAGGACGGTGACCTCGCCGCCGTGCTTCTCCCTGAGCTGGAGCGCCTCCTCGATGGCGTACTCGCACAGCTCGTTGATGACACCGTCGGACGCAGCGCGATCGAGCGTGTTGTCCTCGGGGTTGAGCTTCCGCTCGGTCGCCGTGTCCGGGACCTGCTTGACCAAAACGACAATATTCATGGCCGGTGGCCGACCTCCCTGCACTCCATGATCCGCCGTGCGGCGGCCGGACGCTGGCGCGCCCCCTACTGCCAACAATGCCGAATGCCGTTCGGTCATCCGACGGCGGGGCCGCCTTCACGTTCAGACAGGTCCCGCGATGTGCTCATAGCCCAGATGTTACTGGCTAGTAGCTTGGAGGCCAACCCCTGGCCCCCGGTGTGACTGAGGCAACCCTAACCACCGCTGTGCCGCAGGTGCTCCGACCCCGGTCGGACCGCCTGCGCCGGACACCGGTCGCGGGTGCCCGCCTCCCGCTCCCACCCTAGTCGCCGCCGATCCCGCCGGAACCGGTCACACCACCGGTAACAGGTCGGAGTCCTCCCGCCCGGCGGGAACGCCGAAGGCCCCGGGCCGGAGCCCGGGGCCTTCGCGGTGCCCGGCGGGCCGTACGGCCCGCCGAGCGGGGATCACTGTCCGTCGAACCAGTCCGAGGGACCGCCGATCGGCACCCAGTCCGGGGCCGCCGACAGGCCGAACGACAGGATGAGCATGGTCAGCAGCACGAGGCCGATGCACACGCCGACGTAGACGTACAGGTTGCGGTAGTGGACCCGGCGCACCAGCCACACCGCCTGGTGCCGCGCCTCGCGCCCGCTCGGCATGACGTAGCTGAGCAGGAGCATCACGAAGATCGCGAAGGCGCCGGTGTAGTTGGCGCCCTGACCCGGCACGTCCGCGATCCGCGCGTAGATCATGCCGACCAGGATGCCCGCCAGCAGGTAGACCAGCCCGAAGCCGAGCGTGCGCAGCGCCATGCGCCCGAAGGCCCACGGGAAGCTGAGCGCCACCACCATGTTGTCGGAGTTGCGCGGGCCGCGCGTCTGGAGGCGGCGGGCGTGCTCGGCCTTGACCACGTCCAGGGCGCCCAGCGCGGCGATGATCACGACGCCCAGGATCAGCCCGAACCAGGGGAAGAGCAGGGACACACCGGCCACGGAGACCAGCATGGGCAGGATCGTCAGCGGGTGCATCCGCCACGACCGCTCCTCGTACTCCTCGCCCTCCTCGTCGGAGTCGTCCGGGAAGTAGTCGCTCACCCGGTCGCTGCTGCCGCGCCGGAACCGGCCCAGCAGGCCGCCGCGCCGCTCCTCGTACTCGTCCCCGTCGAACTCCTGCGTCTGGTTGCTGCCCCGGCCGTCGTCCACCGGCGTGAGGATGTCGGCGAAGTCGCCCTTGTGCAGCGGGGTGTTGAAGAACTGCGTGTGCGGCGCCTGGCGGCCCTCGTCCTCGTACTCGTCGACGGGGCGCCGGGCGTACCCGTCCCGGTCCACCGGGTCCATCATCATCGTGCCCTGCGGGTCCTCGCGGGAGAACTCGTCGGGCTGGATGCGCCGCGTGCCCAGCGCGTCGTCCGGTTCGTCGCGGACCGGGCTGATCCGCATGGTCCCCTGGGGGTCGTCCGGGTCGTCGGCGTCGCGCGGGGCGATGCGCTCGGTGCCCGGGAGCCCGTCGTCCTGGTCGTCCCAGCCGCGCCGCGCGCCGGAGAGGTCGTCGGTGGACTCCGGGTCGCCGGTGCGGCGGCCGTTGGCCGCGCCCGAGAGGTCGTCGGTGGACGCGGGGTCGTCGACCAGGCCGCCGGAGTGCGCCGCGGAGGCCGGGCGCGCGGGGTCCCCGGACGGGGACCAGGCGCTGGAGGCGGGGCCGCCGGTGTGCGAGGGGCCCCAGCCCTGGTCGTTCCGGGCCGCGCGACCGGCCAGGTAGCCCGCCGCGCCGCCGAGCGCGGCACCGGCCGCGCCCGCCGCGGCGGCGCCGCCCGGGCCGCCGCCGCCCGGGCCGCCGCTGCCCGGCTCCTCCCCGGTGCCCCCGGCCGTGGTCGGGTGGTACACGGTGTGGCTGCCGGTCAGCCCGGTGGGACGGCCTCCCGCGTCCTCGGTCCAGGGCAGGTCGAGGTTGAGGCGGCTGGCCTCCTCAAGCAGTTCCTCCGCCGTGGGGCGGCTGCGCATGTCACGGGAGACGGCGCGGTTGACCAGCGGCCGCAGCGCCTCGTGCATCCCGTCCATGTCGATCTCGCCGTTGAGGATGCGGAAGAAGATGACCTCGAAGGTGCCCGCGCCGTAGGGCGGGCGCCCGGTGGAGGCGAAGGCGACGGTGCCGCCCCAGGCGTGGATGTCGGTGGCCGGGCCCAGGTCGGTGCCCTCGATGACCTCCGGGGACAGGTAGCTGGGCGTGCCCACGAACGTGCCGGTCTGGGTCAGCTTGGCGCCGTCCACCGCGTGCGCGATGCCGAAGTCGATGACGATCGGCTCGCCGTTGGAGATGATCACGTTGCCGGGCTTGAGGTCGCGGTGGATCACGTCCACCGCGTGGATGTCCCGGATCGCGCGGGCCATGCCGGTGACGAAGCGTGTGAGCGCGCGGCCGCGCAGCGGGCCGTGGTTGGTGACCGTGGCGTCCAGGGTCGGGCCGGGGATGTGCTCGGTGACCACCCACGGCAGCTCGGCCTGGGTGTCGGCTTCGATGACCTCGGCCACGTTGGGGCTGTGCACTCGGCGCATGGTCTCGACCTCGCGGGCGAGGCGGGCCCGGGCGATGTGGTCGCCCGCGACCTCCGGCTTGAGGACCTTCACCGCGACGAACTGCTCGGTCCGGGGATCCTCGGCCTGGTACACCACGCCCATGCCGCCCTGCCCGATGCGGCGGCGGATGACGTAGTGGCCGATGCGCTCCGGCAGCTCCTCACCCATGGGGAAACCTGCCGACATTGCCATCGAGAACTCATCCCCTCAAAAGACCACATACCACCGCGTCCAGCTTAGCGGCCGGGGGATGGGTCACCATTGGCTTGTTCGTCCCGGTCTCGGGCCCGTGTGGTCGCTTCCGCACCGCCGGGCGTCCCGGGTTCAGGCGGCGCGTCCGTCCGGGGGCGACCCTCACGAGTATGACGGAAAACTGGCGTGGGCGGTTCCCTCCCTCCCGTCCGGACTGGCCGGATCCGGACGTTCGGCCGAACCCCCCGTGACACCGTTCGATCCAACGAGCGGGGTGAAAAGTTCTCGGATCCACCGAAACGGCGGCGGGGCGGACGGCACGGCACCGGGCGCCGCCGCCCCGACCTGCTGTTCCGGCGCCCGGTCGGCTCGGACCAACCCGGTCCGGCGTCCCTGCGGCGCCGCCTCAGCGCCCCCGGAAAACGGCCTTGCCGGGGCCCTGCTCGACGAAACTGCGCATACCGTCCTTCTGGTCCTCGGTCGAGAACAGGCCCGCGAAGTGCAGGCGCTCGATCTCCAGACCGGTGTCCAGGTCCGTCTCCAGACCCCGGTCCACCGCCTCCTTGGCCGCGGCCAGCGCGACGGCCGGGCCCTGGGCGTACCGGGCGACCAGCGCCACGGCGGCCCGGTAGACCTCCTCGTCCGGGACGACCTGGTCCACCAGGCCGATCTCCCGGGCCTCGTCCGCCTTCACGTGGCGACCGCTGAAGATCATCTCCTTGGCCCTGGAGGCGCCGATCAGGCGGGGCAGGCGCTGGGTCCCGCCCGCGCCGGGGACGACGCCGAGCTGGATCTCGGGCACGCCCAGCCTGGCCCCGGCCCCCGCCACCCGGAAGTCCGCGGCCAGTGCCAGTTCCAGGCCGCCGCCGAGCGCGTACCCGGTGACCGCCGCCACGACCGGCTTGGGGATGCGGGCCACCAGGTTCAGGGCGCTCTGGAGGTCGCGTGCGTAGCCCAGCATCTGCGCGGCGGTGAGGTCGGCCATCTCCTTGATGTCGGCGCCCGCGACGAACACCCGCTCGCCGCCGTAGACGACCACGGCGCGCACGTCCGGGTCCTTGGCGACCCGGGCCGCGGCCTCGGCGATCTGCGCGGTGAGCGCGGCGTTGAGCGCGTTCACCTTCGGCCTGTCCAGCCGGATCACGGCCACGGCCGGATGGTCCGGATCGGTCTCCACACGCACGAACTCGCCCACGGTCTGCTGCCCCTCACTACTCGGACGTCACTGTCTCCGAACTGCTTACCACCCGGTTCAGGAGAAGAGCAGCACCAGGGTGCCCAGCCGGGCGGACAGGGTGTAGGCCGCCGCGAGGAGCAGGGCGGCACCCGCCAGCAGCAGCGTGTCCGCGGTCCGCCAGCGGCTCTCCCGGGCGCGGGTGCGCGGCCCGGTTCCGAAGGCGCGCGCGTCCATCGCCGCGGCCAGCAGCGTCCCGGTGCGGATGGAGCGCACCAGCAGGGCGAACAGGCGGCCGAAGAACAGCGCGACCGCCCTGACCGGGTTGCGCCCGGCCTCCAGCCCGCGCGCCCTCCGCGCCAGCGTGATCGTGCGCCACTGGTCGGCGAGCAGCGGGACGAGCCGCAGCGCCGCCAGCACGCCCATGGCGGGCCGCTCGGGGACCCGCAGCCGCTGTACCAGGCCGTCGGCGGTCTCCGTGGGGTCGCTGCTCACGGCTGCGAGCAGCCCGGGCAGGGCGATGGCCAGCAGGCGCACCGCGGCGCCCAGGGCACCCTCCGCGCCGTGCTCCCCGTACAGGTAGTTGACCAGCCCGCTGGAGAGCCCCATGAGCAGGAAGGGTCCGCCCAGGACGAGCAGGGTGCGCCGGTCGATCCCGCTGAACGGCAGGAGCAGCAGGACGCCCGCCAGCACCGCACCGCCGGTGACGGCGTCCACGGCCGGGACCAGGCCCACGCCCAGCAGCAGGGCGGCGAGCAGTTTGGCCGCCGGGTTGAGCCCGACCAGCCAGAAGCGCGCCCCGCCGTCCGCGGGAGCCTCCAGGGTGAGCGCGTCCCCCGCCGGGGCGCCTGCCCCGTCCCGTTCCCCGACCCCGTCCGGGACACGGTCCCCGTACACGGGTGCGTCCGGAAGCCTCCGGTCAGCCACGGCTCCCCCTTCCCGCCGCCGCGCGCACCGCGGGCCCGGGCCGCTCCGCCCCGGCGCCCGCGTCGGGTGCGGCGGTCTCGTGGACGGCTCGGCCCCCGGCCACGCGCACCCGCGCGTCGGCCAGGCGTCGCAGCAACAGGTCGTCGTGGGTGGCCATGACCACCGCGCGGCCCGCGGACCGCAGGGTGGCGAGCAGCTCCACGAGTTCGGTCCAGGTCCGGGTGTCCTGGCCGAAGGTGGGCTCGTCCAGGACGAGCGCGTCGGGTGCGTGCGCGGGGCCCGAGCTGAGCGCCGTGGCCACCGACAGTCGCCGCTTCTCACCGCCCGAGAGCGTGTAGGGGTGCACGTCGGCCAGCGCGGACAGGCGCAGGCGCTCCATCAGCTCGCCCACCCAGGCCTCGGTCTCGGCCTCGCCCGTACCGGCGCGCAGCGGGGCGAAGCGCAGCTCGTCGCGTACGGTGGCGGTGACGAACTGGTCCTCGGCGTGCTGGAAGACCGTACCCACGTGCCGGGCCAGCCTGCGGGCGGGCCAGCGCACGAGCGGGCGCGGGTCGGCCCCGGCCAGCGGCCCGCGCGGCAGCACCGCTCCCCGGTGGGGCCTGGACAGTCCGGCGAGCAGGGTCAGCAGCGTGGACTTGCCCGCGCCGTTGGGGCCGGTCAGGGCGGTCGCGGTCCCGGCTCGGACGGTGGCGTCCACCCCCTCGAACACCGTGCGCCGCGGCGCCGCGCGCACGCCGAGCTGGCTCGGGGTACGCGCCGTGACGCCCACGGCCTCCAGCAGGGGCTCACCGCCCGGCGCGGGCTCAACGGCGGGCGCGGGCTCGTACCCGGGAACCCACACGCCCTGCGCTGCCAGCGAGCGACCGTGCTCGGCGAACACGGTCGCCGGCGGCCCGTCGGCGACGACCCCGCCGCCGGGCGCCACGACCACGACCCGGTCCACCAGGTCCACGACGTCGGCCACCCGGTGCTCGACCAGCACCAGGGTCGCCTCGGTCTCGGCGAGCAGGCGGGCCAGCACGCCCCGCACCAGCGCGGCCCCGGCCGGGTCGAGGTTGGCGGTGGGCTCGTCCAGCAGCAGCAGTCGGGGGCGCATCGCCAGGGCCCCGGCGATCACCAGGCGCTGCTTCTCACCGCCCGACAGCGCGCCGGTGGGATGGCGCGGTCCGTACGGGAAGCCCACGGCCTCCAGCGCCTCGTGGACGCGGGGCCAGATGAGGTCGGGGGCCACGCCCAGGTTCTCCGGGCCGAAGGCGACGTCGTCGCCCGCGCGCGCCATCACCAGCTGCGTCTCGGGGTCCTGGCTGACCAGGCCGACCGAGCCACGGCTCCGGTCGGCGGGCTCGCCGTCCAGGAGCAGGGTGCCCTCGTGGTCACCGCTGATGGCGGCGTCCTCGCCGGTCAGACCGGCCAGCGAGTGCAGCAGGGTTGACTTGCCCGCGCCGGAGGCGCCCAGCAGCAGCACGCGCTCACCCGGCTCGATCACCAGGTCCACGCCGCGCAGCGCGTGGGACTCGCGGCCCGAGTGCCGCCAGCCCCAGCCGGAGAGCTCCACGCGCGCGCCGGGGCCCCCGGCCGCCGTCCGGCGCCCGTTCGCGGAGGCCACGGTCAGCCCCTCGCGGACGGGAAGGGGGCCAGCGCCCCGGAGCGGGCCAGGGCGGTGGTGAGCAGGCGGGCGCCCACGCCCGCGATGAGGGCGGCGCTGACCACCACGATGACGCCGTAGGTGATCTGGTAGGACAGCGGCCAGGTCACGTTGTAGGCGAGGTTGTCGCGGATGGCCGGGGAGACGCCCGCGACCGCCGCCGCGAGGACGGCCACGCCCATGCCCCAGCGGCGGTAGCCGAAGGCGAGGAAGACGAGCTCGGGCAGGATGCCCTGGAGGGCGCCGTCGAGGATGACCATGATCCCCCACTGGGTGCCCAGGAGCGCCGACACCGAGGCGGCGGCGATGGCGGTGAGCAGGGCCGCGCCGGGCTTGCGGATGATCAGGCCGCCCAGCACGCCGGAGATCAGCCACATGCCGTAGACGACGGCCTGTGCGGGCGGGAAGCCGACGAACAGGGGGGTCGTGACCGACCAGACGATGTTCCAGAGCCAGAAGACCACGCCGACCGCGACGCCGATGACGGCGGCCACGACGATGTCGACGGTGCGCCAGCTACGCAGCCGGTCGAGGACGTCGCGCCGGAAGCCGGTGCCCTGGGGGATGGTGGTGTTCCTCTTCATGCGGTGTCCCTTCGCCGGGGGATGCGAGGGGCCCGTGCGGCCGAGAGCGGCGCCGGGACGCGTTCCGCGCGCCGGGACGTCCCCGGTGCGCGGGAGCCCGCCACCGGTGACGGTTCCTACGACTTCCTTCGCTGGCATGACCCAGATCAGGTGTGTAAGGGTCTGCGGCCTGGTGCCGCACTCTCAGCGCTCGCGCGCTCCCCTGTCGGTTTCATCAATACGAACACGGGGGAACGCCGCAGTGTTCCCGGGTCCCGTCAGCGCACGTCGGGGCCTCAGTCCCCGGGACCGGCACCGCCCTCGGGCACCTGCGGCTGCGGGGGCGTGCCGTTCCAGGGCGCGCCGCCGCCCCCGCCCGGCGACTCGCCGCCGCCGGTACCGCCGCCACCGCCGTCGCCTCCACCGCCTCCGGTGTTCCCGCCTCCACCGCCGGTGCCGCCGCCACCGCCGGTCGAACCTCCGTCCCCGCCGGTGCCGCCGCCTCCGGTGTTCCCGCCTCCACCGCCGGCGCCGCCGCCTCCGGTCGAGCCCTCGCCGCCTCCGGTACCGCCACCACCGCCGGTCGATTCCCCACCGCCACCGCCGGTCGAACCTCCGCCCCCGCCGGTGCCGCCACCGCCGGTCGAGCCGCCGTCGCCCCCGCCGTCACCCCCGCCGTCACCGGCCGCGAGGCCGCCGTCACCGGCACCGCCGCCTCCACCGGTGTCGCCGTCGTCGCCGTCGCCACCGCCGCCCGACGGCTTGTCCGAGGCCTTGCCGTAGACCTTCGGCGAGGGGGCGAACTCCTCCTCCGGCAGGCCCGCCACGGCCTCGCGCATGGTGGCCTGCCAGATCGGTCCGGGCAGCGTGGCCCCGTAGACGATGCCGTAGTAGCGGTCCCCGATGGTCACGCCCTGGAGGGTGTGCTGCTCCCCGCCCCGGATGTCGCCGACCACCACGGTCCCGGCCAGGTTCGGGGTGTAGCCCGCGAACCACGCGTAGGCCGCGCTGTCGGTGGTGCCGGTCTTGCCCGCCACCGGGCGTCCGATCTCCAGGCCGTTGGCGGTACCGCCCTCGAAGGTCTGCTGGAGCAGGTGGTTGACGCCGTCGGCGACCTCGGTGTCCAGCGCGCCCTCCTCGCACTCGGTGCCCACCTCGATCTCCTCGCCGTCCTCGCCCTCGACGAGGACCGAGGCCACGGGGACCGGCTCGCAGTAGGTGCCCCGGGAGGCGAAGACGGCGTAGGCGCTGGCCATGGTTAGCGGGGAGACCTCCTGGTCGCCCAGGGTGAAGGAGCTCCACACCTGCAGGTCCTCGCCGTCCGCGCGGTGGACGCCCAGGCTCTGGGCCATCTCCGCCGTCTCGCACAGGCCGACGCGTTCCTGGAGCTGGGCGAAGTAGGTGTTCACCGAACCCTTCGTCCCGCTGATCATGTTGTGCTCGCCGCCGTCGCTCTCCCCGGCGTTGCCCACGTCCCAGGGCGCCATCCTGCCGCCCTCGCAGTTCTCCAGGCCGCTCACCGTCGTGGACTTGGGCGAGGAGAAGCTGGTGTCGTACTTGAGCCCGGCGTCCAGGGCTGCGGCGAGGGTGAACGGCTTGAACGTCGAACCCGCCTGGTAGCCCAGCGACCCGCCGTCCTCGTGGTCCACGGACAGGTTGATCGAGGTGGTGCCCGGCTCGTCGTCGAAGCCGTAGCGCATGTTCTGGGCCATCACCCGCACCCGGCCGGTACCGGGCTCCACGAGGACCTCGGCGGCGAACTTGTGGGAGTCACCCGCGGGGACGTAGCGCTCGATCGCCTGCTCGGCGGCCTCCTGCATGTCCAAGTCCAGGGTGGTGCGCACGGTGATGCCGCCCCGCTCCAGCATCCCGTCGCGCTCCTCCTGGGTCCCGGCGAGCGCGTCGGAGCCGCCCAGCCACCGCATGACGTAGTCGCAGAAGAAGGGCTGCTCGCTGCTGAAGCAGCTGCCCGCGCGCGGGGTCTCGTCGACCTCCAGGCCCCGGCCCTTGTACTCCTCCGCCTCCGCGCCCTCCAGGTGTCCGGTGGCGACCATCCGGTCCAGCACCAGGTTGCGGCGCTCGACGGAGGCCTCCGGGTTGGTGAGCGGGTCGTAGTACGAGGGCGCGCGCACCAGCGCCACGATCGTGGCGGCCTGCGCGGGGTCGAGCTCGGAAGCCGGGACGGAGAAGTAGCGCTCGGCGGCGACCTCGATGCCGTACGCGTTCTGGCCGAAGTAGGCGAGGTTGAGGTAGCCCTCCATGATCTCGTCCTTGGTGAGCTTCTCCTCCAGCTCGATGGCGTAGCGCAACTCCAGCACCTTGCGGGTCAGGGTGCGCGCGTTGGCGCTCGCCAGCTCCTCCTCGGTGTCGGCCTGTTCCATGAGGAGGTTCTTCACGTACTGCTGGGTGATGGTGGACCCGCCCTGGGTGTTGCCCAGTGCGGTACGGACGGCCGCGCGCAGCGTGCCGCGCAGGTCCAGCCCGGCGTGCTCGTAGAAGCGGTCGTCCTCGATCGCCATGAGGGCGGCGGGAACCCAGGGGCTGATCTCGTCCAGCGGCACCACGTCGCGCTCGCGCTCGGCGACCTCGGCGATCGGTTCCCCTTCGACGTCGGTCAGCAGCACGCGCTCGGACGGGCGCGGCACGGCCAGGTCGCTGGGCAGGGCCATGAAGGCCGCGGCGGAGTCCTTGGCCGCCAGCCCGAGACCGCCGGCCCAGGGCATGACCAGCGCAGCCGTGAGCAGACCGGCGACCGCGCTGGTTCCGGCCAGGCGCTGGACCGTCTCCCGGCGGTCCCCCGTCGGGCCCGGTTCCGACACCTTTCGGCGCAGGACCTCGGCCCACCGCCGGACACGCGGGCCCGCGGCGGCCGCTACCGCGCGGGAGAGGGCCCCGCGCCGGTTCCGGCGCGGGGCCTCGTGCCGCCGCCCGCGCGGCGGACGCTGGTTGGACTCCGTCACGTCGCCCCCTACGTCCGTGTGCCGCCCCGCCCGCGGGACGCGCGGGCAGGCAACTCCGCCGACCACGCTCTCAGGGCGGACGTAAAGGGCGGACCGGGTTGACGGGCGCGTCAGCGAAAAACTTCCTCAATAACAAGCAAAGCACCACATAGCGAACATATTTCGTCAATCACCATGAAACAAGCGCGTCACACAACCGGCACCGGGGGCTCGGACACGGAGGAGAGCGATCGGGCCACGGGCGCCCGAATCCGGGACAAAAGTTCCTTAGGCGACTATCCGGTCACGCACGGATGTCCGGAATACGGCCATACAGCTCGCGCGTGCATTCGGTCATCCCTACCCACCGCAGCACACCGTCCAACATGACCGATCAGTTTTCCGTCATTTCCACAGAATGCATCGGAAAACAACCACAGAGGCACCTGAATCCACTGCGCCCTTATGACCGAATTGAGAGGTTTACTCAGCAGAAACCCGACAAACACCTGCTCTTAGTACACACACCCACTGTGATGAGGATCACAGAAATTATCCGGCCCTGGCACTCCGCCAAACACCACAAGAGGGCAGACGATAGACAGCGGAGGGCACCGAAGCCTTAATCCGGACAGTTTCTGTTCCGGATGCTCCGTGAACTCCGTCTTGCCCTGGATTAACTTCCGGTTATTTCCGCCTGCCGAAAAACAGCACGGTTCCGCAACGTCGAACCACGACAATTACGGTGTAGCCAGTGATCGGACGCCTGCCCATCCTCGATATCTCTCCAGAGAACGACCTCGGACCGGTGAAAGCCGTTCCCGGCGAACGCTTCACCGTGGGAGCGACGGTGATCCGCGAGGGCCACGACTCCCTCGCCGCGGGCGTCGTCGTCTACTCCCCCGAGGGACGCCGCGAACAGCTCGTCCCCATGCGCGAGCACGCCCCCGGCACCGACCGCTACGAGGCCTGCGTCAGCCTCCCCGCGGAGGGAACGTGGTCCTTCGCCGTCGAGTCGTGGACCGACCCCTTCGCCACCTGGCGCCACGTCGCGGGGGTCAAGCTCCCGCTGGGCCAGGACACCGAGCTCGTTCTGGAGGAGGGCGCCCGCCTGCTCGCCCGCGCCGGTCGACGGGTCCCGCGCCGCCCCTTCCTGAACGCCGCCGCCAAGGCGCTGCGCGACACCTCGACGACCCCGGTGGAGCGCTTCGAAACGGCGCTCACCCCCGAGGTCCTGGCCGAGATGGAGCGCGCTCCCCTGCGCGAGCTGGTCACCAGGTCCAGGCGCACCAGCGTCGTCGTCCACCGCGAGCGCGCGCTGTTCGGCTCCTGGTACGAGTTCTTCCCGCGCTCGGAGGGCGCCCAGGTCGACACCGCGCCGGGCCAGGAGCTCTCGGGCACCCTCGCCACCGCGGCCAAGCGCCTGCCCGCCATCGCCGACATGGGCTTCGACGTGGTCTACCTCCCGCCGATCCACCCGGTCGGCACCACCCACCGCAAGGGCGCCAACAACGCCCTGACCGCCGGCCCCGGCGACCCCGGTTCGGTGTGGGCCATCGGGTCGGCCGACGGCGGCCACGACGCGGTCCACCCCGACCTGGGCACCCTCGCCGACTTCGACGCCTTCGTCGCCGAGGCACGCGAGCACGGCATGGAGATCGCCCTGGACCTGGCCCTGCAGTGCTCCCCCGACCACCCCTGGGTCACCGAGCACCCCGAGTGGTTCACCGCCCGGGCCGACGGCTCCATCGCCTACGCCGAGAACCCGCCCAAGAAGTACCAGGACATCTACCCGCTCAACTTCGACCGCGACTTCAAGGGCCTGTACGCGGAGGTCCTGCGGGTGGTCGAGCACTGGATCGCCCACGGCGTGCGGATCTTCCGCGTCGACAACCCGCACACCAAGCCGGTCGCGTTCTGGCAGAAGCTGCTCGCCGACGTCGCCCACAGGCACCCCGACGTGCTCTTCCTCGCCGAGGCCTTCACCCGCCCCGCCATGATGCGCACACTGGCCAAGGTCGGCTTCCACCAGTCCTACACCTACTTCACCTGGCGCAACGGCAAGGACGAACTGACCGACTACCTCACCGAGCTGAGCCGGGAGAGCGCCCACTACCTGCGGCCCAACTTCTTCGCCAACACCCCGGACATCCTGCACGCCTACCTCCAGCACGGCGGTCGGCCCGCGTTCGCCGTCCGCGCCGTGCTGGCGGCCCTGCTCTCCCCCACCTGGGGCGTCTACTCAGGCTTCGAGCTGTGCGAGAACACCCCCGCCGGACCGGGCAGCGAGGAGTACCTCGACTCGGAGAAGTACCAGTACCGCCCCCGCGACTGGGCCGCGGCCGAGGCCTCCGGCGAGACCCTCGCCGGCCTCCTCACGCTGCTCAACCGGCTGCGCCGGGAGCACCCGGCCCTGCGGGAGCTGCGCAACCTGCGCTTCCACCACGTGGACCGCCCCGAGATCGTCTGCTTCTCCAAGCACCGGCCCGGCACCGGCCCCAAGGACCCCGACGACGCCGTGATCGCAGTCGTCAACCTCGACCCGCACCGCGCACGCGAGGCGACGGTGCACCTGGATCTGCCGTCCATCGGCCTCACAAGGGAGGAGGAGCTCAGGGTGACCGACGAGCTGACCGGCCGTTCCTACACCTGGGGTGCGGACAACTACGTCCGACTCGACCCCGCGGCCGGTCCCGCGCACGTGTTCACCGTCAGCGGCAGATAGCGGCCCCGGAACCAGCGCACGGGCCCGGCGGAGCCGCTGCTCCGCCGGAGCCCCGCCGTGTCCGAAACGCCTGTTGAACCGACGTCGAACATTCTTGGTGGGGAGCATTAGATGAGCAAAGACGAGCCCGGCCCCGGCGGACGCGGTCACGCCGAACACGGTCCGCTCGCCCCGGCCACCGGGGCCGCCACCGGCCCGCTGATGTCCTCCGGCGGCACCAGTGATCCCCACTGGTACAAACACGCCGTCTTCTACGAGGTGCTCGCCCGGGGCTTCTTCGACTCCAACGGCGACGGCACCGGCGACCTCGCCGGTCTGGTGCAGAAGCTGGACTACCTCCAGTGGCTGGGCATCGACTGCGTGTGGCTGCTTCCGATGTACGAGTCGCCCCTGCGCGACGGCGGCTACGACATCTCCGACTACTTCAAGATCCTCCCGGAGTTCGGCCGCACCGCCGACTTCGTGGAACTCCTGGACGAGTCGCACCGGCGCGGGATCCGGGTCATCACCGACCTGGTCATGAACCACACCAGCGACCAGCACCCGTGGTTCAAGGCCTCCCGCGAGGACCCGGACGGGCCCTACGGGGACTTCTACGTGTGGTCGGACACCGACGACCGCTACGACGAGGCCCGCATCATCTTCGTCGACACCGAGACGTCCAACTGGACCTACGACGAGGTCCGCGGCCAGTACTACTGGCACCGGTTCTTCTCCCACCAGCCCGACCTCAACTTCGAGAACCCGGCCGTCCAGGAGGCGATCCTGGAGGTCCTGCGCTACTGGCTGGACCTGGGCATCGACGGGTTCCGCCTGGACGCCGTGCCCTACCTGTACGAGCGCGAGGGCACCAACTGCGAGAACCTCAAGGAGACGCACGAGTTCCTCAAGCGCGTGCGCGCCGAGGTGGACCGGCTCTACCCCGACCGCGTGCTGCTGAGCGAGGCCAACCAGTGGCCGTCCGACGTCGTCGACTACTTCGGCGACTTCGAGTCCGGCGGCGACGAGTGCCACATGAACTTCCACTTCCCGCTGATGCCGCGCATGTTCATGGCGGTCAGGCAGGAGCAGCGCTTCCCGATCTCGGAGATCCTCGCCCAGACGCCGCCGATCCCCCGCAACTGCCAGTGGGCGATCTTCCTGCGCAACCACGACGAGCTGACCCTGGAGATGGTCACCGACGAGGAGCGCGACTACATGTACTCCGAGTACGCCAAGGAACCCCGCATGCGCGCCAACGTGGGGATCCGCAGGCGTCTCGCGCCCCTGCTGGACAACGACCGCAACCAGATCGAGCTGTTCACGGCCCTGCTGCTGTCCCTGCCGGGCTCGCCCGTCCTGTACTACGGCGACGAGATCGGCATGGGCGACAACATCTGGCTGGGCGACCGCGACGCCGTGCGCACGCCCATGCAGTGGAGCTCGGACCGCAACGCCGGGTTCTCCAAGGGCGACCCGGCCCGCCTGTACCTGCCGCTGATCATGGACCCGGTCTACGGGTACCAGGCGCTCAACGTGGAGTCCCAGCGCGACAACCCCGGCTCGCTGCTGCACTGGACGCGCCGCATGATCCAGATCCGCAAGCGCCACCCCGTGTTCGGCACCGGCGCCTTCACCGAGCTCAACGCCACCAACCCGAGCGTGCTGGCCTTCATCCGCGAGCACGGCGACGACCGGATGCTCTGCGTCAACAACCTGTCGCGGTACCCGCAGCCCGTGGAGCTGGACCTGGGGCGCTACGCCGGGGTCGCCCCGGTGGAGTGCGTGGGCGGTGTGCGCTTCCCCGAGATCGGGGAGCTGCCCTACCTGCTCACCCTGCCCGGGCACGGCTTCTACTGGTTCCAGCTGCCCGCCACCGCCGACCGGGAGTCCGCGGGCACGAGCCGGGACGGCATGCCGTCCTACGGACTGCCCGGGGCCGGGGCCCGGTTGCACGCCACCTTCGAGACCTCGCCGGTGTCGGCGGCCGCGGCCCGGACGCACGCACCGGACCACCCAGTGAGCACGACGTCCAGCATCCCGTCCGGGTTCTCCCCCGCGTTCGGCGACGGCGCGCACGCCCCCTCCCACGGGAGCGCGGTGCGCGCCTCGGGCCCCTCGGGCCCGGCCGCGGAGCGCACGGGCCGGGGTGGGGGCGAGAAGGGAAACGGGTCGCTCTGACATGTCCCAACTCGAAGAACTCCTGGCCGTCTGGCTACCGAGACAGCGCTGGTTCTCCGGCAAGGGGATCCCCATCCGCCAGATCCGGGTCGAGAGCAGGCACACGCTGGTGACGTCGGGCCCCGAGGGCCCGGACCTGAGCGTCCTGGTCCTCCAGGCCGGGCAGCGGGGCCGCAGCTCCCGCTACCAGGTGCTGCTGGGCTCGCGGCCGCCGCGATCCCTGCCGCCGGACCTGGCGCGCGTGGCCATCGGCGTGTGCCAGGTGGCGGGCGGCAGACCCAGGGTGGTCTACGACGCCGCCCACGACGAGGAGCTGACCCGGATGCTCCTGGAGCGGTTCGCCGCCCCCACCGGGGCCGAGCCCTCCGGAAAGGTGCGCTTCCGCAGCCTGCCGGGCGACAGCATCCGCACCGGTTCGGCCGGGCGGCTGCTCACCGGCGAGCAGTCCAACACGTCGCTGGTCTTCGGCGAGGACTACGTCCTCAAGACCTTCCGCAGGCTCTGGCCCGGGCCCAACCCGGACCTGGAGCTGAACATGGCCCTGTCGGGGACCCCGTACGTGGCCCGGCCGTGCGGGTGGATCGAGGCCGACCTGGTCGGGCACTCCACGCCCACGACGCTGGCCATGCTCCAGACCTACATCCCGCACGCCACGGACGGGTGGGTGCTCGCCACCGCCAACGTGCGCGCCCTGCTGGAGGGGCCGGGAGACGGGCGCGAGTCCGCGTTCACCGGGGAGGCGGCCCGGCTGGGCCGCACCACCGCCGAGGTGCACCGGTCGCTGGCCCGGACCCTGCCCACGGACGTGCTCACCCCGACGGGCGCGGCCGAGATGGCCGACGCCATGGTCGAGCGCCTGGCGATGGCCAGCGCCGAGGTGCCGGAGCTGGCCGAGCACGCGCCCCGGGTGATGGAGGCCTACGCCGACTTCTCCGAGGTGGACGAGCCGCTGCCGATACAGCGCATCCACGGCGACTACCACCTGGGGCAGGCGGTCCGGACCGGGTCCGGATGGGTGCTGCTGGACTTCGAGGGCGAGCCCACCATGCCGGTGCGCGACCGCCAGCGACTGTCCAGCCCGCTGCGGGACGTGGCGGGGATGCTCCGTTCCTTCGACTACGCGGCCGGGTACCTGCTGATCGGACACCCGGGCGACCCCGGTCTGGAGTGGGCGGCCCGCTCCTGGGCCCGGCACAACCGGGAGGCGTTCTGCCGGGGCTACGCCGACGGCGGCGGGGCCGACCCGGAGAAGCACCTGGCGGTCCTGCGGGCCTTCGAGTTCGACAAGGCCGTGTACGAGGTGCTGTACGAGGCCCGGAACCGGCCGAACTGGCTGCGGGTCCCGCTGGATTCCATCGCCACCGCCGCCGCGCCTCCCGTGCCCGGATAGGCGGTGTCCGGTGAAAGTTCGCTTGGCCCCCGGAGGGGGCGGGCCCGGGCGCCGGCGGTTCGCGCCCTTGAGGCGCCCGAGCACGGGGCGGAGCGAAGCGGAGCCCCGAAGAGCACGGCCTCCCCCGAGCGGGGCGGCCGCCGCTTCGACCACCACGCCCCCCGATCCGTCCGCACGAGTACCACGGAGCCCGCATTGACCTCGCCGCGCAGCGAACAACGTCCGCGTGCCAACACAGCCAAGACTGCGACGAACGGGAAGAGCCCGAAGAAGAAGGCCGTGGAGAGCATCCCGGTCGTGGAGGAGGTGTCGGTCGCCGAGACGGCGGCCGTGGTGGAACCCGCCGCCGTGGAGCCCGCGGGGGCCGGAGCGGCCAAGGCGGGCGAGAAGGCCGCGACGGCGAAGGCCGCTGAGAGGGCCCCGGCCGCGAAGAGGACCCCGGCCGCCTCGAAGGGCCGGGCCTCCACCGACGGGAGGGCCGCGGCGACCAGGACCCCGGCCGCCTCCCGGCGCAAGGGGCCCGACCCCGAACTGGTCGCCGCCCTGGACCGGCTGGTGGACGGCCACCACCACGACCCGCACGCGCTGCTGGGTGTGCACGCCGAGGGCCGGGGCACCGTCGTGCGGGCCCTGCGGCCGGGCGCGGTGGAGGTGCACGCCGTCCTGGCCGACGGATCGCGGCTGCGCCTGGACCACCTGCACCGGGGGGTGTTCTCCGCGAAGGTGTCCCGGAGCAGGCTCGGCTCCGGGCCCGACTACCGGATCAGCGCCCGCTACGAGGACGGCGCCGAGCACGTGGCCGCCGACCCGTACCGGTTCGCGCCGACCCTGGGCGAGCTGGACCTGCACCTGATCGGCGAGGGCCGCCACGAGGAGCTGTGGAACGCCCTCGGAGCGCACGTGCGGGTCGAGGACACCGCGATGGGCGAGGTGGCCGGCACCCGGTTCGCGGTGTGGGCGCCGGACGCGCGGGGCGTGCGGATGATCGGCGACTTCAACCACTGGAGCGGCGTCGGGCACCCGATGCGGAGCCTGGGCTCCAGCGGCGTGTGGGAGCTGTTCGTGCCCGGGATCGGCGAGGGCGGCCTGTACAAGTTCCAGGTCCTGGGCGCCGACGGGCACTGGCGCGACAAGGCCGACCCCATGGCGCGGTGCACGCAGATGCCGCCCGCGACCGCCTCCGTGGTCACCTCGTCCACGCACGTGTGGTCCGACCAGGAGTGGATGGCCGAGCGCAAGGGCGTGGAGCAGCACCGGGCGCCGATGAGCGTGTACGAGGTGCACCTGGGCTCATGGCGGCCCGGACTGGGCTACGCCGAACTGGCCGAGGAGCTCGTCGCGTACGTGACCGACATGGGGTTCACGCACGTGGAGTTCCTGCCCGTGGCGGGCCACCCCTACGACGGCTCCTGGGGATACCAGGTGACCTCGTACTACGCGCCCACGCCCCGGTTCGGCACCCCGGACGAGTTCCGCCACCTGGTGGACGCCCTGCACCGCGCGGGCGTCGGCGTGCTGCTGGACTGGGTGCCCGCGCACTTCCCGAAGGACGAGTGGGCGCTGGCCCGCTTCGACGGGAGCGCGCTGTACGAGCACCCCGACCCCCGCCGGAGCGAGCACCCGGACTGGGGGACGCTGATCTTCAACTACGGGCGGACCGAGGTGCGCAACTTCCTCGTGGCCAACGCCCTGTACTGGTTGGAGGAGTTCCACGTCGACGGCCTGCGGGTGGACGCGGTGGCCTCGATGATCTACCTGGACTACTCGCGCGGCTCCGGGGCCTGGGAGCCGAACGTGTTCGGCGGCAGGGAGAACCTGGAGGCGATCGACTTCCTCAAGGAGCTCAACACCACCGTCTACCGGCGCAACCCGCACGTGGCGATGATCGCGGAGGAGTCCACCGCCTACACGGGCGTGACCACGCCCGTGGACCACGGCGGGCTCGGCTTCGGGTTCAAGTGGAACATGGGGTGGATGCACGACACCCTGGAGTACGTCAAGAAGGAGCCGGTCCACCGCCAGTACCACCACGACGACGTCACGTTCTCGATGGTCTACGCCTACAGCGAGAACTACGTGCTGCCGCTGTCGCACGACGAGGTGGTGCACGGCAAGCAGTCGCTGTTCAACAAGCCGCCCGGCGACGAGTGGCAGCGGTCGGCGACCCTGCGCGCGCTCCTGGCGTTCATGTGGTCCCACCCGGGTAAGCAGCTGCTGTTCATGGGCGGGGAGATCGCCCAGGGCGACGAGTGGTCGCACCGGGAGGGCGTGCCGTGGTGGCTGCTCCAGTTCGAGCACCACGCGGGGGTGCAGCGCCTGGTGCGGACGCTCAACGAGGCCTACCGGCCGCGGGCCGCGCTGTGGTCGCGGGACACCGAACCGGCGGGCTTCACCTGGCTGGACGGCGGTGACCGCGAGGGGAACACGCTGTCTTACCTGCGCCACGGCGACGACGGCTCGGTGCTCGCCTGCGCGGTGAACTTCTCGCCGGTGCCCCGTACCGGGCGGCGGATGGGCCTGCCCTCCGGGGGCCGCTGGAACGCGGTGCTCAACACCGACGAGGCGCGCTTCGGCGGGTCGGACCACCCGGCGCCCGCCCGCGTGGACGCCGAGCCCGTGCCCTGGGACGGGCAGCCGTTCTCGGCGGAGGTCGCATTGCCCCCGCTCGGCGCGGTCTGGTTCGAGCCCGAGGTCTGACAGGGCCCAAGGTGCGGCGCCCGGGCCCGTCGGCCCGGGCGCCAGACTGTGTATCCTCTACACTGTACTTGATACACAGTTAAGGGGCGGCACCGTGGCCAGTACCGAGATCCGGACCTTCCGCGAGGACGACCGCGCCGAACTGCGGGCGCTGTTCGCCCGTGCGGGCGAGGGGTCTCCGTCCGGGGAGCTCTGGGGACACCTTCCGTCCGAGGCCGCTGTCTACCTGGCCCCCTACATGGACCACGTGCCCGACTCGCTGCTGGTCGCCCTCGTCGACGGACGGATGGCGGGCTACCTGACCGGCTGCCCCGAACCCTCCGCGATGCCCGGGGAGAGCGAGCTCATGAACCGCGCCATCCGGGAGCACCGGCTCGCGCTGCGTCGCGGACCCGCGGCCTTCTTCGCACGGGCCGTGCTGGACGCGGGGGTGTCCGCCCTCAGGCGCAGACCCACCGCGGGCGAGCTCTCGGACCCGCGCTGGCCCGCCCACCTGCACGTCAACGTCGAGTCCCGGGCACGCGGCACGGGCGTGGGCGCCGCTCTGGTGCGCGAGTGGCAGGAGCGGCTGCGCTCGCGGGGATCCCGCGGCTGCCACCTGCAGACCCTCGTGGAGAACACCGGCGCCGTGCGCTTCTTCGCACGGGCCGGGTTCGAGCCCCACGGTCCGACCCCTGTGGTGCCGGGCGTGCGCTTCGGGGGGAAGCACGTGCACCAGCGGACCATGGTGTGGAACCCGTGAGCTCCTCCGCCCCGGAGGGAACGGGCTCACCGACGGACGCCCGACCGGCCGTCGGGAGCACCCACCGCGTCCGGCCTCCGGACCGCGCGTTCGCGGGTGGGGCGTCCGCACCGACCGGCGGCCGGGGCCGGGCGCCGCACCGGTGCGCGAGCGGTGTGGGCGGCGGAAGCGAAAACCTCCGCGGCGGGCCCTTCCGCTCACCGCCGCCGCGTGCTTGTGTGTCCTGCACCACAGGCACGACCGTTGGGAGACCCCGTGTCCGACAACAGCCAGAGTTTCGTCCGGGTGCTCGGAAGGGGTGACGTCCTCGCCCTCGGCTTCGGCGCGATGATCGGTTTCGGCTGGATCGTACTGGTGGGCGACTTCGTCGACGCGGCGGGGAGCGCGGGCGCGGCGCTGGCCTTCGTGGTCGGCGGAGTCATCATGGCCTTCGTCGGCCTCACCTACGCCGAACTCGTCGCCGCGATGCCGCACGCGGGCGGGGAACACCACTACGCCATGCGCGCCATCGGCCCCAAGGGGGCCTTCACCGCCTCCTGGGCCATGATCCTGGGCTACGTCTCCGTCGTCGCCTTCGAGGCCGTGGCCGTCCCCCAGACCCTCGTCTACCTCTTCCCCGACATGGCGGTCGGCCGCCTGTGGACCGTCGCCGGGTACGACGTCCACGCCGGCCTGGTCGCCGTGGGCGTGGCCGCGGCCGTGCTGATGACCGCCGTCAACTACGTCGGCATCAGGCCCGCGAGCGTCTTCCAGACCATCGCGGTGCTATTCCTGCTGGTCACCGGGGCCGCCATGGTCACCGGCGCGTTCGTCGGCGGGTCCGTGGACAACATGCGGCCGCTGTTCGGCGACGGCGTCCCGGGCATGTTCGTGGTCCTGGTGGCGGTCCCGTTCCTCTTCGTCGGCTTCGACGTCATCCCGCAGTCGGCCTCCGAGATCAGACTCCCGTACCGCATGGTCGGCACCCTGCTGGTGCTGTCGGTGTTCTGCGCGACCGCCTGGTACGTGATGGTCGTGCTGACGGCGGGCTCGGGCCTGGGCCCGGCCGAGCTGGCGGACTCGGAACTGGCCTCCGCCGACGCCGTCGCCGCCATGTGGGACAGCGCGGCCATGGGCAACCTGCTCGTCCTCGGCGGCGTCGCGGGCCTGCTGACCAGCTGGAACGCCTTCCTCATCGGCGGCAGCCGCCTCATCTACGCCATGGCCGCATCGTGGATGCTCCCGGCCTGGTTCGGCCGCCTGCACCCTCGCTTTCGCACCCCGTCCAACGCCGTGCTGTTCGTCGGCGCGCTCTCCCTGGTGTCCCCGTTCTTCGGCGAGCCGATGCTGGGCTGGCTGGTCAACGCCGGGGGCCTGAACATCGTGGTCGGCTTCGTCACCGTGGTGGTCAGCTTCCTCGTGCTGCGCCGCCGCGAACCCGCCATGGAGCGGCCCTTCACCGTCCCGGCGGGCGTCCCCGTCGGAACGGTGGCCCTCGTGCTGTCCGCGGGACTGCTCCTGCTCTACCTGCCCGGAATGCCCGCGGCGCTGAGCTGGCCCAACGAGTGGCTGATGGTGCTCGTGTGGTGGGTGGCCGGGGCCGCCCTGATGTGGCGCCTGCCCCGGATCACCGCGGGGCCCGACGCGGAGCGGCGCCTGGTCGAGGTGATGGACGCGCGCTCCCGCCGGGCCCCGCGGGTCTGACGGACGCCGCCGTGCGCTCCGCCGGTGCGCACGGCGGCGGGTTCCTACCTCCCGCGCGCGTGCCAGCCGGAGAGGCGGGCGACCGCCTCGTCCAGCACCTCGTCCCTCTTGCAGAACGCGAACCGGAGCAGGTGCGCGCCCTCCTCCTGATGGTCGTAGAACACCTGGGCGGGCACGGCCGCCACCCCGGCCTCCCTGGGCAGGGCGCGGGCCACCTCCACCCCGTCCGCGTACCCCAGCGGGCGGATGTCGGCCATGACGAAGTAGGTGCCCTCGCACGCGTCCACCTGGAAACCGGCCCCGCTCAGCCCCTCCACCAGGCGGTCTCGCTTGCCCTGGAGGGCGGTGCGCTGGGCGGCGACCCACTCCTCCTCCCCGTCGATGGCCTCGGCCGCGGCCAGCTGGAGCGCGCCGTTCGCGGAGAAGGTGAGGAACTGGTTCACCGTGCGCACCGCTGTGACCAGCGGTTCGGGCCCCATCACCCAGCCGGTCTTCCACCCGGTCACCGCGAACATCTTGCCGACCGAGGACACCGACAGCGTCCGCTCGCGCATGCCCGGCAGGGCGGCCAGCGGCACGTGCGGCCGCCCGTCGAAGGTGAGGAACTCGTACACCTCGTCGGTGAACGCGATCAGGTCGTGCTCGCGGCACACCCGCGCGACCTCTTCCAGCTCCTCGGCGGTGAACACGGTCCCCGTGGGGTTGTGCGGCGTGTTCACCAGGACCATCCGGGTGCGGGGTCCCACGGCCGCGCGCAGCTCGGCGGGGTCGAAGGTGAACCGGCCGGTCACGGGGTCCGGCCGCAGCGTCACCGGCCTGCGCACCCCGCCCGCCAGCGTGATCATGGCGGCGTAGGAGTCGTACATCGGCTCGAAGACGATCACCTCGTCTCCGCGCTCCACCAGGGCGAGCATCGCGGCCGCGATCCCGGCGGTGGCGCCGACGGTCACGTAGACCTCGGTGTCCGGGTCCAGTTCGATGCCGTAGTGGCGGGCCCGGTAGCGGCTCACCGCCCGCCGCAGCTCGGGGCGGCCCGGCCCGGGCGGGTACTGGTTCACCCCCTCCAGGATGTGCCCGGAGGCGGCCTCCAGCAGGGAACGGGGACCGTCGGTGTCGGGGAACCCCTGCCCCAGGTTGACCGATCCGGTCTCCACGGCCAGCCGCGTCATCTCGGCGAAGACCGTCTCGCCGTACACGCGCATTCGTTCGATCAGCGGTTCATCCACCCGACGAGCGTATCCACCCGCCCGGTCGGGGGGCCAGAAGCGGGGACGCCGACGGGGCGGGTCCCCGGGAGGACCCGCCCCGTCCGCCGCCCGCCTACAGCAGCAGGCTCAGCACCATCCACGTGACGGGACCGGCGATCAGCAGCGAGTCCAGGCGGTCCATGAGGCCGCCGTGCCCGGGCATGAACCTGCCCATGTCCTTGACCCCGAGGTCGCGTTTGAACAGCGACTCGATGAGGTCTCCGACGGTGGCGGCCAGCACGACGGCCAGGCCCAGGACCACACCGACCCACCACGGGCCGTCCAGCATCAGCGTCACGCACAGCGCGCCCGCCACGGCGCAGCCCACGACCGATCCGCCGAAGCCCTCCCAGGTCTTGTTGGGGCTGATCACCGGCGCCATCTTGTGCCGACCCAGCAGGATTCCGGCGAAGTACCCGCCGATGTCGCTGGAGATCGTCACCACGATGAACGTGACCAGGCGGTACTGGCCGTCCTCGGGATGGGAGATGAGCAGCAGCCACGTACCGAAGAGGAACGGCAGGTACACCAGGGTGAACAGGTTGGCCGCGACGTCGGCCACGAACCCTTCCGTACCTCCGCGCAACCGCCACACCAGAGCGACGATCGCGGTCAGCGCGGTCGTGCCCACCAACCAGTCGGTTCCCCCGAAGTAGGCGGCGACCTGCATGGCCACGCCGCCCACGGCCAGCGGTACCAGTGCCAGGCCCATGCCCTTGCCCGCGAACGCCCGGTTGACCTCGCGCAGGCCGATCAGCACCCCCAGGGAAGTGATGATCGTGAACAGCTGGGGGAGGGGGAAGACGGAGAAGAACACGAGGGCGCCCAGGGCGCACCCGCTGGCGATGGCCACCGGGAGGTTGCGGCCCGTCCGGACCGGCTCGCCCCCCGGTTTGTGCAGCACGAAGCGCTGCCCGTCCGGATCGGGACCGCCCCGCGGCCCGCCGCCGGGTCTGTGCTCGGGCGAGCGGTCATCGCCTCCCGAGTCGCTGGAGGAAGGAAGGGTCACCGGCTAAACCTCGAGCAGTTCCGATTCCTTGTGCTTCAGCAGCTCGTCGACGGACGCGACGTACTTCGAAGACAGCTCGTCCAGCTCGGCCTGGGCGCGGTGCGCCTCGTCCTCACCGATGTCGCCGGACTTGACGGCCTTCTCGAAGGTGTCCTTGGCGCGGCGGCGGACGTTGCGGATCGAGACCTTGCCGTCCTCGGCCTTGGTCCGCGCGACCTTGACGTACTCCTTGCGGCGCTCCTCGGACAGGTCGGGGAAGACCACGCGGATGACCTGGCCGTCGTCGGAGGGGTTCACGCCCAGGTCGCTGTTGCGGATGGCGTTGATGATGTCGGTGCGCGAGTTGACGTCGAACGGCGAGATGACCACCATGCGCGGCTCGGGGACCGAGAAGGAGGCCAGCTGGTTGATCGGCGTCCGGGCGCCGTAGTAGTCGACGGTGATCTTGTTGAAGGTCGCCGGGGTGGGGCGGCCGGTGCGGATCGTGGCGAAGTCCTCCTTCGCCACGGTCACGGCCTTCTCCATCTTCTCCTCGGCCTCGAGGAGGGTCTCTTCGATCATGTGGGCGCTCCCTGGTGTCGTGGCTTGCTGTGGTCGCGGAGGCTGTCTAGACCGGGGTCGGCCCGACGATGGTGCCGATCTTCTCACCGCGTACCGCGCGCAGGATGTTGCCCTGGCTCATCAGGTCGAACACGACGATGGGCAGCCCGTTGTCCATGCACAGGCTGACCGCGGTCGCGTCCATGACCTTGAGGCCGCGGGTGAGGACCTCGTTGTAGTTGAGCTTGTCGAACTTGACCGCGTCGGGGTTGCGCTGGGGGTCGGAGTCGTAGACCCCGTCGACCTGGGTGCCCTTGAGGACCGCCTGCGCGCCGATCTCCAGCGCGCGCTGGGCGGCGGTGGTGTCGGTCGAGAAGAACGGTGCGCCCAGACCGGCGCCGAAGATGACCACGCGGCCCTTCTCCAGGTGGCGGACGGCGCGGCGCGGGATGTAGGCCTCGGCGACCTGGCTCATGTGGATCGCGGTCTGCACGCGGGTGTCCACACCGAGCCGCTCCAGGAAGTCCTGGAGGGCGAGGCAGTTGATGACGGTGCCGAGCATGCCCATGTAGTCGGCGCGTCCGCGCTCGATGCCGCCCTCGGTGAGCTGGGCGCCGCGGAACATGTTGCCGCCGCCGACGACCACGGCGACCTGGATGCCCTCGGAGACCGCCTCGGCGATGGACTCGGCCACGTACTGGACGACCTCGGGGTCGATGCCCAGGCCGCCGCCGCCGGCGAACGCCTCGCCGGAGAGTTTGAGCATCACGCGCTTCCACCCGGAACCGTGCATCGCAGGTTCGGTGCTCGTCGCTTCGTTCACAGCCTGTGGCCTCCCTTGTCGTCCCCGAGCGGCACAGGGTCCCCCGAGTGATCCTCGCTGCGGCCGGCCGGGCTCACGCGCCCCGCCACCCGCCCATATCCACCGAAGGTGCCGGGGAGCAGTCTCCCCGGCACCTCCATCATCTCAAAACCCTCAGGCCTGGCCGACCTTGAAGCGGACGAAGCGCTTGACGGTCACGCCGGCCTCGTCGACGACCTTCTGGACCGTCTTCTTGTTCTCCTTGACGAACGGCTGGCCGAGCAGCGTCACGTCCTTGAAGTAACCGTTGAGGCGGCCCTCCACGATCTTGGGGATGGCCTGCTCGGGCTTGCCCTCCTCGCGGGTGGTCTGCTCGGCGATGCGGCGCTCGTTCTCCACGACCTCGGCGGGAACGTCGTCCCGGCCGATGTACTGCGGGGCCAGCGCGGCGATCTGCTGGGCGAGGTCCTTGCCGACCTCCTCGTCAGCCTTGTCCAGCTCGACCAGGACGCCCATGGTGGGGGGCAGGTCCGGGTCGGACTTGTGGAGGTAGCTGGCGACGTAGGCGCCCTCGAACTTGGCGAAGCGGCGGAACTCCAGCTTCTCGCCGATGACCGCGCTCTTGGCCTCGATGAAGGCCTGGAGGGTCTTGCCCGGCTCGATCTCGGCGGCGGCGACGGTGGCGAGGTCGTCGCTGTCCTGGGCGGCGACGAAGTCGGCGACCTGGTTGACCAGCGCGATGAACTGGTCGTTCTTGGCGACGAAGTCGGTCTCGCAGTTGAGCTCGACGAGGGTGGCCTTGCCTTCGGACTCCTGCTTGAGGACGACCATGCCCTGGGCGGCGGTGCGCTCGGCGCGCTTGCCGACGTCCTTGGCACCCTTGACGCGCAGGGCCTCGACGGCCTTGTCGAAGTCGCCGTCGGCCTCGGTCAGGGCCTTCTTGCAGGCCATCATGCCGGCGCCGGTCATGTCGCGCAGCTTCTTGACGTCCGCGGCGGTGAAGTTCGCCATGACTGTTCTCGGATTCCCTTGGAGTGGAGAGTCTGTACGGAAAGTGGAGCTGATCCGCTCCCGGGCACCGAGCGGCCGCCCCGCCGGGAACGGCGGGGCGGCGACGGTGCTCGGAGGCACGGGACTACTCGGCGTCGGGGGCCTTCGCGGGCGCGTCGACCGGGGAGTCCTCGGAGGTGGCCTCGGCCGGGGCCTCGGCGGCGACCTCGTCGGCCGGGGCGACGACGGCGGTCTCGGCCGGAGCCTGCTCGGCGGCGGTCTCGGCGGCCTCGGCGGCGGCCTGGCCCGAGTCGGCCTTGCCCTCCAGGAGCTCGCGCTCCCACTCGGCCAGGGGCTCCTCGGCGGACTTGCGCTCGCCGGAGGCCTCGGAGGCGCCGGAGCGGGCCATGAGACCGTCGGCGACGGCGTCGGCGACCACGCGGGTGAGCAGGCTGACGCTGCGGATGGCGTCGTCGTTACCCGGGATCGGGTAGTCGACCTCGTCCGGGTCGCAGTTGGTGTCCAGGATGGCCACCACCGGGATGTTCAGCTTGCGAGCCTCGCTGATCGCGATGTGCTCCTTCTTGGTGTCCACGATCCAGACCGCGCTGGGCACGCGGGACATGTCGCGGATACCGCCGAGGGTGCGCTCCAGCTTCTCCTTCTCACGGCGAAGGTTGAGGAGCTCCTTCTTGGTGAGCGAGGAGCCGGCGACGTCGTCGAAGTCGATCTCCTCCAGCTCCTTGAGGCGCTGGAGCCGCTTGTGCACGGTGGAGAAGTTGGTGAGCATGCCGCCCAGCCAGCGCTGGTTGACGTAGGGCATGCCGACGCGGCGGGCCTGCTCGTCGATGGCCTCCTGCGCCTGCTTCTTGGTGCCGACGAACAGGACGGTGCCGCCGTGGGCGACCGTCTGCTTGACGAACTCGTAGGCGCGGTCGATGTAGGCCAGCGACTTCTGGAGGTCGATGATGTAGATGCCGTTGCGCTCGGTGAAGATGAAGCGCTTCATCTTGGGGTTCCAGCGACGGGTCTGGTGCCCGAAGTGGACGCCGCTCTCCAGGAGCTGGCGGATCGTCACGACTGTGGCCATGACCTGGTCCTCCTTGAGGTGGCGGGGAGGGACCCCGCCCTCGGTTGTTCCTGACGCCCCGGCCGTACCGCCGCACCGCCCGGAGGCGGCACGGACCGCGGGTGCGGCCCCTCGCTGAGGAGGCTCGTGGACGTGCGTATTGTGATCGGCCCGACGGGCCACAGATGATTCTATCTCCATCGGGAATACGTCGGGACCTGCGCCGTGTCCCGCCCCTTCCGCGGCGGGATCGTCCACAGGCCCGGACTCCCCCTGGCGTCGCGGCCCCCGCGCCCGGACCCTGGAGGTATGGCCCCCTCACTGCTCCTGGCCCTGTCCCTGGGGCTCTCGCTCCTGTCCCCGTACCACCCCGCCGATGCAGACTGGCACTGGCCGCTGCACCCGCCGGTCGAGGTGCTGCGCCCCTTCGACCCGCCCGAACAGCGCTGGCTGCCCGGACACCTGGGCGTGGACCTGGCCGCGGAACCCGGCCGGGAGGTCCGCGCGGCCGGGGTGGGGCGGGTGCACTTCGCGGGCCGGGTGGCGGGCGCACCGCTGGTGAGCGTGGCGCACGGCGACCTGCGCACCACCTACCTGCCGGTGGAGTCCGACCTGGTCCGCGGCGACCCGGTCGCCGCCGGGGACGTCCTGGGCACGCTCGCCGCCGCGCCGCCGCACTGCCCGGAGCGGCCCTGCCTGCACTGGGGCCTGCTCCGCGGCGACGACTACCTCGACCCGCTCTCCCTGCTCGGCCTGGGTCGGTTCCGCCTGCTGCCGGTCCCGCCGACCGCGTCGTCGCGGGGGGGGGAGGGCCGCGGGCGCACGGTACGCCGACCGGGCGCGCCGGGACGAACCCGGGGCGGCTCGGGGAGCGGTCAGGCGCGGGGGTGGGCCCGGCGGTAGGTGTCGCGCAGGCGCTCCACGGACACGTGGGTGTAGATCTGCGTGCTGCGCGGGCTGGCGTGGCCCAGGAACTCCTGCACGCTGCGCAGGTCGGCGCCGCCGTTGAGCAGGTGGGTGGCCGCGCTGTGCCGCAGACCGTGCGGCGCGCTGTCCGCGCCGACGGCGCGCAGGTGGGCGTGCACGTCCTCGCGGGCCTGGCGGACGCCGAGGCGGCCGCCCCGCGCCCCCAGGAACAGCGCGGAGCCGCTGGCGGCGCCCGCCACCTCCGGGCGTCCGCCGGACAGCCAGGCGTCGAGGGCGTCCAGGGCCGGACCGCCCACGGGGACCGTCCGCTCCTTGGCCCCCTTGCCCAGGACCCGCACGGTGTCGCGTTCGCGGTCCACGTCGGCGAGGTCCAGGGCGCACAGCTCGGCGACGCGCACGCCGGTGGCGTAGAGCGTCTCCACCACCGCGCGGCGGCGCAGGCCGGTCGGGGTCTGCTCGGTCCCCCCCGCGAGCGCCGCGGCGGCCTGGCGCTCGTCGAGCACCGTGGGCAGGGAGCGCTGCTGCGCCGGGCTGGCCAAGCGCGGACCGGGGTCGGCCGCCAGTACGCCCTCGCGGTGCAGGAACCGGGTGAACGCGCGGACCGCGGCCACGCGGCGGGCCACGGTGGCGCGGCCGGCGCCCGCGTCGCGGGCACGGGACAGCCACCCGCGCACCAGGTCCACGTCCAGGTCCCGCACTCCCCGTTCCCGCTCCTCCAGGTACGCCAGGAGGGAGCGCAGATCGGCCAGGTAACCGCGCACGGTGTGGGGCGAGCGCCCCAGCTCGCCCGACAGGTGCGCGGCGAAGCGCTCCAGCACGCCTACCTCCCGGAGGGCAGGCAGGCGACCCCTTCGACCTCCACGAGGTAGGTGGGGTCGGCCAGGCCGCTCACCTCCACCAGGGAAGCGGCGGGCAGGTGTCCGTCGGGCAGGCACTCGACCAGGGCCGAGCGGAACTCCTCCAGGTCGGAGATGTGGCGCAGGTAGTAGGTGAGCTTGACCAGGTGGCCCAGGTCCGCGCCGTGGCGGGTCAGGACGGCCTCCAGGTTGCGGAAGATCTGGCGCGTCTGCCCCCCGACGTCCCCGGCGACCTCTCCCCCGGGACCCTCGGGGGTCTGTCCGGAGACGAACAGCAGGGGCCCGTCCGCCACCAGGGCGTCACTGTAGGGTTTGGTCATGGCGTCACCGTACCCCTCCCGCGGGGTGCGTCACCGTCGCCGCGCGCCGGTCCGCGTGCCGCCCCCGGCCGGGATCCCGTGTACCGGCTTCGCCCCCGCGCGCCGGAGAGCCGGACGGGCGGGAGCGGGCCGCGGAGCGTACGCGGCACGGGGGACGCGTCTGCGCCGGACCGGGTAGGCCGCGACCGTCCACGGCGCCTCACCGCCTCGACCCGGCAGCTGTCCGGCGGCCCCTGACCTCTCCGGACCGTCGGCGGACGCTGTGAGCGGGCCCGCTGGCCGCGACCGCCCGTGCGCGCTCACTGCGGCAGCCGCCAGCCCGAGGGGCAGCGCTCCACCAGCCCGGCCGCGGCCAGCATCCCCAGGGAGCGCAGGGTCCTCTCCAAACGGGTCCCGCTGGCCACGGCGATCACCGCCGGTCCGGCGCCGGACCGGGGCACCGCCGCCAGGACCCGGGCGCTGTCCTGGTCGAGCTCGGCCGACACCCGCAGCGGCCCGGACTCCGGCGGCAGCTCCCCCAGCGCGCTCACCTGGGCGACGACGTCGTCCGCGCAGGTGACGCAGCCCGCGTTCCAGTCGCGGAGCAGCAGGTGGCAGCCCACCGACATCGCCGAGGTGACCGGGCCGGGGACCGCCATCAGCACCCGGTTGAGCTCGGCGGCGTGCGAGGCGGTGTTGAGCGCCCCGCTGCGCCGTCCGGCCTCCACCACCACCGTGCCCGGGGTGAGCGCGGCGATCAGCCGGTTGCGGACCAGGAAGTCCGGTGCGCGCGGGGTGGCGCCCACCGGCCGCTCGCTCACCAGCACCCCGGTGCGGGCGACGTCGGCGAACAGGCCCGCGTGCCCGCGCGGGTAGTCCACGTCCAGCCCGCATGCCAGCACCACGACCGTGCCGCCGTGGGCCTGGGCCGCCCGGTGCGCGGCCCCGTCGATCCCGTAGGCCCCGCCGGAGACCACCACGACCGCGCGCTCGGCCAGCTCGTAGGCCATCTCCGCCGCCACGTGCTCCCCGTAGGACGTGGCCGAGCGAGCGCCCACCACGGCCACCGAGCGCAGGCACAGGTGACGCAGGTCCCCCGCGCCGCGCACCCACAGTCCGTGCGAGCGCCGCCCGCCGGGCAGGTCCAGTTCGTCGAGGCGGCCGGGCCACTCTGGGTCCCGCGGCGCCACGAAGCGGATGCCGGACGCCGCCGAGTCGCCGAGCAGTCCGTCGGGGTCCACCGCCCGTGCCGCGGCGCCCCACCGGGCCCACCTGCGTTCCAGCAGGGTCTGCGCCTCCGGCCCCGGGCCGTCCTCCCCGGCTCCGGCGGGCACCGGTGGCGGGTGCGCCCCCGCCACCAGCAGCGCCCACACCCGTTCCGCGCCGTGCTCGGCGAGCATCGCCCCCAGCCACAGGTCCCCCGGCGGGGCCACCGCCGTCAGGCAGGCCCGCGCACGCGCGTCCGCCTCGTCCTCCGCGTCCCGCACCGTTCCCCCGCTCCCCTCCGCCGTGTCCGTGCTCACCACGCGCGCCCCGCCCAGAGCGCGAAGGCGTAGGCCGCCTCCTCCTCGCCGGGGCGGTCCCGGTCGGCGAGGTCGGCCAGGGTCCAGGCGACCCGCAGGGCGCGGTCCACCCCCCGGGCGCTGATCTGTCCGAGGTCCATCGCTCTGCCCAGCACCCGCAGCGCGGCGGACTCCACCGGGAACTCACGGCGCAGACGCGCCCCGGGGACGGCCGCGTTGGTGGTCCAGGGCGTGTGCGCCAGCCGCTCGGCGGCGCGGGCGCGGGCCTTCTCCACCCGGGCGGCCACCACCTCGGAGGACTCGGCGAAGACGCGGTCGGCGAGCAGCTCGGCCCTCGACACCGGTTGCAGCTCCACCTTGAGGTCGATCCGGTCCAGCAGGGGCCCGGACAGGCGGGAGAAGTAGCGGCGCCGCTCACCGGCGGGACAGGTGCACAGGGCGCCGGGTTTGGCGCAGGGGCAGGGGTTGGCGGCCATCACGAGCTGGAAGCGGGCCGGGAAGGTCACCGTCGAGGAGGCGCGGGCCAGGACCACCTCGCCGCGCTCCAGGGGTTCGCGCAGGGAGTCCAGCACGCCGCGCCCGAACTGCGGGGCCTCGTCGACGAAGAGCACGCCGCGGTGGGCCTTGGACACCCAGCCGGGTGTGGGGTAGCCGCTGCCGCCGCCGATGATCGAGGCCCGGGTGGAGGTGTGGTGCGGTGCCGCGAAGGGGGGTGCGGTGACCAGGGGCGCGCCGGGCGGCAGCATGCCCGCCACCGAGTGGATCGCGGTGGCCTCCAGCGCCTCGGCGGGGCTGAGCGGGGGCAGCACGGTGGGCAGGCGTTCGGCGAGCAGGCTCTTGCCGGTGCCGGGAGGCCCCAGCATCATGAGGTTGTGGCCGCCGGCCGCGGCGATCTCCACCGCGCGGCGGGCCACCGGCTGCCCCAGGACGTCGGACAGGTCGGGCCCCTGACCACGCGGTTCCCGGGGGCGGGGCACGGACTCCTCCTCGTGCGCCTCGGGGAGGTACTCCCCGCGCAGCCACTGGCACAGGTCCATCAGGCTGTCCACCGCCGTCACCTCGGCGCCGGGCACCAGCCGGGCCTCGGCGGCGTTCCCCCGCGCGACGACGAACCTGCGGTAGCCCTGCTCGGCGGCCGACACGACCGCCGGGAGGACCCCCAGCACCGGCCGCGCCCGGCCGTCCAGGCCCAGTTCGGCGATGAGGACGCTGTCCTGCAGCCGCTCCACCGGCACCGAGCCCGCCGCGGCCAGGACGGCGGCGGCGATGGCCAGGTCGAACAGGCTCCCGGACTTGGGCAGGCTGGCCGGGGACAGGCTGATGACGATCTGGCCGCTGGGCCACTCCTCGCCGCTGTTGACGACGGCGGCGCGGATGCGGTCCCTGGCCTCGCGGAGCGCGGCGTCGGGCAGCCCCACCAGGGTCACCCCGAAGTCGCCGCCGCCCAGGTGCACCTCCACCTCGACGATGTGCCCCTGGACGCCCAGCAGGGCGATGCAGCGGGTGCGGGCGAGCGTCATCATGCCATCCCCCGCTCATGGGAGACGAACACGCGCCCGCCGCTGATCAGGACGCAGACGCCGTCCACGCGCAGGGGGTGGGCGGGCACCCGGTGCCGGACCGCCCAGGCGTGCCCGAGGCGGCGCAGGCGGCGCCGCTTGTCGGGGGTGATGGCCTCCACCGGGTGCCCGTGCCGGACGGAGGTGCGGGTCTTGACCTCCGCGACGACCAGGACGGGGCCGTCCCGGGCCACGATGTCGATCTCCCCGTCGGGGATGCGCCAGTTGCGGGCGACCACCCGCATCCCGGCGCGTCGGAGGAAGGCCACGGCGAGGTCCTCGCCACGGCCGCCCAGCGTCCTTCGGTACTCGGCCCACCGGTCCAAGGTCGACCACCTCCCGTAACCACGGTCGGTGATCGCCGTTCACGGCGCCAGGGCCTGTTCTCTCCTGTGGAAAACCCCGGCGGCGTCCGGGGAGACCCGTCCCGGGGAGGCCGGGCCCGGGGGCGGGACCCGGGGGTCT
Organism: Nocardiopsis akebiae; assembly: GCF_018316795.1. NCBI lineage: Bacteria > Bacillati > Actinomycetota > Actinomycetes > Streptosporangiales > Nocardiopsidaceae > Nocardiopsis > Nocardiopsis akebiae. The sequence goes on from NZ_CP074132.1 coordinate 5,781,864, forward strand.
CCCCGGCCGTCCGGCGGCCGGATCAGCTCTGCGCGCCCCCCTCGGCGGGCGGCATCTCCAGGTCGGCCTTGGTGATCTCCTCGACGTTGACGTCCTTGAACGTCACCACGCGGACGTTGCGGACGAACCTGGCCGGACGGTACATGTCCCAGACCCAGGCGTCCTCCATCACGACCTCGAAGTACATCTCCCCGTTCTCGGTCGAACGCGGCTGGAGGTCGACGTGGTTGGTGAGGTAGAACCGCCGCTCGGTCTCCACCACGTAGCTGAACAGACCGACGACGTCGCGGTACTCGCGATAGAGCTGGAGCTCCATCTCGGCCTCGTACTTCTCCAGGTCCTCAGAACTCATCCACGCGCTCGCTTTCGTCGCACTCTCCGGTCGTGGTGTGCCGGTCCCCTCCCACCCGGACACCGCCGACGGCCGGGATGTTCCCGGTCGACGGCGGCCCCGCGCGTCGGGGACGCCGATACCGTCCAGCCTCCATCATGCGTCACGGAAGGGTCCCGTGTACTCCGTCGTGCGGATTTTCTCGTCGGACCGCCCGCGCGGTGCGTCACTCGTCCGCGGCGTTGAGCTCCTCGAAGGAGTCCGGGACGCTGAGCGGGCCGATCTGCCCGACCGGCCAGATGATCACGAAGGCCCGCCCCACGACGTGGTCGATCGGGACCGAGCCGCCGCCGGGGTTGTTCTGGTTGAGCCGCGAGTCGGAGGAGATCGCCCGGTGGTCCCCCATCAGCCACAGGTGTCCCTCGGGCACCTCGATCGGGCCGAACTCGGTGTGTGTGGCCACGCTGCCGGGGTACAGGTAGGCCTCCTCGTCGAGGGGGACCCCGTTGACCAGGACGCGGTTCTGCTCGTCGCAGCACTCCACGGTGTCACCGGGCAGTCCGATGACCCGCTTGATGTACTCCTTGCCCGTGGGCGCCGCGCCCAGCTGCTGCTGGACCCACGTGAACGCGGCCGAGACCGGGTTGGTGGGCTCCGGGACCGACACGGTGTTCGGATCGTCCCAGGACCCGTTGCCGTCGAAGACGACCACCTCGCCGCGCTCGATGTCGCGGAGCTCGTAGACGACCTTGTTGACGAGTACCCGGTCACCGACCAGGAGTGTGTTCTCCATCGAGGTGGAGGGAATGTAGAAGGCCTGCACCAGCCAGGTCCTGATCACGAACGCCAGGACCACGGCGATCACGATCAGGACGGGGAGCTCCTTCCAGAACGACCCCTTCTTCTCGGTGCTCTGGGACTTGCTCATCTCGTCGTCCGCCCCCTCCTCCGACTCCTCGCCGTCGGTACCGGAGACAGCACTGGCTCCCGAGCTCTCGTGAGCTCGGGAGCCAGTGGCGGAGTCGTGCTCCTCCGGACCGGGCTGGGCGGATTCCTCGTCCTGGACCCCGTCCGAGCCGAGGTCCTTCTCGTCTTTGCTCATCGAGCCGAAGCCTATCCTGCCTCCCTGGCGGGAGCGGAGGGATTCGACACGGAAAAACGCCGGGAGGAGGCCCGGGCCACCCGGTCGCGGACTAGCGGCGCTCGCGGATGCGGGCGGCCTTGCCGCGCAGGTCGCGCAGGTAGTACAGCTTGGCGCGACGGACGCGGCCGCGGGCGGCGACCTCGTACTTCTCGATGGCCGGGGTGTGGATCGGGAAGGTGCGCTCCACGCCCACGCCGTAGCTCACCTTGCGGATGGTGAAGGTCTCGCGGTTGCCCGAGCCCTGGCGGCGGATGACGACGCCCTTGAAGACCTGGACACGGGTACGGTTGCCCTCGGTCACACGGACGTGGACGTTGAGGGTGTCACCCGGACGGAACTCCGGGACGTCGGAACGAAGCTGGGCCTTCTCCAGCTCCTGAATGGCGGTGTGCATCTCGCGAATCCTCATCGATAGCGCTCCGCGTCCTGCTCCCCGGCCGGGGAGGGGGTACGCGGGCGAGGGCCCCAATGGGTCTGTACTGTCGAACCGCCCGGGTGACCGTCACAGAGGCCGACGTCGTACCGCCGGCATGCGGATGCCGCCGGTCACCGAGGGGAACCCACCCAGTCTGCCACATCTCAGGTGGCGTCTCGAACGGCCTCCTCGGCCAGGACCTCCCGGTCTCGCCGGTCCAGCGCCTCCTCGGGCAGGGCCTCCACCAGATCGGGGCGGTTGCGCGCGGTCTTGCGCAGGGCCTGGTCGCGGCGCCAGCGGTCCACGGCACCGTGGTTGCCCGACAGCAGCACCGGCGGCACCTCCCGGCCGCGCCAGGAGGCGGGCTTGGTGTAGACCGCCCCCTCCACGAGGTTCTCCATGCCGCCGGAGGCGAAGGAGTCCTGCACCGCGGACTCGGTGTTGCCGAGGACGCCCGGCAGCAGCCGGGTGATCGCCTCGACCATCACCAGCGTCGCGGACTCGCCGCCGTTGAGCACGTAGTCGCCGATGCTGACCTCCTCTACGGGCATCCGCTCCGCGGCGTCGGCCGCGACCCGCGAGTCGATGCCCTCGTAGCGGCCGCAGCCGAAGACCAGCCGCTCCTCCTTGGCCAGGCGCTCGGCGTCGGCCTGCCGGAAGGGGCGGCCGCTTGGAGTGGGCAGGATCAGCCGCGCGGGGCCCTCCCCCACGACCTCGTCCAGCGCCTCGCCCCACGGCTCGGGCTTCATCACCATGCCGGGGCCGCCGCCGTAGGGGGTGTCGTCCACGGTGTTGTGGCGGTCGTGGGTCCAGGAGCGCAGGTCGTGCACGCGCACGTCGAGCAGCCCGGACACGCGGGCCCTGCCGATCAGGGACAGGTCCAGGGGGCCGAAGTACTCGGGGAAGATGCTGATGATGTCGATGCGCACGGCGCGCCCCTTCAGTCGGCGAGGTCGAGCAGGCCGGGCGGCGGGTCGATGACGATCCGGCCGCCGGCCACGTCCACCTCGGGGACCAGGGCCGCCACGAAGGGCACGAACACCTCCGCGCCGTCCGGGGTGGTCACCACCAGGAGGTCCTGCGCGTGGTGGAGCACGTCCGCGACCGTGCCGACCGGCTCCGCGCCGGTGGTCACCGCGGCCAGGCCGATGAGTTCGTGGTCGTGGAACTCGTCCGGGTCGTCCAGCGGCGGGATGTCCTCGGAGTCCACGAGCAGGGCGGTGCCGCGCAGCCCCTCCGCGGCGTCGCGGTCTGCCACGCCCTCGAAGCGCACGAGCAGGCGGCCGCTGTGGCGGCGCGTGGAGACGACGGTGAGCGGACCGGCCCCGGCCGGGTCGGTGTCCAGCACGGAGCCGTCGGCGAACCGGGCCGCGGGGTCGTCCGTGCGCACGTCCACGGCGACGTCGCCGCGGACTCCGTGCGCGCGGCCGATCCGGCCGACAACGAGTCGCATGGGGATTCTTCCTTCCGCCCCTAGGGGGGTGAGAAAACTGTGCCCGGGACCGGGCGCGTGCGGTGGGCACTGGCCCCGGGTCCCGGGCACGGGTGCGGGGCGCCGACCGCTGGCGGTCGGCGCCCCGAGAGGCGCGTCAGCGCACTTCGTGCAGGTCCAGCAGGTCCACGCGGACGTAGCGGCCCCCAGCCAGGGCGCCGATGACGGTCCGCAGGGACTTGGCGGTGCGGCCGTTGCGGCCGATCACCTTGCCGAGGTCGTCGGGATGGACCCGGACCTCCAGGACTTTGCCCTTGCGGAGCCTCTTGGCTCTCACCTGGACTTCGTCGGAGTTCGCAACGATCCCCTTCACGAGGTGCTCAAGCGCCTCTTCCAGCACGTCAGGCCTCGCCCTCGGACTTCTCAGTCTCGGTGGTCTCAGCGGTCTCGGCGGGCTTGTCCGCCTTGTCCGCCTTCTTCTCGGACTTGCGGCCCTTGCCCTTGCCCTCGGCGCCGGGGAGCACGAGCTCCTTCAGAGCGGCCTGGAAGGCGGCTTCCTTGGCCTCGGGGTCCTTGGCCTCGGCGACCTGGAGCGGAGCCGGGGCGGGCAGGCCCTTGAACTTCTGCCAGTCACCGCTCTTGCGCAGGAGGACCTTGACCGCGTCGGAGGGCTGAGCGCCCACGGACAGCCAGTACTGGGCCCGCTCGGAGTCGACCTCGATGAGGCTCGGGTGCTCCTTGGGGTGGTACTTGCCGATCTCCTCGATCGCCTTGCCGTCCCGCTTGGTGCGGGCGTCGGCGACGATGATGCGGTACTGGGGCGTACGGATCTTGCCCATACGCTTGAGCTTCAGTTTGACAGCCACTGGAGTGGTCTTCTCCCGATTAACGGTGTAAGGCGCCCGGCGGCGAAACCACGTGGGGTTGCGGCACCCGACGGGACAGACGTGGGTGGCGGGCTAGTTAGAGGGCTGGCCCGGCACCGTTAGTCGACTACTCATTGTGCCAGACGCGGACGTGTTCCCCGGACACGACACCGGCGACACCCGCGCACGGATCGGTGGCGGACACGGAGACGGCCCGTCCCCGGAACGTGGACGGGCCGCCCCGCCCGGTCTCCCGGGCGGCGCCAACCGCCCGCCTCCGAGGAGACGGGCACGCGGGCGGGCCCAGGGCCCGCCCGCGTCCGCGGTACGGTCGGCTGCGCCACACGCATGGTAGCGCTCGGCCACTCGGCCGACGGGCGCGAGGTCCGGTAGCGGCCGCGCCTACTTCTTGGGCAGCTTGAAGTTGGACAGGTCGGGCATGTTGGGGCCGCCGAAGCCGGGCGGGAGCGTGGGCTGGCCGCCGCCCCCCAGGCCCGGGGGCAGCTGCGGCGGCTGCTGGCCGCCCTCCTCCTGGCGGCGCTGGCGCTCGGCCGCGCGGTCGGCCTCCTGCTGGCGGGCCTTCATCGGGTTGCCGCTGCGCTGCTTGCCCTTCTTGGCCTTCTTCGCCTGTGCCTTGGCCTTCTTGCGGTTGGCGCCGCCCATGCCCGGCATCCCGGGCATACCCGGCATGCCGCCGCCGCTCTTCATCTTGCGCATCATCTTCTGCGCCTCGAAGAAGCGGGTGACCAGACCGTTGACATCGCTGACCTGGGTGCCCGAACCGTTGGCGATGCGCAGGCGGCGCGAGCCGTTGATCATCTTGGGGTTGGCGCGCTCGCCCGGGGTCATCGACTGGATGACGGCCTGGATGCGGTCCAGGTCCTTGTCGTCGATGCTGTCGATCTGCTCGCGCATCTGGCCCATGCCGGGCATCATGCCGAGCAGGTTGCCGATCGGGCCGAGCTTGCGGACCATCTGCATCTGCTGGAGGAAGTCGTCGAGCGTGAAGTCCTCGTCCGACGCCATGGTCGAGGCCATCTTCTCGACCTCGGCCTCGTCGAACGTGCGCTGGGCCTGTTCGATGAGGGTGAGGACGTCACCCATGTCCAGGATGCGCGAGGCCATCCGGTCCGGGTGGAAGAGGTCGAAGTCCTCCAGCTTCTCGCCGGTGGACGCGAACATGATGGGACGGCCGGTGATGTGGCGGATGGACAGGGCCGCGCCGCCGCGCGCGTCGCCGTCGAGCTTGGTGAGCGCGACCGCGTCGTAGCCGACCCCGTCGAGGAAGGCCTGCGCGGTGTTGACCGCGTCCTGGCCGATCATCGCGTCGACGACGAAGAGGATCTCGTCCGGGTTGACCGCGTCGCGGATGTCCGCGGCCTGCTGCATCATCTCGCTGTCCACGCCGAGACGGCCGGCGGTGTCGATGATCACCACGTTGTGGTTGTTGCGGCGGGCGTGCTCGACGGACTCGCGGGCTACCTGGACGGGGTCGCCGACGCCGTTGCCGGGCTCGGGCGCGAACACGGGGGTCCCGGCGCGCTCACCGACCACCTGGAGCTGCGTGACGGCGTTGGGGCGCTGGAGGTCGGCGGCGACCAGCAGCGGCGTGTTGCGGTCGGCGGCCAGCCACCGGGCGAGCTTGCCCGCCAGGGTGGTCTTACCGGCGCCCTGGAGGCCCGCGAGCATGATCACGGTCGGCGGGTTCTTGGCGAAGCGGATCTGCCGGGTCTCGCCGCCGAGGATCCCGACCAGTTCCTCGTTGACGATCTTGATGACCTGCTGGGCCGGGTTGAGGGCCTTGGAGACCTCCTCGCCCCGGGCGCGCTCCTTGATCCGCGCGATGAACTCGCGGACCACCGGCAGGGCGACGTCCGCCTCCAGCAGCGCGAGACGGATCTCCCGCGCGGTCGCGTTGATGTCCTCCTCGGACAGGCGCCCTTTACCGCGCAGCGAGGAGAAGACCGATGTCAGCCGGTCGGAAAGCGTCTCGAACACGAGTGTGGCCAGTCCTTCGTCTCGGAGTTGGTCTCCCAGCCTACCGGGCCGGGATCACCTCGCAGTATCACGAGGCGGGCGGGGCCGGAACACGGTCGAGGGCGGGGGCACCGCCCCCGCCCTCGACCGGCGTGCGCTCGGGGCCGCGCCCCGCGGGTACCTCTAGTCGCCCTCTTCCTCGGCCGTCTCCGACGCCTCCTCGGAGGGGGAGGCCCCGCCCGACAGCGTGGCCTCGCGCTGCTCGGCGAGGGCCGCCAGCATCTCCTCCTGCTGGCCGCCGGTCAGGCCGCGCGTGGACAGCTGGGCCTCACCGTCGATGGGGTAGGTCTGCTGGACGGAGCTGACGATGTTGTAGTCGGCGCTGCACGAGAGCTCCAGCGTGCCGCCCGCCGCCAGGGTGCCGCTGTCCTCGCAGTTCTGTTCGCCGATGTCGGCGTTGCTGAAGGTGACGTCCATGCTCACGGCCACCTCGCCGCTGCCGTCGCCGCCCGCGTCGCGCACGGTCCCGGTCCAGGTGCAGTTGGGGCCGTCCTCGCACGTCATGGAGGGGCTGCCCTCCCAGCCGACCTCGATGCGGGCGTCCCGGGAGGAGGTCAGCTCCTCCTCGGTGGCGGTGGTGACGCCGTCGTAGAGCTCCTCGACGGCGGCGGTCTCGGCCTCGGCCAGGTCCAGGCGGACCTGGGGTCCGGTCTCGGCCTCCTCGGGGACGAGCTCCTCGATGGCGATGCGCTGGATCTGGCTGGTCTCGGCGTTGATCCAGACCTGGTTGCGCTCGCCCGCCAGGTCGATCCGGTAGGTGAGCGTGCCGTCCAGGTTCTCCTCGACGGCCTCCTCCGAGTCCAGCTCGATGCCGCCCAGGATGGCGGAGAGCTCAGGCGGGGCCAGGGAGGCGCTCGGGTTGAACCCGGCCTGGGCCGAGGAGGCCCGCACCCAGTTCCCGTCGAAGTCGTCGAAGTCGGGGCTGAAGACGCCCTGGTCGAGCCAGAAGTCCTCCGCGGCGCGCAGGAACATCCTGCCCTCCGCGCTGATCAGCTCGGCCTCGATGCCGTTGGCGCGGACGGTGCCGCTGGCCGTGCCGCTGTCGGCGACGGTCAGCGAGGCGTCGCGCACGTCGGCGGAGCCGACGCTCTCGGCCACCTGCCCGGTGGCGGTGAGCGCCGGGTAGGCGGCCAGGTCGGCCAGGGCCTGCTCCATCAGCGGTGCCGCGGCCACCGGCTCGGCGGCCTCCGGGCTGGGCTCCTCCTCGCCGCCGCCCCCGGGGCGCAGGTGGCTGAGGTCGATGGAGCAGCCGGACAAGCCGAGGGCGACGACCGCGCCCGCGGCGGCGAGGGCCACGCGCCCGCCTCTGCGACCCGTGATGTGACTAACCGGCGCCATCTTGCCTCCTGACCCCGACATGTGGGGCACTGTACGAATCAGCATGGTTTCCGGGTGGACGGCGGGGTGGACGCACCGCTCCCCGACCCGTTCCTGGTGTGGGATGCGAATGCGCGGCTCCCGGTTGTGCCGCGTGCCCCTTGTTCGGGGGAGCCGGGAACGGGGCCGCCCGCGTGGCGGAGCCGTCGGTCGGGCGCCGTGCGCCCGGGCTCTACCGCCGTACCGCTCAGAGGGTACCGAACGGATACACAGGCCACAGCCAATACGGTGCCAGAAATGCTCATATATGACATGAAAAGTGGCTGAGCACACGAACGGGGCTGACGGAGATCTCTCTCCGTCAGCCCCTGGACACCTCGCCGGGTCAGTGGCGCAAGGCCCGCGGCCTCGACGCTGAGGTCTAGGCCTTGGCCTTCGGCGAGGCCGTCTCCCCGCCCGGAGGCGTCGGCAGGGAGACCGCTTCCGTCGCGTCCTCGAGCTCGTCGAGTTCGTCGAAGGCGTAGGCGGACTCGGCGTGCAGCTCGTGGTCGAGCCCGTTGGTCTCCACCTCCTCGGGGATGCGGAACCCGATGACGAGGTGGATGACCTTGGCGATGACCCAGGTGACGGCGAAGGAGTAGAGCATGACGCCGATCACGGCGATGGTCTGGACGGCCAGCAGGCCGATGCCGCCGCCGTAGAGCAGGCCGTCGGAGCCGCCCGCCACACCCGCGGCGACGAGGCCGAGGATCAGGGAGCCGACGATGCCGCCGACCATGTGGATGCCCACCACGTCGAGCGCGTCGTCGTACTTGAACTTGAACTTCCAGCTGATGGCGTAGGCGCAGACCGCACCGGAGAGCAGACCGACGGCGATCGCGCCGAGCGGCGTGACGTTGGCGGCGGCCGGGGTGATGGCGACCAGGCCCGCGACGGCGCCGGAGGCGAAGCCCAGCGCGCTGACCTTGCCGTAGCGGAAGCGCTCGACGAGCATCCAGGCGCCGGTGGCGGCGGCGGTGGCGACCTGGGTGTTGACAAGTGCCAGGGCGGCGGTGCCGTCGGCGGCGTAGGCCGAGCCCGCGTTGAAGCCGAACCAGCCGAACCACAGGAGCGCGGTGCCCAGCAGGACGAACGGCAGGTTGTGGGGGCGCATCGACTCCGAGCCGAAGCCCTTGCGGCGGCCCAGGACGAAGGTCAGGGCCAGCGCGGCGGCGCCGGCGTTGATGTGCACCGCGGTGCCGCCCGCGAAGTCGATGACCGTGTAGCCGCCGATCTCGAGCTGCTCGATCCAGCCCTCGCCCCAGACCCAGTGGGCGACGGGGAAGTAGACCAGGAGCGCCCAGACCGGGACGAACAGCAGCCAGGCGCCGAACTTGGCTCGGTCGGCGATGGCGCCGCTGATGAGGGCCACGGTGATGACCGCGAACATCATCTGGAACCCGGCGTCGACCAGCAGCGGGTAGCCGCCGGTGCCGTCCTCGGCCGCGGGCTCGATCTCGCCGATCAGGTTGGACAGTCCCACGTAGTCCAGACCGCCGATGAAGGTGTCGAGCGCCCCGGGCCCGTCGGAGTAGGTGAGCGAGTGGCCGATGACGACCCAGAGCACGCTCACGACCGCGATGCTCGCGAAGCTCATCAGCATCATGTTGAGGACGCTCTTGGCCCGTGACATGCCTCCGTAGAAGAAGGCCAGGCCCGGGGTCATGAGCATCACGAGGGCTGCGCTGATCAGCAGCCACGCCGTGTTGCCGGAGTCAATCATTGCGTCGCCTCCATAGGACGGAAGGGGGATTGTGTCTGTGAGGGCGGCGGTCAGCGAGCGCATCATCGGGCCCGATGCAGAACACCACGCAGGCAACTGTCGGACCGGGGTGTTTCTCGCCTGGACCCGATGTGTTGCGCGCCGGTAAAAGGACAGACGGCAGTGTTAAGGCGTCATGAACCGAAGACGCAGTCCGCGCGAACGCACGTGCACCGGCACAGAGCGACCCCGTCACACCACCGGAGAGCGATCCCGCGGTCGCGAAAGGTGACATCTCACGGGATCGGCGCGGGCGCGGTCAGGTACCGGTGCCCGCGTGTTGCACCGGGGTTTCCGTCACGTGTCGTGCGTCACACTCGCGTTCCGGCCGCCGGAGGGCCGGTCGCGAGAGGAGCGGACACCGGGAAGCCGGACACGAAAAGGCCGGACACCCGTGCGGATGTCCGGCCGTGCTTCGTCGGGTCCCCCGTCACTCCGTGGACAGGATCGCGTCCACGAAGACCTCGGGATCGAAGGGGGCCAGGTCATCGGGGCCCTCGCCGAGCCCGACGAGCTTGACCGGCACGCCCAGCTCGCGCTGGACCTGCACGATGATGCCGCCCTTGGCGGTCCCGTCGAGCTTGGTCAGGGCGATGCCGGTGACGTTGACGACCTCGCCGAACACCCGGGCCTGGCGCAGGCCGTTCTGCCCGGTGGTGGCGTCCAGGACGAGCAGGACCTCGTCCACCTGGGACTTCTTCTCCACGACCCGCTTGACCTTGCCCAGCTCGTCCATGAGCCCGGTCTTGGTGTGCAGGCGTCCGGCGGTGTCGATGATGACGGTGTCGGCGCCCTCCTCGACGCCCCGCGCCACGGCGTCGAAGGCCACGCTGGCGGGGTCGGCGCCCTCCTCCTTGCGCACGACCGGGGCGCCCACGCGGCTGCCCCAGGTCTCCAACTGCTCGGTGGCGGCGGCGCGGAAGGTGTCGGCGGCGCCGAGCACGACGCTGCGGCCGTCGCCGACCAGGACGCGGGCCAGCTTGCCCGTGGTGGTGGTCTTGCCGGTGCCGTTGACCCCGACGACCATGACCACGCCCGGGCGCCCGCCGTGCGGGCCGGTGTGCACGGCGCGGTCGGCCCCGGTGGTGATCTGGGCGAGCAGCTCCTCGCGCAGCAGCGCCCGCACCTCCTCCGTGCCGCGGGTGCCCAGGACCTTGACCCGGGTGCGCAGGTTCTCCACGATCTGCGCGGCGGAGGCCACGCCGATGTCGGCGGTGATGAGGGTGTCCTCGATCTCCTCCCAGGTGTCCTCGTCCAGCGAGTCGGAGGACAGGAGGTTGAGCAGGCCCTTGCCGAAGGCGTTCTGCGAGCGGGCCAGGCGCGCGCGCAGGCGGACCATGCGCCCGGCCGAGGGCGGCGGGGTCTCCAGCTCCGGAGGGGCGGGCTCGACGGTCTCCCGCACGGGCGGGGGCGCCTGGGCGGGGGGCGTGCTGACGGTCCCCGAGTCCCGTTCCCGGTCCTCCACGGCGGTGGCCCCGGCGCCGCCGCCGGTGGGTTCGGGTTCGGTCTCGTCCTTGCCCGGTTCGACCGAGCGCCGGGTCGTGACCAGGAAGAACCCACCGGCGGCCAGGAGCACGACGGCGATGATGATGGCGACGAGCAAGGTGATGTCCATAGCACCTTCCAGTGTTCCAGAGTGTGCGACGCGTTCGCGTCACGGCCGGGTGGCGCGCCGGGAACGAAGCGGGTACCAGTGGACCCCCTCCCCTTCCCGGACGCCCCGGAACCACCGGTGACAGCGGGGTCTCAGGTGCCGCGGTGGCGCGTGGTGCGCAGGATGAGCACGAAGAAGGGCGCGCCGAGGAAGGCGGTGACCACGCCGATGGGCAGTTCCGCGGGGGCGATGAGGGTCCGGGCGACGATGTCCACCAGGACGAGGAAGGCGCCGCCGAGGAGCACGGTGACCGGCAGGATCGCCCGGTAGTTGGAGCCCACCAGGCGGCGCACGACGTGCGGGACGACGATCCCCACGAAGCCGATCAGGCCGCTCACCGACACCGCGGCGGCCGTGGCCAGGGAGGCGGCGCTGATCACCACGATGCGCACGGCGGCCGGGTTCAGCCCCAGGCTGACCGCCTTGTCGTCGCCCAGGGCGAGCATGTCCAGCAGGTAGCCGCTGGCCAGCAGGACGACCAGCCCGACCACCGCGTACGGGGCGACCAGCCGCACGTCGTCCCAGCCGCCCCTGCCGAGTCCGCCGAGCAGCCAGGCGAAGATGCGCTGGAGTTCGTCCACGCCCATCTGCTGGACGAGGGTCTGGGCGGCGGACAGGAACGAGGAGACGGCCACGCCCGCCAGGACGAGCGCGGCGGTGCCGCCCCCGCCCGCGGTGGACCCGAGCAGGTAGGCGGCGGCCACGCCGAGCAGGGCGCCCGCGAACGCGGCGACCGGGACCAGGGCGCGCGGGGAGTCGCTGAACTGCGCGCCGAAGACGATGACCGTCGTCGCGCCGAGCCCTGCCCCGGCGGCGGCGCCGAGGAGGTAGGGGTCGGCCAGCGGGTTGCGGAACACGCCCTGGTAGGCGCCGCCCGCGGTGGCCAGGAGGGCGCCGACGAGCGCGCCCATCACCACGCGCGGTAGGCGCAGCTCCACCAGGACGGCCGCCTCCCGTTCGGTGAGGGGGGACCGCGTGCCGAACGGCAGGAGGCTGATCAGGTGCCGGGCGATGTCGGCCGAGGAGAGGGAGGCCGCTCCGGCGGAGACGCCGAGCAGGGCCGCCGCGAGCAGCACGGCCAGCCCGCCCGCGACCCACCCCAGCGGAGGGCCGGCACCGCCCCGCACGTCAGTCCGCCGCGTTCTCGGTGACGGCCCGGCCGACCAGCTCGGCGAACTCGACCACGCGCGGCCCCCAGCGGGAGGCGATGTCGGCGTCGAGCAGGTAGACGGCGTCGTTCTCCACCGCGGTGACGGTGTCGAAGGCCGGGCGCCCGGCCACGTCGGCGACCGTCGACTCGTCCCCGTAGGACAGGAAGATCAGGTCCGGGTTCTGCTCCACGACGTACTCCTGGGACAGCTGCGGGTAGCCGCGCGCGGCCCCGTCGGCGTCGGCCGCGTCGGCGATGTTGACCAGGCCGAAGGACGCGTAGACCTGGCCGACGAAGGTGTCGGAGGTGGCGGAGTAGGAGGTCTCGTCGAGTTCCTGGTAGAAGGACAGGCCGGCGTCGCCGGTCTCCTCGCACACGTCCTCGACGATCGCGTTGAACTCGTCCTCGACCCGGGTGGCCTCGGCGTCGGCCTCCTCGGTGTGGCCGGTGACGTCGCCGAGCATGCGGATCTGGGCGTAGGTGTCCTCCAGGTCCTGGGCGGCGTCCAGGACCAGCGACGGGACGCCGACGTCCTCCAGCTGGCCGGCGGTCGCCTCGGCGCTGCGGGCGAGCAGGACCAGGTCGGGGTCGTACTCGGTGATGGCCTCCACGCTGGGCTCGAAGCCGCTCAGCGAGGTGGTGGGGGCCTCCTCCGGGTAGTCGGAGTACTCGTCGGCGGCCTCGACCCGGTCGCCCGCGCCGATGGCGAAGAGCATCTCGGTGTGGCTGGCCGACAGGGAGACGATCCGCTCGGGGGCCTCCTCGACGGTGACCTCGCCGGTGGCGTCGGTGACGGTGACGGGGAAGGTGCCGTCGCCCACGGACAGGCGCTCGGGGTCGGGCTCCGGGGGGCCGCAGGGGACGGAGGCGGCCTCGGTGGCGGGCTCGGCGTCGGGCTCGCCGCCGTCCTGTGCACCGCAGGCGGTCAGGGCGAGCACGGCGCCGAGAAGGACGGGGGAAAGGTGGCGTGCGGTCCGCACGGTGCTCCTTGTCGGGCGGGGGGAAGGAGCTGCGCGGTCCCGACGGAGGCGGCCTGTCCTTCCCACGAGGACGGGGACGTCGGTGCCGGGGAGGCGACCTGGCTCGTCCCCCGAGGGGGCCTCACAGTTGCGGGACAGCGCCGGGTTGGACGGCCGGTTGTGGCCGCGCTACCGGACTTCGCTCCCTCGACACCGGTCGGGCCGCCCGTAGGCGGCCCGGAACCCCCAGCGTACTCGGCCCGCCGCGCACCCCCGCGGGCGCCCCGGAGGCTACTCTGGCCTGCGCTTTCTCCGGCGGGGTCGCGCTCCTTCGCGGCGGGGAGGCCGGGAGGTCGCCGCGCGGGGACAGGCCATCCCCTTTCGCGTCTTTTATTTCTTTCGCGAAAAAAGAGAAGAATGACCGTTTTGATTATGTCTGTAAAGCAGAGGTGTGGTTCAGTCCCCTGTGTGTCCAGATTGAGCCTTGGTGAGCATTGACACTTTCATGGCGCACGGCAATGATCTCGTTGCTATGCGCGCCGATTAACCGATGACGGACATTAAGCGGCGTATCCCCCTGAGCACCACAGTCGTACCCAGTGGGGTACCCCCGCTCCCCCGGTGTCCTGAGGCGCGCACCGAGAAGGGATGTGTTGACAAGGTGGTACCCCACCGCACGCGCCTGGCGTCGCTCGCCGGGTTGACACTCGTCGCGGGCCTGGTCGCGGCCGCACCGGCCAGCGCCGACGACGCCTCCGAGCTCGCCCCCCTGCACCCCGCCCCCTCCGCCGAGAACGGCGAACCGACCCACCAGGCGGACGGCCTGTGGTTCATCGAACTGGAGAGCCCTCCGACCACCGCCGGCACCTCCTCGGCACAGGTCGAGAACGAGCACGAGGCGTTCCGCGCCGAGGCCGAGGAGACAGGCCTGGAGTACACCGAACGGCACTCGTTCGGCGACCTCTGGAACGGCTTCTCCGTGGAGATGGACGACGCGCAGGTGGGCACGGCACGGGAGATCCCCGGTGTCAGCGCCGTCTACCCCGTCGTCACCTACGAGGTCCCCGAGGGCGACGCCGACGTCCCCGACCTGGACACCGCGCTGCCGATGACCGGGGCCGACATCGCCCAGAACGAACTCGGCCTCACCGGCGAGGGACTGCGCGTGGCAGTCATGGACACCGGAGTCGACTACACCCACCCCGACCTCGGCGGCGGCGGCTTCCCGAACGACCGGGTGGTCACCGGGTACGACTTCGTCGGCGACGACTTCAACGCGGGCGACCCCACCACCGTGCCCGCTCCCGACGACGACCCCCAGGACTGCCACGGCCACGGCACCCACGTGGCCGGGATCGTCGGCGCCCGGGGCGAGGTCACCGGTGTGGCGCCCGGCGTGGACTTCGGCGCCTACAAGGTGTTCGGCTGCGAGGGCTCCACCACCTCCGACATCATGATCGCCGCCATGGAGCGGGCCCTGGCCGACGACATGGACGTGCTCAACATGAGCATCGGCTCGGCGCACTCCTGGCCGCAGTACCCCACCGCGGTCGCCTCCGACAACCTCGTCGACGAGGGCATGGTCGTGGTCGCCTCCATCGGCAACGAGGGCGACACCGGCCTGTACTCCGCGGGCGCCCCCGGTCTGGGCGAGGACGTGATCGGCGTCGCCTCCTACGACAACACCCACATCCGGTCCGCGTCGGCGACCGCCAACCCCAGCGGCGAGACCCTGGCCTACATGGAGATGGGCGAGGCCTCCCCGCCGCCCGCCTCGGGCGAGACCGACGAACTCGTCCACGTCGGACGGGGCTGCCCGTCCCTGGGCGACGAACTGGAGGCCGACCCCGAGGGCGGAACGGCCCTGATGGTGCGCGGCGCGTGCACCTTCGCCGAGAAGTACGACGCCGCCGTGGCCGCTGGCGCCACCGGCGTGGTGATGTACAACAACGTCCCCGGCATGTTCGCGGGCAGCGGCATCGTCGACCAGGGCGCGTTCTCCATCGGGATCTCCGACACCTCCGGTGCCCACCTGCTGGAACTCCTGGAGGGCGACGAGCCCGTCACCCTGTCCTGGACCGGTGAGAGCACCACCATCCCCAACCCGACAGGCGGGCTGATCAGCTCCTTCAGCTCCTTCGGCCTGTCCCCCGACCTGGCCCTGAAGCCGGACATCGGCGCGCCCGGCGGCCTGATCAACTCCACCTACCCCATGGCCAAGGGCGGCTACGCCACCATCAGCGGCACCTCGATGTCCTCGCCGCACGTGGCCGGCGGCGTCGCGCTGCTGCTGGAAGCCCGCCCCGGCCTCGGCGCGCACGAGGTGCGCGACGTCCTCCAGAACAGCGCCGACCCCAAGGCCTGGTGGGGCGACCCCGACGCGGGCTACACCGACAACGTCCACCGCCAGGGCGCGGGCATGATGGACGTGCCCGGCGCCGTGCTGGCCACCACCGCCGTGACCCCGGGCAAGCTGTCCCTGGGCGCCACCGGGGGCGAGGTGACCGAGACGATCACCATCGCCAACGACGGTGACGAGGAGGCCACCTACACCCTGGAGCACGAGAGCGCCCTGGGCACCCACGGCAACACCTTCACCCCCGGTTACAACGACGCCTCCGCCCAGGTGGCCTTCGACCGGGACGAGGTGACCGTCGCCCCGGGCGGCACGGCCGAGGTGCTGGTGACCTTCACCCCGCCCGCCCAGGACTTCGCCCAGATGATCTACGGCGGCTACGTCTCCGTGGCCGAGACCGGCGGCGAGACCTACCGCGTCCCCTACGCCGCCTACAACGGCGACTACCAGCAGATCGAGGCGATGACCCCGATCACCGACGGCAGCGGCAACGTGCTCGAACTGCCGTGGCTGACCAAGATCACCGAGTGCGGCGCGTTCTCCGGCCTGGAGTGCGTGGGCGAGGGCGGCGGCACGTTCGAGAACCAGCCCGACGGCGCCGCCTACACCTTGGAGTGGGTCGACGGCCTGCCCGACGTGCCGTACGTCATCGCGCACTTCGACCACCACGTCACGCTGCTGGAGATGACCGTAGTCGACGAGCGCACGGGACGCCCCGTGCACCCGGACCGCAACGTCGGGGTGTCGGTGGACCACGTGAACCGCAGCGCGACCGGGACGTCGTTCTTCAGCTACGCGTGGGACGGCACGGTCCTGGACCGCCACGACCGGATCACCCCGGTCCGGGACGGCCAGTACCGTCTGGAGGCCCGCGCGCTCAAGGCGCTCGGTGACCCGGACGACCCCGACCACTGGGAGACCTGGACCTCCCCGGTCATCACCATCGACCGCGGCTAGCAGCGCCCCTTCGGGCGCCCGGAGAGCGGGAACCTTCGGCGCTTCCGGTGAGACGGCTCGTTCCTCGCGGCCTCACCTCCAGCACCTCCAGAACCCCGCGGGCGCCCGAACCGAACCCCGTCGGCCGGGCCGGACTCCGGCCGCGGACTGGGGTGTGCTCAAAGGGCCGCTCTCCCCTCAGGGAGGGCGGCCCCGGCCGTGCGTCAGGCGGGGCGCTCCAGCTTCTGGCTGATCACCTGGGAGATGCCGTCACCCTGCATCGTCACGCCGTACAGCGCGTCGGCCGCCTCCATGGTGCGCTTCTGGTGGGTGATCACGATCAGCTGCGAGGCGGCCCGCAGTTCCTCGAAGATCACCAGCAGGCGCTGGAGGTTGGTGTCGTCCAGAGCAGCCTCGACCTCGTCCATCACGTAGAACGGGGACGGCCGGGCCTTGAAGATGGCGGCCAGGAAGGCCACCGCCGTCAGGGAGCGCTCGCCGCCGGAGAGCAGCGACAGGCGCTTGACCTTCTTGCCGGGCGGACGGGCCTCCACCTCCACACCGGTGGTCAGCATGTCCTCGGGCGAGGTGAGCAGCAGCCGCCCCTCGCCCCCGGGGAAGAGCCGCCCGAAGATCGCCGCGAACTCCCGCTCCACGTCCAGGTAGGCGGAGGAGAACACCTCCTGCACCCGGGCGTCGACCTCCTGGACGATGTCCATCAGGTCCCGGCGGGTCTTCTTGAGGTCCTCCAGCTGGGCGTTGAGGAAGGCGTGCCGCTCCTCCAGCGCCGCGAACTCCTCCAGCGCGAGCGGGTTGATCTTGCCCAGCTGGTTGAGCTGGCGCTCGGCGGCCTTGGCACGCTTGGCCTGCACCTCGCGCACGTACGGCAGCGGGACCGCGTCCTCCTCGGCGTCGCCCGGAGGGGGCACGGGCACGGTCGGCCCGTACTCGGCGACGAGGGTGGGCACGTCGACGCCCATCTCCTCGCTCGCCCTGACCTCAAGCTGCTCCAGGCGCAGGCGTCGCTCGGCCCGGGCCACCTCGCCGCTGTGCGCCGAGCTGGTCAGCTTCTCCAGGTCGACGGACAGCTCGCGGACGCGGGCGCGCACGGTCCGCAGCTCGGCGTCGCGCGCCTCCTTGTCCGCCTCGGCGGCGGTACGCTCGGCCTCGGCCGCGGCCAGGGACACCGCGATCCGCTCCAGGGCCAGGCGGGCGCCCTCGGCTGCGGCCTCGGCGATGGTGGCCTGCGCGGCGCGGGTGCGACGGCGCTCGGCAGCGCGCTCCATGGCACGGCGCTCCTCGAAGGCCTGGGCGCGCAGCTGCTCGGCGCGGCCCTCGATCGAACGGGCGCGCTCCTCGGCGGTGCGCACCGACAGGCGGCGCTCCATCTCCGTGGCTCGGGCCCGCGAGGCCTGGGCGGCGAGCTCGTCGCGGGTCTCGGGGTCCGGCGCGTCCTCCTCGATGGAGGCGGCCACCTCCTCGGCCTCGGCCAGCTCCTCCTCCAGCCGCTCCAGCTTGGCGGCCTCCTCGCCGCGCGCGGCGGCGGCCTTGGCGGCGGCGGCCGCGTACCGCTCGGACTCGGCCTCGGCGGAACGGGCCTGCCCGCCCAGCTTGCCCAGCCGCTGCGCGGACTCGTTGCGCCTGCGGTCGCCCTGGCGGCGGCGCGCGGTCAGCTCCTCGACCTCGGCCGCCAGGTCGGCGCGCTCGCGCCTGCGCTCCTCCAGTTCGGCGGCGATCCGCCCGGCGGCCTCGGTGGCCGTCTCCAGCCTTCCGGCCGCCTCGTCCACGGCCGCCTGGACCTCCAGCAGGCTCGGCGCGGCGGCCGAACCGCCGTGCACCAGCGCGGCGGAGAACACGTCCCCCTCGGGGGTGACGGCGCGCACGCCGGGGACCTTGCGGACCAGGTCGCGGGCGGCGCGGGCGTCGGCCGCCAGCGCGGTGCGGTCCAGCAGGGCGGTGACCGCTCCGGCCAGGTGTTCGGGGGCCACCACGGCGTCGAGGGCGTAGCGGGCCCCGGAGGGCAGCGCGGGCCAGTCCCCCCGGGGCACGGAGGGAACGGCCTGGGCGATGACGATCCCGGCGCGGCCCGCGTCCTCGGACCGGAGCAGGTCGAGCGCGGCCACGGCGGTGTCGGGGTCGCCGACCGCGACCGCTCCGGCGGCCGTGCCGAAGGCCGCGGCCACGGCCGTCTCCTGGCCGGACTCGACCTGGACGAGGGCGGCGAGGCTGCCGAGCATCCCCGGCAGGTCGGCGCCCAGGAGGGTGTCGGCGCCGTCCTTGTGCGCCAGCCCCAGCTCCAGGGCCTCCTTGCGCGCGGCGAGCGCGGCCCGCTCCCCCTCGGCGGTGCGCTCGGCGTCGCGCAGCCGGTTGATCCCGGCGTCGGCCTCGGAGAGGCGGCGGGCCGCCTCCTCCTGGGCGGCGTCGAGCTCGGCGTCGCCCTCGTCCAGACCGGCGGCCTCCTCGGCGGCCGTCTCGTACTCGGCCTGGGCCCGCTCCGCGCGTTCGGCGGCCTGGCGGGCGGACTCCTCCAGCCGGGTGATCTCGTCCCCGTTCGAGGCGAGTCGGCCGCGCAGGCTCTCCACCCGCGCGGACAGCCGCACGAGGCCCTCCCTGCGCTCGGCGGAGGCGCGGTTGGCGGCCTCCAGCCGCTTCTCCTCGCGGTGCAGGGCGTCCTCGGCGGCGGAGCGCTCGGTGACGGTGGCCTCCAAGGCCTCCCGGGCCTCCTCCAGCCGGGTGAGCAGCTCCTCCTCCTGGGCGGCGGCCTCCTCGGCCTCCATCTCCAGTTCCTCGGGGTCACGGCGGTGGACGGGCTCGTCGGAGACGGAGGCCAGGTTGCGGTGGCGCTCGTTGGCCAGACCGCGCACGGCGTCCAGGCGCTCGGTCAGGCGGGACAGCGCGTGGTAGGTCTCCAGGGCGCGGGCCAGGGCGGGCGCGGCCTCGGCGGCCTGCGCCTCCAGCTCGGTCTCGCGCTCCTGGGTCTGGGCGAGGGCGGCCTCGGCGGCCCCGCGGCGGGCGAGGACCTCCTTCTCGTCCGCCTCCTCCTTGGCCAACTGGCCGGTGAGGGTGACGATGTCGTCGGCGAGCAGGCGCAGGCGGGCGTCGCGCAGGTCGGCCTGGATGACGGCGGCCCTGCGGGCCAGCTCCGCCTGGCGGCCCAGGGGCTTGAGCTGGCGGCGCAGCTCCGCGGTGAGGTCGGTGACCCGGTCCAGGTTGCCCTGCATCGCGTTGAGCTTGCGGATCGCCTTCTCTTTGCGCTTGCGGTGCTTGAGGATGCCCGCGGCCTCCTCGATGAGGGCGCGGCGCTCCTCGGGACCGGCGTGCAGGACGGTGTCCAGCTGCCCCTGGCCGACGATGACGTGCATCTCACGGCCGATGCCGGAGTCGCTGAGCAGGTCCTGGATGTCCAGGAGGCGGCAGGTGTCGCCGTTGATGGCGTACTCCGAGCCGCCGTTGCGGAACATGGTCCGCCGGATGGTGACCTCGGTGTAGTCGATGGGCAGCGCACCGTCGGTGTTGTCGATGGTGAGGCTGACCTCGGCGCGGCCCAGCGCCTGGCGGGTGGAGGTGCCCGCGAAGATGACGTCCTCCATCTTGCCGCCGCGCAGGGACTTGGCCCCCTGCTCCCCCATCACCCAGGACAGGGCGTCCACCACGTTGGACTTGCCCGAGCCGTTGGGACCGACCACACAGGTGATCCCGGGCTCGAAACGCAAGGTGGTGGCCGACGCGAACGACTTGAAGCCGCGCAGCGTCAGATTCTTCAGGTACACCCACACCTCCCACGACGGTCACCGTTGATACACAGCGCGACCACCTAAGGGTGCCACGAAGCGGTGACCTGAGGGCGGGGTTCTGCCTGGTGTCCCCGAGCGGACGGCCTTGGGACCCGCGCCCGGGCGGGAAAGGAGGGGGATGTCCGGCGGACACGGAGGGTTGTGGAAGGGCCCGCCGGGTACAACGGTAAAAAGAGCCGCAAGGGAAAGGAAAGTCTGCGGCGGAGCGGACTGGGGACAGCGGACCCGGTCCGTCGACGGTCCCGGCCAGGGACGCCTGACTCGTGTGTTCGGCGTCCCCGTCAGTGGGTCGACCACATCGGAAAGAGCAGCTCTGGCTGCGCCCGAAACGTCGACGGCGTCAGGTCAGGCGAGCGCCGGCTCGCGGTCGGTCGCGCCGGAGGCGGCATCGGTGACGGCCATGCTGAGCTGGTCGTTCTGTGCCTGGAGACGGCTGATCTCGTCCTCGAGGTCGCGTACCCGGTTCTGGAGCCGCCGCACCTCCGAGACCATCCGAGGGTCGGAGACGCCGACGTGGCCAAACAGAGCCTTCGCCATGATGTGGGTCCTCCACACTGAGTGACCAGTGATGATCCGCGCACGTGATGTCCCGTGGAAAGCCGACCGATGGTGGTCCGGCCCGGGTGGAAGATCTGCGCGATGTGTCTTCCAGAGTCTCACTGTGCGAGTCGCTGGTCAAGATTGGATTACGACAGTCCGTAACGGCCACGCCCCGGACAGGTATCCCGGGCAGGTGGCAGCGCACGATCCGAACACGGCTACCCCGGTCCGGCCGGAACGCGCGGAACGGCCGCACGATGGTCGCCTCACACCCCGCGAGACCCCGCCGCGAGCCCCTGGGGACCGCCGCGGTCGCGCGGTGTGCTCGAATCGCGTTACCCCACAAGCATACTCACCGTTCGTCGAATCCGGTGAACGTCCCCCCAGACGAGGACCAACGTTCGACCACGGAGTCCACACGACCGGGTGTTGCACCGCCCCGGAGATGGCCAAGAAGCCGCTCGCACGCGCCCCTGGGCCCCTCGGCGACCACCTCGACGCGGCCGTCCCGGAGGTTCGTCGCCGCCCCGACCAGGCCCAGCTCCAGCGCCTTGGAACGCGTCCACCAGCGGAAACCCACGCCCTGCACGTGCCCGCGCACCCACGCGGTCACCCGGACTGCCTCGACCTCGTCCCCCACGGACGGACTCCTTACTTACCTGGCAGACATACTTTGCTTGCCGACACGCCAAGGGGGCCTTATTTCCGGCCTCGGGGCGCCCTCTGGCAGGTCGGACAGCTGTAGGAGGAGCGGTTCATGAACGCCTCGCGCACGATGAGGGCTCCGCACCGCCCGCACGGGCGGTCGCGGCGGCCGTAGGCGTTGAGCCCGCGCTCGAAGTAGCCGCTCTCGCCGTTGACGTTGACGTAGAGGCCGTCGAAGGTGGTGCCGCCCACCTCCAGGGCCTCGTTCATCACCTGGCCCACGTGACCCAGCAGCTCCACCGCCTCGGCGTCGGACAGCCCCCGCGTGGAGCGCGCCCAGTGCAGCCTGGACCGCCACAGCGCCTCGTCGGCGTAGATGTTGCCCACCCCGCTGATCAGCGACTGGTCCAGCAGAGCCCGTTTGACCTCGGTGCGCCGGGCCCGCAGCGCCCGCACGAAGTCCTCGGCGACGAAGTCGGGGTCCAGCGGGTCCAGGGCGATGTGGTCCACCGACGAGGGCACGTCCTCGCGCGCCCCGGGCACGTCCACCATCAGGTGGCCGAAGGTGCGCTGGTCGACGAAGCGCAGCTCGGTGCCGTCCGACAGGGGCAGGCGCACCCGCAGGTGCCTCTCGTCGGCCTTGCCCTCGGGCTGGACCAGCATCTGCCCGCTCATGCCCAGGTGGGTGAGGAGCATCTCGCCGCTGTCCAGGACGAGCCACAGGTACTTGCCGCGGCGCCGCGCGGCGGTGGGCACGCGGCCCGACAGGCGGGCGGCGAAGTCGGCGGGGCCGGGCAGGTAGCGGCGCACCGCGCGGGGATGCAGGACCTCGACGGCGCCGATGGTGCGGCCCAGGGCGTGTTCGGCCAGGCCTCGCCGGACGACCTCGACCTCGGGGAGTTCGGGCACGACCGCCTCACCCCTGCCCGTCGCCGGGTACGGCGGCGGCCTCGGAGCGGGCCTTGATGGCCTTCCACGCGGACTCGGCGGCCTGCTGCTCGGCCTCCTTCTTGCTGCGCCCCTCGCCCAGACCGTAGCTCTGCCCCGCGACGCGGACCGTCGCGCGGAAGGTCTTCTGGTGGTCGGGCCCGCTCTCGTCCACGTGGTACTCGGGGACGCCCAGCATCTCGGCCGCGGTCAGCTCCTGGAGGGAGGTCTTCCAGTCCAGGCCCGCGCCCAGCCCGGAGGCGGTGGCGATGAGCGGGTCGAAGAGGCGGTGCACGAACTCCGAGGCCACGTCCAGGCCGCGGTCCAGGTAGACGGCGCCGATGACGGCCTCCAGGGTGTCGGCGAGGATCGAGGACTTGTCGCGGCCCCCGGTCCCCTCCTCACCGCGGCCGAGCCGGATGTAGGCGCCGACGCCCAGCCCCCGTGCGACGTCGGCGAGGGCGCGCATGTTGACCACGGCGGCGCGCAGCTTGGCCAGCTGCCCCTCGGGCAGGTCGGGGTGCTTGCGGAAGAGGGTGTCGGTGACCACCAAGCCGAGCACGGAGTCCCCGAGGAACTCCAAGCGCTCGTTGGTGGGCAGGCCGCCCTTCTCGTAGGCGTAGGAGCGGTGGGTCAGCGCCCTGAGCAGGATCTTCGGATCGACTTCGACCCCGATGGCCTGGTGGAACGCCTTGGCTTCGGAGACGGGGAGTTGGTTGGCCACTCGTTCACTTCCCTGTTCGTACGCGCCGGGCTGCGGCGCGCGGACGGCTGGAGTCGGGTGCGGACCCCGCGGCTCCGCCAGGGTGCTCGAAAACGAGGTGACCGTCGCGGGAGGCTCCGCTCCCCCGGCAACCACCACGAACTCGGGAACCCGGGAGAGCCCGGACCGCCGTGCGGCGCGCGCACGCTACCGCGCGCCGGTGCTCGTCGTGTATCACGCTTTGTTCCTTGGGATCACTCTACAAACCCGCGTACGGCGGCGCTCAAGGAGTACGAGGGCAGGGGCCCGAATCCGCGCGGACACCGCCCGCACCGGGGCGGGCGCCCGCCGCGCACGCGGAGCGGAACGGACACGGGCACGTGACTCGGCACGTGCGCGGGCCCGGACGCTCCGGCGGCCCGTCGACCGGTGACAGCACTTCGGGGCGGACCCCTGTGCGGGATCCGCCCCGAGATGGCTGGGGAACCGGGTGCGAGGACCCGGGACCCGTCATCCGCCGGACGCGTTCGGCTGCGGTGCGCAGGACCAACCATGTGATCCACGGCCCGCCTAGGCCGGGTTGGTGACCTGGCGGTTGTTGTAGGTGCCGCAGGTCGGGCACGCGATGTGGGGCTGCTTGGGGTCGCGGCAGCGCGGGCAGTTGACCAGCACCGGGCGCGACGCCTTCCACTGGGAACGACGGGTCCGGGTGTTGCTCCGCGACATCTTCCGCTTCGGGACGGCCACTTCAATCCTCCTGGGTCACCCCCGCGCGGTCGCGGGAGGTCGCTTCTCTCGGTCACCCCGCGCACTGTGGCGGGGAAGGTGTGCCCCGGTCGGCGGGGGCTCGCCCGGGGGCGGCCGTCCGCGATCGGTGCACGAGCTCATCGTTCGCCGGGGTCGTCCGCGATGTCGCGGAGCGCCTCCCAGCGCGGGTCGATGTTGTCGCCGTGGCCGTGGTCGGGCCCGGCCTCGGCGAGTTTGGCACCGCACTCGGAGCACAGGCCGGGGCAGTCCGGACCGCACAACGGTGTGAGCGGGAGCGCGAGCACGACGGCGTCTCGGACCACGGGTCCGAGGTCGAGGAGATCGCCCTCCAGATAGTAGTCCTCATCCTCGTCGTCCGCGTCCTCGTCCGTCCCCGACACCGCGTCGTCGTCGGCGGAGTAGCGGTACAGCTCCTGGAATCCGGCCTCGACACCGTCCGAGATCGGGTCCAGACAGCGCGAGCACTCCGCGGTGAGCTGGCCGCGGGCGGTGCCGGTGACGAGGACTCCCTCCATCACCGCCTCCAGGCGCAGGTCCAACTCGACCTCGCTGCCCTCGGGCACGGCCGCCATCGCCGTGGCGAACGCCTCGGGGACGGTGACGATGCGGTTGACGGTCCGCATCGACCCCGGCTGGCGGCCCAGCTGGCGGGTGTCGACCACGAACGGGTCACGAGGATCTAGGCGAGACAGGGTCATCGGGCTTTCACGAGGATTGCGGGCGCAGCACCGGCACGCGCGGGAGGCGTCGCGTGCGACGGGCGCGGCCGGTGTCGGGGCACGCCGAGAACCGACGGTACCCATGGTCAAACCGAGATTGTACCCAGCATGTACCCTGCCGCCCAAATCAGCCCCGGCCCGGCGGCGGGACGGGCGGCGGAGCCGAACGCCCGGGGCCCGGATCAGGGGCCCTCGGACCTGCTCTGCTCGTACTTCTCGCGCAGGCGCTCCTGGACGTGGGGGGTGACCAGGCTGGAGACGTCCCCGCGGTGCTGGGCGATCTCGCGCACGAGGCTGGAGGACAGGAAGGAGTACTGCGGGTTCGCCGTCATGAACACGGTCTCCACGCCGGAGAGCTGGTAGTTCATCTGGGCGATCTGGAGCTCGTAGTCGAAGTCGCTGACCGAGCGCAGGCTGCGGACGATGGTCTCGATGCCGTTCTCCCGGCAGAAGTCGACGAGGAGGCCGTCGAACTCGCTGACCCGGACGTTGTCGAACTCGGCGGTGCCCTCCCGGAGCATGTCGAGCTTCTCCGGGACCGTGAACAGGCCGCGCTTGTTGACGTTGTTGAGCACGGCGGCGACGACCTCGTCGTACTGTTTGGCCGCCCGGCCGATGATGTCGATATGACCGTAGGTCACCGGGTCGAAGGAACCCGGGCAGACGACACGGCGCACGGTGGATCGCCCCTTTCAGCAACGAACGACGTTCGGGTAACGCGATGGTAGGGCTTGGCCCCCGCGCGGATTCGGGCAACACCCGTTTAGCGCTCGTCTCCGCCCGTGGTCGGGACGTGTGCGCGCTTTGGGCGCCCCGCCCGCCATGACGGCCGAAACGGGCTTCCCCTCCCGAACCGGCGACCCCACTCCTGGCCGTGTTCTAACCCCGCTTCCCGCCGCCGCCCGGGAGGCGCGCCGGGGCCGGGGACGAGGCGTGCGGGGCGGGCGACGGGCACGGAAACACCGCGCCGCAGGCGTCAGATGAGGGTGGTGGCGGGCGACGGGCACGGAAACACCGCGCCGCAGGCGTCAGATGAGGGTGGTGGCGGGCGACGGGCGGGCGTACCAGAGAACCGCCTCCCCGTACCCCCGGCTGCGGTCGCGCTCCAGGCCCTCGGGCCAGGAGGGTTCGGCACCGCGCTTGGAGCGTTCGACGACGACCACGGCGTCCTCGGCCAGCCAGCCGCGGCCGACCAGGTGGGCCAGCACCCCGGCGACCTCGGCGTCGGTGACGGCGTAGGGCGGGTCGGCTACGACGAGGTCGTAGGGGGCGCCGGTGTTGTCCGCGCCGACCACCCGCTCCACGCGGTCGGCGACCAGTCTCGCCCCGGGAAGCCCGAGCGTCTGGACGTTGCCCCGCAGCACCTGGGCCGCCCGGCGGTCGGCCTCCACCAGCAGCGCGTGCGCGGCGCCCCGGGACAGCGCCTCCAGCCCGATGGCCCCCGAGCCCGCGTACAGGTCCATCACCCGGACGCCGTCGAGGGAGCCGAGGTCGGACTGGACGGAGGAGAACAGCGCCTCGCGGGCCCGGTCGCTGGTGGGGCGGGTGTTACGGCCCTCGGGGACGGAGATGCGCCGTCCACCGGCCGTACCGGCGATGATGCGGGTCATGCCCCCACGGTAGCGGCCGGGGCGCGCCGGCCGCCCCGGTCGTTCAGGCCTTGTCCAGGTACTCCGCCCGCTCCTCGGGCAGCAGCGTCTCCAGCGCCCGGGCCAGCGGCGGATGCCCGGTCAGCGTGGGATCGGCCGCCACGTAGGCCGTCGCCTCCTCGCGCGCGTCCCCGATGAGCTCCTCGTCCTTGAGCAGGGTGAGCATGCGCAGGCTGGACCGGGCGCCGGACTGCGAGTCGCCCAGCACGTCGCCCTCGCGGCGCATCTCCAGGTCCACCCGGGAGAGTTCGAAGCCGTCGGTGGTCGCGGCCACCGCGGCCAGCCGTTCACGCGCCGGGGAGCCCTCCTCTGCGTCGGTGACCAGCAGGCACAGCCCCGGCAACCGCCCCCGGCCGACCCGGCCGCGCAACTGGTGCAGCTGCGAGACGCCGAAGCGGTCCGCGTCCATGATGACCATCACTGTGGCGTTGGGCACGTCCACGCCCACCTCGATGACGGTGGTGGAGACGACGGCGTCGGTGTCCCCGGCCGAGAACCGGCGCATCACCGCGTCCTTGTCGTCGGGCGCCATCCGGCCGTGCAGGACCTCCACGCTCAGTTCGGAGAGCGGCCCCTCCCGCAACCGCGCCGCAACGTCGAGCACGGCCAGGGGAGGCCGGGCGCCCGCGGCCTCCTCGCCGTCGCCCGCGCCGACCTCCTCCTCCGCCTCCTCCTTGGCGTCGTCGCCGATCCGCGGGCAGACCACGAAGGCCTGGTGCCCGCCGTCCGCCTCCTCCCGGATGCGCTCCCAGGCCCTGGCCAGGAAGTGGGGCTTGTCGCTCGCGGGCACCACGTGCGTGGACACGGGCGCGCGGCCGGTGGGCAACTGGGTGAGGGCGACCACGTCGAGGTCGCCGTAGACGGTCATCGCGACGGTGCGCGGGATGGGCGTGGCCGTCATGACCAGCACGTGGGGGCGCCCGTCCACGGCCTTCTCCCGCAGGGCGTCGCGCTGCTCCACGCCGAACCGGTGCTGTTCGTCGACCACCACCAGCCCCAGGTCGGCGAAGGACACGTGCTCCTGGAGCAGGGCGTGGGTGCCCACGACGATCCCCGCTGCGCCGGACGCCGCGTCGAGCAGGGCCTCCCGGCGGGAGGCGGCGTTCATGGAGCCGGTGAGCAGCGCCACCCGCGTGGCGTTCTCCGCGCCGTCGATCTGCCCTGCGCGGCCGAGCGCGCCGAGCATGGCGCTGATGGACCGGTGGTGCTGCTGGGCCAGGACCTCGGTGGGCGCGAGCATGACGGCCTGGCCGCCGGAGTCCACGACCCGGAGCATGGCCCGCAGCGCCACCAGGGTCTTGCCCGCGCCGACGTCGCCCTGGAGCAGGCAGTGCATGGGGTGGGCGGCGTCGAGCCGCTCGGCGAGGCGTTCGCCCACCTCCCGCTGGCCTTCGGTGAGCGTGAACGGCAGTCGGGCGTCGAAGGCGTCCAGGAGGCCGTCGACCGCGCCGGGCCGGGGCTTGGCGGGCAGGTCCTCCGCGCGGTTGCGCCGCTGGGCCAGCGCGAGCTGCAGGACGAAGGCCTCGTCCCACTTCAACCGGCGGCGGGCGGCGCCGACGTCGGACCACTCCGCTGGCCGGTGGATGCGGCGCAGGGCGTCGGCGACGCCGAGGAGTCCGCGCCGTTCGCGCAGTTCGGGGGGCAGCGGGTCGGGCAGGCTGTCCACGTCGGCGAGGACGATGTCGACGGTGCGGGCGATGGTGGTGGAGTCCAGGCCCTTGACCGCCGGGTAGACGGGGATGAGCTCCTCGGCGTAGGCCCGGGCCCGCTCGCCCTCGTGGCCGTCCTCGTCGAGGAGTTCGTACTGGGGGTGGTCGAGCTGGCGGCGGCCCTTGAAGGTGGAGACCCGGCCGGAGAACATCGCCAGGCGCCCGGGCACGAGGGCTCCCTGGTGGTAGGAGCCCCGGTTGAAGAAGGTCAGGTGCAGCCGCCCGGTGCCGTCGGTGACGGTGGCCTCCATCATGTCCATGCGGCGCCGCCCCTGCCGCGCGGGCACGGTGCGCCGCTTGGCGTCCAGGACGCGGGCCTGCACGGTGACCTCCTCGCCCTCGCGCAGTGCCGCGAGGTCGGTCAGGTCGCCGCGCCGGTCGTACCGGCGCGGGTAGTAGCGCAGCAGGTCGCCGAGGGTGTGCAGGTCGAGCTTCTCGGCGAGGGCCTTGGCCGTCTTGCCCCTGAGGGGCCCCCTGCTCAGCGGTTCGTCCCAGGTGCTCACGTGTGCTTCCCGTCTCGGATCGCCGGTCACCGCCACGGTAGTCCTCCGGTGCGACGCTCGCGCGCCTTCCCGCCGCCGCGGTCGGCCCTCGGTCACGGGGGAGGGAGCCGGGGCACCGCTGTCGGGCGCCCCCCGGCCCGGGGAGGCCGACCCGGCGGCGGTTCTCCGTCGGCGGCTCCCGCCCCTCCCGATCGGGGTATACTCGTGGGAGTTCATCGCGTTTTCGCCATGCCCGCGTGGCTGATTCGATGCTCTCGGTGGTCAACCGGGTCGTTCTCGACCACGGCGCGGCCCACCATCACACGTACGGACACCGGTCGTAGGCCCGCACTGCGCGTCGGGCCAGGTCCTTCGTGTAACCTTCCACGGTTGGCGTCACCGTCAACCAGTCCGCCCGACCTCTCCCGGTCGGATGAACCTTCGCGTGCGGCGACGTGCGCGATCCCGAGCGCTTGAATGGAGTTACCGTGGCTTCCGTCTGCGACGTCTGCGGCAAGGGACCAGGGTTCGGTAACAGTGTTTCCCACTCGCACCGTCGCACCCGCCGCCGCTGGAACCCCAACATCCAGACCGTCCGCACCCGTGTGGGCGGCACGCCCAAGCGCGTGAACGCCTGCACCTCGTGCATCAAGGCCGGCAAGGTGACCCGCTAGGGTTCCCGCCCTCAGGACCTTCCATGGAGGCCTCCGACCATCTCGGTCGGGGGCCTTCACCCTTGTCGGGGGCCTGTCGGGCGCGGGGCCCCGCGCCGCGCGGCGCGGATCTCGGCTGGCCGTAGGCCCCCGAGGTCCCCGCTCCCCCTTTCACAGTTCGCAGACGTGCCCGTTGAGGGAGCAGCGGATCGGGCTCTGCGGCACGCCGGTCGCCTCGAACGTGAGCGCCACCGAGTCGCCGGGCTCCAGGCTGCCCTGGTCGGCGGGCCGGCGGGCCAGGATGCCGTCCTCGATCCTCGCCCAGTCCGCGCCGTTGACGTGCGTGACCTCGGCGGAGTCGAAGGCCAGGGCCAGCTCCCAGCCGTCCAGGCTGGACCGCGAGGTGTTGGTGACGGTGACGTGGCCGCTGAAACCGGCCGCCGTGGAGTCCGTGACGCGGTAGACGACCGTGGTCGGCTCCGAACCCGCCTGTGTCTGCGGCCCCTGCGCCCCCTCGTCCTCGGCCGCGGGCTCCTCGGTGTCGGTCCCGGGCGAGGCGTCGTGCGTGGGCTGGACCCCGTCCTGGGTTCCGGGGGCCTCGGTCGCGCCGGGGGCGCCGCCGAACTGGAGGTAGATCTGGGTGGTGCTGTAACCGAACAGGAGCAGGCCGAGGATCACGCCCGAGACGACGAGCACGTTGAGAAGCCGCGGGGGCTCGACGCGTTTGGGGACCGTGCTCTCGATGAGGCCGCCGAGCCGCCGCAGCACGCCGACGTCCTCCGGCTCGCTGCGGTGCACACCCCGGCGGTTGCCGTTCCGCCAGCCATGCCGCCCCATAAACCGCCCCTCGACGTTGCCAGCGCCCTCCACCGAGAGCTCCGGTCTCGGTCCCTCCCTCGTCGCCCTCCGCCGTGTTCGCCCCGTCTGGCGCGGGGACACCGGCGAAGCCGTGGCTTCCTGCTCCGACCGTCGGTCGCTCCCGGGGACTTCCTGGGGCCGCGGCGTCCCACGGGGCGGGTGCCGCGCCCGGAAAGGCCGCGTTGGCAAAGCCTAGCGCGAGAGTTAAACAGGACAAATCCCATCGGGCACCTCAACGCCGGAAATGATCCCATCCTCCGCGAGGTGGAACCCGCCCGTCGACAGTGACCGGAATTGTGTTTTCCGCCGCGGTTTCACCTGTTGTTCGCGCGACGGTTCCCACTATGGTCCAGTGAGCGGGCAGAACGGTGTGCGGCGGGAAGACGGCGGCGAGGGCGTGGTCCTCTCCCCCGGCGACCATCAGGTCGCGCGCGGCCCGCCCGGCCGTGTCGGCTCCGGCTCCCAGGACTCGGACCGCCTCGACGAGAGCGGGCTCGGGGCGCAGCGCCTCCTCCTCCAGGTCGATGCGCACACCGCTGGCCCGGCAGACGTGTCCGAGGTCCTGGGCGAGGCCGTCGCTGACGTCGAGCATGGCCGTGGCACCGAGCCGGGCCGCCTCCGCCCCGAGGGCGTAGGGCGGGCTGGGCCTGCGGTGCTCGGACAGGCACTCGGCCGGGCCGTCGATCCCCTTCTCCAGCAGGGCGAGCCCCGCGGCCGACAGCCCCAGGTGTCCGGTGTAGGCGACCACGTCGCCGGGCCGTGCGCCGTCGCGGCGGACCGGCGCCCGCCCCTGGAGGTCGCCGAGCGCGGTGACCGCGATGGTGAGGGTGTCCGAGCCGGCCATGTCCCCGCCCACGACGGCTCCGCCCGCGACCGCGCACTCGTCGCGGACCCCGGCGGTGAACTCCTCCGCCCAGGACACGGGGAGGTCGGCGGGCGCGGCGAAGCCGATGAGCAGGCCGGTGGGGCGGGCGCCCATGGCGGCGACGTCGGCGAAGTTCTGCGCGACGGCCCGGTGCCCCACGTCACGGGCGGTGGACCACTCGCGCCGGAAGTGGCGGCCCTCGACCAGCAGGTCGGTGGTCGCGACCGTCCGGCCGTCGGGGGACGCGACGACGGCCGCGTCGTCCCCGGGCCCGAGGATTACATCGTCAGTGGTGGGGAATTGGCTCGTCACGCGTGCGATCAGAGCGAACTCACCAAGACCCCCAATGGTGTTCCGCACAGGGATCAGGGTACGGTGACGCTCCGGCGCGGTGGTCCGGACCCACGCTTGTCATCCGTCCGTCATCGGCCGCACCCTGGCTCGGCCGTGAACCGCTCGCCGCTCCGACCGGCGACACGAAGGAGTACTCATGGTGCAGGCATACATCCTGATCCAGACCGAGGTCGGTCAGGCAGCCGAGGTGGCGGGGCGCATCCGGGGCATCGAGGGGGTCGAGAAGGCCCACGACGTGACCGGGCCATACGATGTCATCGTCCAGGCCGGCGCCGAAGACATCGATTCGCTGGGCGCCCTCGTGGTGGCCCGGATCCAGCGGTTGGACGGCATCGCCCGGACTCTCACCTGTCCCATCGTCAACATCTGACGCATCGTGTCGTCCGGAGCGGGGTCTGCTGTGCTGAGTCGGTTCGCGTACGCCGGTGTGGTCGCGGCCCTGGCCCTGGTGGCGACGGGATGCGGCGCGCAGACCGTGCGGATGCAGCCGCCCGAGCCGGACGCGGCGACCGCCGGGGTCTGCGCCGACCTCGTCGCGGCGCTCCCCGACACCCTGCTGGGAGCGGAGCGGGCACAGGTGCGGCCCGACTCGGAGCTCACGGCCGCCTGGGGCGATCCGCCCATCGGACTGCGCTGCGGGGTGGAGCGCCCGGTGACGCTGACCAGCACCTCCTACCTCCAGGAGGTCAACGGTGTTCCGTGGTTGCCGCAGCCGGAGGACGCCCCCACCATGTACACGGCGATCGGCCACGAGGCCTACGTGGAGCTGTCGGTCCCGGCCGCCCACGGCGCCCCCGCCGCCGCGCTGTCCACGGTCAGCGACCTGATCGTCGAACACGTCCCCGTGCTTCCCGAAGGGGAGCTGTGACACGGCGCCCCCGCTGACGGTGCCCACACCCGTCCCGGCGAAGACCGCGCCCGCGCTGAGGGGCGCCCAGGTGCCCGTGTGCCGGCCCCGTGCCGGGGTTCGGCGAGCACGCCGAAGCTGGCGGAGGCGCGGCCTCCCCCTTTACCAAGCTAATCCCGCGCGGCTCGCGCCCGCCAGAGGCTCCTGCGGTCTGTGGACAGCCCGTGTGACCCGTGGACGACACGCGCGTGGGGCCGCCAGCGGACGCTGACGGCCCCACGCCGGTCATCACGGGGTCACGGTGACGGTGGAAAGTCCCGTCAGTTCTCCGCCCCGGCCGACTCCTCCGCGGACGGCTCGTCCTCGGCGGCCTCGGAGGGGGCGTCGGACGCCTCGTCCCCGGCGCCCTCCTCGGCTCCGGCGTCTCCGCCCTCGGGGCCCTCCATGGTCTCGGCGTCCACGCCGGCGCCGCTGCCGAGCATGGCGTCGACCTCCTCGGCGTTCTCGGCCACGCCACCGGAGCAGGCGGCGCCCGGCTCGGGAACGTCGGTGCCGCGCTCGTAGAGCCGCACGAAGCGCTGGAGGTTCTCGTCGTCGGCGCTCTCGGCGGTGATCTGGCGCCCCCAGCTGGAGGCGACGATCGGCGCGTCCAGCTCACCCGCGTAGGGGCTGATCACCAGGTAGTCGCCGGAGCTGTACATGTCGGTCAGCGCCTGCACCTGATCCTCGGGCAGATCGGACCGGTAGTTGATCCACACCGCGCCGTGCTCCAGGGAGTGGACCGCGAACTCGTGGGTCACCGGCTCGGTGTAGACGCCGCAGTTCTGCCAGGCGTTCCAGTGGTCGCCGCCCACGGGCGGGTTCTGCTCGTAGTCGACGCGCTGTCCGGTGTCCACGTGGACGTAGGAGCCGACCTCGTACTCCTCCACCCCCGAGATCGTGCGGCTGCGGAACTCCATGAAGACGAGGAAACCGATCAGACCCACGACCAGGACCACAGCGGTCGTGATACCGGTGGTGGTAAGGATTTTGCGGCGGCGTTCCTCTTTGAGGCGTTGCGCCTTCAGCTCGGCGGCGCGGCGGCGACGCTCCTCCGCCGTCTTCTTCTTGGCCACTGGGTCTCCTGGGATGGATGGTGACATTAGGGACTTACCTATCCTCTACTTTGGCACCAGAGTTGGGCGATTCGACCAGGATGGTTCCTATGGAACAGAAAAACGGTCCCGCGGCCGGGACCGCCGACCACGTCGGCGATGCCCCGGACGACGACGGACCCCCGTGGGAGGACGGGGCGGCGGACGAGGAGACCCCGCCACGGGCCTCCTGGCGCTCGGTACCGACGTGGACCGCTGTGATCCTCGTCGTACTGGCCCTGGGCGGGGGTTACCTGCTGGGACGCCCGTCCTACCCGCTGGACACCGGCGCCGACGCCGGGTTCCTGCGCGACATGAGCGCGCACCACGCCCAGGCCGTGGACATGTCGATGCTCCTCCTGGAGAGGACCGAGGACCCCGAGCTGCGCACGGTTGCCACCGACATCGCCCGCACCCAGCAGGCCCAGATCGGGATCATGCAGGGGTGGCTGATGGCCTGGGACCTCAACGCGCGGGGCGTGCAGGAGCCGATGGCCTGGATGGAGGGCCACGACCACGGCGGCGAGGGCGGCGAGGTCCCCGACACGATGCCGGGACTGGCCTCCTCGGAGGAGATGGTCTCCCTGGAGGAGGCCACGGGCGAGGAGGCCGAACTCCTCTTCCTGGAGCTGATGATCGCCCACCACCAAGGCGGCGTCGAGATGGCCGAGGCGGAGGTGGAGCTGGGTCAGGAGGACCTGGTCACCGACTTCGCCCAGGGGATGGCCGACTCCCAGCTCAAGGAGATCGACCTGATGGAGGGCATGATCGACCAGCGCCGGGACGGCGCCTCCGGCGACTGACCCCGCGTTCGCGCACACGGCGACGGCGGCCCACCCGCGGGTGGGCCGCCGTCGCCGTGCCCGGCGCCCCCTCACGCCGGGGTGTCGCGTGCTCCGGGCCGTATCCGGCCTGAACCGTTCGCGCCCGCGCCCTCGCCTGTCCGCGACCGCAGGGCCGGGCGCCCCGGAGCGCGTGTGTCCGAACGCACACGGATGCTCCCCGCGCGGCCGCCCCGCCCTCCCCGGCGGCTTCCCCGCAGGTGACAGCGGTGGAGGCGCGGCGGCGGCCTTCCCCGGCGCACCCCGGAGAGCCCGCACACCCACCGGGGAGACGCACGGAACACCGTTTTCCGCGGGACCCGCTGGATCTACGACACGCTGTAGAACTACGATCTGTAGTACTACCGGCGGTCGGTACTTGGAGAGGCGGGTATGGAAGCCCTTGAACTCGCGAGGTGGCAGTTCGGTGTCACCACGATCTACCACTTCCTGTTCGTGCCCCTGACCATCGGTCTGTCGTTCATCGTGGCCGTGCTCCAGACCCTCTGGTACCGCACCGGCAGGCACGAGTACCTACAGGCCACCCAGTTCTTCGGCAAGCTCTTCCTCATCAACTTCGCCATGGGCGTGGTCACCGGCATCGTGCAGGAGTTCCAGTTCGGCATGAACTGGAGCGAGTACTCCCGCTTCGTCGGCGACGTCTTCGGCGCCCCGCTGGCCATGGAGGCCCTGCTCGCCTTCTTCCTGGAGTCCACCTTCATCGGGCTGTGGATCTTCGGCTGGCACCGGCTGCCCCGGGGCGTCCACCTGGCCTGCATCTGGGCGGTCGCCATCGGCACCAACCTCTCGGCGTACTTCATCCTCGCCGCCAACGCCTGGATGCGGCACCCCGTCGGCTACACGGTCAACGAGGAGAACGGGCGCGCCGAGCTCACCGACATCTGGGCCGTGCTCAGCAACGACCAGGCCTGGTCCACCTACCTGCACACCGTCTCGGCCGCCTTCATCACCGCCGGGCTGTTCGTCGTGGCGGTCAGCGCCTACAAGCTCTGGCGCAACAGCCACCACGACGACACCGGCACCCCCGGGGTGGTCCCGCCCCGGAAGGACTTCGCCCTGTTCCGCGGCACGCTCAAGGTCGGCCTGGTCTTCACCCTGGTCGCCGGCGCCCTGGTGGTCTTCTCCGGCGACCACCAGGCCAAGCTCGCCGCCGAGTACGAGCCGATGAAGCTCGCCGCCGCCGAGGCCCTGTGGGAGACCGAGGAGGGCGCGGCCTTCTCCGCTCTGGCCGTCGGCGACACCGAGGAGCGCTACAACCCCATCGACATCACCATCCCCAACGTGCTCAGCTTCCTCGCCACCGGTCAGTTCGACGGCGAGGTGCACGGGATGAACAACCTGGAGGAGGCCTACGACGAGTACTACGGCCCCGGGGACTACACCCCCAACGTGTTCGTCGTGTACTGGTCCTTCCGCCTGATGATGGGCCTGGGCATGTTCGGGGTGGCGGTGGCCGCGCTCGGCCTCCTGCTCACCTGGGGCAGGGAGCGCACGCCGACCGGCAAGTGGTTCTACTACGCGGCCATGCTCGCGCTGCCCGCGGCGCTGGCCGCCAACATCTTCGGCTGGGTGCTCACCGAGATGGGCCGCCAGCCCTGGACCGTGCACGGCGAACTGCTCACCGCGGCCAGCGTCTCCCCCGGGGTGAGCCTGGGGGCCGTCGCGGCGAGCCTGGCCGGGTTCACCGCGGTGTACGGGGTGCTCTTCGTCGTCGAGGTCGGCCTGCTCCTGAAGTACGTCAAGGCCGGGCCATCCCACCTCGTCCCCGACCTGGAGGACGACGAGGACGAGTCCAAGATCCCGCACTTCAGCTACTAGGAGCCAAGGACCATGGAACTGGCCGTCATCTGGTTCATCGCCATCTCGGTCCTGTGGATCGGGTACTTCGTCCTGGAGGGGTTCGACTTCGGGGTGGGCACGCTCATGCCCTTCATGGGCAGGCGCGACTCCGTCGACCGCAGGGTCGCCATCAACGCGATCGGACCGGTCTGGGACGCCAACGAGGTGTGGCTGATCACGGCGGTCGGCGCGACCTTCGCCGCCTTCCCCGCCTGGTACGCCTCCCTGCTCAGCGGGTTCTACGCACCGGTGTTCCTCATCCTCGTCGCGCTGATCCTGCGCGGTGTGGCGTTCGAGTACCGGGGCAAGCGCGACGGCTCCGCGTGGCGCGCCTGGTGGGACCGGGCGATCTTCGCGGGCAGCACCGCGCCCGCCTTCCTGTGGGGCGTGGTCTTCGCCAACGTCGTCCGGGGCGTGGCCATGGGCTCCGACCAGGTGGTCACCTCCTCGGTGGCCGACCTGCTCAACCCCTACGCCCTGCTCGGCGGGCTGACCACGCTGTCACTGTTCACCCTGCACGGGGCGATCTTCCTGACCCTGAAGACCGACGGGCCGGTGCGGACCCGCGCGCGCCGGGCCGCCCTGTGGTCCGCGTGCGCCGCGGTTCCGCTGGTCTCGCTCTTCCTGGCCTGGACCCAGCTCGCCCACGGCGACGGGAGCGCGACCCTGCCGCTCGTCGCCCTCTCCACCGCCGCCCTGGCCGGCGGGGTCGCGGCGGCCTGGCGGCGCCGCGAGGGATGGTCGTTCGCCTGCACGGCGGTGACCATCCTGACCGCGTTCGCCGCCCTGTTCACCGCGCTGTTCCCGAACGTGCTGCCCTCCACCACCGATCCCGCGTTCAGCCTGACCGTCGCGAACGCCTCCTCCGCCGAGTACACGCTGACCCTGATGTCGTGGGTGGCGGTGGTGTTCCTGCCGCTCGTGCTCCTCTACCAGGGGTGGAGCTACTGGGTGTTCCGCAGGAGGGTGACCGGCGAGACCGTGACGGGGGCGACCGTCACCCGCACCGACCACGGAGGCAGGAATCCCGAACCCGCCGCCTGACCGCGCCGCGCAGCCTTCCGGGCGCACCCGCCCGGGGGCTTCCGGCCGCCCCGCCCGCGGGCCCCACCGCCGCGGGCGGGGCGGCCGGTCCGCGAGGCGCACCGGGTGGATACTGGGGCCGTCGCGCCCGCTCAGGCCGACCGGGGCGGCACCGTGCCACCGTGAAGGCCCGAGGCGACCGTGAGGGGCCCCAGCCACTCCGGGTCAGCCGTGCACCCGACCCGAACGACGTCGTGAGGTCCCGCGCCCATGAAACCCCTTGACCCGCGCCTGGTGCGCACCGCCGGCGCGGTACGCACGCACCTGGCCGTCTCCGTGGCCAGCGGAGCGCTCATCACCGGCCTGATCCTGGTCCAGGCCTGGCTGCTGGCCCGCGCCGTCACCGGCGCCTGGCGGGGCGAGGGGCTGGACACCCTGGGCTGGGTGGTCGGCGCGGTCGCGGCCGTCGCCGTGGTCCGGGCCCTGCTGTCCTACGTGGCCGAGACCTCAGCGCTGCACAGCGCAGCGCGCACCAAGTCGCAGCTGCGCCGCCGTCTCGTGGCGCACGTGACCGGTTCGGGCAGGGTGTGGGCCGCGGAACCGGGCGGCGAGCAGGGCTCGCCCAAGGCGGGCGAGCTGGTCACCCTGGCCACCCGGGGCCTGGACGCGCTCGACGACTACTTCGCCCGCTACCTGCCCCAGCTGGTCCTGGCCGCGATCGTGCCGCTCGCCGTGCTGGCGGTGGTGTTCTGGGCCGACTGGATCTCGGGGATCGTCATCCTGGTGACGGTGCCGCTGATCCCGGTGTTCATGGCGCTGATCGGCATGCACACCCAGCAGCGCACCGACCGGCAGTGGAAGCTGCTGAGCCGACTGGGCGGACACTTCCTGGACGTGGTGGAGGGGCTGCCGACCCTGGCCGTGTTCCGCCGGGCCAAGGCCCAGGCCGAGATCCTGCGCCGGGTGGGCGAGGACCACCGGCGGGCGACGATGGGAACGCTGCGGATCGCCTTCCTGTCGGCGTTCGCGCTGGAACTGCTGTCCACCCTGGCGGTGGCGCTGGTCGCGGTGGAGGTGGGCCTGCGCCTGCTGGGCGGCCACATGGACTACCAGACGGCGCTGCTGGTGCTGATCCTGGCGCCGGAGGCCTACCTTCCGCTGCGGGAGGTGGGCGCCCGGTTCCACGCGAGCATGGAGGGCGTGTCCGCCGCCGAGCAGGTGTTCACCGAGCTGGAGCGCGGACGCGAAGCGGCGCGGACCGGGACCGCCGCCTCCGGCGACACCGTGAAGGCCACGGCGACGGGGTCCGACGGCTCCCGCGCCCATGCACCGGCGACCGGCCGACCCGCGCCCGCCGCCGGGGGCGACATCCGCTTCGAGGACGTGGAACTGCTCTACCCCGGACGGGACGTGCCCGCCCTGTCCGGACTGGACCTGGAGGTGGCGGCCGGGGAGCACCTGCTGCTCACCGGCCCCAGCGGGGCGGGCAAGTCCACCCTGCTGTCACTGCTGCTGCGGCTGAACGAGCCCACCCGCGGGCGTGTCAGCGTGCGCGCGCCCGGCGGGCGGTGGGAGCCCCTGGACGGGATCGACGCCGACGACTGGCGCCTCGGCACCGCCTGGGTCCCCCAGAACCCCTACCTGTTCGACGTGTCCGTGGCCGACAACATCCGCCTGGGCGCGCCGGACGCCTCCATGGACCGGGTCCGCGAGGCGGCCCGGCTGGCCGAGGCCGACGCGTTCGTCCGCGCCCTCCCCGAGGGCTACGAGACCCGGCTCGGAGAGCGCGGTGCCCGCCTGTCTGCCGGGCAGAGGCAGCGGATCGCGCTGGCGCGGGCGCTGTGCCGGGACGCCCCGCTCGTCCTGCTGGACGAGCCCACCGCCCACCTCGACCCGGAGAGCGCCGCGGCGGTGCGCACGGCCGTCGCCAGGCTCCTGGAGGGCCGGACCGCCGTCATCGTCGCCCACGACACCGGCTGGGCGCGCGGCGTCCTCGGGGACACCCTGCGGACCGCTTCGCTGCCGCTGCCGACCCAGGAAGGGAGTGTGCCGCGATGAGCGCCGACACCACCGCCCCCGACACGCTCCGGGTGCCCGAGCGCGAACCCCGCCGCGACCCGCTGCTGCGGATGACGGCCCTGGCCCGGCCCCGCGGGGGCCGCTTCGCGCTCGGCGTGCTGCTGGGCGCCGCCGCGACCGGCGCGGCCGTGGCCCTGCTGGGAGTGGCCGCGTGGATGCTGGCCACCGCCGCCGACCACCCGCCCATCACCGCTCTGGGCGTGGCCGTGGTCGCCACCCGCGCGCTGGGCGTGGGTCGCGGGGTGGCCCGCTACCTGGAACGGCTGGTCACCCACGACGCCGCGTTCCGGACGCTGGCCGAGGTCAGGGTGCGGGTGTACGAGCGGCTCGCCAGGACCGAGCCGTTCGGCCGCTTCCGGTCCGGCGACCTGGTGTCCCGGCTGGTCAACGACACCGAGGCCACCCTGGACCTGCTCGTGCGCGGCCTGACGCCGCCGCTGGTCTCGGTGGTGACGGGCGGCGCCACGGTGCTGGTCCTGACCGCGCTGTACGTCCCGGGAGGGCTGCTGCTGGCGGCGGGCCTGCTGCTGGCGGGGCTGGCGGTGCCGCTGGCCGCGGCCGCGCTGGGCCGGGAACCGGGCAGGCGCCAGGCCAGAGCGCGCGGGGAGCTGTCGACGACCCTGGTGGACACCCTGCACGGGGCGCCCGACCTGGTCGCCTACGGCGCCATGGACCAGCAGGTGGCGCGGGTGTACGCGGCCGACGAGGAGCTGACCCGGCTGGCGCGCAGGGACTCCGCGATCCTGGGGCTGGGCGCCGGGGCGAGCGCGCTGATCACCGGGCTGACCGTGTGGGGCGCGCTGTTCCTGGGTGTGGCCGCCGTGGCGGGCGGGACGCTGGACGCGGTGTCTCTGGCGGTGCTGGTTCTGGTGACGCTGGCGGCGTTCGAGATCGTGGCGCCGCTGCCCGCCGTGGCGGCAAGGCTGGGGGCGATCCGGGCGAGCGGCGCCAGGCTGTTCGGGGTCCTGGACACCCCGCCCGCGGTCGCCGCGCCCACGCGCACGGGCCTGGACCCGCACGGGGACGCGACGGTGCGGGTACGGGACCTGCGGGTGCGCTACGGACCCGGCGAACCGTGGGCGCTGGACGGGGTGGACCTGGAGATCCCCGCCGGATGGACGGTGGCGGTGATCGGCCCCAGCGGCGCGGGCAAGAGCACGCTGGCTTCGGTGCTGCTGCGGTTCCGCGATCCGGACGGCGGCCTGGTGGAGATCGGCGGGGAGGACGTCACGTCCTACCCGGCCGACGAGGTGCGCGGGGTGGTGTCGGGGGTGCCGCAGGACCCGCACGTGTTCGCCTCGACGCTGCGGGAGAACCTGCGGCTGGCCCGGCCCGGCGCGGAGGACGAGGAGCTGTGGGAGGCGCTGCGGCGCGCGCGGCTGGCCGACGAGGTGACGGCGATGCCCGAGGGGCTGGACACGCGGGTGGGCACGCACGGCCTGGGCCTGAGCGGCGGGATGGTGCAGCGGCTGGCACTGGCCCGCGCCCTGCTGGCGGCGCCCCGGGTGCTGGTGCTGGACGAGCCGACCGCCCACCTGGACCCGGACACGCGCGACGCGGTGGTGGAGGACCTGCTGGCCGCGGCCGAGGGGTACTCCACCCTGCTGGTCACGCACGACCTGACGGGCCTGGACCGTGTGGACCGGATCTACGTGGTGCGCGACGGCCGGGTGATCCAGCAGGGCACGCACGAGGAGCTGTCCCGGCGGGAGGGCTGGTACCGCGACGTCAGCGCGGACTGACCGAGGCCGGGGAACCGGCACACCTGTCCACAGGCCCGGGCCGCGGTGTTCGGGGCTGTGGACGGCGGTGCAGACCTTGGTACGGGGGCGTACTGCGCTGTGGCACCGGCGGGAGCCCCATCACGAGCATGCCCCGCCCGGCCCTCCACCACCACCCCTGGTTCGCGCCTGTGGACAGGCCGTACTCCCCCGGAGTCCGCGGTGCACGCGTGCGGGGGGCTGGCCGAAAACGGGGGGACGGGACGGGCGGCACTGGGATACCGTCCCACCGTGCCGCCCCGACAGACCGTTTGGAACGGGCGAGCCCGATGAGCCGGATGAGCCCCCTGGAGTGATCATGACCGCCCCCGACCTGCGCGCGCTCGACCTGTCCGTTCTCAACTCCGCCACCAAGTACCCCAGCATCCCCACCTACCACACCCTCGACCCCAAGAACGGGGGACTGCTGGAGGAGGCCACCGCCTTCACCGGCGACGTCGTGTTGACCGAGAAGGTGGATGGGGCGAATGCCCGTATTGTCTCCTTTCCTTCCGGGGACTACGTGCTGGGCAGCCGCGAGGAGCTGCTGTACGCCAGGGACGACCTGATCGGGAACCCCGCCCTGGGCATCGCCGACGCCCTGCGCGCCCTGGCCGACCGGATCACCCCTCCGGACTCCGGGATCGCCGTCCACTACCTGGAGGTGTACGGGGGCAAGGTCACCGCGGCCAGCCGCGAGTACACCGGCGATCGCGCCGTCGGGTACCGGATGTTCGACTCGGCGGCCGTCCCGGCCGAGGTGCTGTCCCGGCGGCGGCAGGAGGTCTCCGCCTGGCGCGAGGGCGGGGGCCAGGGCTTCCTCACCGAGGACGCGCTCTCGCGGCTGGCCGAGCACGAGGGGATCGAGCTCACACCCCGGCTCGCCACCGTGCCCGCCGACAAGCTGCCCCAAGGCGTCGCCGAGACCTCGGAGTTCGTCGCCGAGTACCTGCCGGGCACCCGGGTGGCGCTGGACGGGGGCGCGGGCGGCCGGGCGGAGGGGATCGTGCTGCGCACCACGGACCGGTCCGTGATCGCCAAGGCCCGCTTCCAGGACTACCGGCGCACACTCAAGCGCCGGTCCCGGCGCGGAGGATGACGGCCGGGGCGCCGGGCCCGGATCTGACAGCGGGAGCGGTCTCCTCTAGGGTTCCCCCGT
Source organism: Nocardiopsis akebiae (assembly GCF_018316795.1). NCBI lineage: Bacteria > Bacillati > Actinomycetota > Actinomycetes > Streptosporangiales > Nocardiopsidaceae > Nocardiopsis > Nocardiopsis akebiae. The sequence goes on from NZ_CP074132.1 coordinate 5,823,610, forward strand.
GGCCAATCCCGTTCGTGAGTTCCTCGGTGGCGTCGGCGCCCTCCTGCGCGGCTTCACCCTGCTGTTGCGTAGACCGCGCCTGTTCCTGCTCGGCGCCCTTCCCGCCCTGATCACGTCACTGCTGTTCCTGGCGCTGTTCGTGCTCCTGGTGGTGAACCTGACCGACCTGGCCGACTGGGCGACGCCCTTCGCCGACGGCTGGGACCCCCTGTGGCAGGGACTGCTGCGCGGTGCCCTGTCCGTGGCGGTCCTGGCCGGGTCCCTCCTGCTGATGGTGGTGCTGTTCACGACGGTCACGCTGACCCTGGGCGGACCGATCTACGACAAGGTCACCGAACTGGTCGAGAAGGAGCTGGGCAACGACCCCGGCGAGCTCGACGAGCCGCTGATGGCGTCGATGTGGCGGGCCGTCCGGCAGTCGCTGGCGATCGTGGCGGTGTCCCTGCTGGTCACGTTGTCCGTGTTCGCGATCGGTTTCATCCCGCTGGTGGGCCAGGTGGTCGGTCCGGTGCTGGCCGCCGTGCTGGGCGGGTGGCTGCTGGCGGTCGAGCTGCTGGCGAGCGCGTTCGACCGGCGCGGGCTGACGACCATCCGCGAGCGGCGCCGGCACATGGGCACGCGGCGGGCGCGGGTGCTGGGCTACGCGGTGCCGACGTACTTCCTGTTGGCGATCCCGTTCCTGGCGGTCGTGGTCTTCCCCGCCGCCACCGCGGGCGCGGTGCTCCTCACCCGCGAGCTGGTCCCCACCCCGCCGTACCGGCCGGACCCCAAGGGCCCCCTGCCGGGACCGGGCGCTCCGGACGGGCAGCTTCCCGGCGGGCCCTTCCCCGGCGGACACGGTCAGGGCTGACCGGAGCCGGACCCTCCCGGCGCCACCGGCGGCGATCAGCGTTCCGCCAGCCGGAGCCGGGGGCGTCCACAGGCTGGCGGGGAGGGCTGGTGGCTCGGTCGCGGTGGGCGTACGCTCGCGGAGGGACCTCCGTGGCCCCGTCTACCCGGGTGGGCCCGCCCCCGTGTACCAGTGTCCTCGCGAACGCGGAAGGCGGGCAACCACCCGGTCGCCCGCCTGTGGATACTTCCGCCGCCCGACTCGGGCGTGCCCGTACTCACGTGAGCAGCGCGGAGGCCTCGATCTCGACGTCGAAGGGTTTGGGGAGGTTCACCGATCCCCCCGTACGGCGCGAGCGACCTCCTGGTACTCGTCGCCCTTGGGGTCGGAGAAGAGCGCGACCTCACTCCTGCGGGGGTCGACGACCAAGTAGAGGGGTACTCCGGCTCTGGCGTACCCCCGTGCCTTGGCCTGCCAGTCGTGGAGGGCACTGCTCGGAGAGACGACCTCCACCGCGAGCTCCAACGCCTCTGCCGGCCGAATCCACTCCGGACCGTCCCACCCCTCGCCCTCGGCCAGAGCCGTCGGTATAACCAGGAGATCGGGAACGTAGCGGTCCCCGGTCCCACTGACTTCCACCGTCGCCGTCTGCAGCATGTCGAGCCCCTCTTCCTCTACGTGAGAGAGAACCCTTTCAAGCTTCCTAACAGCCCTGGCGTGCCGGTAGGTCGGTGTCGGCGACACGATAATGCTCCCGTTGATGATCTCCGTGCGGTAACCATCCGGGAGTTCGAGGCTTTCAGCCAGCGTCGGGAGGTCCATCTTCGTCTCCTCCACCCGCTCTTGAGAAGCACACGTCATCTGTACCCCCTGCGGTATCCGGAACGCTGCTGAGCGTAACGAGAGCACCTGAGCGTAACGAGAGCACCGTTCCAGCGTACGCGTTTTCGGAGAGAAACCCCAGAGAGTACACGGTCGGGCGAACGCTCGGGCCGCCCGCCCGGGGAGGGCCCCTGCTACCGCAGGCCGGGGGCGCGGCGCAGCGCCGTGGAGATCATCCGCTCCACCAGGGCCGCGTAGTCCACGCCGGTGGCGGCCCACATCTGCGGGAAGGCCGACGCCGGGGTGAAGCCGGGCATGGTGTTGAGCTCGTTGACGAGGATGTCGCCGTCCTCGGTGTAGAAGAAGTCCACGCGGGCCAGGCCCTCGCACCCCATCGCCTCGAACACCTCGGCGGCCAGCGCGCGCAGGCGCGCCGTGGCCTCCTCGGGGAGCTCGGCCGGGATGGTCAGGCTGCTCGTGGACAGGTACTTGGCCTCGAAGTCGTAGAAGTCGAAGCCGTCGGCGACGTGCACCTCGGCCGGGACGGACACGTCGGGCGTGCCGCCGTCCTCGGACTCCAGGACGCCGCACTCCACCTCACGGCCCACGACCTGGGCCTCCACCAGCACCTTGGGGTCGTGCTCGCGGGCGGCCTCGACCGCGGCGGCCACCGCGTCGGCGTCGGAGGAGTCCTCCACCTTGCTGATGCCCACGCTGCTGCCCGCGCGGGCGGGCTTGACGAACACGGTGGCGCCGAGCTCGGCCACGTCGTCCAGCACCCTCTTGCGCTCTGTGCGCCACTGACGGTCGGTGATGGCCACGAAGTCGCTGGTGGGGATGCCGTTGCCGCGCAGCATGGCCTTCATGAAGACCTTGTCCATGGAGGCGGAGCTGGAGAACACCCCGGCCCCGGCGTAGCGCACGCCCATCATCTCGAACAGGCCCTGGATGGTGCCGTCCTCGCCGAAGGGGCCGTGCAGCAGCGGCAGCACCACGTCCACCCCGGCCAGGCGCTCGGGGCCCTTGACCGGGTCCACGACCATCAGCTGGCCCGCCGAGTCGAAGGGCAGCGCGAGGTCGACGCCGTCCTCGGACACCGACGGCAGCGCGCTGGTGCCCGCGTCGATGCGCAGGCTCTCGGGGTCGCCCGAGGTCAGCACCCAGTTGCCCGTGCGGGTGATACCGACCGGCACGATCTCGTAGCGGTCGTGGTCGACGACGGACAGCACGCTGCCCGCGGTGACGCAGGAGATCTCGTGTTCGGAGCTACGCCCGCCGAAGACGACGGCCACCCGAATCTTGCGCTGTTCGGACGACATGCTGCCTGACCCTATCTCGCCGTTGGTTGGAACCGGAGCGGGTGGAACCCCGCGGTGTGTCAGCTGTCCCCGCCGAGGGCCGCCAGGGCGTCCTCGACGAGGTCACGGGGGTCCTCCAGGCCGACGGAGAACCGTACCGCCCCCGGTGAGATGCCCGCGGCGGCCAGTTCCGGCTCGCTCATGCTGCGGTGCGACGTGGAGGCGACGTGTCCGGCGAGCGTGTGCGTGCCGCCCAGCGAGGCGGCGATGGTGGCCACGCGCAGCCGGTCGGCGAAGGCCATCCCGGCCTCGCGTCCGCCGCGCGGGTGCACGGTCACGACCGCGCCGTAGCGGCCCTGGTCGAACAGCTTGTCGGCGAGGGCCGACTGGGGGTGGGAGGCCAGCGAGGGGTGGTCGACCCGCTCCACCAGAGGATGGCCCTCCAGCGCCGCGGCGAGGGCCGCCGCGCTCTCGCACTGGCGCTGCACCCGCAGCGGCAGCGTCTCCAGCCCGCGGTGCAGCAGGTAGGCCTCGTCGGGGGCCAGGCAGGGGCCCAGGTCCACGCGCGCGGAACGGATGCGCGCGATCAGGTCGGGCGAGGCCACGGCCACGCCGCCGGTGGTGTCGCTGTGGCCTCCGATGTACTTGGTGGCCGAGTGCACGACCACGTCGGCGCCGTGCTCCAGGGGACGGCATACGGCCGGGGAGGCGAAGGTGGAGTCCACCACCAGGACGGCGCCGGCCTCGTGGGAGATCCGTGCCAGCTCGGGCAGGTCGGAGACGGTCATGGTGGGGTTGGACAGCGTCTCGGTGAACACCATCCGGGTGTCGGGTCCCACGGCGGCGCGCACGGCGTCGGGGTCGGTGATGTCCACGAAGTCGGTGCGCACGCCGAACCGGCGCAGCAGCCGGTCCAGCAGCGAGTGGGTGTTGCCGTAGATGGACTGCGAGGCCACCACATGGGATCCGGCCTCGGTCAGCGCCATGAACACCGTGCTGAGCGCGCCCATGCCCGAGGAGAAGGCCTGTCCGCGCACCGGACCCGGCACCCCGGCGCCCTCCAGGGCCGCGACGGCGTCGGCGAACGCGTCCACGGTGGGGCTGTCGATGCGCGCGTAGGAGTAGCCCTGTCGGGTGCCCGCCAGCACGTCCGCGTATTCCCGGGAGGTGTCGAACGCGTAGGTGGTGGCCCGGTGGACGGGCATGCGCATCGGGCGCTCGGCGGGAACCGGCGCCTGCGGGAGGGAGACCGCCCGCGTGTACTCGCCCTCGGCCCCGGCTCCCGCCGCGGACCCTGGTGTGTGTGACATCGTGCTCGCTCTCAGACCCCGTAGCGCTCCGGCTTGGCGCTGCGCGCCATGAAGGCGGCCAGCGCCTCGGCCGGGCTCAGGTCGTGGTGCATCATCTTGACGACGGCCTCGGTGATCGGCATGTCGACCCCGTGGGCCCATCCGAGTTCCAGGACGGATTCGGAGGACTTGACCCCCTCGGCCGTCTGCTTGGTCTCCGCGACGACCTGTTCGAGGGTTTTGCCAGCGCCCAGTTTCTCACCGAAGGTCCGGTTTCGCGACAGCGGCGACGAGCATGTCGCGACCAGGTCACCCATTCCGGCCAGGCCGGACAGGGTGTGCTCGTCCGCGCCCAGGGCCACGGCCAGGCGCGTGGTCTCGGCCAGGCCGCGGGTGATGAGGGACGCCTTGGTGTTGTCCCCGAAGCCCATGCCCTCGGCCACGCCGACGGCCAGGCCGATCACGTTCTTCATCGCGCCGCCGATCTCCACCCCGACCAGGTCGGTGCTGGTGTAGGGGCGGAAGTAGGCCGACTTGAACAGGTTCTGGAGCCGCACGGCCGTCGGCTCGTGCGGGCAGGCGACCACTGCGGTGGCGGGCTGCCGCTCGGCGATCTCACGGGCCAGGTTGGGGCCCGACACGACCGCGATGCGCTCCTCGGAGTACTCCAGGACCTCGGCGATGATCTGGCTCACCCGCATGCGGGTACCCAGTTCCACACCCTTCATGAGGCTGACGACCACCGCGTCCTCGCGCAGGTGGGGGCGCCAGTCCACGAGGTTGGCCCGCAGCGTCTGCGACGGCACCGCCAGCACCACCACGTCGGCCCCCGCCAGCGCCTTGGGGGCGTCGGCGGTGGCGCTCAGGCGCGGGTTGAGTGCGATCCCGGGGAAGTAGTCGGGGTTCTGCGAGGTCTCGTTGATCGCGTCGACCACCGAGGAGCGCCTTCCCCACAGGACGACCTCGGCGGCGGGGCCGTCCGGATGGCGTTGCCTGGCCAGGTCGGCCGCGTCCGCGATGATGTTGGCGAACACGGTGCCCCACGACCCCGCGCCGAGAACGGCGATCCTCACGTCGTCGGTACCCATCGGCTCCCTCATGCCCCCGCGCCGTTCCCGCCGTTGTCGCTCTTCGCCCCGGCCTGGTCGTCGGTCGGCGCCGTGCTGTCAGCCGCGGCGGGCGTGCCGCCGTCCACGGAGGGCCGCTCCCCGCTGCCGGCGGCCGCGGCCCGCGTCCTCCTGGGGTCGTAGGGGACCGCGGGCGGCTCCTCGCCGCGGATCCGCGCCTGGAGGGCGGTGATGTCGGCCATGATCGCCTCGGTGGCCTCCCGCAGGACCGTTCCGGTCAGCGGCTGGTCCCGGAACCGGGACAGGTCCACGGGCGGTCCGGCCAGGAACTCGACGCGCTTGCGCGGGAAAAGCCTGACCTTCTTGGTGCCGTAGGGCATGATGTGCTGTTCGCCCCAGTGCGCCACCGGGACCACGGGCACGCCCGTGGTGAGGGCCAGGCGCGCCACGCCGGTCTTGGCGGCCATCGGCCACAGGTTCGGGTCCCGGGTGCAGGTGCCCTCGGGGTAGAAGATCACCGAGGCCTCGTCCCGGGTGAGTGCCAGCTCGGCCTCGTGGAGCGCCTTGACGGCGTCGGTGCTGCCGCGCTTGACCGGGATCTGGCCGGTGCTCCTGGCCACCGCGCTGACCACGGGGATGCGCATGACCCCCTCCTTCATGGTGAAGGTCGGCCAGCGCCGGGCGCCGATGTAGAGGAAGTGGGCGACCGTGAGCGGGTCCGCCAGGGACAGGTGGTTGAGGGCGATGATCGCGCCGCCTCTGGCCGGGACGTGCTCGGTGCCCTTCCAGTCCGGCTTGGTCACGAACCACAGGACGAACCGGACGATCCGGGAGACGACCGCTTTCACCCACCGGGATTCTCGTTGCTTGGCCACGGGACTCCTCACTCCATCACTCCGGGCCCGTCGAGGCCGCACAGCACAACCGATTCAGTGTAGGGCGTGTTCGGCGGACGCGGCCCGTCGCGGGTGGCGCAGCCGACGGCTCCTCCCTGAACGCCTACCCTCGTCACTGTCGTGCCGTACCGACGTTCCGGAGGGACCGTGACCGGCTGTGGAGAGCAGGGCGGGGCGCCGTGCCCCGGGGCGCGCTGGTCCCTGGTCGTCCCGGTGAAGCGCCTCGGCCGCGCCAAGACGCGGCTGGCCCCGGCCGCTAGGGGGCGCCGCGAGGACCTGGCGCTGGCCATCGCCTGCGACACGGTGGCCGCGGCGCGGGCCTGCTCCGAGGTGGCGGCGGTGTTCGTGGTGACCGAGGACGCGCGCGCGGGCGCCGAACTGGCCCGGTCGGGCGCGGTGGTGGTGGGCGGCGAGCCCGGCACGGGGCTGAACCCGGCGCTGGAGCACGGGGCCGCCCTCGCGCGGCGGCGCATGCCCGGGCTCGGGGTGTGCGCCCTGTCCGCCGACCTGCCCGCGCTGCGCCCCGAGGAGCTGGAGCGGGTCCTGGCCGCGGCGGCCGGGCAGGGCCGCTCTTTCCTGCCGGACACTCCCGGCGTGGGGACGACGCTGTTCGCCGCCGCGCCCGGGCACCCGTTCACCCCGGCCTTCGAGGGGCCCTCGCGGGCCCGCCACCTGGCCGGGGGCGCCAGGGAGCTGGTGGTGCCGGACGTGGCGTCCGTGCGGCGCGACGTGGACACGTTCGAGGACCTGCGCGCCGCGGTCGCGCTGGGCGTGGGCCCCAGGACGCGCGGGCTGTGGGAGCTCGTGGGCGGCGGCCTGTGCCCCCAGAGCGCGCCCTGAGCCCTCCTGGCGCCCTTCCCCCACCCTCGTGGCGCCGCAGGGGCCTCGTGCGCCGCGTGTGCTCCCCATGAGCCTCACAAGGCCCTCAGGCACCCTCCTGGTGCTCCTCCTGAGCCACATGAACCCCATGCGCACCCTCTTGGCTCCCCCGCGCCCCATGAGCCTCACAGGGCCCACAAACGCGTTCCGCCCGGGCCCCTCGAAGGGGACCCGGGCGGACGGACCCGTCGCCGTGCGGTGGCGGGTTACTTCTTGTCGCCGTTGACCAGAGCCTTGAAGTCAGCGCCAGCGCGGAACTTCGGAACGAAGCTCGCGGGGACGTTGATGGTGGCGCCGGTGGCGGGGTTGCGGGCCGTGCGGGCCGCGCGCTCGGACTTCTCGAAAACGCCGAAGCCGGTGATGGCGACCTTGTCGCCCGACGCCACGGTGGCCTGAATGGTGTCAAGCACAGCGTTGACCGCTTCGGTCGCGGTCTTCTTGTCTCCGAGCCGATCGGAGATCGCGTCGATCAGGTCACGCTTGTTCATAAGGTTCCTCCGGTTCCCCCTTGCTCGCACGAAATTAGGGGAAGCAGAGGCCCTTACACAAATACAAACGCCTACGGGCAGGGCGTGTCGGGGCCATCCCCACCTGCGCGGCAGCTTCCGGGGGACTCCGGTCCAGACCGGAGACGCTCCCGGCTTCAGTCCCTTTTGACCCCTTCTGCGAGCCTCAAATGCCTACGTATAACCGGATTCCGGGCACGAAGCACGCTGGGCTTAAGGACGGAAGACCCGTAAGCGGACGCTCACAGCATGTAAAGGTAAAATATTTCTGGACCGGGGGTGTCCTGCGTCACACAGACCACGAAACCCCGGCCCAGAAGCCGATCAGTGTCTAGAGGGTCACCGGCAGCCAGGGCTTGCGGGTGCCCTCGAACTCCCCGATCTCGTCCGTGTGGCGCAGGGTCAGCGCGATGTCGTCCAGACCCTCCAGGAGCCGCCAGCGGGTGTAGTCGTCCAGTTCGAAGGACTCCCGCACGTCCGCCGCCGGCACCCGCACCTCGCGCTCGACCAGGTCCACGGTCACCTCGGTGGCGGGGTCGGCCTCGACGGCCGCCCAGACGCGGTCGATGACCTCCTGGGCCAGCAGGACCGTCAGCAGGCCGCCCTTGAGCGAGTTGCCGCGGAAGATGTCGGCGAAGCGCGAGGACAGCACCGTCTTGAAGCCGTAGTCCTGGAGCGCCCACACGGCGTGCTCGCGCGAGGAGCCCGTGCCGAAGTCCGGCCCGGCCACCAGTACGGACGCACCCTGGTACTCGGGGCGGTTGAGGACGAAGTCGGGGTCGGACTTGCGCCACTCGGCGAACAGGCCGTCCTCGAAGCCGGTCCGGCTGACCCGCTTGAGGTAGACGGCCGGGATGATCTGGTCGGTGTCGACGTTGCTCGCGCGCAGCGGCACGGCCCGACCGGTGTGGACGTCGAACTTCTCCATGAGAGGTCTCTCCTAACGGGGCGCGCTAGAGGGCGGCCAGGTCGGCGGGCGAGGACAGGGTGCCGCGCACCGCGGTGGCGGCGGCGACCTGCGGCGACACCAGGTGGGTGCGTCCACCGCGGCCCTGGCGGCCCTCGAAGTTGCGGTTGGAGGTGGAGGCGCTGCGCTCGCCGGGCTTGAGCTGGTCGGGGTTCATGCCCAGGCACATCGAGCAGCCCGCCTCGCGCCACTCGGCGCCGGCCTCCTCGAAGACCCGGCCCAGGCCCTCCTCGTTGGCCTGCTCCTTGACCCGCATGGAGCCGGGGACGACGAGCATGCGCACGCCCTCGGCCACCCTGCGGCCGCGGATGATCTCGGCGGCGGAGCGCAGGTCCTCGATGCGGCCGTTGGTGCACGAGCCCAGGAAGACGGTGTCCACCCTCACCTCGCGCATCGGCGTTCCGGCCGCGAGGTCCATGTAGGCCAGGGCCTTCTCGGCGGCGGCGCGGGCGGAGGGGTCCTCGAACGAGGCGGGGTCGGGCACGGAGGCGTCCAGCGGCACGCCCTGGCCGGGGTTGGTGCCCCAGGTGACGAACGGGCTGAGCTCGTCGGCGTCCAGCACGACCTCGGCGTCGAAGACCGCGCCCTCGTCGGTGCGCAGGCTCCTCCAGTGCTCGACCGCGGCGTCGAAGTCCTCACCCCGCGGCGCGTGCGCCCGGCCGCGGATGTAGTCGAACGTGGTCTGGTCCGGGGCGATCATCCCGGCGCGGGCGCCCGCCTCGATGGACATGTTGCACACGGTCATGCGGGCTTCCATGGACAGGGCCTCGATGGCCTCGCCCCGGTACTCGATGACGTAGCCCTGGCCGCCGCCGGTGCCGATCTTGGCGATGACCGCGAGGATGACGTCCTTGGCGGACACCCCCGGACGCAGCGTGCCGTTCACGGTGACGGCCATCGTCTTGAAGGGGGCCATCGGCAGGGTCTGGGTGGCCAGGACGTGCTCGACCTGGCTGGTGCCGATACCGAACGCCAGGGCGCCGAACGCGCCGTGGGTGCTGGTGTGGCTGTCGCCGCAGACGATGGTCATGCCCGGCTGGGTCAGGCCCAGCTGGGGGCCGACCACGTGAACCACGCCCTGCTCGATGTCGCCCATCGGGTGCAGCCGCACGCCGAAGTCGGAGCAGTTCTTGCGCAGCGTCTCGACCTGCTTGCGGGAGACCGGGTCGGCGATGGGGGCCAGCAGGTCCTGGGTGGGGACGTTGTGGTCCTCGGTGGCGATGGTCAGGTCCGGGCGGCGCACGGACCGGCCCGCCAGGCGCAGGCCCTCGAAGGCCTGCGGGCTGGTCACCTCGTGGACGAGGTGGAGGTCGATGTAGAGCAGGTCCGGCTCGCCGTCGGCACGTCGGACGACGTGCTCCTCCCAGACCTTCTCGGCCATCGTGCGTGCCATGGGCGATCGCCTCTCTCGTAATCGTCTCGGGCGCGTCTCGTGTGGAGCCCTGCGCGGACTGCGGCCTGACTTGCATTCCATATTTCGAGACGGCAATATCAAGCCATGGACAACTCTAGCTCATCCAGCGGCGTCGGTGTCCTGGACAAGACCATGTCCGTCCTCGACGCCCTGGAGTCGGGACCGGCGTCCCTGGCCCAGTTGGTACAGATCACCGGTCTGGCCCGGCCGACGGCCCACCGGCTGGCGGTGGCGCTGGAGCGCCACCGCATGGTCACCCGCGACAGCCAGGGGCGCTTCGTGCTGGGCCCGCGCCTGGGTGAGCTGTCGATAGCGACCGGCGAGGACCGGCTGCTGGCCGTGGCCTCCCCCGTCCTGGTGCAGCTGCGCGACCTGACCGGGGAGAGCGCGCAGCTCTACCGCCGCCAGGGCGACCTGCGGGTGTGCGTGGCCGCCTCCGAGCGCAGCAGCGGGCTGCGCGACACGGTTCCGGTCGGCAGCGAGTTGCCCATGAACGCCGGCTCGGCCGCCCAGGTACTGCTGGCCTGGGAGGACTCCGACCGGATCCGCCGCTCCCTGCTGGGGGCGCGGTTCACGGCGGCCAGCCTGGCCCAGGTGCGCCGCCGACGCTGGGCCCAGAGCGTGGCCGAGCGCGAGCAGGGCGTGGCGTCGGTGTCCGCGCCGGTGTCGGGTCCCGGCGGGCGCGTGATCGCCGCCGTGTCGGTGTCGGGCCCCATAGAGCGTCTGACCCGCTCCCCCGGCCGCATCCACTCCCAGGCGGTGCTGTCGGCGGCGGAGAAGATCAGCGAGTCCCTGCACAGCTACGAGGGCGCGCACTAGGAGTGCTCCGCGGAGGCCTTCGGATCAGCGAGCGGCCCCCGGGCGACCTCTCGCAAGACGGTTCGCGCGGGTCGGCCTGGTCGGCTTCCCAAGCGAAACCGGCGCGGCGGGAGGCAGCCCGGCGCTCGCGGAAGCACTGGAGCCGAAGGCTCTCCGTTGAGGGCGGCGGAGGACGAGGGGCGGGACCGAAACGATCCGGGGAACACGACCCAGCCGGGCGGCACCGCCCGTCGGGCCGCACGGGAGACGGTCCGCCGGGCGGGTGCCGGGGTGAAGCGCCCGGTGACGGTCCTCCGCCCGGGAGCGGGCGCGGGGCTCTCCCGTGGCGGCCCGCCGCCGGGGACCGGTCCCGTGCTCAGGCGCCGACGAGGTCCATCGGCGACCGCGCGGTGATGGGCGCGGTCTTGGTGGACGCGCCCTCCGACGCCACGGTGAACTCGCTCTCGGGCGACAGGGCGATCATCCCCAGCCAGTCGCGCACGGTCATCCCGGGCACCAGCTCGGTCGCGTCACCGCGCTCGCCCTCCCCGTCGACCATGACCAGGGCGTGGATGCGGTTGGTCACCGTGGCGAGCACGACCGGGTGCTCGAACGCCTCCAGCCTGCGGAAGACGTCCACCGCCTGGTCCCGGGGCGAGCAGACCAGCACCGTGTAACGGCCGCGGGCGTCGCGCACCCGCGGGTTCTTCACCAGGTAGTGGATGAACTCGCGCGTGGTACGGGCGTGCGCGGCCAGCAGCTTGGCCACCCGGCGCGCGTCGGGGCTGTTGGCGTGGCGGACCAGGGCGAGCTCGACCTTGCGCGAGGTCTGGAGCAGCCAGTCGATCTCGGACATCTCGGTCCGCGTGGGCCGGAGCTGACCGTCGTCCAGGCCGATCCCGCGCAGCCACGCGTTGACCTCGGACCACAGCCACACCAGGGAGCGGCCCACGGCCGCCTCGGGCGCGGGGAAGGGGACGCCGTCGTGGCGCTGCCCGCGGACCCATTGGTCGACGTTCTGCCTGCTACGGCCGGTGATCTCGGCGATGTCGGAGATCCCGACCAGCTCCCGGTCGAGGCGGACGATCCGCACACCGGGCACGGTCACGTGGACGCGCTCCACCAGCGACCTGGCCGCAGCGACCGCGTCCGGGCCGAGCGCGGCCACGGACAGGCGGAGGGATCCGTGCCAGGAGGAGACCAGGGCGTCGAAGCTCTCACTGAGTGCCTGGACGGTGTCGTGGTCGTCCAGGTCGAACCCGTCCACGACGAAGACGAACTCGTACTCGGCCATCGGCCTCGCCTTCCTCCGGAGCGTCCTCCGGTGTGCGCCGGTTCACCGGCCGCGGTCAACGGCCGCGGCCCCCGAACCGGGCGGGCTCCGCCCATCCGTTGGCAAACGTCAACACGAGGATAACCGGAACGGCCGGCCCCCACCACGGCCGGGGTTCTCCCGCACCGCCCGCGACCGGACGGACAGGCCTCACTCGCGGGGCCCGCCCGCGCCCCGCCGGGGATCGTCAGGGGGCATCGGGCAGCGCCGAGCCTCCTGGCGGATGCGGCGCGCGGCCCGACCGGAGTTGCGCGGCGTCCCGGGGACCTGGATGCGGGTGCAGCCGCAGTCGCAGTACAGACGACCCCAGTGTCCCTCCTGCCTCAGCACCCACCCCTGTTCACACAGGTCCTTGAGGACCTCGCGCAGCTCCTTGTCCTGGTGGTCGCCCGGACCGAGCTCACGGCCGGTCACGGCGCACCCGGGGGCGCCGGTCCGGTCCGGACGGCTGGGGGGAGGGGGTGGCTATTCATACGCTCCGACAGGGGTTGGGGGCCGGGGAACCGCGCCCGCCCAGTATCCCAGGGGCGCCACGGCATCGCGGACCCGCCTTCCGCGGCCCGGGACGGGCCCGCACGGCTCCGGAGGGCTCGCGGGACCGGAGAACACGAAAGGCCCCATCCTGGTGGATGGAGCCTCACCTGCTGGTACCCCCGAGCGGATTCGAACCGCCGTTACCGCCTTGAGAGGGCGGCGTCCTAGGCCACTAGACGACGGGGGCCGGACTGGTCCGGGCGGACCTCTACTACGATACCCGCCCCAACCGGACACCGGTGGCGTGCACCGGCCAGAAAGAAAGCCCCCACTTGGTGAGAGCTTCTCCCTCTGTGTACCCCCGAGCGGATTCGAACCGCCGTTACCGCCTTGAGAGGGCGGCGTCCTAGGCCACTAGACGACGGGGGCGCGCTTTCGGGTCTGCGACCCGGGCGATCAGCGACTCAGCGCTGACCTGCGCTGGGGTACCAGGACTCGAACCTAGACTAACTGAACCAGAATCAGTCGTGCTGCCGATTACACCATACCCCAGTGCTCTGGGAGGACCCGGTCCGCTTCCGCTTTCCCGTCCCCCTCGGCGACGTGGACAACTCTAGCGGACATTCGGAGTGGTCGCGAACCGGAATCGGGGCGGCCGGGCTGTGGCTCCGACCACCCCCGTCCGCCTCAGGACCCGGCGGGGTCCTGCTGCGCTTCCAGCTTCGCCAGGGCCGCGGACAGCCGCTCCTGGACGCGCTCGCGGCCGAGCAGCTCCAGCGACTCGAACAGCGGCAGGCCGACGGTGCGGCCGGTGACCGCGACGCGCACGGGGGCCTGCGCCTTGCCCAGCTTCAGGCCCAGCGAGGCGCCGGCCTCCTCGGTGGCGGCCTTGAGGTCCTCGGCGGCCCACGGCAGCTCCGGGTCGGCGAAGCGCGCCAGGGCGGCCTGGAGCATCTCCCGGCCCACGCCCGGCTTCATGGCCTTGGCCCAGCTCTTCTCGTCCTCCACGGGCTCGCGCAGGAAGAGGAAGTCCACGTTCGGCACGATCTCGCTGAGCACCGCCACGCGGCTCTGCGCGAGCGGGGCGACGGCGGCGAAGACCGCCGGGTCGTAGTCGGCCGGGTCCCACGGGGCCGCGTCGCCGGTCAGCCACGGTCGGCAGCGCTCGGCGAACTCCCCGGCGGAGAGCTCCCGGATGTACTCGCCGTTGAAGGCGCGCAGCTTCTTCTCGTCGAAGAAGGCGCTGGAGCTGTTGACGTCCTCGACCCGGAAGAGCGGCTGCATCTGCGACCAGGGCATGATCTCGCGGTCGTCGCCCGGCGCCCAGCCAAGCAGCATGAGGTAGTTGACCATCGCCTCCGGCAGGTAGCCCTCCTCCTGGTAGGACTCCAGGGCGACCTTGTCACGGCGTTTGGAGAGCTTCTTGCGCTGCTCGTTGACGATGACCGGCAGGTGGGCCCACACCGGCGGGGTCAGCCCCAGCGCCTCCCACAGGAGCTGCTGCTTGGGGGTGTTGGACAGGTGCTCCTCGCCGCGGACGACGTGGGTGATGCGCATCTCGACGTCGTCGACGACGTTGGCCAGCACGAACAGCGGCGAGCCGTCGGCGCGGGCGATCACGAAGTCCTCGATGGCGGAGTGCTCGAACTCCACACGGCCGCGGATCCGGTCGTCCACGACGGTGGGACCGCCCTCGGGCACGCGGAAGCGCAGGGCCCGGCCCGGGCCGGGCGCCAGGTTCCGGTCGCGGCAGAAGCCGTCGTAGCCCAGGTTGGGGTTGTCGCGCCGCTCCTGCACCTCCTCGCGGGTGCAGTCGCAGTAGTAGGCGCGGCCGTTCTTGTACAGCTCCTGCGCGGTCTCGCGGTGCTTGTCCGCGTACTCCGACTGGAAGTAGGGGCCCTCGAAGTGCGGGTCGTCCTCGCCGATGCCGAGCCAGGCCAGCGCGCGGATGATGCCCTCGGTCCACTCCGGGCGGTTGCGGGCGGCGTCGGTGTCCTCGACGCGCAGCACCATGCGGCCCTCGGGCCGCTGCTGTGCCAGCGCCCAGTTGAACAGCGCGGAGCGCGCGCCGCCGACGTGGAACATGCCCGTGGGGGACGGGGCGAAGCGGGTACGAATCGAAGTCTCAGTCACGCGCCCAGGGTATCCGCGCCGGGCGGGGGCCCGGGGGAACCCGCTGGTCCCCGCCGCGCGCACGGGGCCGCTCCCCCGGCCGGGGCCGGGCAAGTGCCAGGCGGGCGGGGCTGCGGGCGGCGCCCCGCCTCACTCCCCCGCGGAGGCCGTGGGGAGCGGGCGCGGGTAGGGGCGCCCGATCCCGTAGCCCTCCGCGAGGGCGTCGGCGAAGGCCGCGGCGATCTTGACCTCCCCGCGCGCGTTGGGGTGGGTGCCGTCGTAGGTGTCGGCTGCCGGGTCCCAGTCCTCGCCGCCCGCCACGTCCAGGCTGATCACCGGCGAACGCTCCGTGGACATGTCGGCGGCGACCTCGCGGATCAGGAGGTTGTAGGCGTACACGCGCAGGGCGAAGCCCTCGTCGGATTCGGCCAGGGCGATGGGCACGGTCTCGGCGAGCACGACGCGCAGGTGCGGGTTGGCCTCGCGCGCCGCCTCGACGTAGCCGCGCAGCCGGTACTCCATCTCCTCCATCGTGACCGGCCACAGCAGGTCGTTCACGCCGAGCATGACGCACAGCACGTCCGGGCGGTGGACGCGGACGTCCTCCCGGATGGAGGAGGAGGCGTCGCGCAGGGTGCGGCCCCACAGGGCGTTGTGGTCCTGGTCGAAGTCGGGGTCCCGGTACTCGGCGGTGTCCGGGTCGCCGTCAGCGCCTGGCCAGACGGTGCCGTCCTCGGGGAGCTGCTCGTCGGGGTCGGAGGGGTCCGCCCCGGGGACCGGCCCGCCGTCGCCGTCCTCCTGGTAGTCCTCGGCCGGGTCGCCGTCCGGGCTCGGCGTCACCTCGTCCTCGGTGGTGGGGACCGGCAGGATCATGTCCCGGCTCGCTGGGTCGCTGTAGGGGCCGACGAAGTCCAACTCCTCGACGTGCGGGGAGAGGTGGTTCCACAGGTGGTAGCGCCAGGTCCGGTCGCCGTTGGCGCCCTGGGTCATCGAGTCTCCCGCCAGCATGATGCGGTGCGGTTCGCTCACGGGTCCCCCTGTCGGTGTGCCGGTGCCGCCCTCGCCGCCGTCGGCGCGCGCGGCCGTCCAGTAGGCGGTGCCCGCGGCCAGGAGCACGAGGGCGAGCGCGCCGGCGAGGACGAGGGCACCGGTGCGGCGGCGTCGGGGGATCGTCAACGGACTGCCTTCCACTCGTGCGCGGGTCGGCGGCGCGGGCGCCGCCGACCCCTCGGGCCGCGCGGGATCGGCGCGCGGAGCCGGGCCCTCAGTCGCGGGCCACTACGCGGTTGGTGATGGTGCCCAACCGCTCCACCGTGACCGCGACCTCCTGGCCGACCTCGACCGGGCCCACCCCGGCGGGGGTTCCGGTGAGGACCACGTCACCGGGGAGCAGCGTCATGAAGGAGGTGACGTAGGCGATGATGTCCGGGATGTCGTGGATGAACTGCGACGTGCGCCCGTCCTGGCGGGTCTGGCCGTCCACGGTGGTGGTGACGGCCAGGTCCTGCGCCTCCTCGATGCTCATCCCGGTGGTGATCCAGGGGCCGATGGGGCAGAAGGAGTCGAAGCCCTTGGCCCGCGTCCACTGCTTGTCCTTCTTCTGGAGGTCGCGGGCGGTGACGTCGTTGGCGACGGTGTAGCCGAAGATGACGTCCTTGGCTCGCTCGCGCGGCACCTCGCGGCAGGGGCGGGAGATGACGATGGCCAGCTCGCCCTCGTAGTCCACCCGCTCGGAGACGGCGGGGCGGAAGATCGGGTCGCGGGGCCCGGTCACGGCGGTGGAGGGCTTGAGGAAGACGACGGGCTCGTCTGTGGACTCCCCCGTGACGTCCTTCATCTCCGCGACGTGGTCCGCGTAGTTCTTGCCGATGCAGACCACCTTGGTCGGCAGCACCGGTGACAGCAGCCGGACGTCGGAGAGCTCGGCCCGCTCCCCGGTCAGCTGGATGTCGCCGATGAGGGGGTGGCCGCTCAGCCGGGCGACGAACTCCTTTCCGGTGTCGGAATCCTTCTCTACAAGGCCGAATCCGACCTCGTCACCGGACGCTAACCGCGCGATGCGCACCTGATGCCTCCCAGCAGCCCTGTTGTCTCGCTTGCGGTTGAAGGGTATCGGCGCGGCGGGCGGCCGGGAGCGGACGGGACCCGTCCAGGGGGTCGAAGGACACATCCGGACCGCACCGTGGAAGGAACGGAAGCACACGGAAGCCGCGAAGGACCGCAGGACGTTCACGCCCTCCCACACCTGCTCTTCCCGGACACTGACTTGGCCTTTCCTTGGGCCGGACTCTGGCATGCTGGGTCCGTCGTCCGCCGTCGAGAGGCTGGTTCCCGTGCCCACGTCCGCTTCGCCCGGGGGTCGCCCCCGTGCCCGGCACCGCAAGCGCCGCCGGTACCCGATGGGTCTGGCGCTCGGTCTGTGCCTGGTCTCCGGCGCCTCCACCGTGCTCATGGTGAGCGTGCCCGGATACGGGCCCGACCTCGGCGACCCCGCCGAGACCTCCGCGTCCGGACCGGTGGGCGACGGGGTTCCCGAGGGGGGCGGCGACCGGAGCACCTCAGCGGAGGGCCGGGACTCGGCGGGCGGGGCCGCCGCGTCCGGCACGGAGCCCTCCGCCGACCCCGCCGAGCGGACCGAGGAGGAGACCCCGCTGCTGCTCCGCTCCGTGGAGGAGGAGGTCGAGAGCGCCGACGGCGAGTTCTCCGTGCTGGAGGGCGAGAGCGACGTCGTGGGCGGCGGCCCGGTGACCACCTTCGCCGTGGAGGTCGAGAAGGGGCTGCCCGGGGACTCCGAGGACTTCGCGGCCGCCGTGGAGGAGATCCTGGGCGATCCGCGCAGCTGGGGCGACGACGGCGAGCGAGCGATGCGGCGGGTGGACGGCGAGGACGCCGACGTCCGCGTGCTCCTGGCCGCCCCGGACACCGTGGACCGGCTGTGCGCCCCGCTGAACACCGACGGGTACGTGTCCTGCGCGAACGGGAACCGGGCGATCATCAACCAGAACCGCTGGGTGTCGGGCGTCCCCCACTTCGAGGACGACCTGGAGACCTACCGGATCTACCTGATCAACCACGAGGTGGGACACACCCTGGGCCACGGCCACGTGGACTGCCCCGGCGAGGGGGAGCCGGCCCCGGTGATGCAGCAGCAGACCCTGGGCCTCCAGGGGTGCGAGCCCAACGGCTGGGTCCACCCCGGGAACGGCTCCGAGGACTGAGGGTCCCGCCCGGAGGCCGTCCGTGCTTTTTCGGGCCGAACGCGAGCACTCGCTCTGTGACTCTCTGCATTCGACCGGAAACGAAAAGCGACATTCGGGCCGCCGGGAAGGGCGTCCGCGGCCGACGCGGGGGGCGGGGCGATGACCGCCCCGCCCCTCGCCCGCTTCCCGGCATCCGCGAGGCTCCCGTCCCCGGGTGCCTACGGTCAGTCCTGCGGGTACCCCTGGCGGAGGAGCCCGTAGGCGACGGCCTGTTCGAGGGCGACCCAGGACGCGTCGACGACGTTGGGCCCCACCCCCACCGTGGTCCACTCCCCCGACCCGTCGCCGAAGGTGACGAGGATGCGGGTGATGGCGTTGGTGCCGGAACTGCCCTCCAGGATGCGGACCTTGTAGTCGGTCAGCTCCAGCCCGGCGAGCGCGGTGTACACGCTCTCCATGGCGCTGCGCAGCGCCCGGTCGAGGGCGTTGACGGGACCGTTGCCCTCCGCGGTGGCGATCACGCGTTCGCCCTTGACCCGCAGCTTGACGGTGGCCTCGGTGAGGCTCTCGTAGTCGCTGGACAGCGGGCTGGAGCCGGCCCGTGGTCGGCGTTCGGTGATGACGCGCCAGGACTCGGTCTCGAAGTAGCGGACCGGCTGCCCGAGTTCCTCGCGCAGCAGCAGGTCCAGGGAGGCGTCGGCGGCCTCGAAGCTGTAGCCCGACAGCTCCAGGCCCTTGATCCGCTCCACGGCCCGCCCCGACAGGGCGCGGTCTCCGGACAGGTCCAGGCCCAGCTCCTTGGCCTTGAGTTCGATGGAGGCGCGCCCCGCCATGTCGGAGACGAGCATGCGCATGGTGTTGCCGACCAGCGCGGGGTCCGTGTGCTGGTACAGGTCGGGGTCGACCTTGATCGCGGAGGCGTGCAACCCCGCCTTGTGGGCGAAGGCCGACACCCCCACGTAGGGCTGGTGCGTGTCGGGGGTGAGGTTGACGATCTCGGCGACGGCGGTGGCCACGCGGGTCATCTCGGCCAGGCAGCCCTCGGGCAGGATCTCCTGGCCGCGCTTGAGCGTGAGCGCGCCGACCACGGAGAAGAGGTTGGCGTTGCCGACCCGCTCGCCGTAGCCGTTGGCGGTGCACTGCACGTGGGTGGCGCCCGCGTCCACGGCGGCGAGGGTGTTGGCGACGGCGCAGCCGGTGTCGTCCTGGGCGTGGATGCCCAGGCGTGCGCCGGTGGCCTCGCGGACCTCGGTGACGATGCGGGTGACGTCGGTGGGGAGCATGCCGCCGTTGGTGTCGCACAGAACGACGACGTCGGCGCCGGCACCGGCGGCGGCGCGGACCACGTCGAGCGCGTGGTCGGGGTTGTGGAGGTATCCGTCGAAGAAGTGCTCGCAGTCCACGAACACGCGTTGGCCGTGCTCGCGCAGGTGGGACACCGTGTCGGCGATCATGGCGAGGTTCTCGTCGAGGGTCGTGCGCAGCGCGCGCTCGACGTGCCGGTCGTCACTCTTGGCGACAAGGGTGACGACCGGTGCGCCGCTGTCGCGCAGGGCGGCCACCTGTGGGTCGTCGGCGGCCCGCACACCGGCACGGCGGGTCGCGCCGAACGCGGTGAGTTGCGCGTGTTCCAGCGTCAGCTCTCGTGAAGCCCGCTGGAAGAACTCGGTGTCCTTGGGGTTGGCCCCCGGCCACCCTCCCTCGATGAACGCCACCCCGAAGTCGTCCAGCAGCTTCGCGATGGCCAGCTTGTCGGAGACCCGCAGGTTGATCCCCTCTCGCTGGGCCCCGTCGCGCAGCGTGGTGTCGAAGACGTGGAAACTGTCGTCCCTCATGGGTGGAACTCCCGAAGGTGGATGCTGTGGTGTGGCCGACCGCGCCCCGCCAACAAAAAAGACCCCTCGTGGACACGAGAGGTCAGCGCGCTGGCGGCGTCCGATGGTCAGCCAGCGCGCCTCACGATAATGAGCACCTGAGACGGCATGAGGTCAGTGTGCCACACGGTGGCGGAGTTCTCGGTGCTCACCGGCAGATTGTCCCACTATTCGAGACGCTGGTTTCTCGCACCGGACATACCCGGCACCGCGCCGCAGGCTCCCCCGAGCACCGTCGTCCCGCGCGGACCGGTGCGGGCGGCGGTCCCGCACGCTGGGCGAAGGGTTCGGTGGCGGCCGACCCCGTCGGCCGTCGGCGGCTTGGGGCGCGGACGCGGAGGGCCCCGGAGGAGGAAGGGGAGGGAGGACCGGGGCGGGCCGCCCGGGAAGAGGACGACCCGCCGGGGCCGCCTCAGAACCGGGTGATCCAGCCGTGCTCGTCGGCGCGCAGACCCGTCTGGATGCCCACCAGCTCCTCGCGCAGGCGCATGGTGACCGGGCCCGGGGTGCCGTCTCCGACGGTGAACTCGCCGTCGTCGCCCTTGACCCGGCCGACGGGGGTGATGACGGCCGCGGTGCCGCAGGCGAACACCTCGGTGAGCTCGCCGGACTCGGCCGCCTCGCGCCACTCGTCGGTGGAGATGGGCGCTTCCTCGGCCGGGATGCCGAGGTCGGGGGCCAGGGTCAGCAGCGACTCGCGGGTGATGCCCGGCAGCAGGGTCCCGGTCAGCGGGGGCGTGCGCAGCCGCGCGTTCTCACCGGAGCCGAACACGAACCACAGGTTCATGCCGCCCATCTCCTCGACCCAGCGGTGCTCGCGGGCGTCGAGCCAGACCACCTGGTCGCAGCCCTGCTCCACCGCCTGCGCCTGGGCGAGGAAGCTCGCCGCGTAGTTGCCCGCGAACTTGGCCGCGCCCGTGCCGCCCGGAGCGGCGCGCGTGTAGTCCCTGGACAGCCACACCGTCACCGGCTGGACGCCGCCCGAGAAGTAGGAGCCGACCGGGGAGGCGATCAGCAGGTAGAGGTAGGAGCGGGACGGGTGGTTGACGCCCAGGCCGACGTCCGTGGCGACCATGAACGGGCGCAGGTACAGGCTGAAGCCCTCCCTGGTCGGCACCCAGTCGCCGTCGTGCTCCAGGAGGAGTTCGATCGACTTGAGGAAGAGCTCCTCGGGGAGCTCGGGCATCGCCATGCGCGCGGCGCTGCGGTTGAAGCGGGCCGCGTTGGACTCGGGGCGGAAGGAGGCGAACGAGCCGTCGGGGTGCCGGTAGGCCTTGAGTCCCTCGAAGATCTCCTGGGCGTAGTGGAGGGCGGCGGTGGCCGGGTCCAGGCTCAGCGGACCGTACGGCTCCAGCTTCGCGTCGTGCCACCCCTTCCCCTCGGTGTAGTGGATGCTCACCATGTGGTCGGTGAACACCCGGCCGAACCCGGGACTCTCCAGCAGTGCCTCTCGTTCCTGCGGGGTCTTCCGCCTGTCGGAGAGCTGGATGTCGAACGTCAACCCGCTTGTGGTGGTGTCGTTGTTCATGTTGTCGGTGGTCCTCTCGGGTGCATCAGGCCGGCAGCATCGCCGGCCTGGAATCTAGTCTGTCTGAAGAGCGCACCCGGTGCCAGAGCAGGAGTGACGCACGCGAGGGCGGCACCGCTCGGGGAGCGGTGCCGCGCGCGGACACGGCGAAGGGCGCGCTCGGTGACCCGGGCGCGCCCGTCGACGGTGGAGGTGGACCGTGCCGTCAGCCGCGCCGCAGGGAGGGAGGGCAGGGCTTCCGGCGTGTGCGTCAGCCCTGCTCGGCTACTCGCGCGGCGAGGTCGTCGCCGATCTGGGAGGTGGAGCGGACCGCGCCGTTCTGGGCGCGGGTCTTGAGGTCCGTGGCGACCGCGGCCTCGATCCGGCGGGCCGCCTCGGGCACTCCGAGGTGCTCCAGCATGGTCGCGGCCGAGAGCACCGTGGCGGTGGGGTCGGCCTTGCCCTGGCCGGCGATGTCGGGCGCGGAGCCGTGGACGGGCTCGAACATGCTGGGGAAGGCGTTGTCCGGGTTGATGTTGCCGCTGGCGGCCAGCCCGATGCCGCCGGTGATGGCGGCGCCGATGTCGGTGATGATGTCGCCGAAGAGGTTGTCGGTGACCACCACGTCGAAGCGGGCGGGCTGGTTGACGAAGAACATCGACGCGGCGTCGACGTGGCAGTAGTCCACGGCGACCTGCGGGTACTCGGCGCCGACCTCCCGGACCACGCGCTGCCACAGCTCACCGGCGAAGGTCAGGACGTTGTCCTTGTGGACCAGGGTGAGCTTGCGGCGGGGGCGGGAGGCGGCCTTGTCGAAGGCGTAGCGCACGACGCGCTCCACCCCGAAGCGGGTGTTGACGCTGTCCTGGGTGGCGATCTCGTGCGGGGTGCCCTTGCGCAGGACCCCCCCGGCGCCCGCGTAGGGGCCCTCGGTGCCCTCGCGGACCACCAGCATGTCGATGTCCTCGGGGCCCACGCCCGCGAGCGGGCTGTCCACTCCCGGGTAGAGGCGGACGGGGCGCAGGTTGACGTAGTGGTCGAAGTCGAAGCGCAGGCGCAGGAGCAGACCGCGCTCCAGGACACCGCTGGGGACCGACGGGTCGCCGACGGCGCCGAGGTAGATGGCCTCGTGCCCGGCCAGCTCGGCCTCGACCGAGTCGGGCAGGGTCTCACCGGTGCGGTGCCAGAGCCTGGCGCCCAGCTCGTACTCGGTGGTCTCCACGGCGAGGTCGTGCTGGGAGGCCGCGACCTCCAGCACCTTGAGCCCTTCGGCGATGACCTCGGGACCGATCCCGTCGCCGGGAATGACCGCCAGTTTCACGGTGCGCGCTGCCATACGGACTGCCTCTGCTTCGACACGGCCCCACCGGCCGCTTCTCATATGGTGAGACCAGGATGAACACTGAATGAGACAACCCTACCGCCCCGGCGGAGTGCGGGCGCCTCCGGCCGGGGGTTCGCGCGGCCGCCTTCCCGACCGGCCCTCAGGCCCGCCGGTTGAGGGCGTCCTGCAGGGCGCGGTTGATCTCGTCCTGGGAGTCGGGCGCGGACGGGTACTCGATCATGTCGTACATGCGATCCTCCGGATGCGTTGCGTGACCGGAGCCGGGAACGGCTCGGCCAGGGAATGCTCTGCGGCGAGGTGCACTACGGGACCGGAGTTCGGGGCGGATCGCGCCGAACGGCGGCGGAGCGCGGAACGTGGGCGACGGTGTCCACGGGGACGAGGAGCCCTCCGGGCGGGATCGACCGCCGTGGAACGCCCGCACGGGCCCCGGTGGGGGCGCTCGCGGCGCCGGGCGGCGGCCTCCGACTGTGGCACCGGGGCCGCTGACTCCTAGGACCTCAGAATATCGGATGTCCAACTATATGGCCAGGGTTTCTCACCATACGAGACGCCGAGTTGTCTCCGCTGGTCAGGGCCCGGCCGCGCCGGGCCTCGCTCCTGCACCACAACCACACAGACATGAAGAAAAGCCGCGAAGGGCGCACGAATGACCGCGCCGCGCGGTCCCCGGACAACACGAGGGCCGCACCGCGCGCGGCGCCCGTGAGCGCCGAACGCGGTACGGCCCGTGTTCGGGCGCCCGGAGAAGGGGAATCGGGTTGAAGCAGGCACAGCGGCGCCTACGACGGGTTCGCCCGTTCCTCGCGAACCCGTCTCCGGCACCTCCAGAACCCCGTGGGCGCCCGAACCGACCCCCAAAAGCCGAGACCGGTTCAAAAAACGGACCTCAGTCCTCCAGGTCGACCTGGCGGCTGACCTCGGCGTCGATCTCGGCGGAGATCGAGGCGAGGGTGTCGTCGGGCACCGCGGAGTCCACGGTGAGCGCGATCAGCGCCTTGCCGCCCTCCTGGTCCCGGATGACCTGCATGCCCGCGATGTTGACACCGGCGTCGCCCAGCAGGGCGCCGACCGTGCCGACCACGCCGGGGCGGTCCTCGTAGGACAGGAACACCATGTGCTCGGCCAGGCCGATCTCCATGGTGTAGTTGTTGATCTCCACCAGCTTCTCGACCTGGCGGGGACCGGTCAGGGTGCCCGAGACCGACACGCGGGTGCCGTCGGCGAGCACGCCGCGGACCGTGATGAGGTTGCGCCAGTCGGTATTGTCGTCGCTGGTGACGAGGTTGACCTCGACGCCGCGCTCCTTGGCGAGCAGCGGGGCGTTGACGAAGGTCACGGTGTCCTCGACCACGTCGGCGAACACGCCCTTGAGGGCGGCCAACTCCAGCACCTTGACGTCGTGCGAGGCGATCTCGCCGCGCACCTCGACGTCGATGCGGCTGGCGATGGTGCCCGCGAGGGAGGTGAACACGCGGCCGAGCTTCTCGGTCAGCGGCAGGCCCGGCTTGACGTCCTCGGCCACACCGGTGCCCTGGACGTTCACGGCGTCGGGGACGAACTCGCCGGAGAGGGCCAGCTTGACCGAGCGGGCGACCTGGGTGCCCGCCTTCTCCTGGGCCTCGACGGTGCTGGCGCCCAGGTGGGGGGCCACGACCACGTTCTCGAACTCGAAGAGGGGGCTGTCGGTGCACGGCTCCTTGGCGAACACGTCGATGCCCGCGCCCGCCACGCGGCCGTCCTTGAGCGCCCGGTAGAGCGCGTCCTCGTCCAGGATGCCGCCGCGCGCGGCGTTGATGACGCGCACGGTGGGCTTGACCTTGCTCAGGGCCTCGTCACCGATCAGGCCCAGCGTGTCCTTGTTCTTGGGCAGGTGGATGGTGATGAAGTCCGAGCGCTCCAGCAGCTCGTCGAGCGTGGTCATCTCCACGCCGATCTGGGCGGCGCGGGCGGGCTGCACGAAGGGGTCGTAGGCGATGACCTGGGTGCCGAAGGCCGACAGGCGCTGCGCGACCAGGGCGCCGATGCGGCCGAGGCCGACGATGCCGACGGTCTTCTCGTAGAGCTCGACCCCGGTGTACTTGGAGCGCTTCCACTCGCCGTTGACCAGGGCGTTGTGCGCAGGGGCGGTGTTGCGCGCGCTGGCCAGCAGCAGGTTGATGGCCTGCTCGGCGGCGCTGATGATGTTGGAGGTGGGTGCGTTGACCACCAGGACGCCGGCCTTGGTGGCGGCCTCCACGTCCACGTTGTCCAGACCGACACCGGCCCGGGCCACCACCTGCAGCCGGGAGGCGGCCGCGATCGCCTCGGCGTCCACCTGCGTCGCGCTGCGCACGATGAGGGCGTCGACGTCGGCGAGGGCGGGCAGGAGCTGGGACCGGTCGGCGCCGTCGACGTGGCGTACCTCGAAGTCCTCCTCGAGCAGCGCGATTCCGGCGGGCGAGAGCTTTTCCGCTACGAGTACGGCGGGTTTGGGCACAACGGTTCCTTTTCGGGTGGTGCGGCCCGACCGCGCAGGTGGTGGGCGCTGCCCGGATCGGGGTGACGGCTGGTCGAAAGTCTACCGGCGGGGTAGGGAAGCCCGACGGGGACGGGTGGCCGTGGGCCGCCCGTCCCCGTGGTTCACCGGGTCCCGAGGGGCGTTCGGGCGCGGCGGGGTTCTGGAGGTGCCGGAGGTGGGTGCGCGAGGAACGAGCCGACCCACCGGAGGCGCCGAAGGTTCCCGCCTCTGGTGCGCCCGAACACGGGGCGAAGCGGAGCGGAGCCCCAAGAAGGGACTGCCTAGGCCTTGAGCCAGCTCATCAGCGGGCGCAGCTCCGCGCCCACCTTCTCGATCTGCTCGTTCTGCTCGGCCTCGCGGCGCTTGGTGAAGGTCGGCTGCCCGGCGTCGAACTCCTCCATGAGCTCCTTGGCGTAGGAACCGTCCTGGATCTCGCCGAGGATCTTGCGCATCTCCTGGCGGGTCTGCTCGGTGATCAGGCGCGGGCCGCGGGTGTAGCCGCCGTACTCGGCGTTGTCCGAGACTGACCAGTTCATCTTGGAGATGCCGCCCTCGTACATGAGGTCCACGATGAGCTTGAGCTCGTGCAGGCACTCGAAGTAGGCGATCTCCGGCTGGTAGCCGGCCTCGACCAGGGTGGCGAAACCGGCCTTGACCAGTTCCTCGGTGCCGCCGCAGAGCACGGCCTGCTCACCGAACAGGTCGGTCTCGGTCTCCTCGGTGAACGTGGTCTTGATGACGCCGGCCTTGGTGCCGCCGATGCCCTTGGCCCAGGACAGCGCCAGGTCCCATGCCCGACCGCTGGCGTCCTTCTCGACCGCGACCAGGCAGGGCACGCCGCGCCCGGCCTCGTACTGGCGGCGGACCAGGTGGCCCGGGCCCTTGGGGGCGACCATGGCCACGTCCACGCCCTCGGGCGGGGTGATGAGGCCGTAGCGGATGCTGAAGCCGTGGCCGAAGAAGAGGGCGTTGCCCGCCTCCAGGTTCGGCGCGATCTCGGCCGCGTACAGGTCCCGGTGGATGTGGTCGGGGACCAGGATCATGATGACGTCGGCCTCACGGGTGGCCTCAGCGGGGGTGAGGACGCGCAGGCCCTCCTCCTCGGCCTTGGCCCGGCTCTTGGACCCCTCGGCGAGGCCGATCCGCACGTCCACGCCCGAGTCGCGCAGCGACAGCGCGTGCGCGTGGCCCTGGCTGCCGTAGCCGATCACGGCGACCTTCTTGCTCTGGATGAGCGAGAGGTCCGCGGCGTCGTCGTAGTACATCTGTGCTGCCACTTGGGGTTGCTCCTTGTTTCTCAGTTTCGTGCGGGACGCGGTGGGGTCCGTCCGTGCGCGTCCGGGCCCCGCATCGGGGTCCGGGCGCCTACGGGGTTCTGGAGGCGGGGGAGGCGTGTTCGCGAGGAACGAGCCGACACGCCGTAGGCGCCGAAGGTTCCCCTTGTCCAGGCGCCCGGACCAGCGAGCGGAACGAGTCAGGAAACACTGCTACGCGCTGCGCTCGACCGTGCGGAGGGATCGGTCGGTGATCGACCGGGGTCCGCGTCCCAGGGCGACCAGCCCTGATTTGACGAGTTCCCGGATGCCGAACGGCTCCAGGTTCCTGACCAGGGCATCGAGCTTCTCGGGGTCGCCGGTGGCCTCGATGACGACGACGTCCGGGCTGACGTCCACGACGTGCGCGCGGAACAGCTCGGCCGTCTGTAGCACGTGGGTGCGGCTGGACGCGTCGGCCTTGACCTTGACGAGCAGGAGCTCGCGCCGGACCGACGCGGTGGTGTCCATCTCCACGATCTTGACGACGTTGACCAGCTTGTTGAGCTGTTTGGTCACCTGCTCCAAGGGGTGGAGGTCGCAGTTGACCACGATTGTCATCCGGGACAGTCCTGGGTACTCGGTGTTGCTCACACTGAGCGAGTCGATGTTGAAGCCTCGACGGGAGAAGAGGGCGGAGGCGCGGGCGAGGATACCCGGGGTGTCCTCCACCAGAACGGAAAGCGTGTGACTGCTCATGGTGGTTCCGCCTGTTCCTCTTAGTCCTCGTGTTCCCAGTTCGGCGCCATGTCGCGCGCGTACTGGATGTTGTCGTTGCTGACGCCGGGGCCGACCATCGGCCAGACCATGGCGTCGTGGTTGACGGTGAAGTCCACGACGACGGGGGCGTCGTCGATCGCCATGGCCTTCTCGATGGTGGCGTCGATGTCCTCGGCTCGCTCGCAGCGCAGGCCGACACAACCGTACGCCTCCGCGAGGCGGACGAAGTCGGGGATGCGGACCTTCTCGTCGCGCGGGGCGGTCTGGAGGTCGGTGTTGGAGTAGCGGCCCTCGTAGAACAGGGTCTGCCACTGGCGGACCATGCCCAGGTTGCCGTTGTTGACCACGGCGACCTTGACCGGGATGCCCTCGATCGCGCAGGTGGCCAGTTCCTGGTTGGTCATCTGGAAGCAGCCGTCGCCGTCGACCGACCACACTGTCCGGTCGGGGTCGCCCACCTTGGCGCCGAGCGCGGCGGGGACGGAGAAGCCCATGGTGCCCAGACCGCCGGAGTTGACGAAGGAGCCGGGGCGCTCGTAGTCGATGAACTGGGCGGCCCACATCTGGTGCTGGCCCACACCCGCGACGTAGGTGGCCTCCGGGCCGACGATCTTGCCCAGGCGCTCGATGACGGCCTGCGGGGACAGGCTGCCGTCCTCGGGCGCCTCGTAACCCTTGGGGTAGGTGTTGCGCAGGCGGTTGAGCTGCTGCCACCAGGCCGCGTAGTCGCCCTGGCGGCCCTTCTCCTGGTCGGCGCGCACGGCCACGACCAGGTCGGCGAGGACCTCGCGGCAGTCGCCGACGATGGGCACGTCGGCGTGGCGGTTCTTGGAGATCTCGGCCGGGTCGATGTCGGCGTGGACGATCTTGGCGTCGGGGGCGAAGCTGTCCAGGCGTCCGGTGACCCGGTCGTCGAAGCGCGCGCCCAGGGCGACGATGAGGTCGGCCTTCTGGAGGGCGCCGACGGCGGCGACGTTGCCGTGCATGCCGGGCATGCCCACCGACTGCGGGTGGCTGTCGGGGAAGACGCCGCGGGCCATCAGGGTGGAGACGACCGGGGCGCCGGTGAGCTCGGCCAGGACGCGCAGCTCGGCGGAGGCGCCGGCGCGCAGGACGCCGCCGCCGACGTAGAACACCGGGCGCCGGGCCTCGGCGATCATGCGGGCGGCCTCGCGGACCTGCTTGCCGTGCGGCTTGGTGACCGGGCGGTAGCCGGGCAGTTCGAGGCGCTCGGGCCAGACGAACTCGGCGGAGTTCTGCAGGGCGTCCTTGGAGATGTCGACCAGGACGGGGCCGGGGCGTCCGCTGGAGGCGATGTGGAAGGCCTCGGCGACGATCCGCGGGATCTCGCGCACGTCCTTGACCAGGAAGTTGTGCTTGGTGATCGGCATGGTGATGCCGCAGATGTCGGCTTCCTGGAAGGCGTCGGTGCCGATCATCGGGGAGGCGACCTGGCCGGTGATGGCGACCATCGGGACCGAGTCCATGTGCGCGTCGGCGAGGGGGGTGACCAGGTTGGTGGCGCCGGGCCCGCTGGTGGCCATGCACACCCCCGGGCGGCCGGTGGCGTAGGCGTAGCCCTCGGCGGCGTGACCGGCCCCCTGCTCGTGGCGCATGAGGATGTGGCGCACCTTGGCCGAGTCGTAGAGCGGGTCGTAGGCCGGGAGGATGGCGCCGCCGGGAATCCCGAAGACAGTGTCAACGCCGACCTGTTCCAGCGACCTGATCAGCGATTGGGCGCCGGTCATCTGCTCGGTCATCTCAAGATCCTTCAGCGAGGGTCAGAGCGGCACGGGGGCTCTGGCCTGGTGGGTCTGACTCTGGGCCTGGCAATAAAAAAACCCCCACCGCCGACGGCGGTTGAGGGGTGGCGCGCAGCAGAGGAAACTCAGCGGGCTGCGCGCCGACCAAGTACGAGAATCAGGGAGTTGCTCTGCATGCTGACCACATTGGCCGACGGAGAGGGCACCCGTCAACCAGAACGACATATTGTCTCAATTAATGAGACGGAAATGTCAGCATGCGGCACCCCTCGGTGACACGACAACGCCTGCGAACTGGGCGAATACTGACAAGTCACCCCGGTTTCGTGTGACGCACACCGCACGGGCGGCGGCCGGAGTCCGCGGAGCGGAACGGGGCCCGCGGTCAGCGTTGCGTCCGGTCAGAGGCTGACCCCGGCCTCGCCGCCGACGAGCGACTCCACACCGCTCGCGGGCATGGGCCGGGCCACCAGGAAACCCTGGCCGTGGTCGCAGCCCATGGCGCGCAGCTGCTCCAGCTGTTCGGAGCGCTCGATGCCCTCGGCCACCACCTGCACGCCCAGGTCGCGCCCCAGCTGGATGATCGTGTGCGTGAGCAGCGTGACCGTGTCGTCGCGGCCCAGGTCCGCCACGAACGACGGGTCGATCTTGATCGCGTCCACGCTCAGCCTGCGCAGGTGCGCCAGGGACGCGTACCCCATCCCGTAGTCGTCGATGGCCAGCCGCACGCCCAGCTCGCGCAGCTCGCCCAGGCGCTGCACCGCCTCCCCGCCGTCGTCGAGCAGGACCTCCTCGTCGACCTCCAGGGTCAGCACCTCGGCCGGAAGCCCCGACTCGGCGAGGATCCCCGCCACCGACTCCACGAAGCGCGGCGACAGCACCTGCTTGACCGACAGGTTCACCGACAGGCCGATGTCCCAGTCCGAGAGCCGCCACACCGAGACCTTCCCGCAGGCCTCGCGCAGGATCCGCTCGCCCAGCGGCACGATCAGGCCCGACTCCTCGGCCGCGCCGATGAAGTCCTCGGGACCGACCGTCTCGCCGTCGCGGTCCCAGCGCACCAGCGCCTCCACCGAGGTCACCTGGGAACTGCCCAGGTCCACGACGGGCTGGTACTCCAGGAAGAACTCGTCCTTGGCCAGCGCCTCGCGCAGGCGGATCTGGAGCTCCAGGCGCGAGACCACCGTGTCGTGCATGTGCGCGGCGTAGACCTCCACGTGGCCCGCCCCGCGCTCCTTGGCCCGGGTCATGGCCACGTCGGCGTTGCGCAGCAGCTCGCCGCTGTCGGTGACCGGCTCGGCGAAGGCCACGCCGATGCTGGCGGTCAGCACGATGTCCCGGTCGGCGACCGGGAACGGCTCCGAGGCGATCACCCTCCCCAGGCGCTCGGCCAGGTCCACCACCCGCTGGACCCGGGGCACGTTCTCCACCAGCACCGCGAACTCGTCTCCGCCCCAGCGCGCCAGGGTCGCGTCGGAGTCCACCTCGCCGCGCAGCCTGCGGGCCGCCTGGCCGAGCAGGTGGTCGCCGCGCACGTGCCCGGCGGAGTCGTTGACCGCCGTGAACCCGTCCAGGTCCAGGAAGATCACCGCGACCTCGCCCGCGGGCTCCTCGTTGATCACCCGGTGCGCCAGGACGTCGCTGGCCCGCTCCTCCAGGTAGGCGCGGTTGGGCAGGCCGGTCACACCGTCGTGGAACGTCAGGTGCTCCACCTCGTCCTGGAGCGCCACCTGCGCGCTGATGTCGCGGGTGGTCACCAGCAGCCGGTCGGGCTCACCGGGCTGCTCGTACAGGGACATGGTGGACTCGGTGTGCCGCCAGGTCCCGTCGGCCGCCCGCACCCGCAGCCGCATGTGCACCCCCTGCGCGCCGCGCTCGGCGAACAGGTCGGTGACGGCCTTGGTGCGCCCCAGGTCCTCGGGGTGGATGAGCTCGGTGACGGGGGCGGCGAGCACGTCGTCGAGCCGGTAGCCGAAGGCCTCGGCGGTGCCCGGGCTGACGTAGTTCACGCCGCCGTCGCGGTCCAGCACGAGGATGACGTCGCCGCTGTTGCGCGCCAGCTCGTGGAAGTGGACCTCGCGGTTGCGCACCATCCGGGAGAGCGTGGCGTTCTCCTCCAGCATGCCCACCATGCGCACCAGGAGCACCACCACGGCGGTGCCCGCGGCCAGCGGCAGCACCGGCGCCACGCCGACCAGGCGGACCCCCGCCACGGTCAGCACCACGGCGGCCGCGAACACGGCGCCGATCGCGGCGAGTTCGGGCGCGAACCGGTATAGCCCCCGTCCGGTGATCCGGCGCGGTTCGGCGCCGGGCCGGTGCCCCACGAGCCACGGCAGGGCCCCCAGCAGGGCGAAGCCCAGGAACCTGACCGGGTGTTCGACCCCGCCGAGGACGGGCGGGCCGGTCAGGCGGGTGAGCGCGCCGAGGATGTCCGCCCCGGCGATGACGATGAGGGCGCCGATGGCCACCAGCACCGCGCGCCGCGTGCTGTGCGGCGACATGAAGACCAGCGGCACGAGCAGGCACAGCACGACGATGTCGGCGACCGGGTAGACCAGGGCGAAGCCGAGGAACCCGGCGCCCTCCCCTAGTTCCTGGTAGAGCGGGGAGAACAGCAGCAGCCAGACCACGGAGAAGACCGCGGCGGCGCACACGTAGCTGTCGGTGACGTGGCGCACGGCGGTCCGCAGGCCGCCCGGCCACGGCGCGAACTTGGTGAAACCGATCACGAAGAGTGGCAGGGCCGCGAGGGAGAAGAGGTCACCCAGAGTGAGCGACAGGGCCGTGGCGGAGCTGAACAGACGGATCAGACCGTGAGTGACGCCACCCGCGCACCAGGCGAGCGCGGCGAAGCCGAGGTGGCGCAGGGCGGAGGGCCCGTCCGCGCCGTCGGCGTGGGCGTCCCGGTCGGCGCCGGTGGCCGCCCAGCGGCGCGAGGCGTAGAGCAGCGACAGCCCGGCGGCCCCGGCCGCGACGGACGTGGGCCACTCGGCGAGCGCGGCGGTCACGCTGGTCTGCGCCGAGGGGACCAGGGTCCCCACCAGGTAGAGCAGGAACAGCGCCACCAGGGCCACGGTCCACATGCGGCGCGCCCGGGTTCCCATCAACGACCTCCCAGCGGGCACGTCACGGTCGACGCGGCCTCCTGCCGCGGTCACGCTCTCTCCTCGGACATGGAGCACCCACCTCGCGTCGTTCGAGTCCGGGCGCGGCACAGCACCCGGCACCGCGTCTGCCGCCCAGGATCTCGCGGGACTGGGACGGGCCCGGTGGCGGAACGGCCCGGGGGACCGTACACGTCCCCGTGCGTCGCAACCCTACGCAACCAAGGTCACACAGCGATTGAGGACCGGATGAGAGATGACGACGGAACCATCACCCACAGTGATGTCCGACTCCCACCCATCCGGTGTCCGCCCCGGCGCGTCGCGGCTCCGCGGGGCACCCGCCCCCGGTTCTCCGGACGCGGCGCGGCCCCCGGAAGCGGATTCGGGATTCCCCCCGCCCCAGCGGCCCACGCCCACGGCCCGTGCAGGGTGCCACCCGGCACCGACAGAACGGGACGAACCGGCTGGCGGACGGTGCGGCCTCCCCGGAACGGCCGTCCGCGGGGTGCGCACGCCACGGGGGAGGAACCGAGTGCGCCGGGCACAGGGGCCCGGCGCCGCACGGAGGCCGCCGTAATGGATCAGCTCGCGCCGAGTTTGGCCAGGATGAGTTCGCGGGCCCGTCCAGCGTCGGCCTGGCCGCGGGTCGCCTTCATCACGGCGCCCACCAGGGCGCCGGCCGCGGCGACCTTGCCGCCGCGCACCTTGTCGGCCGCGTCGGGGTTGGCGGCGATGGCCTCGTCCACGGCCGCGCCGAGGGCGCCGTCGTCGCTGACCACCTTGAGGCCGCGGGCCTCGACCACCGCGTCGGGCTCGCCCTCACCGGCCAGCACGCCCTCCACCACCTGGCGGGCGAGCTTGTTGGTGAGCGTGCCCTCGGCGACCAGGGCGATGACGCGCGCGACCTGCGCCGGGGTGATGGGCAGGGCGGCCAGCTCCACCTCCTGCTCGGTGGCGCGGCGCGACAGCTCGTTGAGCCACAGCTTGCGGGCCTCGGCCGACGGGGCGCCCTCGGCCACGGTCGCCGCGACCAGGTCGATGGCGTCGGCGTTGACCAGGTCGCGCAGTTCGGTGTCGGTGAGGTCCCACTCGGCGCGGATCCGGGCGCGCTTGGCGGCGGGCAGCTCCGGCAGGGTGGCGCGCAGCTCCTCCACCCACTCCGCCGAGGGCGCGACGGGCACCAGGTCGGGGTCGGGGAAGTAACGGTAGTCCTGCGCCTCCTCCTTGGAGCGGCCGGAGATGCTGCGGCCGGTGTTCTCCTGGAAGTGGCGGGTCTCCTGCACGACCTTCCGCCCGGCGTCGAGCACGCCCGCCTGGCGCTCGATCTCCGAGCGCACGGCCCGCTCGACCGAGCGCAGCGAGTTGACGTTCTTGGTCTCGCTGCGGGTGCCCCACTCCGAGGCGCCGCGCGGGTTGATCGAGACGTTGACGTCGCAGCGCATGGAGCCCTCCTCCATGCGCACGTCGGAGATGCCCAGGGAGCGGACCAGGTCGCGCAGCTCGGCGGCGTAGGCGCGGGCGACCAGGGGCGCCAGGTCGCCGGTGCCGGTGACGGGCTTGGTGACGATCTCCAGCAGCGGGATGCCCGCGCGGTTGTAGTCGACGATGGAGTAGTCGGCGCCGTGGATACGGCCGGTGGCCCCGCCCACGTGGGAGGTCTTGCCGGTGTCCTCCTCCATGTGGACCCGCTCGATGTCCACGCGGAACACGCGGGGGCCGTCGGGGGTGTCGACGGTGACGTCGAGGTGGCCGTCGACGCAGATCGGCTCGTCGTACTGGGAGATCTGGTAGTTCTTCGGCATGTCCGGATAGAAGTAGTTCTTCCGGGCGAACCTGCCCCAGGGGGCGATGGAGCAGTTCAGCGCCAGGCCCAGCCGGATGGCGCCCTCGACCGCCTTCTCGTTGACGACCGGCAGGGAGCCGGGCAGCGCCAGGCAGACCGGGCACACCTGCGTGTTGGGGTCGGCGCCGAACGCGGTGGGGCAGGAGCAGAACATCTTGGAGGCGGTGCCCAGCTCGATGTGGGTCTCCAGGCCGAGGACGGGCTCGTACCTGGCCAGTGCCTGCTCGTAGGCCACCGGCGCAGGGCCGCTGTTCGTGGCAGAGCTGGGACGTACCGCGTGGGCCATCGCCGCAAACCCGCTTCCGTAGACGACATACCTTCCAGCTCAGCCTACCGAGCGTGCGGGGGTGGGGTGCCCGGCGGCGGAGTCACGGCGAGGTCACCGGACATCACGGCCAGTACACGATTGGGACGCTGTCAGGGGAATGTCCGCTGCCGCCGGGTGCCGGACCGTTAGTCTGGGTGGCCCAGGAAGACGATTTCGCCGGTGGCCCCGGACTGCGGCCGCCGCCTTCTCATGGGAGCGCACGAGCATGTCCGGCATCCTGCGTCGGTACGCCGCGCTGCTTTCCGCCTCGGCCCTGATCGGCACCCTGCTGGGCGCCCCGGCGGCCGACGCCGACGACTTCTCACGCGTGGACCGCGACCCCATCGGGGGAGCGCCGCTCGTGCTCGCCGACGGCCGGGAGGCCGACACGGCGCTGTTCAGCCTGCGCGTGGGCGAGCACGCCTCGGTCCGGGCCTACACGGTGACCGCGGACGAGGAGGTCCACCCGTACGCGGCCTACGTGGAGTCAGCGTGGTCGGACGTTCCGGAGTGGTCCGAAACCCCGCAGGAAACGGATCCCGCCGACCGGGCGAACTGGATCGTCTCCCATTCCTATCCGACGGTCGGTCTGGAGTCCCTGCTGGAGGGGAGCGACCTCCCCCGGTTGGACGAGGCACGGGCGATCGCGGGCACCCAGGCCGCCCTGTGGCACGTGCTGGAGGGGGTGCGGCCGGCCCCCGACGCCAACGACCCGGGCGTCATGGCGCTGTACGAACACCTGCTGGAGGGCAGCGCGTCCGCGCCGGACAACACCGTCTCCCGCTCCCTGGCGGTGTCGCCGTCCCACGTGGAGGCGGTCGCACCCGAGGAGCCGCTGGGGCCGTTGACCGTGCACAGCTCCGGAGTGGAGCCGGTGTCGGTGTCGGTGCGCGGCGCCCCGGCGTCGTGGCTGGTCGACGCGGACGGGGAGCCGGTCACGCAGACGGGCGACGGCGAGCGGGTCTTCCTGGACGTGGACCCGTCGGTCCCTGCGGGCGTGGCCACCCTGCACCTGCACGGCCGGGACCTCCCGCTGCCGCAGGGGCGCCTGTTCACCGGCAGGGACGGCGTGCGCACCCGCTCCCTCGTGACCGCGGAGACGGGTTCGGCGACGAGTTCGGCCATCGCGACGTTCACGTGGCATCCGGAGCAGACCGAGGAGCCGGTGGCCGCGGCGAGCCCGGAACCCGCGCCGGAGGAGGAGCCCCCCGCCCTGGAGGAGGCCGTCGAGGAGGAGGTTCCCGCCGAGGAGGTATCTCCCACAGCGGAGGACCGAATCCCAGAGGACGATCTGGCCGTCACCGGAACCTGGCTGTCCGGGCTGTTGGTGATCGCGGGGGCCCTGGTGGTATCCGGCCTGATCATCCTGGTTGTGGGACGCAAACGACGCGACTGACGAGGTTGGGGGACGCGGAAGTCCCGCTTTCGTTGCATAGCTTTTCGACATAATGCGGATCTACCTGCGAGGAATTTTTTCCTGGCCGTATCCGGTCACATTTTCCGCGAACCAGCTTGGAAGTAGCGAAGGGGATCGCTAGTATCAGGCGAGCGTTGGCCCCCACGGCGAGCGCGACCGGCTCCCGCGTCACGGCGAGCCCCACCGGAAGATCGCGCCCACCCCACACGGCGCCACGATCCGACCCCGACGTGGTGACCCCCCGGAACGGGTGAACGCAGCAGGCGGCACCGGTTTTTCTCCGGCAACCGTCGCGCCGTGGCCACCGCTGTCCGTCCCATCGGTTCCCGTCGTCCTTTGGGCAGGCATTTTTCCATCCGGTTACCCCTAGAACACACCGGGACACAATTTGAGTATCTCCTCCTTCCCCCGCACCGTCGGCCGCACCGGCCTGGCGGCCACCGCAGCCGCGTTCCTGGCCTTCGGCCTGGCAGCCCCCGCGGCCGCGGACCCCGCGGAGACCTACGAGGGCTCCGCCCGCGCGAAGTACACCGGCAAAGCCGAGGAAGGCATCGACGTCGCGACCAGCGGCGGCACCATCGGCACCAGCCTCTTCAACCTCGAGCTCGAAGACGGCACGGTCCTGACGACCTACTGCATCGACTTCGAGACCAACATCCGCGACGGTGCCTGGTACCGCGAGGACGACTGGGCCAACTACCCCGGCAAGGGCGAGTTCGCCGCGCCCGCCAAGGTCCACTGGATCCTGCAGAACGCCTACCCGGCTCTGAGCGCCGAGGAGCTGGGCGTGGCAGCCGGTGTCGAGGGCCTGAGCAAGCGGGACGCCCTGGGCGCCACCCAGGCCGCGATCTGGCACTTCAGCAACGGCGTGAACCTCAAGGACCGGGGCAACTCCGAGGCCGTCAGGGCGGTCTACACCTACCTGATCGAGAACGCCGAGGAGCTGCCGCAGACCGCCGAGCCCGCCCCGGCCCTGAGCATCACCCCCGGCACGGCCTCCGGCACCGCCGGCGAGACCGTCGGTGAGTTCCTCATCCAGACCAACGCCAGCTCCATCCCGGTGGACCTCCAGGCTCCCGAGGGCGTCACGCTGGTCGACCTGGAGACCGGCGAGGCCGTCACCGAGGTCAGCAGCGGTGACAGCGTCGGCTTCGCCGTCCCGGCCGACGCCGAGGCGGGCCAGGCCAGCTTCTCCCTGGAGGCCAGCGCGACGGTCGCGACCGGCCGCCTGTTCAAGGGTGAGTCCAAGGAGCCGACCCAGACCCTGATCACCGCCGAGGGCGGCCGGACCACAGTGTCCGCTTCGGCCTCGGCCGACTGGACCGTGGGCGGCGGCGAGACCCCGCCGGAGTCCCCCGAGCCCAGCGAGCCGGAGTCCCCCGAGCCGAGCGAGCCCGAGAGCCCGGAGCCGACCCCGAGCGACGAGCCCTCCGAGCCCGTCGACAAGCCGTCCGAGCCCGCCGACGACCAGAACGAGCCCACCCTGCCGGTGACCGGCGGCGCGCTCGCCGGCCTGGTGGCCGCAGGCGTGGCCGCCCTGGGTGCCGGTGGCGGCGCCATCTACCTGAGCCGCAAGCGCAAGGCCGCGGGCAGCCAGGACCTGGAGGGCTAACACCCTCCCGCCGTCCGAGGACGGTGGAGCCTGAGGGCCCGTTTCCGTGGGGGACCACGGAAGCGGGCCCTTCGCGTTGTCCGGAAGGCGGACGGCCGTGCCCCGGAACCGTCGGCGGAGGGCGACGACACCGCCGGGCAGCCGCCCGAGGGGTGGGAGTACGCGAACCACGGCCTCGAAGTGCCCGTGGCGGCCGGCCGGGTGCGGGAACTGGTCGGCGACACCGAGCGCCCGGGCGAACGGGATCCGGCCTCCGGTTCGTCGCGGCAGCTCGGGAACGGCGTCGTGGAGCCGAGCAGCGCAATCACGGAGGACGCGGCCAGGGAGTCGATCACACTCAGCGCGCCCGGCCGTGGGGTCACCTGGACGCGGGAGGGCGGCGAACGCGCGCTGCGGATCCTCACCGAACCGCTGGGGGCGCTCCGGGCCGCGCCTGCGCTGGTCCTGGCGCAACGGCCTGAAGCACCGGGTGATCGCCAACCGCGTAGTCGAGTGGATCGCCTGGCGGAACGTCCGGCGGCACGCCCGGTCCATCGCCCGGGCCGCCGCGCCGTAGCGGGCCCCGGTGTTTCGGTCCGTCGTACGGGTGCGGGCGGCCCGGACCACCGGAGACGGAACGGTGCCCGGGGCCTGGCCGGGAGGGCGGGAGGCCCGGGTTCCTCAGGCACGGACCCCGCCCGGCCTCCAGGAACGAACCCGTCACGTTCTCCCGGAATTCATGTCCTCCACGCAGGAAGCGGACAACCCGGTGCGGGGGCTCGACGTCTTCTCTGTGAACTCCCATCGGACCGACCGGTCCGCCACCCGACGTTGCGACCCCGGTGGAAGACCCGGTTGGCTCACCTTGAGACCACCCACAGGAAAAGACGTGACGTACGTGTCCCTCCCCCATTCCGTCGGGCGCGCGACTCTCGCCGCCTCCGCCGCCGCACTCCTCGCCTTCGGGCTCGCCGCTCCGGCCTCCGCCGACCCGGTGGAGACCTACGAGGGCTCCGTCCGCGCCCAGTACCCCGCCACCGCGCAGAGCGGTCACATCGTGACCATGCGGGGCGCCGAGCCGACCAGCGCCAGTCTGTTCGACCTGCGCCTGGAGAACGGCGGCGTTCTCACGACCTACTGCATCGACTTCAGCACCGAGATCGTCGACCAGGCCTGGTACCTCGAGGACGAGTGGGCCAACTACCCGGGCAGGGGCGACTTCGCCTCGCCCGGCAAGGTCCACTGGATCCTCCAGAACAGCTACCCGAGCATCAGCGCGGCCGACCTGGCCGACGCGGCCCAGGTCAGGGGGCTGACCGACGCAGAGGCCCTGACCGCGACGCAGGCCGCGATCTGGCACTTCAGCAACGGCACGGAGCTGTCCCGGGTCACCGCGAACCCCCAGGTCGGCGGCAGGGTCGACAGTGGTGCGGTGATCAAGGCCTACCGCTACCTCGTGGACGAGGCGGTGGAACTGGAGCAGGAGCCGGAACCCACGCTCAGCATCACCCCGGGCGAGGCCTCCGGCAAGGCGGGCGAGACGATCGGTGAGTTCCTCGTCGAGACGAGCGACGAGGACGGCATCGAGGTCAGCGTCGAGGCCCCCGAGGGCGTCGGGGTCGAGCTGATCGACCTGGAGAGCGGCGAGCCCGTCACCACGGTCGACAACGGCGACACCGTCGGCCTGGCCGTCCCGGAGGACGCGGCGGAGGGCACCGCCTCCTTCTCCCTGGAGACCACGGCCACCGTGCGGTCGGGCCGCCTGTTCAAGGGCGAGGAGGAGTACCAGCCGACCCAGACCCTGATCACCGCCGAGGACAGCGAGGTCACCGTCTCCGCGTCGGCCTCGGTCTCCTGGACCGGCGGCGGCGGGACCCCGCCGGAGTCCCCCGAGCCCAGCGAGCCGGAGTCCCCCGAGCCGAGCGAGCCCGAGAGCCCGGAGCCGACCCCGAGCGACGAGCCCTCCGAGCCCGTCGACAAGCCGTCCGAGCCCGCCGACGACCAGAACGAGCCCACCCTGCCGGTGACCGGCGGCGCGCTCGCCGGCCTGGTGGCCGCAGGCGTGGCCGCCCTGGGTGCCGGTGGCGGCGCCATCTACCTGAGCCGCAAGCGCAAGGCCGCGGGCAGCCAGGACCTGGAGGGCTAACACCCCTCCCGCCGTCCGAGGACGGTGGAGCCTGAGGGCCCGTTTCCGTGGGGGACCACGGAAGCGGGCCCTTCGCGTTGTCCGGAAGGCGGACGGCCGTGCCCCGGAACCGTCGGCGGAGGGCGACGACACCGCCGGGCAGCCGCCCGAGGGGTGGGAGTACGCGAACCACGGCCTCGAAGTGCCCGTGGCGGCCGGCCGGGTGCGGGAACTGGTCGGCGACACCGAGCGCCCGGGCGAACGGGATCCGGCCTCCGGTTCGTCGCGGCAGCTCGGGAACGGCGTCGTGGAGCCGAGCAGCGCAATCACGGAGGACGCGGCCAGGGAGTCGATCACACTCAGCGCGCCCGGCCGTGGGGTCACCTGGACGCGGGAGGGCGGCGAACGCGCGCTGCGGATCCTCACCGAACCGCTGGGGGCGCTCCGGGCCGCGCCTGCGCTGGTCCTGGCGCAACGGCCTGAAGCACCGGGTGATCGCCAACCGCGTAGTCGAGTGGATCGCCTGGCGGAACGTCCGGCGGCACGCCCGGTCCATCGCCCGGGCCGCCGCGCCGTAGCGGGCCCCGGTGTTTCGGTCCGTCGTACGGGTGCGGGCGGCCCGGACCACCGGAGACGGAACGGTGCCCGGGGCCTGGCCGGGAGGGCGGGAGGCCCGGGTTCCTCAGGCACGGACCCCGCCCGGCCTCCAGGAACGAACCCGTCACGTTCTCCCGGAATTCATGTCCTCCACGCAGGAAGCGGACAACCCGGTGCGGGGGCTCGACGTCTTCTCTGTGAACTCCCATCGGACCGACCGGTCCGCCACCCGACGTTGCGACCCCGGTGGAAGACCCGGTTGGCTCACCTTGAGACCACCCACAGGAAAAGACGTGACGTACGTGTCCCTCCCCCATTCCGTCGGGCGCGCGACTCTCGCCGCCTCCGCCGCCGCACTCCTCGCCTTCGGGCTCGCCGCTCCGGCCTCCGCCGACCCGGTGGAGACCTACGAGGGCTCCGTCCGCGCCCAGTACCCCGCCACCGCGCAGAGCGGTCACATCGTGACCATGCGGGGCGCCGAGCCGACCAGCGCCAGTCTGTTCGACCTGCGCCTGGAGAACGGCGGCGTTCTCACGACCTACTGCATCGACTTCAGCACCGAGATCGTCGACCAGGCCTGGTACCTCGAGGACGAGTGGGCCAACTACCCGGGCAGGGGCGACTTCGCCTCGCCCGGCAAGGTCCACTGGATCCTCCAGAACAGCTACCCGAGCATCAGCGCGGCCGACCTGGCCGACGCGGCCCAGGTCAGGGGGCTGACCGACGCAGAGGCCCTGACCGCGACGCAGGCCGCGATCTGGCACTTCAGCAACGGCACGGAGCTGTCCCGGGTCACCGCGAACCCCCAGGTCGGCGGCAGGGTCGACAGTGGTGCGGTGATCAAGGCCTACCGCTACCTCGTGGACGAGGCGGTGGAACTGGAGCAGGAGCCGGAACCCACGCTCAGCATCACCCCGGGCGAGGCCTCCGGCAAGGCGGGCGAGACGATCGGTGAGTTCCTCGTCGAGACGAGCGACGAGGACGGCATCGAGGTCAGCGTCGAGGCCCCCGAGGGCGTCGGGGTCGAGCTGATCGACCTGGAGAGCGGCGAGCCCGTCACCACGGTCGACAACGGCGACACCGTCGGCCTGGCCGTCCCGGAGGACGCGGCGGAGGGCACCGCCTCCTTCTCCCTGGAGACCACGGCCACCGTGCGGTCGGGCCGCCTGTTCAAGGGCGAGGAGGAGTACCAGCCGACCCAGACCCTGATCACCGCCGAGGACAGCGAGGTCACCGTCTCCGCGTCGGCCTCGGTCTCCTGGACCGGCGGCGGCGGGACCCCGCCGGAGTCCCCCGAGCCCAGCGAGCCGGAGTCCCCCGAGCCGAGCGAGCCCGAGAGCCCGGAGCCGACCCCGAGCGACGAGCCCTCCGAGCCCGTCGACAAGCCGTCCGAGCCCGCCGACGACCAGAACGAGCCCACCCTGCCGGTGACCGGCGGCGCGCTCCTCGGCCTGGTGGCCGCAGGCGTGGCCGCCCTGGGTGCCGGTGGCGGCGCCATCTACCTGAGCCGCAAGCGCAAGGCCGCGGGCAACCAGGACCTGGAGGGCTGACACCCCTCCGTCCGCCGCTGAGCGGTCGTGACCCGGGGCCCGTTCCGGAACAGTTCCGGGGCGGGCCCCGGGCGTCGCGCACCGGATCGCCGCCGGGGCGGCGTGGGGGCAGCACGAAGCCGGGAGGCCCGGGGACCCCCTATATCCACGATAGAGCCGCGGGCACACGCCGCACCAGATCCGGTTTCCGCCTGTGGACAAAGCCCCGCCGGTCGGCACTCCACCGGCCAACGCCCCGCCGGTCAACACGCGGCCGGTCGCCGGAGCGCGGCGGCCCCTACCCCGGCTTCCCCCGCCCCGGACTCCCGGAGCGGGCGGAACCGCTGCCGGAGCCCGCGGACTCGCGGAGGCCGACAGCACAGCGCCCGCCGCCCCTCGCGGGGACGGCGGGCGCTGGACGACTCCGCAGCGGCGGCCGGCTCCTAGCGGGCGACCGCGTAGGGGCTGCGGGCCAGCAGGTCGCCGTCGCGCTCGGTCAGCGCGCGCTCTACCGCGGCCGCGACCCGGTAGGTGCGGTCGTCGGCCAGGGGCGGGGCCATGATCTGGAAGCCGACGGGCAGGCCGTCCTCCGGGGCCAGGCCGCACGGCACCGACAGCGACGCGTTCCCGGCCAGGTTGGACGGGATGGTGCACAGGTCGGCCAGGTACATGGCCATCGGGTCCTCGGCGCGCTCGCCGATCGGGAACGCCGTGGTCGGCGTCGTCGGCGAGACCAGCACGTCCACGTTCTCGAAGGCGGCGTCGAAGTCGCGCTTGATCAGCGTGCGCACCTGCTGGGCGCTGCCGTAGTAGGCGTCGTAGTAGCCGCTGGACAGGGCGTAGGTGCCCAGCATGATGCGGCGCTTGACCTCGGGGCCGAAGCCCTGGGCCCGGGTCAGCGACATGACCTCCTCGGCGCTGCGCGTGCCGTCGTCGCCCACCCGCAGGCCGTAGCGCATGGCGTCGAAGCGGGCGAGGTTGGACGAGCACTCGCTGGG
The DNA here is from genome assembly GCF_018316795.1 of Nocardiopsis akebiae. Classification (NCBI taxonomy): domain Bacteria; kingdom Bacillati; phylum Actinomycetota; class Actinomycetes; order Streptosporangiales; family Nocardiopsidaceae; genus Nocardiopsis; species Nocardiopsis akebiae. The sequence goes on from NZ_CP074132.1 coordinate 5,866,033, forward strand.
CGCGATGAGGTAGTACGCCGACAGGGCGGCGTCGAAGCTCGGGCAGGACAGCTCCACGATCTTCGCGCCCAGGGACTCCAGCAGCTCCAGCGTCTCGTGGAAGCGCTGGCGCACGCCCGGCTGGAAGCCGTCGCTGTCCAGTTCGCTGACCACGCCCACGCGCAGGCCCTCGACGTCGCCCAGGCGGGCGGCGTCCACGACCGGCGGGACCGGGGCGTCGATGGAGGTGGAGTCGCGCGGGTCGTGCCCGGAGAAGGCCTCGTGGAGCAGGGCGGCGTCGAGCACGTTGCGCGCGAAGGGGCCCGGGGTGTCCAGGGAGGACGCGAAGGCGATCATCCCGTAGCGGGAGGAGCCGCCGTAGGTGGGCTTGGCGCCGACCAGGCCGCACACGGCGGCGGGCTGGCGGATGGAGCCGCCGGTGTCGGTGCCGGTGGCCAGGGGCGCCTCGAAGGCGGCCACGGCCGCGGAGGAGCCGCCGGAGGAGCCGCCCGGGATGCGGTCGGTGTCCCACGGGTTGCGGGTGACCTGGTAGGCGGAGTTCTCCGTGGAGGAGCCCATGGCGAACTCGTCCATGTTGGTCTTGCCCAGAATGACCAGGCCGGCGTCGCGCAGGCGCGCGGTGACGGTGGCGTCGTAGGGCGGCTGCCAGCCCTCGAGGATCTTCGAGGCGGCGGTGGTGGGCATGTCCTTGGTGGTGAACACGTCCTTGTGGGCGACCGGGACGCCGGCGAGCGGGCCCAGTTCCCCACCGGCGGCGCGGCGGGCGTCCACCGCGCGGGCCTGCTCCAGCGCGGTCTCGCGGCGCACGTGCAGGAAGGCGTTGATCTCGCCGTCCACGGACTCGATCCGGTCCAGGTAGGCGGTGGTGGCCTCCTCGGAGGTCACCCTCCCCTCCCTGATGGCCTCGCCGAGTTCGGCGGCGGTCAGGCTGATGACGTCGCTCACCGCTACTCACCCTCCCCGAGGATCCGCGGAACCCGGAAGCGCTGGTCCTCCACCGCCGGGGCACCGGCCAGTGCCTGGTCGTGGGCGAGGCCGGGCCTGGCCTCGTCGGGGCGGTAGACGTTGGTCAGCGGCAGGGCGTGCGAGCTGGGCGGGATGTCGCCCTGGGCGACCTCCTGCACCTTGGCCACGGCGGTCAGGATGTCACCGAGCTGGGCGGCGAGCGTGTCGAGCTCGCTCTCGTCGAGCGCCAGCCGCGACAACCGGGCGAGGTGCGCGACCTCATCGCGGGTGATGGCGGTCATGGAATGCGAACCGTTTCTTCGGCGGAAGGACTATCGGGATCAATCCTATGGCTCCGGGGCCGGTCCCGGCGCCGGTCGGTCGGCAACGCCGGTAGGCCGACCGGTGCGGGGCCGCGGGTCGGCGCCGTTCGGCGGCTCCCCGGTCAGACGCGGGTGCCGGCCGCGGTCCCGCCGTCGCGGGCGGCGACCCAGTCGGCGACCTCCGGCGCGGTCAGCGGCGCGGAGAAGTGGTGGCCCTGGGCGGCGTGGCAGCCGGTGTCGCGGGCGGCGCGGGCGAGTTCGCCGCTCTGGACGCCCTCGGCGGTGGCGCGCATGCCCAGCGCCTTGACCAGGGCGATGGCCGCCCTGACGACGGTGTGGCCGTTGTCGGTCCGGTCCACCAGGCGGGCGGTGAAGGACTCGTGGATCTTGACCTCGTCCAGGGGCAGGCCGGCGAGCTGGGCGAGGGTGAAGTGGCCGGTGCCGAAGTCGTCCAGGGACAGGCCCACTCCGAGGTCGCGCAGGCGGCGGACGGCCGCGGTGGCGGCGTCGGTGTCGGTGATCAGCGCGTGCTCGCCGATCTCCAGGACCAGCCGGTCGGCCGGTACTCCGTGCTCGCTCAGCGCGGAGGCGACGGTGGCGGGCAGCGCGGGGTCGAGCAGTTCGCGCACGCCGAGGTTGACGGCGACGGGCAGGTCGAGGCCCTCGGCGTGCCAGCCGGCGGCGCGGGCCAGGGTGATGTCCAGGACCTGGCCGGTGAAGGCGCGCAGCAGGTTGGACTGCTCCACGACCGGCATGAACTCCTCGGGGGTGAGCAGCCCGCGGGTGGGGTGGCGCCAGCGGGCCAGGGCCTCCAGGCCGACGGGGCGTTCGTCGCCTAGGTCGACCTTGGGCTGGTAGTGCATCTCCAGTGCGCCCTCGGACAGGCCGCGGCGCAGTTCGGTGTACAGGCTGAGCCGGGCGGTGGAGTTGCGGTCCTTGCCGGGGTCGTAGGACTCCACGCCGGTGCGGTCGGCCTTGGCGACGTACATGGCCACGTCGGCGCGCTGCATGAGGAGCGCGAAGTCGGGCGCGTCGTGGGGGTGCAGGGCGATGCCGATACTGGCCTGGAGGTCGAAGTCCATGCCGTCCAGGCGGACCGGTTCGGCGAGGGCGCCGCGCAGCCGGAAGGCCACCTCGCACGCGGAGGTGTTGTCGCGGACCTGGGGCAGCAGGACGGCGAACTCGTCCCCGCCCAGGCGGGAGACGAGGTCGCCGGGGCGGACGCTGTGGGTGAGCCTGCGTGCCACGGTCTGGAGGAGGCGGTCGCCGGTGGGGTGGCCCAGGGTGTCGTTGACCTCCTTGAACCGGTCGAGGTCGAGCAGGAGCAGGCCGACGCTGCCGCCGCGCTGCTGGGCGTGGGCGATCTCCTCGCGGGCGCGCAGGGTGAGGAGCTTGCGGTTGGCCAGGCCGGTGAGTTCGTCGTGGTTGGCCTGGTGGTCGCGTTGGACCGACAGCATGGCGCTCGTGTAGAGCGCGCCCAGCGGGAGCGCGAACAGGGGGACGTAGAGCACCGAGTGGGTCGCGGCCACGACCACGAGCGGGGCGAGGCTGAGCAGGACTCCGTTGACGTGCAGCTGCTGGGCCAGGCCCTTGGACATGACCTGTCGCAGGGGCACGCGTTCGTGCATGGCCACCGCGCACAGGACCAGGACGCGGTTGACCGCGAAGTAGCCCGCCCCGGCGAGGGCGACGGTCAGGAGTTCGCCCGCGGCGGGCAGCCACGTGCCCTGGACGGTTCCGGGCAGCAGCAGGCGCAGGACGGCGTCGGCGACGCCGAGCGAGAGCGTGTACTGGGCGGCGTTGAAGGCGATGCGGTGGGGGGCGTGGCCGCGCGCGAACCCGGCGACCGCTGTGGCGGTGACCTGGGCCAGGGCGGCCACGGGCAGGCCGTGCAGGATGACGAGCGCGAGGGAGAAGGGCAGCGAGGTGGGCACACCGTCGCCGGGCGCCTGGCCGGGGAGGGTGAGGGGGCGCAGCTCGCCGAGGACGATCATGCACAGCAGAACCCAGGTGAGCGGTTCGACGGCGAGAGCGCGCAGTTCGTCCGCCCCCAGGCCGAGTCCGGAGACGAGGAGCAGGACCGCCCCGGCGGCCGTGGCGCCCAGCATGTACAGCCAGAGCGGTGTCCCGGCCCGGGGACCGATGTCCCTTGTGCTGTTGGGATCCTTCATGCCTGGTCCTTGTGAGGGGGCCGCGGAGTACGGCGGCGCCGGACGGTGCCGCCGCTCCTGCTCGGGGTTCCCGGCGCCCGGCCACCCCTCATGGCCGAATTCCGGTTCTCGGATACACCCGCATCCTGTGCGTTACTGTCCACCTTACGCGGTTTCGTCACCAACTGTCGCTTGCCAGGAACTATCAGTTAACCAAGGCGGGGCTGTGCGTGGTGAGAGATCCCCGAAAAGGTACGCGGGCCCGTCACGGCCGCGGGTCCGGTACGCCCCGGATCCCGCGGCCGTGCTCAGCGGGTGCGGCCCCTCCCCTCAGGCCCCGTCCGTGACGGCCTCCCCGGCGCCGGCCTCCTCGGGCTCGGTGTTGACGCGCATGGCCTCGGCCGCTTCGGGACCGGCCTCCAGCAGTACGCGGAAGCCCTCCTCGTCCAGGACCGGCACCCCCAGCTTGACGGCCTTGTCGTACTTGGAGCCGGGGCTGTCGCCGACCACCACGAAACCGGTCTTCTTGGACACCGACGCCGTGGCCCGGCCGCCGCGCTCGGCGATCGCCTCCTTGGCCCCGTCCCGGCTGAAGCCCTCCAGGGAACCGGTCACCACCACGGTGACCCCCTCCAGGTGGCGCGGCCTGGAGCCGTCGTCCTCGTCCTCCATGCGCACCCCGGCCTCGGCCCACTTGCGGACGATCTCGGCGTGCCAGTCCACCGCGAACCACTCGCGGATGGAGGCGGCGATGGTCGGGCCGACGCCGTCGACCGACGCCAGCTCCTCCTCACTGGCCGCGCGGATGGCGTCCATGGAGCGGAAGTGTCGGGCCAGGTCCTCCGCCGCGCGCGGACCCACGTGCCGGATGGACAGCGCCACCAGCACACGCCACAACGGCTTGGACTTGGCCTCCTCCAACTGCTCGAAGAGCTTCTCGACCGTCTTCTTGGGCTCGCCCTTCTTGTTGGCGAAGAAGGACACCACCTTGGGCTCGCCGGTCTTGGGGTCGGTCTTGGGTTCGGTGGTGTCGGGGTCGAGCACGTGGGTGCGGATCGGCAGCAGCATGTCGACGGTGAGGTCGAACAGGTCGCCCTCGTCGCGCACGGGCGGCCGGGCGGGCTCCAGCGGCTGGGTGAGGGCGGTGGCGGCCACGTAGCCCAGCGCCTCGATGTCCAGGGCCTTGCGGCTGGCCACGAAGAACAGGCGCTCGCGCAGCTGGCCCGGGCAGGAGCGGGCGTTGGGGCAGCGCAGGTCGACGTCGCCCTCCTTCTGCTGGCCGAGGGTGGTACCGCACTCGGGGCAGGACTCGGGCATGGCGAAGGCCCGCTCGGTGCCGTCTCGGCGGTCGAGCACCGGGGCGACGATCTCGGGGATGACGTCGCCCGCCTTGCGCAGCACGACGGTGTCGCCGATGCGCACGCCCTTGCGCTCGACCTCGCGCGCGTTGTGCAGGGTGGCGAACTCGACCTCGGACCCGGCCACGACCACCGGCTCCATGACCCCGTAGGGGGTCACGCGCCCGGTGCGGCCCACGCCCACCTTGATGTCGAGCAGGCGGGTGGTGACCTCCTCGGGCGGGTACTTGTAGGCGATCGCCCAGCGCGGGACGCGGCTGGTGGAGCCCAGGCGCCGCTGGAGGGCGAAGTCGTCGACCTTGATGACGATGCCGTCGATCTCGTAGGCGGGCTCGTGGCGGTGGGCCGCGTAGTACCCCACGTACTCGCGGACCTCGTCCATGGTGGTGACGACCCGGTAGCGGTCGCTGAGCGGCAGCCCCCACTCCCCCAGCAGCCGGTAGGCCTGCGACTGGCTGGTGAAGGCCACGTCCCCGCCGCCGTCCTTCGCCGGGGAGTAGGCGCCCACGCCGTGCACGATCATCGACAGCGGCCGGGTGGCGGTGACGCGGGGGTCCTTCTGGCGCAGCGACCCGGCGGCGGCGTTGCGGGGGTTGGCGAAGGGGGTGTGCTCGCCCGAGGCGGTGATGCGCTCGTTGAGCTTTCCGAAGTCCTCCACCGGCAGGAAGACCTCTCCGCGCACCTCCAGCAGCTCGGGTGCGGGGCGCACGCTCTCGTCCAGGCGTTCGGGTACGACCCCGATGGTGCGCACGTTGAGGGTGATGTCCTCGCCGACGCGCCCGTCGCCGCGGGTGGCGGCGCGCACGAGGCGGCCCTTCTCGTACACCAGGTCCACGGCCAGGCCGTCGATCTTGAGCTCGCACAGGTAGCCGGTGACGGGCACCTCGGCGCTGGCCCGGTCGGCCCAGGCGTTGAGCTCGTCGACGTCGAAGGCGTTGCCCAGGCTCTCCATCCGCACCAGGTGCTCGACCGCGGCGAAGTCGACGCTGATGGGCGCGCCGACCTTCTGCGTGGGCGAGTCCTGGGTGACCAGGGCGGGGTAGGAGTCCTCGATGCCGACCAGCTCACGCATGAGGGTGTCGTACTCGGCGTCGGAGACCACCGGTGTGCCCAGGTAGTACCGGTAACTGTGGTCGTCCAGTTCCTGGCACAGCTCGGTGTGCCGGGCGCGAACCTCGTCGGGGATGTCGGTGGTGGTGTCGGGCGCGCTCACTCGGTACCTTTCTCGCTCTCGTGCTCGCCTGCTGCGGGCGCTACCTTCGGGGCTCGTCCCGCAGGACCCGGGCACCGGCTCGGGAGGCGTTCAGGGCCGCCCTCGCGTGGCCGGGCGAGGCGCCCGCCAGCCCGCACGTGGGCGTGGTGACCACCGCGCGGGAGAGCAGGTCGGGGGAGATTCCCAGCCGGTTCCACAACTCGCGAACAGGATCGACAGTAGCGGCGGGGTCGGACATCCGTGCGGTCCGCGCGGGCGCGGCGTCGTCGGTGGAGGGGACAACCCCGAGCAGGAGTCCGGTGCCCGCCTCCACGGCCGTGCCGACCGTCTCGTCGTGGTCGCGGGTGAGGAGGAGGGCGTTGAGGCTCAGCGCGCGGGCGCCGCTGCGGCGCAGCAGGTCGACGGGGACACCCGGGGCGCAGCAGTGCGCGGCGGGGACGGCCCCGGCGCCCTCGATCGCGGCGAAGAGGAGGCGCAGGGAGGCCTCGACGCGCGCCCGGTCGACGGCGGGCAGGCGGCCGTAGCCGCTGGCGGTGGGCAGGGCGCCCAGCAGGACCGCGGGCAGGGAGGGTTCGTCGACCTGGACGAGGAGCCGGGCGCCGGGAACCCGCCTGCGGACCTCGGCCAGGTGCGCGAGGACTCCCTCCAGGTGGGACTCGGCCAGGTCGCGGCAGGCCCCCGGGTCGGAGACCAGGCGCTGGCCGTTGCGCAGCTCGACCGACGCGGCCAGGGTCCACGGCCCGGCGACCTGCACCTTGAGGGTGCCGGTGAAGCCGTGGGCGTGCTCGGTGAGGGCGTCGAGGTCGTAGGACATGAGGCTGGCCGCGCGGCCCAGGTCGCGCCCGGGGCTGTCGGCGACCCGCCAGCCGCTGGGCTGGACCTCCACGGGGAACTCCACCAGGAGGCCGCAGGTGCGGCCGACCGCGTCGGCGCCGACGCCGCGCGCGGGCAGCTCGGGCAGGTGCGGCAGGTCGGGGAGTTCGCCGAGGACGGTGCGCATCGCCTCGTCGGGGTCCTCTCCCGGCCAGGACCCGACCCCGGTGGAGGACGCGGCGGGCCAGGGGTAGGGGTGCTGTTCGCTCACATCGCCCAAGGTTAGGGCAACGCGGCCCGGGCGGGCGCTACCGTCGGGACGCGTCGGGGCTAACCCGCGGAGGCGCGGTGGGGATCGGCGGCGCCCTCGGGCTCCGCGGGGGCCCGCTCGGCGGTGCGGGAGCGGCGGGCGCGCAGCACCATCACGGCCACGACCGCCGCGGCCAGCGCGGCCACTCCGAGGGCCGCCCACGGCGAGTCCAGGAACAGGGAGAACCAGGTGCCCACCAGGCCGCCGATGACCACGCCCCACAGGCCCGCCCAGATCAGCGAGCCGACGAACATCGCGGCGAGGTAGCGCGGGAAGCGCATGCGCATCGCACCCGCCGCGAGGTTGACGGCGGTCTGCACGCCTACGGTGCAGAAGCTCAGCGTGACCACGGGCGCGCCGTAGCGGTCGATGCGCCGCCGGGCGGCGTCCAGCCGGGGGCCGAGTCTGGCGCCGATACGGCTGCGGGTCACCCCGGCCCCCAGGCCGCGGCCGATCCAGTACGTGGCCTGGGCACGGCACAGGACCACGCCGAGCAGCGTGAAGTAGACGATCCAGAACGGCTGGCCGTCGAGGAAATCGAACTCCGGCATGGGCAGGCCCCCTCACCTCGCCCCGCAACTATGCTATGCCTTACCTAAGTTCGGCAAGGGATCGCGGGCGGCGAACCAGGTGGGACAGCCCACTCCGCCGCCGTGCCCCCGGGCGGCCGCTCCGGGCGGCCCGGGGGCACGCTCGCACGGACCGGCGAACCGGCTTCCCTCAGACCTCGGCCCCGGTTCTGGAGGTGGCGGAGATCGTGGCCGACCCCAGCACCGTGTCGCCCTGGTAGACCACCACGGCCTGTCCGGTGGCCACACCGGTTGCGGGCTCGGCGAGCCGGACGACCAGTTCGGGGCCGCCGTCGCCCTCGCGCTGCCACACGCTCGCCGGGTAGACCTCGCCGTGGGCGCGCAGCTGCACGTGGCAGTCGGTCGGCTCGGTCAGGGGCTCGCTGCCGCTCCACACCGGGCGCACGCCGGTGATGGCGTCCACCCGCAGGGAGGCCCGCGGCCCCACCGTGACGGAGTTGTCGACCGGCTCGATGGACAGCACGTACCGCGGGTGGGCGGCGCCGCCCAGGCCCAGGCCCCTGCGCTGGCCCACGGTGAAGGTGTGCGAGCCGTTGTGCGTGCCGACCACCGTGCCGTCCTCGTCCCGGATCGGCCCCGGCCGCTCGCCGATGCGCCGGTTGAGGAAGCCCGCCGTGTCACCGTCGGCGATGAAGCAGATGTCGTGGCTGTCGGGCTTGTCCGCCACCGACAGGCCGCGCCGCTCGGCCTCCGCGCGCACCTCGTCCTTGGTGCAGTCCCCCAGCGGGAACACCGCGTGCTCCAACTGTTCGGCGTTGAGCACGCCCAGCACGTAGGACTGGTCCTTGGCCGCGTCCACGCTGCGCACCAGGCGCCCGTCGACCTTGCGGACGTGGTGTCCGGTGGCCACGGCGTCGAAGCCCAGGGCGACGGCCCGGTCCAGCACCGCCTCGAACTTGATCTTCTCGTTGCAGCGCAGGCACGGGTTGGGGGTGTTGCCCGCCTCGTACTCGGCCACGAAGTCCTGCACGACCTCGCGGTCGAACTCCTCCGACATGTCCCACACGTAGAAGGGGATGCCGATGACGTCGGCGGCCCGCCGCGCGTCGTGGGAGTCCTCCACGGTGCAGCAGCCGCGCGCGCCCGTGCGGTAGGACTGCGGGTTCTTGGAGAGCGCCAGGTGGACACCGGTGACGTCGTGGCCCGCCTCGGCCACACGGGCCGCGGCGACCGCGGAGTCGACCCCGCCCGACATGGCGGCGAGTACACGCAAAGTCATAGTGGGTCCAGGGTATGCGCTCGTGGCGGGGACGGGATCCCCGGCCGGGGCGCGCAGAACCCGCGCCGGGGGTCGACGGGCAGACCCGGCGGGAGGGGTACGGCGGCGCCCGGGGCGGGACCGGGCCGCGCTCCCGGGACGGGCGACCGTCCGCCGGACGCCCCGGACGCTGCGGCGAGTGTGGTCGTCCGCTTCTGCGAAAATCGGGGCATGGCTCTGTTCCGTCGTCGCCGCTCCGCCGACTCCACCTCCTCAGTCACCGCCTTCTGGGACGCCTGGCCCGCCGAACGCGAGGCCCTGGCCAGCGCGGTCGAGTCGGACCAGCCCGTGCCCGCCGAGGTGTCCGAGCGCGTCACCGCGCTGGTCCGCTCCATCCACCCGGACATGGAGTGGGAGGTGGGCCGCGCACCGAAGCCGGGCGGCGGCCTGGAGGACCTCGACCTGTCGACCGACGTGGACCCGGGCAAGCTCCTGGAGCAGCTGGCCGCCCTGGACGACCCCTCCCGGCTGACCGACGGCCCCGCCTACGCCCTCACGCTGCGCCCCGGCGGCTCGGAGGAGGCTCGCATCCTGTCCGAGCGCTGGGCGCGCTCGGCCCCCGAGGACCCCGGGTGGCTGTTCCGGCCGGTGCGGCCCGCCGACCACGACCAGCTCTCCTCCACCGTCAACCTGGACGACCACGAACTCGACCTGTCGCACGTGTCGGTGTCCATGCGGGTCGACCACGCGACCGGCAAGGTCGAGGTGGGCGTGTACCACCCCGACAACATGTTCCTGCCCGAGAGCACGCGCGCCGCCGTGGCCGAGCACGTCACCCTGCTGGCGCTGGGCGAGGACGACCGGGTGCGGTGGATCGGTGAGACGGCGCCGCTGGACGAGCCGCCGCTGGACCCGCTGCCGCCCACGTCGATGCCCGCCGTGGTGCGGCAGATGGCGGACATGCTCGGCGGGTCGGGCGGCTGGGCGACGCTGCACGGGCGCATCCCCCTCCAGGGCGCGGTGGAGATCCTGCTCCGGCACCCGCTGACCCGTCGCGACTTCCCGGCGTTCACCCTGTTCGTGCAGGTGATCGTGCCGTACACGCACACGGACGAGGACAAGCTGCCCACCGGCGCCTCCGCCTCGGCGCTGGACGACCTGGAGGCCCGGATCTCGGGTGTGCTGGGGGACAACGGCGCGCTGTTCATGCGCCAGACCGTGGGCGGCAGGCGCGACTACCGCTACTACCTGGACCCGGACTCGGGCGTGCTGCCGGAGTTCGAGGCCGTGCTGACGGACTGGTCAGAGGGGGAGGTCAAGCTGCGCAGCCAACTCGACCCGTCCTGGGCGCAGTTCAACACCGCGCGCAGGCCGTTCCGCCGCCAGTTGGGCGAGTAGGGCGCGGCCGGGAACGCTGTCCACCGTCGCGAGGGCAACGGATCACCGGTTCTTGGTCCGCCGCCGACTCCGGGGGCGCCGGGGTCAACCCGAAATCCCGCCTTGCACATCTGGTCCCCAAGTCACAACAGGCGTAACGTGTCATTTCCGCCAGGAGGATGATGCGGCCTTGGACGGTGTGCTGCCACGAGCACCATCGGGTCGGCCTCGGGTCGCCGCGGTCGGCGCGATCCTCGCCCTGTGCCTGGTGGGGGCTCCGCTGATGTCCCTGTTCCCAGTGGGGGTCTGGGACACCGCCCGCGCCCTGACGATGAGCGGCGCGGGCCAGGGGGTGCTGCTGCTCGCACCGGTGGTCGCCGGGGGCGTCCTGCTCATGTTCTGGCTGTCGGCCCAGTGGCTGGAGAGGTCCGGCGTGGACCACCCCTTCGCGTCGGCCGCGCTCGTGACGGCCACCGCCGTGGTCACGCCCGTGGTCGTCGCGTTCCTGGCCCCGGAGGTCATGCCGCTGCCCTGGGGGACGGCCGCCAACACCGCCTTCCTGTCCGGGACCGTCGCGACGCTGGGCATGGGCGCGTCGATGCTGTTGGACCGGCCGTCCGACCGCTGGCGGCCGGGGGTGCTCCCCGCCGTGGCGGTGGTCGCCGCGCTGCTCGCGGCGCTGCCCGCCGTGGGGGACGCGGTGCTCGCGCGGGCGGCCGACGAGCGTTCGCGCGCGCAGATCATGTCCTTCGAGCGGACCATCGCGGTGCTGGACCACCCGGGCTGGTCGCTGGCCCAGGTGCACGAGGTGGAGGACGGCCTTCGCCTGACCTACCGCGACGGGAACGGGGCGCCGCTGCACGTGCTGACGTGGGACGGCGCGCGTTCGGCCGAAGCCGTGCTGGACGAGGGCTGCGGTTTCCCCGGCACGTGGTGCCGCGATCTGGGGGAGGCGGTGGTCGTGCACCACGCCGACGGCCACCCGAGCGAGCTGCGCACGCGCCTCGGCGACGGCACGGTGGCGAGCCTGCTCCCGGAGCCGGGCACGCCCACCGACCTGCTCGGGGTGTCCCGGGCGCTGCGACCCGAGGAGCCCGGTGAGCGCCGCGACCTCGTGGAGGCCGTCACCGCGTGAGGCGCCGCGCCGGGCCCGGCGCGGACCACTGCGCCGCCGCTGACGCCGCGTTGCTCGCGGTGTCACCCCGTACGCGCGCCCCGCCGTACCGTGCTTCACCGCGCCGCGCGGGACCCGCCCCCGAACACCCCTCAGGGGCCGCCGGGCGGGTCCGGGAACGCGGACCGGCCTGCGTCGCCGTACAGGCGGCGGGCCAGGTTCCTCATGGCCCCTCGCATCCCCGGCGGGTCCCGCTCGTCCGAGCCGACTGAGGCCAGGTGGGACGAGAAGGAGCCGAAGAGGTGGTCGCCGTCGCGGAACCCCTCGGGCAGCTCGGCGAACCACCGGTAACCGCACGGCTGGTGCGGGACCCCGGCCTCCGTCAGGAAGTCGTCGATGTCGCGGTCGACGCCCGCCCGGTCGGTGCGCGTCCTCTCCTCCCACCGCTGGACGCGCCTTCCGCGGCTCTCGCAGGTGACGTGGACCGGGGAGGGCGTGCGCCGCTCCGGGCACCGGACAGTGTGTTCGGGGCCGATGGCCCAGGCGACCAGGGCGTGCCAGCCGGATTCGGGTACCTCGGCGAACCTCCTGCCGCGGAGTTCGGGGTGTTCGCCGGTGTCCGCCTCGTGCGGGGGCGTGGGGAGGACGGGGTACTCCGACCACGAACGCCCGCTCAGGTCCTTGCGGCGCCCGCCCAGGTGGAAGCGGACCAGCTCCGCCGTGGTCTCCTTCCGCTTCCCGGAGGTCCGGTGATCGTCTCGCGGCGCGTCGCTCATGGACAGCGGCCTTCCCAGGGTTCTGGAGGAGTGCTTACCGCCCGTTCCTATCGCGCGGCGGGGGCCGGAACCAGGGGCGAAGGGACCGGCCGTGCGGCCGGGGGCGGCCGCGCGCCCACCACCGGCACGCGGAGGCCCCGCCGCGCACGGAGCGCGGAGCCCCGGCACCGAAAGGCACCCCCGGACGGAACCGGGGACGCCTTTCGGTGCCGGGATCAGAAGACGGGCGGGGTCAACCGCCTCGGCTGGTGGAGCCGCTTTCGCGTTGCCTCAGCCGTTCTCCTTCTTGATGCGCTCGACGAGCATCTTCTTGCCCTGGTCGCCGGCCTTCTGGTTGTTCTCCTGGATCCGGCGGAACCACTGGGCGAGTTCGTCGTCGCCCTGTTTCTCGGCGTCCTTGATGTAGCCCTCCAGGCGCCAGACGTTCTCCAGCGACTGGTGGACGGCCCAGACCAGGTTGTAGTTCTTGTCCTTGAGCGTGCTCTCGGGCTCGGCCATGACAACCTCCTCGGTGCCGTGTCTTGCGCTGCCGGGATCCCACTGCCCAACCCGTCCTGCGGGTACACACGGCGACGGGCGATGACGCGCGGCCCCGCTCCGCCCCGGTAGGGCCGTTCCCGCCGGGCGGGCGACCCTGCTACTCGGAAGCGGCGGTGTAGTAGCAGGGCTCGTCCTCGTCGTCGTCCTCGTCCTGCTCGGGCTCCATCCGGTCGGACAGATCGATCTCGACCCCGGTTCCGGCGAACGCGGCCCGCACGCGCTGCTCCATCTCCGCACTCAGGAAATGGTGGTGCAGGTCGAGTTTGCGCAACCCGAAGAAGGCCTCGGCCCGGTCGACGAGCTCCCGGGCGCCCCGGTCCGTGAAGATCCCCAACGACAGGTCGAGCACCTCCAGGTGCTTGACGGCAGGAGCCTCGGCCAGCGCAGTGATCCACCCGTCCGCCCCCTCGGCGTTGCGCACACCCAGGTAGCTCAGCCGGGGAAACACCTCACCGGAGAGCACCGGCGCCAGGTCCTGCGGGTAGGCGTCGCCGCCGTAGTCCCACACCCCCAGCCACAGCTCCAGGTGCTCCAGAGCAGGCAACCCCGAGGACGCCACCTCCCGCACGACCCGGCCGGGCAGGCCACCGCTCTGGAGGGTGAGGGAACGCAGCGAGGCGTGCGAGGGCACGCGCAGACCGAGCCGGCCCCGCAGGCCGTCGGCGCCCTTCACAACCAGTTCCTCCAGCTGCGGGAAGGCGGCCACGAGAGGAGCCAGGTCGCTCTGGCTGATCCAGGAGAGCTCGCTCTCCGTCATCTCGATGTCGCCGACGAAGACGGACCGCAGATTCGGCAGCTTGTCGGCGTGCTCGACCAGCGCCTCCAGGAAAGCCTCCGGACCTCCCTGGGCGGGATAGCCCCAGGCACCGATGACCAGCGCCCTCACCTGCGCGGTGTCCACCATGGACAGGAAACGGGCGACGTGTTCCTCGCACCCTTCCTCACGGACCCCCCTGGCGCCCTCGCTGGTCCGCAGCCGCCAGGCCGCGGAGGCGGGAGCCTGCGGATCCCCTCCCTGCTTACAGATCCGTTCGAGCCGCTCCTCCGTCGTGCCGCTGGCGGGGAACTCGACCACGGGCAGACCCGCGAACTCGGTGAGCTCAGGCATAGGAAATCCCTTCGAGGGTGGAATGTCCCCATACCTAGCATTTCCGGGAGACAGGCGTGGATTCGGAAGGCCCCGGGGGCGTCGACCAGTGGCCGCCCCACCCCGGGGTGGCACGTCTGCTCACGTCCGTCGACGGTGGAACGGAAGGCAGGGCGCCGTGGTCGGTCAGGCGGGTGGGAAGGCTCGGGGACGACCGAAGTCGCAGCGCCTGATCCGGGGATCCCTGCGGATGCTGTTGTCGGCGAGTTCGCCGCCCAGCAGGGTGCAGACGTAGCGGTGGTCAGTGGACTCCGCGGCGGCACAGGTGTCCAGGAACGCGAGGACCGGGGGCATTCGAAGCCGAGGCGTCTTTGATCCGCCGCTTCGAAGGGCTGATCACCCCTGGATTGCTCCAGACTCCGGCTTGCCCTGCTGCGGTCTTCGTGCCGAACGGGTCTTGGAGGAGAGCGAAGTCGATCGCCGAGTCCAAGCTCGCATGGAGCGGGAGAACATCCTCAACAGGATCAAGCCCCACCCATGATCGCGGTCGTCGACGAAGGCGCTCTACAGCGAGCCATCGGTGGCCACGAGGCGATGCGCGAGCAACTCGTGTACCTCGGGAACATGGCCATCCGGCACCAAATCGATCTCCAGGCGCTTTCCTGCCGGGCAGGCGCTCGTCAAGCTCTGACTGTCCCCTTCACCATCTCGGACTTCCCTGCCGCCAAGGATCCGCCCGTTGTCTACCTGGAAACCGTTACAGATAACCTTTATCTAGACAAGCAAGAAGAAGTAGCGGCGTACAAGCCTGGCTCTCGGCAACGTTCAGGGGGTCGCGCTCTCCACCACCCTGTCCTTCGAGCTCATCGGAGATGCCCTGAAGTCTCCAGGAAGCACCCGATGACCACCAAACCCGAGTTCAGCAAGAGTAGCTCCAGCGGCCGGGACACCGACCGCGTGGAGATCGGTGACCTCCCCCGCGGCGCCGCCACCCGCGACTCCAAGCACCCGGGCGCCGGGCACCTCTCCTTCCCCGCCCTCGAGTGGACCACCCTCCTCGACGCCGCTCGCGGCCGGAAGCTGTAGGCGCCCCACACCCTCCCGCCCTCACCGCCGCCCCTGACCCGCAAGGCACCTCACAGATACACAGGCACGCAGGCGCCCGGAAGCCCTCCCCCGGGCCTCCGGGTGTTCCGCTACGGGGAGGCGGAAGGCGGCGGCTGCGCCGCGTCCCCGTTCCCGCGCCTGACCGGCTCGGCAGGTTCCCCGGGCTGAACCGTTCGGACGGCGGCTGTCCGTGTCGCCTGGTCCGCCTGAACGTTCCCCGGAAGGCCGTCGGTGCCGGGATTCGCGTCCCGCTCGCGCAGCATGCGGTCCAGGCGCTCGACCTGCTGCCCGAGTTCCAGCAGCCGGTTCATGACCGCCTCGTGCTGGACCTCCTCCAACTCCTGGTCCTCGGCCCAGCGGGCCTCGCTGATCTCCTGTTCCAAGGACGTGACGATCACCGCGATGACCAGGTTCAGCATGATGAACGCGGTCAGCACGATGTAGCAGACGAAGAAGATCCAGGCCGTCGGATGCTCCGCCAGCACCGCGTCCGAGACGTCCGGCCAGCCCTCCGTCGTCATCAGCAGGAACATCGTGTACAGCGACGTGCCCAGGTTGTCGAAGAACTCGGGTACGGCCTCACCGAACAGCTGGTGGGCGATGATCGCGGAGGTGTAGATGACCACCAGGAGCAGGCCGATCACCGTCCCCACCCCCGGCATGGCCTTGAACAGCGCGGTGATGATCTGCCGCATCTGCGGAACCGCGGTGATCACCCGCAGGATCCGCAGTACCCGCAGGATGCGGAGCACGGCGAACGGGCCGGTGGCCGGAACCACCGAGACCAGCACCACCAGGAAGTCGAACCAGTTCCAGGCGCTCCGGAAGAACCGTCCCCGCCAGGCGTGGATCTTGAGGGCCATCTCGACCACGAACACACCGACGACGACGTACTCGATGATCACCAGATACGGAAGGGTGGAACCCCCATAAGTCATCCAACCCAAAATCACGGCATTGACCAGAATCACCGCGAGCATGGTGTTGGAGAACCACTGACTCTCCACAAGCCTGGTGACCCGAGCACGCCGCAATGCCACTTCCCCCTCGCCAATTCCACTTCCGAGCGATTCGGACATGGAGTACCGAATATATCGAAGTGGACTCAACTCCTGTGCGGCGCGGCTGCCTTTGGTCGGGCGTGCACAGCTTCACGCCCACACCGGCCGACACCGCCTCACCCCGTGCCCACACTTCACAGAAGGCGCGCACCCGCGGTTCAGGCGGCCGCTCGGAAGGCACCGGAAGCGCAAATGGCGGCTGCCGCATCACATAGCCCGAATTCCGGTCCGATCAATGTCCGAAGGCGGTGAGGCCGAAAACACCGCGCCGGTCGGAGGCACTCCTCCTGGGCGGAGGGGCCCTCCCCGAAGAGGAGGACGGGAGGGGGGAGGCCGTGAGGAGGGCGCGAGGGGGGAGGCCGTGAGGAGGAGGGAGAAGAGGCGAGCGCGGGTGCGCGGGTGGGCGGACGTTGGTTCGGGAGGTCCTGCACGTCACTGGTATGTTCACTGCTGGCCACGGCAGGAAGCCCGACACGGTGACGAGCCCGAGCCGTCGACAGCGCCAGCGCCCGCGACCCAGGAAGAGACATGGCGGAGCTGAAGTACTTCACAGGTTCGATGAACTCGGGCAAGAGCACGATGGCCCTCCAGGAGCACCACTCACGCGGCGGCGAAGGGGTGCTGTACACGAAGCAGGACCGCGCCGGAGCGGGCATCATCTCGTCGCGCCTGGGCCTGGAGTCCCCCGCCGTGGAGGTGGGCGACGACCTGGACCTGTACGACGACATCGCCGACCGCAAGGCCCCCTACGTCATCTGCGACGAGGCCCAGTTCCTGTCCTACAAGCAGGTGGGGCAGCTCGCGGGGGTGGTGGACGGGATGCGGATCGACGTGTACTGCTACGGGATCCTCACCGACTTCCAGGGGCAGCTGTTCCCCGGCTCGAAGCGCCTGGTGGAACTCGCCGACAAGATCGAGGTCCTGCCGGTGTCCGCGCGCTGCTGGTGCGGTGGCCGCGCCACCCACAACGCGCGCGTGGTGGACGGGGTCATGATCTACGAGGGCGAGCAGGTGCACATCGGCGGCAACGAGTCGTACGCGACCCTGTGCCGCCACCACTTCATGGCCGGAGTCGCCTGACCGGCCCAGGGCCTTGAAATTCCACGGCCACCCGAAACTCTTGACCGCAGTTTCCAATCACCCTCGCAGGGGCTAAGCGATACAAGACGGAACACATGCCATCTTACTAACCAGGAATAACCAGGAAAAGTCTTCCCTGCAGCCGCTCAACAAGGTCTCTCGCTTGCCTTTCGAAATCCGCTTCCGGGACTACACCCCCCTCGACACTATTTTTATCCCCGGTGAAGCTCACCGAATAAACAGCACTCCGCGTCTGCGACACAACAACGTATCGACTCACAGAGGCTGAAGTCATCCCATAGAGCGAGTGAGAAATATCAGACCAAGGGTGCTCAGATGCGGAATCCACCGAAGCAAAATACCCCTTCGCATCCGCCACCCTTTGAGCAAGAAGGTCAGAAGCCAAATGGTCCCTGTCTCCACTTGGATCACGAACGATCACATGATAGTCAAAGTCAAAGCTCCAGGAAGTCGAATTTCCATACATCGGGTTCACTAAAAATGAACACCGACCAGAAACAACACGACCATCACTAGCACCAAGGTCAGAATCCAATGCGTCGTCTGAGTGCTCGCTTGAAATAGACTCGGCAATGTCGATGTCAGATATCCGCGGTAGGTAATCATCGCAGATATTTAGACCGCCGGGTTCAAGTTCCTCCCTTGGTTCCCCGGTCTGCTCGACACCAGCCGAGTACTCAGGATCTTCTACACCGGTGGAAGCTGTATTGAGCAGGAGCCCGGCTATCGTGACGAGCACTCCGAAAACCCCGAAGGCCGCCAGGGTTCCGCACCCGAAAACCGCCGCGGCAGCCTTCCACCCGTGTAGCCCCTGCTTGCCGGGCGGTGCCTTCTGGTCAACCACGACTGTCCTGCGCCTCCAACTGGGCCTGCACGTCCGGGTGCTCCAGCGGACGCGTGAAACCCATGATGTCCGCACGATTGGGGTCATCGTACTCGCGCACCGCGATCGGTCCGCAGTTGGTGCACCAGGCCTCGACCATCAGCCCGTCACCGATCACCATTCCCACGTGCCCCGGGCCGGGGGGCTCCCCAGCCCGACTCACATGGAAGAACACCAGGTCACCCGGCTGTTCCTCCCCTTGTGAAACCTCGGGGCCGAAACCCCACTGGTCCTGGGAGATCCTCGGAATGGTGACGCCGATGCTCTCGTAGGCCTTCTGCATCAGACCGGAGCAGTCGAACCCGGTCGGGCCGACACCGCCCCAGATGTAGGGCTTTCCGCGCTGGGCCAGTGCCCAGTCGACCACTGCCTGGGTCAGCTCGTCGGGGGCGCTCCCGATCGGGGCGCCTTGCGCGTCGAGCTGGCAGGCGACCGCGGTCTCGATGGAACCCGACGTGTCGTACTCCCCCTCCGCGTACTGCTCTGCCCACTCCAACACGTCGTCCACGTACCACCAGGCGTGGTTGTAGCCGTAGATGGCCTGCCGGACGTCCTCCTTCAGACCGTGGGCGATGAGGTAGTCGGCGGCGGCCGGGATCGCGTCGGCGGGGTCGTAGACGCTGACGATCCCGTCGTCGTTTCCGTCGACGCCGTACCCCTGCTCCGGGCGCTCGTCCACCGGCTGCACGGGCTCGCCGCCCCAGCTGTTGCCCGCCGCGGAGCCGTCCAGGGAACCGAACTGCATCGGTCCGGCCGCGCCCCAGTCGTTGTGCCCCTCGGTGATCCCCGGGCCCTCCCAGCGCCCGTGGTGGGACTCCACCTGGCCCACACCCGCCAGGATGTTCCACGGGATCCCGCGGTCCTCCCCGACCTCCGTGTAGATCCGCAGGTAGTTCTCCGGGATGGAGTCCATGGCGTAGCCGCTCGCGTCCGGCTGCTCGGCGTCCGTGTCCGGCCCGCAGACCAGACCGTTCGCCATCATGGAGCCGATCTGCTGGGTGGTGTTGGTGATCACTGGGATCACCAGCATCGCGAACATGGTCATCAGGGCGACCGTGACGGCGACGGCGGCGCCGAACCACAGGCCCGCCGCACCCCTGTCAGGGTGCCTGCGGGTGAAAAGGGAGATCACGGGGTCACTCCTCTCCGAACTGTCCGGCGTCGGCGGGCTGGAAGTCGAAGACCCTCCAGGCACCGCCGCTGCGCACCACGGTGACGGCGAACTCACCGAGGTCCTCGTCGAACTCGGCGCTCCCCGTCTCGGTGATGGACTGCGCCGTCACGACGAAGGTGACCGAATCGGCGCCGAAGGTCCGTACCGAGTCGACCTGGGCCCGCCCCTCGGCGACGGCCTCGGCCTCGGCCATCTCGTTCCAGAAGGCGCCGACCCTGCTGGTCTCGGCCAGAACCCCGGCGAACTCGGGGGTGGCCAGCTCCTCCATCGAGGCGTAGTAGGACTCGGGGGACTGGGTGTAGTCGATGGTCCCGTAGGCCTCGGCGAAGGCCCGGGCCGCCGCCCCGGCCGCCTGGAGCTCCGCCTCCGTGAAGGGGAACCAGTCGAGGACGTCCACGTCCTCGGCGGCGGTGGTCGGGATCGGGCTCGGCT
This sequence comes from Nocardiopsis akebiae, assembly GCF_018316795.1. Lineage (NCBI taxonomy): Bacteria > Bacillati > Actinomycetota > Actinomycetes > Streptosporangiales > Nocardiopsidaceae > Nocardiopsis > Nocardiopsis akebiae. The sequence continues at coordinate 5,885,585 of NZ_CP074132.1, forward strand.
CGACGGTGGACAGCCCGTCCGGGCCGCCGGGTCCGCCCGGCGGCTCCTCCTGGGCGGCTTCGGGTTCCGGGGAGGCCGCGGAGGGCTCGTCCTCCTCGGCGCCCCCGAAGCCTCCGAGGCTGAGGTAGAGCCCGAACACGACCAGCACGACGATCAGTCCGATGAAGACAGCCCGCTGGGCGCGTTCGGGGAGAGGGTTGGGCATCGCTTCGGGCCTTTGTTCGTCAGTCGTCGTTCAACCAGAAGGGGACGTCCCGCTTGCGGTCCCTCGTCGTGGAAGAACTGCTCTCCCCCCAGAAGGGGGTGATGGGCGCGTTGTCCCTGCGCTTGCCGGAACCGGTCAGCCAGCCGCCGTCACCGTCGCCCCGGCCCCGGCTCTCGCCGGAGGGCGCGGGACGGGCGGGACGCTGGGGAGCGGGGCGTTCGCGCCGTTCCCTCGGCGAGCCCCAGCGAGAGGCGCGGGCGTTGGGGTTGCCCCGGGCCGGGGTGTCCGCGCGACCGCCGAGGATGCCCTGTCCGGTGCTGGGCTCGGGCCGCTCGGAACTCGCGGCGCGTCCGCTCCCGGCAGCAGGCGCGCCACCGCCGAACACCGAGCCGCCGCCTCCACCGCCGTCCCGGCGCTCGGAGCCGCCGCGGCCTCCCGAACCGGTGCCGAACACGGAGGCCCAGCCGCTGTCGCCGGTACCCGTGTAGCCGCCGCTGGGCCGGGGCGGGATGGCACCGGAGGCCGCGCTGCTACCGGAGAGGCTCGGCGCCTGGTCACCGCTGCGCGCGGGCCCGGCGGGCCGGGTGCCGCCACCGCCGCCGGCCGGAGCGCTCCTGGTGACGTTGAGGGGCGGGGCCGCGTTGTCGCGTACCCTGCCGTACCCGGCGGTGCCGCGTGCCCGCGCTCCGTCCGCGCGGACCGGACCGCCGTCGGCCGGGACCTCGTCACCGATCCCGGGGTCCACACCGCCGTTCGGGACTGCTCCCCCGCCCGCGGGGACTCCGGCTGCCGCTCCGGCGATCTGCGGTCCCCGGCGCAGCCCCCAGGCCTGGGCCTTGAGGTTGGCGACCGGCGGCAGGACCACCGCGCTCCGGCTGAGCGCCTGGCTATGCGCGGCGTCACTGACGATGCGCGAGGTGAAGGTGTTCGCGTTGACCGAGGAGAACAGGTAGGCGAAGGGCTTGCGGTAGACGAAGAGGGCCACGGTGAAGAGCGCCAGCAGGATCATCTGCAGGCCCCAGCCGAGGCTGGCGGACATGACCATGCCGTAGCACATGACCAGGAGCGAGATCAGGAGTACGACGAAGATCTGTTTGAGCAGGAAGCCGATCATCAGCTCGACCCAGCGCAGCAGGACCATGCGCCCGTAGCCCGGGTGGATTCCGATGAGCAGGAATATGGGTGCGAGGAGGAAGAGCAGCAGGAAGGCGATCTTCAACACGATGAGCGCCACGGACCCCGCGAGAATCAGTCCCCCGGCGAAGACCGAAGCGAAAAGCGCGAGTGTGGCCACTCCCAGGCGACTTCCCTGGTCATCACCCGAGAAGAGGGGGTAGACGCTGGGATAGGTGGACTGGATGTCAGCTGCGATGGCTTCATAAGAATCCTGCTTCTCCTCCAGCAGGGCGTTTGCTTCAACTTCCCCATCGCGAATCTGCTGCTGCTCGATCCGACTGATCCCTTGAGCAGCGATCAGGTTCATCGCATGATCGATCGACGCATCCTCTGCGACGTCACCGTTTCCGAATTGCCCTGAAACCCAAGGCTGACATACCAAACTCGACCAAAGCATGTCCGCGTTACGCCTGACCTGGAAGTCGGCTTCGGACTCCCAGTCCGCACGCTCCGGAGGTTCTGCACCAGGTGGGCAGGTCCCCGACCCTCCCCCATAGGGGATCTGCCCGACCGTACTGGTCACCAGCTGACTGCCGGAGTTCACCAGGCCGCTGGCCATACCCATGATCTGGGCCGGGTTGACGAGGATCCACAACCCCAGGGCCGTCGCCCCGATCATCCAGATACTGGACTCGATCGTGAGCGTCATCCTCTTCCGGATGAGCCCGTACCAGCCCAACCACAGGGCGCCGAGGATGACGACGGTGGGGATCAGCGGGCGCCAGATCCCCTCCCGCAGCGTGACGACCACGTTCTCGACGAGTTCGTTGAAGCTGGCGAGGAGACCGTCGGATGTCGCGGCCTGGTAAACGGTGATCGTCGACTGGTTGATGGTCTTGGACAGGTCCCAGGCCGTGTTGGCCAGGGTCGCCTGCGCGCCGTCGCTGATCCCGTCGACGCAGGACTCCGTGATCATGTGCCACTGCTGTCCGGCCGTGCCGTACTGGCCGTACATGCTGGCATCGGGGGGGAGTCCATCAGGAGCGCCTTCAACAGCTGACTGAGACCTTGGGGGCACGAGCAGGCCGTCGGAACCGCTTCCCGCCGACTCCGGCAGCGGCGCGGGCTCGCCCGGGCACAGCGGGTTCGCCTGCGCCCCGCTGAGGGGCAGCACGACGAGACCGGTCAGCATGAGGAACGTCATCAGGAGGCGTCGCCATCCCCGCCGTCGGACGTGCTGATGCGTCATCTGCTGGCTCCTGCGTCGTGGTTCGGCCGAAGGCGATGTTCGCAGACACCGGGGCCCCGTCGACGCGCCCGTACACGCGTGCGCACCGCACGCGGCCGTGCGCGATCGCAAGGCCCCGCGTATCTCTACCCATCCTCTATGGTGCGTCATCAGCGGGCAGGGGAACGGGCGCAACGCGTCGGGTTTTCCCCTTCTCTCCCCCGATGCGGCCAGACCTTGGAGGACAAAGACCGCCTCTGTCAACGTTTACGCAGGTAGTGGGCGCGAACGGTCTTCCGAAACACCCGGAAACCACAAGGCCACAATTTCCTAGCCACCTCCGCACTATGAGGGGCGTCACATCCAGTTTCGCCACCAAAAGCGGACATCAGACCATGAAGCGGACTGGCACCGGATGCCAGAACCGCCTTCGGTGGAACCCCGAGTCCGCATTGCCGCAGGACCGAAACCTGACCTAGGTCCACAACGGCATCGCCCTGTTCCCTTCCGACTCACCAGCCCCTCCCCGCCTGGACTGCCCCCTCCCCCTACCGACCACCGTGTTGAACCCGCCCGGTCGGGAGCCGCCGCGGACGGGGCTACGCGGGCCCCGGGCGGCGGGTGTCGGGCGAGGGCCCGCCGCCCCCTCTCCACTCCGCACCCGCCGCGCAGGTGACCGCTACCGGCCACACTCGCACCGGGGCCTGGGGAACTGTCCGCAATCGGGGGAGAATGGTTCAGGAAACACGGACGAGTGTCACAAAGTGCTGCTGTAGGGCTTATCTCGGATAGATTGTCCTGCGCATCTTCACCCCTCTCCCGACCCCCCGAAGGGATGCGCGCCTATGTCCGCCTCCGGTCACTCCTCCGTCGGCCGCTACGAGCTGCGGGAGAGGCTCGGCGCTGGCGGGATGGGCACCGTGTGGCGCGCCTGGGACCCCTCCCTCCAGCGCGACGTGGCCATCAAGGAGGTCCTCATCCCCCAGGGCATGGAGCCCGAGGCCCGCGCCGAGGCGCACGCCCGCACGCTGCGCGAGGCCCAGGCCACCGCGCGGATCAGCGACACGGCGGTTGTGACGGTCCACGACGTCCTCGAACACGAGGACAGCCCGTGGATCGTGATGGAGCTGCTCAGCGGCAAGTCCCTCCAGTACCGGCTGGACCACCACGGTCCGATGCCGGTGGAGCGGGTCGAGGAGGCCGCCAGGTCGCTGCTCGGCGGTCTGAAGGCGGTACACGCGGGCGGGGTCACCCACCGCGACGTCAAGCCCGCCAACATCATGCTCACCGACGACGACCGGACCGTGCTGACCGACTTCGGGATCGCGAACGTCGACGGCGGCGCCGCCCTCACCCAGACCGGCGTGTACATCGGTTCGCCCGAGTACATGGCGCCGGAGCGGTTCGAGGGCAAGCGCGCGCTGCCCGCGTCGGACCTGTGGAGCCTGGGCGTCACCCTGTACGCGCTCCTGGAGGGGCGCTCGCCCTTCAAACGGGAGAGCATCACGGGGATCATCAGCGCGGTGCTGACCGCGCCGATGCCCCCGCGGCTGTCGTTGGACGACGTGGAGCACAGCCCCGAGAGCGCGCCGCTGCGGGCGCTGATCGCGGCGCTGTTGGCCAGGGAGGCGTCGGCGCGTCCCAGCCCCGACGAGGCGCTGGCCCTCCTGGAGCGGGAGAAGCGGGCGCAGGAGGACGACGGCGGCGTCGGCGTGCGGGCACAGGACTCCCCCGGCGCCGGAGGCCGACCCGCGCCCCTCACCGGCCCCCAGAGCGCGGACAGCGGGTCGTGGAAGGCTCCGGGGAGCGAGGCCCGGAGCGGGTCCGGCGGCGTTGTGCCCACCGGTCCTTCGGGGGGTTATCGACCGCCGTTCCCCGCCGCGGGTCCGGAAGCCGCCGGTCAGGGAGGCGCGGGCCAGGGCGCTCCCGGCTCCGGCCCCCACCCGCCGTGGCGTACGGCCCCGAGCGGCCCCAACAGCCCCGCGTTCGTGAACGGCCCGAACGGCCCCGGCGGACCTCAGGGCGGACCGGGCGCCCCGGCGTTCCCGAGCGGACCCCACAGCCCCCACAGCCCGGGCGGCCCCAACGGTCCCGGGTTCGCGGGCGGGCGCCACGACCCCGCGTTCCCCTACGGTCCCCGCGGTCCCGGCTTCCCGGGCGGACGGACCGGTCCGCACCCCGCCGACGGCACGTCCGCGCACGGCCCCGGCGCGGGTCCGGGGGCCTACCCGCGGGCGCCGCACGCGACCGGCCACCAGCCCGGGCCGCAGCTGGCCCCGCCCCCGGGAGCGACCGGCCAGTTCTCCCTCCCCTTCCCCTCCGTCGGCACGCCGACGGGGCGGGGCCCGCTGCCCGGCCAGCCGGTCGGCGGCCCGGGGCACCCGGGGATGTTCCCAGGGCACGGCGTCCCGGCCACCGGCGCCCAGATGCCGTGGGAGCGCCCCCGGAGGGGCATGCCCGCGACCGTGGTCACCGCGGCCGTGATGCTGGTCCTCAACGGGCTCTACCTGCTGGTCCTCGCGGTGCTGTTCACCGTGGAGTCCACCAGCGGGGCCGAGGTGAACGGGGCCTCCATGGCCCAGCTCTACGTCTGGGGTCTGCTGTCGACGGTAGCGGCGCCCGCCCTGATGACCCGGTCGCGGCTGGTCTACGGGGGCGTCGTGCTCCTGCAGATGGCGGCGGCGGTGGTCCTGCTGCTCAACATGTTCACGGTGGTGGTCTACGCCCCCGAACAGCTGCCGGTCTACGTGCTGGTGCTGCTGGTGAACCTGGCGGTCGCGGGCCTGCTGCTGATCCCGGCGGGGGCGCGGGCCTACTTCGGGTTCGGGGCGGGCTTCCGCTGACGTCGCCCCCGGCGCCTTCGCTCAGGACCCGGGGGCCGGGCGCGCCGGTTCTCACGGCGCCGTGGGCACCGGAGCGCGGAGGCGGTGGCATGCTGCTCGCTATGCACGAGAATCCACGGGACCGGGGGGACAGGGCGGCGTCGGGGCTGTGGGGTCGCGTCGCGTGCGCCTGGGCGGTCGCCTTCGCCGTGCTCCACCTCTACTGGGCGCTGGGCGGCAACTGGGGCCTGGGCGTCTCGGCGGGCCCCGTGGCCGCGGAACGCCCAGGGTGGTTCGTGGCGGTGGGCCTGTGGGGCGTGGGGCTGCTGTGCCTCGTCGGCGGCGCGCTGGGCTGGCTCCTCTCCAGACCGCGTCCCACCGGCCCGACGGGACGGGTGGTCAGGACCCTGGGCTGGTGCGTGTGCGCCGTGCTGCTGCTGCGCGCCGCCACCGTCGAGGTGATGCTGCTGGCCGATCCCGCGGGCCGGGAGATCGCCGTCAGCCCGGAACAGCGGATGTGGACGCTGCTGCTGTGGAACCCCTGGTTCCTGGTAGGCGGACTCGTCTTCGGTCTGGCCGCGCTGGGGTTCGCGCGAACGCGCGCAGCGGGCAACGGCGGCTCCTGAGGGCGCGCCGCGGAACACCGGTCAGCGCCGAGAACCCCCGCGGGATCCGGTCGCGAGCGTGGGGCCGACCGGTCCCTGCGCCGCCCCCGGACCGCTCACCAGTGGGTGACCTCCAGCTCTCCCAGTTCCCCCAGGGCGACGCGCCCCTCCTCCGCCAGGACACGCACCGTCTCCTCCGCCTCGGAGAGGGTGACGTGGCGGCCCCGCGACACCGCTTCGGAGGGCGAGGGGGTCTCCATCCACAGCCGGGGGCCGCTCTCCCACACCATCTGCACGACGGCGCCGCCGGGAGCGCTGAAGACCGCGAACGTGCCCTTGATCGGGGTGAGGCGGTGAACGACCAGGCGCGCGGCGGCCGTCTCCAGGGGTTCGGCGTAGTCCATGAAGCCGAGGCCCTCCTCGGCGGCGTCCGCGTAGTGGACCTCCAGCAGCCCGGTGTGGGCGGAGCGGGCCTCCTCCCGCGGCCAGACGGCGCCCACCACCCAGCGGCTGAGGGGTTCCTCCACGCGTTCGCGGGACAAAGCCGGTCCGTGCCGGACTCGCAGGAGGTCGAAGTCGCGTTCGAGGGCTATGGTGTGGCCCCGGTCGCTGCTCAGCGTGGCGACGAAGAAGCGCGGCAGCCAGGGCAGGACCATCCGCGACAGTTCGCGGACGCTCACGCGGCCCTGGTAGTGGGAGACCCAGTCGGGGACCTCGTAGGGCCCCGGGTTGTTGAAGGACACGTGGACCATGGGCTCGCCGTCCACGGCGGGCCCGGGGAAGGCGGCCCCGCGGCCGAAGCGGCGGCGGTTCCAGTCCATGCCGACGTGGAGCTTGCGGTCGGGGTCGCCGTCCCACTCGACCGTGAGCCCGTGGGCGCGCAGGGCCTCGGCGACCTCCTCGCCGACGGCCGCGCGGCGGATCGGGTGGCTGGCCCCGAAGCCGACGGTGAGCGATGACCCCGCGACCGCGTGCGCGGCGTCCTGGTCGTGGTAGAACGCGTACCCGCGCGCGGGGGTGTCGGACGGCCGGGAGTTGCGGGCGGCGAGTTCGCCCTCCAGGGCGGTCCTGGCGCAGCGCTCGCAGCAGGTGAACTCCTCGCGGGCGATGACGCCGGATTCGTCCAGGGCGCGGAAGGCCCGTGTGAGGCGCTCGCCGTCGGTGCGGGCGGGCCAGCGGCGCTGGCGCTGGACGTGCTCGGCCAGGGCCCGGTCCACGTGGTCGTGGAGCTGGGCGGAGGCCTCTCGGACCTCCCGCCCGCCGGGGTCGCCGTCCTCCAGCGTGTCGAGCAGGCTCCGGCGGGCGTCCCGGAGGAGCTCGACGAACCCGTCCCGGCCCGAGGCGACCCCGACCGCCACAGTCTCCTTGGCGGAGGTGAGGGGGTGAACGCTCTCCCTGACTTCACTCATTCGCCCAATGTGTCAGAAGCGGAAGGTCTTTGGGGACGATTGCCGAAGTCACCACTGTCCGCATCCGGACAACTACCGCGACGCTGGTCACAACCGGTGCCGCGGCGGCGGTGGTCCGCCGCCGCGCGTCCCCGGAGGCGGTGTCCGCGAAGGCTCATCCGTGGGCGACCAGGTCGTGTCCGGCCAGGCGGCTGACGCGCTCGTCGCGGACCTGCCGGGCGAGGGCGGCGGTGGCGGCCAGCTCGGCGACGTCCGCGGCCCGTGCGCCCAGGAAGCCCGCCGCGGCCAGGTGCTCGGTGTACTCCGCGGTCGAGTCCACCGCTTCCTGACACTGCTCCCACTCCCGGTGGGCCGCGACGGCCTGCTCGACCAGGCGTCCGTACTCGGTGATCTGGGCGACCCGGGCGCGCACGGCCTCCCCGACGGCGTGCAGGTGCTCGCGCTGGGGCTTGAGCGCCTCCCTGACGCGGGGCGAGACCGCCCGCTGCCAGCGGCGCTGGTGGGAGCGGCGCAGTTCGCGCTGCCGGGCCAGGAGCGAGGCGATGCGCCACTCCTGTTCGTGCAGGACGGTCAGCGCCCGGTCGGTGTCCAGGGACTCCCCGCCGAGTTCGGTCCGGGCCCCGCGCACCAGGTCGATCGTGCGCTGCACCTCCACCAGCAGGGCGTGGTCGCCCTCGCTGACGTCGTCGGGCAGCACCACCCGGTCCCGGTGCCGTTCCCGGCCGGTCCGGCGCACCCGCGAGGTGAGGGTGTCGGCGGTGACCACGGCGACGAGCACCCCGAACACCACCCAGGGGATGCCCGGGGAGGGGTCCTGGGGCACGACGTCCATCAGCCAGGCCGGTGCGGCCACCAGCGTTCCAGCTCCCGCCGCGGCGCCCGCGGCCCGTACGGCGGGGTGGGCGTCGCGCCGGAAGGCCAGGGCGGCGACGTAGGCGACGAGGCTGACGCTGGCGATCACCATGCCCAGGTACCAGCCCGCGGTGATCAGGGCAAGGGTCGTGGTGAACCCGACGCCGAGCAGGTGGACGCCGCTGTCGGACAGCCGCGGCGGGCGGGCCTCGGCGGGCCCGCCGCCTCTGGGCGGGGGTCCCGGGGGCTGCGTCCCCGGAAGGGCCTCCCGGCGCTGGCGAGCGGGCAGGGCGGGGTCGATGACGGGTCGCGGCCGGACGGCGTCCTCACGCATGGGCGGTCCCTCGTGAGCGGTGGGGGTCGAAATGCCGGGGCTGGGGGTCGGGCGCCCGGGGCGGAACCCGACAGGGTAGGAGATTCCCACCCGGGAGCGCCCCGAACCAGGCGCCGCGCACCCCCGTGACCGGAAGGGCCCACCGGCCCGCCCCCTCCCCGGTGATCCCGCGTCCAGAGGCGCTGTCCGCGTCCCACAGCGCCTCCAGCAGCAGGATCACCGGAAGGAGAGGGCTCCTGCGTCACACCCGCAACAGTTTGGGATGACCGCCTAGAGCTGCTCGTCGCGTCCGCCCGCGGGCACCAGGTCCCCATCCTCCTCGCTAGGGCGCTGGCGGGTGGGGTTGGTGTCCAGCCAGCGCAGCAGGTTCTCCGAGACAAGGTCCACGCCGATCCGTCCGACCCTGCCGTCCAGGTCCCGGAACAGGCACTCGCCGTTGCCCAGGTTGCGCAGCACGGCGAGGTGGTCCTCGTTGGTCTCCACGCCCAGCAGGGACATGACGCTCTCCACCTCGAAGCGCTCGCTGGAGCGGAAGGCGAACACCGAGGACAGGCAGTTGGTGACCTGCTCGTTGAGGAGGTCACCCGCGTTCTGCGAGACGAGGATGAGCGCGGTGTTGCGGGAGCGGCCCATGCGCGAGACCTCGGGGACGAGCTTGGCGCCCTCGGGCGTGGAGGTGACCGCCCATGCCTCGTCCAGGAAGATCGCCTTGGGCAGGTGCCGGTCCAGGCCGTTCATCAGGCGGCGTGCGAACTGGGAGACCAGGTAGAGCAGGGCGACGGACAGGCGCTGCTCGTAGGAGTAGTCGTCGCGGCCCACGCCGGAGTCGGGCAGGGTGAGCCCGCCCAGGGTGAACACGGTGGTCCAGCCCTCGGTGTCGATCCGCGCCTCGCCCTGGGGGTCGAAGCACAGGCTGGCCAGCCGCATCTCCGACATGGACTGCAGGACGGCGCCCAGGTTGCGCGAGGCCGCGCCGGGCGAGGAGACCAGGTGGTCCACGACCTTGGCCAGGGAGGGCTGGGGCTGGTTGGCGACGGCGGCCACGGCCTGGATCATGGCGGACTCGCGCTCCTCGCTCATGCGGGGCAGGAGCAGGCGCAGGGTCTCGGTGGCCATGGTCTTCTTGGCGGACAGGTCGTCGCCGAAGGCGAAGGGGTCGAGCAGGCCCGGCTGGGCCGACCCCAGGGACATCATGCGGGCCTTGCGGCCGCGTCTTTGCAGGAGTTCGACGAGGGACTCGGCGTCGCCCTTGGGGTCGATGGCGGCGACGGTGACCCCGCGCAGGGCGAGCTGGTAGATGAGCAGGAGGGCGAGGGTGGTCTTGCCGCCGCCGGGCTCGCCGGTGATGGCGATGGCGGTGGGGCGGTTGCGGGCCGCGGCGACCATGGGGTCGAAGTGGACGATGGAGCGGGCGCGGCCGAGGGTCTCACCGACGTAGGGGCCCACCCAGCCGCCGCCGGAGTGGTCGACGCGGTCGCCGACGTCCACGGTGGCGGTGGGCATGCCGCCCGCGATGGTGCGCAGCGGCTGGCGCTGGGCGTAGGCGTTGAGGCGGATGCGGTCGCCGGGCAGGGACTCGTTGAACAGCGAGAACTGGTCACCGGTGGAGTTGATGACGTCGATGCCGATGTCGCGGTAGTGCTCGACGACAGCCTCGACGTGCTGGCCGAGGAGGCGCTCGGTGGGCGCGGACACCATGAGGCGGTGCCAGCCGTAGACGAAGGGCAGCCGCTCCTTGGTGATGCCGTGCTCCAGCATGCGGGCGGCGTCGATCTGCTCGGCGAGCGCGATGGGCGCCTCCACCCCGGCCTCGCGGATGTGGGCGTCCATGTCGCGGGCGTGGGCGAGCTTGCGGCCGACGTCCTTGGAGGCCTTGGCGGGCGGGATGAGCTTCATCCGCAGGGACATCTCCACCGGGAAGGGGAGCGCGTCGGCGTGGTGCATCCAGGGCTCGCCGTCGGGGAAGGGCATCAGGTCCGGGAAACGGGAGAAGGACAGGAACGCGACGTGGGTGGAACCGGCGGGCTGCTCGAGGCGCAGCGCGGAGCGGCCGTTGTGCACGACGCCGTCGACCAGTGCCTCGATCTCGCCGCGGCCCCAGGTGCGCCGTCCGGCCGCCGAGGGGCGGATCTCCTCGGCGGTGCCGCTGACGGCGTGCCGGATGAGCCAGGCGATCTCGTCGGAGGTGGCGTGGCGGGCGTGCAGCGAGCTGGCGGCCAGGGCGCGGCCGAGCCGCTCGGCCTGGTCGGTCCAGCGGGCGATCTCGCGGTCGTCCACGGCGTCGTCGTTGATGCCCAGGACCTGTTCGGTGCGCTGGTAGGCGCCGAAGAGCTGGGAGAACAGGCCGAGCCCGGCGCCGACGTTGCGCTGGCCGAGGCGGACGCCGAGGTAGACCTCCTTGGTCCAGAAGTCCTTGGCCCACACGTGCCGGTAGGTCTCGTCGAGGTAGTCGTACCAGCCGGGGCCGGAGTCGGAGGTGGCGTCGAGCCGGGTGGCCCACTCCGCGGCCGGGTAGGTGCGGTGGGCGACGCGCAGGTGGACCTCGGCGTCGTTCATGCGGATGGCGGCGAGGGCGATGGTGACGTTGGTGGCCAGCGCCTGGCGCTCCTCGGGCGTGGTGAACTCGTAGGAGACCGTGGGCAGGCGGAAGTAGGCCCAGGCCTCGCTGTCGCTGAACAGCACGCGGTCGTCGAAGTAGCGGACCGCGAGGCGGGTCGCGCCACGGGTCCCCCTGGTGCCGGTCATCTCTTCGCCCTTCTGGTCGCGTCGCGTGGCGGGGTTCCGTCGTTCCTACCCGGACCCGCCGCCCTCGCCCCCTTCATAGTGGAGTATCGCCCCGGAACGGGAGAAGCGGACGGGGTTACGGCGCGCCAGAACCCCGGAGGGCGGCGTCGGGCCCGCTTCCCGGGGGAGACGGGCCCGACCTGCGGCGGTGGAGGGTGCGTGTCGGTCGGCGCGCGTCCCGCCCGGTGGCGGCCCGGGGAGTGTTCCGCGGAGGCCTTCGGATCGGCGAGCGGCCGTCCGGGCGATCTCTCGCAGGACGGTTCGCGCGGGTCAGCCTGATCGGCTTTTCAAGCGGAAACGCCGCGGCGGGAGACGGCCCGGTGCTCGCGGGAGTACTGGAGCCGAGGGCTCTCCGTTGAGGGTGGCGGAGGGCGACGGGCGGGACCGGGATGCTCCGAGGAGTACGACCTAGCAGGCGGTGTCGATGGTGTCCTGGATGGCGGACCTCTCCGCGGAGGTGACGGTGAGGTCGTAGCGGTGCTTCACGTTGGTCCAGGCCTTGACGTAGTCGCAGTGGATCGCGGTGTTGTCCGGCATCCACTGGGAGGGGTCCTTGTCGCCCTTGGCGCTGTTGCTGCTGACGGTGACCGCCCAGAGCTGGGGGGAGTCGACGTCGTTGGCGAAGTCGCGTCGCCGCTCGGTGGTCCAGTCGGCCGCGCCGGTCTTCCAGGCCTCGCTGAGCGGGACCATGTGGTCGACGCTGATCTGGGAGACGTCGCCGTCCCACCACACGTCGTCGAAGGTGCTGTACCAGCGGCCGGACGTCGGCTGGCAGTCGGAGTCGGTCACCACGTCGTGGCCGTCGCGGACGAGCACGTACTGGCGGGCGGTGCAGGGGCTGTCGACGACGCTCCAGTGCGGGAAGAGGCCGCGGTCGTAGCCGGTCTGGGGGCCCTTGGCCCGGACGGTGAGGGAGTCGAGCTGGCTCTGGGCGGTGGAGGTGCCGGGGATGCCCGGGGGAAGGACGTGGTCGGCGGCTGCCGGGGCCGACCAGCCCAGGACGACGGCGAGTACGGCGGCGCTGAGGGCCGAGAGCGCGCGGGGAAGCGCACGGGGGCGGGGGGAGGGCACGTTTTCTCCTCTGTGAGCGGGCGGGAAGAAAGCACGGACCACACCACTGTGCGACAACCGCCCCTCTCCCACCAGTACCCCACGGGAAATTCCACCGGAATCGGGGATGACGCCCCGCCCCTTGTCCCGGAGTTCTGCACCAGCCCCTGAACCTTATTCGTGTGATCTAGCACACAGCAAAAGTGTGTTCTTTCACAAGCGACCCCGGAGACGAAGGGTGCAGCCGGACGACCTGGGGATACTCACCTTCAGTTCATTTATATTCACCCAGAGTGACGCCGCGCAGGTGAACGACGGAACCCGTCCCCCAGATAAGGATAAGAGCGGGAAGGAAAACCGGCAGCCCTCACAGTTTCCCCCCATATAGTATAACTGTCATACCCGACAAAAAGGACACTAAACACCGCACATAAAGAAGCCGTAAGTAGGCTTGCCTGCCCTTTGTTAAGTTCGCATGTCGTAGGAGAAACCGTCGACATCGGAGAGGATGAGCCCCGCCAGGGGATCGACCATGACTCTGCAGATGGACCTTCCGACCAGCACCGCGGACGAATACCCCACACGCAAGAGCACCGAACCCGCCCTGCTGTACCGCAGGGACCCCGCCGTCTGGGGGACCGACGAGGGCCCCTTCTCCCACGACGAGCTGTGCGCCTACGGTGAGCGCGGCTACACCCAGATCGACTCCCTCATCACCCCGGACGAGGTCGGGGCCTACAGCGCCGAACTGGAGCGGCTGAGCTCCGATCCCGGGCTGCGCGGCGACGAACGCGTGGTCGTCGAGCCCTCCTCCGACGAGGTGCGCTCGGTGTTCGAGGTGCACAAGGTCAGCAAGGTCTTCGACGACCTGGTGAACGACCCCCGCCTGGTCGACCGCGCCCGCCAGATCCTGGGCTCGGACGTGTACGTGCACCAGAGCCGCGTCAACTACAAACCGGGCTTCGGCGGCGGCTCGTTCTACTGGCACTCCGACTTCGAGACCTGGCACGCCGAGGACGGCATGCCGCGGATGCGGGCGGTCAGCTTCTCGGTCGCCCTGACCGACAACTACGCGCACAACGGCGCTCTGATGATCATGCCGGGGTCGCACAGGACGTTCGTCTCCTGTGTGGGCGAGACCCCGGACGACCACTACCGCGACTCGCTCAAGAGCCAGCACGTGGGCACCCCGGACCAGAGTTCCCTGTCCTACCTCGCCGACCAGCACGGCATCGACGTGCTCACCGGCCCGGCCGGCGGGGTGACCGTGTTCGACTCCAACTGCATGCACGGCTCGGGCGGCAACATCACGCCCTACCCCCGGTCCAACGTCTTCATCGTCTTCAACAGCGTCGAGAACGCCTGCGACAGACCGTTCAGCGCCCCCGCCCCGCGCCCGGAGTTCCTCTCCGCGCGCGAGTTCGCCCCCGTGGGCCGCTGACGCGCCCGAGCGCGCCGCGCGGCCGCCGACCGCCGCGAGCGGAACGCGTACCCGCCCGGAAGGCATGATCCGGCGCCCCCGTGCGGGGCGGGCCCCGAGCCCGCCCCGCACGGGGGTTTTCCCGTGCCGGACGGCCCCGGATCCGGGGCCGTCCGGCTCCGGATCACGGGTCCGCGTCCGGGGCCGGACGGCTCGCCTTCCGCGCTACTGCTGGGTGAGGGAGTTGACCAGGACCCCGCCCAGGGCGCCGTGGGCGCGCTTGGTGGCGGGGCGCAGGGCGCCCACGTCGATCCTGGTGTAGGACGAACCGAGGTGGTCGTCCCAGGGGATGCGGACGATGGCGCGACACCGGCCGCGGGCCACCCGCTCGGCGGCGTCCACGTCCTGCAGGCTGCGCTTGCTGACCCCGTTGACCACGAGCACGGACCTGGCGCGCAGGGCGCCGTAGCCGTTGCCGTCCAGCCAGTCGAAGGTCATGGAGACCGCGCGCTCGGCGTCGGCGTTGGCCGGGGCGACCAGCACCAGCCCGTCGGCGACCGGCAGGGCCCGCGCCACGCCCGTGGCCGCCGGGTCCAGCAGGGTGACGCCGTAGAACCCGCCGAGCAGCGAGGCCAGCTGGCCGTAGTCGCGGTCGTCCAGGGTCTGCACGTAGGGGTCGTCCAGGGTCTGCACGACCTCCAGGCCGGTCGCGGTCCGGCTGGTGTAGCCGCTCATCCGGGAGTAGTCCTGGATCGCCTCGGCGTTGGCGAGCAGCCCGGTGAGGGTCTCGGGGGTCTGCGCGCCGACGCGGCGGGAGAGGCCGTTGGGGCCGGGGTTGACGTCGACAGCGACGACGAGGTCGTCGCGGTGCGCGGCCAGGGTGTGGCCGATCATCAGCGCGGTGACGGTCTGTCCGGCGCCGCCGGTGCAGCCCAGCACGACGAGACTGCGCGGGCCGTCCAGCGGGGTGCGCAGGCGCTCGATGTCGCTGGGCGGCAGGTCGGAGCGCACGGGGGCCGTACCGCCGGTGACGACTTTGGCCAGGCGCCGCCAGCCCCGGGTGCCTCCGGAGTCGCTGGTGGCGGGCTCCTCGGACCGCCTCCGGGGCTCGGGCTCCTCGGTCCGGTGGGCGGGGACGCCGTTGGGGGTGTCGCCCAGGCGCTCCTGCTCGCCGGTGCCGTGGTCGAGTTCCAGTGCGGTCCTGGGCTCGCGCTCGGAGGGCTCGGGCTCCTCTCCGGGCACGGGCTGGCCGAAGAGCTGGCCGAGCCTGCGCGCGTTCTGCGCCACCCGGTGGAAGACGCCGTCGTGCGGGTCCTCGGGCTCCCTGAGCTCCTCGGCGGGGTGCTCCCGACCGTCGGTCGGGGCGGGGCGGCCCACGACGGCCTCGTCCTCGGGCCGGACGGTGTCCTCGGCTTCCCTGCCGGTCGGCGGGGAGGTCCGCTCCTCCTCGGAGGAGGTCCGCTCCTGTGCGAGGGCGTCGGCCATGCTGGGGTTGGCCCTCGGGTGGCGGGCGGCGCCGGTGCGCTGCTCCCGTGCCCCGGAATCGGTGCGGGCGGTCCCGACGCTTGGGTGCTCGCTCCGGGGGTCGGCGGCCGAGTCGGGCTTCGCGGCGGTGTCCGCGTCCCCGACGGCGGCCCCGGTGGCGCGCATGCTCCAGCGGGCGCGGAAGGACGCGTCGCCCCGGTCGGCTCCGGCGGAACCGGAGGCCGCACGGGTCGGTGCGCCGTCGGGCTCCCGTGCCTCACCGGAGCCGCGGGCCTCCCCGCGCGCGTTCCGTCGGCGGCGGGCCAGGGCCTCGGCCTCGGCCCTCTCCAGGTCGGAGGCGGTGCGTCGGCGGACCTGGTCGGCGCCCGGGTCGACGCGGACGTTGCCGTCCCCGCGCCCGTGGTCGTCCCGGACCTCGACGAAGCTGACGAGTTCACCGGTTCCGTGGTCGAGCTGGGTGGGCGGCTTGGGCTCGTCGGCGGGGGCGCGCCCGGCCGGTTCGGCGTCCCGTACCGCCTCGCCGGTGGCGGTCCCGGCGGTCTCCCCGGCAGCGTCCGGGGCGGGGTTCTCCTCGCGCAGCTCGTTGGCGGGGATGAGGGGGTTGCCCCGGTCGCCGACCTTGGGCTGGTCGGGGTGGCGCTCCCTGCCGTCCTCGAACCACCGTGAGGGGTCCTTGGCGTCTCGCTCCTGGGTGGGGACGGCGTCGGCGAACTTCGGGCGCGGCGGCGCCGGGGTGTCGGCGGTGATGAGGTGGTTGTCGAGCACGGACATGTGCTCGTCCCACTCGGGACCGCGGTCCTGGGACTCCTCGCGCGGCTTCCCGGGCATGGCGTCCTGCTCGCCGGTGCCGTGGTCGAGTTCCAGGGCGGGCTTGTGGGGGGAGCGCTCGGGCGCGGGGGCCGCGGGCACACCGGTGTCCGGAGCGACCCGCGCGTCGGGGGTGCCCGGCGCGGTCGTGCCGTCCGGAGCAACCATGCCCCGGGCCTGCGCGTCCGGAGCGGACGCGTCCACGGCGGGACGGGCGTCCGGGCCGCCGGGAGCGGTCCGCGCGGCGGCGGGCTCGGTCCTGGTGGTGTCGCCGCTCCCCGTGGCGGGACGGTGCTCGACGAGGTCCTCGCGCTCAGCGGTACCCCCGTGTCCGGCGAGGCCGCGCAGCGCGACGGTCTCCTCGTCTCCCGGGACGGACCGGCTCTCGGTGTCCTCCGACCCGGTGGCGCCCCGGCGGGGGGCGACCGAGGGGCCCTCCTCGGCCGGTTCCGAGGCGGCCGCGCGCCCGGGGGCCTCGGTGTCCCGCGTACCCGTGCCGGGAGCGGCATCCACGGAGGTTCCGGGCCCGTCCTGCGCCGTGTCCCGTGCCGCACGCGTCACCGGACGAGCGGTGTCCGCCGTCGCGTCCGTGTCCGTGGTCTCGGGCGCACCGGCCCCACTCGCGGTGTCCCCGGTGTCATCGGCGTCCTCGGCGCCGACCGCGTCCTCCGGCCGGTCGGTGCGGGCGGGCGAGTCCACGTCCGCCGTCGCGCTGGCCTCCTCCCGCGGCTCCGCGGAGGAGGGCGGCAGCCAGGGCAGGGAACCGGACTCGGCCGGGGGGCGGCCGGTGGCCGCCGCGTAACGGGCGGCGTAGTCCGACAGGTCGCCGTAGCCGGGCGCGGGCTCGGCCTTCTTCTCCAGTTCCCACGGGGCGGCGTGGGGGCGCCCCGTGCGGCGGGGCCGGTCCGCCTCCTCACCGGCGCCGGGAAGCCCCTGCCCCCGGGCGCGGGAGGTCGGCAGCTCCCTCGGGCCGCGCTCGCGCACGCGCTCGTTGCGGCGCTGTTCCTCCAGGTCCTTGGCGACCCTGAGGCCCTGTGTACGGCCGCGCAGGCGGCGGGCGGCGGCGGTCTCCTCCTCGGAGCCGGATGCGCGCCGCTCCTCCACCCCGTCGGCCAGCTCTCCCCGGCTCATGGCCGCGGTGTCCCCGACGCTGTAGGCGCTCTTGGAGGTCAGGCCGACCGGGGTCTCGCCGGAGGAGGCGCGCAGGCGGGCGAACCACGCGTCGCTGTCGCGCTGCTCCTCGCCCTCGGTCCCGTAGATCCTCTCCCGCGCGAAGCCGTCTTCGGGGTCCTCCCCGGCGTCCGCCTCGGCCCCGCGGGGCTCCTCCTCCCTGGGCTCCCGCGGCCCGGACCCGAGGGCGAAGCCGAAGTAGTTGAGCACGCGGCGGCCGACTCCGCGCCGGGGCCCGTCGGGCTCCGCGCCGCCGCCTCCGGGCGCGGCGGACGCGTCGGTCTGCTCCTCGCGCGGTCGCGACGGGGCGCGCCGCTCCTCGGGGTCGGGGCGCGCGGCGACGGCCACGGGGGCGCGTTCGGAGGCGGCCGGGGCCCTTTCCGCCGCGGCCTCCCGCTCCGGGGCCGGAGCCTTCTCGGTCCGGACGGAAGCGGTCTGAGACCGGACGGGGGCGGCCTTCGCCCCGACCGGAACCCGCCTCCCGGTCTCCTCGTCGTCTCCGGACCGGATGCGCGGAGCCTCGGCGGGGACCCTTTCCCGTACCCGGTCCGGCCTCCCGGAGCCGCCCCGGGCGGGGGCCTCCTCCCCGGTCTCGGCGGCCGGAACACCGTCGGCGGGACCGCGCACGCCGAGCAGCGGCGGCGCGTCGGAGCGGGAGGGACGGACCGCGCCGTCAGCGGCCTCGGCGATCCCGTCCCCGGCCGTCTCCGGCTCGGGTTCGGCGCGGCGCCGCGACGCCGACGGGAGCGGACCGGCCGCGGGGTCGCGGTGCCACACCCGCACGGTCACGCGGACCTCGGCGGGCTCGTACTCGGGGGCCAAGCGGTTGTACACCCGCGCCTCGGCCAGGAAGCGCGCCTGGGAGATGAGCAGCTCGGTGAGGCGCTTGCCCTCGATCACCGGCCGGGTGGCCAGCACGGTGATCACACCGGGCGGGACCACCCACAGCACCAGGTGCCAGCCGTTGCCGAACACGAAGGGCGCGTTGACGAGGCTGAGAAGGACCACCCAGAGCGCGAACACGCCCAGGGCGACCCCGAAGGTGCCCACCGGTAGCGGCATGGGCAGCCGGAAATCGTAGAGCTTGTAGAGCCGCTTCTCGATACGCCAGATGTTGGTGTACGTGGGCAGGTCCACGTTCCCGGCCTCCCTCGCCTATTCGGTCGATACGCCCATCGCTCGGGCGAGCGCCACGGCGATGACCTCGATGATGCCGGGGACGTAGAACACGATCCCGATGAAGATCGCCAGGATGATGAACTGCGCGAACCTCGTGATCTCCCTCGTGAACAGGAAGAACACCGCCACGATGGAGACGATGACGAGGAAGAGGGGCCCGAAGAAGCCCCTCAGGAAGTCGGCGAGGCCACCGGTGTCGGGGGCGTTCTCGGTGGTCTGCGCCGCGAGGAAGAGCAGGTCGGCACCTCCGGCGGCGTGGAACACGTCCGGTGTGGAGGACAGCAGGGGGAGCATGTCAGGCGCCGCCCCCCGGTGTCGTTTCTGGTGTGCGCATGGTCCTTCTCTTCTCCTTGCCTACAGGCCCCGTCATCCGCCGAACGAGCGCGGGGCGCCCTGGATGTCACGCACGTGCCACTCGCTGCCCGAGTCCACGACGGTGACCAGGTAGTTCTGCGTGATCTGCCCGGTGTCGGTCCCGTCGGAGGCCGGGACGTTCCACCGGACGGTGGCCGCTACCTGTCGTACGTCATCATTCCCGGTCGAGGCCCGCGTTGGCACCGTGATATCGGACAGTTCACTAAATTCCAGGCTGTTCTCCGGAAGCGGGGCGATGGCGACACCCGGTTCCACATAGCGCTCCAGGTGCGCCGGCTCCCCCGCGTAGGCCTCGAAGAAGCCGGACAGCACCTCCCCGAGCTGCTCCTCGGCCTCCGGGTCGGTCTCGAAGACCGACCCCTCGGGCAGGCTGGCCCGGGTCGGCGCCGCCAGCAGCGCCGGATTGCCCGAGACCACGAGCGCCTCCCCGTCGGCGTAGACCGGCACGTCCAGGCGCATGGGCTGGCCGTTGACGTCGGCCCGCACGACGACGACGCCGTTGTGGTCGCCCTCCACGTGCACGGCGACCACCGTGAGGTTGTCGCCGGTGAGGCTGTCGGCGGGGACGTCCAGGGCGGCGGCCTCCCCGTCTGGGACGAACGCCGCCAGGTCGGACAGGCGCGCCTCGGGGTCGGCGGTGTCGAGGTAGGCCTCGGCGAACCGCATGCCGAAGGCCGCGGCGGCGGTCTCCGGGTAGGTGGTTTCGCTCTGCTGGGGCTCCTCGGGGGTGTCGGGAAGGGCGAACCCGCCGCGCAGCGGGAACCAGATGCCGTTGAAGACGACGACGATGATGAAGGCCCACAGGACGGCGCGGCCCACACCGACCCACCAGCGCCCTCCGGATCCGGCCCGGGGCCGTCGGGCGCGTGGGGCGTCGAGGCCCACACCGCCGTCGTCCGGCTCACCCCCGGCGGCCCCGCGCCGCGACGCCTTCGCCATCCCCGCCTCCTGCACACAGGTCCGTGCCGCCCGCTTCGGACGGCGTCTCCGCCATGCCCTTGTCTACCCCATCCCTATAGTGAGGCATTGTGCGGGTTGGGAGCGTCCTTGGTGACTCCGCGTTTCCCCGCCAACGGCACATTGCGCACATGGGCTTAACTTCCCAAAAGGGGCACAATACGGCAAGGGTTGCACTAACTCCTGCTGCGGCCACACACTTCGCCGCAATTATGGTCGGACCGGAAAGGGATTAGTTCCCTCGAAGGCAGCAAGATGTGTCCCCGCGGACCGGGAAACCGTTGACGGGATGTAACCGGGATCTCCTCCGCGCCCGGCGGAGTGGCCGCCGCCCCCGGCGGAGAGCCCCCGGCTCCGGGCCGATCCGGTCCCAAGCACGGATCCACCGTGTGCGCCCGGGGGCGTGCCTTAGATTGGCGGCATGCTCCGACACCTCGCAGCCCGGGGGTTCTGGTCCCTCAGCCGGTGGAAGCTGGCCACCGAGCCCAAGCCCGACCGCCCCACCGTGCTGATCGGTGCCCCACACACCTCCAACTGGGACTTCGTGCTCATGCTCGCCATCTCCTGGCGCCTGGGCCTGGAGCTGCACTGGCTGGGGAAGCAGAGCCTGTTCACGGGCTGGCGCGGCCCGATCATGCGCGCGCTCGGTGGCATACCCGTCGATCGCGCGAATCCCGGCCGGGTCGTCGACGACGCCGTCAGGCGCGTGCGGTCCGGCGAGACCTTCGGTCTGGTCATCACCCCCGACGGCACCCGCGGGGCGCACACGCATTGGAAGTCCGGCTTCTACCGCATCGCCCGCGAGACGGGGATGCCGGTGACGCTCGGTTTCGTCGACCGCACCACGAGGACCACCGGGCTCGGCCCGACCTTCGAGCTGACCGGCGACGTCGCGGAGGACATGGGCCGCATCCGCGCCTTCTACGCCGACAAAGCGGGGCACAGCCCGGAGCGGCGCGTCGAACCGCGCTTGCGCGAGGAGGGCGGCGCCGACTGACCCCCGTCCGGGCCGGCCGACCGGCCTCTCGCCACGCGACGGAAGCCGTCGACCCTCGTGGCCGAAGGGATGGGGGGTCTACGTGCTTCGCTCGCGGTGACCGACATTCCGACTCCTTCGATCAGTGGCACCGCATGCCGCACCACTCGTGTGCGGACGGGGCCGGAGGGATTCCGGACCCGGGGCACAAAGCAGGGGCCGCGGACACCGGCGCCGGAGGTTCGGCGCGGGTCCGCGGCCCCTGTTCACGGGCGTACGGCTCGGTCAGACGTTGAAGCGGAACTCCACGACGTCGCCGTCGGCCATCACGTACTCCTTGCCCTCCATGCGGACCTTGCCCGCCGCGCGGGCGGTCTGCATGTCGCCCGCGGCGACCAGGTCGTCGAAGGAGACCACCTCGGCCTTGATGAAACCGCGCTGGAAGTCGGTGTGGATGACCCCGGCGGCCTCGGGGGCGGTGGCGCCCTTGCGGATCGTCCAGGCCCGGGCCTCCTTGGGTCCGGCGGTCAGGTAGGTCTGCAGGCCCAGGGTGGCGAAGCCGACCCGGGCGAGCTGTGCCAGGCCCGACTCGGTCTGGCCCATGGACTCCAGCAGCTCCTGCGCCTCGTCCTCCTCCAGCTCGGCCAGCTCCGCCTCGATCTTGGCGTCCAGGAAGATCGCCTCGGCCGGGGCGACGAGCTCCTGGAGCTTGGTGCGCAGGGCCCCGTCGGCCAGCTCGTCGGTGTCGAGGTTGAACACGTAGATGAACGGCTTGACCGTGAGCAGGCTCAGCTCGCGCAGCCGGTCCAGGTCCACGCCCTGGGCCGCGGACAGCGAGGTGCCGCCGTCGAGGACCTCCTGCGCGTCGCGGGCGGCCTGGAGCAGTTCCTGGGCGTCCTTGTCCTTGGCGTTGCGCTTGGCGTCCTTCTCCAGGCGGGGAAGCGCCTTCTCCAGGGTCTGGAGGTCGGCCAGGATCAGCTCGGTGTTGATGGTCTCGATGTCGCGGGAGGGTTCGACGTCGCCGTCGACGTGCGTGACGTCGGGGTCGTCGAAGGCCCGGATCACCTGGCAGATGGCGTCGCTCTCGCGGATGTTGGCCAGGAACTTGTTGCCCAGGCCCTCACCGGTGGAGGCGCCGCGCACGATGCCCGCGATGTCGACGAAGTCCACCGTCGCCGGGATGACCTTCGCCGAGTCGAAGATCTCGGCCAGTTTGCCGAGACGGGCGTCGGGAACGCCCACGACTCCGACGTTGGGCTCGATGGTCGCGAACGGGTAGTTCGCGGCCAGGGCGTCGTTCTTGGTCAGCGCGTTGAAGAGGGTGGACTTGCCGACGTTGGGCAGGCCGACGATCCCGATAGACAGACTCACAAGGTCAGAGTCTATGCGGACCCGCGGGTGCGCGGTCCCGCCGCGTCCGGGCCCCGGCTCCCCTCCCGCGGCCCGGGACCTTCCCGCCGCCGGACCGCGCCGGTCGACGGGGCGGGCCCGGCTCCGGACGGCGGGGAGGAAGGCGGGACGCGGTGCCGCGCGCGGCACCGGACCGGGAAAACGGGGCCAATCGCCGAAACGCAGTGCACGGGAGACGCTACTCACAGTAGGTTCGACGGACGCTGCCGGGAACCGGGGCGGCGGCCGTCCGGTGCGCGGGCCATCCGTCGCACGCACGGCTTAAGCCTCCCGGACCTGGACCGACACACCGCCGCTCACGCGGCAGGCTCGCGGTGCGGCGGCCGGTGGGAGGGACCGGCCCCGGACCGCGTCGGACGAAGGCGCCCGGGCACACGGCCGACGCCGTGCACCGGCGCCCCCGTCGCAGCACCTTTCCTGGGGGGAGACAACCGTGGTCACCGACCAATTGAGGGCGCTCGTGCGCCGCTACCCGCTCGTGCGCTTCGCGACCCGCAAGATCCGCGTCCGGCTGCCCAGACGGCTGGGCGGACTGGACCCGGACCGGGTGCCGCCGTGGACCCGCGAGGTGGCTTTCTCCCTGCCCCGCCTGGACTCGGACACGCGCCGCATCGGCCCGGACGGCCTCACCCTGCGGCTGCCCGGCGACCTCACCGTTCCGCGCCGGCTTGCCGCCTTCGGGCTGGCCCGGCACGAGCCCGACAGCCTGGCCTGCTTCATGGCGATGCTCGACCACACCCGCCCCGGAGCGGTGGTCGACGTGGGCTCCGGGGTGGGGGTGTACTCGCTGCTGGCCGCCGCGCGCACGCGCCGCCCGGTTTTCGCGTTCGAGCCCACCCCGGAGATCGCCGCGGCGGCCCGAGTGGTCTCCTCGTCGGCGGACCTGGGCTTCACCGTGGTGGAACTGGCGCTGAGCAACCACACCGGCACCGCGCACCTGCGGCGGGCCCGGCACAACGACATGTGCAACACGCTCGTGCGCTCGGCGCGCGCCGACCTGTCGCACATCACCGTGGAGGTGACCACCCTGGCGCGGTGGAACGAGGACGCGTCGGCCTTCCCGACCGTGGTCAAGATCGACACGGTCGGCACGGAGCCGGACGTGGTCGCCGGAGGGCTGGAGGTGCTGCGCCGGTACCGGCCGTGGATGCTGGTCAAGGTGCGGCCGGACCGGGGCGTGGAGGAGCGGCTCATGGCTCTGCTCGACCCGCTGGAGTACACCTGGTACCCGGTGAGCGGGCCGCCGCCCTACGAGCCGCGCCCGGAGATCTCGGGCCGGGCCTCCCCCGCGTGGGAGCGGATGTGGCTGTTCACGCCGGAGCCGGTGCCGGAGGAGTTCTGGCCCTCGGTGCGCGGCTGGCGCAGGGCGCTGGAGTCCTGCCGTCCCGGCTCCCGCGGGAACCCCGACCCCTAGAGCCAGCCCTCCAGCGCGGCGAGGAACCCGGGCAGGTCGTCGCGGTGGACGCAGTGCCCGGCGCCCTCCACGACCCGGACGGTGAAGCCGCGCCCGGCCAGCTCCTCCTCGGTCTGGGGCGTGACGGTGACGCTGTCGCCCGCGCGCAGGACGAGGGAGGGCACGACCGGTTCGCCGGGGAGGAAGTCGCGCCCGGCGATCTCCTCCGCCACGAAGTCGAAGAACTCCGGGTCGAAGGCGGCGAAGCCCCTGACCTCCCTGTCGACGTCGTCGTCGGTCCACCTGGGATTGCTCTGGCGCACGCGTGCGGCGTCGGCGGTGACGAAGACGCGGCGCACGCGCTCGCCGGCGTCGGCGTGCATGGGGGGCAGGCGGAAGGCCGGGTCCACGTACACCGCGCGGGCCGGGCGCAACCTCTCCACCGCCAGGGAGAGCGCCACCGCGCCCATGGAGTGGCCGATGGCGAGGTCCGCTCCGGTGGGCAGGGAGTCCGCGAGGTCGTCGCCGAGCGCCGCCACGGAGTAGGAGCCGCGCGGGCTGTCGCCGTGGCCGCGCATGTCGACGCTGACCACGCGGCGGCCCCGCTCGACCAGCGCCTCCTCGACGGCGTGCCAGGTCTCGTGGGTGGCCATGGATCCGTGGACGAGGAGCACGGTGAGGTCTCCGGTGCCGCGGGTGTAGGTCTCCAGTCTCATGGGAGCGGGCCTCCTGGGGAAGTGGGGGACTGCCAGGTACGGGGACCGGTGAGAGGTGGTGCGGCCCCGGACGGAGACCTCAGGTTCTCGAAGACTTTTGCGCAAGGGAAGCAGATGTCCGGAAGCGGCCTCGGGCGCGGCCCCGCGCCCCCGTGGAACCGCGCACTGATCGGGTCCGCGTTCCAGCACCGGGTCCCGACGGGCTCCGGGGTCGGCGGACATGCCGGACTTGGCGGTTCTGCTCACCGATGTCCTGCGTGGCGGGGAGCCGCGCGACGGCGCGGCCTGACACCATAGACGGCCATGAACGGCCTCGCACTCGTACTCATGCTCCTGATCGGTCTGGCGGTCGGCACCGCCGTGGGCTGGGTCCTGGCCCGCGGCCGGGAGGCCGAGACGCGGGCCGACGCCCGCGCGGCCCAGGAGCGGGCGGCCTACGTGGAGGAACAGCTGGCCGACCGGTTCCGCGCCCTGTCCGCGCAGGCCCTGGACCAGACCAACCAGCGCTTCATGGAACTGGCGGAGGGGCGGCTGCGCGCGGTCAGCGCCGAGGCGGGGGGCGACCTGGACGAGCGGCGCCGCGCGGTGGAGCGCATGGTCGAGCCGCTCACGCGGACCCTGGACCGGGTGGAGCGGCAGCTGAGGGAGGCCGACGCGGGGCGCGCCGCGGCCCACGCGGAGCTGGCCAAGCAGGTCGAGTACGTGCGCGAGGGCTCGGAACGGCTGCGCGACCAGACGCAGTCGCTGGTGACTGCGCTGCGGCGGCCCGAGGCGCGCGGCCGGTGGGGCGAGCTCCAGCTGCGCAGGGTGGCGGAACTGGCCGGGATGGGCTCGCACTGCGACTTCGAGGAGCAGGCCGCCACGCGCGACGGGTCGCGGCGCCCGGACATGGTGGTGCGCCTGGCCGGCGGCAAGAACATCGTGGTGGACTCCAAGGTCCCGCTGGCGGCCTACCTGGACGCCGTGGAGGCGGGCGAGGAGGAGGCCGCGCGGCACCTGCGCGTGCACGCCAGGCACCTGCGCACGCACGTGGACCAGCTGTCGGCGAAGGCGTACTGGTCGGCGTTCACCCCGGCACCGGAGTTCGTGGTGCTGTTCATCCCCGGTGAGGCGTTCCTGGCCCCGGCCCTGGAGTACGACCCGGAGCTGCTGGAGTACGCGATGGGGCGGCGGGTGCACATCGCGACGCCGACGACGCTGATATCTCTGCTGCGGACGGCGCAGTACGCCTGGCAGCAGGAGGCGCTGAGCGAGAACGCGCGGGCGGTGTTCGACTTGGGCAAGCAGCTGCACGAGCGGCTGGGAACGCTCGGCGGGCACGTGGAGGGGCTGGGCCGGGCCCTGACCCGCACGGTGAGCGCCTACAACCAGACCGTGGGGTCTCTGGAGAGCCGGGTGCTGGTGACGGCCCGCCGGTTCGGCGAGATGGGGCTGGTGGACGGTGAACTGGACCGCCCCGTGGGCGTGGAGGAGCGTCCGCGCGCGGTGGTGGCGCCCGAGCTGTCGGAGCCGGGCGGCGCCGGACCGGCCCCGGCGGAGCGGAGTGGTCAGGGACCGGGCGGGCAGGGGAACGGAACGGACACCGGTCGCCGAACCCCGGAACCGCAGTGGGCCGAGTCGGTGTCCAACGGAGAGGAAGACGTGTTCGTCGCGGATGGGACAAGTAGCCGGAAGGACGACACGATCCGTGGAAAAGACACCGAACATTCACGAGAAGTGACACACTGAACACCGTGAGCAACACACTGGGGAGGCGGACGGCTATGCCCCCGCGGAAGGCGGACGGCCCCGAACGCGGGCGCGCACCGTACTTCGTGCGGCCCGACGGCCGCGTCAGGGACGTGCCGCACGCCAGGAAGAGGGAGCGTCCGGTGCCGAGGCCGAAGGAGAACTCCCCAGGGACCCCGCCCCGCCTGACCGGACGCGGCGGCGTGCTGGCCATCGTCGCGTTCAGCTTCGCCGGGGCCATGATCGCGCACTGGGCGGGCACCCCCGCGGCCCCGGGCGTGGCCTTCACCCTCGCCTGCGTGCTCGGCGCCCTCCTGGTCCGGCCCAGCGACCTGCTGTCGCTGTCGGTCAGCCCGCCCATCGCGTTCTTCGTCGCCGTGGTCGCGGCGGAGAGCGTGCTGGCCCTGGGCAGCGAGGGGTTCGCCCGGGTGCTGCTCCTGGGATTGGCGTCACGGCTGGCCGAGGTCGCCCCCTGGCTGTTCCTGGGCACGGCGCTAGTCCTGGTGATCGGGGTTTTCCGGGGCCTGCCCGGCAACATCCGCGACCTGGGCGACCAGCTCAACGGGCGCAGGTAGCCGCGGGACGCGGGCCGAACGGGCGCGGCCCCGGGCCTCAGAAGGGCGTGTCGCCGTCCCCCGGCTCGTCACCCCGGCGCTCGTCCATGGCGGCGGCCAGCTTGGCGCGGGCCCCCTCCAGCCACTGCTCGCACACCCGGGCCAGTTCCTCGCCGCGCTCCCACAGTGCCAGCGAGTCCTTCAGGCTGAGTCCGCCCGACTCCAGCTGCCGGACGACGTTGTTGAGCTCCTCCCGGCTCTCCTCGTAGCTGAGCTCGGGCTCGGCGGTGCCCTCTTCGCGGGTCTTGGCGCCCTTGGCTGCCATCTCCTACCCCTCCTCGGAGGTGTCTTCGGTGTGGACTGACTCCACGGTCGCGGTCAGGCTGTCCTCGGCGAACCGTACGCGCAGGGCCTCCCCCGCGTCCGGTTCCCGGGCCGAGCGCACCACCGACCCGTCCTCGCGCTGCACGATCGCGTAACCGCGCGCGAGCGTGGTCGCCGGGGACAGGGCGTGCAGGCGCGCCCGGGTGTGGCCGAGGCCGTCGGCGGACCGGTCCAGCGACACGGTCAGGCTCCTGCGGGCCCGGTCGCGCAGGTCCGCGACCTGCTCGGCGAGGCGGTCGACCTCGCGCACCGGGCTGGCGAGCACCGGACGCGAGCGCATGCCCTCCAGCCAGGCGAGTTCGCGCTCCACACCGCCCCGGAGCACCCGGCGGCCCCGGTCGCGGAGCTGGCGGACGATCTCCAGCTGCTCGCCGACGTCGGGCACCGTCCTCTTGGCCGCGTCGGTGGGGGTGGAGGCTCGCACGTCGGCGACGTGGTCGAGGAGCGGGGCGTCCTGTTCGTGGCCGATCGCGCTCACCACGGGGGTACCCGCGGAGGCGACGGCGCGCACGAGGGCCTCGTCGGAGAAGGGCAGCAGGTCCTCCAGGGAACCGCCGCCCCGGGCGATGACGATGACGTCGACGTCGGGGTGCGAGTCCAGGTCCTTGAGCGCCTCCATCACCTCGCGCACGGCCCTGTCCCCCTGAACGGCGACCGGGCGCACCTCGAAGCGCACGGCGGGCCAGCGGCGGCGCCCGTTCTCCAGCACGTCGCGCTCGGCGGCGGAGTCGCGTCCGCAGATGAGCCCGACCGTGTTGGGCAGGAAGGGCAGGGGGCGCTTGCGCGCGGCGTCGAAGAGCCCCTCGGCGGTCAGGGTGCGGCGCAGCTGTTCGAGCCGGGCCAGAAGCTCACCCAGACCGACGTGGCGGATCTCCAGGGCGCGCAGCGAGAAGGTGCCGCGGACCTCGTAGAAGTCGGGCTTGGCGTGCACGACCACGCGCGCACCGGGTTCGGGGGGCGGGCTCTGCGCGTCCAGGACCGAGGTCTGGCAGACCACGCGCACCGACACGTTGGCGACGGGGTCGCGCAGCGTGATGTAGGCCATGCGGCCGCGCCGGTTCAGCTCGGCGATCTGGCCCTCGACCCAGATGCGGCCCAGGCGGCCGATCCACTGGCCGACGGCGTTGAGGACGACGCGTACCGGTTGCGGCGCCTCGGCGGAACTGTCCATGCCCATGCCAACCGAGCCTAGGCCAGGGCGCGGACAGTTCGGGGCAGGCCCGCCAGGCGCGGGGGCCGGGCGGCCGGGCCCGGCACGGCGGGAGCGGGTGGGCGCCGGACGCGCGGGGAGGCGGTCAGGCGGTCGCGTCTCCGCCGGCGGAGACGGTGTTGTTGAGGCCGATGTCGGTGACGGAGGGCTCGCCCTCGGCGTGGTGGACGGTGTTGTCGGCGCCGGTCACGCGGATGGAGTCGGCGCTGCCGATGTGCACCGTCAGCTCGTTGCCCAGGATGGAGACCTCGCCGCACTGGCCGTTGAGGACGACCTCGGCCCCGCTGGCGGTCACGTTGACGTCCTGGCCGTCGCACTCCTCGGTGACGCTGCCCTCGACCGTGGCGATGGTGAGGTCGCCGGTCTCGCTGTCCACGGAGATGCCGCCGCCCTCGTCGAGGGTGACGTCGCCGTCCTGGTTGCCGACCGAGACGTCGCCGTTGGAGTCCACGGAGACCTCTCCGTCCTCACTGCCGACGGACACGCCGTCGGGGTCCACGGAGACCTCCTGGTCGGTCCCGGGGATACCGACCGAACATCCGGTCAGCCAGAACGCGGTGGCCGCGAGGAGCGCGGCGGCGGGGGCAGCGGAACGCATGTTGGTGTCCCTTCGGACGGGAGGCGCCGGTGTGGTCGCTTCCTATGACGTCCCGTACCGCCCCGGGGTTCCCGTGCCCAGCGGACGCGGCCGTCGGCGGGGCCGACGGCGCTCCCGCCCCGGCGGTCCGCGCGTGTCAGGCCTCGGCCTCCAGCTTGGCGATGCGGTTGTCGTACATCTTGATGAACTCGGGACGGCTCTGGTGGGCGACCTCGTAGGCGCGCAGGTCGCGGACCTGCTCGATGGTCAGCTTGCGCAGGCGGGCGCGGACCGAGGGCAGGGTGAGCTCGTCGTAGGTGGGCACGGCGAGGTCCTCCAGGGAGGGGGCGGCCCCCTTGCGCACCCGTTCGAGGATCTCGTCGCTGCTGACCTTGGTGTGCGCCTCGGCGGCGGCGATCTCCTCCGCGATGGCGGCGCCCTCCTCGGGGACGTCCGCGGTGGCGGGGGTGGCGGGCGCGGTCCGCTCCTCCCGGCCGTTTCCGGCCTCCTCGGCCACGATCGGCTCGGCGGTCGCCGGGGCCTCGGGGGCGGCGGGGGCCTTCGCGGACTTCTCCTCGGCGGCGGGCTTCTTCTTCGCCGCGGGCTTCTCCTGCTCGGCGGGCTCGTCCTGAACGGTGGTCTTCTCCGGAGCGGCGGTCGCGGGCTCCTCGGCCTCCGCCTTCGCGGGCTCCCGCTCCGCGGCGGGCTCGGCGGCCCCGGCCTTCTTCGCCTCGACGGCCTCGGCGGGCTCCTCGGTCTTGGGCGCGGTCTGGTCCGCGCCGGGCGCGGTCACGTCCTCGGACTCCGCGGTCGCGGGGGACTGGGGGGTTCCGGTCTCCTCCTGGGCCGCGGACTCGGGCGCGGCCGCCGTTTCCTTGCGCCCGAAGATGCCCTTGACCAGGGCGACCAGCTTCGTGGCGAGCGTCGGGTTCGACATAGGACGGGGGCTCCTGGTGGTCTCGGCGAGTGGGGTGAGCGGCGCGCGAACAGCCGACCGGCAGGGCCGAGGTGAGGGCGAACCGCCTGTAATGCGTGTGATGGTGAACCAGGATAGAGGAGGGATGAACACCACGAGCAGGGGAGAAGTGAACGATTTCGCCACTTCGAGGCGCAACCGGATGCGCCCCGTTGCGATACCGTCACCTTGGCACCGGTCGCGCGTCGAAGCGGCCTGTTCAGTGCCCTCTCCCACACCCGGGTCGCACGCCGCCCAAGCCACCTAGGATGTAACACATGACTGCGATGACGACTGCCACGAACCAACGCCGTGTGCTCCTCGCCAATCCCCGGGGCTACTGCGCCGGTGTCGACCGCGCTGTCATCACCGTCGAGAAGGCCCTGGAGCAGTACGGCGCGCCGATCTACGTGCGCAAGCAGATCGTGCACAACACCCACGTGGTGCGCACCCTGGAGGAGCGCGGCGCGATCTTCGTCGAGGAGACCGAGGAGGTGCCCGAGGGGGCCATCGTGGTCTTCTCCGCGCACGGCGTCTCCCCGGCCGTGCACGAGGAGGCGCACAGGCGCAGCCTCAAGACGATCGACGCCACCTGCCCGCTCGTCACCAAGGTCCACAAGGAGGCCAAGCGCTTCGCGGCCGAGGACCGGGACATCATCCTCATCGGCCACATCGGCCACGAGGAGGTCGAGGGCACCAGCGGTGAGGCTCCCGAGCACATCCAGATCGTCGAGAGCCCGGACGAGGTGCACAAGGTCCAGGTGCGCAACCCGGACAACGTGTCGTGGCTCTCCCAGACGACCCTGTCGGTGGACGAGACCACCCAGACGGTGGACGCCCTGCGCGAGCGGTTCCCGAACCTGCTCGACCCGCCCAGCGACGACATCTGCTACGCCACCTCCAACCGCCAGGACGCGGTCAAGGCGATGGCGCCCGAGTGCGAGCTGGTCATCGTGGTCGGCTCCGACAACTCGTCGAACTCGGTCCGCCTGGTGGAGGTGGCCCTGGACGCGGGCGCCGACGCCGCCCACCTGATCGACAACGCCTCGCTGATGGACGACTCCTGGCTGGAGGGCGTGACCACGGTCGGCGTGACCAGCGGCGCCTCCGTGCCGGACATCCTCGTGCGCGAGCTGCTCGACAAGCTGGCCGGGCACGGCTACGGCACGGTCACCCCGGTGACCACCGCCGACGAGACGCTGACCTTCTCACTGCCCAAGGAACTGCGCCGCGACCTGCGCGCCGAGTAGCGCGCGGGCTCCCGCCCACCGGGGGCGCGCACAGCCGGTACACGAGGCGCCCGGTCGGTTCTCCGACCGGGCGCCTCGTCGTGCGGGGGCGGCACGGCGCGCCCGCGTGCGCCCCCCGGGACCGGTCAGCCCCGCGGGGCGGCGGCCGGAACCCGCGTTCCCCGCTCAGGCGCCGTCCGCGGATGCCGCGCCGCCGTCGGCGTCGGTCTCCAGGCCCTCGGCCAGGCGGGCCAGCTCGTCCATACCGGCGGGGCCGGACACGACCAGGGACACGCCCTCCTCGCGCAGGACCAGGGCGTTCTCGTCCCGGGACTCGTGGTGCTCCCACTCGCGGCCGTCGACCTGGACCGTACCGACCTGCTCGGCGCCCGGAACCCTCTCCGCGAGGACGGCGGCGGGGTCGGCGTCACTCTGGGTCAACATGGCGTGGCTGTCCTCGGCAGTGGCGAAGCCCACGCTCCACTGGACCGGTCCGGACACGTCCACCGTGGAGCTGGTGGGCGTCCACCCCTCCTGTTCCAGGTCGGAGGAGGGCACCGTCACCGGGTAGTCCGCCGCGTCGCGCAGTACGTCGGCGTCCGGTCGGTACTCCACCGAGGGGATGCTCTCGCCCGAGCGCGTGGAGACCACGAACGCCATGATCAGGACGATGCCGACGATGATCCCGAGGGAGATGGCGTAGTTCTTGAAGGTCGCGCTGGACCGGCTGTACTCACTCATGACGTCTCCAGCTTGCCGCAGGTCCGGGGCCCCGCCGACCCGGGGTGTGCTTAGCGCCGGGGTTCGAGCTGGGTGAGCAGGCCGGTGATGTCGTCGGCGAGTCGGCGGGCCTCGGCGTCCTCACGCTGGACCACTTCGGCCACCGCCAGCAGCATCGCGCCGCTCACGACGATGAGCAGGGCCTCGTCCACGGGCTCGTCGGCCTTGCGGAACAGCGCCACGTTGCGATCGGTCCACTGGGTGAGCCGGGCCCGCAGCTGGTAGTCGAAGCCGGGAGGGCCGTCACCGCTGAAGAACAGCCGTGTGGTCTCCCTCTCCTCGATGCACCCGATCAGGTAGGCGCGGGCGGCGATGTTCATCAGCCGCGTGGGGTCCTTCTCCCCCTCGGAGCGGGCCCGCACGACCGCCTGGTGGGTTCGGTCCTGCTGGCGCTGCTGGAACTCCTCGTACAGGGCTAGGTAGAGGTCGGCCTTGCCGCTGAAGTGGTGGTACAGGCTGCCGACGCTGGCCCCGGCCACGGCGACGACCTCGCTCACCCCGGCCTTGGCGAAGCCCACCGTGCGAAAGACCTGGGAGGCGGCCTTGAGCAGGGCGCCGCGGGTGGCCGCGCCGCGCGGGGAGACCCTCGCGGGCTTGTCCGTCTTGTCCACTGTCACGCCTCACTCCAGTCCGGGTCACGCCAGAGTAGTCCGTCCCCGTCCGCCCGGGACCGCCCCGAGGGGTACCCGTGACCCCGCGGGTGTCACTTCGGGTGACTACCCTAAGACCTGCCCCCGCCCTGTTCTCCCGACGGAAGGTGTGTCCATGTCGCAGTCCAGCAGCCCGCACAAAGCCCCGGATCGCAACCTCGCGCTGGAGCTGGTGCGCGTCACCGAGACCGCGGCGCTCGCCGCGGCCCGCTGGGTGGGCAAGGGCGACAAGATCGGGGCGGACGGCGCCGCGGTGCGCGGCATGCGGCACATGATCAGCACCGTGTCCATGAACGGGACCGTGGTGATCGGCGAGGGCGAGAAGGACAACGCCCCGATGCTCTACAACGGCGAGCGGGTCGGCGACGGCGGCGGCCAGGACTGGGACGTGGCGGTCGACCCGATCGACGGCACCACCCTGACCGCCATGGGCATGCCCAACGCCGTGTCGGTGATCGCGATGAGTCCGCGCAACACCATGTTCGACCCCTCCGCGGTGTTCTACATGGAGAAGCTCGCCACGGGCCCCGAGGCCGCCGACGTGGTGGACATCGCCGCTCCCGTGGCCGACAACGTCCGGGCCGTGGCCCGCGCCAAGGGCAAGTCGCCGCAGGACGTGACCGTCGTCATCCTGGACCGCCCCCGCCACAAGCAGATCGTGCAGGACGTGCGCGACGCGGGCGCCCGCATCAAGTTCATCAGCGACGGCGACGTGGCCGGAGCGATCATGGCGGCCCGCGCGGGGACCGGCGTGGACCTGCTGCTGGGCATCGGCGGCACCCCCGAGGGCATCATCACCGCGTGCGCCATGAAGTGCCTGGACGGCGTCATCCAGGGCCGCCTGTGGCCCAAGGACGAGGAGGAGCGCCGCAAGGCGCTCGACGCCGGGCACGACCCGGACCGCGTGCTGCGCACCGACGACCTGGTCTCGTCCGACGACGTGTTCTTCGCCGCGACCGGCATCACCGACGGGGAGCTGGTCGGCGGAGTCCGCTACGAGTCCGCGCGGGTCGTCACCGACTCCCTGGTCATGCGCGGCCGCAGCGGCACCGTCCGCCAGGTGCTCAGCGAGCACCGCCTGGGCAAGCTGGCCTCCTACAGCGGTGTCGACCTGACCTCGGCCCCCTACCGGGGCGAGGAGCCCGAGTCGGTCTAGGGCCGTCACGCCCCCACCGGAAGACCTCCGCGGAGAGCTCCACCCCGGTGTCCCGTCCCGGCCGGTACGGGACACCGGGCCCTTCCCCACCGGCCGACCGAAAAAGGCGCGGGACGCGAACCACACCGGGTCGACGCGGCATCAGACCCGGCGTTGGTTGCGCGGTGCACGCGCCGAGAATTCCCCGCCGGAGGTTTGATGTCCTACCCCGATCCCCCGCAGCAGCCCCAGTGGCAGCACCAGCAGCCCGGGCAGGGCTACCCTCCGCCCCAGGCTCCCGGCCAGCCCCCCGCGGGCTTCGGCGGCGGCGCGCCCGGCGGTCCGCCGCCCGCGGGCCCCTTCCCCGGGGGTCAGTACTCCGGTGGACAGGTGCCGCCCTCCGGCGGCGGCCGCGACAGGCGCTGGCTGATCCCGGCCGCCGCGGGCGCCGCGCTCCTCCTCATGGGCGGCACGGTGTGGGCCACCGTCTCGCTGGTCAGCTTCGGCGGCCCCCAGCCCGAGGACGTGCTCCCGGGCAGCTCGCTCGCGTTCGGCAAGATCGACCTGTCCATCGACGGCTCCCAGGCCATGGAGCTGCTGCGCTTCGTGGAGCGGCTCCCCGACGAGGTCACCGCCGAGATGGACGAGCCCGACGGCGACATGACGGGGCTGGTCGCCGAGGGTTTCGTGGCCGCCTTCCCCGAGGCGCAGCAGTCCGAGGTCGAGGAGTGGATCGGCCAGCGGGTGGGCTTCGCGATGTGGCCCGCCAGCGGCGAGGCCGAGCTGGGCGAGGGCGCCGGTGTGGCTGGAGCGTTCGCGCTCGCGGTGGAGGACGAGCGGCTCGCCCAGGAGGACCTGGAGCGGCTCAGCGGCGAGTACGACGACCTCTACTTCGAGGTGATCGACGACTTCGCGCTCCTCACCACCTCCGACGCGGCGCTGGCGGACCTGCACGCGCAGGTGGACGAGTACGGCCCCCTGGCCGACGCCGACACCTTCTCCGGTGACATGGACGACGTGCCCAGCGGCAGTCTGGCCGCGGGGTGGGCGGACCTCGCGAGCCTGATGGAGGTCGAGGAGTTCGCCCGGGAGTTCGAGGCCGACCTGGCCGCCGAGACCGGTGAGCTGAGCGGCCGGATGACCGCGTCCCTGCGGGTGGACGGCGAGTACCTGGAGGCGCGCACGGACGTCTTCGACCTCACGGTGGACGGCACCGACCTGGCTTGGCTGGCCGAGACGCCGGGGGCGAGCGTGGCGGCGATGGAGTCGCTGCCCGAGAGCACGGTCATGGCACTGGGCGCCAGCGGCCTGGACACGGCGCTGACCGACGCCTACGAGAGCGACTCGATCCCGTTCATGACGAGCAGCGGCCAGATACAGGAGATGGAGCGCCAGTTCAACTCGATGGGCGCCCCGCTGCCGGAGGGGTTCACCCAGCTGCTGGGCTCCTCGACCGCGTTCGGTGTCACCGACATGAACCTGGAGGGCTTCTTCGGGTCCGCCTACGGCGGCGGCGGGGAGGCGTCCTTCCAGTACCGCGCGGTGGGCGGTGACGAGCAGATCTTGAGCGACTTCGTCGAGAGCGCGGTCGTCGACTCCTACAGCACCCCGCCGGGTGTGAGCACCGACGGCGACGCCGTGGTGGTGTCCCAGGGCAGCAGCGCCACCGGGCGCCTGGGCGACGACCCGGTCTTCCAGCAGACCATGCAGGAGATGGACTCGGCGGTGATGGCCGGGTACATGGACCTGCGCCAGGTGCTGACCGAGAGCGAGGTCGAGGCCCCCGGTCAGTGGGGCGCCGTCGGCCTGGCGCTGAGCGTCACCGAGGAGGGGCAGCGCAGCAGCGTGGAGCTGCGCTGGTCGCCCAGCGGCGGCGAGTAGCCGCACGGGGCGCCGACGCGCGGACGGCGCGGGGAGGGCGCTCCCCGCGCCGTCCGCGCGTGCGGGGGGCTTCAGCCGACCACGCGGCGTCTCATCCGGGCGCACGCCAGGAACCACATGAGAACCACGAACACCAGCAGCACTCCGAGGTGGAACAGCGCCGGTCCGGCCCCGAGGTTGCCGAAGACCACCCCGCGGATCAGCTCGACCGAGTGGTAGAGCGGATTGGCCATGGCCGCGTTCCGCACCCAGTCGGGCAGCTCGGTGAGCGGGAAGAACGTGCCCGCCACCAGGAACAGCGGGGTGAACAGGCCGCTGAACACGTAGTCCATGGACCGCACCGAGTTGATCAGGGCGGAGATCCAGATCCCGAAGAGGGCGAAGGCGAACCCGGACAGAAAGGCGATGAGCGGCACGAGCAGCAGGCCGGGGCCGGGGCGCAGCCCGAATCCGACCGCGACGAGCAGTGGGACGCACCCGTACACGCCCGAACGCATCGCCAGCCACAGAGCCTCGCCGGTGACGAGTTCGCGCACGTCCACGGGGGCGGCGAGGATGCCCTCGTAGGTGTGCAGGAACCGTCGTTTGATGAAGGTGTTGATGACTCCGGGCATCATCGACTGGAACAGCACCGACACCGCCACGATGCCCGTGCCGAGGAAGTCGATGTAGCTGTACCCGGCGAGGGTGCCGATGAGGGCGCCCATGCCGAAGCCGAAGCAGAGCAGGTAGAGGGTGGGCTCGACCACCGCCGCGAAGGTGGTCGCCCGCCAGGACTGGCCGTACAGGATCCACTCGCGGGCGACGACGCCCATCACCGCGTCGGCCTCCAACCGGCCGGGGCGGGCGTGGATCTCGGGCCGGGCGTCCTCCCGGGCCTGCCGCGTCTGGTCCGTCACTCCACACTCTCCCCGGTCAGGGCCACGAAGACGTCCTCCAGGGTGCTCACCCGGCGCAGCGGCGCGCCCAGCCGGTCGCGCAGGGAGTCGGGCAGCTCCTCGGCGCGCAGGACCGACACGGTGGTGCCGGTGCGCCGGGTGGTGAAGCCGTGTCCGTGGACGAGGCGTTCGAGTCCGTCGACACCCTCCTCGCCCGGGGTGTACTCCTCCACGGTGGTCCCCGCGTACCGGGCGACGAGGTCGGCGGGGGCGCCGCGCTCGACGATCCTGCCCGCGGCCATGAGCGCCACCTCGTCGGAGAGGCGTTCGGCCTCCTCGATGTAGTGGGTGGACATCAGCACGGTGACGCCCTCGGCGCGCAGCGCGGAGATGACGCTCCACAGGTCCTGGCGCACCTGCGGGTCCAGGCCCACGGTGGGCTCGTCCATGAGGACGAGTTCGGGCCGGTGCAGCAGGGCGCGGACGATGAGCAGGCGGCGGCGCATTCCCCCGGACAGGTCGTCGACGAGGGTCGCGCCCCGGTCGGCGAGCTGGGCCAGCCGCATGGTCCGGGCGATGGCCTCGCGGCGTCGGCGGCGCGGCACCCGGTACAGGTAGGAGAACATCCGCAGGTTCTGCTCGACGGTGAGCTCCTCGTCGAGGTTGTCGTGTTGGGGCACGACGCCCATGCGGGCCCGGGCCCACTTGGACTCGTCGGGGACGGCGTGGCCGAGGACGCGGATCTCGCCCTCGTCGGCGAGGGACTGGGCGGTGAGCATCTTCATGGTGGTCGACTTGCCCGCGCCGTTGGGCCCGAGCAGGCCCAGGACGACGCCCTGCGGGACCTCCAGGTCGAGCCCGTCGACGGCGGTGAGCGAACCGAAGCGCTTGACGACTCCCCGGAGCCGCAGGGCGGGCGGTGTGCCACCGGCGTCCATGGTCGTGCTCCCGGAAGGACGGTGACCGGGGACAGGTGTGGTCATGAACACAACCGTAGACAGCGGGGGCGAGGGATTTCCAGCGGGTTCCTCCGGCTGTGGAAGCCCTCCCGCCGCGCCGTGCGCGGCCGCGGCGCGGCGGGCAGCGCGGGTCGGTCCGACCGGCGGAAAACCCGTTGTCCCGGCCGGGGCACCCGCCTACGATCGTCCTCCGGACCCGTAGGCGACGAGAATCCGGAGGACGACTCCGGACGGAGAAGGGTGAGTATGCCCCGGAACGCGCCGAGCGCGCCTCACAGTCACGCGTGCCACCGCCGTACCCGGGCACCGGGTACCTGAGGCGGCCACGCCCCTTTCCGTCGAGAAGCGCTCGGCCTGCTCCCTGCTGTTCACCACCCATTCCCAGCAAGGAGTGCCTCCGGGTGTCCACCACCGATTCCTCCGGCCGTTCCGGCCACAGCTCCGCCGTGCGCACCGGCGCCTTCGCCTGCGTGCGCTGCGGCCTGTCCGTGTCACGTCTCGGCCCCGACGGGGAACCGCGCGACCACTGCCCGAGCTGCCTGAGCTCACGCCACGTCCTGGACCGGGTCGGGGGCGGTGCCTCCGACTGCGGCGGGCGCATGGCCCCGATCTCGGTCGCGGTACCGCGCGGCGGCTCCTGGACGCTCATCCACCGCTGCGGCGTGTGTGACGAGATGTCCGAGAGCGCCGTCCCACCGGACGACAACCACCTCGTCCTCATGCGGATCGCGGTCCGGCCGCTGGCCGAACCGCCCTTCCCGCTCGACCTGTTCGGGGAGGTGTGAGCGTGGGCCGACGCAACACCCGTGTCACCAGGCGTCCCCAGCGCCCCAAGACCGTGCTGCACGCCCACGGCGAGGCGGGCGGCGCGGGTTCGTTCCGCTGTGTGCGGTGCCGTCTGGAGATCCCGGCCCGCGCGCCTGGGACGGCCCACCGCAACCACTGTCCGCACTGCCTGACCAGCCTGCACGTGGACCTGCGGGTCCCCGGCGACCGCGCGTCCGGCTGCCGGGGCGCGATGGACGCGCTTAGCATGGCGGCGCGACCGGACGGGGAGTGGATGATCGTCCACCGCTGCGTGCGGTGCGGTGAGCTCGGCTCCAACCGCGTGGCGGGCGACGACAACGCCCGCGCGCTGGTCAGGGTGGCGGTCCGGCCGCTGGCCGCCGCCTCCGACGCTGTCGCCAGGCGGGCGCTGATGGACCTGTGACGGCGTGCGGGGCGAAGGCGTGAGGGCCTTCGCCCCGCCCGGGTCCGGTCCGCCGCGC
This sequence comes from Nocardiopsis akebiae, assembly GCF_018316795.1. Classification (NCBI taxonomy): domain Bacteria; kingdom Bacillati; phylum Actinomycetota; class Actinomycetes; order Streptosporangiales; family Nocardiopsidaceae; genus Nocardiopsis; species Nocardiopsis akebiae. The sequence goes on from NZ_CP074132.1 coordinate 5,924,066, forward strand.
CTTCCGGCCGGGCCGAGGCGCGGCGCTCCCGTCCGGAGTCCTCCCGTGGCCCCGGGCGGGCGGACGCGGAGCGCCCCCGGACGCGCCGACGCGCGGTACTCCCCGGACGGGCGGCCGGCCCGGGGTTTCGCCTAGTCTGGGCGGTGTGAGTGAGGAAGTGTCCCCCGATCGGCTCCGTGCCTCCAACACCGACCGCGAACGGGTCCTGCGGGTCCTGCGCGAGGCCGCCGCCGACGGCCGTCTGGACCTGGAGGAGTTCGAGGAGCGCTCCTCCCTCGCGCACGAGGCCCGGACCCTGGGCGAGCTGCCCGGGATCACCGCCGACCTGCTCCCCGCCGAGCAGCAGCCCATCCGCCTGGACCGCCAGCCCGTCCTCGGCCTGTTCGGCAGGGCGGAGCGCAGGGGCCGCTGGGTGGCCTATCCCGACGAGCTGGCCGTGGCGCTGGTCGGGAGGGTCGAGGTGGACATGCGCGAGGCGCTCCTGATGCACAACCACCACCGCATGACCGCGACCGCCGTCCTGGGCCGCGTGGAGATCGACGTCCCCGAGGGCGTCGAGGTGCGGCTGACCGGATGGTCGTTCCTGGGCAGGCGCACCACCACCGCGCGCCGCTCCGAGCTGTCCCGTCCCCCGGTGCTGGAGATCGACGGGTTCTCCTTGTTCGGCGTGGTGCGCGTGCGCGCCCCGAGGAGGCGCCGCCTCCTGGGCTGGCGCCGCCGCGAGCGCCGACGCGGTATCGGGGCCTGACCGCGCCGACCTGCGAGGACCGCCGACCGGTCGCGGAGGGCGGCGTCGGTGTCAACATGACGCGTGCAACACCGTCAACCCCGGGTGAGGTGGCGGTGTGCTCCGGTGCGTCTGGCAATCTGGGGCTCACAGGTTTTCCCAGGGAGAGTTGGGTTGCAATGAGCGAGTTCCGTATCGAGCACGACTCGATGGGTGAGGTCAGGGTTCCGGCCGAGGCCAAGTGGAGGGCCCAGACGCAGCGTGCCGTCGAGAACTTCCCGATCTCCGGCCAGGGCCTGGAGGGCGCGCACATCGCCGCCCTCGGCCAGATCAAGGCCGCCGCGGCCAAGGTCAACGCCGAGCTAGGCGTCATCAGCGACGACCTGGGCAAGGCGATCCGGGAGGCCGCCCTGGAGGTCGCCGAGGGCAGGTGGAACGACGAGTTCCCGATCGACGTCTTCCAGACCGGCTCGGGCACCTCCAGCAACATGAACACCAACGAGGTCGTGGCGACGCTGGCCACCGAGCGCCTCGGGGCCCCCGTGCACCCCAACGACCACGTCAACGCGTCGCAGTCATCCAACGACGTGTTCCCCTCGTCCATCCACATCGCCGCCACCTCCGCCGTCCAGAACGACCTGGTCCCGGCGCTGCGGCACCTGGAGGAGGCGCTCGGCGCCAAGGCCACCGAGTTCGCCTCCGTGGTCAAGAGCGGCCGCACCCACCTCATGGACGCCACCCCGGTCACCCTGGGCCAGGAGTTCGCCGGGTACGCCGCCCAGGTGCGCTACGGCGTGGAGCGCCTGGAGGCCGTCCTGCCGCGCGTGGCCGAGCTGCCGCTGGGCGGCACCGCCGTGGGCACCGGCATCAACACCCCCGAGGGCTTCTCCGCCCGGGTCATCGCCGAGATCGCCGAGCACACCGGCCTGCCGCTGACCGAGGCCCGCGACCACTTCGAGGCGCAGGGCGCCCGCGACGGCCTGGTCGAGCTGTCCGGCCAGCTGCGGACCATCGCGGTCGGCTTCGCCAAGATCGCCAACGACATCCGCTGGATGGGCTCGGGCCCGACCACGGGCCTGGGCGAGATCCTCCTGCCCGACCTCCAGCCCGGCTCCTCGATCATGCCGGGCAAGGTCAACCCGGTCCTGTGCGAGGCCGTGCTCCAGGTGACCTCGCAGGTCGTCGGCAACGACGCCGCGGTGGCCTTCGGCGGCGCGAGCGGCAACTTCGAGCTGAACGTGCAGCTGCCGATGATCGCCCGCAACGTGTTGGAGTCCGTGCGTCTGATCTCCAACGTCTCGCGCGTGTTCGCGGACCGCTGCGTGTCCGGCATCGAGGCCAACGCCGAGCAGTGCCGCGTCTACGCCGAGTCCTCGCCGTCGATCGTGACCCCGCTCAACCGCTACATCGGCTACGAGGAGGCCTCCAAGGTCGCCAAGCAGTCGCTGAAGGAGAAGAAGACCATCCGCGAGGTGGTCATCGAGCGCGGCTACGTCCGGGACGGCAAGCTCACCGAGGCGCAGCTGGACGAGGCCCTCGACGTGCTGCGGATGACCAACTCCCAGTAGTCCGGACCCGTTCCGCCAAGGGGCACCCCGCGTGCGGGGTGCCCCTTCCGCGTGCCGGGCCGGGCGGTCGCGCGCCGGACGGGGGGCACGGTGCGCACGGGTCCCGGTTGCGTCTCACCCGGCGGTGAAGGGCCGGACCAGGAACCTTCCGGGCGCGGAAGGCGTCCGACATTCTTGAACGAGCACCTTGGAAGCCCGCCTCCGAGAGGGCAGTACATGTCGAGCAACAGCGGCAGTGAACGCGTCGTCGCGGACCGCTACGTCCTGCGCCGGGAACTCGGCCGCGGCGGTATGGGGGTGGTCTGGCAGGCCTTCGACCCGACGCTGGACCGCGACGTGGCGATCAAGCAGGTGCTGCTTCCCGACCACTTCACCGACGCCGAGCGCGCGGACGCCCACGGCCGGGTCCGGCGCGAGGCGCGCTCCGCCGCGCGGATCAGCCACCCCACGGTGATCACCATCCACGACGTCTTCGAGTACGACGGCAACCCGTGGGTGGTCATGGAGCTGGTCGAGGGCGGGTCCCTCCAGGACCGGCTCGACGAGCGGGGCGCCCTGCCCCCGGACGAGGTCGCGGAGATCGCCGAGTCGCTGCTGCGCGCCGTGCGGGCCGCGAACGCGGCCGGGGTCCTGCACCGCGACATCAAGCCGGGCAACATCATGACGTCCCTGGACGGCCGGGTGATCCTCACCGACTTCGGCATCGCGACCATGGAGGGCGGACCGAGCATCACCCGCACCGGCGCGCTGATCGGCTCGCCCGAGTACATGCCGCCCGAGCGGCTGGCGGGCGGCCCGGCCGAGCACCGGGGCGACCTGTGGAGCATCGGCGTGACCCTGTTCGCGGCGGTCGAGGGCGCCTCCCCGTTCCGCCGCGACGGCATCACCGCGGCGATCGCGGCGGTGATGTCCGCTCCGCTGCCGCCGATGACGCGTGCCGGGCGGCTGGAGCCGCTCATCTCCGGCCTGCTGGAGCGCGACCCGGACCGCAGGCTGGACGCGGACGGGGCGCTGGCACTGCTGCGCGGGCGTGGCGGGCCGAACGCGGGCGGTGACGACAGCGGCGGCTTCGGAGCGGCGGGCGCGGGGGCGTTCGGAGGCGGCGCCCCGGCCTTCGGCAGCGGTCCGCACGCGGCCCCCGGGGTCAGCGCTCCGCGGAGCCCCCGCCAGGCGCCGGGCGGCGGCCGCCCCGGCACGGGGCCGGTGGGCGGTTACCCCTACACGCGCACCCCGTTGCCGCAGGGTCCGGTGACGGGGCCGAGCCCGCCGCGGGGCGGACCGGCCGACCCGGTGACGCCCGCGACGCCCTTCGCGCACGGGCACCGCGCGGTCCACCAGCACCGGCCGCCGCACTCCGCGGGAGGCGGCCACGGCGGTATGGGCCGCGGCCCGGGCGGACCCGGGGGTCCCGGTGCCGCGCTCCACTCGGGCGGACACGGCGGCGCGCCTCCGGGCTCGGGCTCGGGGAACACCAGGCTCCTCGTCGGCGTGGGCGCCGCGGTGGTGGCCCTGGCGCTGATCGGCGGTGTGGCCGTGGTGAGCGCCACCCTGCTCGCCGGAGCCGAGGCCGAGGGCGGCGCCTCCGAGACGCTGTCGGCGTCCGAGGGCGCGAGGCCCCCGGCGGAGCCCTCCGCCTCCGTCGGCGGGGACGAGGCCGGTGTCGGCAGCGGCAGCGGCGGTGAGGGCGGCACGACCGGGGACGGGGACGAGGACGGGGAGCCGCCGTCCTACGACGAGCTGGAGACCTTCCGGTCGCAGTGGTTCCACGTGGACCACCCGGCCGGGTGGCAGGTGGACGACAGCGGGATCGAGAACACGCTGGCGGTGTTCGTCGCGCCGGGCGGCGACCACCAGGTGTGGGTGACAGGGTGGACCGAGCAGGAGTTCACCGGGACGAGCGCCGAGTACCTGGAGGAGACCAACGGCGGGACGCGGGTCGAGGGTGACGTCACCACCGGCTACACGCAGCTGGAGCTGGAGGAGTTCGACGACGGCGACTTCGAGGAGGGCTGGGACGTCGCCCTGGTGGAGTCGGACTTCGTCAACGAGACCTGGGCGAGTCAGGAACGGCGCTTCTGGGCCTACGCGGTCAGCACCGAGCACGAGGGCGACCGGGTGTTCTACCTGGTGAGCGTGAACGTTCCGCGCGAGGACGCCGACTACTACGACGACCTGCCCGAAGACGTCATGGAGTCGTTCGACCCACTGCTGTGAGCGCGCCGCCCGCCGACCGCGGCGGGCCCGACACGACGGGGGCCGTTCCGGAAGGGAACGGCCCCCGCGCCTCGCGTGTGAGCCGGAGGCGGCGCCCGCCGACAGGGGGGCGCACCGGCGGATCAGTACCAGCCGACGGACTGGGAGTGGGCCCAGGCCTCACAGGGAGTGCCGTAGCGGCCCTTGATGTAGTCGATGCCCCAGGCGATCTGCGTGGCCGGGTTGGTCTGCCAGTCGTCGCCGTGGGTGGCCATCTTGTCGCCCGGCAGCGACTGGGGGATGCCGTAGGCGCCCGAACTGGGGTTCTGCGCGCTGGGGTTCCAGTTGCTCTCCTTCTGCCACAGGGGCTCGAGGCAGTCGTGGAACTCGCTGGCGCCCCAGCCCTGATCGGTGACCATCTGGAGGGCGATGCCCTTGGGGTCGCCGGTGAAGACGGGAGTCTCCTCCTCCTCTTCCTCTTCTTCCTCCTCCTCGATGTCGCTTCCCTCGACCTGGGCCGTCAGGACCCCTTCCGTGAGGGCCGCGTCACGCTGCTCCTGAGCCTGGCTGCGCAGGGTCTGGAGTTCTTCCTGGGACAACTGCTCGGAGAAGAACTGCTCCTCCCCGGCTTCGGTGTCGGCGGCGGGTTCCTCGGCCTCCGGAATGGCGGCGCTGGCCACAGTGTCCGGATCGATCTCGTCATCCGCGAACGCGGTGACGGCGAAGGTCGCACCCGCGACGAGGGTCGCCGCACCGACCGCCGCCGTACTGCGCAGCGACATTCGGTTGATTAGCACGATTGCCTTTCCCAAGAGGGGGTTATTGGCAGGGAAAGCCCTATTAATACCAGTTGTTGGCCTGGGAGTGGGACCAGGCGCCGCAGGGGTTTCCGTAGCGGTCCTTGATGTAGTCGATGCCCCAGGCGATCTGCGTGGCCGGGTTGGTCCGCCAGTCGGAGCCGTGGGAGGCCATCTTGTCGCCCGGCAGCGACTGCGGGATGCCGTAGGCGCCCGAACTGGGGTTCTCCGCCGTGTGGTTCCAGTTGCTCTCCTTCTCCCACAGCGGCTCCAGGCAGTCGTGGAACTCGCTGGCGCCCCAGCCCTCGTCCAGGACCACCTGCAGCGCGATCTCCTTGGGGTCGCCGGAGGGGGCCGACGCGGCGGATCCGCCGCCGGAGGAGTCGGAACCGCCGGAGGCGTCGGCCTCGGGTTCGGGCTCGGGCTCGGGCTCGGCGATGTCGCTGGCCGTCCCGCTGTCGGCGCGGACGGCCCCGTCGACGACCGCCCTGGCCTGCTCCATGCTCTCCTCGCGCTGGGTCCGGCGCTCCTGGTCGCTCTGCTCGGACTGCGCGGCGAAGAAGTCCTCGGGCCGGTCGGATCCGCCGTCGCCGCCCGCCGCCGACTGCTGGTCGGGGACCACCGCGGCGGAGGCGAGCTGGCTCGGGTCGGCCGCGTCGCTCTGGGCGAACGCGGCGACCGAGAAGGTGCCGCCGGCGACGAGGGTCGCGGCGCCGACGGCGCCCGCATGTCGCAGTGAGATGAGGTTGAGTAGCAAAATCGCCCTTTCGCGTAGACGCACACGCGCCCCACGGGGTCCGCGTGTGTGAGAGTTCGCCGCCGCTGACCACGTGGCCCGGGGTGTCGCGCGCGAGGGAAGGGGTAGCCGTTCGACCGACCGCGGCGCGGGTTCCCACGTGGGAGGGGATGTTCGTGCAGCGGGTTCAGCCTGCATCATCGTCACGATGAAGTAACGCCAGATTTACTATGTCTTGGATCACATCACGGAATGCATCCACAGTGCGGCGCTTTGACCTGCGCGTCGATACGCAGAGTCAAGGGGAGGTCAAGCCCTCCCGGTGCTGTGGCGGGGGTCTCCGCACCTCCCGGAGCGAGACGGAGGTCACCGGGAACGGTGCTCCTGAGTACCCGTACGGATGTGCCCGGGCGGCCGCGGGGACCAGGATGGCGCCATGAACGTCCACGGATCCCCGCCGTCCCCCGAGGACCCACGGCTCAGGTGCCCGGACTGCCGCGTCCCGCTCCCGGCTGCGCCCCGGACCTGCCAGCGGTGCGGGCTCCTGCTCGTCGGCGTCACCGCCCAGCGCCTGTGGCGCATCGACACAGAGATCTCGCTGCTCAACAGCCGCGAGCGGCACCTGCGCGAGGAGCGCGCCGCCGTCGTGGCACTGCTGCGCGAGGAGTCGGGCCGGGGCGCGCCCCCGGCCGGGGCCGTTCCCGGCTCCGCGCACGGTGAGCCGCCGCGGGTTCCGGATCGGGCTTCCGGTCACGCGCCGGGACCGGCCGCCCCGCCCGGTGTCGTGCCCCCCGGCGGCCAGGGAGTCCACGCACACGGGCATGTCCCCTACGCGCCGGCGCACGGGCCGGCCGGAGGGGCTCCCGTCGGGCGGGTGTCCGGGGAGGTCACCCGCCGCTCGGCCCAGAACGTCATCCTCGGACTGGGCGGCGTGCTCGTCGGCATCGCGGCCCTGGTCTTCGCCATCTGGACGTGGAGCGACATGGGCACCGGCGCCCGCGCCGGGGTCCTCGGCCTCACCACGGCGGCCTTCGCCGTCCTGGCCCTGCCTCTGCACCGCCGCGGTCTCAGGGCGACCGCGGAGACCTTCGGCTGCCTGGCCGCCGCGCTTCTGTGCGTCGACGCCCTCGCGCTGTGGCTGCTGGCGTCGGAGCGGATCGGGAGCGGTTCCGGCTACACCGCGATCGCGCTGGTCGTCATCGGCGCGCTGCTGGCGTCCTATCCGCTGCTCGTGCCGCTGCGGACGCCGCGCGTCCTGGCCGTCCTGCTCCTGCAACCGGTGCCAGTCCTGCTGGTGGCGGCGTCCGGTTCCCCCTGGCTCTGGTCCTGGGCGCTGCCCGTCCTGGCCGCGACCGGGCTCGCCGACCTGCTCCTGGCGCTCTGGTCCGGACGGCCCCGCGCGGGCGTCCCCGTGCGCGCCCTCCGGGGCAGCGCGACCGTGCTGTGGGTGCTGACCACGGTCCTGGCGCTGCTGTACACGGCGTTCGCCCTCGTCGCCTCCGCCGCGGGCGCCGACCGCGCCGGAGCCTGGTGGTTCGTGGCCGCCGTCCTGCTGTTGTCGGGCGTGACCGGTCTGCTGCTGGCCCGGAACCCGCCGCACCGGGCCCCGGCGGGTCCCGGGCCGGTGGGCGGACCGGGCGGCCCAGCGGCGACGGGCGGCACAGACAACGCGGGAACCTCCCGGGTCCCCGCGGTCATCGCCCTGCTGGTCCTGGGGGCGGCCCCGCTGGCCGCCGGACCCGCGCACCTGCCCGCGCTGCCCAGGGCGCCCCTGCCCCCGTGGAACGGCGTCCCCTCGACGGCACCGGTGTCCAGCGTGCTGGGTCTGCCGACGACGGCCCCCGCGGACGCCGTGTCCACGCTGCTCGCCGTGCTCGTCTGCGCCGTGCTCTCCATGGGCGCGGTGTTCCTGCTGCGCCGCCGGGCGCTGGTGCCCGCCGCCGCCCTGACCGCTCCTCCGGCGCTGCTGACGGCCGTGCACCTGCTGGACCCGCCGCACGCGGCGGCGGTGGTGTGCGCCCTCCTGGTCGGCGCCGCGCTGGTCCTGGCCACGGCCCCGGCACCGCGTCGGCCCGGCTCCTGGGTGCCCGCGCTCACCGGAACCCTGGCCCTGCTCACCGGTGGCCTGTGGTCGCTTCCGGACCAGTACACCTCCCTGGCCGCACTCGTGTTCGTGGAAGCGACAGTCCTGGTCGCGCTGCTCCTGTACGCCCGTTCCGGCCGCCCCGCGGCGCTCTACGCGACGGGCCTGCTCCTGTGGGCGCTGGCCATGCTGACCGGCGCGTTCTTCGGGCTCGGTCTCGTGATCTCGGACACCGCGCCGCCGGCGGCGTGGTGGCTGCTGGCCGTCAGCGCGCTGTTGGCGGGGGCGAACGCGGTGCTGCTCGGGCGGACCCCCCTCCCGTCCGCGAGCGGTGCCGGGGGCGACCCCCGGCCGGTCTTCACCGTGGTCGGTCTGCTCCTGCTCGCGTCCGCCCCGCTGCTGGTCGGACGCGGGCACGGCCCCGGCCTACCGCTGCTGTCCGGCGCGTACGGGCCGTGGACGGCGCCCGTGCGGGCCCTGGGCGAACCGGCCCGCACCGTCCTGGGGCTGCACGGCGCGGCGGGCCCGGCGGAGGCCTTCGGCACGGCGGTCGGGATGCTGCTGGCCGGTGCGGCGGCGGTGGCCCTGGTCGCCCTGCTCGACCGCGGGCGGACGGCGGCCGCGGCGGTTCTCGCCGCGCCGCCCTCGCTCGTCGCACTGCCCCTGGTCCTGGACGCGCCGTTCCTCGGCGCCCTGCTGTGGGTGTTCGCGGTGGGTTCGGCCCTGGCGCTGTGGTCGGCGCTGACCCGCAGCGGGCGGCTCGGCTGGTTGGCGGGGCTGACCGCCCTCCTCACCCTGCTGCTCGGCACGGGCTGGTCCCTGGTCCAGGCGCACTCGACCACGGGTGCACTGATGGGGGTCGCGGTGGTCGCCGCGGTGGTCGCGGCCCCGGCCCGGACCGCCGTCGCGGCGGTCGGCGCCACGGCGGCGGCGACGGCGGCGACGGGCGGGTTCGCGCTGGCGCTGCCCCTGCTGCTGGGGGCTCCGGTGGAGTACGCGGTGCTGGCGCCCATCGCGATGGTCGCCGCGGTGGCCGTGGCAGCGCCGCGCCTGCGCGGACCGCTGCTACCGGCGACGGAGGTTCCAGCCTGGCTGTGGGCGGCGGTCTCGCTGGGCGTCGCCGCGGCGGCGGGGGCGCGGGCGGAACTGGTCGCACTGGCGTTGGCGGTGGTCGGGGTCGTCGCGCTGGCTACCGCCGCGCGGCCCGGGCGGCGCTGGTTCGCGCCGGTGGGCGCGCTGCTGATGCTGGCGGCGCTGTGGACGGTGCTCTCGGCCTGGGACGTGGCCGTGCCCGAGGCGTACACGGTGCCGCCCGCCCTCGCGGCGCTGGCCGTGGGCTGGGAGTGGAGCCGCAGGGCGGCCGTACCGCCGTCGAGCTGGGCCGCCCACGGCGGCGGCCTGGCACTGCTGTTCCTGCCCACCGTCGTGCTGGTGCTGGCGGAGGAGGGCATGGTGTGGCGGGTGCCCGCCGTGCTCGTGCTGGGCCTCGCGGTGACCGTGTGGGGACTGCGCGGGCGGCTCCAGGCGGCCCTGGTGGCGGGCGGGCTGGTGCTGGTGGCGACCTCGCTGAGGGCGTTCGGTCCGCCCCTGTGGGACCTGACCCGCCTGGTGCCGAACTGGGTGCCGTTCGCCGTGGCGGGTGTGCTGCTGCTGGTGATCGGCGCCCGCTACGAGGCGAGCCTGGAACGGCTCCGGCGCTTGGGCCGCCTGGTGGCGGGGATGCGCTGAGAGACCCGACGGCGCGCCCGTGGGGAGCGGGCCGGAGACCCGCCGCGGCTCCGCGGGGGCGGCGGGCCCGTCACACCGACGGGCCCGCCGCGGTACCGCGTCAGTTCTCCAGCATCTCCGTGACCAGGGCGGCGATCGGCGACCGCTCGGACCGGGTCAGGGTGACGTGCGCGAACAGGGGGTGGCCCTTGAGCTTCTCGATCACCGCGACCACGCCGTCGTGGCGGCCCACGCGCAGGTTGTCGCGCTGGGCGATGTCGTGGGTGAGCACCACCCGCGAGTTCTGGCCGAGGCGGGAGAGCACGGTGAGCAGGACGTTGCGCTCCAGGGACTGGGCCTCGTCCACGATCACGAACGCGTCGTGCAGCGACCGGCCGCGGATGTGGGTGAGCGGGAGGACCTCCAGCATCCCCCGGTCCACGATCTCCTCGATGACCTCCTCGCTGGTCACCGCGGACAGGGTGTCGTGCACCGCCTGGCCCCACGGGGTCATCTTGTCGTTCTCGGTCCCGGGCAGGTAGCCCAGCTCCTGGCCGCCGACCGCGTACAGCGGCCGGAACACCATCACCTTGCGGTGCTGGCGGCGCTCCAGGACGGCCTCCAGACCGGCGCACAGCGCCAGCGCCGACTTGCCGGTGCCAGCGCGCCCGCCCAGGGAGACGATGCCCACGTCGGGGTCGGTGAGCAGGTCCAGGGCGACGCGCTGCTCGGCGCTGCGGCCGTGCAGGCCGAACACGTCGCGGTCGCCGCGCACCAGCCTCACCGACTTGTCGGGCTGGACCCGGCCGAGCGCCTTGCCCCGCTCGGAGACAAGCACCAGTCCGGTGTGGCAGGGGAGGTCGCGGGCCGCGTCGATGTCGCTCTCGCCGCTGGTGAACAGCTCGCCGATCTGGTGCGCGGGCACGTCCAGCTCGGCCATGCCCGTCCAGCCGTGCTCGATGGCCAGTTCGGCCCGGTACTCGTCGGCGGCCAGCCCGATGGAGGACGCCTTGATCCGCATCGGGAGGTCCTTGCTCACCAGCACGACGTCCCCGCCCTCCTCCTGGAGGTTGCGGGCCACCGTGAGGATCCGGGTGTCGTTGTCGCCGAGCCGGAAGCCCGCCGGCAGGATCTGCGGATCGCTGTGGTTGAGTTCCACCCGCAGCGTGCCGCCGAGATCGTTCACCGGTACCGGGACGTCCAGACGGCCGTGGGCGATCCGGAGGTCGTCCAGGCGGCGCAGCGCGTGACGAGCGAAGTACCCGAGCTCGGGGTGGTGACGCTTGCTCTCCAGTTCGGTGATCACCACCACGGGGATGACGACCTCGTGCTCGGCGAACCGGCTCAGGGCGGCCGGGTCGGCGAGCAGGACACTGGTGTCGAGCACGTAGACGCGTGCGTCCTGGCCTACCCCCGTACGGGGGTCGGGGGACTGGGTGTCACGGCGATCGGTCGAGGAACTAGCCACTCGTTCTCCCCTTGGGCACCGCTGGGGCGCCCTACTGTCACGGGATCATGGAGGACCGGGACCTGGCCCGCGAGGGCCGGGTCCGGCCCTCCTCGTTGACGTTCCGCGATGGCGGAGGAGATCAATGAGACGGGGCCTCCCGAACGGGTGGACGAACGCCACCCGCTACTTCCGACGCTACGCGTCCGCGCTCCCGTTTCCAAGGGACCTCTCCCTCCGCGCGGTGAACTCCGCGTTAAGGGGTCGGGCTCGGGGGGATCAGGATCCGTAGCGGCGGTTGCGCGCGCCGTACGAGCGAAGTGCACGCAGGAAGTCCACCCTGCGGAAGGCAGGCCAGTAGACCTCGCAGAAGTAGAACTCCGAGTGCACGCTCTGCCACAGCATGAAGCCGGACAGGCGCTGCTCCCCCGACGTGCGGATGAGCAGGTCGGGGTCGGGCTGACCGCGCGTGTAGAGATGCCGTGCGATGTCCTCGATGTCCAGGCGCTCGGCAAGCTCCTGGATACCGGTGCCCTTGGCCGCCTCCGCTTGGAGGAGGGACCGAACCGCATCAGCGATCTCACGTCTACCTCCATACCCGACGGCGACGTTGACAACCAGCCCGGGGTTACCGGATGTGGCCGTCTCCGCCTCCTTGAGCGCCTGGGCGGTGGACGCGGGCAGGATGTCGAGGGCCCCCACGGGGCGCGTGTTCCACCCCTCCTCGCGCAGCCGGGCGATGGTCTGCTCGATGATGCGCACCAGCGGGCCCAGCTCGGACTCGTCCCGGCTGAGGTTGTCGGTGGACAGCATCCAGAGTGTGACCACCTGCACGCCGACCTCGTCGCACCAGCGCAGCAGTTCGAAGATCTTGTTCGCGCCCGCCTGGTGGCCCTGCTCGGCGGCGCCGAGCCCGCTCACCTTGGCCCAGCGCCGGTTGCCGTCCATGGCGACACCGACGTGGCGGGGGATCTCCTGACTGGTCAGCCGACGCTCCAGGCGCCGCTCGTAGAGCCAGTACAGGGGGTCACGAAGCCCCATTGGCGAAACCTCTCAGAGCTGGATCTGGAACAGCACACCGCTGGAAAGGATGTGCCGACGGGGATGCCTCCAGCGTAGTTCGCCCGAAGGGGGCTACGTCACGGCCAGGGACTTGCGCACGTGCTTGCGCCCCTGGTGGATGCGGGACTTGACGGTGCCCAGGGCCAGGTTGAGCTCGGAGGCGATCTCGTTGTAGTCCATCTGGCACAGGTCGCGCAGGACCAGGGGGGCCACCAGGTTGGGGCGGTCCTTCTCCAGCTGGTCGAGTGCCTCCAGCAGGTCGATGCGGGAACCGGCGATGACGCTGGTGGTGCGGGGGTCGCTCTGGTGGGGCATGCGCTCGGCCTCGGTGGGGAACTCCGCCGAGCGCCGCTTCATGGAGCGGTAGGTCTGCCGGGCGGAGTTGGACACCACGGTGTACAGCCACGTGGTGAACAGGGAGTCGCCCTTGAAGCTGTCGATCTTGCGCGCCACGCGCAGCAGCGCGTCCTGGCACGCCTCCTCGGCGTCCTGCCGGTAGGGCAGGAAGCGGGCGCAGCGGCGCAGCACCTCGGGCTGGATCCGCCGGAGCAGGTCGTCCAGGGCCATGGCGTCCCCGGCCTTGGCCCGGCGCGCGAGGTCCTCCAGCTCCTCGTCGACGTTGCTCGCCACCCTGCGCCGCGGCGCGGGGCTCTCCTCGTGGTCTGCGTGGTCACTACTGCGCATGTCTGGTCTCTCCCTGACTGACGGCAGACATCCGGCCGTCCGCTGCGGACGCGGGTGCGCCCCTTGCGTTCGAGGGTCACACGTCACTGGGACGTCTACGGCCCCGGTCCGGATCCGCACTCGCGAAAAATCGTCGCCCTCGCCGCCGCGCACTGCGCGGAGCCCTTCGGGCCTCCTCCAGTGTCCACGGCCGGAGGGGATCGGCGCCACCCGGAGAGGGGATCATATCGGCGGGAGGCAATGTGAAGGTACAGATGGTGTATTAGTGGGCAACGACCGCGTGTTCACCCCTGACAGACCGAGGCGGAGATGAGCCAACCTGAGGCCTTCGGGCGCTACCGCGTCATCCGGCGCCTTGGGTCGGGTTCCTTCGCCACGGTCTGGTTGGCGCAGGACGACCTGCTGAACTACTCGGTGGCCATCAAGGTACTCGCCGAGAACTGGGCGCACCAGATGGACATCCAGCACCGCTTCCTGGAGGAGGCGCGCATCCTGCGCCAGACCGACTCCACCTGGCTGGTGGCGGTGCACGACGTGGACGTGCTCCCCGACGGCCGGCCCTACATGGTGATGACCTACGCCGACCAGGGCAGCGTCGCCGACCTCGTCCACCGGGGCACACTGCCCCTGGACGAGGCCCTGCGGCTGCTGACCGAGATCGGCCAGGGCATCACGGTGCTGCACAACCACGGCACGATCCACCGCGACATCAAGCCGTCGAACGTGCTGCTCCAGTCGTCGCCCGTGGGGCAGCGGGTGCTGGTGGCGGACCTGGGGTTCGCCAAGTCGATCGACGAGGCGTCGGGGTTCACCGCGGCGGCCGGGACCCCCGGCTACATGTCCCCCGAGCAGAGCATTCCCGGCGGTGACCTGGACGTCCGGTCGGACGTGTACTCGCTGGGCGCGGTGGCCTACGAGCTCATCACCGGCCGCCCGCCCTCGCGCCCTCCGGTGAAGGTGGCCCCTGGCCAGATCCGGCCAGGTCTGCCCCCCGCGCTCGACGAGCTCATCCTTTCGGCGCTTTCAGTGGACCGGGAAAGCCGTCCGGCGGACGCCAAAACCTTCACCGACCGGGTCAGAACCATCCGTATGGCGCCCGACCTGCCCAAGGCGGCCGTGCCGTGGTGGCAGCGGTTCCGCATGCCCTGGCGCCGGGCGGCGGCCCTGGCGGGGGCGCTGGTGCTGATGGGAGCCGGCCTCTCGGGGTCCCTGGGCAGGCCGGGGGTGTCCCTGACCACCGTGCACGACGCCGCGCAGGGGGTCTACCTGGAGGTGCCGTCGGTGTGGGCCCACGAGATCCACACCGCGCAGGAGGCCCTTCCAGCGGCGGCCGGGGCCGGCGCGGGCCCGGGGCTGCTGGTGGCGACCGACGCCGAGGACTGGGGGTCCACCCGGGAGACGGCCTACGGTGTGTACGCGACCGTGGTGAGCGGTCCCGCCGACCTGAGCGGGATCGCCGGCGCCGAGCCGTGCGGAGGCCCTCCGGAGGAGCGCCCGCTGGACACCGGGGCCTGGGAGGGCACGGTGTGGGACTGGCCCGAGTGCCACGGCAACGGGTCGCTGAGCAGCGCCGCCGTGCACGAGCCGGGCGAGCCCACGACCGTGTACATGGAGATCCGCCAGCCGGGCTACCGGCCCGACCTGGTGGACCGGATCATCGCCGGTACGCACCTGGGTTAGGGCGTGTTTTTAGGCCTCCGCTCCGCTTCGTCCCACCCGTCGCCCGCCACCACCCTCGACCGGCGCCCGGGGCGCGGTTCCCCCACGGGAACCCGCCTCCGCCACCTCCAGAACCCCGTGGGCGCCCGAACCAGCCCCCAGGAGCTGAGGCCGGTTCGAAAGACGGTTCCCAGGATCCTGGCGGCGGCACCCGTCAGACCAGCAGCTGCTCCCGCAGGTCCTCGGGCGAGGTGACCGGGAGCTTGCACACGAAGCCCTCGCACACGTAGGCGGTCGGTCGCCCGCCCACCGGCGCGCGGTCGCGCAGCAGCGGCACCCCGCCGTCGTCGCGGCCGTCGCCGCGCGAGAGCACGGTGCCCAGCGGCGCCCAGACCAGCGCCGCGCGCACCAGCTCCGCGGTCACGGGGTCGTCGGGGTCGCCCACCACCGCGACGGCGCGCGGCCCGGTCAGGAGGGCCTCGCCGGTGGCCAGGCCCCATCCGGCGAACCGGGCGGCCTTCTCCGCCAGCAGCGCCACCGGGGACAGCGCCTCCTCGGCGGCCGTGCGGTGGCGCTCGGAGCCGGTCAGCGCGGCGTAGGTGAGCAGCGCGGACGCCGCCGCCGACCGGCCGGACGGCGTGACGTTGTCGGTGGGGTCCTGGGGGCGGTTGAAGAGGCGCTCGGCGTCGTCGGCGGTGTCGTAGAACCCGCCGGAGCCGTCGCCGAAGCGGTCCAGGACGGTGTCCAGCAGACGCCCGGCCTCGTGCGCGTAGCGCGCCTCACCGGTCACACCGTGCAGTGCGAGCAGCCCCTCGGCGACGTCGGCGTAGTCCTCCAGCACCCCGGCGCTGGTGCCCGCGCGCCCGTCCCTGGAGGTGCGGGCCAGGCGCCCGTCCCGCAGGTGCACGCGCAGCAGCAGGTCCGCGGTCTCACGGGCGGCCGCCACCAGGTCGGGCCGCTCCAGCAGCACCCCGGCCTCGGCCAGCGCGGCGACCGCCAGACCGTTCCAGGCTGCCACCACCTTGTCGTCGCGCGCGGGGGCGACCCGCTCGGCGCGGGCCTCCAGCAGGGCCTCACGGACCCGCTGGTAGCGCCAGGCGTCGGCGGGCGGTGCGGGCAGCTGGAGCACGGAGGCGCCGCGCTCGAAGGTGCCCTCCTCGGTCACGCCGAACACCTCGGCGGCGAAGGCGGCGTCCTCCTCGCCCAGGACCTCCCTCAGCTGGGCGGGCGTCCACACGTAGTAGGTTCCCTCCTCGCCCTCGCTGTCGGCGTCCAGCGCGGAGGCGAACCCGCCCTCGGGCGTGCGCAGGTCGCGCAGCATCCAGTCGGCGGTCTCCCCGGCGATCCGGCTCAGCAGGGCGTGGGTGGCGGCGTCGGAGACCCCCGGCCCCGAGGGGCGGCGGCCCATCCGGGCGTAGGCGCGCAGCAGCAGGGCGTTGTCGTACAGCATCTTCTCGAAGTGCGGCACGGTCCACTCGCGGTCCACCGAGTAGCGGGCGAAACCGCCGCCGAGCTGGTCGTACATGCCGCCCTGCGCCATGGCCAGGGCGGTGCCGCTGGCCATGAGCCAGGCGGGCGTGGACTCGTCCGAACTCCGCAGGGGCCGGGTGCGCTCGTCCTGCGCGGTGAGGAAGGAGAGCAGCATCGACGGCGGGAACTTGGGCGCGGTGCCGAAACCGCCGTGGGCGCTGTCGTAGTCGCGCACCAGCGCGCGGACGGCCAGGTCGAGCCGGTCCGCGGAGGGCGGCGGCGCGGCGGCCAGGGTGCGCGGGCCGCTGAGCGCCTCCACCACGCGCGCGCCCTGGCCGACCAGTTCGGAGCGCTGGTCCCGCCAGGCGTCGGCCACGCCCCGCAGCAGGCGCTGGAAGTGCTCGCGCGGGAAGTAGGTGCCGCAGTAGAACGGGGCGCCGTCGGGGGTGGCGAACACGGTCATGGGCCAGCCTCCCTGGCCGGTCATGGCCTGGGTCGCCTCCATGTAGACGGCGTCGACGTCGGGGCGCTCCTCGCGGTCCACCTTGACGTTGACGAAGAGGCTGTTCATCAGGGCCGCGGTCGCCTCGTCCTCGAAGGACTCGTGGGCCATCACGTGGCACCAGTGGCAGGCGGCGTAGCCGACGGAGACGAGGAGGGGCACGTCGCGCCGACGCGCCTCGGCCAGGGCCTCCTCGCCCCAGGGCCACCACTCCACGGGGTTGTCGGCGTGCTGCAACAGGTAGGGGCTGGTCGCGTCGCTCAGGCGGTTGGGCATGCCCCAACTCTGCCATCCGGGGCCGCGGGGCGTCGCGCAACCGCCGGAGCGGGGCACGGGGGCCGACCGGGCGTCCGTGAAATCCGCCGCCCGGGGCGGTGGGACGTCGCGCGCCCGCCGGAGCGGGACGCGGGCCACCGCCCGGGAGGGGGTCGCGCGCCCGCCCGGCGGACGCGGGAGCGCCCCGAGGCGTCCGGTCCGGGCGGTGGGCCCGGACACGCCGTCCCGCTGGGGCAGGGCGGGGGGCGTCTCCTCAGGCCCGCGGAGCGGTGTCCTCGGCGGAGACCTGCGCCGCGTCGGCCGACCCGCCGTCGTCGGAGGCCGCGGTCCTCGCGCCGAAGTCGTCGTCCTTGGGCAGGGCGCGGAGCTTGCCCATGAGACTGCGCATGAGGAAGTACAGTCCGACGCCGATCACGAAGATGACTAGGAAGCCGAGCACACCGGGGGTCACGGTGTCCCTGTCGAGCTGGAAGTCGCCCGCCAGCACCGTCGCGGACGTGAGAAGGGTGTTCATACCGCTCATACTCTCACTGCTTCTCGGACACCCGCGAAGAGGTCCTTCTCCGGGACCTCGGTGTCCACCAGCGAGCGCACCAGGTGGTAGTCCTCACTCGGCCAGGCCTCCGCGACGACCTCGTTGGGCACGGCGAACCAGAACCCGTTGGGGTCCACCTGGGTGGCGTGCGCCTTCAGCGCCTCGTCGGCGACGTCGAAGTACTCGCTGCAGTGCACGCGCGTGGTGATCTCCCAGCGGGGGCGGTCGCGGTCCGCGATCCGCTTCATCCACTCCTCGAAGGGGTTCTCCAGGCCGCGCGCGGCCAGCACGTCGGCCAGGGCCTCGAACCGCTCGGGTGGGAAGGAGACGAAGTAGTACAGCTTGAGCGGCTGCCAGGGGTCGCCCGCGTCCGGGTAGGCGTCGGGGTCGCCCGCGGTGTCGAAGGCGTGCATCGACACCTTGTGGGTCATGATGTGGTCGGGGTGCGGGTAACCGCCGTTCTCGTCGTAGGTGAGGATGACGTGCGGCCGGAACCTGCGGATGGACTCCACGAGGGGCGCGGCGCCCTCCTCAACCGGGAGGGTGGCGAAACAGCCCTCGGGCAGGGGCGGCAGCGGGTCGCCCTCGGGCAGGCCGGAGTCGACGAAACCGGCGAACTCCTGCTGGACACCGAGGATCTCCCTGGCCCGCTCCATCTCCTCTCGGCGCACCTGCGCGATGTTCTCGCGGATGTCGGGACGCTCCATCGCGGGGTTGAGGATGTCGCCGCGCTCGCCACCGGTCATGGTGACAACGAGCACGTCGACGCCCTCCTCCACGTAGCGGGCCATGGTGGCCGCGCCCTTGCTGGACTCGTCATCGGGGTGGGCATGAACGGCCATGAGCCGCAGGCGCTCGGACAACGAAGGGTCTCCTTGACTAGGTGGACGGACGCGGGGGCGCGGCCGTCCGGCTCCCCCCGTACACAGGCTCGGACGACTTCCGCGCGGGGCGCGTGGGGAGGCTGTCAGGTCGGGGATATCTTAGACAACACCGTCCCCTTGTTCGGAGATTCCCGATGCAGCCGACCCCGGAGGAAGACGCCGTGAAGAGCGCCGAAGCCACGGCCGACACAGCGGCCGACTCCTCGGCCAGTACCGCTCCCGCGCTGCGCAAGCGCCACGGGAACGGACCGGTCTTCTTCGTCATCGCCACCCTCTTCGCGGTGACGTGCGCGGTCGGCTGGGGCTACTCCGTGATGAACTTCAGCGGTCTGGGCGGCGGCGTGTACCACCAGGTCGTCACCTTCTCGGCGCCCACGCCCGAGGAGGCCACCATCAGTTACGAGGTGAACAGCAGGAGCGGCGCCGAGTGCCTGATCGTGGCGCTGGACGAACAGCTCGTCGAGGTGGGCCAGACCCGTTCCGAGGCCGAGGCCGGGAACCGGATGGTCACCACGACCGTTGAGACGGTTCGTCAGGCCGCCACGGTAGAAGTGGCCTCGTGCAGGGAACAAGGTTCGCAGGACTGATCCACCGAGCCCCTTAGCCCGGCTCCGGAGGCACCGCCGAACCGCGGGAACCCGTGTGCCACGACGCACGGTGATATTCTCGTAAGTTCAGCTCTGGCCGCCTGGTGGCCTTTGCTACTAGTACACAAGGAGTTCCCGTGACCCAGACCCGCGATGACAACGTCACCTGGCTCACCCAGGAGGCGTACGACCGGCTCAAGTCCGAGCTGGACCACCTGTCGGGGAGTGGGCGCATCGAGATCGCGGAGAAGATCGAGGCGGCCCGGGAAGAGGGCGACCTCAAGGAGAACGGCGGCTACCACGCCGCCAAGGAGGAACAGGGCAAGATGGAGGCCCGCATCCTCCAGCTCACCGAGATCCTGCGCACCGCGCGGGTCGGCGAGGCGCCCCACACCGAGGGCGTGGTCGGCCCCGGCATGACCGTCACCGTCAAGTTCGACGGGGACGACGACGAGGTCACCTTCCTGCTCGCCTCCCGCGAGGAGAGCGGCTCTCCCATCGACGTGTACTCGCCCAGGTCACCGCTGGGCTCCGCCATCAACGGCAAGCGCGTGGGGGAGAACGTCAGCTACACGCTGCCCAACGGCAAGAGCCTGGGCGTCGAGATCATCGACGCCGTGCCCTACACCGGCATGTAGCGAAGGTTCGGCGATCACGGGGGCGGTGTCCGACCGCCCCCGCCGCTTTGGGGGCGCCCCCGGGCCGGGGCGCCCCTTCGCGTGTGCGGCGGGGATCCTCCGGAGGGTTCCCCGCGTCGTAGTCTCGAAGCACACTCCCGCGGCGGCTTCCCCGGCCGCCGGTCCGACCAACCGAGGGATTCCCTGCCGACATGTCCTCGCCCCACTGGCACCCCCAGGAACCCCGTCCCGGCGCGTACCCGCCCCCCAACGGGGGGTGGGGCCCCGGCGGCCCCGTGCCCGGAGGGGGCGCGCATCCTCCGGGCACCGGATGGGGCGTGCCGGGGCGGGGCCCGTTCCCGGCCCCGGAGATGGCCACGTTCGGCCGCCGCCTGGCCGCCCGCGCCATCGACTACGTCCTCGTGGTGATCGCCGCGTTCGCGTTCTTCGTCCTGATGGCCTTCGTGACGGTGATCCTGACCGGCAGCGACCAGACCACCGACGCCGAGGGCACCCTGTGGGCGCTGCTGTTCGTGTTCGGGTGGGGTCTGCTGCTGTTCTTCTACGACTGGCTGTACCTGGTCACCTGGGGGCGCACGCTCGGCAAGATGATGGTCGGGATCAAGGTGGTCGACGCCGCAGACGGCGGCGGGCTCGGCCAGGGGCAGGCGATGGGCCGCTCCGCGTTCTTCGGCTTCCCGCAGTCCCTGCCGGTCGTGGGCCACATCTTCACGCTGGCCGAGTCCATGGCCGCGCTCGGCGACGACAGGCGCGCCCTGCACGACCGGGTCGCCGGAACCGTGGTCGTCCGCACCTGAGGCGCCCGCCGCCGAGTGCGCCGGAGGGTTGTCCACAGGCGGGGGCTCCCCCTGTCGGCGCGGGCCCGCCGGGGCCTATCGTGGTGAAAGCGGGGTCCCACCCCGTCCGCCCCGTGCTGCCCGCACACCGTCGACGCCCCGCGCCTCACGGCTCCGCGCAGGCCGGGGCGTCCGCCCCGCCGTCGGCGAACACGGCCGGGACGTAGTCGCCCTCCCCGATCCGGTACCAGGCGCGACTCGTCCCGAACGTGCCCGCCACCGCGTCGCCGACGGCCTGACAGGCCACGTCGACGTTGGCGCTGTGCGCGGCCAGGCCCACCTGCCCGTACTCCAGCCCCGGACCCCCGCGCACGACCACGGGGTGCCGCTGGTCGGCCGCGGTGATCCGCGCGCGCCTGCGGTACTCGCCGGTCCACAGGTAGTCGACCCGCACCCATCCGTTGGTGGGCAGCTCCAGCCCCTGCCGGAACGCGCCGTCGGCCAGGTCGATGCCCGCCGGGTTGCGCACCCGCCGCCCGAACCCGTCGAGACCGCCGTTGTGCCCCAGCGTGTAGGCCGCCTGCGCCTGCGGGCGCCCCCGTGCCAGGTCGGGCCAGGTCTCGCGTTCGGCGTTCCAGTGGTCGTCCCTGGTGTTCCAGGGCCCCACGTCCCACACCGGCAGGTAGGCGCAGCGCGGCCGGTGGTTCTCGGTGCCGCCCCGCCCCTCGGGGCCCAGGGCGCCGGTGGTGCACACCCGCACGGTGTACTCGCCGCCGCCCCGGACCGCCAGGCCCCGGCGCGAGGGCAGGGCGGCGAAGTGGTCGTTCTCGCGGATCCTGTGGCCGTTGGCGGTGGTGTCGCCGACCAGGCCGATACGGGTGGCGAAGAGGGTGGCCGAGAACGGTTCGGCGCGGCCGTCGTGGTCCTCGTGGTCGTCGGGACCCTCGACCCCGCCGTCCTGCGACGGCCCCCCGGCGCCACCGTCCTGGGGCGGCTCCCCGTCCTCCTCCAGCGGGCGGACCCGCAGGCCCGTGAGACCGGTCGCCTCCCCGCCGACCCGCACCCGCAGCTGCACGCGCGCGACCTCGTACGGCAGCGTCACCCGCCCGTCCCCGGCGGGGTGCCACTCGGTCCACGCCCCGTCGGTCCGGCCGCCGCGCAGCTCGGTGTCCACCTCCCCGGGGTCGCCCTCCGTACGCACCCGCACGTCCACGGTGTCGGCCGGGGCGTCCAGCGGCTGCGGCGGGAAAACCGCCAAACCGCCGCGCCGGGGCTCCGGCTCCCACCGGGCCACGATGCCGGGCGCGCGGCCCGCGTCGCCGTCCAGGCGCAGCGCTCCGGACTCCAGGACCAGGCCGATCCGGTCGGCGGAGCCCGGGTCCTGGCGCAGCCAGCCCTCCTCCGCGAGCGCCGGGGCCGGGGGCAGGGGCGCGAGGAGCACGAGGGCGCCCAGGGACGCCAAAGTCTTCGCGGTGCTTCTGGCGCGCTCGCGCCTCGTGTGGGACATTCCCGCCCTGCCAAACACGTGGAGTTACCGAGATGGACACTCCCAGTAAGCAATCCGTCGCGAACGCACTCAAGCAGATCGTGTCGGGTGTCGGTCTCATAGCGGTAAAAGTCCGACTCGGGAACACGGTGGACCCTGTGCCGGGAACGGGCGCGGTCCGGCTCCCGGTGGCGGCGGGCACGTCCCCTGCTTCCCCGCACCGGTCGCGCGGCCGGTGCGGGGAAGCAGGCGTTTCAGGCGAAGGCCAGCAAGCAGGCGGTGAACCCGTGCACGTGGTTGACCCCGCCGACCGGGCCGATCTCGCCCGCGGCGAAGAACCCGGCGACGGCGTCGACGCCGAGGACGCGGTGGACGGCCAGGACGTCGTGGTCGGACTGCGGGAAGAGGGAGGATCCGCGGCCGTTGCAGGAGAAGAGCAGACCGGCGCCCACGGGGTGCTCGGCGCCGAAGTCGCTGAGGCGGCGGGCCAGGTCCTCGTCCGCCGTACCGGCGTCGCGGACCTGGAAGCGGACGGTCTGGCCGACCTCGACCATGTCGTCGATGGTTAGGGCCCCGAGTTCGGGGTCGGCTCCGGCCAGGGTGCGGATGAGGAAGTCGCCCTGCTCGTGGCGGTCCACGTACTCGTCCATGGCGATGCCGATGTGCAAGCCGTGCTCGGCGAGTTCGCGGTCCTCCTCGGAGAGGGACTCGACCAGCTCCTCCAGCTTCTCGTAGGCGTTGGTGCCCGCGAGTTCGAGCAGGAGGTTGCCCTCGGCCTTGGTGACGGTCATGGGCGAGCCGATGGGGCGGCAGCCCTGGCTCACGACGGTGCCGAGGACGTTCTCGCCGCCGACGAGGACGCCGATGGCGCCGTGCTCGGCCACCTCGCCGTCGCAGAAGAGCCGCACCGACTCCTCGCCGCGCATGCCGTCGGCCATGCCGCCGACGAGGGGCAGGCCGCCGAGGGCCTCGGTGGACTCGCGGACGAAGGCCTGGGTGGGGAACTCGTAGGGGTTGGTGAGCAGGATGGCCACGCTGTCGCGGGGGCCGGGCTCCTGCATGCCGATGACGGCCAGGTGGTCGTCCTCGACCACGGTGTCCAGCCGGAACGGGGTGATCTCCACTCCGGGCAGACCGGCGCACCACACGCTGACCGAGCCCTGGCCCTCGACGCTGCGGCCGCCGCCGATGACCCCGGTGGAACTGCATCCGAGGGTGGCCGCGTCGCCGGCCAGCTCCATGACGCGCTTGCCCGCGAGGGTGACCTCCTCGGGGTCGGCGCCGCAGACGAAGAAGCACACCAGGTCGGTAGGGCCGTCCACCTGTTCCAGGGCGCTCAGTACGGCGCGCTCGGCCGCGTTCACGAGGTCCGCCCCCGTCGTCAGTGCATCGCCGAACCGTGCCACCAGCTGCCACCCCCGGTTTCGCCGGCCGTCGCGGCCGGACGCAGGACTCCACCGTCACGTCCCATTCTTCCACCTCGGCGTCGAACAGGAGGTTTTCCGGTGAACGGACACGGACTCCGGCAGCGGTGCGGCGTGCGGGCAGCACGGTGCGGTCGGAGCCCCTGGGCCCCCTTGTATCCAGGAAACAGCACGCCAACCCCGGAAACCACACGCTCCTTGACGGCTGTGGATAAGTTCGTGGGGTGAGCGCCCTTCCCGAACCCCCCTCCCCCGCCCCGCCCCCGCTTCCGCGCACCCGCGCGGACCTGCGCGAGTCCGGGCACGTCCACCGGCCGGTCGCCGCCGAGGTGCGGGAGAACCTGCTGCGGCGGATGGGCTCGGGACGGCCCCGGTTCCCCGGGGTGCACGGGTTCGACACCACCGTGCTGCCGCAGGTGGAGCGGGCCCTGCTGGCCGGACACGACATCGTCCTGCTGGGCGAGCGCGGCCAGGGCAAGACCCGGCTGATCCGCACCCTGGCGACCCTGCTGGACGAGTGGTCCCCGGCGGTGGCCGGGTGCCCGGTCAACGACCACCCCTACGCGCCGGTCTGCCCGGCCTGCGTGCGCCGTTCGACGCAGGAGGGCGACGCCCTGCCGGTCGTGTGGCGGCACCGCTCGGAGCGCTACGGCGAGAAGCTGGGCACGCCCGACACCGGCGTGGGCGAGCTGGTCGGCGACGTGGACCCGGCGCGGTTGGCGCAGGGGCGCTCCCTGGGCGATCCCGAGACCATCCACTACGGCCTGGTGCCGCGGGCCAACCGGGGCGTGTTCTGCGTCAACGAGTTGCCCGACCTGCCCGCGCGGGCCCAGGTGGCGCTGTTCAACGTGCTGGAGGAGCGCGACCTCCAGGTGCGCGGCTACAGCCTGCGGCTGCCGCTGGACCTGCTGCTGGTGGCGAGCGCGAACCCGGAGGACTACACGAGCCGGGGGCGCATCGTCACCCCGCTCAAGGACCGCTTCGGCGCGCAGGTGCGCACCCACTACCCGCTGACCCTGGCCGACGAACTGGCGCTCGTCCGCCAGGAGGCGGCCCTGCCCGAGGGCACGACGGTGCCCTCGCACCTGCTGGAGGCCGTGGCGCGCTTCACCCGGCTGGTGCGCGCCTCAAAGAAGGTGGACGCCCGTTCCGGGGTGTCGGTGCGCTTCTCGGTGTCCGCGGCCGAGACGGTGGCGGCGTCGGCGCTGCGCCGGGCGGCCCTGAGCGGCGAGGAGGTCCCGGTGGCCAGGGTGTGCGACCTGCCCGCCGCGGTGGAGCCGCTGCTCGGCAAGGTCGAGTTCGAGATGGGCTGCGAGGGCCGCGAGGCGGAGATCCTGCACGCGCTGCTGCGCCGGGCGGTGGCGGAGGTGTTCCGCGAACGCCTGGGGACGGCGGACCTGTCCGAGCTCGCCGACCGCTTCTCGGGCGGCGGCACGGTGGAGACCGGCGACCTGGTGGGCGCCGCCGAGCTGCTGCGGCGGGTGGGCGCGGTGCCGGGGCTCGCGGCGATGATCGGGCACGCGGCCCCGGAGGACGAGGACGGCCCGCCGACCCCGGGGCTGGCCGCCGCGGTGGTGGAGTTCGCGCTGGAGGGCCTGTACCTGGAACGCCGCCTGTCCAAGGACGTGCTTCCCGACGGAGGGGTCTACCGCTTCTAGGCCGTGTTCTTCCGAAACTCCGCTCCGCTTCGGTCCGTGCTCGGCGCCCCCGGAGGCGCAGGGGAGCGTTTTCGGACACGGCCGCGCGCCGGGGCCGCTCGGGCGCGACCGTTCGGTGGTCGGCTCGCCCGGCCAGGACTGCCGGTCCCCGGATAGGGAAGGTAGCCGGTGCGCGTGCGCGAGACGGGCGGTGCGCGTACACGTGACGAGGGGGAGGCGGACGCCTGTGAGGTTTCGGTACCGGGAGTACATGGGCGGCCCCGATCCGCTGGCCGAACCCGACCCGCCGCCCGAGGAGGCCGTGGCGGCGGCGCGCGAGCTGCTGGTACTGGTCTCCTCGGCCCTGGAGGCGGCGGGTTCAGCGACCGGCGAGGATCCGGGGGCGGGTGCCGAGGGCGGCCCGGGGGCGCTGGCCGAGGAGGACCGGCGGCGGCTGTCCGCCCTGGAGGACGTCCTGTCCCGGTACGCCGACGGCGACCGCGCGGCCCTCGGCGCGGCGGACGCCGTCACCCTGGGCCGTCTGCCGGGCCTGCTGGGCGGGGAGGCCGGTCGAATCCTCGCCCGCCTGGACGGGGCCGACCACGGCCTGAGCCCGCGCGAGCTGCGCCGCCTGGGCGAGGTGGCGCTGCGCGAGGCCGAGACCCACCGGGGCGGGCGCGGCGGCCTCGGCGGAGCGCACCGGGGCGGCACCGCGCCCGGCGGGGAGCCCACGGGTTCTTCCCTGCCCCGCGACGTGGACGGTGACCGGCCGCTGGACGCGGTCGCGACGGTGCGCGAGGCGGCGCTGCGCCGGGCCCGTCCCGGAGAGCGCGGCGTGGCGCTGCGGGCCGAGGACGTGCGGGTGGCCGGGGCGGAGCCGTCGGAGGCCGCGGCCGTGTCCCTGCTGGTGGACCTGTCCCACTCGATGGTGACCCGGTCCCTGCACGAGGCCGCCACCCGGACCGCGCTGGCACTGCACACCCTGGTGTCCACGCGCCGCCCGCAGGACCGGCTGCACCTGGTCGGCTTCGGTGAGCGGGCGCGGGAGCTGACCCCCGCCTCACTGGTCGCGCACGACTGGCGCCGCGTCCCCGGAACGAACCTGCACCACGCGCTGCGGCTGGCCCGCGCCCACCTGCGGCGCCACGGCGGCCTGCGCCCGCAGGTGCTGGTGGTCACCGACGGCGAGCCCACCGCGCACTTGGGCGAGGACGGTGACGCCCGGTTCTCCTGGCCTCCGGCCCCCCGCACGGTGGAGCTGACCTTCGCCGAGCTGGACGCCGTTCTGCGCGAGGGCGCCGAGGTGACCTTCTTCCTGCTGGCGGACGACCCGCGGCTGCGCGCCTTCCAGGAGCTGGTGGAGCGGCGGCGCGGGACGCGTGTGGTGCACGCCGGCGCCGAGGAGCTGGGGCCGCTGGTGGTGGACCGCTACCTGCGCTGAGCCGGGTGCCGCGGTTCAGCGCTCGAAGATGCTGACGTCGGAGGCCAGCACGAGCAGTTCCTCGGGGGCGCCTCCGCCGGAGTAGAGCAGCTGGTGCCGGTTGGCGGGCATGACCGTCTCGGTGAACCGCAGCGGGCGCATGCCCTCGTAGACCACCCGCTCCTGCACCAGCAGCGGGATGCCCGGCCCCAGTCCGAAGGAGTCCGCCTCGTCCTGGGAGGGCATCCGGGCGCCGACGATGTCCCAGTTCCACTCCTCGCGGTACCCCAGCGTCCGCAGGACGGCGGTGACGCCCTCCTCCAGGCGTTCGGGGGACATGAGCGGGGTGTTGCTGGCGATGCCGTACGGGAAGTAGGTGACCTGGGACTGCCACAGGCCGCCGTCGACGAACCGGTCGGAGGCGCGGATGACCACCAGGTCCCCGCGCGTACGGCCCTCCGGCCCCTCGCCGCGCAGCCGCTTGGCCACCTTGGGGCGCATGGTGTCCAGGCTTACCTTGATCTTCTCCTGGACCTGGTCGTATCCGGCCTCGCGCAGGTGGGGCTGGTAACCCGCCTCGAAGCGCTCGGAGTCGCCGCCCCCCGTGACGGGGGCGGCCAGGTGGACGATGGGCCGGTGGTCGGCGACGAAGGCCCCGCGTCCGGGCCGGATGGCGACGCGCCCCTCGTCCTGGAGGATGCGCATGCCCAGGCGGGCGGTGGCGCGGGAGACGTCGAGCTGCTCGGCGAGCTCCTCCTCCCCCGGCAGCCGCTCACCCGGCTTGTAGTCGCCCCTGGCCAGCGCCTCGCGCAGGTGGTCGGCGACGACCGTCTTCCTCGACGTGCTCATGCGTGTGCTCAGTCCCGGTGGTAGGCGTTCATGTTGCCGTGTTCGTACTGGTAACGGATGCTGTGGCCCGCGTAGACGGTGTGAACGAGCCGAATGGGGCGCTCCTCGGACAGGTCGGTCCGGTGGACGGTCAGCACCGGGACCCCGGGCGGGAGTTCGAGCTGGCCCGCCTCCTGCGGGCTGGGCATGCGGGTCTCCAGCTCGTCGACGAACCCGGCCTGGCGCTGTCCGTACTCGGCCAGCACCGACAGGGCGCTCTCCACGTCCTCGGGCAGCATGAGCGGGGTGCCCTCGACGAGGTCCATGGGGTAGTAGGCGGTGCTGACGGAGGCCGAGACCTCTCCGGAGAACCGGTACATCCGGCGGACTACCGTCATGTCGCCCTCGGGGACGCGCAGGCGGCTGGCGATGTCGGGGGTGGCGCTGAGGAGCTGGAGCTCCTCCAGGACCTGTCCGGTCATGCCGGACTCGTTGAGGCCCTCGGGACCGCCGCGGTTGGCGTGGAAGGTCTCGGGGACCACGTCCTGGACGTAGTGCCCGCGTCCAGGACGGCTGACGATCAGACCCTGGTTGCGCAGCATGCCCAGGGCCAGCCGGATCGTGTTGCGGGACGCCTCGAAGCGCTCCTCCAGCTGCTTCTCCGACGGCAGCTGTGCGCCCCGGGGCAGGGAACCCTCCTGGATCTCGCGCCGCAGGGTTCGGGCGATCTGTCGATATCTGCTTTCGGCCCGCATATATCAATCCTCGCCTGGGTATGAGACCAACAACCTAGCTTGTACCAACAAGATGATCGGGTCACCAGGAGATCAGGTCCACCCGGTCAGCATGGCCATCTTAAGTGAAGGCCACCCTGAGTACACGACGGCGCCGGAAGGACGCACCCGAGAACGAGAACAGACGGTCCCCCGCCCCTTCGCTCCAAACGCCTGGCCCCCGCGGCACCGCAAAGGAAACACCACGGTGAGACACCGCTCGGCGTCCCCCCTCTCCAGAGGAGGGCACGCAGGACGCAGATAGGCACTTCCCCCGAGGAGAACACCATGATCCCCATCGTTATCGCCCTCGTCGGAGTCGTACTCCTGGGCCTGGCCGCGGGGTTCCTCCTCGCCGTCTCCATCGGCATCCGCCGACAGGACCGCCGGGGCACCTACCGCTCCCTGCGCGAGGACGGCGAAGGCACCCCCCTCTCCCGCGCCGGGAGCCTCGTGGTGGGGCTGCGCTTCCGCGGCGGGGAGCGCCCTGTCGGCCCCTCCGCTGACCGCACGCCCACCGCGGTCTGAACCGGCAACGCCGGGACGAGCGCCGCGGCGACGGAACCGCGGCGCGAACGGGCCCGGCGGCGGCCCCCGCCCCCGAGAACCCCGAACCCTCCCTCCCCCGACCGGGTGACAGAGGCGGTCCGGGGCGGCCGGCGCGGACCGGCGCGAGCCGATCCGCGCGAAGCCCCTCCTAACCCTCCAGGGCCTGGAGCAGGTCCGCCACCAAGTCGTCGGCGGACTCGATGCCCACGGAGATGCGCACCAGGTCGGCCGGGACCTCCAGCGGGGAGCCCGCGGTGGACGCGTGCGTCATCCGCCCCGGGTGCTCGATCAGGGACTCCACCCCGCCCAGGGACTCGCCCAGGGTGAAGACCTCGGTGCGCTCGCACAGGGCGAGCGCCGCCTTCTCACCGTCGCGCAGGGCGAAGGAGACCATGCCGCCGAAGGCCCTCATCTGCCGTTCGGCGGTCTTGTGCCCCGGGTGGGCGTCCAGCCCGGGGTAGAACACCCGGCGCACCGCGGGGTGTCCCTCCAGCGCCGCCACGACCTTCTCGGCGTTGGCGCTGTGCCGGTCCATCCGCACGCCCAGGGTCTTGATCCCGCGCAGGGTCAGCCAGGAGTCGAACGGCCCCGGGACGGCGCCCATGGTGTTCTGGTGGAAGGCCAGCCGCTCGCCCAGCTCGGCGTCGGCGACCACCAGCGCTCCCCCGACCACGTCGGAGTGCCCGCCCAGGTACTTGGTGGTGGAGTGCACGACCACGTCCGCGCCCAGTGTCAGCGGCTGCTGGAGGTAGGACGAGGCGAAGGTGTTGTCGACCACGTGCAGGGCGCCGGCGTCGTGCGCGATCTGCGCGACGGCCTCGATGTCGGTGATGTTGAGCAGGGGGTTGGTGGGCGTCTCGGTCCACACCACCCTGGTGTTGGGCCGCACGGCCGCGCGCACGGCCTCGGGGTCGGACTGGTCGACCGCGTCCCACTGCACGCCCCAGCGCTCGACGACCTTGGAGACCAGGCGGAAGGTGCCGCCGTAGGCGTCGCCGGGGATGATCAGGTGGTCGCCGGGCGAGAGGACCGTGCGCAGCAGGGTGTCCTCGGCGGCCATGCCGGAGGCGAAGGCCAGGCCGCGCACGCCGGACTCCAGGGCGGTCAGGCACTCCTCCAGGGCGGCGCGGGTGGGGTTGCCGGTGCGCGAGTACTCGTAGCCCTGGCGCAGACCGCCCACGCCGTCCTGGGCGTAGGTGCTCGTCTGGTAGATCGGCACCACCACGGACCCGGTCCCGGCGTCCGGCTCCTGCCCCGCGTGGATGGCCAGCGTTTCAAACCCGTCGAACTTCATGGGGCCACCTTAGTGCCCGCTGACCTCACCGATCGCGTTTTCCACAGGCCGGTTCCGGTGGGCGCGGGCGCGTCGGGGAGCCGTCCACAGGCGCGGACCGGGACTGGTGTCTGAGGCCCTCCCCGCGGTTTCCTGGATAACGGGGGTCCCCAGGGGCCTCCGGCGCCGTGCTGCCCGTGCAACGGCCCCAGGGCTGTTCTTTCGGACCGGTCTCGGCCTGCGGGGGTCGGTTCGGGCGCCCACGGGGTTCCGGAGGTGCCGCAGGCGGGTTCCCGTGGGGGAACCGCGCCGTAGGCGCCGGTTGAGGGTGGTGGCGGGCGACGGGTGGGACGAAGCGGAGCGGAGGGTCCAAGAAACACCGCCTAGGCGGGCGGGAAGCGCGTGGAGGACCCGGGCCGGGGCGGCTCGGCGGGCACCTCCGGCGGCAGCCCGGTGACGGGGGTGGGCACCCGGGTGGGGGTACCGGTCTCGCGCAGCGGCGGGTCCCAGCCCAGTTCGGGGTCGTGGGTGCGCACGACCTTGCCGGGTACGCCGGCGATGACGGCGTGGTCGGGGTAGGTGCCCGGCCGGACCACGGTGCCCGCGGCCACGACCGAGTTGCGGCCCAGGTGCACGCCGGGCAGGATCACGGCGTTCGCGCCGATCCAGGTGCCGTCGCCGATGCTGACGGGGTCGTCCACCGGCCACTGGAGGCCCACCGGGATCTCGGTGTTGCCGTAGGAGTGGTTCTGGTCGGTGATGTAGACGTAGGGGCCGGTGTACACGTGGTCGCCGATGTCCACGGACCTGTGGGCGACGATGTGCGAGCCGCGCCCGATGGCGCAGCCCGAGCCGATCCGCACGACCGTCCCGGGGCCCAGGTCGTAGCCGGGGCCCATCCCGGCGGCGAGGGTCATGTCCCCGCCCAGGACGGTGTGCACGCCGATCTCGATCCAGGGCTCGCCGTAGAGGGTGGCCGTGGGGAAGGCGATCGCCGAGCCCGTGCCGAAGCGCGCGAATCTGCGGGCCGCCCTGGAGTCGGCGCGGATTTCGGCCTTGGTACGGGCGTACGACCAGACGGAGCGGAGAATCCAGGACAACAGCCGCGACACGCGTGCCCCCATTTATTACCTATCAGTAACTGCCGCGAACATTAGCAGTGTCCGAGTATGCGGTGACATGTCCGGTCGGTACACGGCGGGGCCCGGAGCGCGCTCGATTCGAGCGCGCTCCGGGCCCCGTGGCGGCTTCGCGGGGGTCCCCGCGGACGGGATCAGCCCGACAGGTGGGCCAGCAGGTCCTGGCGGGTGAGGATTCCCACCGGCTTGCCGTCGCGCAGCACCACCAGGGCGCCGGACCCGCGCAGCAGGCGGACGCAGTCGCTCACGGGGGTGCCTGTGCCCACGGTGGCCAGCGGCCCGCCCATGTGGGTCTCCACCAGGTCGTCCAGCTGCGCGCGGCCGTCGAAGAGGGCGTCGAGGAGGTCGCGCTCGGCGATGGAGCCGACCACCTCGGCGGCCATGACCGGGGGCTCCTCCTTCATCACCGGCACCTGGGAGACGCCGTACTCGCGCATGATGGCCACGGCCGTGCCGACGGTCTCGTCCGGGTGGGCGTGCACGAAGTCGGGCATCTCGCCGCCCTTGGCGGCCAGCACCTGGCCCGCCGTGGCCTCCTCGGTCTCGGCGGACAGGAAGCCGTAGTCGGCCATCCACTCGTCGTTGAAGATCTTGCCGAGGTAGCCGCGGCCGCCGTCTGGCAGCAGCACGACGATGACGTCGTCGGGACCGGCGTCCCGGGCCACGCGCAGGGCCGCCTCCACGGCCAGGCCGCAGGAGCCGCCCACCAGCAGGGCCTCCTCGCGGGCCAGGCGGCGGGTCATGAGGAAGGAGTCCTTGTCGCTGACCGCCACGATGTCGTCGCACACCGAGGTGTCGTAGGTGCCGGGCCAGATGTCCTCGCCCACGCCCTCGACGAGGTAGGGGCGGCCCGAGCCGCCGGAGTAGACCGAGCCCTCGGGGTCGGCGCCGACGATGCGCACCGCGCCGCCGGAGACCTCCTTGAGGTAGCGGCCGGTCCCGCTGATGGTGCCGCCGGTGCCGATGCCCGCCACGAAGTGGGTGATGCGGCCCTCTGTCTGCTCCCAGATCTCGGGGCCGGTGCTGTGGTAGTGCGACTCCGGGTTGTTCGTGTTCTCGTACTGGTTGGGCTTCCAAGCGCCGGGGATCTCGGTGGCCAGCCGGTCGGAGACGGAGTAGTAGGACTCCGGGTGGTCGGGGGCGACGGTGGTCGGGCAGACCACGACCTCGGCGCCGTAGGCGCGCAGGACCGAGAGCTTGTCCGGACCGACCTTGTCCGGGCAGACGAAGACGCAGCGGTAGCCCTTCTCCTGGGCCACGATGGCCAGACCGATGCCGGTGTTGCCCGAGGTCGGCTCGACGATGGTGCCGCCCGGCTTGAGCTCGCCGCTCTTCTCCGCCGCCTCGACCATGCGCAGCGCGATGCGGTCCTTGACCGAGCCGCCCGGGTTGAAGTACTCGACCTTGGCGAGGACCGTCGGGGCGTTCGGGCCGAGGACCTGGGTGACCTTGTTCAAACGGACGAGCGGGGTGTCCCCGACCAGGTCGATCAGTGAGTCGTATACCCGCACTTGCGCTCCCTCTGCGTCGTGGCGGCCGGGTTTCGGCCCGCCATGTCCTCGCCCCGGTGGCGAGACCGGGGCCGTGGGCCGGTCCGACCCGTCTCAGTTCAGACTCTAATGGTCTCCACCAGCGGGTTCCGCTGCCCCGGGAAACCGGTTCCCCCCGCGGAGGACGTCCGGACCGGCCGGTGTCCGAACACCCCGCGGGCCCCGCGCCGCCGCCCGGGGGGACAGCCGTCCGCCCCTGTCCCGCCCATGCCGGTCGCCTCACCCCGGGGCACGGATCGTGTACCGCCCAGGTACGTGATTCCGGGGTTGCCCACCGGTAACCTCGCTCGTATCCGTCCCGCCCAGGGCAGGCGGGTCCGAGCCTCGGGGGTGTCCGGTGCTGCGAGCCGCACGCGCAAGACGGATCGCCGCTGCCACCGCGTACGGCGGCGGCGGACTCACGCTCGTGGGCGGCGGCACCGTCGCGCTCCTCTACCTCCAGGCCAGACTGGCCCGACGCGCGGTCGGCTCCCCCCGCTGGGACAGGCCCGTGGTCAACGGCGTCTACGGCGAGGGCTCCGGACCGCCGATCCGCATGCTGATGATGGGCGACTCCACCGCCGCCGGGTTCGCGGTCGAGCGGGCGGACCAGACCCCCGGCGTCCTCCTGGCCTCGGGGCTGGCGGCGGCCGCCGAGCGTCCCGTGCGCCTGCGCTGCACCGCCTCCCCCGGGACCACCTCGGCCAACCTGAGCGTCCAGATCGAGCGCTCCCGGGCCCTGGAGGAGACCACCCGCTACGACCTCGCGGTCATCTTCGTCGGCGCCAACGACGTCATCCGCCGCGTGCGCCCCAACGACGCCGTCGCCCAGCTCCGCGAGACCGTCCGCCAGCTGGTCGTCCACGGCACGCGGGTGGTGGTGGGCACCTGCCCCGACCTGGGCACCGTCCGGCCCATCGGCTGGCCGCTGCGCTCGCTGGCCCGCCTGGCCTCCCGCCAGCTCGCCGCCGCCCAGGTCATCGCGGTCACCGAGGCCGGGGGCCGGGCGGTCTCCATGAGCGACGTGCTGGCCGACGATTTCCGGACAGATCCCGGGTCCATGTTCGGGCCTGACCGTTTTCATCCGTCAGCTCTCGGGTACTCGCAGGCCGCCTTCGCCGTCCTGCCCTCGGCCTGCGCCGCCCTGGGGCTGCTGCCCGAGCTGGACGACGCCGAGCGCAGCAGCGGCGTCCTGCCGGTGGACCGCGCGGCCGTGGTGGCCGCCCAGACCCCCGGGACGGAGGTCTCCAGGGTGGACGCCCAGGTCGACGGGGACGCACCAGGCAGGCACGGACGCTGGGCGGCGCTCGTCCGCGGCCCGTTCCACCTCCGGGGCGGCCGCGGACGCCCGAACGGTTCGGACGGGGTGCGCACGACCGAGAACGCCGACCGCTCCGGGGAGGGCGGCTGAACGCGTGCCCCCGGGTGGCGTGCGGGGCCCCGGACGGGTTTACTGGTCAGTAACAACCGAGGCCGGAGCAGGCCGCCCGGCCCTCCGGATCCACAGCTCCACACGCAGCACCTCAACCGTTAGGGACGCAGCCATGCCCGAAGCAGTCATCGTCGCAACCGCCCGCTCCCCCATCGGCCGCGCCTTCAAGGGATCGCTCAAGGACATCCGGCCGGACGACCTGACCACCCAGATCGTCCGCGCGGCGCTGGCCAAGGTCCCCGAGCTGGACCCGGGCGGCATCGACGACCTGATGCTCGGCTGCGGCCTGCCCGGCGGCGAGCAGGGCTTCAACATGGCCCGCGTCGTGGCCGTCCAGCTGGGACTGGACACCGTCCCGGGCACCACGGTCACCCGTTACTGCTCCTCCTCGCTCCAGACCACCCGGATGGCCTACCACGCCATCAAGGCGGGCGAGGGCGACGTCTTCGTCTCCGCGGGCGTGGAGACCGTCAGCCGGTTCGTCAACGGCAGCAGCGACGACGGCGCCAACGAGAACCCGCTCTTCGACGACGCCAAGGCCCGTACCGCCAAGCGCGCCGAGGGCGGCGCCGGAACCTGGACCGACCCGCGCGAGGACGGCAGCCTGCCCGACGCCTACATCGCGATGGGCCAGACCGCCGAGAACGTCGCCCAGGCCACCGGCGTCTCGCGCCAGCGCCAGGACGAGTTCGCGGTCCGCTCGCAGAACCTCGCCGAGAAGTCCTTGGACAACGGCTTCTGGGAGCGCGAGATCACCCCGGTGACCCTGCCCGACGGCACCGTGGTCAGCACCGACGACGGCATCCGCCGCGGCACCACCTACGAGAAGGTGTCCGAGCTCAAGCCGGTGTTCCGCCCCGACGGCACCGTCACCGCGGGCAACGCCTGCCCGCTCAACGACGGCGCCTCGGCCGTGGTCGTCATGAGCGACACCAAGGCCGCCCAGCTGGGCATCACCCCGCTGGCCCGCATCGTGTCCACCGGCGTGACCGGTCTGAGCCCGGAGATCATGGGCCTGGGCCCGGTGGAGGCCTCCCGGCAGGCGCTGGCCCGCGCCAACATGGCCATGGGCGACATCGACCTGGTCGAGATCAACGAGGCCTTCGCCGCGCAGGTGCTGCCCTCCGCCGACCAGCTGGGCATCGACATCGACTCCCAGCTCAACGTGAACGGCGGCGCCATCGCGATCGGCCACCCGTTCGGCAGCACCGGCGCCCGCATCACCGGCACGCTGATCAACGGCCTGCGCTTCCACGACCGGACCTTCGGTCTGGAGACCATGTGCGTCGGCGGCGGCCAGGGCATGGCCGCCGTCTTCGAGCGCCTGAGCTGACGCCCCGCGGGGCCCGGGCCCGGAAGGCACCGCTGAACCCCGGCGGCGCGTTCCGGGCCCCTCTCCGTGCACGGCCCTCCCGTCGGCCCGCGCCGAGACCGACCGCTCCCCTCCCCCGCGTCAGCGTTCCGGACGCGGGGGGCACGGCTGGCGGGCAGCCCTCCGTCTCCGGAACACGCACGAAACCCCGCCTGCCACAGCAGAGTTCGTCTGGGAACCCCTCGGAGACGAACGTTCTCACACCAGCAAGGTAAAAGCTGGTAACCGGGGCTTGTCCAAAACGTGATCCTGATGCAGGGTCGCAGGTAAGTGCCACACGCCAACGCGCTGCCGGAGGTGCCCATGTCGGTAACCCACTCGCCGGAGATCCACGCCAAGCTCATCGAACGCATCCCGGTCGTCACCGGCCGGGGACTCCACGAGTGGTTCGACGCCCTCGACGGGGGGCCGGGCCTGGTGCGCTGCCAGGACCGGTCGAACTGGCTCGCCGACGAGTACGAGTTGCCCCAGTGGTACGCGCACGCCCTCGTGACGGAGTACGACCGCCGCCGCAGGAACCGCTCCATCCCCGCGCCCCGGCGCGGGAGGGCCTGAGCGCGCCGCGGGCTCGTCGACCACGGCGAAGGGGCCGCCGCCCGGACCTTCGTCCGGGCGGCGGCCCCTCGCGTGGGTGTGCGGACGCCGTGGGCGGCCGCGGGGGTGCTCCGCGCGTCGGGCGCGGACTACTCCGCGAAGATCGACTTGATGATCCAGAGCAGGCGCAGGATCTCGATGTAGAGCCAGACCAGGGAGACGGTCAGGCCGAAGGCGAACTGCCAGGCGAACTTGTTGGGGATGCCGGCGTTGAGGCCCTCCTCGATGCCGCGGAACTCGATGGCCAGGGTCAGCGCGGCCAGGACCACGAACACCAGGCCGACGAGCAGGCCGAGCGGGCTGGGCTCGCGCAGGCCGATGCCGCCCGCGATGAAGAAGCTGGCCACGAAGTTGACCAGCATCAGGGCCGCGGCGCCGATGACCGCGTACGTGACGACCTTGACGAAACCGTCGGTCACCTTGATGACGCGGAACTTGTACAGGGCGAGCATGACGGCGAACACCACGACGGTGCCCAGCACCGCCTGGGTCACGAGCGTGCCGCCCGCACCGGCGTCACCGGTGGTGACCGACAGGCTGTTGGCCAGGATCGCGGAGATGCCGCCGACGAGCAGGCCCTCCAGGGCGGCGTAGCTCAGGATGGCGGCGGGGTTGGTGATCTGCTTGAAGGAGATCACCAGGCCCAGCACCAGACCGCCGAGCGCGCCCACGAGGGTGAGCGCCACGGCGATGGCCGGGGCCGAGCCGAAGAGGAAGTAGTTGACGACGGCGAAGGCCGCGACCACACCGAGCGTCATACCGGTGCGCACGACCACGTCGTCGATGGTCATCGGCTGGTTGTCGGTGCTCTGCACCGGACCGCCGGGGTAGCCCTGCTGGGGGTAGGTCTGGCCGTACCCCTGCTGCGGGTACGGTTGTCCGTACCCCGGCTGGCCGTAGGGGCCCTGCTGCTGGCCGTAGCCGTAACCCGGCTGGCCGTTGAACCCCTGCTGGGGGTGCCCGGCAGGACCGGCCTGCTGGAGCGCCCGCTTGAGGACGGGGTTGGAACTCCGCATCCGCATGTCTAGTCAAGACCCTTTCACGCGTGGTTGCTGCCCACAAGGTAACGTACGCGCCTCATCCGGAGTTCCACGGGCGAGGTCACTGTTCAGACACGGCGCTCCGGCCCGGCCGCAGCCGGCCCGGATCCCTCACGCGGTGCGCGGGCACCCGCCCTGGCGGACACGCCGAGGGGCCGGCGCCCGAGGACGCCGACCCCCTCCTCCCCCGGCCCGGACGGGCCGCGCGTCGGGGCCGCGGCGACCGCGCTAGCCGCGCGTGACCAGGGAGCGGGCGAGGAAGAGCACGTTCGCCGGACGCTCCGCCAGACGGCGCATGTAGTAGCCGTACCACTCGTCGCCGTAGGGCACGTAGACCCGCATCCGGTTGCCCTCGGCGGCCAGCCTTACCTGCTCGGCGTCGCGGATGCCGTAGAGCATCTGGTACTCGAAGCCGTCCTCGCCCCGGCCGTTGGCCGCGGCCAGCGAGCCCGCGATGGCGATCATGCGCGGGTCGTGCGTGGCCACCATCGGGTAGCCCTCGCCCTCCATCAGCACGCGCAGCGCGCGCACGTAGGCCTTGTCCACCTCGGCCTTGTCGCGGAAGGCCACCGACTCGGGCTCGTCGTAGGCGCCCTTGCACAGGCGCACGCGCGAACCGGCCCCGCTCAGGTCGCGGCAGTCTGCCTCGGTGCGGCGCAGGTAGGCCTGGAGCACCGCGCCCACGAAGGGGAAGTCCTGGCGCAGCTCGCGCAGGATGCCCAGCGTGGAGTCGGTGGTGGTGTGGTCCTCCATGTCCAGGGTCATCGTGGTGCCGACCGCCTTGGCCGCCTCGGCGATCCGGCGGGCGTTGTCCAGGGCGATCTTCTCACCGTCGCTGTCGAGGAACTGGCCCACAGCCGAGAGCTTGACCGAGACCTCGGCGCGCTCGGCCAGACCCGCCTCGCCCAGCGCGGCCAGCAGGTCCCGGTAGGCGGTCACCGTCGCCTCGGCCTGGGCCGTGTCGGTGGTGTCCTCGCCCAGGAAGTCCAGGGTGACGTGGCGGTCCCGGGTCAGCTCCCCGACCACGGGGAGCGCCTCGTCCTGGGTGGAGCCCGCGACGAACCGCTTGACCATGGCCCGGGTGACGGGAGTGCGCTCGACGATGGTGCGGCAGGTCTGGGACCTGGCGGCGAGCAGCAGGGGTTTGCGAAGCATGGTGACCTCGGGAAAGACGTGCGCGAGCCGGTGGGCTGGCGCGGGCGGGGCGCGGCGGGGTTCGTCCCGGCCGCGCCGGTGGATGCGGGCGGGCTCCCGGGCCCCCTCAGGACGGGAGGGGGCCCGGGTTCCTCATCAGCCCTGGTGGGGGTAGGAGGAGACCGTCGGCGCGACGAAGGTCTCCTTGATGGCGCGCGGGCTGGACCAGCGGGACAGGTTCTGCGCCGAACCCGCCTTGTCGTTGGTGCCGGAGGCGCGCCCGCCGCCGAAGGGCTGCTGGCCCACGATGGAGCCGGTCGGGCGGTCGTTGACGTAGAAGTTGCCCGCGGCGAAGCGCAGGGCCTCGCTGGCCTTGGCCACGGCGGCGCGGTCCCTGGCCAGGACGGCGCCGGTCAGGGCGTAGGCCGAGCCCTCGTCGACGACCTTGAGGACCTCGTCGAACTTCTCGTCCTCGTAGACGTGGACGGCGACGACCGGCCCGAAGTACTCGGTGCGGAACACGTCGTGGGACGGGTCGGTGCCCTCGATGATGGTGGGGCGCACGAAGTAGCCGACGGAGTCGTCGGCGGTGCCGCCCGCCAGGACGGTCAGGGTCGGGTCGGACTTGGCGTCCTCCAGGACCTTGGCCAGCTTGTCGAAGGCGCGGCGGTCGATGACGGCGCCGACGAAGTTGGACA
Source organism: Nocardiopsis akebiae (assembly GCF_018316795.1). Classification (NCBI taxonomy): domain Bacteria; kingdom Bacillati; phylum Actinomycetota; class Actinomycetes; order Streptosporangiales; family Nocardiopsidaceae; genus Nocardiopsis; species Nocardiopsis akebiae. The sequence goes on from NZ_CP074132.1 coordinate 5,962,725, forward strand.
GGTCGGTGACGTCGCCCATGGTCAGGGCCTCGGTCTCGGCGACGAGGTCGTCGCGGACCCGCTCCCACACCGAGCGGGCGACGAAGGCGCGCGAGGCGGCCGAGCACTTCTGGCCCTGGTACTCGAAGGCGCCGCGCACGATGGCGGTGCGCAGGACCTCGGGGTCGGCCGAGGAGTGGGCGACGATGAAGTCCTTGCCGCCGGTCTCGCCGACGATGCGCGGGTAGGAGCGGTAGTTGGCGATGTTCTCGCCCACGCTCTTCCACAGGTGCTGGAAGGTCCTGGTCGAACCGGTGAAGTGCACACCGGCCAGCTCCGGGTCGTTGAGGGCGACGTCGGAGACGGCGAGGCCGTCACCGGTGACCATGTTGATGACGCCGGGGGGCATGCCCGCCTCCTCCAGCAGGCGCATGGTCAGCTCGGCGGCGAACTGCTGGGTCGGGGACGGCTTCCACACGACCACGTTGCCCATCAGGGCCGGGGCGGTGGGCAGGTTGCCCGCGATAGCGGTGAAGTTGAAGGGGGTGATCGCGTAGACGAACCCCTCCAGGGGACGCTGCTCCATGCGGTTCCACACGCCCTTGACGCTCAGCGGCTGCTGGGCGATCAGGTCGCGGGCGTAGGAGACGTTGAACCGCCAGAAGTCGATCAGCTCGCAGGCCGAGTCGATCTCCGCCTGCTGCACTGTCTTGGACTGGCCGAGCATGGTGGCGGCGTTGATGGTGGCGCGCCAGGGGCCGGAGAGCAGTTCGGCGGCGCGCAGGAGGATGGCGGCGCGGTCGTCGAAGGACATCGCGCGCCAGGCGGGGGCGGCGGCCTTGGCGGCGGCGACGGCGTCGCGGGCGTCCTCGTGGGTGGCGTTGCGCATGGTGCCCAGGACCGCGGCGTGGCGGTGCGGCTGCACGACGTCGATGGGCTCGCCGCCGCCCATGCGGCTCTCGCCGCCGATGCGCATCGGCAGGTCGATGCTCCGGCTGCCGAGCTCCTCCAGCTTGGCCACGAGTTCCTCGCGCTCGGCGCTGCCGGGCGCGTAGGACAGAACGGGCTCGTTCTGGGGCAGAGGGACGTTGGTCACGGCGTCCATGGGCACCTTCCCGGTGAAGAATGTCCCTGAAACAAGCAGGGTTGGCTGATTCAACGCTCCCAGAACCGGGGCGTGCGAACCTTGTGGACCAGGCCACTCTTTGCCCGCCTTATTTGTTCTCCAGGACAAAATGGGACACACATGAGCGACGACCGCCCAGCATCCGACCCGTTCCGCGCCTCCGGTGGCGGGGCGACCCGACCGCACCGGCGGCCGGGGGTTCCGCCTGTTCAGAATGGTTCATCCGATGACAGGACCACGGGTCTGCCCCTGCGTGGACTGCTGCTGGCCCTCGGCGACCCCGTCGTGGACGTGGCCGCCGCCCCGGACGGACTCGATGTCCAGGTGGACAACGTCGTCATCCTCGACCCGGAGGACCGCACGGAGGTGCGCGAAGGCGACCTGGTGCTGCTGATCGGGGCCCGGGGCACCGCCGCGCGGCGCATGGTCGGGGTGTTGGCCGAGCGCGGCGCCACGGCCGTCGCGGTCAAGACCAGCGCGCACGCGGTGCCGGAGGAGGCGCCGCCGAGCGCGGGGACGCGCCCCGGCCGCCCCCGGGGCGTGGGCGGCGACGAGGCGAGGGCGCTGCGCGCCGAGGCGCAGGAGGCGGGGATCGCCCTGCTCACGGTCCGCCCCGAGGTGCGCTGGGACCAGTTGCAGTCGGTGTGCCGGTCCATCCTGGACGACGCCCGCCTGACCGCCTCGGAGGATCTGGGCGAGTCCGGCGGCGACCTGTTCTCCATGGCGCAGACCATCGCCCGGCTCACCGGCGGGCTGGTGAGCATCGAGGACGCGGCGAGCCGGGTGCTGGCCTACTCCAGCGGCGCCGAGGTGGACGAGCTGCGGCGGCTGTCTGTGCTGGGCAGGCGCGGCCCGGAGTCGTACCTGGCCCTGCTGCGGGAGTGGGGGGTGTTCGCCAAGCTGCGCGCGGGCGAGGAGGTGGTGCGGGTGGACGAGCACCCCGAACTGGGCATCAGGCGCCGCTTGGCCGTGGGCATCCACGCGGGACGCCAGCCGCTGGGCGCGATCTGGGTGCAGGAGGGCGACCGGCCGCTGGCGGAGCACGCGGAGGAGGCCCTGCTGGGCGCGGCGCGCACCACCGCGCTGCAGATGATCCGCCAGCGCACGCAGGCCAGCGCGGGGCTGCGGCTGCGCGAGGACCTGCTGTCGAGCCTGCTGGAGGGCAGGATCGACGCCGGTGCGCTGGCCGACACCGTGGAGGTGCACGCCGACCGGAGCGCTCTTGTGGTGGCGTTCGCCCCGGTCGAGGGTGCCGAGGGCGCGGCGGAGGAGCGCCCCGACCGGCCCGAGCGCGAGTTGCGCCGCCGCCAGCTGATCGACCTGGTGTCGGTGCACACCGCGGCCTACCGGCGCGGCGCCCTGGTGACCGCGCTGGGCGGTCGGGTGTACGTGCTGCTGCCGGACCTGGCGCGCGCCGGGGAGGGACGGCGCGGGGTGGAGCGGTCGGTGCTGGCGCTGGCCCGCAGGACGGTGGCGGCGGCGCGCGCGGCGCTGGGGCTGGAGGTGCGCGCGGCGGTGGGGTCGCTGGTGGAGCGGCTGGGGGACGTGCCGGACTCGCGCGCGGAGGCGGACCGGGTCCTGGACGCGGTGGAACGCTCTCCCGGCCGGGGCCCGGGCTGGGACGTGGCGACCATCTCCGACGTGCGCTCGCGGGTGCTGGTCAGCGAGACGCTGGCGCTGCTGCGCGGGGACCCGTCGCTGCGGGATCCGCGGGTGAGCCGGCTGGTGGAGCACGACCGCGCGGGCGGCGCCGACCTGGTGCACTCCCTGCTGGCCTACCTGGAGGCGTTCGGGGACGCGCGGGCGGCGGCGGAGCGGCTGCACATCCACCCGAACACGCTGCGCTACCGGGTGCGCCGGGCGGCCTCGGTGAGCGGGATCGACCTGGGAGACCCCGGGGAGCGCCTGTTCACGCAGTTGCAGCTGTTGATGGAGCAGCAGGGGCCGACGCGCTGAGGAACTGCCGACCGTGTCCGGGGGCAGGCGTCCACCCGCGGAAAAACGCGACGCCTGCTCGGTGAGCAGGCGTCGTCTGAGCTGGTTGCCGTAGGTACCCCCGGTCGGACTCGAACCGACACTTGTGACCCTTTTAGGGGGCCTGCCTCTTCCATTGGGCTACGAGGGCGTGGCCCATCATACCGGGCGGGTTGATTGCCCACTTTGACTTGGCTTGGCCGCATTGGGACAGGAAACGGCCGGCTCCCCTCAGGGAAGCCGGCCGCTTCGCGCGCACGTCGCGGAGGTCGCGCAGTGCCCGCGCCCGGTCAGCTGACCCGGCGGAGGCGGCCGTCCTCGATCTGCGGGTGGCTGGCCTCCTCGAAGGCCTGGCGGGGCTCGGCCATCTCCGGGAGCGCGGCGTAGTCGCGGCGCAGGAAGAGGGCGAGCGTCCAGTCCGAGAGCACGCGCATCTTGCGGTTGAAGGTCGGGACCGCGAACAGGTGGTAGGACCGGTGCGCGTACCAGGCCAGGCGGCCGTTGAGCTTGATCTTGCCGAACAGCTGGGCGGCGCCCTTGTGGACTCCGAGCCCGGCGACCGCGCCCAGGTTCTTGTGGCGGTAGGCCTTGGGCTCGGTGCCGCGCAGGGCGGCGATCACGTTGTCGGCCAGGACCGGGGCCTGGCGGACCGCGTTCTGCGCGTTGGGCGGGTAGTAGCCGCCGCTGCCGTCGGGCACCTGCGCGTTGTCGCCGCCCGCGAAGGCGTTCTCCACGCCGTTGACGGCCAGGTACTCGCTGGTGTCCAGGTGGCCCTTGGGGCCGAGCGGCAGGTCGCTGGCGGCCACGACCGGACTGGGCTTGACGCCCGCGGTCCACACCAGCGTGCCCGAGTCGAACTCGGTGCCGTCGCTGAGCTTGATGCGCTGGTCGACCGCCGACTCCAGGAAGGTCTTGAGCCGGACGTCGATGCCGCGGCGGCGCAGCTGGTTGAGCGCCTTGCCGCCGACCTCGGGGCCGACCTCGGGGAGGATCTTGTCAGCCGCCTCGATGAGGTAGAACTGCACGTCCTCAAGGCCGATCGAGGGGTGGTGGCGCACGGCGTCGCGGACCATGTCCTCCAGCTCGGCGATGGCCTCGGCCCCGGCGAAGCCTCCGCCGACGAAGACGAAGTTCAGCGCCTTGCGCCGGATGGCCTCGTCGTCGGTGGAGTCGGCGATGGAGAGCTGGTCCAGGACGTGGTTGCGCAGGAAGGCGGCCTCCTCGACCGTCTTGATCCCGATGCCCCACTCGGCCAGGCCGGGGATGGGCAGGGTGCGCGAGACCGCTCCGGCGGCCATGACGAGGTAGTCGTAGGCGAGGGTCTGGGCCTCGCCGACGTTGGGCTCGTAGCGGACCGTGCGGTCGGCGTGGTCGATGCGCACGACCCTGCCGCCCAGGACGCGGACCCGCTTGAAGACCTTGCGCAGCGGGACGACCACGTGTCGGGGCGAGATGCTGCCGGAAGCGGTCTCGGGCAGGAAGGGCTGGTAGGTCATGTAGGAGTTGGGGTCGATGACGGTGATCCGCGCCTCGCCCGCTCCGAGCTTCTTCTCCAGCCGCCTCGCGGTGTACATCCCGAGGTAACCGCCGCCGACGATGAGGATGTGCGGGATCTCCGCGTCGTCCCCTCCGCCGTGTACCAGCCGGTAGTTCCTGCTCTCGGTCATCGCATTTCCGCCCTAACGGTTCTTCTGTGTGGTGCCCCTTCCCAGGGGCCGCGAGGTCGTCACGGTCTTCGGTCGCCCGCGCCGCCGTGGCGGCGGGGCGCCGCCCGGGTCGGAGCGGGGTGCTTCGTCCCTTCGCTTGTGCATTCTTTCACAAGCACCCGCCGACAGAGAAGGTTCACACCGGCTCACCTTCCCACCACTTCCCGCTCCACCCTACCGACGTTTTCGCAGGTCAGAACGGTTGTGAAAGCATTCACAAGGCCTCTGGGGGGTGACACGTCTCACCCGTGGCGCCCTTGCGCGCACCGCGGGGGACGCCTGGTCGGGCGTCCCCCCCGGGAGGCGTCACACGACCAGGCTCCAGGCCACGCCGTCGAGGATGTCGTGCTCGCTGGCCGTGAAGGAGTCGGCCCCCGTGCGGGCGAGCACCCGCGACAGCACGAGCGCGCCCGCGCCGATGACGTCCACCCGGCCCGGGTGCATGACGCCGATCACCGACCGCTCCCGCGAGGTGGCCTTGAGCAGCTCCCCGGCGATGCGGTCCAGGTCTGCGACGCCCACGCGGGTGTGGTGGATGCGCTCGGGGTCGTACTCGGGCAGGTCCAGGGCGATACCGGCGACCGTGGTCGCGGTGCCCGCGACGCACACGACCGAGGCTGCCTCGTGCAGCGGGACCACCCGCTCGACCTCGTCCAGCGCGGCCTCGATGTCGGCGGTCGCCGCCGCGACCTCCTGCTCCGTGGGAGGGTCGCCGCGCAGGTGGCGCTCGGTCATGCGCACGCAGCCGATGTCCACCGACAGCGAAGCGCGGACCAGTTCACCGTCCTCCCCGGACGGGACGCCGCCCAGCACGAACTCGGTGGAGCCGCCGCCGATGTCCACGACCAGGAACGGCGGGGCCAGGTCCTCGCCCGGGCCCTCGGCCTCCAGCTCGGCGGTGGCGCCCACGAAGGACAGCTCGGCCTCGTCCAGGCCGGTGACCACCTCGGGCTCCACGCCGAGGATGTCGCGCACGCCGTCCACGAAGACCTGGCGGTTGCTCGCGTCCCGGGTGGCGCTGGTGGCGACCATGCGCACCGCGTCCGGGCCCAGGGCGATGCCGTGCGCCTCGATGGCCTCGGCGTACCCGCGCAGCGCCTCGAAGGTGCGCTCCAGCGCCTGGGGCGCGAACGCCCCGGTCTCGTCCACGCCCTCGCCCAGGCGCACGATCTCCATGCGCCGGTCGACGTCGACAACCTGCACCTCGTCCTCGCCGACGTGGACGACGTCGGCGATCAGCAGCCGGACGGAGTTGGTTCCGCAGTCGATGGCCGCGACACCGCTCATGACGCGCTCCCTTCGTCGCCCCCGGGGGCGTCCTCGTCGACACACACGCACGGGCCCCTGTCCCACCAGTGCGGCAGCTCCTCCAGCGCCTCGGCGCCGAAGGGGTTGGTACCCGGCTCGGCCAGCTCGTGGGCGACCAGCGCGTGCAGGCACTTGACCCGGGTGGGCATGCCACCGGTGCTCTGCATGCCCTCGGGCAGCGGCTCGACGCCGTCCAGGCGCGCCTGCTCGGCGCGCTCGGCCAGGTAGGACTCGTGCGCCCTGGTGTAGGCGGCCCGGAGTTCGGGTTCCTCCCCCAGGCGCTCCTGCATCCGGCGCATGCGGCCCTCGTTCTCCATCCGGCCGATGGCCGAGGCCGCGCGCGGGCACGTCAGGTAGTACAGGGTCGGGAAGGGCTCGCCGTTCTCCAACCGGGGCGCGGTGCGCACCACGTCGGGCAGGCCGCAGGGGCAGCGGTGCGCGATCGCGCGTACACCGCGCGGCGGGCGGCCCAGTTGGAGTTCGACGGCGGCGGTGTCGCGCTCGGCGACCGGAGCGGGGCGCCCGGCGGCGTGCCCGGGCTGATCTGCGGAAGTCATGGCGCACCCAGCATAGGGCCGCACACGCACCCGAAGGCGCGGGCGTCCCCTGCCGCCCCTTCCGCGCGGAGCCGTCGCCGGCCCGGAACGCCCCCGCGTCCCGCGAGTAGGATGGCGGCGCACGGGCCCGGTCGCCCGTGGCGCCGTCCCACCGGTCGGCGCGCGGCGGTGGGGCCCGCCGTCAGCCGACCGCGGCGTCCGCCGACGGTCCCCGCACACCGGCGTTCCGGCTCCCGCGGCCGGGGTCACGACGTGTGGGGAGGACCATGTCCGCCGACGACCGAACGCCCCGCTCCCGGGGTGTTGCCGCCATGGCGGGGATCGCCGCCTGCGGCGGGGCCGCTGGGGCGGTGGCCCGCCACCTGGTGGCACAGGCCTGGCCGGCCCCCGACGGCGGGCTGCCCCTGGCCACCCTTGCCGTCAACCTCGCGGGCTCGGTGCTCATCGGCGTCCTGGTCGCGGCCGTCACCGGCCCCCGGCCCGCGCCGCCCTGGGTCAGGCAGCTGCTCGGCACCGGCTTCCTGGGCGGGTTCACCACCTACTCGGCCCACGTCCTGGACACGGGCGCGCTGGCGGCCTCAGGACGGGTCGCCGAGGCCGCGGCCTACATGGCGCTCACCCTGGTCGGGGCGGTGGCCGGGACAGCCCTGGGCGCGTGGGCCACGGGGCGCGCGCTCCACGCGCCGACCCGCCGGAGGCGGCCGTGAACTGGGAGGTGTGGCTGGTCGGCCTGGGCGGCGGCGCGGGCGCGGGCCTGCGCTATCTGGTGGACCGGGCCGTCTCGCGCGCGGTCGGCGCGGGGCTGCCCTGGGGCACGTTCACCGTGAACGTCGCGGGCACCCTGCTGCTGGGGCTGCTGGTCGGCGCCGCGGGTGCGGCGGCGCTCTCCCCGCGGTTGTGGGCCCTGCTCTCCGTCGGGTTGTGCGGCGCGCTGACCACGTACTCGACCTTCTCCCACGAGGTCCTCTCCCTGGCCCGGGAGGGGCGCGTCCCGGCCGCCGCCGGCTACGCGGCCCTGACCGGGAGCTGCGCGCTGGTCGCGCTGTTGGCGGGGGCGTGGGCCGCGGGCGCCCTGCTCTGAGGGGCGCGGGGCTCAGAGCCCGTCGTCGGGCGGCGGGCTGTCGGCCTCCTGCACCGAGCGCCACAGGGTGGTGAACCAGGGCTCGCTGGGGCCGGTGTCGTCCTCGTCCTCGCCCTCGGAGTCGGGCGGGATGACGATGTAGGCGGTCTCACCGGGGTACTGGTAGTGCAGCCGGACGCGGGCCTCGCGCTCCACGTAGGAGTCCTGGGTCATCTCCTCCTCGCGCTGGCGCAGGTCCTGCACGCTCTGCTCCATGCGCGCGCGCTCCTCGCGCAGGTCGGCGAGCTGGGCGCGCTGGGCGATGTACTCGCGCAGCGGGTAGGCCAGGCTGAGCGCGATCACGCACACCACGAGCGCGAGGATGGCCGCGCGGCTGGTGAGCATGGGCCGCACCCGGGGGGTGCGGCCCGTGCCCGTGCCGGAGGGCCCCGTCTTCCGGACAGGACCGCGCCCGGGCCTGTCGGCTTTGGCCGCCTTCTTGGCCTTTGGACGCTGCTGCTCGGATTCGCGGGGCACTGGGGCAGACTAGCCGCGCGCGGCGAAGCGCGGGAAGGCCGACACGCCCGCGTACACGGCGGCGTCGTCGAGTTCCTCCTCGATGCGCAGCAGCTGGTTGTACTTGGCGACCCGCTCGCTGCGCGCCGGGGCGCCGGTCTTGATCTGCCCGGCGTTGGTGGCCACCGCGATGTCGGCGATGGTGGTGTCCTCGGTCTCGCCGGAGCGGTGGCTGATCATGGCCGTGTAACCGCTGCGCTGGGCCAGGGAGACCGCGTCCAGCGTCTCGGTGAGGGTGCCGATCTGGTTGACCTTCACCAGCAGCGAGTTGGCGGTGTCGGCCAGGATGCCGCGCTGGAGCCGCTCGGGATTGGTGACGAACAGGTCGTCGCCCACGAGCTGCACCTTGTCGCCCAGCTGGGCGGTGAGCTTCTTCCAGCCCTCCCAGTCCTCCTCGTCGAGGGGGTCCTCGATCGAGACGAGCGGGTAGGCCTCCACCAGCTCGGCGTAGTAGGCGGCCATCTCCTCCGAGGAGCGGGCCTTGCCCTCGAAGGTGTACACGCCGTCGCTGAAGAACTCGGTGGCGGCCACGTCCAGGGCGAGCGCGATGTCGGTGCCCGGCGTGTAGCCCGCCTTCTCGATGGCCTCCACGATCAGGTCGAGGGCGGCGCGGTTGCTGTCCAGGTTGGGGGCGAAGCCTCCCTCGTCGCCCACGCCGGTGGCCAGGCCGTGGGCCTTGAGGACCGACTTGAGCGCGTGGTAGACCTCGGCGCCCCAGCGGACGGCCTCGGAGAAGGTGGGAGCGCCGATCGGCGCGACCATGAACTCCTGGATGTCGACGTTGCTGTCGGCGTGCGCGCCGCCGTTGAGGATGTTCATCATCGGCACCGGCAGCACGTGCGCGTTGGGGCCGCCGATGTAGCGGAACAGGGGCAGCCCGGCCTCGGCCGCGGCGGCCCTGGCCACGGCCAGGGAGGCGCCCAGGATGGCGTTGGCGCCGATCCGGGACTTGTCCGGGGTGCCGTCCAGGTCGATGAGCGCGCGGTCGATGATGCGCTGCTCGTCGGGGGCGTGGCCGAGCAGCTCGTCGGCGATCTCGTCGTTGACGGCCGTGACTGCCTTGGTCACGCCCTTGCCGCCGTAGCGGTCACCGCCGTCGCGCAGCTCGACCGCCTCGAACTGGCCGGTGGAGGCGCCGCTGGGGACGCCCGCGCGCGCGATGGTTCCGTCGTCGAGCAGGACCTCGACCTCGACTGTCGGGTTGCCCCGGGAGTCAAGGATCTCCCGCGCCTGTACTGCCTCGATGGACGCCACGGTCTATCTCCGTCTCTTGGGGTTTCTCGGACCACTGGTTCAGGACCCGACACGAGACTAGCGACCCCGCACCGGGCAGGACGCGCCCACCCGGCGGAATTGGTCTAGTCCATATCGGACATGCCCGCCTGCAGGGCGGCCACGGCGATGCCGATGGCGCGTTCGCGGTGGTCGGCGGCCTCCTCGGGGGAGAACATCACCGAGAGGTCCTGGATGCCGCCGAGGGCGATCACGGCGCCCATCCGGGCGGGCACGCCGCCCTCGGGTCCCACGAGCAGGGTGTCCAGGCGTCGGCGCCAGGAGATGACGGAGTCGACCAGCCCGACGTCGGCCAGCGCGCCCAGGTCGTTGAGGACGGCGAGCAGCAGGGCGCTGTGGCGCACGCAGACGTCGAAGTAGTCGCCCAGCAGCGCGCGCGGGTCGCCGGCCCCGCCGTGGCCGCCGTACTTGGCGAAGAGCGCCTCCATGTCCTCGCCCAGGGGGCTGAGCAGTGACGTGAGCAGGTCGTTCTTGGAGGGGAAGTGGTAGTACAGCGCGGCCTTGGTGATGTCCAGGCGCTCGGCGATCTCGCGAAGGCTGGTCTTCTCGAAGCCCTTGCGGGCGAACAGCTCCAGGGACACCGCCCGGATCTGCGCCTTGGTGTCGTTCTGCGCTCTGGGCACCCGTGTCACTTCCGTTCCCTCGCCACCGGTCAGTCGAGTCTAGCGTCGACCTTCCGGCCGGTAGCTTACCTGCCGATCAGCAAGTTACTTTACGCACGGTAAGTAGAGTTCTAGCGTGGGAGCGACGACACAGGGGGGAGCGGGAACGCCTTGACCGCCGTACGCAACGTCCTGATCTCCGGCGCGGGCATCGCCGGACCGGCCCTCGCCCACTGGCTCCACCACCACGGCATCGGGGCCACCGTCGTCGAAAGCGCCCCCGCGCCCCGCACGGGCGGCTACGCCATCGACGTGCGCGGCACCGCCCTGGACGTCGCCGAGCGCATGGGGGTGCTCGACGGGGTCCGGGCCTCGGCCACCGAGATGTCCAGGGCCACGACCGTGGACGCCCGCGCAAGGCGCACGGGCGGCTTCGAGGCGAGCGCGGTCACCGCCGACGGCCGCTCCGCCGAACTGCTGCGCGGCGACCTGGTCCGCCTGGTCCACGCGCCGACCACCGCGTACACCGAGTACCTGTACGGGGACTCCGTCACCGCGATCGAACAGGGGCGGGACGGGGTCCGCGTGGCCTTCGAGCGGTCCGGACCGCGCGTGTTCGACCTCGTCGTGGGGGCGGACGGCCTGCACTCCACGACCCGGCGGCTCGCGTTCGGCCCGGAGGCCCCCCACCGCCGGTTCCTGGGCAGCTACATCAGCATCTTCACGGTGCCCAACCACCCGGGGTTGGACCGCGAGGCCGTGCTGTTCAACACCCCGGGGCGGCTCGTGGCCATGTACCACACGCCCCGCGCGCAGGGGGCCAAGGCCGTGCTGGCTCTGTCCGCGCGGGAGGAGAGCGGAGTCGACCGCAGGCCGCCCGGGGAGCAGCGGGAGTTCCTGCGCCGCGCCTTCGCCGGGCACGGCTGGGAGGCCGACCGCATCCTGGAGGAGATGGAGGGGGCCGCGGACTTCTACTTCGACTCCGTCGCCCAGATCCGCATGGACCGCTGGTCGGCCGGGCGCGTGACCCTGCTCGGCGACGCCGGGTACTGCCCCTCCCCCATGTCGGGGCAGGGCAGCAGCCTGGCCTTGGTCGGCGCCTACGTCCTGGCCCAGGAACTCGCCCGCCACGACGGCCACCGCGCGGCGCTGGACGCCTACGAGGCCCGGATGAGGCCGTTCGTGGCGGCCAACCAGGACATCGCCGAACGGGGCCAGGCGTTCCTGCTACCGCGCACCCGGCCGGCGCTGCTGGCACGCGGCCTCCTACTCCGGCTGGCCCCGCTGCTGTCCTCCCTCGGCAGCTTCGACAGTCGGCTGTCACGGGCGTCGGAAGCCCTGGAACTGGACGCCCCCGCACCCGCCCAGTCCTGACCCGCCCCGGCGCCCGCGTCACACCGGCCGCACCCGCGGCAGACCCGTCAGGCCTCGCCCGCCTCGTCCCAGTAGGTCCGCCACTCCCCCGCGGACAGCTCGCGGGGCTCCCTGCCATCGGCGCGGGCGGCGTCCTCGGCCGCGCGCACACGGGCGTCGAACCGGCGGGCCGCCGCCCTCAGGTCGCTCTCGGCGTCGCGGCCCCGAGCGCGCTCGGCCGCCACAGCCGCGAACAGCTCCCCGCCTTCGGCGCCGTCGTCGCCGACCAGGTCGGCGGGGAAGCCGTTGCGCACCGCACGCCTCTGCAACTCGTCGGCCAGCAGCACCGCGGGCTGGGCGAACGGCACTCCGTCAAGGACCGAGTTGCGCCCGTCGCCGCCCGCCGCCCGGGCCTTCTCCGCCCGTTCGGCGGCCTTGATGGCCTCCCAGTTGGACCCCACCTCGTCGGCGCCCGACACCTCCACCCCGCCGAACACGTGCGGGTGGCGGCGGGTCATCTTGTCGATGATGGCGTCGGCGACGTCGTCCACCGTGAACCGCGCCGGGTCGCCCTCGGGCCGCTCGGCGGCGACCGCCGCGTGGAAGACCACCTGGAGCAGCACGTCGCCCAGTTCCTCGCGCAGCAGCGCGAAGTCGCCCTCCTCGATGGTCTCCAGGGTCTCGTAGGCCTCCTGGATGAGGTACTTGGCCAGCGACCCGTGGGTCTGGTCGCGGTCCCACGGGCACTCCCGGCGCAGGGTGTCCATCACCTCGACCAGGCGCAGCACCCGGTGCCCGACCGGCGGGCCGCCGTCCCTCCCGCCCTGCGCGTCCCTCACGTCCCGGGTGTCTCGGGTGTCGTTCAACTCTCGTCCTCCACTGTTCGCGCCGCGGTTCAGCCGTCGTGCTCGGGCAGCCAGCCGCCCGCGCGCAGGGCCGACAGCACCCTGGCCACGGACTCGGCCGGGTCCACGCCCTCGGTGTCCACCACCAGGTCGGCGTCGTCCGGTTCCTCGTAGGGGTCGGAGATCCCGGTGAACTCGGGGATCTCCCCCGCCCGCGCCTTGGCGTACAGGCCCTTGCGGTCGCGGGCCTCGCACACCTCCAGCGGGGTCGCCACGTGCACCAGGAAGAAGTCCCCGAACTCCTCCACCATCGCGCGCACCTCAGCCCGCCCCTCGGCGTAGGGGGCGATCGGCGCGCAGACCGTGACCCCGCCGTGCCGGGTGATCTCCGAGGCCACGTAGCCGATCCGGCGGATGTTGAGCTCCCGGTGCTCGCGGGAGAAGGTCAGCCCGCTGGAGAGCATCCGCCGCACCACGTCGCCGTCCAGCAGGGTCACCGGGCGCCCCGACCTGCGGATGCCGTCGCACACCCCCCGGGCGATCGTGGACTTTCCCGAGCCGGACAGGCCCGTGAACAGCACGGTCAGGCCCCTGGCGGTGCGGGCCGGGCGCAGCCGCGCCAGCTCCGCGCCCACCCGGGCCGGGGTGAACCACGAGGGCAGCTCGCGCCCGTGCGCCAGTTCGGCCTCCACCTGCTCGTCGGTCAGCTCGACCCGGGCGGACGCCGGGTCGGTCCGGGTCATGGGCAGCCACAGCCCGTCGGAGGAGTGGTAGCGCCACGGTTCGGGGTCCAGCACGGTCAGGGGCGGGCGCAGGGCCATCACCCGCTCGACGTCGGGGCCGTCCCCGCCGGTCACCGCCAGCATGTGGGTGGCGCCGTAGGACGCGGCCACGTGCGCGGCCAGACCCACCTGGCGCGGCCCCCACGGCCCCCCGAACGGGCCCCGGGCGCGGTCGGCGCTCCTGGGCAGCGTGCAAACCACGAAGGAGGTGCGCGCGGGCAGCAGCGGCCCGGCGGCCAGCACCGCCGTGGCCATGCCCTCGTCCTCCAGACCGGTGTCGACGATCACCAGCACGTCGGCGCGCCCGCCCTCGCCGTGGACCAGGCCCAGCGCGTCGGCCTCGGCCCGGATCTGGTGCAGGGCGCGGTGGTGCAGCGGCCGGTCGGTGACCACGGCCAGCAGGGGCCGCCCGGAGGGCTCCAGCTCCCGCTGGGCCCGCACCTCCGCGGGAGAGGGCCGCAGCTCGCGCAGCACGCCGTAGGTGGGCGGGCGCAGCAGGGTCACCGAACCGGCGAGGAGGTGGCGGCCCCCGGCGTCGCGCCAGTGCTCGGTGACGTCGAGCCCGGCCAGCGGGGCGCCCTCCGGATCGGAGAGGGTCAGGTGGTCGGCTCCGGACAGCTCCTCGGGCACCTCCAGCGTGACCGGAACCGGCCAGGGGCGCCCGTCGGGCAGGCGGCCGTCCCGCTCCACCGACGCCGCCTCGTCCCGCGTCATGAAACCGGGCAGCGGGTAGGCGCCGTTGAGGATCAGCTCCAGGTGGGCGAGCCCGTCCGGACCTGGCGCGAAGACCGGGGCGTCCGGACTCCCGACACCCCCCCGCGGCGCACTCCCACGCCTGTTGGCACTCACCACGCGCTTCCTCTCCTCGGGCCGTCCGGCAAACGCGTCCAGCGTATGCCGCGGGCGCGGGGCGGCCCGCCCTCGCACCGCGTCGGACGGAATAGAAGCAGCTCGGAGGAGGTTCTACCCGGTGCGCCGCCGCCCGCGCCACCAGGCCGGGGACGCGGGCGGCACGGGGCAGCCCCGTGTCGCCGGTTGTCCACACCCCGCCCGCGCCGGACCGCCGGACTCGATAGTCTGAGAGGTGCCGGGCGTCCACTCACGCAGCCGCCTTCTTCCCGTGCAGGCCGCGACCACCACCGCCTGATCCGGACCACTTCCACTTTCTGGTGCTATGAGCCTCATTGGACTTCTCGCCGACGTCTCCAGGGACCCGGCACTGCACAGCGCGATCGAGGCCGCCCGAGGCGGCCGCGATCCCCACCTCGACCTCGTCGCCCCGGCGGCGCTGCGCCCCTTCATGGTGGGGGCGCTGGCCGCCGACGCCCCCGTGGGCGCCCAGCGGCCCGTGCTCGCCGTCACCGCCACCGAGCGCGAGGCGTCCGACCTGGCCGACGCCCTGGGCTGCCTGCTGCCCGAGGACTCGGTGGCGCTCTTCCCCGCGTGGGAGACGCTGCCGCACGAGCGGCTCTCCCCTCGTTCGGACACCGTCGGCCAGCGGCTGGCCGTACTGCGCCGCCTAGCCCACCCCGACCCCTCCGATCCGCTGACCACCCCGCTGCGCGTGGTCGTGGCCCCGGTGCGCAGCGTCCTGCAACCGCTGGTGTCCGGGCTGGGCGACCTGGAGCCGGTGCGCATCCGCCCAGGCGACGAGGCCCCCCTGGAGGAGGTCGTCCAGGCCCTGGCCAACACCGGCTACGCCCGGGTGGACCTGGTCGAGAAGCGCGGCGACATGGCGGTGCGCGGCGGCATCCTGGACGTGTTCCCGCCCACCGAGGAGCACCCGCTGCGGCTGGAGTTCTGGGGCGACACCGTCGAGGACGTCCGCTACTTCCAGGTCGCCGACCAGCGCTCCATCGGGCCCTCCGGCGACGAGGGCCCGCGCACCAGCGCCTCCTCCGGGCTGTTCGCGCCGCCGTGCCGCGAACTGCTGCTCACCGACGCCGTGCGCGAGCGCGCGCGGGCGCTGGCCGAGGAGCACCCCTCCCTGGCCGAGATCCTGCACAAGATCGCCGACGGCGTCGCCGTGGAGGGCATGGAGGCCTTCGCGCCCGTGCTCGCCGAGCGCATGGAGCCGTTCCTGGCCCACCTGCCCGAGGGCGCGATGGTGGTGGGCTGCGACCCCGAGCGCATCCGCACCCGCGCGGTGGAGCTGGAGGCCACCAGCGCCGAGTTCCTGGACGCGTCGTGGATCAACGCCGCCTCCGGCGGCGAGGCGCCCATCGACCTGGGCGAATCCGCCTACATGTCCATCTCCGAGCTGCGCTCCACCGCCGCCGAGCTGGGCCTGCCCTGGTGGGGGCTGACCCCGTTCGCCGCGGACGAGAGGGGCGGAGCGGCCGAGGAGGACGACGCCGTCGTCGTCGGCGCGGTGCCCTCCGAGTCCTACCGCGGAGACACCGAGCGCGCGCTGGCCGACATCAAGGGATGGCTGCACGACAACTGGAGCGTCGTGCTGGTCACCCAGGGGCACGGCCCCGCCGAGCGTCTGGTGGCGATGCTGCGCGACGCCGGGCTGGGCGCCTCCCTGGCCGCGGACCTGACCGAGCGGCCCAAACCGGCGGTCGCCACCGTCACCACCGGCCTGGTCGACCACGGGTTCCTGCTGCGGTCGGTGCACACGGTGGTGCTCACCGAGACCGACCTGGCCGGACAGAAGTCCTCCACCCGGGACATGCGGCGCATGCCCAGCAGGCGGCGCGGCACCGTCGACCCCCTCCAGCTCAAGCCCGGCGACTACGTCGTGCACGAGCAGCACGGTGTGGGCCGCTACCTGGAGATGGTCAGCCGCCAGGTGCAGGGCGCCACCCGCGAGTACCTGCTCATCGAGTACGCGCCCTCCAAGCGGGGGCAACCGGGCGACCGCCTGTTCGTGCCCACAGAGCAGCTGGGCGAGGTCACCCGCTACGTGGGCGGCGAGGCGCCCACCCTGTCCAAGATGGGCGGCGCCGAGTGGAGCAAGGCCAAGAGCCGCGCCCGCAAGGTGGTCCGCGAGATCGCGGGCGACCTCATCCGGCTGTACTCGGCGCGGCAGGCCTCCCCCGGACACGCCTTCGGCCCCGACACCCCGTGGCAGCGCGAACTGGAGGACGCCTTCCCCTACGTGGAGACGCCCGACCAGCTAGCCGCCATCGACGAGGTCAAGAAGGACATGTCCAGGTCGGTCCCGATGGACCGGCTGATCTGCGGCGACGTCGGCTACGGCAAGACCGAGGTGGCGGTGCGCGCCGCCTTCAAGGCCGTGCAGGACGGCAAGCAGGTCGCCCTGCTGGTGCCCACCACGCTGCTCGTGCAACAGCACCTGTCCACGTTCACCGAGCGCTACGCCTCCTTCCCGGTCACCGTCAAGCCGATGTCGCGGTTCCAGACCGACGGCGAGGTGGAGGCCACCCGCGAGGGGCTGCGCTCCGGCGAGGTGGACGTGGTCATCGGCACGCACCGGCTGCTGTCCTCGGAGACCCGCTTCAAGGACCTGGGCCTGGTCATCATCGACGAGGAGCAGCGCTTCGGCGTGGAGCACAAGGAGGCGCTCAAGCGGCTGCGCACCCAGGTGGACGTGCTGGCGATGTCGGCCACACCCATCCCGCGCACCCTGGAGATGGGCCTGACCGGCATCCGCGAGATGACCACGATCCTCACCCCGCCCGAGGAGCGCCACCCGGTACTCACCTTCGTGGGGCCCTACGAGGACAAGCAGATCACCGCGGCGATCCGTCGCGAGCTGATGCGCGAGGGACAGGTGTTCTTCGTGCACAACCGGGTGGCGTCCATCGACAAGGTGGCGGCGAGCATCCAGCGCCTGGTGCCCGAGGCCCGGGTGGCGTACGCGCACGGCCAGATGAACGAGCAGCAGCTCGAGAAGGTGATGGTCGACTTCTGGGAGAAGAACTTCGACGTGCTGGTCTCCACCACCATCGTCGAGTCCGGCCTGGACGTGCCCAACGCCAACACCCTGATCATCGACCGCGCCGACACCTACGGCCTGTCCCAGCTGCACCAGCTGCGCGGCCGGGTGGGCCGCGGGCGCGAGCGCGCCTACGCCTACTTCCTCTACCCGCCGGAGAGGCCGCTGACCGAGACCGCCTACGAGCGGCTGGCCACCGTGGCACAGCACACCGAGACCGGCGCGGGCATGTACGTGGCCATGAAGGACCTGGAGATCCGGGGCGCGGGCAACATCCTGGGCGCGGAGCAGTCCGGGACCATCGCGGGCGTGGGCTTCGACCTGTACGTGCGCATGGTCGGCGAGGCCGTAGCCGAACTCAAGGGCGACCCGGACGCGGCCGAGGAGGTCGAGACCAAGGTCGAACTGCCCATCAACGCCTACATCCCGCACGACTACGTGCCTGGCGAGCGGCTGCGGTTGCAGTCCTACAAGCGCATCGCCAGCGTCACCAGCGAGGAGGACATCCTCGCCGCCTACGAGGAGCTCACCGACCGCTACGGCGCCCCGCCCGAACAGGTGGACAACCTCATGGCCGTGGCCCGGTTCCGGGTGCTGGCCAAGTCCGCGGGCCTGTCGGACGTGGTGATGCAGGGCAACCAGATCCGCTTCGCCCCGGTGGAACTGCGCGAGTCGCAGGAGCTGCGGCTGCGGCGCCTGTACCCCAAGACCATCCACAAGGAGACGACCCGGACCCTGCTGGTGCCGGTGCCCAAGTCCGGCGGCCTGGGCGGCAGGCCCCTGCGGGACCTGGAGCTGCTCAAGTGGTGCACCGATCTGGTCAACTCCATCTTCGAACCCGCCAAGCGCAAGCCCGCGCCCAAGGAGGACGCCTAGGACCCGCCGCTGACGGGTTCGCGGCGCCGGGGGCTGTGCCCGCGCGTCCGGCACCCGGGCACGGAGCAGGCCCCTCAACACGGCCGTGGGCGGCTCCGGTCTTTCGGGGCGGCCCACGGCCGTGTTCGGAGAAGGAGGCCCGGCGGTCACGCGACCGACGGCCGGGCCGGGGCTCCGACAGCCGCCGCGGTCGGGCTCTCCCCGTCCGCGGACAGCCACCCCTCAACGCTGCGGGGTGTCGACCTCGTCCGGCTCTGCCTCATAGGTGATCCCGTACATCTCCTCGGACTCCTCGTCCTCGGCGGACCGGCGACGCCACCAGCGCCCGCCCTCGGCCCTCCTGGCCCTGCGCTCCTCGCGCCGCCGACCGCGCAGCTCACGGCGCGCGCGTTTGCGCTCCGCGCGCTCGGCGGCCCGGTCCGGGCGGTCCTCGTCCGGTTCCCCGTCCCCGGGGGCCTCCAGCGAGGCGTCTTCCTCGGGGTCCGGCCGCACCTCCTCCTCGCGGCGGCGCAGCGGCGTGACCGTGGCCAGGCCCTCACCGACCGGCACGTCCGGGGGCAGCTCCACCTCCAGACGCGTCCGCTGTCCCTCCTCGGCGGAGCGTGCCGCCTCCTCGGCGGGCCGCGCCTCGTCCTTGTCGGGGCGAGCCGTGTCCTTCGCGGCGGGCGACTCCTCCCCCGCGGAGGACGCCGTGTCCTGCTTCGCGAGGCGCCGCCCGCGCCAGACCGCCCACCGCGAGGCCCTGCGCGCCGGCCGCTCCCCCCGCGTGTACCACCAGTTCGCCACCCACGCCACGACGGCGGCGGCCACGCCCACCTCCAGGGCCGCCACCAGGCCCACCTGCCACGCCGACGGCCCGACCTCGCTCAGCCTCTCGCCGCCGAGCGGCCCGCCGACCGTCGCGGCCAACGCCGCGCACAGCAGCCCCGTGGTCACACCGCACACGAAACCCCACAGCGGAGCGGCCTCGCTGACCACGTCCGGGGCGCTGCGCTGGGTCAGGGCACCGCCCACCGCCCCCGCCACGAACGGCACCGCCAACGCCAGCAGCGAGGCCACCGGCGCGGCCCCGTTCGACGGCAGCGCGGCCAGCATCGGCAGCATCGGCAGGGCGCCCACCGACACCCCCGTGGGCGCTACGACGGTCCCCGCGCCCACCGCGAACCCCGGGCCCAGCGCGTAGCAGACCGCGAACACCACCGCGTTGGGCAGGTACGCCAACTGGACCACGATGAGCAGCGCGCCCCCCACCAGGCCGGGACCGAGCACCCGGGTCGTCTCGACGACCTCGGGCAGGCTCATCGCCAACGCCACCAGGAACAGCAGCAGCCCTCCCAGCAGCAGCGTCCCCGTGGAGGCGAGCATCCCCACCAGCAGGGAGCGCGACCGGGCCGGCATCAGCCGCAGCAGATCCCGGGCGGGCACCTCCTTGTCGCGCATCAGCTGGCGCAGCACCCCCAGCCCCCCGGCCAGGAACGCGGTCACGAACCCCATCACCAGCGCGCGCGGCATACTCGGCTCGACCGCCTCGGTCCGCGCCAGCAGGGCCAGGGTGCCCGCGATCGCCGCGTACGGACCGGCGATCGCCAGCGCCGCCCGGTACACGTACCGCAGACGTGGGATGTCGCAGGAACGCGCCAGCCACCGTCCCGACCGGTACAGCAGCAGCCCCGGCAACAACACCAGACCCAACGGCAGCAGGGCGATCTGGCCGTCGGGCACCGAGAACGACACGTGGTGGCCCACCAGCCAGGCCAGCACCGCACCCTGGAGGATGTCGATGATGTCCTCGCCGAAGGTGTCGTGCGGCGCGGCCACCCAACCGATGATGGTGAGGGTGACGATCACGGCCAGTCCCAGCGCCGCGGCGGTGGCCGCGGCGACCCCGCCGGTCGCGTAGACGGGCCGGGGCGCGACGGCCGCGTCGGGCTCCGCCGCGCCGCTGGACCGCGTGCGCTGGGAGGGGCGGCCGCGGTCGGGGGGAGATCCTGACGTACTCACCCGACTTATGCTGCCAGGGACCGGAATGCTCCGTGGTATCCCGGCCGCGCGTGTCGTGCCCGCGAGGACGGAACCGGATTCGCGGTCCGGCCGTCCTACCCTGGGAACAAGGCTCCCCCAGCCCGAACGGATCGGTCCCGCATGGCAGGCTCCGAGCACCCGCGCCCCTACCGCCTCTCCGACGCCGAACGCGACGACGCCCTGACCAGACTGCGCACCGCCTTCGAGGAGGGGCGCCTGGACATCGAGGAGCACCAGGAGCGCGCCTCCCTGGCGGTGCGCGCCGTCACCTCCTCCGACCTGGTCCCCCTCTTCGACGACCTCCCCGCGACGGGCACGCGCGCCCCCGGCGCGGGGCGCGGGAGCGCGCCGGTTCCGGAGCCGCGCCGCGGAGACGAGGGGACCGCACCGGCCTGCGCTGACAGCGGGGGCCGCTCCGCGCCCTGGTGGGGCGTGCTGCCCTGGGTGGGCTTCGTCTTCCTGTTCTGGGGCCTGCCCGCCGTCCTGGACGGAAGCCGCGAGGCCCTCGTCGGCTGGGGGATCTTCCTCGCCGTGATGATCGTCCCCCACATCGTCGTGGGCGTGGCCAAGCACTTCCGCCGCCCCACCTGACGTCCGGGCGGCGGACGCGGGGGCGCACACGACAACGGCTCCGCCTCACCGCTGAGCGGCGGGGCGGAGCCGTTGTAGGTACCGGAACGCGTCAGAACAGCGCGCGCACCAGCTGAGCGGTCTCGCTCGGAGTCTTGCCGACCTTGACGCCGACGGCCTCCAGCGCTTCCTTCTTGGCCGCGGCCGTGCCCGAGGAACCCGACACGATCGCGCCCGCGTGCCCCATCGTCTTGCCCTCCGGAGCGGTGAAGCCCGCCACGTAACCCACCACCGGCTTGGTCACGTTCTCCCGGATGAACTCCGCCGCACGCTCCTCGGCGTCCCCGCCGATCTCACCGATCATCACGATCACGTCGGTGTCCGCGTCCGCCTCGAACGCCGCCAGAGCGTCGATGTGCGTGGTCCCGATGATCGGGTCCCCGCCGATGCCCACCGCCGAGGAGAAACCGATGTCACGCAGCTCGTACATCATCTGGTACGTCAGCGTCCCGGACTTGGACACCAGCCCGATCCGGCCCGGCTTGGTGATGTCGGCCGGAATGATGCCCGCGTTGGACTGGCCCGGCGTGATCAGCCCGGGGCAGTTCGGGCCGATGATGCGGGTCTTGTCGCCCTTGGCCCGGGCGTGCGCCCAGAACGCGGCCGTGTCGTGCACCGGGATGCCCTCGGTGATGACCACGGCCAGCCCGATCCCGGCGTCGATGGCCTCGAAGACCGCCTCACGCGAGAACTTGGGCGGCACGAAGATGACGGTGACGTCGGCGCCGGTGGCGGCCATGCCCTCGGCCACCGAGCCGAAGACGGGCACCTCGGTGCCGTCGAAGTCGACCTTCTGGCCGGCCTTGCGGGGGTTGACCCCGCCCACGACGGTGGTGCCCGAGGCGAGCATGCGCCGGGTGTGCTTGGTGCCCTCAGAGCCCGTCATGCCCTGGACGAGTACCTTGCTGTCCTTGTTGAGGAAGATAGCCATGGTGTTTGTTTCCCCTACTTCGCCGCGAGCTCGGCGGCCTGAGCGGCGGCGCCGTCCATCGTGTCGACCTGTCGCACGGCCGGGTGGGCCCGCTTGGTGAGGATCTCGCGGCCCAGTTCGGCGTTGTTGCCGTCCAGACGCACGACCAGCGGCTTGCTGACGTCGTCGCCGCGGCTCTCCAGCAGCTCCAGGGCCTGGACGATGCCGTTGGCCACCGCGTCGCAGGCGGTGATGCCGCCGAAGACGTTGACGAACACGCTCTTGACCGAGGGGTCGCCCAGGATGATGTCCAGGCCGTTGGCCATGACCTCGGCCGAGGCGCCGCCGCCGATGTCCAGGAAGTTGGCGGGCTTGACGCCGCCGTGGGCCTCGCCGGCGTAGGCGACCACGTCCAGGGTGGACATGACCAGGCCCGCGCCGTTGCCGATGATGCCGACCTCGCCGTCGAGCTTGACGTAGTTGAGGCCCTTGGCCTTGGCGGCGACCTCCAGGGGGTCACCCTCCTCGGCGAAGGTGAGGCTCTCCAGGTCCTGGCGGAACTCGGCGTTCTCGTCCAGGGTCACCTTGCCGTCCAGGGCGACGACCCGGCCGTCCTTGGTCAGGATGAGCGGGTTCACCTCGACGAGGGTGGCGTCCTTGCCGACGAAGGCGTCCCACAGCTTGGTGATGACCTCGGTCGCGCCCTCGGCGGCGGCCTCGGGCAGCTTGCCCGCCTTGACGATCTCCGCCGCGATGCTGGCGGGAGCGCCGGTCAGGGCGTCGACCGGGAACTTGGCGACCGCGTCGGGATTGGTCTCGGCGACCTCCTCGATGTCCATGCCGCCCTCGGCCGAGCAGATGGACAGGAAGGTGCGGTTCGCGCGGTCCAGCAGGAAGGAGAAGTAGTACTCCTCCGCGATGTCGGAGGCCTCCTCCACCAGGACACGGTGGACCGTGTGGCCCTTGATGTCCATGCCGAGGATCTGCTCGGCCTTGGCCTGGGCGTCCTCGGGGCCCTCGGCGACCTTGACGCCGCCGGCCTTGCCGCGACCACCGGTCTTGACCTGCGCCTTGACGACGACGCGGGGCTTGCCGGCGGCGGCGAACTCATCAGCGATGGCACGCGCCTCAGCGGCCGTGCTCGCCACCTTCCCCTGGGGTACGGGAACCCCGTACTCTGCGAAGAGTTGCTTCGCCTGGTATTCGAACAGGTCCACGAGGGTCCGTCCTTGTAACTCGCTGGCTCAGGATGTCTACCGGGGTGGCCTCGTCCGGATCGGCTGTGACCCACTGACACGTGTCACACGGGGCGCACGAGGCACAACCCCGCGGGCTGCGCCGCTTACAGAAGATCGAGATCGCCGCGGCGTTGCCACCCGCGACATGCGCAAAGCTTAGTCGCCTGAAATCCGGCCGCCAGACACCGGGGGCCGGGTTGACCGGCCCCGGCCCGTCCCAAAAGCCGCTCAGGAGGCGTCGCGGAAGCACCCGCGTGGGAAAATATGTGACCAGGGACACGACATAACACCACGGGGACGCCTTTCGCCCGGATACGGCCGCCCGAACGGGTGCGACCAACATCACCCGGCGAAGGCGGGGCCGAAGGGAACTCCGCTGGCGTGTGAGGGGCTCAGGCCGCGTGCGCCGGGCGGACGTTCTCCCGCACCCAGTCGGCGATCTCCGAGGTCGGAGCGCCCGGAGTGAAGATCTTGGCGACGCCCAGGCGTTCGAGCTCGGCGATGTCGGCGTCGGGGATGATCCCGCCGCCGAACACCCGGATGTCCTCCGCGCCGTTCTCCTTGAGCAGTTCCAGGACACGGGAGAACATGGTCATGTGGGCGCCGGAGAGCACGGACAGGCCGATGGCGTCGGCGTCCTCCTGGAGCGCGGCCGCCACGATCATCTCGGGTGTCTGGCGCAGGCCCGTGTAGATGACCTCGACCCCGGCGTCACGCAGCACGCGGGCCACGATCTTGACACCGCGGTCGTGCCCGTCCAGCCCCGGCTTGGCTACGACGATCCGTGCTGCGCCCTCGGCCATGGCAAACCCCTCACGAGTGTTCCCCCGACCGCCCGGCCCTCCTTGTGGGAGGCCCCCGGGTGCGCGGGGACGAGACGATGAACTCGCATGAAGGGTAACGCAGGTCACTGTCGGGTGACGGGCGCGGGGACGGGTATCGTCCGAACATGGGAGACGATGTCACCGAATTCGACCGGACCAGCACGGAGGACCTGCGGGACCGCGCCGTCGAACTGGCACGGCAGCGGTGGGACCTGCGCTTCTTCTGGCGGCTCCTCAGGCTGATCCCGGCCGCCGAGGCGGCGGCGGGCAACGAGGAGGCCAGTGAGGCGAGCGTCGCCCAGCTGTCCGGTTTCGTGTACGAGGCGCTGTCCGCCGAGACCGACCCGGACGTCCAGGAGGCGTTGCGCCCGGTGTACGTGCAGTACCTCCTCGACCACGGTGAAACCGCCGAGGACGTGGCCGAGGACGGGGACGCCGGAGCCACCTGAGCCCCTCGTAGACGACGGCCCTCCGGGCCGGTGAGCCCCGCGGGGGCGTCCGGTTCGGAGGGGGCGGGCCCCTGCGAACCGGAGACGGGGAGCACGCGCGTCGATGTCCGAAAACCGCCAGCTTCGGTGTGGCGTGTCGGCGAACATGGATGGCGTGATGGACGACGACCAGCGCTACCGCGCCGTACACAGCAGGGACGCCCGCTTCGACGGCCTCTTCTACACAGCCGTGCGCACCACGGGTATCTACTGCCGTCCGAGCTGTCCGGCCGTCACCCCCAAACGCGCCAACGTCCGCTTCTTCCCGACCGCCGCGGCCGCCCAGGAGTCGGGGTTCCGCGCCTGCAAGCGGTGCCGCCCCGACCTGACCCCCGGTTCGCCGGAGTGGAATCTGAGGGCCGACGTGGTCGGCCGCGCGATGCGCCTCATCCAGGACGGCGCCGTGGACCGGGGCGGCGTCAGCGCCCTGGCCTCGGCGGTCGGCTACAGCGAACGCCAGCTCAACCGGCTGCTGTCGGCCGAGGTGGGCGCGGGGCCGCTGGCCCTGGCCCGGACCGAGCGCGCGCAGACGGCGCGGGTGCTGGTGGAGACCACGGACATGCCGATGGCGGACGTCGCCTTCGCCGCGGGGTTCGCGAGCGTGCGCCAGTTCAACGAGACGATGCGCGCGGTGTTCGACCGCTCCCCCACAGAGATGCGGACCATGGGCGGTCGGCGTGCGTCGGCCGCCGCGGGGGCGCGTCCGGGGGACGACAGCCCTCCGGCCACCGAGCCGGGGACGGTCACGCTGCGGCTGCCCTACCGGGAGCCGATCGACCTTGCCCGGATGCTGGGGTTCCTCGGAGACCGCTCGGTGCCGGGCGTGGAGGAGTACCGGGACGGGGTCTACCGCAGAACGCTGATGCTGGCGCACGGTCCCGCGGTGGTGGAGCTGTCCGAGGGGACCGGGACCGTCGGAGGGCACGTGCTGTGCCGTCTGCGGCTGTCGGAGGCGCGCGACCTGACCAGTGCCGTGCGCCGGTGCCGCCGGCTGCTCGACCTGGACGCCGATCCGGGTGCGGTGGCCGAGGCCCTGGGCGGCGACCCCCTCCTGGGACCGATCGTGGCCGCCCACCCGGGACTGCGGTCGCCGGGGCACGTGGACCCGGCCGAGCTGGCGGTCCGGGCGGTCCTCGGCCAACAGGTGTCGGTACGTGCGGCCCGCACGCTGGCGGGACGGCTGGTGGAGCGGTTCGGCGAACCGCTCGCCCCGGGACTGGAGGCGCCGGGCGGAGGGCTCACCCATGTGTTCCCCTCCCCTGACGCGCTCGCGGCCGCCGACCCGGCCGGTTTCTCCATCCCGGTCGCGCGGGGACGCGCCCTGGCTGGGCTGTGCGGGGTGATCGCCTCGGGGTGGATCGACCTGGGACCCGGATGCGACCGGGACGAGGTCGAACGGCGTCTGGTGGAGCTGCGCGGCATCGGTCCGTGGACCGCCGGTTACGTGCGCATGCGTGGTCTGGGCGATCCGGACGTCTTCCTGCACGGCGACCTGGGCGTGCGGATGGCGCTGGAGGCGGGGGGCAGGCGGGCGACCCCCGCGGCCGCCGCGCGCGAGGCCCGGGCGTGGAGCCCGTGGCGGTCCTACGCCAACCACGCGCTGTGGGCGTCGTTGGCCGACCGGGAGCGGGAGAGTACGGCCGTTCGGGCAGCGGCGGTCGCACGGGAGGGCGTACGGGGTGTTTCGAGGCAACGTCGGCAACGGAAGGAATCGGCATGAGCACGCGGCAGGCACGGGCGGTCGGGGGACCGGGGCAGGAGGAACAGGGAATGCTGGCGTTCGATGTTGAGCCGAAGACGCCCCCGAGGGTGGCGACGGTGGAGTTCCGCGCTCCCTTGCCCGGACCGACGCGGTACACGACGATGCCGTCACCGGTGGGCGACCTGACCCTGTTCGGTGACGGCGCGGCCCTGGCCGGCGTGCTCACCCCGGCCAAGGACGGGCGGACGCGGGTGGTCCCGCAGGACTGGGTGGCCGATCACGAGCCGTTCGCCGACGTCGAGAAGCAGTTGAAGGCGTACTTCGCTGGCGAACTGCGCGAGTTCTCCCTGCCGCTGGCCCCACTGGGGACCGACTGGCAGTTGAAGGTGTGGGCGGCGTTGACGACCATCCCGTTCGGCGAGACCGCGAGCTACGGCCAGTTGGCGGAGGAGCTGGGCAGGCCGACCGCCTCCCGGGCTGTGGGCATGGCCAACGGTCGCAACCCGATCAGCATCATCGTGCCGTGCCACCGGGTGATCGGTGCGAACGGTTCGCTCACCGGGTACGCGGGCGGCCTGGAGCGCAAGGAGTTCCTCCTTGGTCTGGAGGGCAGGGTCGCGGGCATCCGCTGACCTGGTGGGGGGCCACCGGCCCCGTTCCCGAGCGCGGGGGCGGGGCCTTCAGTCGTGTGCGGCACCTGCGGTTGGCACTGCGTGAAACGCCGCCCTTACACCCCTTGCCGGGGCACGGACTCGTCATTACTCTTCGGTAACCGTGTGCTCACACCCCTGCGCGCACGGCCCCGATGACTCCGCCCCCACAAGGAGAAGAGTTGCCACCCCCTACCACCCCCGGTCTCCGTTCCCCGGTGTCCAGAACCCGCCCCCTGGGCGTCGCAGCCGTGGCCGTCACGGCCTCGGCCGTCCTGGCCGTCACCGCCTCCACCGCCCACGCCCAACCGATTCCGGCGGGAACCCCCCTCGCCTCCGCTGACAACGTCGAGGTCTCCGTCGACAGCGGCACCGCCGAAGCCCTCCCCGGCGGGTCCGCCGCCGCTTCCGCCGAGGACGTCCTGGCCGAATCGGTGGTCGCCGACGTACTGAGTGAACGGAATTCGTCCCTCGGCGCGCTCTCCCGCCAGGAGCGCGACGTGCGGGTCGACGTCCGCGAGGCCACCGGCGGATCGGCGTTCGGCGTAGCCATCGTGACCGCGCCCGTGAACGTGGACGAGAGCCCCTACGCCTGGCTGTTCGCCGCCGACTACGAGGGCTCCGCGTGGACGGTCGGATTGGAGGGGACCGAGGAGTTCTCGTCCATCCTGGCCGACTCCGAGCTGCTGGAGGAGGAGGAACGGGAGACCGTCGCGGCCTCGACGGACCCCTCAGGAGTCTCCACCAGCAGCTACACCGGTGTCGGGCTGCCGTTCGCCATCGGCTCGTCGATGATCATGACGGGAGGACCGCACGGCAACAGCGGAGGCCGTCCCTACAGCTCGGTGGACTTCGCGGGCGGCAGCGGCCAGGCCCGGGCGGCCCGCGGCGGCTACGCCTACAGCCTGTGCACCGGTTGGACGCGGGTGATCCACGACAACGGGTACTCCACGGACTACTACCACCTGGAGAACTACCAGTGGCTGCCCGGCAACAACGTCGGGGTCGGCCACTACCTCGGCACCCAGGGCAACAGCCTCTGCGCCGGCGGTTCGACGACCGGTGCGCACATCCACTTCTCGCTGCGGGGGTACAGCGACCCCAACGCCGCCGGCTGGTACGTCGCCCTGCACGGCAGGACCCTGGGCGGCTGGACCTTCGTGGAGAGCGCCGCCTACGGCGGCTACGCCTACCGCAACGGTGTCGGAACCGTCTACCCGGGCGGTTCGATGTACAACTACGGGTTCTAGGCGCCCACTGATTTCACAAGTGCACATGTAAGCCCATGAAAAAGGGGGAGGGGCCGCCTTGTGGGCACCCCTCCCCCGACACAAAAAAGAGAGGCAGGGCCACCCCTAACAGGCAACCCCACCCCTCCTTCAAGAAAAACCGTGGCAGCGACCTACTCTCCCACCCCACCACAGGGCAGTACCATCAGCGCAAAGAGACTTAACGACCGGGTTCGGAAAGAGACCGGGTGTGACCCTCCAGCAATAACCACCACGGAAACCACACACCACCCACCCCAACTCAACCCACCCCACAAGGCAGGGAATCACAGCGAGCAGCAAGCTCCGTGAAAAGTGTGCGCGAACATCCAATTATCTGCAGCGGACAAGCCCTCGGCCTATTAGTACCGGTCAGCTCCACCCCTCACAGGGCTTCCACACCCGGCCTATCAACCCCATCGTCTATAGGGAGCCTTACCCCCTCAAGGAGGCAGGAGACCTCATCTCGAAGCAAGCTTCCCGCTTAGATGCTTTCAGCGGTTATCCCTCCCGAACGTAGCCAACCAGCCATGCCCTTGGCAGGACAACTGGCACACCAGAGGTTCGTCCGTCCCGGTCCTCTCGTACTAGGGACAGCCCTTCTCAAGTCTCCAACGCGCACAGCGGATAGGGACCGAACTGTCTCACGACGTTCTAAACCCAGCTCGCGTGCCGCTTTAATGGGCGAACAGCCCAACCCTTGGGACCAACTCCAGCCCCAGGATGCGACGAGCCGACATCGAGGTGCCAAACCATCCCGTCGATATGGACTCTTGGGGAAGATCAGCCTGTTATCCCCGGGGTACCTTTTAGCCGTTGAGCGACACCGCTTCCACACGCCGGTGCCGGATCACTAGTCCCAGCTTTCGCTCCTGCTCGACACGTCCGTCTCACAGTCAAGCTCCCTTGTGCACTTACACTCAACACCTGATTACCAACCAGGCTGAGGGAACCTTTGGGCGCCTCCGTTACTCTTTGGGAGGCAACCGCCCCAGTTAAACTACCCACCAGACACTGTCCCCGAACCGGATCACGGTCCAAAGTTAGATGCCCGAAACAGTCAGAGTGGTATTTCACCAACGCCTCCACCGCCACTAGCGTGACAGCTTCACCGGCTCCCACCTATCCTACACAAACCATCCCAAACACCAATGTCAAGCTATAGTGAAGGTCCCGGGGTCTTTCCGTCCTGCTGCGCGAAACGAGCATCTTTACTCGTAGTGCAATTTCACCGGGCCCATGGTTGAGACAGTGGGGAAGTCGTTACGCCATTCGTGCAGGTCGGAACTTACCCGACAAGGAATTTCGCTACCTTAGGATGGTTATAGTTACCACCGCCGTTTACTGGCGCTTAGATTCCCAGCTTCGCAGGGGCGAACCCCCACTAACCAGTCCTCTTAACGTTCCAGCACCGGGCAGGCGTCAGTCCGTATACAGCGTCTTACGACTTCGCACGGACCTGTGTTTTTAATAAACAGTCGCTTCCCCCCGCTATCTGCGACCCCACCCAGCTCAGGATGCAAGATCCATCACCAGACAGGGCTCCCCTTCTCCCAAAGTTACGGGGACAATTTGCCGAGTTCCTTAACCATGGTTCACCCGAACGCCTCGGTATTCTCTACCTGACCACCTGCGTCGGTTTAGGGTACTGGCCACACACGAACTCGCTAGAGGCTTTTCTCGACAGCATGGGATCACTCACTTCACCAAAAACGGCTCGGCATCACGTCTCAGCTCACACGAGAGGCGGATTTGCCAACCCCTCAGCCTACACGCTTACCCCCGGACAACCACCGCCGGGTAGAGCTACCCTCCTGCGTCACCCCATCACTTACCTACTACAAGCTCGGTTCCCAGACCAGTAAGCCAAAGCTCCCCGAAGGGACCCAAGACCACCAGCGTGGTTAGCATCACCTGATTCAGTACTGGACGCTCGTGCACGGGTACGGGAATATCAACCCGTTATCCATCGACTACGCCTGTCGGCCTCGCCTTAGGTCCAGACTCACCCTGGGCGGATTAACCTGCCCCAGGAACCCTTAGTCAATCGGCGGCAACGTTTCTCACGTTGCTTTCGCTACTCATGCCTGCATTCTCACTCGCACGCCCTCCACCACACGATCACTCGGCAGCTTCACCGGACGCACGACGCTCCCCTACCAACCCAAGAACAAGTCTTGAGCTTCACAGCTTCGGCGGTGTGCTTTAGCCCCGCTACATTATCGGCGCAGAACCACTTGACCAGTGAGCTATTACGCACTCTTTAAAGGATGGCTGCTTCTAAGCCAACCTCCTGGTTGTCTCAGCAACTCCACAACCTTTCCCACTTAGCACACGCTTAGGGGCCTTAGCTGATGATCTGGGCTGTTTCCCTCTCGACTACGAAGCTTATCCCCCGCAGTCTCACTGCCACGCTTCACTTCACCGGCATTCGGAGTTTGTCTGACGTCAGTAACCTTGTCGGGCCCATCAGCCAAACAGTAGCTCTACCTCCAGCAAGAAACACGCGACGCTGCACCTAAATGCATTTCGGGGAGAACCAGCTATCACGGAGTTTGATTGGCCTTTCACCCCTACCCACACCTCATCCCCCAGGTTTTCAACCCTGGTGGGTTCGGGCCTCCACGAGGTCTTACCCCCGCTTCACCCTGGACATGGGTAGATCACTCCGCTTCGGGTCCACAGCATGCGACTCAACCGCCCTATTCAGACTCGGTTTCCCTACGGCTACCCCACCCGGGTTAACCTCGCCACACACCATGACTCGCAGGCTCATTCTTCAAAAGGCACGCCATCACCACACCCGAAGGTCCAGCTCTGACGGCTTGACAGCACACGGTTTCAGGTACTATTTCACGACCCCTCACCGGGGCACTTTTCACCTTTCCCTCACGGTACTAGTGCACTATCGGTCACCAGGACGTATTTTGGCTTAGCAGGTGGTCCTGCCAGATTCACACGGACTTTCACGGGCTCCGCGCTACTCGGGAACACATCAACGTCTAGCCGGTACCTTCATCTACGGGACTCTCACCCACTCCGGTACCGCTTCCCAACGGTTTCAACTACCACCGACATCAACGCTCCAGGCCGGCAGACCTGAACAGACATGTCCCACAACCCCGCAAACGCAACGACTGCCGTCTATCACACGCCTACGGTTTAGCCTCTTCCCCGTTCGCTCACCACTACTAGGAGAATCACTGTTGTTTACTCTTCCTACGGGTACTGAGATGTTTCACTTCCCCGCGTCACCACCAACCACCCTATACATTCAGATGGCGGCAACCCGACACAACTCGGGCTAGGTTTCCCCATTCGGACACCCACGGATCACAGCTCGGTTGACAGCTCCCCGTGGCCTATCGCGGCCTCCCACGTCCTTCATCGGCGCCTGGTGCCAAGGCATCCACCGTGTGCCACTATCACTTGGCCACTACAGATAATAAGATGCTCGCGCACACTATTCACAAATCAAAACACCAACCGCATACCCCAACACCACATCGGCCACAAGCAGCGAACATCAAGGTCCGCACACCCACCGAGAGTTCTCAGAGGCGGTCCGCGGGAACCAACACCCACTCCAGAACGGAGCAGAGGTTGCTTCCTCAGACACCCAACAGCGCGCCCCCGGACGCTTCTAGTCGCCCGAGGTCAAGTCCGATTTCACTTCAGCCACTCCCAAACACCCCGAAGGATGCCGGGTCCACTTTCGAGTCCGGCCAACATTAGGAAAGGCGTTGGCCTGTAAAGACTCCTTAGAAAGGAGGTGATCCAGCCGCACCTTCCGGTACGGCTACCTTGTTACGACTTCGTCCCAATCGCCAGCCCCACCTTCACTCACTCCCTCCCACAAGGGGTTAGGCCGCAAGTTTCGGGTGTTGCCGACTTTCATGACGTGACGGGCGGTGTGTACAAGGCCCGGGAACGTATTCACCGCGGCGTTGCTGATCCGCGATTACTAGCGACTCCACCTTCATGGGGTCGAGTTGCAGACCCCAATCCGAACTGAGACCGGCTTTTAGGGATTCGCTCCACCTTACGGTATCGCACGCCCATTGTACCGGCCATTGTAGCATGTTTGCAGCCCAAGACATAAGGGGCATGATGACTTGACGTCATCCCCACCTTCCTCCGAGTTGACCCCGGCAGTCTCCCATGAGTCCCCACCATTACGTGCTGGCAACATGGAACAAGGGTTGCGCTCGTTGCGGGACTTAACCCAACATCTCACGACACGAGCTGACGACAGCCATGCACCACCTGTCACCCGCCAACTAAATGACCTCACATCTCTGCGAGTCCACGGGTGATGTCAAACCTTGGTAAGGTTCTTCGCGTTGCGTCGAATTAAGCAACATGCTCCGCCGCTTGTGCGGGCCCCCGTCAATTCCTTTGAGTTTTAGCCTTGCGGCCGTACTCCCCAGGCGGGGCGCTTAATGCGTTAGCTACGGCGCGGAAACCGTGGAAAGTCCCCACACCTAGCGCCCAACGTTTACGGCATGGACTACCAGGGTATCTAATCCTGTTCGCTCCCCATGCTTTCGCTCCTCAGCGTCAGGTAAGGCCCAGAGACCCGCCTTCGCCACCGGTGTTCCTCCTGATATCTGCGCATTTCACCGCTACACCAGGAATTCCAGTCTCCCCTACCTACCTCTAGCATGCCCGTATCCACTGCAGAACCGGAGTTAAGCCCCGGTCTTTCACAGCAGACGCGACACGCCGCCTACGAGCTCTTTACGCCCAATAATTCCGGACAACGCTCGGACCCTACGTATTACCGCGGCTGCTGGCACGTAGTTAGCCGGTCCTTATTCCCCACCTACCGTCAACCCCCAGAGAACTGGGAGCCTGCGTTGGTGGTAAAAGAGGTTTACAACCCGAAGGCCGTCATCCCCCACGCGGCGTCGCTGCGTCAGGCTTTCGCCCATTGCGCAATATTCCCCACTGCTGCCTCCCGCAGGAGTCTGGGCCGTGTCTCAGTCCCAGTGTGGCCGGTCGCCCTCTCAGGCCGGCTACCCGTAATCGCCTTGGTAGGCCGTTACCCCACCAACAAGCTGATAGGCCGCGAGCCCATCCCTGACCGAAAAACTTTCCACCCTCCACCATGAGGTGGCGGGTCGTATCCGGTATTAGACGGCGTTTCCACCGCTTATCCCGGAGTCAGGGGCAGGTTGCTCACGTGTTACTCACCCGTTCGCCGCTCGTGTACCCCGAAGGGCCTTACCGCTCGACTTGCATGTGTTAAGCACGCCGCCAGCGTTCGTCCTGAGCCAGGATCAAACTCTCCATAAAGGTCACTCAACCCGGCCCGCGTTCCCCGGAGGGTCCGTTCGGGCGGGTAAACCTAGAAGTAATCCTGACCAACCGGGTCACCCCGGCTAATCAAAGGAACCTCCGCACACGAACCGGTGTGGTTCTGTGTGACGGGGCCAAAACAAACATGGCTTAAAGAAAATCAAACACGCGCTGTTGAGTTCTCAAGAAACAACCGCTCTTCGTGTACAAGCTGCTGTGAGCTTTTCCGCCGAAGGCGTTGTGCGTTTCCGCTTTGTTGTGTCTTTACTTTATCAGGTGTTCCGTGCCCCGCCAAATCGGCGGTTTGCGGTGTTTCTGATCGGGGTAAAGCCCGTTTCCTGTTCCGCTTCCGTGTTTCCTCGGAAGCGCCCCCCGAGCCTACCCGCACCGAAGCAGTGCTCGGAACGGTGATCCGGAGGAAGGGGTTGACCGGCCCGTCCGCGGGAACCGCGTCCGTCTCGCTCGGTCTTCCCCAACTCTACCCCCGGCTCGGAGTGCTCGGGACACGTTCACCGGAACTTGGCCTCAGAGCTTCTCGATCGGCGCGTACTTGACCAGGAAGTCCTTCTCACCGATGTCCGCGCCGAAGTCGATGCGGGCCTTGGTCCTGTCCCCGGCCCCCTCCACCAGCTGCACCCGGCCCATGCCGAAGGAGTCGTGGTTGACCAGGTCCCCCACGCTGAGCGTGGGCGCTTCCTTGGCCGCCTTCGCTCCCCCGCGCGACCGGGAGCCGCCGCCGAAGGTGCCGCCGAAACCGCCCCCGCCTCCGCTGCCGAAGCCCCCGGAGCCCCGGCCGCCGATGCTGCGGCTGGGCGGAGCGCCCAGGGTGGACTCGGCGCGGCGCCAGTCGACCAGGGACGAGGGGATCTCGTCCAGGAAGCGGGAGGCGGGGTTGTAGGAGGGGGTCCCCCAGGCGCTGCGCACGGCGGCGCGGCTGACGTACAGCAGGCGCTGCGCACGGGTCAGGCCCACGTAGGCCAGGCGGCGCTCCTCCTCCAGCTGCGTCTTGTCTCCGAGCGTGCGGGTGTGCGGGAACACCCCGTCCTCCATCCCGGTGAGGAAGACCGCGGGGAATTCCAGCCCCTTGGCCGCGTGCAGGGTCATCAGCGTGACCACGCCGCCCTCGTCGTCCTCGTCGGGGATCTGGTCGGTGTCCGCGACCAGGGAGATCCGCTCCAGGAAGTCGACCAGGGTCGGCGTTCCCGGGTCGACGGCCCCGGCGGCCTCCTCTCCGTCCTCGGTGGGCTCCTCCTCCAGGAGGGCGGCGAAGGTGTGCTCGAACTCGCGGGCGACGTCGACGAACTCCTCCAGGTTCTCCACCCGGCTCTCGTCCTGGAGGTCCTTGGACTCGGCCAGCTCGGACAGGTACCCCGTCTTGCTCAGCACCGCCTCGACGATCTCCGCGGGCGTGCCCTCGGGCACGGTCTTCTCCAGCTCCTCCAGCAGGGCGGTGAAGTTGAGCACCGCCTTGACCGAGCGGGCGGCCATGCCGGGGATCTCGTCCACCCGGCGCAGGGCCCGGGAGAAGGAGATGCGCTCGCGGGCGGCGAACAGCTCGATCGACTCCTCCGCGCGGGCGCCGATCCCGCGCTTGGGCACGTTGAGGATGCGCCGCAGGCTGACGGTGTCCTCGGGGTTGGCCAGGACCCGCAGGTAGGCGAGGACGTCGCGGATCTCCTTGCGCTCGTAGAAGCGCACGCCGCCGACGATCTTGTAGGGCAGCCCGGTGCGGATGAACACGTCCTCGAACACGCGGGACTGGGCGTTGGTCCGGTAGAACACCGCGACCTGGCTCGGGGTGAGCGTTCCGTCGTCGGTGAGCTTGTCGATCTCGCCGACCACGAAGGCGGCCTCGTCGTGCTCGTTGTC
The DNA here is from genome assembly GCF_018316795.1 of Nocardiopsis akebiae. NCBI lineage: Bacteria > Bacillati > Actinomycetota > Actinomycetes > Streptosporangiales > Nocardiopsidaceae > Nocardiopsis > Nocardiopsis akebiae. The sequence continues at coordinate 5,997,568 of NZ_CP074132.1, forward strand.
GGCTACGTAGCCGACGATGGCCGGCCCGTCGCCCTGTTCCGACCACAGGTTCTTGGCCGGGCGGCCCTCGTTGCGGTCGATGACCGCGTTGGCCGCGGACAGGATGGTCTGGGTGGAGCGGTAGTTCTGCTCCAGGAGGATGGTGCGCGCGTCGGGGAAGTCGCGCTCGAACTCCAGGATGTTGCGGATGGTGGCGCCGCGGAAGGCGTAGATGGACTGGTCGGCGTCGCCGACCACGCACAGCTCCGCGGGCGGCACCACACTGGTGTCGGAGCCCTCGGCCACGCCGACCAGCTCGCGGATGAACACGTACTGGGCGTGGTTGGTGTCCTGGTACTCGTCGACCATGACGTGCCGGAAGCGGCGCCGGTAGTACTCGGCGACGTCCGGGAACATCTGGAACAGGTTGACGGTGACCATGATCAGGTCGTCGAAGTCCATCGCGCCGGCCTCGTGCAGGCGGCGCTGGTAGAGCTGGTAGGCCTCGGCGAGCTTCTTCTCCTGCTCGGTCTGGGCCTGTCCGGCGAACGTGTCGTAGTCGACCAGCTCGTTCTTGAGGTTGGACACCTGGGCGGAGAAGGACTTGGGCGGGAACCGCTTGGGGTCCAGGTCCATCTCCTTGCACACCAGCTGCATCAGGCGCGCGGAGTCGGCGGAGTCGTAGATGGTGAAGCTGCTCGGATAGCCGAGCCGGGCGGCCTCCCTGCGCAGGATGCGCACGCACGCGGAGTGGAAGGTCATGGTCCACATGCTGTTGGCGGCGCGCACGCCCAGCAGCGCCTGGATGCGCTCGCGCATCTCGGCGGCGGCCTTGTTGGTGAAGGTGATGGCGAGGATCTCACCCGGACGGACACCGCGCGCGGCCATGAGGTGGGCGATGCGGTGGGTGAGGACCCGGGTCTTGCCGGACCCGGCACCCGCCACGATCAGGAGCGGGGAGCCGCTGTGGGTGACGGCGTCGCGCTGGGGACCGTTCAGACCTTCGAGAAGCTGTTCTTGGGAGGACACGGCATCCAGGTTACGGCCGCGCGGTGACGCTGCCGCCCCCGTCCACGGGGACGGACCCCCGTAAGCCCGTTTTGTCGGGCAAAAGCTCCCTGACCGGCGTCTTACCCTGTTTCGGTAGGGGCCTCCGGTCGGGGGCCCCCGTGTTCTGAGAGGGAGTTTCCTTGAGCATGCGTGTGTTCGTCGACTGCGACCCGGGGATCGACGACGCCGTCGCGCTCGCCTACCTGGCCGCTCGGCCCGAGGTGGAGATCGTCGGTGTCGGGGCGGTCTTCGGCAACAACAGCGTGGACGTCACCGCCGACAACGCGCTGCGGCTGCTGGAGCTGTACGGCCGCCCGGACGTCCCGGTGGCGGTGGGCGCCGCGCGTCCGCTGGTGCAGCCGCCGAAGCTGGCCGCGCACGTGCACGGAGGCAACGGCCTGGGGGACGTGGAGCTGCCCGAGCCCGCGGGTCGGCCGGTGTCGGAGACGGCGGCCGGGCTGCTGGTGCGCCTGGCCCGTGAGAACCCGGGCGAGCTCGACGTGCTGGCCGTGGGACCGCTGACGAACCTGGCGATCGCGCTGGCCCTGGAGCCTGAGCTGCCGCGGCTGGTGCGCCGCCTGGTGGTGATGGGCGGCGCGGTGCGCGTGGCGGGCAACGTGTCCTCGCACGCCGAGGCCAACATCAGCAACGACCCGGAGGCCGCCGAGGCGGTGTTCGCGGCGGGGTTCGACCTGGACCTGGTGGCGCTGGACGTCACGATGAAGACGGTGGCCACCACCGAGTGGCTGGAGGAGCTGGCCGCGGTCGCGGGCGAGCGCGCCGTGCGCACGTCGGCGTTCCTGGACTTCTACGCCGACTTCTACTCGGGGATCTTCGGGGTCCGCCAGTGCGCGATGCACGACCCGCTGGCCGCGGCCGTGCTGGTGGACCCGCACCTGGTGACGGAGTCCTTCGAGGCCCCGGTGCAGGTGGAGCTGACCGGGACGCTGACGCGGGGGATGACCGTGGCGGACCTGCGCCCGCGCCCGCGGGACGGTGGGCGCCGCCCCGCGCGGGTGGTCACGGGCGTGGCCGAGGACGAGTTCCTGGGGCGGATGCTCGACTCGCTGCGCTGAGCGGCCCCGCCGGGGTTGTCCACAGGCCGTGGGATGGGGGTGGCGGCACGCCCCCGAATGGTGGTCCCATGGATTAGGGGGTCCCCGGGGGAGCCCTGCTTCGCCGTGCCCCGCGGTCCGCACGCGTCGGTCCCCGCCCGCTGGCCCGGACTCCGCGACCCGCGCCGGGCGAAGCGCACGCGGGGGCGCGGCGTCCGGCGCCGGGTTCAGACCAGCCTGCGTGCGGTGGCCCAGCGGCTCAGCTCGTGGCGGTTGGACAGCTGGAGCTTGCGCAGCACCGAGGACACGTGCGTCTCCACGGTCTTGACGGAGATGAACAGCTCCTTGGCCACCTCCTTGTAGGCGTAGCCGCGCGCGATGTGGCGCAGGACCTCGCGCTCGCGCTGGGTGAGCCGGTCCATCTCGGGGTCCACCGGCGGGGCGTCGGTCGCGGAGAAGGCGTCCAGCACGAACCCGGCCAGACGCGGGGAGAAGACCGCGTCGCCGTCGGCCACGCGCACGATGGCGTCGGCCAGCTCCCTGCCGGAGATGGTCTTGGTGACGTAGCCGCGGGCGCCGCCGCGCACCACGCCGATGACGTCCTCGGCGGCGTCGGAGACCGACAGGGCCAGGAAGCGGATCTGGGGGTGCTGGGCCAGGACCCGGCGCAGCACCTCCACGCCGCCGCCCCCCGGCAGGTGGACGTCCAGCAGGACGAGGTCGGGCTGCTTCTCCCCGATGACGTGCACGGCGGCGTCGACGTCGCCGGCCTCGCCGACCACGTTCACGGCGTCGCCGAGCTCACCGCGCACACCGCTGCGGAACAACCGGTGGTCGTCCACGATCACGACGCGGGGGACCGCGTCACCGCTACTGAAGGTCGTGTTCTCGTCTGCCACACCGTGGACTCTACCCACGGCGGGGCGGACGGGGACACCGGCGTCGGGGGCTGTCCGCTTCCGGCCGCCCTCCGACACCGTCGCCGGCCGTTCCGGCGTTCGCTCCGGCGGCGGGACCGGCGACAGGGACCGCCCGCGCCCCTCGCGCGGTCCGGAGCTACGGCAGATCGGGGACGCGCGGCATGCGCAGCTGCACCTCGGTGCCCTCGCCGGGGCCGGTGCGGATGCGCGCGGAGCCGCCGTGGCGCTCCATCCGGCCCAGGATCGAGCCGCGCACGCCCATGCGGTCCTCGGGGACGGCGTCCATGTCGAACCCGGCGCCGCGGTCGCGGACGAACACCAGCACCTCCTCCTGGTCGACCTCGCCGAACACCGAGATGCTGTCCGTCCCGGCGTACTTGGAGGCGTTGACCATGGCCTCGCGGGCGGCGCGGAGCATGGCCGCCAGCGCGTCGTCCATGGGGCAGTCGCCCACGCACACCACTTCGAGGGGGACCCCGTGCTCCTCCTCGACCTCGGCGGCGACGCGTTCGAGCGCGGGCGAGACGGTGGTGTCGGCGTCGGCGGGCCGCTGGTAGAGCCAGCTGCGCAGGGCGCGCTCCTGGACGCGGGCGAGGCGCTGCACTTCTCGGGGGTCCTCGGCCCGGCGCTGGATGAGGGTCAGGGTGTGCAGGACGGAGTCGTGGATGTGGGCGGCGAGTTCGGCGCGCTCGGCGTTGCGGATGCGCTCGCGGCGCTCTTGATCGCGTTCGCGGACCAGCCCGATGATCCAGGGGGCCACGATGAGCGCGATGCCCGCGAGCACGGTGAAGGCGAAGGTCAGGCCGGCGCGGGCGTTCTGGAGCTGTTCCTGGAAGACGAGGAAGCCGATGGCGCCGACGACGACGAGCAGCACGCCCGCGCCCGCGCGCATGATGCCCTTGGGTGAGGAGCGGCTGACGGTGCTGGTCATCCACTGGTCGCGCTGGGACGGGTTGGCCTGCTGCCAGAGGATGATGCCGCCGAGGGCGCCGAAGACCACGAACCACAGCAGCGGGTCGAAGACGCCGCCGAAGAGCAGGAACAGGAGGCCGAGTCCGGCGGCGAGGCCGACGTAGGCGACGAGCTGGGAGAGGTCGCGGCCCTTGCGTCGGCTCTCGGACTCGGCTGCCCCCTCCTCCGGGGAGTCGCTGGGCACGAAGAAGTACAGGGCGGCGTAGACGGCGATGCCGATGCCGCCCACGGACAGCGCCATGAAGGCCAGGCGGACCACCACCGGGTCCAGGCCCAGGTGGCGGGCGAGCCCGGCGGCGACGCCGCCGAGGAGCCTGCCCCTGACCGCGCGGGTGAGCCGCGGGGTGTCCGCGGCCGTTGCTGCCACCGCCCGATCACCGCTTTCGTCCGTGCGGCGGGGAGGATGTACGCGCCCGCCGCGTTCGTGGGTCCTGTGCTGTCCAGGATGCCCCCTCCGGAGCGGGCCGGGCATCGGGGGCGCGCCCCTGGTCCTGGCCGGGCCGCCGTCAGGGTGGGTTCAGGGTCGTCCCGGATGTGCTGGTGGGCGGCGGCGGGTGACCATGGGTGGGTGAGGAGAGCGCGGTGAGTGACCATGACTGACGACCCGGTGCCGGAGGGCGCCCCGGCCGCGTCGGCTTCCGGTACGGCGGAGGCGGACGCCGGGGCTTCCGTGCGCGAGCTGCGCAAGGGGGACGAGGACAGGGTCCTGGCCGGTGTGTGCGCGGGCCTGGGCCGGTACACCGGGGTAGATCCGGTGGTGTGGCGTGCGGCATTCGTGCTGACCTCGTTCGCCGGGGCGACGGGGCTGCTGCTCTACATCGCCGCGTGGATGCTCATGCGCGACGCCCAGGGTGTCCCGGCGACGTTCGAGCAGATGCTCAACCGCAGCATCCCGCCTCGTACGGTGCCCAAGCTGCTCGCGGTGGGGTTGGCGGTCGCGACGACGTTCAGCCTGGTCGGCGGACTGGGGTGGTCGACACTGGTGCTGGCGGTGCCCCTTGTGCTGGGGCTGCTGGCCGCGCGCAACCGGGGCGTGGACCTTCGGACGGCGTTCACCGAGCTGCGAGAGGACCTGCGGGCCACGGACCCGCCGCCCGCGACGCCCTCCCCGGAGCCGACCGCGACCTACTACAACCCGGCACAGCCGTGGGCGTCCGCGCCGCAGGGGCCGGTGGACCTGGCGGTGGTGGCGGAGCGCGGCGCCGCGCGGGACGCCGAGGGGGACGAGGACGAGGACGAGGAGGAGGGGCGTTCCGGCGAGTCGGGCGGGTCCGGCACGCGGGCGGCGAAGGACGGTGGATGCGGTCCCGAGGGCAGGCGTCTGCCGCTGGCCTCCCTGGCCCTGTGGACGGTCGTGGCCGGGGCGGTCCTGGTGCCGGTGCTGGAGTTCGGCTGGTCGTCCTCGCTGTGGAGCGGGCGGACGGCCGACCTGCTGTTCGGTCCGGAGACCGGGGTGTTCTTCCTGGCGGGGTCGCTGGCGGTGGTCGGCCTGTACGCCCTGGTCGGCGCCTGGGCGGGTAATCCGCGGGGGCTGCTCCCGATGGGCGCGGCGGCCGTGCTGCTGGTGGTGCTGGCGTCGGTGACCGACCTGACCCGGGTGCGGATCGGCGACGAGACGTGGCGGCCGACCACGGTGGCCGCGGCGGAGTCCGGCGACCACCGGCTCACCGTGGGTTCGGGAACCCTGGACCTGACCGGGATGGAGGATCTGGAGCCCGGCGAGGCCGTCGACGTGTCGCTGTGGATGGGGGCGGGCCGCGTGGAGCTGGTCCTGCCCGAGGACGCGGAGGTCGCGGTGCGCTCGACGATCGGTCTGGGGGGCGTGGACTTCGGCGGGGGCGGTCGGGACGACGTGTTCGGGGTCACTCTGGACTACGAGGAGGTCCACGGGGCCGCGGCGGAGGCCGGGGCCCGGGACGAGGAAGCGCGGGGCGGCGACGGGGCCGGGGCCCCGCGGATCAACGTGCGCACCGACTCACTGGTCGGGGTCGTGGAGGTGAAGCGTGGCGGAGCGTAGGACTGACTGGGGCTCGCTGGTCGCGGGCCTGCTGTTCCTCGGCTTGGCGGTCGGGTTCGTCATGCGCGGCACGGGCGACTGGGAGTTCAACGTCCTGTGGGTGCTGCCGGTGCTGTTGGCGGGTCTGGGCGCGGCCGGGGCGGCCCGAGCGCTCGCCCGGCACCGGCGCGGGCGGCCCGCCGCGAGGAGCCGCTCCGACTCCTTGGAGTGACGGACACGCCCCCGGAGGGGGCCGCGAGAACCACAAGGGAGAACACAAGGACCCGCTGGGGACGCGGGAAACGCGGGGCGCCGACCGGGACGGGGAGGCGCCCCGCGGCTTGTCCCGCGAAGGCGTGCCGCTGCGGGCGGGGCCCTGTCCGGGCGCCCGGTAAGCGCCGGGGACGGGCGGGGCGGACGCCCTGGCCCCGGCGGCCGGGGCCGGGCCCGCTCCGCCGTGGCTCAGGACCTCGGGCGCTGCTCGGCGATGGCCGCGAACTCGGTCACGTCCAGCGACTCGCCCCGGGCCGAGGGGTCCACGCCCGCCGCGCGCAGGGCGGTCTCGGCGGCGGGCGGCGAACCGGCCCACCCGGCCAGGGCGGCGCGCAGGGTCTTGCGGCGCTGCGCGAAGGCGGCGTCGATCACCCTGAACACCTCCTCGCGGCTCGCCGTGGTGGCGGGCGGCGGGCGGCGGATGAGTTCGACCAGCCCGGAGTCGACGTTGGGAGCGGGCCAGAACACGTTGCGGCCGACGGCTCCCGCGCGGCGGGCCCCGGCGTACCAGGCGACCTTGGCCGAGGGCACCCCGTAGACGCGGCCGCCCGGGGAGGCGGTGACGCGGTCGGCGACCTCGGCCTGCACCATGACCAGGACCCGCCGCAGGCTGGGCAGCAGCTCCAGCAGGTGCAGCAGGACCGGGACGGACACGTTGTAGGGCAGGTTGGCCACCAGCGCCGTGGGTTGGGGTCCGGGCAGCCCGGTCACGCGCATGGCGTCGCCGTGGACGACGGTGAGCCGGTCGGCGAGGTCGGGCGCGTGGTCGGCGACGGTGCCCGGCAGTGCCTCGGCCAGCGCCGGGTCGATCTCCACGGCGGTCACGTGGCGCACGTGCGGGAGGAGTGCCAGGGTGAGCGAGCCCAGGCCCGGGCCGACCTCGACGACGGCGTCCTCCTCGCTGACCCCCGCGACCCGCACGATGCGGCGGACGGTGCCGTGGTCGATGACGAAGTTCTGGCCCAGGGTCTTGGTGGGCCGGATACCGAACCGCTCCGCCAGTGTCCGCACGTCGGCGGGGGTGAGCAGGCGGGAGCGGTCGTCGGGTGCGGGTGTCTGTGTCACCCCCACATCTTGCCAGCTCCCGCGCGTCGTCCCGTTTGCGGCGAATCCGGGCGGCGGCCCGCCCGGTCCTCCGGCCTCCGTTCAGCTCCGGGGCCGGATCAGTCGAACGGGTGCGTGCCGCAGTGGGGCCACTGGCTCCGCCGGTCGCCGCCGACGCTGTCGTAGAGCTGCTGGGCGCGCCGGGTCTGCTCGGCGGGGGCGGCGGCCGCGACCGGGAGCGGCAGGCGCCGCATGGCGCGTCGCCGTCCTCGGGTGCTGCGGGCGCCCTTCCCCGGGGCGGGGGTCTCCGGGGTGCTGGACATGACGGATTCGTCCTTTTCGGAAAGGTCGGTACGGTTTTCACGTGCCCTGTCCGCACGGGTGCGCTCCGGTGCTCCGCCACTGGCGGCGGGGTGGCGAAAATTTTTTCCGGGGCCTGATAAGGGCTCTCACGCCAGCGAGCACCGGCACATTAACACCCCTTACTGGAGCACTTTTGTATCTGACCGAAAAAGGTGAAGCGACTCGCGGACCTTCGAAACCGAATTCCCTTTCCCCCTCTTTATCGTCTTTTCCGCTCCACTCTCCCCCGGCGCACCGCGGAGGGCGCCGACGTGGCGCCGCGGAACAGGACCCTGCACAATGAACCGAGCGCCGTTCTGGTCGCGCGCGCTCCCCTCTACCGCCTTGGAGACCTCCCCATGGGACCCCTGAACGGAATCCGCGTCGTCGAGTTCACCGGGATCGGCCCGGCGCCGATGGCCGGGATGCTCCTCGCCGACCTGGGCGCCAGCGTCATCCGCCTCGATCGCCCCGCGGCCGCCGACGCGATGAACTCCGGCACGGGCGGGCCCCACATGAGCGAGGGGCGCACCGTCCTGCCCGCGGACCTCAAGTCCGAGGAGGGCCTCGCGCTCGCCCGCGACCTGGCCTCCCGCGCCGACGTGCTCCTGGAGGGCTTCCGCCCCGGGGTCATGGAGCGCCTGGGCCTGGGCCCCGAGGCCTGCCTGGAGGCCAACCCGCGCCTGGTCTACGCGCGGGTCACCGGCTGGGGCCAGGACGGGCCGCTGGCCCGCACCGCCGGGCACGACATGAACTACATCTCCGTGAACGGCGCCCTGCACTCCATCGGGCGCGCGGGCGGCCCTCCGGTGCCCCCGGTCAACCTCCTGGGCGACTTCGCCGGGGGCACCATGTTCGCGGTCACCGGCGTCCTCGGCGCGCTGGTCGAGCGCCACTCCTCCGGCCGCGGACAGGTCGTGGACGCCGCGATGGTGGACGGCAGCGCGCTGCTGATGTCGATGCTGCACGAGGACCGCGCGCGCGGTTCCTGGAGCGACGAGCGCGGCACCAACTACCTGGACACCGGCGCCCCCTGGTACGACGTCTACGAGTGCGCCGACGGCAGGTACGTGTCGGTGGGCTGCATCGAGCCCCAGTTCTACGCCGCGTTCCTGGAGGGCACCGGCCTGGCCGGGGAGGACCTGCCCGACCAGTGGGACCGGTCGGGCTGGCCCAGGCTGCGGGAGCGGTTCGCCGAGGTCCTGCGCACCCGCACCCGCGACGCGTGGGGAGAGGTGTTCGAGGGCGCCGACGCCTGCGTGATGCCCGTCCTGTCCCTGGAGGAGGCCCCCGACCACCCGCACGTGCGCGCCCGCGGCTCGCTCGTGCGCGACGGCGACCGGATCGTGTCGGGCCCGGCGCCGCGCTTCGACCGCACCCCGGGCGGGGTCACCCGGGGCGCCCGGCAGCCCGACACCGCGCGGACCCTCCGGGAGTGGGGTATCGCCCCCTGACCGAAACCCCGCCCGCGCGCCGTCCGGTTTCCGACCCGGGCCCCTCTCACGCCCGCCGTCGCCCGCGCCTCCCCACTCGCCGGGCCCCGCGAATCCCCCTACGCGGCGCGGAGAGTGGCTAGGGTGAGCGACCAGTCCGGCTGAGCGCGCGACGGGGGGTCCGCCATGCCACGACGGCTCGTCACACCGGGGGCGCACTGGGGAAAGCGCCTGGGTGCCCTGCTGCTGTCCGCCGCGGTGCTGCTGTGCGCCGCGCCCGCGGCGTCCGCCGCGGTTCCCGCCGAGACCGACGCCCTGTCCGGGCCCGAGGGACCGGCCGGGCAGCGAGAGGGACCCGTGGTGCTCGTGGGCGTGCCGGGGCTGCTGTGGCAGGACGTGAACCCCGAGACCACGCCGACGCTGTGGCGGATGGCCGAGGAGGGTTCGATCGGCAACGTGTCGATCCGCACGGCCACCTCTCGCACCTGTCCGACCGACGGCTGGCTGTCGGTGTCGGCCGGGCAGCGCGCCCTGTCCATCCGGGAGCGCTTCACGGTGTGCGAGGCCGCCCCGGAGCCCGAGCGCACCGGTTCGGGCGCGGTCGTCCCGGGTTTCGACGCCTACGTCAGCCAGAACGCGCGGACCGCCTTCCAGGCCCCCGTGGGGCTGCTCGGGCAGACCGTGCGCGAGGAGGGCGGGAGCACGCTCGCCGTGGGCCACGGCGCCGCCCTGGGCGTGGCCGACGCCTCCGGGCGGGTGGACCACTACGTCGACGACGTGCGCGAACTGACCACCGACCGTCTGGAGGGGGTCTCCCTCGCTGCGGTCGAACTGGCCGGGCTCACCCGCCTCTACCCCGACTACCCGGATCCGCCGATCACCGACGAGGAGGCCCGGGAGGCCGCCCAGGAGCCGGTCGGCGAGGACTCCGACGAGGACGAGGAGGCGGACGGGGAGGCCGGGGGACCGCCCGAGCCCGATCCCGAGGACGTCCCCGAGTGGGAGCGCGACAAGGCGCTGGCCGACATGGACGAGCAGCTGCGGACGCTGGAGCGCGTGCTGCCGGCCGACTCGTCGCTGATGGTGGTCGGCGTCTCCATGGACACCGGGCCCTCCCAGCTCACGGTGGCCGTGTCCGGTGAGGTCGCGGAGGCCGGGTTCACCGGTGAGGGGGCCTTCCTGGCCTCGGACTCGACCCGCCGGGCCGGGCTGGTGGTGCTCACCGACACCACGCCGACCGTCCTGACCGCCCTGGGGATGCGGGCCACCGAGCCGACCAGCGGTCGGGCCTGGCACCTGGCCGACCGGCCTCCGACGACGGACGAGGCCGTCGGGCGGCTGGTGGAGTTCAACACCGCCGCGGTGGTGGTGGGCGCCGCCATCCCGGGCTTCTTCAGCGGCCTGGTCGCCTTCCAGTTGCTCGTCTACGCGGCGGCGGCCTACGCGCTGCACCGCTACTCCAACCGGCAGCGGGGCAAGCGCGCGCGCGTGCTGACGCTGACGCGGGCGGTGGCGCTGGCCGGGGCGGCCTTCCCGGTGGCCAGCTACCTGGCCAATCTCATCCCGTGGTGGGCCTCGTCCTCTCCCCTGTCGTCGCTGCTGGTGTGCGTTTTGGCCGCGGACGCCCTGGTCGTGGCGCTGGCCATGGCGGGGCCCTGGCGGCGCACCGCACTGGGCCCGATGACGGTGGTCGCGGGCGCGACCACGGCGGTGCTCTTCCTGGACCTGTGCTTCGGCGCCTACCTCCAGATGAACTCGCCCACGGGGTACTCGCCGATCGTGGCGGGCCGGTTCTACGGGGTCGGCAACATCGCGTTCGCGACGTTCGCGACCGGCATGCTGATGACGGTGGCGGGGATCTCCCACGAACTGGTCTCGCGGGGCTGGCGCCGCTCCGCCGTGGCGGTGACCCTGGTCGTCGGTGCGGCGACGGTGCTGATCGTGGGCTGGCCGGGCCTGGGCACCGACTTCGGCGGAGTGATAGCGCTGATCCCCGGCTTGGCGGTGACGACGATGATGATCGCCGGGGTGCGCGTGACGGCGGTGCGCCTGGCCGTGGTGGCCCTGGTGACGGTGGCGGCGATCTCGCTGATCTCGTGGCTGGACTACCTGCGCCCGCCGGGGGACCGCAGCCACCTCGGAGCGTTCGCGGGCCAGGTGGTCAGCGGCGAGGCGGGTGCGGTGGTGGCCCGCAAGCTGAGCGCGATGCTGGGGACGCTGGGCAACTGGCAGCTGACCCTGCTGGCGGCGTGCGCGCTGGTGTTCCTGTTCGTGATGCTGCACCGGCCGACCCACTGGCGGATCGGCGCGCTCCAGGTGGCCTACGAGTACGCACCGACGCTGCGGGCCGGGCTGACCGGCTCCCTGGTGACCGCGCTGGTGGGCTTCGCGGTCAACGACTCCGGGGTGGCGATCCCGGCGATCGCGCTGACGGTGGTGGTACCGCTCACACTGTCTGCCTGCGTGTGGGCCCTCCAGCAGAGGGACGAGGACCGGACACCGGCTCCCGAACCCGCCGAGAACGCCCAGTGCATGTGATGCACACCTCATAAAGCACACGGGGAGCAAAGGACGCGAGCACGACCTTGCGTCGCTCACGTCACGAATCGGCCACGGCGCTGTGGTAAAGTCCGTGGCTGGGCGGCTTCTCATGGCAGACACCCGGCGCTCCGCCGGGCGCAGAGCCGGTCCGACCGACCGCTCGGAAGAGGCCAGGCACCGCCCTCCGACGGCCACCCCCGCCGCACCGGCGGGGAATGCCCGCCCCCGCGGGCTGGTTTGCACAGTTGCCGAGGGCGGGAGTGGCCCGAGGCAGCGGCTCGGCGCCTACCGGCGCACCGTCCGTTCTTGCCGCCTCCATCGCAAGGGCACGGACACGCAGGAACTTCCGGCCCGGGTCCGTACGTTTGCCCGATGACTCCGCTTCACGCGGACCCGTCCGGCAGACCCAGGCGAGAAGGGCGTTTCACCCCCGGTCCGGGGGCATCACGCAAGGAACTTGATGAACCATCAGCTTGGCCACCGCGGTAACACGACCAACGTCCCGGTCGGCACGCGCTCGTGGAGCCGCGTGCGGCCCACCGCGCCGATCCGTCGGGCGAGGCCCGAATACGCCGGAGTCGCCATGCCCGACCTGAACATCTCCTCCACCCTGCACGACGCCGGGCGCGTTCTGGCCTTGGACGGGGAGATCGACATGGCCACCGAGCACCGCTTCCAGGAGGCGGTGACCGAGGCTCTGACCACGCAGCCCTTCGGCCGTGTGGTCCTGGACTGCGCCGACCTGCGGTTCATCGACTCCAGCGGTCTGCGCGTCCTGATCCGCGCGCACAAGGCGGCCAAGGAGCAGAAGGCGGTCCTGGCCATCGCCTCACCCATCCACCGGGTGCTCCAGACCCTGCGGGTGACCTCGCTCGACACGCGCATCCCCGTCTTCACGACGGTCTCGGAGGCGCTCACGGCGCCGCGCGCCTAGCGCCCGCGCCGCCCGGCCCCCGGGCAGCCTCCCGAACACACGACGACAGCGGAGACGGCCGCAGCACATGCGCGAGGGGCGCGACCGCAGCGGTCGCTCCCCTCGCGCGTGTCCGGGGCCGTCGCGCTCGCGATCGGCGGACCGCCGACCCGCGCGAACCGGCCTAGAAGAGCAGCAGCCAGACGCCGAGGCCGGTCACGGCCGAGTTGACCAGGAAGAACACCACGACCCACAGGGTTCCCGGCACGCCGGTGAGACGGGCCAGCTGGTCGGCGTCGGAGTGCGGTGAGGGGTTGCGCCTGCGCTGGGCCTGGAGTTCGATCACCGGCCGCACGCCCGCGAAGAGCAGGAACCAGATGAACAGGTAGGCGAAGGCCGCCTGCACCTCCGGCGGCGTGAACCAGCTGATCCCGAACACCACCGCGCCGGTCACCACGATCGACACCACGCCGTAGACGTTGCGGATCATCAGGAGCATGGCGGCGAGCACCACGATGCTCAGCCACAGCAGGGCGGTGACGCGGTCCGACATGAGCATGAGGATGCCGAGCAGGCCGATGACCGACGAGGCGACGTAGCCCGCGAAGACGGTCAGGACCATGCCTATGCCGGTCGGCTTGCCCCGGGAGACGGTGACCCCTGAGGTGTCCGAGTGCAGGCGGATGCCGGTGAGCTGGCGGCCGCTGAGCAGGGCGACCAGGGCGTGTCCGCCCTCGTGGGCGATGGTGACGACGTTGCGCCCGATCCGCCAGGGCGGTCCGAGCAGCACGGCCGCCAGGGCCAGCACCGCAGCGGTGACGATGATCCACCGCTCCGGTTCGGGCTGGACCGACAGCACTTCCCGCCAGACGTCGCCCAAGGTTGTTCCCACGTGTGCCCCCGACTCTGGTTCGACCCGATCGTGCACGGGCCCCACCGGTGCGCGCCGCGGTTGCCGGGAGACGCGTGGAACAGGGGCCCTTGCCGAACTTTAGGGCATGTGCGGACGTTCCGTGTTCTGTCGTGGAATACGAGCGCTCTCCGAGAGCGATGTTGATTTCCTTGCGCCGATGAACTGGCCAAACGAGGGTCGCCAGCCTACATTCATCACTGTCAGTGATTTTCTGGCTACTCAAAGCAAGGATTATTGTGAAGCGTATCGCTGGACTCGCCCTTATGGCCATGACCGCCGGTGCCGTCATCGGCGCCTCCTCCCCCGCCGTCGCGGACGAGGAGCACAACGGCTACCACGGTCACCACGACAACGGCTGGCACCACGACCACGGTGACAACGGGCACGACCGCGGCGACAAGGGCGGGGACCACAAGGGCGAGGACGACGACAAGGGCGGGAAGGGCGACCGCGAGGGCCGCGAGGGCCGCGACGGCGACGACCGGCGCAAGGGCGACCACGAGAACCGCGAGGGCCACGAGGACAAGGGCAAGAAGGACAAGCGCGAGAAGGGCGACCGCGAGGGCCGCGAGGGCCACGACCGGCGCAACGGCGACCACGAGGACCGCAAGGGCGACGACCGGCGCAAGGGCGACCACGAGGGCCGCGAGGGCCACGACCGCAAGAAGGGCGACGACCACGGCGACGAGGACCGCAAGGGCAAGGACCACAAGGACGGCTACCACGAGGACGACGACCGGCGCTAGCCGCCGGGTCCGCGCGTCCGGCTGAGCACGGCGCGCCCGCGCAGGAGGGGGCGCGCGGCGCCGACGCGACGGACCCGCTCTCCTCACCACAGCGCCGCCCGCGGCCCCCGATCCGCGGGCGGCGCCCGGTCGTGTCGGCCGTCCGGCCGATCAGTCCTCCCGCGCCTCCGCCGCGGCCTTGAGGCGCACCAGGGTCTGCTCGATGCTCCGCGCGTTCCTGGCGGGCATCCCCATGAGGACGTAGAAGGCCGGCAGACCCCTGGAGTAGTCGAAGGTCTCCGTGACACGGGTGCCCCCCTCCGCCAGTTCCTCCAACTCGTAGCGCCAGCGGTGCGGGCCGAAGTGCCGCCAGGCGATGAGGCGGTCCTCCTCGTACTCCACCACCCGGTTGGTGATCCGGTAGCCGACGCCGAACATCCTCATGTCCATGCCGAACTCGCTGCCCCGCTCCAGCCGCTCCGGGCCGAAGAGGGTGGAGAGGACGGTGTCGGAGCCGTCGAACTCGGCGTGCCGCTCCGGCGCCGCGATGATGTCGAAGATCCGCTTGGCGGGAGCGTCGACCACGACGCTCCGCGCAACCCTGTGTTTGGCCATGACCGCATCATGGCAGCGCCTCGCGGCCCGGTCCCGGCCACCCCGCCGGATCCGGGCTCAGGCCCGGACGGCGTGCCGCTCCACCGCCGCCAGTCCTCCGCCCCGAGCGGTGACGTGCACCACCCAGAAGGAGCCCTTGCGCAGCCCCAGCTGCTGGGAGAACGGCGCGTCCAGCCGCGTGAGGGCCTCGGCCATGAGCTGCGGGACGAGTTCGCCGTGCGTGCACACGACGGTCGGCCTCCCCTCGGCCAGGACGCGCGCGAACGCCTCGCGGGCCTCCGCCACGCCGTGCTCGGAGCCGTCCGGGGACGTGCGGATCGTGAACGCCCGCTCGGTGCGCGTGGGCACGTCGTACTCCACCGTGTAGGGCAGCAGCGACTCGGTGCACCGCGCCGCCGCCGAAGTCACCACGCGGGGCCGCCCGTAGGCGCTCAGCACACGGGGCAGGGCCAGGGCGTCGGCGCGCCCGGTCCCGTCCAGGGGCCGCAGCAGGTCGTCGTCCGTCCAGGCGCCCTTGTCCCCCGCTGACAGGTGCCGCAGCAGGATGACGGGGAAGGTGTTCGCGGGCCCGGCCAGGAAGTTGTCGACCACCCGCACGTCGTGGTCGTAGGTGAGGCGGTCGCGGGCCTCCTCCACCGGCACCCACTCGACCAGGTCCACCTCGTCGTTGGGCGGGTAGTCGATCCCCGCGGCCGGGTCGGCGGTGGTGGCCGCCCACCACTCCACCTGCTTGGGCCAGCCGTCCTTGAGGTAGCGCTGCGGGGGGAGCCTGCGGCCCAGCACGGGGGTCAGGCCGGTCTCCTCGACCACCTCGCGGACCGCGCCGGTCACGGGGTGCTCGCGGCTCTTGAGCTTGCCCTTGGGCAGGGACCAGTCGCCCCGGTCGGGCCTGCGGACCAGGACGATCTCGGTGCCGCCCGCGCCCTCGCGCCACAGCAGGGCTCCCGCCGCACGGATGGGTTCGAGGTAGCCGCCGACCGCCGTCTCGCGCAGGGGGCCGGCCCCGTGAGCACCCTCGACCGATCCCTCCACGTCTCCCCCGTTCGGTACGGTGCTCACCCGCCCTCCACCACGCGCAGGTGGCGGTCGCCGCGCAGGCTGTCCTGGAGGTCGGTGAGCGGGCGCCCGTCGCCGTCTCTGGTGAACCGGGTCCAGGTCCCCTCGGGTTCGAGCCGCCAGGACGAGGTCGCGTCGTCCATCGCCAGGTCCATGAGGCGCACCAGCCTGCGGCACTGCTCGGTGTCGGCCACGCGCACCAGGGCCTCGACCCGGCGGTCGAGGTTGCGGGGCATCAGGTCGGCGCTGCCGATCCACACCTGGGGCCGCCAGCCGTTGGCGAAGACGAAGATGCGGGAGTGCTCCAGGAAGCGGCCCAGGATGCTGCGCACCCGGATGTTGTCGGACAGTCCGGGCACCCCGGCGCGCAGGACGCAGCTGCCGCGCACCCACAGGTCGACGCTCACCCCGGCCTGGGAGGCCCGGTACAGGGCGTCGATGATCTCCAGGTCGACCAGGGAGTTGACCTTGATCCGGATGTGGGCGGGCTCGCCCCTGAGGCTGTTGTCGATCTCGACGGCGATCTGTTCGAGCAGGCTCTCGCGCAGGGCTCCGGGCGCCACGAGCAGGCGCTGGTAGTGCTTCTTGCGGGAGAAGCCGGTGAGGCTGTTGAACAGGTCGCTGACGTCCTCGCCCACCTCGGGGTCGGCGCTGAACAGGCCGAGGTCCTCGTACATGCGGGCGGTGCTCGGGTTGTAGTTGCCGGTGCCCACGTGGCAGTAGCGGCGCAGCAGCCCGTCGTCGTCGCGGCGCACGACCATGGACAGCTTGCAGTGGGTCTTGAGGCCGACGACGCCGTAGACGACGTGGCAGCCCGCCTGTTCGAGCTTGCGGGCCCACTGGATGTTGTTCTGCTCGTCGAAGCGGGCCTTGATCTCGACCAGGACCACGACCTCCTTGCCCTCGCGGGCGGCCTCGATGAGGGACTCCACGATGGGCGAGTCACCGCTGGTGCGGTACAGGGTCTGCTTGATCGCCACGACCTCGGGGTCGGTGGCGGCCAGGGCCAGGAAGCGCTCGGTGGTGGTGGCGAAGGACTCGTAGGGGTGGTGTACGAGGACCTCGCGCTCTCGGACGGTGGCGAAGAGGTCGCCGGAGGTCAGGGCGCGCGGCTCGACGGGGACCATGGGCGGGTAGCGCAGCTCGGGCCGGTCGGTGTCGGCGATCTGGGACAGCCCGGCGAGGTTGAGCGGTCCGGGGACCCGGTAGATCTCCTCCTCCTCGGCGCCCAGCTCCTCGGTGAGTATGGACAGGGCCTCGTCGCTGATGTCGTGTTCGACCTCCAGGCGCACGAGCGGTCCGAAGCGGCGGCGCAGCAACTCCTTCTCCAGGGAGGTGACGAGGTCGTCGGTCTCGTCCTCGTCCACCTCCAGGTCGGCGTTGCGGGTGACCCGGAAGGCGTTGTGCTCCAGGATCTGCATGCCCTCGAAGAGCTGGGGCAGGTGGGCGGCGACGATGTCCTCGACGGGGACGAACCGGCCGCCCTCGCGGTCGCCCAGCTCGATGAATCGGGGCAGGGAGCTGGGGATCTTGACCCGGGCGAACATGCGGCGCCCGTCGTGGGGGTCGCGGACGGCGACCGCGAGGTTGAGCGAGCGGCCGGAGATGTAGGGGAAGGGGTGCGCGGAGTCGACCGCGAAGGGCGTCACCAGCGGGTAGACCGAGCGCTGGAAGTAGCCGCGCAGGTTCTCGCGCTCGACGGTCTCCAGTTCGTTCCAGCGCACGACGCGGATGCCGGCCTCGCGCAGGGCGGGCGCGACGCTGTCGTGGAAGCAGGCGGCCTGGCGGAGCATGAGTTCGCGGGTGAACCGGGAGATGCGCCCGAGCAGCGCGCGGGGGTGGTGTCCGCTGGAGGAGGCGACGGACAGGCCGGTGGCCAGGCGGCGTTTGAGCCCGGCCACGCGCACCATGAAGAACTCGTCCAGGTTGCTGGAGAAGATCGCCAGGAACCGCGCGCGTTCCAGGAGGGGGATGTCCTCGTCCTCGGCGAGTTCGAGCACGCGCTGGTTGAAGCGCAGCCACCCCTCCTCCCTGTCCATGAACCTGTCGGCGGGAAGCTCGGGCGTACCGGCGGCGGGCCCCTCGGGTGTTGGCGCTGTTTCCGTGCTCACAGTGGGCAGACTCCCCCTTTTCCATGACCGCGAGGTGACAACCCCGTGAGGGGAGAATGACCGCGACACGACTGGTGTGGACCCTCTGTAGCCCTATGCCCGTTCCTGCCGCGGTCTTCCCCTTCCGACCGCGGGTTTTACCGTTCGCCCGGCGCACGGGTCCGGTCACATGACACCGGTCTGGAGATCGGGGGGCATGAGCATCAGGAACATGCCGACGCGCATCACCACCTGGATCCACGTGTTGCGGAAGCACGTCCACAGGTAGCCGTAGAGGAGGCTGGCCGTGGCGTAGGTGAGCAGGGCCAGGCCGGTGTTGTAGACCAGGTCGGTCCCAGGCAGCTGGGACACCGCGTCGTAGGGCTGGATGAGGGCGTAGGTGAGGGCGAAGACCACCGAGGTGGCGACGATGCCGCCCCAGCGGCCCATGAGGATCTCCAGACGAGTCTGCACCATCCCCCGGAAGAAGATCTCCTCGCACACCGCCATGACGGTGAAAGCCAGCACGTAGCCCAGCAGTTGGAGGGAGGGACCCGGCAGCCCCAGACGCGGGACGAGCAGGTAGCCGATCAGGAGCAGCGCGATGGCGATCGGGACCATCCCGAGCCAGCGCCAGGGCTCGGAAACCTTCAGGGCGACCGCGGGCATGGCGGTGCCCTTGCCGTCCAGGGTGATGCCGGAGCGGTCCATGACCAGCAGCGGCAGGGTGAACAGGAACAGCAGGCGCGAGACCAGCGCCTCGGACATGGCCAGGTCGGCGCCGAACACCGCCTCGTAGGTGGCGAAGAGCACCGACAACAGCGCCATGGACGCCACGAAGCCGGTGAGGAAGAGCCCCAGCCAGCCCAGTTCGCGGCCGATGGGGTGGCCGTCCATCGCCTGGACGACGCGGCGGTCCAGCTGCTCGCGGGCGCCGAAGCCCCTGACCATGGCCCAGGCCAGGATGCCGCCGACCAGCATCGGGGACCAGGAGACCAAGAAGAGGACCAGGGAGTCGCCGAGGACGTCGGAGCGCAGTACGGGGCGGGAGAGCATCGGCACCGCGACGAGCAGCAGGGCGACCAGCACCCCCCAGACGAGCCCCCATCTTCGCACCATGGTCACAAGAGTCCCCCCTGTCTCAGAACTCTCATTCTGCCCAAGGGGAAACTAAAAGCTACTCAATGACTACGGTATGTCGCCACTCGCCTCGACATGTCCCGTCACGCCGAAGGGCCGCTCCCGAAGGAGCGGCCCCGGCGGTGGGCGGGTGCGGAGGGCCCTCTCAGAAACCGTTGTCGAGCACCGAGCGGAGGAAGGACTTGGTGCGCTCCTCCTTGGGGTCGCCGAAGATCTGCTCCGGCGTGCCCTCCTCGGCGATCTGGCCCTGGTCGAACATGAGCACCCGGTGCGACACGTCGCGCGCGAAGTGCATCTCGTGCGTCACGCACAGCATGGTGATGTCCGTGGTCTCGGCGACCTCGCGCAGCACGTCCAGGACCCCGGCCACCAGCTCCGGGTCCAGGGCCGAGGTGACCTCGTCCAGGAGCAGGATCTCCGGCTGCATGGCCAGCGCGCGGGCGATCGCCACGCGCTGCTGCTGGCCGCCCGAGAGCTGGGTCGGGTGGGCGTCGATCTTGTCGCCGAGCCCGACCAGCTCCAGCAGTTCCTCGGCCTTGGCGTTGGCCTCGGCCTTGGGGGTGCCCAGCACGTGCACGGGAGCCTCGGTGATGTTCTGCCGGACGGTCATGTTCGGGAACAGGTTGAACTGCTGGAACACCATGCCGACGCGCTTGCGGCGCGCGCGCAGGTAGGACTCGTTGGCCCGGGTCAGGCCCTGGCCCTTGCGCATGTGGCTGAAGGGCTCGCCGCCCACCCAGATGACGCCCTCGGTGACCTTCTCCAGGGTCATCAGCAGGCGCAGGATGGTGGTCTTGCCCGAACCGCTGGGGCCGATGAGCGTGACCCGCTCGCCGGGAGCGACGGAGAAGTTCAGGTGGTCGAGCACCGTGAGGTCGCCGAAGCGCTTCACCACGTCGTCGAAGACGATCAGGGACTCGTCCCCGGGGCCGCTGCCGACACCCTGGGGCTCTTCGTTCACGGGGGTGTCAGACGGCGGCATAGCGTCGCTCCAGTCGTCGGATGAGGATGGCGGACGGGACGCTCACGAGCAGGAACAGGATCCCGACCAGGGTGTAGGCCTCGACGATGCGGAAGTCCGCGCTGCCGACCTGCTGGGCCTCGGTGAGCAGCTCGGGCACACTGATCGCCAGCAGCAGCGGCGTGTCCTTGAACATCGCGATGAGGTAGTTGCCCAGCGCCGGGATGGTCTTGCGGATCGCCTGCGGCAGCACGATGGCGCCCCACGTGCGGCTGGCGGGCAGGCTCAGCGCCCGGGCCGCCTCCCACTGCCCCTTGGCCACGCCCTCGATGCCCGAGCGGTAGACCTCGGCGGTGTAGGCCGCGTAGTGCACGCCGATCACGACGACGCCCACGGTCATCGCGGAGATGTCGGCCGGGGTCAGGAGGAAGACGAACACCAGCTGGATGATCAGCGGGGTCGTCCGGATGAACTCCATGACCGCGTGCAGGACGGTGCCGAAGAACGGCGTCCGGCGGGCGATGGCGATCGCCAGGCCCAGGACCAGCGCGATCAGGTAACCGAGCACGGTGATCTGGACGGTCACCCACAGCCCGCCCAGCAGGTCGGGCATGACCTCGAAGGTCCACTCGAAGTCCCAGAACATCACTTGGCCACCCCCGCCCTCGTGTCGGCGGCCGGGGGCCGCAGGAGGGACGCCAGGCCTCCGCCGCCCGGCGCGGCGCGGCCCAGCTTGCGGTTGGCGCGGCGTTCGAGCAGTCGCATGCCGAGGATGAGCACCTGCGCGATCAGGTAGTAGAGGACGAAGGCGCCGATGAAGGCGACCACGGTCTCACCGGTGGCCTGGCGCATGTTCTGCGCCACGGCCGTCAGGTCGGCCACACCGATGAGGTAGGACACCGCGGTGGCCTTCATCAGCTCGATGTTGAGGTTGCCGAACGTGGGCAGCATCTGGGCCCAGGCCTGGGGCAGCACGACCAGGCGCGTCCGCTGGAACCAGGAGAGGTTCAGCGCGACGGTGGCCTCGACCTGCGGCTTGGGCACGGCGTTGATGGACGAGCGCACGACCTCGGCCCCGTAGGCTCCCAGGTTGAGGCCCACGGCGAGGATCGCGGCGAAGTTGTCGGCCAGCTGGAAACCGGTCAGCTGGGGCAGGGCGAACGCCATCCAGAACATCAGCACCAGGGCGGCGATCCCCCGGAACACCTCCACGTAGACCGTGGCGACGGCCCGGGGGAGCCAGTGCCGGATCGTCCCCATGATCCCGAAGACCATGGCCAGGACGAAGGCCAGTGCGATGCCCCCGAGGGTGAGCTGGATGGTGACCCATGCGCCCTCGGCGTAGAGCGGTAGCCGCTGGATCAGGAAGTCCACTGCGGGTTCATCCCTCGCAGAGTTCGGCGGTGGTCGTGTCGTCGGGCAGGTCGGCCTCGGTGAAGCCCCACTCCTCGCCCAGCTCCAGGAGGCGTCCGCTCTCCTTGAACTCGGCGATCACCCGGTTGACCTCCTCCAGGAGCTGGGTGTCCTGCTGGCGGAAGCACAGCCCGCCCCAGCCCTTCTCCTCCTGGCCGTCGATCTCGGGGAAGAACGCCTCGGTGACCTCGAAGGGGCCGCCCCGGTCCTGGAGCAGGTAGGTGTGGGACACGCTCAGCATGGACATCGCGTCGACGCGCCCCGCCTCCAGCAGCTCGTAGCCGGCGGTCTGGTTGGGGATGAGCTCCATCTGGTTCTCGGGCACCTCGAAGTACTCGGCGTAGGTCTGCTCGACCGAGCCGTTGAGGACCGCAAGCACGAGGTCGGGGTTGTCGACGAAGTCCGTGAAGTGCTGGATGCCGTGCGGGTTGCCCTCCGCGACCATGAAGGCCTCGGGGGAGGTGGCGGTGGGCTCGCTGAAGGCGACCTGTCCGCAGCGCTCGGGGGTGATGAACACACCGGCGGCGATGACGTCGAAGCGGTTCGCGTTCAGGCCGGGGATGAGCCCGTCCCAGTTCACCGAGGAGGCCTGGATCTCGGGGACGCCCAGCTCCTCGAAGACCGCCTTGGCCACGGCGGGGGACTGACCGGCCGGGTTGCCGGAGTCGTCGACGAAGCCGAAGGGGATCTCGTTGGCGAGGCCGACGGCCACGAAGCCCTGTTCGCGCAGCCGGTCCAGGGTCGAGGCGCCCTCCTCCCCCTCCCCGCCGCCTCCGCCGTCGACACGGGTGCAGGCGGCCAGGCCGAGGGTGGCCAGCCCCACGCCTCCCAGGCGGAGTGCGTCACGGCGGCCCCAGGCTCCTCTGCGTACTGCGGGTACCTGCTTCTTCACGACTGCTCCTCGAAAGACTCGCGGGAGCGGCGCTCTCGCCTGGCTGGACGACAGCGCCGCGCATTCGGATCGGGATGCCTGGTGTGGGCGGTGTGCGGCACCGGGCCGCGGCTGCGGCCGCCCCCGGGGCAGGGCGGGGCGGCACAAGTACGGGGGTCTCCCTCCCCGGGCAGGACCGCCAGTAACAGGACCCGATTAGTCCGTTATGCACTGGTTATTCACGTGCAGTCTCGGAGTGATCCGCCCTTTGGCCTGCTCAGGTCGGGTCACCTGGTGCTCGTGACTTTGGGTCCGATTGTCCGTCACCCTGGGGCGCCGCCCGCGCGACACCCCGAGGACACTCCGGTGTCGCCTTCCGCGAACGCGGACGGGCGGGGCCGACCGGCCCCGCCCGCGTGGTCTGACAGTCCTGGGATCAGGCGCCTTCCTCGACGACGAGGGGGTAGACGCCGTTCTCGTCGTGCACCTCGCGACCGGTGACGGGCGGGTTGAACACGCACAGCACGCGGAAGTCCGTCTTGGGGCGGACGGTGTGCTTCTCGTGGCCGTCGAGCAGGTACAGGGTGCCCGGGGTGATGACGTGCTTCTCCCCGGTCTCCTCGTTGGTCAGCTCGGCCTCGCCCTCGATGCAGTGCACGAGCTCGACGTGGTTGGCGTACCAGAAGGTCGACTCGGTGCCCGCGTACAGGACGGTCTCGTGGAAGGAGAAACCGACCTTGTCCTTGGCCAGGACGATCCGACGGCTGCGCCAGTTCTCCGTCTTGATGTCGGCGTCGGTGTCGTTGACCTCGTCCATGCTGCGAACGATCACTGTGCTCCCCCTCTACGCGCTCTGAGCGCTCCTGTGGTGGTACGGAACACGGGGCGGGGCCGGACGACGTCCCGAGGGTCGCCGCCCGGCCCCGCACCGTGTGGTGTGGAAACCCCCTGTGGGAGTCCCTAGGCGGGCTGGGCCGCCTTGACCGCGGCGCGGGCCGCGTCAGCCATGATGTCAAGGCCGGCCGTGAGTTCCTCCTCGCTCGCCGTGAGCGGCGGCAGGAGTTTGGCCACCTCGTCCTCGGGCCCGGAGGTCTCCAGGAGCAGACCCCGGTCGAAGGCCTCGGCGGCGACCTTCTTGGCGATGTCGGTCTGCTCGAAGGCAAGGCCCCGGGCCAGGCCGCGGCCGCGCACGTGCGCGCCGAACTCGGCGTGCTCGGCGGCCATCTCGGCCAGGCGGGCGGCGACCATGTCGCCCTTGGCCTTGACGGAGTCGGAGAAGGCCGAGTCGCTCCAGTAGCGGCGCAGGGCCCCGACGGCGGTCACCATGGCCGGGTTGAACCCGCGGAAGGTGCCGTTGTGCTCGCCCGGCTCCCACACGTCCAGCTCGCGCTTGAACAGGGTGAGGGCCATGGGCAGGCCGTAGCCGCTGATGGACTTGGACAGCGTGACGATGTCCGGGGTGATCCCGGCCTCCTCGAAGCTGAAGAAGTCGCCGGTGCGGCCGCAGCCCATCTGGATGTCGTCGACGATCATGAGGATCTCGTACTCGCGGCACAAATCCGAGAGCTCGCGCAGCCACTGGGCGCTGGCGGCGTTGATGCCGCCCTCGCCCTGGACCGTCTCGACGATGACGGCGGCGGGCTTGTCCAGGCCGCTGCCGCTGTCGTCCAGCAGGCTGCGCAGCCACAGGAAGTCCGGGGTCTTGCCGTCCAGGTAGTTGTCGAACGGCATCGTGGCGACGTGGCCCAGCGGCACGCCCGCGCCGCCGCGCTTCATCGAGTTTCCGGTGACGGCCAGGGCGCCCAGGGTCATGCCGTGGAAGCCGTTGGTGAAGTTGACGATGGTCTCGCGGCCGGTGTACTTGCGGGCCAGCTTGAGCGCGGCCTCGACCGCGTTGTTGCCCGCGGGCCCGGGGAACTGGACCTTGTAGTCGAGACCCCGGGGTTTGAGGATGATCTCCTCGAAGGTTTCCAGGAACTCGCGTTTGGCCACGCTGTAGGCGTCGAGGCTGTGCACGATCTTGTCGTCGGTCAGGTACTCGATGAGCGAGGTCTTCAGCTCGGGGTTGTTGTGCCCGTAGTTGAGCGACCCCGCCCCCGCGAAGAAGTCGAGGTAGGGCTTGCCGTCCTCGGAGTAGACGTGGCTACCGACGGCCCGGTCGAACACGACCGGCCAGTTCCGGCAGTATCCGCGGACTTCGGACTCCAGGCGCTGGAAGGTCTCCATCGTGTGTTCCTCGGTTCCTTTATCCCAGGTTCGTGGGCTCATGGCTTGGGCGACGGGGTGGGTCGAACGGGTCCGGTGCGGACGGTCGGTCATGCTCCGGGCCCGGCTCCGAGAGGTCCGATGCGTACGAGGTCCTCGGGGTCGTGGGGGGTGTCCTCCTGGGGGAAGTGTTCCCCGGTGAAGAGCGGACTCCACACGGCCTCGGCGTCTCGGTCCCTGGCGAACGAGGCGAACAGGGCGCGGGAGGCGGTGTTGTCGGCGGTGACGGTCGCTTCGAGGTAGCGCAGGCCGCGGTCGGTGATCCGGTCACCGACGAAGTCGAGCATCCGGCGGGCCAGTCCCTGTCCGCGGTACGCGGAGTCGACGGCGACCTGCCAGAGGAAGTACGTGTCGGGGTCGTCGGGCCGCACGTAGCCGGTGACGTAGGCCGCGACACGGCCCTCGTCGTCGCGGGCGACGACGCTGGTCGTGGCGAAGTCCCGGCACCAGAGCGCGTAGGCGTACGGGGAGTTGGCGTCCATGCCGTTCTCCCGCGCCAGCCGCCACATGTGCGGTCCGTCCTCCGGGGACGGGTGCGACAGGCGCACGCCTCCACGGCCCGCGGCGCCTGGGGCCGTGGCCCCGGTGTCAGTCCGGACGCGTGCTTGGAGGTTCGTTCGTAGATGTGGCACGTCGATCGAACTTAGCGAATGAATGTCAATGACATTTCGCGGAGGCCGCTCGCGAATGTTTGGGCAGAGCGCTCACGGGTATGGCCCGTTTATTTAGCAGCGCCCCAAAGCTCTGACCTGGACTTTCGGGTGTCGTACGGGAGCGGGCGGGACACGGTCCCACGCCCCGCCCAACAGGGGGTTCGGCACCGCGGCCGCGGGGAGCGGGCCGGGGGCGCCGCCGGGGAGGGCGGCCGTCGGTGCCCGGGGGGCCGACAGCCGTCAGGGTCAAACATAGATCCTCGCGGAGCAATATTAAGCGTGCGTTAAGTCACATGAATCCGGTGGAAAGCTCGCGACATAACGTCACTCGGGGGCTCCGCAGACGCACCACACGCTACGCCGAAAGGGGCTGGCGGCGCACCCGAAACGCCGACACCCGGGATGACGCGACCTTTGGCTCGGTCGCGTGGGGGCAGGGGAGGGCGGGGCCCCGCCCCCGCCCTCCCCCCGGGGACGCCCTTGAGATTTCCGGTCTTTTCGAGCAGACTCCGTGTAGTACTACGTTGAGTCGTACTACAATTGGTCGCATCGCCGCGCCGCAGTTCCCGGGTCGATCACCCGTGGGCGGCGGGGCGGAGAAGCCCCCTGGCCCGGCCGTGGTGACACGGCACGGGGACAGGGACCACCAGCCACGGATCGGAGGCGCCCGTGAACCGCCTGTACCACGAGAGCGAGGACTGGGTCCTGCAGGGCAACTGCCGCTCGCAGGACCCGGAGATCTTCTTTCCGGTGAGCAGCACCGGGATCGGGCGCGCCGACACCGAGCAGGCCATCGCCGTCTGCCGCAGCTGTACTGTTCGCCAAGAGTGCCTGCGGTGGGCCCTGCGGGCGGGAGAGGCTCACGGAGTCTGGGGTGGGACCACCCCCGAGGAGCGCCGCTACATGCGCCGCGAACTCGTCCCGGCCGGTCGTCACTGACGAGGGCGACGGGGACCGCCGGAGGGCCTCGGCCCGCCCGGCGGTCCAGCCCCCTCGAACCGCCCCCGGTCCGAACCCGCCTCGTCCGCGGCCCGGACGACCGCGCCCCGCGCCGGTCCGCCCGGGCCGCGCGTCCGCCGTCCCCAGGGGATCTTGCGACCCTCCGGGGCACGGCCTAGGTTCTTTCTCGTGCGACCCGCTCACGGCACACTCCGCCTCCTGCGCACGGCCCTCCTGGCCGCTGCGTGCACGGGGCTTGCCTGGGGCGGGCACAACCTGTGGGCCGCGGCGCCCGCCTCCCCGGGGGGCCTGGCCGCGGCGACCGCGATCCTGTTCCCCCTGCTGTGGTACTTCACCCGCACGATGCGCGGGTTCGGCGACATCTTCGCCGTCATGGCCTGCGTGCAGATCCTCCTGCACCTGGTGTTCCAGGGTTCGGGCGAACCCGTCCCCGGCATCCTCGACACCGGTGCCGACCACGCCGGGCACGGCCTGATCACCCACGCCCTCGGCCTCGCGCCCGGCATGCTGTTCGCGCACCTGTGGGCGGCCCTGCTGGCGTCGGCCCTGCTCGCCCACGGCGAGGCGGCCCTGTGGTTCCTGACCGCCCTGCTCGCCCGGGCGCTGCCGCCGCTGCGCGTGCCCGGCATCGCGTTCGGCGCCCGCGTACCGGTCACGTGCGCCGCCTCCGGTAGCGCTCCCCCTCCCGTCGCGCTCTCGGCGCACGGCCCGCGCGCCCCTCCCCCTCCCGGGGCGCCCTTGCACGGCGCCCCCGCGCGCACGCCGGAACGTACCGAGAACTGAGGGAAGACATGACCACCACCCGCACCCCCGACACCGCGGCCACCTCGCGCACGCTCGCTCGCGCGGCCGCCGCCGTACTGGCCCCCCTCGCCGCGGCCGCGCTGGCCCTGGCCCCTTCGCCCGCGCTGGCGCACGACGTCTTGACCGGGTCCGACCCCGAGGACGGGGCCACCCTGGACACCGTGCCCGAGGAGATCGTGCTGAGCTTCAACAACTCGCCGATGGAGGGCGGGAGCGGCAGCGCCGTCGTCGTCACGGGGCCGGACGAGGAGACCACCTACGAGGAGGGGGACCTGACCTTCGACGGCACGGACGTGTCGGTGGGGCTGGCCCCGCTGGACCAGGCCGGTGAGTACACCATCGGGTTCCGCGTGGTCTCCTCCGACGGCCACCCGATCCAGGACACCCTGACGTTCTCGGTGACCGAGGAGGCCGTCGCCGCGGCGGCGCCGGAGCCCGAGGAGAGCGAGACCGCGCAGGAGCCCGCCGCTGAGCCGGAGCAGGAGCCCGCCGACGAGGTGAAC
This sequence comes from Nocardiopsis akebiae, assembly GCF_018316795.1. Classification (NCBI taxonomy): domain Bacteria; kingdom Bacillati; phylum Actinomycetota; class Actinomycetes; order Streptosporangiales; family Nocardiopsidaceae; genus Nocardiopsis; species Nocardiopsis akebiae. The sequence goes on from NZ_CP074132.1 coordinate 6,025,055, forward strand.
GCGGACGGGGCCGCGGCCGAGGAGGAGTCGGGCGGCGTGTCGCCGGTGGCGCTGGCGGTCGTGGCCGTCGTCGCGGTCGCGGGCATCGCCGCGGTCGTGCTCGTGGCCGTGCGCATGCGCAAGCGCCCGGGCGGGGACGCCGGACGGGAGTAGGACCGCAGCGAAGGGAGCGAGGGGCCCGCACGCCCTCCCCGGCGGGGGAGGCGCGTACGGGCCCCTCGTCGTGTCCGGCGCCCGGTCCGTCCGACCGGCGACGGGGGGCGGACACGGGAGGCGTCGGCGGCGTCCGCTCGCGCGGGGGCCGGGGCCGCGGGTCGGGGGAGGCTGGCGATTGGAGGGGGTCGGGGGTCGGCGGGATCGGCCCGGTCGGGACGGGTCAGACGCGGCGTGCCAGCAGGATGCTGATGTTGTCCTTGCCGCCCGCCTCCATGGCGGCCTGCCACAGGGCGTACACGGCGGCCTCGTCGCTGCCCGCCTCAGCGATCATCCGCTCCATCTCCTCGGGCAGGACCAGGTCGGACAGGCCGTCGCTGCACATGAGCCAGGCGCTGGGGTCGGCCGCGTCGTCCCGGCCCACGTGGGGGACCATCGTGCCGCCCGAACTGCCGCCCAGGGACTGGGTGATGAAGTTCGTGGTGACCGGACGGCCGTCCTCGGACGGGGGCAGCGCGGGCGAGTCGTCCTCCGAGAGCTGGCGCAGGCGGCGCCCCTCCAGGCGGTAGGTGCGGGAGTCGCCGACGTTGAACCAGAAGTTGCCGTCGTTGTTGAGCAGGACGCCCGCGACCGTGGTCCCCATGCCGGAGAACTCGGTGTGCTGGGTGGCGTGGTCCTTGATCTCCTCGTCGATGTTGCTCAGCAGCTGGGCGATCTCCTCGGGACCGTTGAGCCGCGGCCCCATCTCGGCCATGCGGTGCACGGCGTGCTCGGAGGCGATCTCCCCCGCGGCCTGACCGCCGATCCCGTCGGCGACCGCCAGGATGACGGGCTCCCCGACCGGGAGGACGCAGCGCACCGGCGAGGTCATGTTCGCACTGGCGACGGTCAGGGCACCCATGACGACGGCGTCCTCGTTGGCGGGGCGGATAGCGCCCCGGTGCGTGAGGGCCGTGACAATGACTTCCCCACCAGCGACACCCATACGCCCTTCCTCCCGTTTCATCGGCCGTGGCCGGTTGCCCGGCGCCCCGCGCCGGGCCTTGGTCGAGTCCCGTTCAACGTCTGGATTCTGTCACCGTACCGAGCCACCGCCGGAGTGGGTCAAAATCCGCGTACATCATGGCGGAAAACACCCGGATACGCAGTTCCCGCCCCGATTCCCGCCGTCGGAAGCGTCGTGCCGGACGGTCCGCGGTGCGCGCCGGGCGGTCCCGGTGTTCCGGTCCGACAGTAGCGGCGGTGCGGCCGACCCGACAGGGGCCACCCACGGGTACCGCGAAACCGCAGACCAACCGGGAGAACTCCGGGGTTACGGACAGCACCGAACCCCCGCGTCTCTTGGTGTCGGATTCGCGTCACGTTGTCGAGACGCGAACCGTCTGGCAGAATGAACCCCGTTGGGTGTCTAAGACGCAGACACACACGACCAGCCCCGTGCGGCATCATCCTGCACGCACGGTGGCCCCAGTCTTCCTCGACCGGTCGTTTGGTGTGATCTCCGTGCGTCTTCCCTTCTTTCCTCCTCTCCCCCCTCCGTTCAACGGCAGCCGTACGCGCCACGCGCCTACGGCTCCTCGTGCTGCCGGGAGGCCTCCACCGGCGCGCCGTCCGGCACCGTGTGCCGCCCTCCCCTGACCGCGCCCCGCCTCCCCCGCAGCCACCTTCCCGCCGGACCCGGCCCAACGGCCAGGGAACCGGCGCCACGGCCCCAGCCCCGCCCGTGAGGACTCCGATCCCCGCTCCGGAGTCGCCTCGGGCGCACCTACGACGGACATCCGGATGAGACCGTGTCCAAGGAGTTCAGCCCAGTGAAGATCGCCATGGTCGCCGAACACGCCAACCCCCTCCCCGCGCACAGGGGCGAGCCCGCCTGCCCCGCGAGCCTGCACGTGTGCGCCCTGTCCCGCCAGCTCGCCAAGCGGGGCCACCGGGTGACGGTCTACGCCCGCCGCAGCGACCCCGACCAGCCCGACGGCCGCACCCGCATGGCGCGCGGCGTGTCCGTCGCCTACCTGGACGCCGGTCCGGCCCGGCCGCTGTCGCCCGAGGAGCACGCCGAGCACACCGGCGCCTTCGGCAGCGCCCTGGCCTCCGTCCTGGACGAGGACCGCCCCGACGTCCTGCACGCGATCGGCTGGACCAGCGGCCTGGCCGCCCTGCACGCGCAGGCGCACAGCGAGAGCGACCAGAGCGGTACGCCCCTGGTGCAGACCTTCCACTCCCTCAACGCCAGCGAGCAGCGCTCCGGCCTCGGCCACCACCCCGAGCGCGCCCGCATGGAGACCATCCTCGCCTCGCGCGCCGACCGCGTGCTGGTCAACTCCACCGACCAGCAGGTCGAGCTGGCCCGCCTGGGCGTCCCCCGGCACCACGTCAACGTCGTGCCCTTCGGTGTGGACCCCGACCACTTCAGCGTTGAGGGCAGCGCCTCCGCCGAGCACTGGCACTCCCGGCGCGAGGAGCGCGCCCGCCTGGTCTCGGTCACCTCCCTGACCGAGGCCGGCGGCGCCGACCGGCTCGTGGAGGCCATGACCCGCCTCCCGGAGGCCGAGCTGCTGCTCGTCTCCACCGCCGAGGACCTGGACGTGGCCCTCGACGAGAACGCCCGCCGGATCGAGCTCCTGGCCAAGGAGGCCGGGGTGGACGACCGCGTCCACCTGGCCGGGCCAGTGGAGCGCAAGGAGCTGCCCCGCCTGCTGCGCTCCGCTGACGTGTACGTGTCCGCCGCCTCCTACGAGCCCTACGGCGGGGCCGTGCTGGAGGCCATGGCGTGCGGCCTGCCCGTGGTGGCCACCGCCACCGGCGCCACCCCGGGGGCGGTCCTGCACCGCACCAGCGGCGTGCTGATGCGCTTCGGCCGCCCCGACGAGATCGTGCGCTCCGTGCGCGCGGTCCTCAACACCCCGACCATGAGCACCGCGTACGGCATCGCCGCCGTGGACCGGGCCCGCTCCCGGTTCACCTGGCAGCGGATCGCCGTCGAGACGGAGCTCGCCTACGAGCGCTCCCGCCCGCAACAGGCGGAACGGGACCGCGCCGACGAGGACGAGACGGACGGTCTGCTACTGTCCGGGACCGCGCGCTGAGCCGTGCCCGCCCTGACGGCGTGCCCGGCCCACCGGCCCCCGGGGGTTCCCCCCGAGGGGCCGCAGCGGGTACACAGACAGTGGCGCCCGGCGGCCGGACGGCCGGCCCCGGGCGCGGACGCCACGTACCGATGACCTTCGAACACCAGGGACTGCTCTTCCGCCGCGGGCAGCGGTTCCACGAGGTGGCCCGGCAGCGGTTGCGCTCAGCCGTACGCGAAAACGCCCACACGGTGCTCGCGGTCTCCGGCGAGCGCGCCGCGGCGCTCGTCGGGGCGCTGTCGGACTCCGAGCGCGAGCGCGTGCACGTCCTGGAGCGGAACCGGTTCTACGACGCCCCGGGACGCACCCTGGCCGCCCTGCACCGCCTGGCGATGGTCCACGCCCCCGTGCCGGTGGTCGTGGTGGCCGAGCCGCCGCTGCCGGTCTCGGGGATGGAGCTGCGCGAGTGGCACCGGCTGGAGTCGGTGCTGTCCACGGCGCTTGCCCCGCAGCGGCTGAGCCTGCTGTGCGTCCACGACGACCGCGACCTGACCCCGCGGACGCGGTCCGCGGTCGTGGCCACCCACCCGGTGCTGGTGGAGTCCGAAGGTCCCCGTCCCAACCCGGCGTACCTGGGCACGGCCGCCTTCGGCACCCGGCCGGTCGCCCCGGAGCCGCTGCCGGTCAGCGGGCCCGTGCACCGGCTGGAGATCGGGATGTCCCTGCCGCGGCTGCGCGCCGACCTGGCCGCGCTCGGCGAGTCCATGGGGTTCCCGCCCGAGCGGATCGACAGCCTGGTGGTGGCGGTCAACGAGCTGGCCGCCAATGTTCTGGAGCACGGCGCGGGCAAGGGCACCGTGCAGGTCTGGCGCGCCCCGGGCCGGTGGGTGTGCGACGTGTTCGACGAGCGCGGCGGGCTCTTCGACCCGCTCACCGGCTACAGCCCGGCCGACAGCATGCGCCCGCGCGGGTACGGGCTGTGGATAACCCGGCAGACCTGCGACTTCCTGGAGATCAGCGGCAGCGGCGAGGGCTCCCTGGTACGGCTGCACTTCGTGGACGGGGTCGGAGAGCCCGGGACCGTCCGGGAGTCCGGGACGCGGGCCCCGCTCAGCCCCTGAGGGACTCCGCCGCGGCGCCGGTGCTGGCCGCGATCGGGATGACCTGGTCGATCCCGGCTATCACGAACAGGCGGTTGACCTGCGGCTGGGGCTCGGCGACCATCAGGCCCACGCCCAGGTCGCGGGCCTGCCGGTAGGCGGAGACGAGCACGCCGATGCAGCGCGAGTCGCAGAAGGACACCTTGGCGAGGTCGACCACCACCCCCCGTGGCGGCTCGGCGGCCAGGAGGCCGTCGAGGACGTCGGCCAGCGCGGGAGAGGTCACCGCGTCCATCTCCCCCGCGGGGGTGACGACGACGACGTCATCCTCGCGACGGATCGAGATGTCTGACGTCACGGTCACTTCTCCTTCTTGTTCCGGGACGGCCCCGAGCCCTCATCATGGCGCTTTTCGATCACGCTCGGGACTCATCGCCCGGTGTTGCCCGCCCGTTCACCTTCGGTCGGGACGCATCCGGGGCTGGGGGCCGGTGTTCTCGGCCACGAGGTCGCGGGCCACGTCCACCACCCGTTTGCGGTTGCGCTGGGCGACCTCGCGCAGCGCGGCGAAGGCGGTGTCGGCGTCGCAGCCGCGGGCGTGCATGATGATGCCCTTGGCCTGGTCGATCACCGTACGCGCGGACATGGCCCGGCGCATGTGGGCGGTCTCCCTGGCCACGTCGGCCTGGCGTCCGGCGCTGTACAGCGACACGGCGGCGTGCTCGGCGAGCAGGGCGGTCAGCGGGGCGACGACCTCCTCGTCGAAGGCGTCGGCCCGGCCGGAGTGGACGCCGAAGGTGATCACCCGGTCGTCGCCCTCGCCGGGCAGCAGGCTGGGCAGGGTGATGGAGGAGCGGTCCCCGCACTGGACCGCCATGCTGGTGTAGCGGGGCCAGCGGTGGGGTTCGCGCAGGATGTCGCCCACCCGCACCCGCCCCATCTCGCGGACGGCCTCGACGGTGGGCCCCTGGTCGGTGGTGTACTGGTGCTCGAAGGCCGCGGACAGGTCCGCGTGGGAGGCTCCGTAGTCGGTGACGACGTGCCGCACGGAGCCGTCGGCCCCCTCGACCTCGCGCCAGACCACGACGAGGGCGGCCGAGCAGCCGGGGACGCCCAGGGCCGCGGCCCTGCTCATCTGGTCCAGGGCCCGTTCCAGGGTCGTGCCGTCCGCCTGTCCCAGCGCGCCGATGTCCCGGGCCAGGCGTTCGATCCACACAGTCGGGCCTCCTTGCCGTTTCCGGGCTCGGACTAACCGTAACCTTGGAAGACCGCGGGAGCGGACATCCGCCCTCTTCGGGAAGACGCCATCCACGACGGGAGACCTGAGCGTGTCGGAGAACCTCGCCGGGTTGCAGCGTGAGATCACCGCACTGGGTGAACGCATCGCGGCCCTGCGCAACACGCACACCATGTATCCCGACGACGCCCAGGGCACCGCCGAGGCGGCCCTGGCCGAACTGGAGTACGCCGAACGCCTGCTGGGCGACGCGGGGGCCGAACTGGCCCGGGCCCACGCCCAGCCCGAGCCGCGCCGCCAGGGCGACGACGGCGACCGGGCGCTGCTGCGCGCGATGTTCCAGGAGCTGAGCGTCCCCACGGTGCTGCTGGACCACGAGGGCTACATCCGGCGCATCAACAACTCCGGTGCCTCGCGGCTGGGCAGCGCGCCGGGCTACCTCACCGGCAAGCCCTTCGCCCACTTCGTCGACCTGCGCAAGCGCGCGGCCATGCAGTCCTGGCTGGCCGCGGTGCTGCGAGGCGACGGCCACGCCGCGCTGGAGTCCCGGCTGGCCCAGCGCGGCTGGGCCGAGGACGTGCACCTGACCCTGACGCGGCTGGAGCTGCACACCGAACCCAACCCGCTGGTGCTGGTGGCGATGTCGCCGCCGATGAGCGGCGCCGAGGAGGAGGGCCCCGCCCCGCTGGAGACGGAGGTGGAGGACCAGGTGGTGGTGCTGGCCGCGCGCAGGCTGGACGTGCTGACCCGGATGACGAGGCTGCTGTTGCGCTCGGCCGGGCCGGGGGGCGCGGGGAAACCGCTCGCGCTCGCGGACGCCGCCGACCTGCTGGCCGACTCCTACGCCGACTGGGTGGTCGTGGACGTGTGCGACCTGCCGACCTCCTCCGTGGCGCCCCGCCGAGCCGTGGTCGCGGGTCCGGCCGACGCGCTCCCCGCGCAGAGGGAGGCGGTGGCCTCGGCGGCGCCCGGCGGCTCCGACATCCCGGGCGAGGTGCTGGAGCGGGGCCAGTCCCTGCTGTTCCCGCTGATCGAGGACGAGGCCGTGCTTGGCCACGCCCCGTCCGGGGCGCCGCTGCTGTCGATGCTGGGCGCGGGCTCGCTGCTGTCGGTCCCCCTGCGCGGCAGCCGGGGCGTGCGCGGCGCGCTCACCCTGATCCGCCGCAGCAACCGGGGCAGCTTCCGCCTGGCCGACCTGGGCCTGATCGAGGAGATCGGAGAGCACATCGGCCTGGCGCTGCCGCCCCGGCCCTCCGCCTGAGCCGTGTTTCTCCGGGGCTCCGCTCCGCTTCTCCCACCCGTCGCCCGCGACCGCCCTCAACGGACGCTACGCGCGGCCCTCCCGCGGAAACCCGCCTCCGCCACCTCCAGGACCCCACGGGCGCCCGAACCGACCCCCACAGGGGGATCCCCCCAGGATGGGGGCCCTTGTCATGCGGGGCCGTGGAGGGTGTCCACGAGGGTGGACAGGCGCGAGACAGCGCTGTCCACCCGGCGCACGCCCTCCACGAGGCTCTGGTCCACGTCCTGGTAGTTGGTCACGATGTGCTCGCGCAACTGGGCGAGGTCGGCCTGGACCTGGCGGGAGCGCTGCGCAAGCTGCTCGGCCAGGACCTTGCCGGGCTCGCCCGTCTCCTGGCCCAGGTCGCGCTGGAGGGCGCGGGCCTGTTCGCGCATCTGCGCCTTGAGCTGGTGCAGCTCCACGAACACCTCGACCTTGGAGCGCAGCACCCAGGGGTCGAACGGCTTGAGCAGGAAGTCCACCGCACGCGAGGCGTAGCCGCGGAAGACCTGGTGCCGGTCGACCTCCTGGGCGGTCAGGAAGATGATCGGCACGTCCTTGGTCTTCTCGCGCTGCTTGATGTGCGCGGCGGTCTCGAAGCCGTCCATCCCCGGCATGACCACGTCGAGCAGGATGACCGCGAAGTCGGTGCCCAGAAGGTGCTTGAGCGCCTCCTCACCGGAGTTGGCCCTGACCAGGTTCTGGTCGAGTGAGGTGAGTGCGGCCTCCAGCGCGATCAGGTTCTCGTCGCGGTCGTCGACGAGAAGGATGTTGGCCTTCTGGGTCACGTCGGGTTACTCCAGGTCTTCGCTCGGGGTGCTGGTGCCAGTCTCCCCGTTCGGATCGTTGTCATGCCCGGCACCGGCCTCCTCCGGCCCGGACGTCGCGCGGCTGTGCCCGTCCGAGGCAGCGCCGCCCCCGCCGTCGGCCGCCGCTCCGGCGATGGTCTCCTCACGCCCCGCGGTGAGCCAGCGCCGCATGACGTCCAGCAGGTGGTCCAGGTCGACCGGCTTGGTCACGTAGTCCGTGGCGCCCGCCGCGAGGCTGCGCTCGCGGTCGCCCTGCATCGCCTTGGCGGTGAGCGAGATGATCGGCAGACCGGCGAACTGCGGCATCTCCCGGATCCGCTGGGTGGTCTGGTTGCCGTCCAGCTCGGGCATCATCACGTCCATCAGGACGAGCGCGATGTCCTCGTTGGCCTCCAGCCTGGCGATTCCGGCGTGCCCGTTGTCAGCGTAGAGGACCTCCAGGCCCTGCGCCTCCAGAGCGCTGGTGAGCGCGAAGACGTTGCGGACGTCGTCGTCGACGATGAGGACCCGCTGGCCGTTCAGGACGGCCCGCCGCTCGGGGTCGGTGCGAGGCTCGGACTCGGTCGGCTGCTCGGGCGCCTCGCCCTCGGCCGCCGCCTGGGTCTCGGGCGCCTTGAGCACCGGGACCGTGGGCAGCGGCTCGTCGCTGATGTCGGTGAGGGCGGCCAGGGCCGCGTCGAAGTCCTCGTCCGGCATGGAGAAGCCGTCGTCCAGCGGGGAGGATTCGAAGCCGCCGGTGTCCGCGCCCCGGCCCGAGTCGAGCATCGGCGCCGAGTCCATGCCGCTCAGGCCGCGGCCCGGGGCCCCGGCCTCCTCCGCCCGCTCCCCCGCGTCGTCGGGCAGGCGCACCGGGAGCAGCAGCGTGAAGGTGGAGCCCTGGTTGGGGACGCTCTGCACGCGGATCTCGCCGCCCAGCAGCCGGGCGAAGTTGCGGCTGATGGACAGGCCGAGGCCGGTCCCGCCGAAGCGCCGCGAGGTGCCGCCGTCGCCCTGGTGGAAGGCCTCGAAGATGACCTGGAGCTTGTCCTCGGCGATCCCGATGCCGGTGTCGGCGACGGTGAACGCGATGACCTCCTCGTTCTCGACGAACATCTCCAGGTCGGCGTCCTCCAGCGCCCACGCGGGCTCGATGAGCAGCCGCACCTCCCCCTGCGGGGTGAACTTGACGGCGTTGGAGAGCAGGTTGCGCAGTATCTGCTGGAGCCGCTGCTCGTCGGTCCACAGCGTGCCGGGGATGTCCGGCGACACGTCCACCGCGAAGGCGAGCCCCTGGTCCCCGGTGACCGGGCGGAAGGTGGCCTCGACGTAGTCGACCAGCTGGGCGATGGAGACCTCGCTGGGCTGCACCTCGGCGCGCCCGGCCTCCACCTTGGACAGGTCGAGGATCTCGTCGATGAGCAGCAGCAGGTCGCTGCCCGCCTTGTGGATGGTCTGGGCGAACTCGACCTGCTTGGCGGACAGGTTCTGCTCGGCGTTGTCGGCCAGCAGGCGGGCCAGGATGAGCAGGCTGTTGAGCGGCGTGCGCAGCTCGTGCGACATGTTCGCCAGGAACTCGGACTTGTACTTGGAGGAGACCTGGAGCTGGTGGGCGCGCTCCTCCAGGGCGTTGCGGGAGCGCTGGATCTGCTGGTTCTGGAGCTCGATCGCCCGGTTCTGGTTGGCGAGCTGGGTGGCCTTCTGGCGGAGCTCGGCGTTCTTGCCGCGCAGCTCCTCCTGCTGGCGCTGGAGCTCGTTGGAGCGCTCCCTGAGCTGGCTGGTGAGCTGCTGGGACTGTTCGAGCAGGTCCTCGGTGCGGTTGTTGGCCAGGATGGTGTTGATGGTGGTGCCGAGCAGGCTCACCAGCTGGCGCAGGAAGTTCTTGTGGCTCTCGCGGAAGTCGTCGTAGGAGGCGAACTCGATGGCGCCCAGCGAGCGCCCCTCTGAGACGATCGGCAGGATGTACAGGTTGCGCGGGGAGGCCTCCCCCAGCCCCGACTCGACCTTGACGTAGCCCGGCGGGATGTTGCCGACCTGCTGCTCCACCTGCTGGGCGAGGGCCTCGCCCACCAGGCCGATGCCCGCGCGGACGCGGCGCCGGTCCTCGTCGGGGTCGAAGCCGAAGCCCGCGTAGAACAGGAAGTTCTCCTGGTCGTCCTGGTCCTCGGGCAGGTAGCAGGCGCCGTGCTGGGCGCCGATGAGCGGCGTCACCTCGGTCATGATGAGGCGGGCCAGCTCCTTGAGGTCGCGGTGGCCCTGGATGTGGCCGGAGATGCGGGCCACGTTGGACTTGAGCCAGTCGGCGTCGCGCTGGGTGGCGGTGGTCTCGCGCAGGTTGGACACCATCAGGTTGATGTTGTGCTTGAGCTGCTCCATCTCACCGCGGGCGTCGACCTGGATGTTGCGGGTCAGGTCGCCCTTGGCGACGGCGTTGGCGACCTCGGCGATCGCCCGCACCTGCGTGGTCAGGTTGCCCGCCAGGCCGTTCACGCTGTCGGTGAGCTGCTTCCAGGTGCCGGTCACGCCCTCGACCTTGGCCTGACCGCCCAGCTGGCCCTGGCTGCCCACCTCGTGGGCCACTCGGGTGACCTCGGTGGCGAACGCCGACAGCTGGTCGACCATGGTGTTGACCGTCGTCTTGACCTCAAGGATCTCCCCCTGGGCGTTGACGTCGATCTTCTTGGTGAGGTCGCCCGCGGCGACGGCCGTGGTCACCTCGGAGATGTTGCGCACCTGCGTGGTGAGGTTGTGCGACATCGAGTTGACGTTCTCGGTGAGGTCGTTCCAGATGCCGGAGACGCCCTTGACGTCGGCGCGGCCGCCCAGCTTGCCCTCCGTGCCGACCTCGCGCGCCACGCGCGTGACCTCGTCGGCGAACGCGGAGAGCTGGTCCACCATGACGTTGATGGTGTCCTTCAGCTCCAGGATCTCGCCCTTGGCGTTGACCGTGACCTTCTTGGTCAGGTCGCCCGCGGCCACCGCGCGCGTGACCATGGAGATCTGGCGCACCTGGTAGGTCAGGTTGTTGGCCATGGAGTTGACGTTGTCGGTCAGGTCCTTCCAGACCCCGGACACGTCGCGGACGTGGGCCTGCCCGGCCAGCTTGCCCTCGGTGCCCACCTCGCGGGCGACCCTGGTCACCTCCCCGGCGAAGGAGTCCAGCTGGTCGACCATCTTGTTGATGGTGTCCTTGAGGTCGAGCATCTCCCCCTGGGCGTCCACGGTGATCTTCTTGGTGAGGTCACCGGTGGCGACCGCCGTCGTCACCTGGGAGATGTTGCGGACCTGGTAGGTGAGGCTGTTGGCCATGGAGTTGACGTTGTCGGTCAGGTCCTTCCAGATGCCCGACACGCCCTTGACGTTGGCCCGCCCGCCCAGCTTGCCCTCCGTGCCGACCTCGCGCGCCACGCGCGTGACCTCGTCGGCGAAGGAGTCGAGCTGGTCGACCATGGTGTTCACGGTGTTCTTCAGGGCGAGCATCTCGCCCTGCACGTCGACCTGGACCTTCTGGGTGAGGTCGCCCCGGGCCACGGAGGTCGTCACCTGGGAGATGTCGCGCACCTGGTTGGTGAGGTTGTCCGCCATCGAGTTGACGTTCTCGGTGAGGTCCTTCCAGATGCCCCGCACGCCGCGCACGTTGGCGCGTCCGCCGAGCTTGCCCTCGGTGCCCACCTCACGGGCCACCCGGGTCACCTCGTCGGCGAAGGTGGACAGCTGGTCCACCATCGTGTTGACGGTGTCCTTGAGGTCGAGCATCTCGCCCTGTACGTCCACCGTGATCTTGCGGCTGAGGTCGCCGCGGGCGACGGCGGTGGTCACCTCGGAGATGTCGCGCATCTGGTCGGTCAGGCGCGAGGACATCTGGTTGACCGACTCGGTCACCTCGCGCCAGGCCCCGGAGACCCCCTCGACCTGCGCGGCGCCGCCGAGCTTGCCCTCGGTGCCCACCTCGCGGGCCACCCGGGTGACCTCCCCGGCGAAGCCGCTCATCTGGTCGGCCATGCGGTTGACCGTGGTGGCCAGGCGCAGCAGGTCTCCCTTGAGCTCGCCGCGGCGGCCCTCGGTGGAGGCTCGGCGGCTGAGCTGGCCCTCCGCGACCGAGTCCAGGACCCCGGCGACGTCGGTCACGGGTTCGGCGACCTCGTCGAGCAGGACGTTGAGCGCCAAGGCGCTCTCGCCCCAGGCGCCCCGGGCGGGGTTGACGTTGACGCGCTCGTTGAGCCTGCCCTCGTTGCGCACGACGTCGCCGACGCGCTTGAGTTCGTCGCTGAGCTGTTCGCTGTGGTCGACCACCTCGTTGAAGACGGACGCGATCTCCCGCATGGTGCCGCCGCCGCGCTTGCGCAGACGGACGCTGAAGTCGCCGTCGCGCATGCGGTACAGGGCACGCAGAATCTCGTCGAGCTGGTCGTCGGCCACCAGTTCCTTGACCGCCTCGGGCATCGAACCCCCTCCTCAGCCTGCTCCGCCACCTCGGCCTCCCGTCCCGGACCCCTTGGGCCGGGCGCCCGCGGGCGGACTCGGTCCGCGGAGCGCGCACGGGACGGGGGGGCCACGCGGTTTCCGCCGCGTCGGCCCCCTAGTGACACCCCGTCACGCTACCGGCGAGAGGTACCACCCGAAAGAAGCGCATGTGTCGACTTACACTAACCGGCCGGGGCGCCCCGCACAGGAGGCTTGGTGATGTTGCCCCCCCCGGCCGACGCGTCCGGAGGCGGGCCGGTCCGGCTCGGCCCCGGACGGGCGGATCGGCGGGCGGGCGCCGGACGTACCGCCCGGCGGGCTGACCCGGGCGGGCGGCCCGGCGGGCGGAAGTGACGGTTCGCGCGGCACCGGTCACCCGGGCACGCGTATCGTGGCAGTGACCACCACCCCCCGCGCACGCACCCAGTGACGAAGGACACCGACGGCTTGCCAGCACACGACGCGTCGAAGGTCGCTCGACGAGAGTTCCCGCCCGCCCCGGAGACCGCGGCGGCGGCCCGCGAGTTCGTTCACGACACCCTCCTGTCCTGGGGTGTGACCGACCCCTCCGACGACGTGATCCTGCTGGTGAGCGAGCTGGTCACCAACGCCGTCATCCACGCGCGCTCGCCCCTGGACGTGACCGTGCGCCGGTCGGAGGGCGCGACCGAGGTGATGGTCACCGACTCCGTACCCGAACGCGCCGTCCCGCAGGCCGGGCCCCTGTCCGTGGACACCTCCCCGTCCCGGGAGAACGGGCGCACCGGCGGTCTGGGGCTGGCCCTGGCCTCGGCGATCGCGTCGAGCTGGGGCGTGAGCTACGGACGCAACGACAAGGCCGTGTGGTTCCGGATCGAGGACGAGTCAGGGGAGCGCGCCTCCCTGGAGTCCCCGCCGGTGCGCAAGAGCCCCTCCCGTCCCGGGCGCCCCGCCCCGTGGTCGGCGCTGGACTCCGCCCTGGGCTCGCGGCTGTCCCTGCCGCAGCTGCTGGAGCGCACCGTCGAGCACTCGGCCACGGCGCTGGGCGCGGACGCGGCCTACATCACCCTGGCCACGTCCGACGAGACCATGTGGGAGGTGCGCGCCGCGGTCGGGCTGACCTCGGGCGGCGCCCCGTGGCGGCCGCTGCGCGTGCGCACGGAGGAGATCTTCCCGTCGTCGGCGCCGGAGCCGGGCGCGGTGATCAACGACGACCTGATGATCGCCCGCGCCAGCCGGGGGCGCCTGTCGCGCGCGGGGATGCGTTCGCTGGTCACGGCGCCGCTCATCGTGGACGGGCGGGTGGTCGGCCTGCTGGGTGCGGCCTCCCGGCGGACCCGGCACTTCGGGGCGTCGGCGGCCAAGCGGCTCCAGGAGGGCGCGAACCTGATCGCGCTGCCGGTGGAGCGGGCCAGGCTGGCCGAGGTGGAGCTGAGCAGGCGGGCCTCGCTGAGCTTCCTGGCCGAGGCCAGCGACCTGCTCGCGGGCACGCTGGACGAGCGGATGACGGGCGCGCTGGCGGCGCAGCTGATCACCTCGCGGCTGGGCCGGTGGTGCGCCATCGAGACGATCAACGAGATGGGCGTCTCGCAGCTGACGCACGTGGTGCACAGCGACGAGAACTACAACGACATCCTGCGCGCGCTGCTGACGGGGCTGCCGCCGCACGAGCAGAGGGAGCCGCAGCCGCTGTGGTCCCCGGCCGAGCTGGCCAAGGAGGGCCTGGACGAGCAGCTCGTCCGGGAGCTGGCGAGCGGTCCGGCGATCTGCGTCCCGCTGGTGGCGCACGGGCGCGCGCTGGGGCGGATGACGATCGGCAAGAACGAGTCCGACGACTTCACCCGCGAGGAGGTGGACGTCGCCGACGACCTGAGCAGCCGGGTGGCGTCGGCGATGGAGAACGCGCGGCTGCACGAGAAGCAGGCCGCGATGAGCGACGCCCTCCAGCGCAGCCTGCTGCCGGCCAAGGAGAAGGAGCCGGTGATCCCGAACGTGGACCACGCGGTTTTCTACCGTCCGGCCGACGAGCGCAACGTGGTGGGCGGGGACTTCTACGACGTGTTCGCGGCGAGCGGCCGGTGGTGCTTCGCCATCGGCGACGTGTGCGGCACTGGCCCGGAGGCGGCGGCCGTGACCGGCCTGGCGCGGCACACGCTGCGGGCGCTGGCCAAGGAGGGGTTCACGCCCTCGCACATCATGCAGCGGCTGAACATGGCGATCCTGGACGAGAACACCTCGACCCGGTTCCTGACGATGCTGTACGGGGAGATGACCCCGGCCACGGACGGCGGGGGCGGGATGCGGCTGCGGATGGTCTCGGCCGGGCACCCGCTGCCGCTGCGGCTGAACCAGAAGGGCGAGGTGCTGCCGTTCGGGGCCTCGCAGCCGCTGCTGGGCGCGTTCGAGGACGTGGGGTTCACGACCGAGAACGTGGACATCCGCCCCGGCGAGGTGGTGCTGGCCGTGACCGACGGCGTGACCGAGCGGCGCAGCAACACGGACATGCTCGGCGACGAGGGGCTGATGGAGATCTTCTCCGGCTGCGCGGGGCTGACCGCCCAGGCGGTGATCAGCCGCATCGACCGGGAGCTGGAGGAGTACGCCCCGGGCGGGCGCAGCGACGACACCGCGATGCTGGTGCTGCGCTTCCTCTAGGGAGTGTCTTCGGACCTCCGCTCCGCTTCGTCCCGCCCGCCGCCACCCTCAACGGAAGCTGCGCGCAGCCCTTCCTGCGGTCGGGCGCCCGGAGCACGGGAACGGGGTTGCCGCAGGCACGGTGGCGCCTACAGCCAGCCCATGTCCTGGGCGGTGCGGATGGCGGACATGCGGTTGTCGGCGCCGGTCTTGCCGATGGCGTTGGAGAGGTAGTTGCGCACGGTGCCCTCGGTCAGGTGGAGGGAGGCGGCGATCCTGGCGACGGTGGCGCCGTCGGATGCGGCGCGCAGCACCTCGGTCTCGCGGTCGGTGAGCGGGCTCTCGCCGCCGACCATCGCGGCGGCGGCCAGGTCGGTGTCGATGTAGCGCCCGCCCCCGTGCACGCGGCGGATGGCGCCCGCGAGCTGGTCGACGGGGGCGTCCTTGGCGAGGAAGCCGCGCGCGCCGGAGGACAGGGCGCGGCGCAGGTAGCCGGGGCGGCCGAAACTGGTGAGGATGACGACGCCGCAGTCGGGGGCGTCCGTCCGCAGCCGCGCGGCCACCTCCAGCCCGGTGGCGCCGGGCATCTCGATGTCCAGGACGGCGATCGCGGCGCCGTGCCGCAGGACGGCGTCGACCACCTCGTCGCCCCGGCCGACCTCGGCGACGACCTCCAGGTCGTCCTCCAGGCCGAGGAGGGCGGCGATGGCCCCCCGCACGAGGTGTTCGTCATCGGCCAGCACGATCTTGATCAAGGTCGGCTCTTCTCCGGTGTCTCGCTTTGGCTTCGGCACGATATCGTTTCGGGCATTGTGGTGCATACGACGCCTACGGGGAGCGCGCCCGGGTAACGGGCGACGTGTCGGGTCGCGGCGTCGGGGGTTGGGATGCTCTCACGGACGTCGGGGCCAGTCACGGGCGGCCCGGCCCGACGGTGCTGGACCACGGGGCCGCCGACGCGGACCGGGCGGGGGCGGAAGGACTCGAAACCCCGGCATATCGCGCTCTCACCCTGTTCTAACCCATGCGTCGCATGATGGAACACGTCACTGAACATCGTCCCTTCAGCCGGAGGATGAGTTGAACCCCAACGAACCGAGTGCAGGTACCGAGCCCGGTGCGACGGCCGGGAACGGGCTTCCCGAGCACCGTCCCGCCGAGCCCGCCGACCAGGCGGGGCCCTCCGGCCCGCACGAGGGGGGCTCCTCCCCGGCTGACGGCACCGACGTCCGTGACGCGTCCGGCGGGGAGCACGGGGGTGTCCCCGCCGGACAGGACGGCCGGACCCGCGGAGCCGAGCACGCCGGGCCCCAGCGGCCCTTCGGGGGCTCCGAGGCGCAGGAGACCGGTGGGGAGCCCGGCGCCGGGGAGACGGACGAGCACGTGGAGCGGCCCGCGCCGCACGAGCCCGGCGGGTACACCGGCGTCTGGCAGAGCGGCGAACAGCCCGGTCGGGTGCCCTCCGGCGGGTACCCCGGCGCCGAGCGGAGCGGCGGGTACGCGGCGGCCGGGCAGACGGGTGAGGGCTTTCCGTCCCAGCAGGGCGGGCACCCGGGGGCAGAGCGGCACGGGTGGCCGGAGAACGGCCCCACGGGGGCGGGGCCGACCTTCTCTCCGCCCGGGCAGCCGCCGAGGTGGGCCACCGGGCCCAACGACCCGGAGCACGCCTCCTACACCTTCCCGCCGCCCGGAAGCGGCTACGGCGCCGCCGGCGGCCAGCACGAGCAGTTCTCCGCCCACCACCCCGCTCCCCCGCACGGCGGGCAGAACGGCCCCCACGGGCCGATCGGGCACGGGCAGCCGCCGTACGGTGACGGCGGCGCGTTCGGGGCGGGCGGCCCCGGCGGTCCCGGGGACCACGGCGGTCACGGCGGGCACGGCGGGCAGCCCCCGTTCGGCGGCGCCTTCCCCGGGCCGGTACCCCCGCCGGGGGAGGGCGGGAAGCGCGGCTCCGGCAGGATCGTGACCGTCGCCGCGATCACCGCCCTGGTCACGAGCCTCATCGTGGGCCCGATGACGGCCCTGGGCACCGCCTACCTGTTCCCCAACGGCCTGAGCGGGCCGATCAGCTCGCTCAACCAGGAGCAGGAGAGCACCCAGACCGAGGGCGAGGTGGGCGAGGTCGCCGACACGGTCCTGCCGAGCGTGGTGTCCATCCGCACCGCCAACGGCGGCGGCAGCGGTGTGGTCATCTCCTCCGACGGCCAGATCCTCACCAACGCGCACGTCGTGGCCGCCGCCGAGGGCGGTCCGATCGAGGTGCTGTTCAACGACGGCAGCTCCGCGCGCGCCGAGGTCATGGGCTCGGACCCGGTCTCCGACATCGCGGTGATCCAGGCGGAGGGGCGCAACGACCTCACCCCGGCCACCCTCGGCGACTCCGAGCAGGTCGGCGTGGGCGCCGAGGTGGTCGCGATCGGTTCCCCGCTGGGGCTGTCGGGCACGGTGACCACGGGTGTGGTCAGCGCGCTGAACCGTCCGGTGAACACCGGGCAGTCCGGGCAGACCTCCACGGTCATCAACGCGATCCAGACGGACGCGGCGATCAACCCCGGGAACTCGGGCGGCCCGCTGGTGAACATGAACGGCGAGGTCATCGGGATCAACACCGCGATCGCGGGCGTCTCGCAGGACAGCGGCTCGGTGGGGCTGGGCTTCGCCATCCCGATCAACCAGGTCCGCCCCATCGCGGAGCAGCTGGTCGAGGACGGCAGCGCGAGCTACCCGGCGATCGAGGCGACCATCACCAACTCCCGCGTCGGCGGCGCGGAGATCGTGGAGGTCACCGAGGGCGGCGCGGCCGCCGAGGCCGGGCTCCAGGCCGGTGACGTGGTGGTGTCCGTGGACGGCGAGCAGGTGTCCACGCCGGACGAGCTGATCGCGCAGATCAGGATCCGCCAGCCGGGCGAGGAGGTCACCCTGGGGGTCGTCCCCGACGGCGGCAGCGGTTCCGAGGAGGAGGTCACGGTGACGCTCGGGGAGCAGAGCGTGGAGGCCGCCCAGAACGAGGAGGGCGGGAACTGACGGGAGCGGCCCCGCACACACGACGGGCGGCCCCGGACCCTCGGGTCCGGGGCCGCCCGTCGTGTGTGCGGCGGGAGCCGCGGTCATGCCCCGAAGGCACGGCGGGCCCCGGAAGCGCGGACCCCGGACCGCCGCCCGTCGGCGCGGCCCGGCTTGTGGGTAGGCGGAGGGGGCGGGGGTCCCTCTCCCGCGCCGCGTGCCACCGAGCGGTCGCCCCGCGGTCACCGAGAGGTCGGCGGGGGTAAACACGGGTGACCCACACTCGGGCGTACGCGGCGACCCGACAAAGGAGATCAGGTCATGTCCACGTCCTTCGCCTCCTCCGCGGTGGCGGCACCGCCCCGGCCCGCCGTCGGCGCGACGCGCCGCGCCCGGGTACTGATCGGGACCGACACCTATCCCCCCGACGTGAACGGCGCCGCCTACTTCACCGCCCGCCTCGCCCGGGGCCTGGCCGCGCGCGGCGCGCGCGTGCACGTGGTGTGCCCCTCCCCCGAGGGCGCCCCGTACACGGCGGAACGCGGCGGGGTGGTCGAGCACCGGCTGCGCTCGGTGTCCTCCCTGGTCCACGACAGCGTGCGGCTCGCGGTCCCGCTGGGCGTGCGCGGCCACCTGGACCGGCTCCTGGACCGGCTGCGCCCGGACGCCGTCCACATCCAGAACCACTTCCTCGTCGGCCGGATGCTGGCCGCCGCCGCGCACGCCCGCGGCGTGCCCGTGGTGGCCACCAACCACTTCATGCCGGAGAACCTCTTCGACTACGTGCGCGTGCCCGCACCGCTGCGCCCGCACGCGGCCCGGCTGGCCTGGTGGGACCTGGGCGCGGTGCTGTCCAGGGCCGAGCACGTGACCACGCCCACCCCTGCGGCGGCGCGGCTGCTGGTCGACCAGGGGTTCACCCGGCCGGTCGAACCGGTCTCGTGCGGGATCGACCTGGACCGGTTCAGCCCGCTGGACGGCGGCGCGGCCACCCGGCGGCGGCTGCGCGCCCGGCTGGGCGTACCGGACCGCAGGACGGTGCTGTTCGTGGGGCGGCTGGACGAGGAGAAGCGCGTGGACGAACTCGTGCGCGCGGTGGCCCTGACCGACGGTGTGCAGCTCGTGCTGGCCGGGTACGGCGCGCACCGGGCGCGGCTGGAGGAGCTGGCGGCGGAGGTCGGCGCTGCAGACCGGGTGGTGTTCCTGGGCTTCGTGCCGCACGCCGACCTGCCCGACGTGTACCGGTGCGCGGACGTGTGGGCCATCGCCGGGACCGCGGAACTCCAGAGCATCGCCACCCTGGAGGCGATGGCGAGCGGCCTGCCGGTGGTGGCGGCGGACGCCATGGCGCTGCCGCACCTGGTGGAGGAGGGCGGCAACGGGTACCTGTACCCGCCCGGCAGTCCAGGGGCGCTGGCCGCCCGGGTGCAGTCGGTGGTCGCCGACGAGGGCCGACGGCTGGGGATGGGCGCGCGCAGCCGCGGCATGGCCGAGCTGCACCGGCTGGAAGACTCGCTGGAGCGGTTCGAGCGGATCTACCGCGAGGCGTCCGCCGGTGCGGGGGTCGGCGCCGGAGCCGGTGCGGCGTTCACCTCCGAGCCTTCGGCTCCTCGTCCCGCGGCGGTGTGAACAGCGGCAGGTGGAAGCCGATGACGGCGCCGCCGCCCTCCCTGTTGCGGGCGAACACCCCGCCCCCGTGCGCCTGCGCGATCTCCCTGACCATGGACAGGCCGAGTCCCGAACCGGGCAGGCCGCGGGCGACGGCGGCCCGGTAGAAGCGTTCGAAGACGTGGTCGAGTTCGGCCGGGTCGATGCCGGGCCCCCGGTCCAGGACCTCCACCGCCCCCGCGCGCACGCGGATCTCGATGGGCGCGGTGCCCTCGGGGTCGAACTTGGCGGAGTTCTCGACCGGGTTGGAGACGGCGCGCTCCAGGGAGCCGGGGCGGCCCCACACGACGCTGTCGTCGGCGTCCACGACGATGTCGCGGCCGGTGCGGCGGCGGGTGCGCTTGGCGACCTTCTCGGCGATCCCGGCGAGGGGGACCGCGCTCATCTGCTCGTCCTCGTGGTCGCCGGTGGCCAGGCCGACCAGTTCGTTGACCAGCGCGGTGAGTTCGCGGGTCTCGCCGCGCAGGTCCTCGATGAGGCCGGCGCGCGCCTCCGGGCTGAGCCGGTCCACCCTGTCCAGCACCTGCACGTTGGTGTACAAGCTGGTCAGCGGGGTGCGGAGTTCGTGCGCGGCGTCCTGGACGAGGCGGCGCTGCTCGTCCTTGGAACGGGCCAGCCGGGCGAGCATGGCGTTGAACGCGCTGGTGAGGCGGCCGACCTCGTCGCGGCCGACGTCCTCCTCGCGGCTCTCGCCGCTCCGGCCGGGGTCCACGGGGTCGAGCCGTCCGGTGGAGCTGACGTACTCGGCCGCCTCGGTGAGGCGCACCAGGCGTCCGGTGGTGCGGTGGCCCACCAGCCAGCCCGCGGCGGCCGCGCACAGGGCGACGAACAGGCCCACCCACAGGATCTGCGTGGCCAGCCGGTCGATCATCAGCTCGGTCGGGGACAGGCGCTGGAGGAGCTGGAGGGCCCCGGCGCCGTCGCCGAGGGAGACCGTGGCCAGCCGGTACTCCTGGCCGCCGATGGCCTGCTCGCGCATGTCGACGATGCCGGGCCGCGCCTCCTCGGCGACCTCCAGGTCCCGCTGCGACGGTGCGAACAGGATGATCTCGGAGGGGTCGGCGATGTTGACCGTCCTGCTGCCGTCGGGTTCGAGGAGCTGGAGCTGGAACTTGTCGCTGGGCAGGAACGGACCGGGACCGGCGGAGCCTCCCTGCCCCTGCTGGTGGTAGTCGACGAGCTGGTCGGACAGGGCGGTGACGGTGCTCTCGAACTCGGTGCGGGCGTCGGAGCGGATGAGCGCGGCGGCGGTGGTGTAGGCGAGGGTGCCGACCAGGGCGATGACGACGGTGGCGACCAGCGCGAAGATCACCGCGAAGCGTGTGCCCAGCCGCCAGTCGCCCGGTTGGAGGAGCGTCCGGCGCCACCTCGGGACGGCGGTGCGCGCGGCGGACGCCAACGCCCTGAGACCGGACGCGGCGCCGGGGCCGTGCGGGGGGCCCGAGGGGGCCGAGGCTCCGGTGCCGGACGGCGTCCCCGGGCCGGGTGGGGCACCGGAACCGGACGGACTTCCAGAACCGTGCGGGGGACCGGAGGTGGGCGAGGTTCCAGGACCGTGCGGGGTTCCGTGTCCGGGCCCCCGCGGGGCGCCGTCGTCGGGTCGCACGGGACTCAACCCTGCGGCCGGAGCGTGTAGCCGACCCCGCGCACGGTCTGGATCAGCGGCGGCCCGCCGTCCTCCAGCTTGCGGCGCAGGTAGCTGATGTAGACGGCGAGGTTCTTGGACTCGGGGCCGAAGTCGTAGCCCCAGATGCGGTCGTAGATGGTGGAGTGGTCCAGGACGATCCCGGCGTTGCGCACCAGGAGTTCGAGCAGGTCGAACTCGGTCTTGGACAGCTCGACCTCGCGGTCGCCGCGCCAGACCCGGCGGGAGGCCGGGTCCAGGGACAGCTCGCCGACGCGCAGCGGGCCCTGCTCGGCGGCCTCCTCGGGGAAGGGCGCGGCCCGGCGCAGCAGGGCGCGCAGCCGCGCGAGGAGCTCCTCCAGTTCGAAGGGCTTGGCGAGGTAGTCGTCGGCCCCCGCGTCGAGCCCCGCCACACGGTGCGGCGTCTCCACGCGTGCGGTGAGCATGAGGATGGGTGTGCGGTCGCGCTCGGCGCGCAGCACGCGGGCCACCCCGAGCCCGTCCACTCCCGGCATCATCACGTCGAGGACGAGCAGGTCGACGGGGTCGGCGTGCACGGCGGCGAGGGCCTGGACCCCGTCCGGTACCGTCCTGACCCTGTAGCCCTCCAGTTGGAGCGCGCGTTCCAGTGAGTCCCTGATCGCGCGGTCGTCGTCGGCGACCAGAACCGTGGCGGTGGCTTCCATGGCGCCCATGGTCCCGCATGAGGGTGAGAGCGCGGTAAGAGCGGGGTGGGGCGCGTGTCAGACTCCGCGCCGGTCAGAGCCCGGGCGGACCCGGGCGGGATCCCGCCCGCCCTCCGCCGGGGTCCGGGTTCAGGCCCCGGGGTCGAACGCGCGGGTCCGGCCCATCCCGGCCGCGCGCCCCTTGCCCGCGACCACGAGCGCCATCTTGCGGGAGGCCTCGTCGAGCATCTCCTCGCCGAGCATGACGGCGCCGCGCCGGTCCACGGTGGTGGCGTGGGCGTAGGCGTCCAGGATCAGCTCGGCGTGGTCGTAGTCCTCCTGGGAGGGCGCGAACACCTCGTTGGCGGCCTCCACCTGGAGCGGGTGCAGGACCCACTTGCCGTCGAAGCCGAGGGCGGCCGTGCGCCCGGCGGAGCGGCGGAACGCGTCCACGTCCCGGACCTGGAGGTAGGGGCCGTCGATGGCCTGGAGCCCGTGGGCGCGGGCGGCGGTGAGGATGCGCATGAGCACGTAGTGGTAGGCGTCGCCGGTGTCGTAGCCGGGCGGCTGCTCGCCGACGACCAGGCTCTTCATGTTGATGGAGGCCATGAAGTCGGCGGGCCCGTAGACGAGGCTCTCCAGGCGGGGGGAGGAGGCGGCGATCGCGTCCACGGCGACCAGGCCGCGGGCGTCCTCGATCTGCGCCTCGATGCCGATCCGGCCGACATCCAGCCCGACGGCGCGTTCGATCTGGGTGAGGAGGGTGTCGAGCCACTGGACGTCGCGGGCCGAGGTGACCTTGGGCAGGACCAGGGCGTCGAGTTCGGCACCGGCGCCCTCGACGACGGTGACGACGTCGCGGTAGGCCCACCCGGTGGTGACGTCGTTGACGCGGACGGACCGCACCTTGCCGTCCCAGCCGCCGTCGTTGAGGGCCCGGACGACGGCGTGGCGGGCCGCGTCCTTCTCCAGGGGCGCGACCGCGTCCTCCAGGTCGAGGAAGAAGGCGTCCGCGTCCAGTCCCCGCGCCTTGTCCACGAACCGGGGGTTGGACCCCGGCACCGCGAGTACCGACCGCCGCGACCTGAGTTCGCCCATCGCCGTCCGTCCCCCTGCTCCACTCGTCCGCCTGCGCGCGGCCCGCGCCGGTCGGCCGCGCGGGAGCGCGGTCGCGGCACCGGCCGTCCGACCGGGTCGGCCGCCTCCTCCGGGCGGGACCGCGCCGCCCATCATCGCACCGTGTGGTGCATAGAGTGAGTTCGGGTCCCTGGTGGGGCCCAGGTGAATCCAGGGGGGAAACGAGCATGTCCGGCACGTCGTCTTATCCGACCAGCGCCCACTGGGGCAGTTACCGGGTGGTCGTGGAGGACGGCCGGGTGGTCGGGACCCTCCCGGACCCGGACGACCCGGCGCCGTCCCCGGTGATCGCCAACACCCCCGCCGCCCAGCACCACGCCTCGCGGGTGGCGCGTCCGGCGGTGCGTCGGCGCTGGCTGGAGAACGGCCCCGGCCCGGACCCGCTCCGGGGGGACCCCGACGACGCCTACGTCGAGGTGGAGTGGTCCACGGCGCTGGACCTGCTCGCCGGTGAACTGGACCGGGTGCGCGGCGCGTACGGGAACGCGGCGATCTACGGCGGTTCGTACGGCTGGGGCAGCGCGGGGCGGATCCACCACGCGCAGAGCCAGCTGCACCGGTTCCTCAACTCGATCGGCGGGTACACGCGCTCGCGCACCACCTACAGCCACGGCGCGGTGGAGGTGCTCTTCCCGCGGATCATCGGCGTCCCCGCGGCGAACCGGCTGCTGCACCGGGCCCCGTCGTGGACCCGGATCCGCGAGCACACCGAGCTGCTGGTGAGCTTCGGCGGGCTGCGGGTGTCCAACACGTGGACCTCCTCGGGCGGGCGCGCCGCCCAGACCGCCGGTGCGGCGATGCGCGACGCGTCCGGGGCCGGAGTGGAGTTCGTGTCGGTGTCGCCGCTGCTGGACGACACCCCCGAGGACGTCAAGGCCGAGTGGGTCTCCCTCAACCCGGGGACCGACACGGCGGTGATGCTGGCGCTGATGCACGTGCTGTTCACGGAGGGCCTGGCCGACACCGCCTTCCTGGACCGCTACACCGTGGGCGCGGACGTGCTGCGCGCGTACGTGCTGGGCGAGCGCGACGAGCGGGGCGGCCCGGACGGGACCGCGCGGACGCCGGAGTGGGCCGAGCGGATCAGCGGGGTCCCCGCCGACGAACTGCGGTCGCTGGCGCGGCGGATGGCGGCGCGGCGCACGCTGGTCAACGTGGGGTGGTCGGTACAGCGGGCGCGGTACGGCGAGCAGCCGTTGTGGGCCGGGCTGGCGCTGGCGTGCTGCCTGGGTCAGGTGGGGCTGCCTGGCGGCGGCTTCGCGTCCGGCTACGGGTCCATGGGCAACTACGGGGGCGGCGCGACGCCGCTGGGGCTGCCGAGGATGCCGCAGGGCAACAACGCGGTGGACTCGTTCATCCCGGTGGCGCGGGTGGCCGACATGCTGCTGGAGCCGGGCGGGCGCTACGACCACGACGGCGAGGAACGGCGGTACCCGGACATCCGGCTGGTGTACTGGGCCGGGGGCAACCCCTTCCACCACCACCAGGACCTGAGGCGGTTGACCGAGGCGTTCGGGCGGCCGGAGACGGTGGTGGTGAACGAGACGCACTGGACCGCGACGGCGCGGCACGCCGACATCGTGCTCCCGGCCACGACGGTGCTGGAGCGCGACGACATGGCCGCGAGCCAGGGCGACCTGAGCGTGCGGGCGATGCCGCGCGCGGTGGCGCCGCACGGGCAGGCGCGCGACGAGTACGACACCTACGCCGACCTGGCCGAGAGGCTGGGAGCGCGCGAGGAGTTCACCGAGGGGCGCACGAGCGGCGGGTGGATGCGCGTGGTGTACGGGCGCTGGCGGTCGCTGGTGGCGCGGCGGGGCCTGGAGGTGCCGGAGTTCGAGGAGTTCTGGGAGCGCGGGCGGGTGGAGATGCCCGGCCGGGTGGAGGACGAGGCGCTGCTGGGCGAGTTCCGCGCCGATCCGGAGGGCCACGCCCTGCGTACGCCGAGCGGGCGGATCGAGCTGTTCTCGGAGACGATCGCGTCGTTCGGGTACGGGGACTGCCCGGGGCACCCGGTGTGGCTGGCGGGGCCGGTGGTGGACGGCTCCGGTGGTCGGACCGGGGGGTTCCCCCTGGTGCTGATCGCGAACCAGCCGAGCGGCAGGCTGCACAGCCAGCAGGACATGGGCGCGCACAGCATGTCGCAGAAGGTGCGCGGTAGGGCGCCGTTGCGGATGCGTCCGGAGGAGGCGCGGGCGTGCGGTGTGGCTGACGGGGACGTGGTGCGGGTGTCCAGCGCCACGGGCTCGTGCCTGGCGGGCGTGGTGGTGAGCCAAGCGCTGCGGCCGGGTGTCGTGCAGCTGTCCACGGGGGCCTGGTACGACCCCTCGTCGGAGGACGTGACGTGCGCGCACGGGAACCCGAACGCGCTGACGGAGGACGTGGGGACGTCCTCGCTGAGCCAGGGGTGCACGGGTCAGCTGGTGCGCGTGCGCGTCGAACCGTTCACCGGGCAGGTACCGCCCGTGCGCGCCTTCGAGCCGCCGAGGGGCGTCACCGCGGTCTGAGCGCGGCGGGGACCTCCCCCGAGCGCCGTCCCCACCGGAGCCTCCCGCTCCGGATGAACGGGCGGGGTCGGCGGAACGGCCCCGGGGCGGGCGCGGCGTCCCGGGGCCGGGCCCGTCACCGCACGAGGAGACGGTTCACGCGCCTGGGCAGCAGCAGCCCCGCCCAGCCCAGGAGCGCGTATCCCACCTGGCCGGGCGCGAGCATGCCGAGGATCGCCCCGGTGTTCGCGGTCGGCGCGCGCAGGAACTCGCGCATCCTCGGGTGCGCGTGGGGGACCCCGTTCCCGGACAGCAGCAGCGTGAGCACCGCGACCAGCACCACGGCCGCCCAGACCGCGTCGACGCCGACCAGGTCGCCCAGCCAGCCCCGGATCCGGTCGAGGGCCACGAACGCGTAGGCGGGCGCACCGGTGGCGTCCGGGGCGGGCGCGGCGGCGAACACCATCGCCGCCGCGCCCATCGCCGCCATCGCCCCGGTGACCCCTCCGGTGGCCGCCAGCCCCAGCCGCATCGCCAGTTCGCGCGCCTGCCGGGTCAGTTCCTCCTGTGAGGGGTAGTGGCGCCAGGGCCGCCCCGCCGACCGGGCCTCGCCCATGGCGTTCGCCCGCCGCCAGCGCAGGAACCGCCAGGTGTCGCAGAGCACCGAGGGGCCGCGCCGCGCCGCGATGGCCGCGACGGCCGATTCGTGGGCGATCGTGGACACCGTGGTGGCCAGGGTGATCGGCAGGTCCACCCAGGACAGCGCCGTCCGGCGGAACAGCGGCGCGATGTCGGCGGGCACGCGGACCCGCATGGCCACCGAACGCCCCCGCGCCCGGCGGCGCAGGCGGGCCAGCGGCGGCTGCCCGGGCAGCGGCGGCGTGGACTCGGCCGCGGTCGCGATCAGCCGGTAGTCCATGGCCACCGCGCACAGCAACAGCAGCACCAGCAGCCACGGGGTGAGCACCCCGCCGCCGAGGAGGCCGTGCACGAGGTCGGAGGCCGGGTGCAGCTGGGCGTTGGCCAGCCGCGCGTTCAGGTTCAGGTGCTCCAGGAACGCCAGGGTCAGCGCGACCGGCGGCAGGAGCCACAGCCAGGCCCCGTAGCGGCGGCCGACGACCGCCAGGCCGAGCGCGGCGCCGACCAGGCCGGTGGTGACGGCGTGACCGGAGAAGACCGCGAGCACGGTGCCCGCGGGGTCGGTGACGGTACTGCCGCCGGGCAGGAACAGGCCGGTCCCGGCGGGCATGCCCGCCCCTCCGAGGGCCACCTCCGTGAGCAGGCGCTCGGCCAGCTGGAACCCGGCGCCGGAGGCCGCGGCCAGCAGCAGGAAGTCCACCGCGGCCAGGCGGCGCAGCCTTCGGCGGGCCGCCAGGGCCAGGAGCAGCAGCGGGAGGAGCTTGCCGACCTCCTCCACGGTCACGGCGACGTAGGTGTAGCCGAGGACGCCGTAGGGGTCGCCGCCCAGCAGTCCGGTGACGGCGGACTCGGCCAGCGCCAGCGGCCACAGCAGCAGCGCGCCGAACGCGGCCACCCGCAGCAGCGAGGCGAAGGAGACCGTGCGCGAGCGGGCCAGCAGGGCCAGCTGGAACAGCAGGACGAAGGAGGCGGCCAGCGCCGGGAACGCGGCGCCCAGACCGGGGACGGCCAGGGGCGCCACGAGCAGCGCGGCCACCATGAGCCACCCCCAGGCCCCGCGCAGGGCCCGCAGGGAGCGGACCGCGCGCGGTGAGCGCCGCCGCGCGCGTTCGGCGCTGCGGGCCAGGAGTTCGGCCGGGTCGGGGCCGGGTCCGCGCGGGCCGCGGGCGTGGCGCGCGCCGGTCTCGGCGCAGTGGTAGAGCTGGGCGGCGCGGGTGAGGACCGGGCCGCCCTCCCGTCGGGCGCGCGAGGCGAAGTGGCTGCGGGCCTGGGGGATGTCGGCGCCGACGAGTTCGCGGACGAAGTCGGCGGGACCGGCCGCGACGGTGAGCTCGTCCGCGGTGACCAGGACGGCGGCGGAGAAGTCCTCGACGCAGACAAGGAAGTCGGTGGGCGCGGGCCCCCAGCCGCGGATGAGGTCGATGAGGGTGTCGGTGTCGAGGGGGACCTCGGTGACGGGGTCGTAGGAGAACTCGGGCCTGGTCCGGCACACCAGGAGCCGCTCCACGCCCATGGCGCGGCCAGCGGCGACGACCGCGCGGATGAGGTTGCGGTCGCGGGGGACCAGGAAGGGGGTGGTGACCTTGCCGTCGGCCCGGATCCAGTGGGGGTCGAACTCGGTCGCTCCGGCGCAGACGCGCAGCACGAGGTCACGCGCGAGCATGGCCTGTTCTTCCATGGGTCACCTCGTGCCTGGGGGCTCACTCGGGGGCGGACGGGTGCTCGTTCGGGGGCGGGGAGCGCGGGCCCGTTTCCGCCGCCTTCCGGACGGATCGGCCCGACCGAGCATAACGGTGGGCCGCCCGGCCGGGGGAGGGTGCAGTGGACCCCTCCGCCGCCCCGCGGTCGGCGGCGGCCCCGCCGACCGCGGGGCGTGCCGGTCATTCGGGTTCCTCGCGTCGTCGCTGGTCGACGCGGTGGTTGTGTATCGGCTGCCTTCTTTCGGGCCCCGGTGTGTTTGACAGGACCCGATCCTTGGTATCTACTTTCCATATAGAAAGTAGATACGAAAGAGGAGACGACATGAACAGCAACCCCGAGCTCGACCAGGTCGCCGACGCCCGCCGCAGGCTCGCCGGCCACACCGACCCGCCCGCCGCCTACTGGGTCTTCCTCGCCGCCGCGAGCGTCCTCATCGCCGGCCTGCCGATCTGGTCGGCCCTCCTGCCCGGCGGCGGCCCCTACTTCCAGTGGGCCATCCTCGGCGTGGTCGTCATCGCCACCGCCTACTCGGTCATCCAGCGCCGACGCAGCGGCGTGTACATGCCGCGCTACGTCTTCTCCTACCCCGGCGCCCGCCTGATGTGGATCGCCGCCCTGGCCATCACGGGCGTGGGCTACATCGGCATCAACCTCCTGGTCGACCAGGGCATGATCGGCTTCGCGCTCGCCGCGCTGGCGCCCGTGGCCGCCCTCGTGCTCGCCGGACAGATGATGGTCCGCTCGGCCATGCGCCGCAGCATCGAGAACGGCAGGGTCCAGTAGTGACCGCGCTGCACAGCCCCGGCGGCGGCGCCTCCCCGGCGGCGCCGCCGCCGCACGCCAACCGATCCTGGAGACCGGCCCGCGCCTGGCGATGTGCGCGCTGTTGCAGAGCGCGAACTGGGTCGACTTCGCCACCGTGCGCGACCTGCTCGGCGTCAGCGATCCGATGGTCTCCAAGCACAGCCGCACCCTGGAGGACGCCGGACTGCTCGAAGTCCGCAAGGGAGCGGTCGGGCGCCGGCCGAAAACCTGGTTCCGCCTGACACCGGTCGGACGAACGGCCCTGCAGAGCCACCTGGCCTGGCTGACCGGCCTGGGATCAGCGGTCGAGCCCGAGCCCGACACCTGAACCGGGGCGGGGAGTCCGGACCGGCCGGAACCGCGGCGGCCCGCTCCGGCTACGACGCCGGGGAGGAGGGCTCCCCGGCCACGAGGAACACCGTGTGCCGCCCGCGCTCGACGCGGGCGGCGCCTTCCGTGTCGGCCGCGAACGGGTCGGCTCCGACTCACACCCGCGCGCCGGGCACAGGCGCCCCGCCGCCGCGGGGAGCGCCCGGCTCCTCCCCTCCTCCTTCGAGGGGTTCGCGCGAGGGCCGCGGTCCGGCACCGAAGGCGTCCGCGCACAGTTGCGCGAAGTGCCGCACCCCCGGCAGGTCGAGCGCCCAGCCCGCGAGCGCCCAGCCCAGGTGCAGGTGCTCCAGCGCCCGGGCCAGCGCCGACACCCCGCTCCAGCGCTGACCCTCGGGGTTCTCGTAGGTGAGGCGGTACAGCACATCGGGGTGCTCCGCCGCCGGCCGCGGCTCCAGCGCCACCGGCGTTCGGGCGGCCAGCCAGCCGCCCAGGCCCCGGCACATGGCGCAGTCCGCGGCCACGTACAGCGTGCCCGGCGCGCGGCCGGGCCACGGCCGCCACCGGGGCAGCCAGGCGCGCACGCCCGCCCGGTAGGCCTCCCAGTCCCCTCCGAACGCCGCCCGCAGCTGGCCGCCCTCGTGCCAGGCGGCGAACCCCGCGCCGTAGACGAAGGCCGCGAGCGCGCCGAGCAGCAGCCGCGGGTCGCCGGCCACCGGGGCCAGGACCAGGTACACCCCGGCCATGGTGGTCTGCATCGGGTTGCGCAGGTAGGCGTAGGGGCCGCTGGTGACCAGGCGCGACGGCGGGTCGAAGGGCAGCGGGGTGCCGCCGCCCACCCGCGCGAACTCGCGGGCCGCCGCCAGCCCCGGCAGGCACACCGGGACCAGGACCTGGGCGGCCACGAAGGCCGTGCCCGGACCGGGCAGGGCGTCCAGCGCGGCCAGCGGCAGGACCACCATGGCCCCGAACGCCAGGAGCGCCTGCGCCCACGTCCGGGCGTGCACCAGCTGGCCGGTGCGCGTCCAGTAGGCCAGCATCAGCGCGGGGATCAGGCACAGCGCGGAGCCGGCGAACTCGCCGAGCAGCCAGAGCGGGCCCAGCACCACGACGGGTTCGGCGAGCGGCATGACGATGACGTCCACCCACACGAGCAGGCCGCTGAGCAGCGGCACCGGCAGCAGGCGCAGCAGCAGCGCGGGCAGCGCGCCCCACAGCACCGCCCAGGCCAGCAGCAGGTCCACGGGCACGCCGAGCCACACCGCGCCCTCGGCGTGGAAGGACCACCAGCCGGCGCGCAGCGCGTACAGGTTGAGCGGAACCAGCGTGAGCAGGGCCCACGCCCCGGCCACCAGCATCGCCGCGACCTCGCGCGGACGGGGCGCGCGCCACAGGCACAGTCCGGCCAGCAGGAACAGCGGGGCGAACAGGCCGACGCCGCGGACCAGCGCCGCGGGCAGTTCCGGGATCATCGGGAACCCTCCGGGGCGGCGGCGCCGAAGGTGGCGGCGAGGTACTCGGCGGCCAGGTCGGTCGCGTAGGACTGGATCGGCCCGAAGTACCAGGAGGGCTCGTAGGTGCGCTCGTAGTCGATGGACCAGGCCAGGCGGGTCCCGTCGCCCTCGGCGCGCCACACGGCCTCGGCGCCGCGCATGTCCATCCAGTTCGCGAAGGCGGTGTCCTCCGCCACCTCGAACACCACGCGCCCGCCGTCCCCGCGGACCTCGCTCGCGGTGACGCGGAGCTCCATGTGGCGCGGTGTGGGCTCGGCGCCCGGCTCCAGCGTGCGGCGCGGGGTGAAGCGGACGTGCCGGGTGTCGCCGACATCCAGGCCCCCGCCGGAGGCCGAGACGGGCTCGGGGAAGGGCACGGCCCGCAGGAAGAGCGCGTCGGGGGCGGCGTAGGCGGGTGGGGCGGCCAGGGCGGCGGCGACCTCGTGCGGGGCGGCGGGGACCAGGACGTGGCCCTCGCCGCGGTCCTCCCGGGGCAGCAGGGAGGTTCCGGCGACGCCCTCCAGGGCGAGCACGAACAGCAGCGGAGCCGCGAACAGGGCGTGCCGGGAGCGGTCCCGCCAGGCGACGAGCGCCCCGGCCGTCCAGGTGACCACGGCGACGACCCCGTAGATCAGCGGCGCGGCGATGAGCAGGCAGACCATGCCCTCACCGAGCAGGGGTCCGGCCAGGGCCAGGCAGAGGGTGGTGACGGCCATGGTGACGCCCATGGCGCTGCGGGCCCGCACGGTGAAAACCACGAGCAGGGCGATGGTCGCGGGCAGGCCGACGTAGAACAGCGCGGTCTGGTCCAGGCCGCCCCAGTGGTGGATCCGGAGCGCCAGCAGGGCGGCGAAGGCGGCCAGGACCAGGGCCGCGAGCAGCAGGCGAGCCCTGGAGGGCGCGGGGGAGTCGCTTCGGGGCACGGGGGAACTCCTTCAGCATGCGATTAAATCGCTTGGTTTAATCACTCGATTAAACCGTATGCTGAAAACCTCCCCGAGAGCAAGGAGGGCCATGGCCAAGGGCGGCGGAGGACGGCGCGCGAGCGAGGAGACCAGGGAGCGGCTCCTGGCGGCCGCCAGCGAGGTCCTGCGCGAGGAGGGCTACGCCGGGGCGTCGGCGCGCGCCATCGCCGCGCGCGCGGAGGCCAACTCGGCGCTGGTCTTCTACCACTTCGGCGGGGTCGACCAGCTTCTGCTGGCGGCGCTGGACCGCTCCAGCGCCGAGCGCATGGCCATGTACCGGGAGATCGCGGCGCGGGCGGACACCCTGGAGGAGCTGGTGGAGGCGGCGATGCTCATCTACCGGACCGACCTGGAGCGCGGTTACATCACCGAGTTCTCCGAACTGGTGGCCGCCGCCGTCACCAAACCGGAGCTGCGCACGCGGATCAGGGACCGCTCGGAGCCGTGGATCGCCTTCATCGAGCAGGAGTGGAACCGGGTCCTGGGCGGATCCGCCCTCGGGAAGCTGCTGCCCGCCCGCGAGGTGGCCTACGGGGCGATCACGTTCTACCTGGGGGTGAACCTGTTCTCGGTGCTCGACGAGGACCACTCGCGCACCGAGGCGGTGTTCGACCTGGCCCGCGGGCTGGCCCCCCGGGCCAGGCTCCTGACGCTGCGCCTGCCCCGCCGCGACCGGGGGGTAGGCTCGCCCGCGGACGAGGAGGACGCATGAGCACGGGCATCACGGTGGCCCCCGGGATCGGGTTCCCCGACACCGCCGACGGCCGGACCCACGTGGCGGCCGCGGTGATCGCCGACGACCGGGGAAGGGTCTTCGCCCAGCGCCGGTCCCCCACGCGCAAGGTGTTCCCGCACTGCTGGGACATCGTGGGCGGACACGTCGAGCAGGGCGAGACCATGCTGGAGGGGCTGGCGCGCGAGGTCGCGGAGGAGACCGGCTGGCGGCTGACCAGTGTGCTGGCGGAGCTGTTCCGGCTGGACTGGGACCCCGGGGACGGCCTGACCCGGCACGAGGTGGACTACCTGGTTCGGGTGGAGGGCGACCTGGACGCGCCCCGCCTGGAGCCGGGCAAGCACACCGAGTTCCTGTGGGTGGACGACTCCCTGGTGCACCGGCTGCGCGACGACCGCGACCCGGGCGACTACTTCATCACCGACATCGTGCAGCGGGGCATCGACGCCGCCCGCGCGCTGAGCACTCGGGCGTCGCGGGATCAGGGCTAGCGCGTCAGGGCCTCGGTGACGTGGAGGGCGAGGGCCAGCCACAGCGCGCCCGCGCCCCAGGCTCCCCCCGGGACCCACCACCGCCGGGCGCGCTCCGGCACCGGGGCGGATCAGATGTCGGTGGGCATCCAGGCGAGCACGAGCCCGAGCCACACGGCGAACGGGCCCGCCACTAGGTCCCGGCCCCACCCCAGGGGCCGGTCGGCGGACGGAGGCATCCCCTCCCGTGCCTCTCGGACGAACCGGGTGATCCGTTGGGCGGCCTCCTCGTCCCGGGCCGGGGTGCTCCCCCAGGCCCTCGAACAGAACGCCCTTCCGTCGAGGAAGTGGACGGCGACACCGTTCCCGGCGTCGACCCGCGCGACCCACTCCACGGGAATCGAGACCCACACGGCGTACCGCTTCAGGAGCAGGCGCGTCCCGGACATGCGGACCTCCGGATAGACGGTCCGCTGCCAGACCACCAGCCCGAGGACCGGCAGGAGCGGGGCCGCCACCAGCGCGTACCAGTCGCCCTCCCCCGCGCCGGACACGAGCACCGCCGAGAGCGACGCCATCACCAGCACCGCGGCGACACCCAGGACACGGAACCGGCTGCGGTACAGGGTGACCGGCCGCGCGGCCGAAGGGTCGGACCGGTCTTCAGCCTCCCGCCCGGCCCGGAGCCGGAGCAGGAGGTCGTGGGACGGGCTTCCAGGAAGACCGGTCACGCCCCAGAAGACGAACCCCGCCGCTCCGAAGAGGGGCGCGCCCTCACGCCCGGTCCAGAAGACGCAGGCCACGGTGAAGAACCCCCACCAGATCCGCGCGCACGAACGGGGAAGCCGTGCGGCCCGCAACGCATCGCGCCACGGCACCGCACGACCGCTCGTAGCTTCGCCACGGCGGTGGACGGCGATGCGACGCGTCTCCGCGTACAGCGCGACCAGGGTTCCGACGAGGAACAGCGGGATGAGGACCGCTGCGGTGATCACACGGCACCGGCCGGGGGTGCGGAGGCGGGGAACATGGGGGACGCCCGTCGTGTCCGGAGGAGGGACCCCATCGTCCCACGACGGCCGACACCCCTCCCCCGGCCCCGCACGCGAACGGCGGACAGACAGGGCTTGAGCCGGCACCCTTCGGTCCCGCCCCGCGCGCGGACCGCACCGGAGCGAACCCATGGGGGCTCGGCTGTGCGCGTTCCGGGACGGCGTCCCCTCGGCCGGGCGGGCGACCCGGTTCCGCC
This sequence comes from Nocardiopsis akebiae, assembly GCF_018316795.1. NCBI lineage: Bacteria > Bacillati > Actinomycetota > Actinomycetes > Streptosporangiales > Nocardiopsidaceae > Nocardiopsis > Nocardiopsis akebiae. Next base: position 6,058,724 of record NZ_CP074132.1, read on the forward strand.
TCAGGCCGCCCGGCGGACCTCGGCCACCGCGAGCGGCAGCGCCTCCAACAGGTCGGACGCGCTGATCGGGGCACCGTCCCGGGCCAGCGAGGCGGCGCGTCCGTGCAGATAGGCGCCGCACATCGCCGCCTCCCTCGCGGGCAGCCCGGCGGCCAGGAGCGCGCCGACCACCCCCGACAGCACGTCTCCGGTCCCGGCGGTGGCCAGCAGCGGCGTTCCGGTCGGGTTGACCACCACCGGGGCCCCCGGGTGCGCGATCACCGTGGTCGACCCCTTGAGCAGGACGGTGCACCCGAAACGGTCGCGGGCGCGGGCCGCGTGCTCCAGACGGCGCGCCTCGACGTCCCCCCGGTCCGCGCCCAGCATCCGGGCCAGCTCCCCGGCGTGCGGCGTCAGCAGCGTGTGCGCCCGCCTCTCCCGCAGCAGCTCGCACAGCGGTCCGCCCCAGTCCCCGGTGAGCAGGGTGAGCCCGTCCGCGTCCACCAGCACCGGAACGTCGCTGTCCAGGACCGCGCGGAGTTCGTCGGCGTTGGCCGGGTGCGTGCCCCGGCCGGAGCCGACGACGACGGCGGACACCCGACCGGGAGACAGGTCGGTGCTGTTCTGCGGATCGAGGAGGCTGGCGACGGTCTCCGGCCAGTGGGCGAGCACCTGGTCGACCACGGCCGGACCGCCCCCGTAGCGCACCATGCCGACCCCGGTGCGCAGCGCTCCGCCCACGCACAGGACCGCGGCGCCCCGGTAGCGGTCGGAGCCCGCGCGGACGGCGAGGACGCCCCGCCGGTACTTGTCCGACTCCGCCCCGGCGACCGGCAGGAGCGAGGCGATGTCCACAGCCCGCGGACTGACCAGGTCGGGTCCGGGCAGCTCCGGGGTCAGCCCGATGTCCACGAGACGGACCCGGCCCGCGCGTTCGGCGCCCGGATCGACGAACAGGCCGGGCTTGTGGGTGCCGAAGGTGACCGTGACGTCGGCGCGGACGGCGTGCCCGGCCACCTCGCCGGTGTCGGCGTCCACCCCGCTGGGCAGGTCCACGGCGACAACGGGGGCGGGCGCGTTCGCGGCGAGCAGGGCCAGGGTGGAGTGCGGCCTGCGCAGGCCGCCGCTGCCGCCGATGCCCACGAGCCCGTCCACGACGAGGTCGGCGTCGAACAGGTCGCTCTCGTCGGCGAGGGCGTCGGTGAACCAGCGGACCCGCCCGCCCGCCGCCCTCAGGGCGGCGATCCCGCCCTCGTGGACGCGCCGGCCGGCGATCAGGGCGCGCACGGCCGCGCCCCGGGCGGCCAGCGCGGCGCCCGCGTACAGCGCGTCGCCCCCGTTGTCGCCGCCGCCGACCATGAGGACGACCCGCGCCCCGTACACGCGGGGCAGCAGTCGCGCGCACTCGGCGGCGAGCCCGGTGGCCGCCCTGCGCATGAGGACCCCTTCGGGGAGGCGCGCCATGAGCGCGCGCTCGGCATCGCGGACAGTGTCGGCGGTGTGTGCGGAGCGCACGGGTTACCTCCCAGGTTCGGGTCGGCCACCATCGTGCCGCAGAGGACTCCGGGTACGGGGACTCCGCCACACCGGGTTACCGACAACAAGGAAATTTCTACGCAAAGTGACCAACCCCCTACCCTTCGGAGTGCCGACTTGACATAATGGTGGGTATGCCTCGACCGAGCAAATACGTCTCTCGGTCCGATCTGGGATGGGGTTCCTCGCCCGCGACCCGGGCCAATCCCCGATCCGGACTGGTCATCCACTACGACAGCACCGACCAGGGGCTGGCCGCGAAGGACCACTCGGCCTGCCTCAAGTACTGGCGCGACACCCGCTCCTTCCACACCGGCCCCTCCCGCGGCTGGGCCGACATCGGATACTGCGTGGACGAAGCCACGGAGATCCTCACCGAGAACGGTTGGCGCACCGTCCGACAGGTCTCCCCCGGAGACGTCGTCCTCACCCTCAACCACGCCACGGGGATGTCGGAGTGGCAACCCCTCCAGGACGTCCTCGTCTTCCCTGCCATGCGACGTGAACTCGTCCGGATGGAGGGACGAGAACACTCGTCGCTGACCACGCCCGGCCACCGCTGGCCCGTGGAGCGCTACTACCGGCGCACGGGTACCGAGCGCGGGAAGAACGCCGGTGGCACCTGGGCGCGGACCGGGCGCTCCGCGCGCGGCGTCAGCGGCCGCGAACGCCTGTGGGCCACCACGGACACGCTCACCTACTGGGACCGCATCCCCCTGACCGCTCCGTGCGCGCACCTGCCCGCGGAGCCCAAGTGGTCCGACCACATCGTGGAACTGGTGGCCTGGTTCTGGACCGAGGGCCACATCAAACGGCAGGGCAGGGACCGTGCGCCCGGCACGAGTGTGGTCATCTACCAGTCAGCGATGAGGGACCCCGACCGTGTGGCCAGGATCCGCGACGCGCTGCACGGCGTCTTCGGGCCCTCCTGCGAACGCTTCCCCCGCACAGGAAGAAGCACGGACGGCGTCCCCCGCTGGCGCGAGGCCCGCAACCGACAGTTGTCCGAGTTCCACCTGTCCTCCGACGCCGGAGGTGCGCTGCTCGAACACGCTCCCGGGCGGGTGCCCACACACGCGTTCCTGCGCTCGCTGACCAGGGAGCAACTCGCCCTGTTCATCGAGGCGTCGCTGTCGGGGGACGGCCACGGCAACCGCACGAACAACTCCCAGTCCCTGAGCCAAAAGAACCGGGCGGCCGCCGAGGCGTTCCAGTTCGCCGCGATCCTGGCCGGATACGCGACCTCCCTGCGCCGTCGGCCTCCCACCTCCTCAACTCCCTATCCCATGTGGAAGGTGGAACTGCGCCGCAAGACCTACGTCTCTCCCCGGACAGCAGCGGCCAGGCAGGCGAAGTTCACCATCACGCGTGAGCCCCACGAGGGGCGGATCTGGTGCGTGCGCACACCCAACTCCACGTGGCTGGCTAGGCGCGAGGGCACGGTGTACTTCACCGGCAACTCGTTCATGTGCTGTGCGCACGGCTACGTCATCGAGGGTCGGGGGCTGTACAAGACCCAGGCCGCGCAACCGGGGGGCAACACCTCCCACTACTCGGTGACCCTGGCCACCGGTCCCACGGACGCCATCACCCCGGAACAGATCAACGCCGTGCGCGCGCTCCGCCGGTGGCTGATGGAACCGGACACGTCCATCGCCGGAACGGTGCTCGGACACCGCGACTTCATCTCCACCTCATGCCCGGGCGACAAGGCCTACGCCCTCGTCCGCGACGGCACGTTCGAAAAGCCCCCCGGGGAGATCACGGAGGTAAACGACATGCTCGGACTCTCGATCGGCAGTACGGGGGACGCGGTCAAGCTCCTCCAGCTCAAGGTCACCCGGGCGGGCTTCGGCGACGCCCTGGGCTCGGGCGGGGTCGACGGCGACTACGGGGAGGCCACCGCCGAGGCCGTGCGACTGACCCGCGAGTACGTCGGCAGCCGCGCCCTGCCCGGATACGGCGACAAGATGACCGCCCACGCCGTCGACCAGGTGGAGGCCGCCGTCATCAAGCGCGCGCTGGCGGGGAGCGCCGCGAAGGCGGAGGCCCCCGCGGAGGAGGCGTCCCCGGCGTAGGGGGCACCGACGGGACGGGGCGCTACGCGCTCCGACCCGCTCCGACGCCCCCGGAACCGGTCCCGGGCCGAACCCCCGTCATTCGCAGGCGACGCCGTCGCCGTCGCGGTCCAGGTGGGAGCCGTAGCCCGGGTCGCCGCGGCGTACGGGCGCCGCGCCCGCGGCGCGCGCCGCGTCGCAGTTCTCGTAGTAGGCCGGGGCTCCGCCGCCGGTGTCGCCTCCGCCACCCCCGCCGCTGCCGCTGCCGCCGTCGTCCGGGCGTTCGGTCACCGTCTCCGTGGCGGTGACCGTCACCTCCACCTCGACCTCCTCGGTCGCGGTGGCGGTCGGCTCCACGGTCTCGGACACGGTCGCGGTCACCGTGGCGGCCGGGGGCGGCGGAGCCGCCCGGTCGGAGCCCCCTCCGGCCAGCGCGCTGGCGCAGGAGCCGATCACGGCGGTCAGGACCAGGGCGCCGAAGCACCCCAGGCACCCGAGGCCGATCTTGCCGCCGGTGGACACGGTGGCGGGGGAACGCGGGGGCAGGGACATGGCGAGGCTCCGGGGGACGCGCAGGGAGCGGTGGAGCGGGTACCGCGCTGGACGGGCGCGTGCGGGCGGGGACGCGCGCGTGCGCCGACGATATACGAGCCAGCCCCGAAAAAGGTCCCTTTCACAACAGAAAGCGGCTTTCGCGACACCCGGCCGTTCTGCCGCCGTACCCGGACGCTCCGTTGCCGCGCTCCGACGCCCCGCCGGAGACCGCCGCACGCCCGGACGGACGCCTCGGGAGACCCGACCGGGTACCGGCGAGCCCCGCCGGGAACACAGCGCGGAGCCCCGGCCGCGGGGCGCGCGGCCGGGGCTTCGCGGTGCGTGCGCGGACTACTGGACCGTCGTGACGATCGGGTCCTCCATGCCGAAACTGGGGTCGTAGCGGACCTCGGTCACCACGACCTCGCCGACCACGGCGATCTGCCCCGAGACCGAGGAGCCGGGCGCGAGGGTGCCGACCTCGACGTGCTGGATGTCGGCGAAGATCGCGTCGGCCCAGTCGGTGCGTTCGGTCCCGTCGGAGAGCACCGTCGTGAAGTAGAGCGGGTTGATGTCGAGCGGCTCGTCGCCGTTGTTGGTGAGCTCGACGTCGAGCACCGTGTAGACGGTGTCGTCGATGGTGTCACCGGCCGTGCCCGCGGCGGTGGCGCTCAGGGTGACGCCCTGCTCGTTGGCGGGCTCCTCGGCCGCGCCGCCCTCGGACTCCTGCGTGCCCTCCTGCTGGGTGGGCGCCGAGGGCGTGGATGTCGAGGCGCTGTCGCCGCCGCCCGCCATCGAGGCGATGATCACGATGACGATGACCACGATGACCACCAGGCCGAGGCAGCCGCCGCCGATGCCGAGGCCGACCTTGGCGCCGGTGGACATGCCCTTCTTCGGGGGCTGGCCGCCGGGCGGCGGGCCGTAGGGGTCTCCGGGACCCCCCGGGGGCATGCCGCCGTAGGGGGGCTGGCCGGGAGGCGGTCCGCCCGGGCCCCCGTAGGGCGGCTGGCCGCCGGACGGGTCTCCGTAGCCGGGCTGCCCTGCGCCGGGAGGGCCGTAGCCGGGCTGGCCGCCGTAGGGCTGGTAGCCGCCGGTGCCGTCACCGTGGGGAGGCTGCTGGGGGCCGGAAGGGTACTGGGGATAGGACAACGGGGTGCTCCGGTCTCGTACACGATGCCTGAGGGAATGCGCCGCGGGCCTGAGCCGTGTAGCGGCTGGAACACATGCGGCTTCGAGGACCATATCCGACGCGGGCCTGCCGCCGCCTAGCCAACCCAGTGTCTGCACTGTCCGGAATGAGGTGTTTGCGCTGGCTGGCGCGCGCGGGCGGGGCAGCCGTCGGGGGACGGTGCGATCCGGTGGCCCTGACGTACTACGCTGTGTCGTAGAAGCCCGCTGGCATGGCGTGAGGACGACGAGCGGAGGCGGCGTGGTCGACTGGCTGACCATGACGATTCAGATGGTGTCACTGGCGCTGGCCGGGTGGTGCCTCGTCTCGACCTTCCGCGACCAGCCCATGGTGGTCCCGCACCTGGTCGGCATGGCGGTCCTGTGGCTGCTCGTGCTCGGACAGGTGGCCGCCACCGTGGTCACCATGGTCGGCGGCGAGCGGCCCGCCGAGACGGCCATGTTCGTGTCCTACCTGGCCACGGTCGCGCTGCTGCCGCCCGCGTGCGCCGTGTGGGGCTTCATGGAGCGGAGCAGGTGGGGCCCGGCGGTGATCGCCTTCGCGTGCCTGATCCTGCCCGTCCTGTTCGTCCGCCTCGAACAGCTCTGGAGCCCCGTTGTCTGAGTCAGCCGCGACCCGGGACAGAACCCTGCGCACCGGCCCCGGGCGGCTGCTCGTCGCCGTGTACGGGGTGTTCGCGCTCGCCGCGACCGCGCGCGGGGGCTACCAGTTGGCCACGAGGTTCGACGAGGCGCCGCTGGCCTACGGCCTCTCGCTGCTCGCCGGGGTGATCTACCTGGTGGCGGCGGTGGGCCTGGCCCGGGCCGGGCGGACCTCGCGCGGGGTCGCGCTGGTCTCGTGCAGTGTCGAACTGGTCGGGGTGCTGGCGGTGGGGGCGGTCAGCCTGCTCCTGCCGGGGGTCTTCCCCGACGACACGGTGTGGTCGAACTTCGGCGCCGGGTACCTTTTCATCCCGCTGGTGCTGCCGGTGCTGGGGCTGTGGTGGATCCTGCGCGTCCACCGCTTGGTCCGGGACGGAGGGGGCCGCGGCGCCTGAACGGCGTCTCCCGGGCCCGCTCGCCGTTCCGCGTCCGGGCAGTCCTCCCGCCGGCCGGTACGGCGGCGGACACCGGGCACACCCCTCCCCACCTGCCGGGACGGAACGCCTAGTGTGGTGCCCATGTCCGAACTCCTGACCCTGCCGGTGGCCGTGTCGGCCGACTGGCTCCGCGAACACCGCGACCGGGTGGTCCTCGTCGACTCCCGGTGGTACCTCGACGGGCGCTCCGGCCGCGACGCCCACCGCGCCGGACACCTGCCCGGCGCCGTCTTCACCGACCTGGACACCGACCTGGCCGCCCCGGCCGGTCCCGAGGGCGGACGCCACCCGCTGCCCTCCGCTGCCGACTTCGCCGACGCCCTCGGCCGCCTCGGCATCGGCGACGACTCCTCCGTGGTGGTCTACGACGACGCGGGCGGTTCCGTGGCCGCCCGCCTGGTGTGGATGCTGCGCGTGCTGGGCACCCCGGCGGCCTTCCTCGACGGGGGCATCCAGGCGTGGACCGGCGAACTGGAGGAGGGCGACGTCACCCCCCGGCCGACGCACCGAACCCCGCTGCCCTGGCCCGCGGACCGGATCGTGCACACCGACACCGTCCGCGCCGAGGCGGGCGATCCGGCGCACCTGCTGGTGGACGCCCGCGCCCGCGAGCGCTACACCGGTGAGCGGCCCGCACCCGTCGACGCCCGGCCGGGGCACGTGCCGGGCGCCCGCAGCGCCGAGTGGACGGGGAACCTGGGCGATGACGGTCTCCTGGCCGCCCCGGAAATCCTGCGTGACCGCTTCGCCGCCCTCGGCGCCGACTCCGCCGACACCGTCACCGCCTACTGCGGGTCGGGGGTCACCGCCTGCCACGACCTGCTCGCTCTGGAGCACGCCGGGTACTCCGGCGCCCGCCTGTACCCGGGGTCGTGGAGCCGCTGGGGAGGCGACGACACCCTCCCGGTGGAGACCGGCGACCCCCGGGGCTGAAACCCTGCGCACCGGGACGCGGACGCGTCGGCCCGAGCCGCCGGGCGCGGGGCGTCGGCGTCCCGTGGGGGGTTTGGGAGTACGTTCCGGCGCGCCTCCTGACACGGGGCCGTTATCAACGATCACCGTCCGTGAGAGGTTCCCGAGCGGGGCGTCTTTCGTGTCCTGATCTGGTCACATGTGGAACCGACCCCTCGCCCACGGCGTCAGAGCGTCAGTAGGATTGCCCGGCCCCGGGGAACACGCAGGCAGGGGACGTACACGGCCTCGCTCCCCCATGCCCCACCGCGAAACGAGGAACATTGGCCATCGAACTCCTGCTGCTGCTCATCCTGGTCGGCGTCGCCGTCGTGATCGGCGTCCTGGTCTACGCACAGCGCGCGAAGAAACCGAAGACCGCCCCCGAACCCCCCGCCCCGCCGCGGGACCCCTTCGCCGACACGGGGGACAGCACCGCGGGCGACCCGCGCGCCATCAAGGCGGGCGACATGATCGACTGGGGCGCCGAGCGGACCTGGATCCGCGGCACCCTGCGCCTGTCCGAGGGCGGCTTCACCTGGTCGGAGCACTTCCTGGAGGTCGAGGGCGGCAAGCGCTGGCTCTCGGTGGAGGAGGACCCCGACGTGGAGCTGGCCCTGTGGACCGGCCGCCCCGACCTGGACATCATCCCCCAGGGCAAGAGCATCGAGCTGGAGGGCACCGTCTACCGGCTCCAGGAGAAGGGCACCGGCTCCTACCGCTCCGAGGGCACCACCGGGCTCAAGGCCTCCGGGGGCCTGGACTACGCCGACTACGAGTCCGACGACGGACGCCTGCTGTCCTTCGAGCGCTTCGACCACGGGCGCTGGGAGGCCAGCACGGGGAACAAGGTCGCCCCGGGCACCTTCACCATCTACCCGGGGAGCTGACCGGAACGTGCGCGCGAGCATCAGCGCCCCCTTCGTCGACACCAGCGCCGACGACCTGGTCTGGGCCCTGCGCCACCCGCTGATCGACCCCCTGGCCGCCCGCACCGTCCGGGTGCCGGGGGCCAGGGTCGAGCTGCGGGTGCTCGGCGCCTCCCACCAGGTGGTCGTCACGCCGGAGCCGTCGACCGGGGCCCCGGTGGGCGGGGAGCCGCTGGTGGAGACGGTGGCCTGCCTGCCCGGCCTCCCCGGCGGTCTGCCCGGCAGCGCCGACCGACCCGACCTGGGCGGCTACCGTTTCGGCTCGCGCGTGGAATCCGTGTCCCGCACCGAGCTGGCCCGCCGGGTGGAGGGGATCCACCGGGAGGTGGAGGACTCCCCCGGCGGCCTGCTCGTCGCCTTCCCCGGCGATCCGCTGGCGGTCACCGCGCTGCACCTGGTCCCCGGCGGACCGCTCGGCTGGCGCACCTGGCACGCCTACCCCCAGAGCGGCGAGCTGGTGACGACCACCTCGACCGTGACCCTTCCCCCCACTTCCGGGAGAACCGCACCATGAAGGCATACGAGGAGCCCGCGAACAACGGCAACAGGAACGTCATCATCACGGTGTTCGTCGTGATCGGCGTCATCCTGCTGATCCTGATCCTGCTCAGCGCCTGCGCCAGCAGCAGCAACAACAACAGCAGCAGCAGCAACAACTACTGCCCCGACGACGACGTGGTCCAGATCGAGGGCTATGACGACGACGACTGCGACGGGTCATCGGGGTCCTCCGGCGGCGGAGGATTCTTCTTCTTCGGCGGGGGCACCGGCGGCGGCAGCAGCTACAGGGACAACAACAGCGGCAGCTACAGCGGCGGCGGCAGCAGCTACAGCGGCGGCAGCAGCAGCAACGGCAGCGGCAGCAACTACCGCGGCGGCGGCAGCGGCTTCGGCAAGTAGTCTCCTTCCCCACACGTCCCGAACACGTCAACCGAAATCCCCTACCTGCGAACAGGACCATGAACGAGATCCTCCTCAACGCGCTCGGAGCCCTCGCCTACGGCGGAGTGGGCATCGTCATCCTCGTGCTGGGCTACCTCCTCACCGACCTCCTCACCCCCGGCAAGCTGCACGTGCTGATCTGGGAGAACCGCAACCGCAACGCGGTCCTGCTCGTGTCCGCGAACACGCTGGGGTCGGCCATCGTCGTCACCTCGGCGATCCTCTCCAGCGAGTCCGAGATCGGACTGGGCGCGGGCCTGCTCTCGACCGCCGTCTACGGCCTGATCGGCCTGGGCGTGATGGCGCTGTCGTTCGTGCTGATCGACCTCCTCGTCCCCGCCAAGATCGCCCAGATGATCAGCAGCGACGAGCCGCACCCGGCCACCTGGGTGAGCGCCTCCGCGCACGTGGCGATCGCGGTCGTCATCGCCGCGGCCCTGACCTGACGCCCCTTCCCCCACCGGCCCCCTGCCCCGGGCAACCGCACCACCGCACCACCACACGAAGGCAGTTCCGTTGACTGAGACCACCGTCCGCACACGGCCCCGACTGCCGGTACCCGCCAGGGCGGCCCGGTTCCTCGTGTTGCTGGCGGTGTTCGTCTGCGCCGCCTGCGGTCTGGTGTACGAGCTCGCGCTGGTAGCCATCGGCAGCTACCTGCTGGGCGACAGCATCACCCAGGCCTCCGTGGTCCTGTCGGTGATGGTGTTCGCGATGGGCGTGGGCTCCCTGTTGTCCAAGCGCTTCCAGGCGCACCCCGCCGCGGCCTTCGCGGTGATCGAGGGCCTGCTCTCGCTGGTCGGCGGGCTGTCCGTGCTGCTGCTGTACGGGGCGTTCGCCTGGTTCTCCGCCTACCAGCCCGCCCTGGTGGTGCTGTCGTTCGCCATCGGCCTACTCATCGGCATGGAGATCCCGCTGCTGATGACGCTGATCCAGCGCATCCGCAGGCAGGACGCCTCCGACGCTGTCGCCGACCTGTTCGCCGCCGACTACGTCGGCGGCCTGATCGGCGGCTTGGCCTTCCCCTTCCTGCTGCTTCCGCTGCTGGGCCTGCCCAAGGGCGCGCTGATGGTGGGCGCGCTCAACGCCGTCGTCGGCGTGGCGGTGGTGCTGTGGCTGTTCCGCGCGGAGCTGACCCGGCGCGCCTACGCGGGCCTGAGCGTGGGCCTGGCGCTCATCATCGCCGTGCTCGGCCTGGCCTACGCCTACGCCGACCAGTTCGAGGTGGACGCGCGCCAGGCGCTGTACCGCGACCCGATCGTGCACGCCGAGCGCTCCGAGTACCAGGAGATCGTGCTCACCCGGTCCCTGGACGGCCAGGACGTGCGCCTGTTCCTCAACGGGAGCCTCCAGTTCTCCAGCCTGGACGAGTACCGCTACCACGAGTCGCTGGTGCACCCGGCGATGGCGGGACCGCACGGGGACGTGCTGGTGCTGGGCGGCGGCGACGGCCTGGCCCTGCGCGAGATCCTGGCCTACGACGACGTGGCCTCGGCCACCCTGGTGGACCTGGACCCGGCCGTGATCGAGCTGGCCTCGACCGACCCGGTGATCAGCGGCCTCAACGGGGACTCCTTCGAGGACCCGCGCGTGGACGTGGTCAACGCGGACGCCTTCCAGTGGCTGCGCGAGAACCGCGAGGAGTTCGACGTCATCATCGCCGACCTCCCGGACGGGGACTCCGTGGGCACCGCCAAGCTCTACTCGGTGGAGTTCTACGCCCTCCTGCGCCACGCCCTGTCCGAGGAGGGCCGCATGGTCGTGCAGGCGGGTTCGCCCTTCTTCGCTCCGGAGGCCTACTGGGGCGTGGGCGACTCCCTGGAGGCGGCGGACCTGGCGGTCACGCCCTACAACGTGGACGTGCCGAGCTTCGGCAACTGGGGCTTCTACCTCACCTCACCCGGGTCCGCGCCCGGGCTGCGCGTCCCCGAGGACGCGCCGCCGCTGAGCTTCCTCGACCCGGCCCTGCTGGAGGCCGCGCAGGTCTTCCCCAAGGACCGCCGCGAGGAGGACGTGGAGGAGTCGACCCTGATGCATCCGAGGGTCATCGGCTACCACCAGGGGGCCTGGCGGGGCTACTGACGCCGGTCCGCGGACCGGCGCCGCCTCTGAGGCAAACACCGCGCGGCCTGAGGACTTGGGCCAGTGGGCGGCCACGCGGTGTGTCTGGGGAGGGGCTGGTCGGGGACCCGGCCGCGTTCCGGGGGACGGCGGTCGCGGGCGGGGAGGCGGACGGAAGGTCTGCGGCGCCGGACTGGACGGGGGTGTGCACCTACCCGTGTTCCCCGACGGCCTGGGCCCATCCTGTCCCGCTGGTCGAACTCGGCGAAACCGCCACGCCGCACCCGACACCGGACCAGCCAACCCCTTACCCAGACTTTCCCGCCCTTTTCCGGCTTCCCGCCCGCCGCCGTGGCGGCGGGTTCGCCGGAGCGGCCCGCGAGCCGTGTGCCGCGCGCGACGGAGCCCTTGGCCCGCGGCCCGCGGCACGGTTCCCGTGGCGGGCCCGCTCAGGCGCGCTCCAGGGCGGCGAGGGCGGTGACGGCGCCCAGCTCCCAGCAGGCCTCGCGGTCCCGTGCCTCCGGGCGGCCCGTCACGGTGACCGGCGGGCGGTGCCGCCGCCACCCCATGCCCTTGGCGATCGACTCGACCGCCCGGACCGCGCCGGAGGCGTCGTCGTCCCCGTGCACGTACAGCGCGTAGGGCAGCCCCTCCGTCGCCCCCTGGGCGGGGTAGAAGACCGTGTCGAAGAAGACCTTGAGGGCGCCCGACATGTACCCGATGTTGGCCGGGGTCCCCAGGACGACCGCGTCGGCGCCGAGCAGGTCGCTGGCCGTGGCCGACAGCGCCGCCTCCGCACGCACCTCGACCCCCTCGATGCCGTCGTCGCGGGCGCCCTCCAGGACCGCCTCCAGCAGCTGCCGGGTCGCGGGCGAGACCGTGTGGTGAACGATGAGCAGTCGTGCCATGTCCCCCACACTAGAAGGCGGCGGCGCGCCGCCGCCTCCCGCACGGCGCCACCCGGCACCGGCGCGCAGCCGACGCCCGCAGCAGAAAGCCAGGCCCCGCCATGAGCCAGCCCCCGCACGGTCCCGGTGACGGATCCGCGGACCGCGACCAGCCGCCCACGGGCCCGCCTCCCGGGGGCATGCCGCCCACCGGCTGGCAGCCGCCCCCGGGCCCGCCGCCCGCGCCCGGCTCCGCCCGTCCGGGCCCTCCCGTCCCGGGGAAGCCCGGAGGCGCCGAGGAGCACTCCCCCTGGCTGTTCATGAGCCTGGGCTGCGGCGCCCTGTTCCTCATCGGGATCGGCCTGGTCCTGCTCATCGTCTTCGTCTTCGACGACCGCGCGGAGCGGAGCGAGGGCGCGCTCGGGTCTCTCGGTCACGGCAGCGCGTCCGCCACCGGGGACCGCACCGCCGCCTGACCGCGCGGCGGCCGGGAGGAGTGTGTGTGTCCTCATCCGAAATTCGGCGGGGAAAAGCCGGAAAACATGTCCTTTCCTCTGAAATTACACTTGCCGCAGAAGGGACATCGCACCCCGTAAGGGCACGATCGCGCAATTCCTTCACCAGGTCGCGCGCGGAGAACGCGGATGTCGGACATTGACCGGCCATTCGACGTTACCTAAGGTGCGACGGCACGCGCACCACCCGCTCGCACCACCGTGCCAGCAGGACATACGCGGACGTAACAACCGTTCTCGCCCGCCCCGGCGGCGCACACGCAGGAACGAGGAGCACATGCCGCACAACGTCCGTGCCGCACTCGTCCAGACCGAATGGACGGGCGACACCGAATCCATGCTCGCCGTCCACGAGAAGCACGCGCGCGACGCCGCCGCACGGGGCGCGCGGGTGATCGGTTTCCAGGAGGTGTTCAACGCCCCCTACTTCTGCCAGGTGCAGGACCCCGAGCACCACCGCTGGGCCGAGGCGGTCCCCGACGGCCCCACCGTCACCCGGTTCAGGGCGCTGGCCCGGGAGCTGGGCATCGTCATGGTCCTGCCGGTCTTCGAGGTGGAGTCCCCCGGCTTCTACTACAACACCGCCGCGGTCGTCGACGCCGACGGCGGCTACCTGGGCAAGTACCGCAAGCACCACATCCCGCAGGTCCACGGCTTCTGGGAGAAGTACTACTTCCGCCCCGGCAACCTCGGCTGGCCGGTCTTCGACACCGCCGCCGGACGCATCGGCGTCTACATCTGCTACGACCGCCACTTCCCCGAGGGCTGGCGGGCCCTGGGGCTGGCCGGAGCCCAACTCGTGTACAACCCGTCCGCGACCAGCCGCGGCCTGTCCGCCCACCTGTGGAAGCTGGAGCAGACCGCGGCGGCCGTGGCCAACGCCTACTTCGTCGCCGCGATCAACCGCGTGGGCGTGGAGGAGTACGGCGACAACGACTTCTACGGCACCAGCTACTTCGCCGACCCGCGCGGGCAGTTCGTCGGCGACGTCGCCTCCGACACCTCCTCCGAACTGGTCGTGCGCGACCTGGACCTGGACATGGTCGACGAGGTCCGCCGGCAGTGGGCCTTCTACCGCGACCGCAGGCCCGACGCCTACGGCCCGCTGGTCCAGGGCTGAGGAGGCGCGCCATGGCACGACGCACCGTCATCCGCGGCGGCCTGGTCGTCACCGCGTCCGAGGAGACCGAGGCCGACGTCCTCGTGGAGGACGAGAGGGTGGCCGCGCTCGCGCTGCGCGGCAGCGACGCCGCCCGGTCCTGGGCCGACGGCGGCGCCGAGGTCATCGACGCCGCCGGGCACTACGTCGTCCCCGGAGGGGTGGACGGCCACACCCACATGGAGATGCCCTTCGGCGGCACCTCCTCCTCCGACACCTTCGAGACGGGCACCCGGGCCGCCGCCTGGGGCGGCACCACCACGATCGTCGACTTCGCCATCCAGCGGCCCGGGGAGTCGGTGCGCGCGGGCGTGGACGCGTGGATGGCCAAGGCCGAGGGCGACTGCGCGGTGGACTACGCCTTCCACGCCATCCTCTCCGACGTCGACGCGTCCTCGCTCGGGGAGATGGACGCCCTCGTCGACGAGGGCGTGACCTCGTTCAAGCTGTTCATGGCCTACCCGGGCGTGTTCTACAGCGACGACGGCCAGATCCTGCGGGCCATGCAGCGCGGCGCCGCCAACGGCGCGCTGACCATGGTGCACGCCGAGAACGGCATCGCCATCGACGTGCTGGTCGAGCAGGCCCTGGCCGAGGGCAGGACCGACCCGAGGTACCACGGCGAGGTGCGCAGGGCCCTGCTGGAGTCGGAGGCCACCCACCGCGCCGTCCAGCTCGCCCGGGTGGCGGGCGCGCCGCTGTACGTGGTGCACGTCTCGGCCCGGGAGGCGGTGGAGGAGCTGGCCCGGGCGCGCGGGATGGGGCTCAACGTGTTCGGCGAGACCTGCCCCCAGTACCTGTTCCTGTCCGCCGACAACCTCGCCGAGCCCGGTTTCGAGGGCGCCAAGTACGTGTGCTCCACACCTCTGCGGCCCCGGGAGCACCAGGAGCACCTGTGGCGGGCTCTGCGCACCAACGACCTGTCCGTGGTCTCCACCGACCACTGCCCGTTCTGCTTCACCGGACAGAAGGACCTGGGCCGGGGCGACTTCTCCAGGATCCCCAACGGCATGCCCGGGGTCGAGCACCGCATGGACCTGCTGCACCAGGCAGTGGTGGAGGGCCGCATCGGCAGGCGCCGGTGGATCGAGATCGCCTGCGCCACCCCGGCACGCATGTTCGGCCTGTACCCGGCCAAGGGCACGATCTGCCCGGGCTCGGACGCCGACATCGTGGTCTACGACCCCGGTGCCGAGCACGTCCTTTCGGCCGAGACGCACCACATGAACGTGGACTACTCGGCCTACGAGGGCAGACGGGTCACCGGCCGGGCCCGCACCGTGCTCTCGCGCGGCCGGGTCGTGGTGGACCGCGGCGTCTACCTGGGCGAGGCCGGGCACGGCCGGTACGTGCCGCGGTCCACCTGCCAGTACCTGGTCTGAACGAGAGGGCAGCACATGGACATCGGACTCGTCCTCCAGACCGACCCGCCCGCCGACCTGCTGGTCGAGCGGATGGTCCGCGCGGAGGGGTACGGCTTCACCCACGGGTGGACCTTCGACTCGGTCGTGCTCTGGCAGGAGCCCTTCGTCGTCTACAGCCGGATCCTGGAGCACACCAGCGGCCTGGTCGTGGGGCCCATGGTGACCAACCCGGGCACGCGCGCCTGGGAGGTGACCGCCTCGCTGTTCGCCACCCTGAACGACATGTTCGGCAACCGCACGGTGTGCGGGATCGGCCGGGGCGACTCGGCCGTGCGGGTGGCGGGCCGCCGTCCCGCCACCCTGGAACGCCTGTCCCGGGCGATGCGCGCGATCAAGGACCTGGCCGAGGGCCGGGAGGCCGACGTGGACGGCGCGGCCCTGCGCCTGCCGTGGGTGCGCGACGGCGCCCTGCCCGTGTGGATGGGCGCCTACGGGCCCCGGGCCCTGGAGCTGGCGGGCCGCCAGGCGGACGGTTTCATCCTCCAACTGGCCGACCCCTACCTGACCGAGTGGATGGTCAGGGCGGTGCGCACGGCCGCGGCCGACGCCGGGCGCGACCCCGACGCGGTGACGGTGTGCGCGGCGGCGCCCGCATACGTCACCGACGGCTCCGAGCGGGGGCTGGCCCACGCTCGGGAGCAGTGCCGCTGGTTCGGCGGGATGGTGGGCAACCACGCGGCCGACCTGGTCGCCCGCTACGGCGACTCCTCAAACGCGGTCCCGCGGGAGCTGACCGACTACGTCAGGGCCCGGCGGGGCTACGACTACAGCCACCACGGCCGGGCGGACAACCCCGACACCGCGTTCGTCCCGGACGCCATCGTCGACCGGTTCTGCCTGGTCGGTCCGGTGGAGGAGCACGTGCGGAAGCTGGAGCGGCTCCGCGAGGCGGGCGTGGACCAGTTCGCGGTGTACGCGATGCACGACGACGTGGACGGTGTCATCGACGCCTACGGGCGCCACGTCGTCCCGGCCGTGTCCTGACCCGCGCCGCGGGGCCGCCGGGGCGCGGGCGACCGCGCCGTGGCGGCACCGCCCTCGTGGCGGGGAGCGGGAGGGGGCCGGGAGCCGGAAGGCCGCGGCCCGGGACCGGCGCACCGGTCGGGGACGGCCCGTAAGGGACGGCGTCCGGGCCCGGTCCCCGGCCGCACGGGGGCGTCCCTTCGGGGCGGACGGTCCGGTGGTAACCCTCCCGACCCGCCCGCGACACCTGTGCGCCTTGTGACGTGCGAGGATATTCGGCGGCCCGGAACGAATCCGGACTTTTCGCCGCGCTTCCAGGGGTTCCCCCGGTGGGCCCGGCAGCGCTTCGCATCCCCCGCCCTCCCCGTCCGCCCACCGAGACCAGGTGACCCGTGACCCACAGCCCGACCCCGCCGGTACCCGCCGCCGTCACCCACCCCGACGGCCGGGTGTCCCTCGCCGAGGGGACCGCCCTGCCCGAGGGGCCCTACGTCAACGCCGACCTCCAGCCCGTCCCGATGTCCCGGCGCACCTGGGGCACCGGCAGCTTCGGCGCCCTGTGGGTGAGCATGTCGGTCAGCATCCCGGCCTGGACCCTGGCCAGCGGCCTGATCGCGGCGGGCATGGACTGGCGCCAGGCCATGCTCGCCGTGGTCCTGGGCAATCTCGTCGTCCTGCTGCCCATGGTGCTGACCGGCCACGCGGGCGCCAGGTACGGCGTCCCGTTCCCCGTGTTCGCGCGCGCCTCCTTCGGCCTGCGCGGCGCCAACCTGCCCGCGCTGCTGCGCGGCGCGGTCGCCTGCGGCTGGTACGGCATCCAGACCTGGGTCGGCGGCCAGGGGGTCTACGTCCTGCTCGGGCGGCTGCTCGGCGACGGGTGGACGGGGGCGGCGGCGCTGGGCGGCCAGCCGTGGACGCTGTGGCTGTCCTTCGGCCTGTTCTGGGTCGCCCAGCTCGCGATCATCCTGTGGGGCATGGAGGGCGTGCGCCGGACCCAGGTGTGGGCCGCGCCGCTGATGATCCTCGGCGGCGTCGCGCTGCTGGCCTGGATGGCCGTGGAGGCCGGGGGCCTGGGCCCGATGCTGTCCCTGGACTCGGGCGAGCCCCTGGACTGGGGGCCCTCCTTCTGGGCGCTGTTCTTCCCGTCGCTGATGGGCGTGATCGGCTACTGGGCGACCCTGACACTCAACATCAGCGACTTCACGCGCTTCTCGTCCTCCCAGCGCGCCCAGGTGGTGGGCCAGTCGCTGGGGCTGCCCACCACGATGACGCTGTTCTCGCTGCTGGCCGTCATGGTCACGGCGGGCACCGCGGCCGTCTACGGCGAACCCCTGTGGAACCCGATCGACGTCGTGGCGCGGATGGACAGCGGGATCGGCCTGCTCTTCGCGGTCTTCGTCGTGCTGCTGGCCACGGTCTCCACCAACATCGCGGCCAACCTGGTCGGTCCGGCCTACGACCTGTCCAACCTCAGACCGCAGTTGATCAGCTTCCGCGCCGGGGCGATCACCACCTGCGTGCTCAGCGTGCTGATCATGCCGTGGCGGCTGCTGGAGAACGAGAGCGTCTACATCTTCACCTGGCTGGGCACGGTGGGCGGCCTCCTGGGCACCGTGGCGGGCATCCTGCTCGCCGACTACTGGCTGCTGCGCCGCACGCGGATGAACCTGCCCGCGCTGTACGAACGCGGCTCGGAGTACTGGTACCGGCACGGGTGGAACTGGCGCGCCCTGGTGGCCTTCGGCGTCGGCTCGGTGCTGGCCGTGGGCGGTTCGCACTCCCCCGAGGGCTCGGGCCCCTTCCCGGCCGAGGGCCTGATCCCGTTCCTGGCCCCGCTGGCGGACTACGGATGGCTCGTGGGGCTGGCCAGCGGCCTGCTGCTGCACTGGGGTCTGGGCGTGCTCCTGCCCCACCGCGACGCCGGGGAGCGGGCCGCGAGGAGGGCGCAGGAGGCCTCCGCCGGCTGACCGGGGCCTCGCGTCGGGCCCTTCGGGGTCAGTCCCGCCGGGTCCGCTCCTCGTGGGCGGACCCGGCCCTCGGCGGGAGCCCGACGCCGAAGGCGCCCTCGTCGTCGTAGAAGTGCTCTTCGCCTTCCTCGTACTCTTCGAGCTCTTCGTCCCAGTCGTGTTCCATGCCCGGCTCCGCCCTTCCTTCGGCATCGTCTCGTCGACGCTCGGCGCTCGGAGAAGGTCGTCCCGACGGCGGGGCGCACCGGAGGCCGGGGAGCGCGGAGGACGGCCTCACTCCGCGCTCCGCGGCGTCACCTGTAGCCGTCGGGGTTGGCCGACTGCCAGCGCCAGGCGTCGGCGCAGGCCTCGGCCACCGTGTGCTCGGCCTTCCAGCCCAGTTCGCGGTTGGCCAGCCCCGGGTCCGCGAAGCAGGTGGCGATGTCGCCGTCGCGGCGCGGCCCCACCCGGAAGGGGATGGTGCGGCCGCAGGCCGACTCGAAGGCGCGGATCGCCTCCATGACGGAGGTGCCCGTCCCCGTACCCAGGTTGAAGGCCCTGAGCCCCTTCTGCGAGGCCAGGTGGTCGAGCGCCGCGACGTGCCCCCGGGCCAGGTCCACCACGTGCAGGTAGTCCCGGACCCCCGTGCCGTCCTCTGTGTCGTAGTCGTCGCCGAAGACGGTCAGCTCGGGCAGCCTGCCCGCGGCGACCTTGGAGATGTAGGGGAAGAGGTTGTTGGGGATGTCGTTGGGGTCCTCCCCGATGAGGCCGCTGGGGTGGGCGCCGACCGGGTTGAAGTACCTCAGCACGGTGATCCGCCAGTCGGGCGCGCTCACCGCGAGGTCCTCCAGGATCCTCTCGCCGAACAGCTTGGTCGCACCGTAGGGGTTGGTCACCCGCAGCGCGCTGCCCTCGGTGATCGGCACCGTTTCGGGGTCGCCGTAGACGGTGGCCGAGGAGCTGAACACCAGGTCGCGCACCCCGACGCGGTCCATCGCCTCGGCGAGCGTGAACAGGGCGTCCAGGTTGTTGCGGTAGTACCGCAGCGGCTGGCTGACGGACTCCCCCACCGCCTTGAGCCCGGCGAAGTGCACCACGGCCTCGATGCCGTGCTCCACCAGGGCGCGCTCGACGACGCCGTGCTCGGTGCAGTCGCCGCGCACGAACGGGATCCGCGCGCCGGTGATCCTCTCGACCCGGCGCACCGCCTCCTCGCTGCTGTTGACCAGGTTGTCCAGGACGACCACCTGGTGCCCGCGCGCGACCAGCTCGACCGCCGTGTGGGAGCCGATGTACCCGGCTCCTCCGGTGAGCAGAATCCTCAAGGCCCTCTTCACCCTCCCTGTCGCGGGGCCGCGCCGGACGGCACGGCCCCTGCCTTCCCCCGAACCCGTCCGGTTCAGAGGAGCTCGCCGAAGACCTGCTCGACCACCCGGGCCGCGGCCTTGCCGTCGTCCAGGGGGCAGAACTGGTTCACGAAGGCCTCGTACCGCTCCCTGTGGGCCTCCTGGACCCCGTCGATGTCGCGGATCGAGTCGATGACCTCGTCGGAGGTGCGCAGCAGCGGGCCCGGGGCGGTCTCGGCGAAGTCGAAGTAGAACCCGCGCAGGCTGTCGCGGTACTCCTCCAGGTCGTAGGTGAAGAACAGCATCGGTCGGCCGGTGTTGGCGAAGTCGAACATCAGCGACGAGTAGTCGGTGATGAGGATGTCCGTGACCAGGAACAGCTCCTGGATCTCGGGGTAGGCCGAGACGTCGAAGACGAAGTCCTTGCCCACGTTCGGCACCCGGTCGACGATGTTCGGGTGCCTGCGGAACAGCAGCACGTGGTCGTCGCCGAGGGCGTCGTACAGCCGCCGCAGGTCCAGGTGCAGGTCCAGCTTGTACTTGCCGACGGAGTAGAACTTGTCGTCGCGCCAGGTGGGGGCGTACAGGATGACCTTCTTGCCCTCCGGCAGACCCAGGCGCTCGCGGACCGCCTCCGTCACCGCCTCGCGCTCGGGGCGGTGGAAGATGTCGTTGCGCGGGTAGCCGGTCTCCA
Organism: Nocardiopsis akebiae; assembly: GCF_018316795.1. Classification (NCBI taxonomy): domain Bacteria; kingdom Bacillati; phylum Actinomycetota; class Actinomycetes; order Streptosporangiales; family Nocardiopsidaceae; genus Nocardiopsis; species Nocardiopsis akebiae. The sequence continues at coordinate 6,078,917 of NZ_CP074132.1, forward strand.
GGATCTCGTTCTCGAAGCCGAAGGCGCGGCGCAGGATCGGCGTCGCCCAGGGGCTCGGGGAGACCAGGTAGTCCCACTGGTTGGTCTCGTGCCGGAGCCGGTCGTGGTAGTTGCGGCCCGCGAACTGGACGTGCTCGATGTCGAAGCCGATGCGCTTGAGCATCGACCCGTGCCAGGTCTGCACGATCTTCTGCCCGGGCTGCTTCTCGAACCACATGGGCAGGTGGGCGTTGGAGACGATGAACTCCGAGCGCGCCAGCGCCTCGAAGTACTCGCGGCTCGTGTGCCGGACCTCGGTCAGCCCCGGGGGCAGCGTGATCTGGCGGTTGCGCACCATCCACGACATCGGCGTCTCCACACCGCGCCGCCGCAGCTCCTCGTACATGTCCCGCGGGCTGTCGGAGAACTGCTTGCCGGTGTAGCTGTCGAAGACGATGCCCGGCTGCACCGGCTTGCGGCGCAGCTTGGGGTAGACCTCCTCGCGCAGGACCTGCTGCGCGTAGGACCCCTGCTCCTCCGGACGCAGCACCGAGCCCAGGCGCAGCACGGGCCATCCGCGGCCGTCCGGCTTGAGCTCCAGGTCGAAGCCGCCCTCCTTCTCGGGGGCGGGGAACTTGGCGGTGCGCAGCTCCTGGGAGAAGCCGACCCGGCGGTCGTCCCACTGGTTGTCGCCGGTGGCGGTGCGCAGCAGGAAGCGGTAGTTGCCGGGCGTGAGGGGCACCTTCGTGCCGAAGTTGGGGATCGCGGTGGGCGGGACGGAGGCCGAGAACCGGCCGTCCGCGGCCTCCACCGGGAACAGGTGCTCCTCCATCCGGCCGACGGCCTTGACCACCAGGGAGAGCTCTCCCGTGGAGGTCTCGGGGAAGTCGCCCCGCAGGTCGAGGACGTCGTCGTCCCAGGAGACGGCGGTGAGCAGGGGCTGGGGCCGCTCCACACGGACCCTGGTCCGCCCGGCGAAGTCGGGGAGCACCCGCACGCTCAGGCCGGAGTGCGCGTAGCGGCCCTCGGAGCCGTCCTCGGCGAAGGGGATCCACCGGGAGCGGCCGGAGCCGTCCCGGAGGTGGACCGACCAGTCCTCGTAGGGGTCGCTGCCCGCGATCGCGTCCCGGTCCTGGTAGCCGTCGGTGAGGGCGGCAAGGTCGGCGAGCACGCGCACGGACTCGCCGTCGGTCTCCACCTTCGCGGGGACCTCGACGTCGCCGGGGAAGCGCTGGACGTAGGCGCTCAGGCCCTCGGTCGGGGTTCCCGCCGCCCGTCCGCTCAGGACCAGGGAGGAGCCCTCGAGGGCGGAGCCGTCGAGGACGACGGCCGGGCGCTCGACGGTCAGGCGCAGCTCGAAGTCGTCCACCCAGTGCGGGCGGGCCCACACGCCCGGCCGGACCTGCTCGGGGCCGAGCATCCGGACGTCGGCCGCGGCGGGCTTCTTGAGGCGGTCCACACGGCGGAAGCCGCGGTTGACCACGCCCAGCTCCACGTACCAGTCGCCCTCGTCCCCCAGCTCGGCGGGGTCGATGACGATCCGGTAGCCGCCCCAGTCCTTGCGGGAGGTGGCCACCGTCGGGGCGAGCCGGAACTCGTTGGCCTGGTGCGTGGTCGTGTTCAGCCGCACGCGCCTGCCGTCCTCGGCGTTGACCGCCCAGGCGCGGACCTGCTGCTGGAGGCGCTTGTTGGGCCGCAGGTACTTCAGGCAGACCCGGCCCCCGACCACCAGCTTGCCGTCGACCCAGGCGAGTTCCTCGGCCTTCTGACGGAGCTTGAGCTCCGAGCGCACGCGGTAGACCGAGCGCGGCACGCCCTGGGCGGGGTCGTCCTTGAACGGGTAGTCCGCGTAGTAGCGGATCCCGTGCCGGACGATCTTGGCCTTCTTGTGCTCGGCGCTCTTGTTGAAGACGATGACCTCGCGCAGCTGCTCGACCTTGCGCTGCCGGATGAGGTGCCACTTGAGGCGCTCGATGGCGGGGAGGTCGCGCAGCACCTTGTCGTCGACCTGGTCCAGGTAGGCGTTGCCGAGCTCGACGAGCCTCCGCGTGAAGTCCGCGTCGGCCCGGTCGAGCACCTGGAGGAAGAGGCGCAGGTCGCTGCCGAGCGCGACCGCGTCCCACCGGCGCTTCTGGAGGGGCGGCTGGTTCTCCCTGAGGAAGTCGCTGACCTTGGTGACCGCGCTGACGCGGTCCTCCAGTGCCTGGGGGCGCAGCCGGTCCTGGGTGATGGACTTGTCGTCGCTGGGGCGCTCGCGCCAGAGGTAGACGGGCGCGGAGAGCACGTCCACCGACTCGGCGAGGAAGTGCAGGGGAATGGCCACGGGGATGTCCTCGTGCAGGACGCCGACGGGGAAGGTCATCCCGTGCTTGTCCCAGAAGGAGCGGCGCCAGACCTTGTTGGTGGCCAGCCGGTCGACCAGGAGCGTGTCCTCGCGCGTGATGTGCGTGCCGGTCTTCGCGGTGCGGAAGATCCTGCGGTGCATGGGCGACTGGCGCGTGCCCAGCTCGTTGAGGCGGTGGACGTTGCCGCTGGAGAAGTCCGAGCCGCTCCTGCGCAGGCTCTCCAGGTGGTAGCCGAACGCGTAGGACGGGATCACGTCGTCGCTGTCCACGAAGGTGATGAAGTCGCCGCGCGCGTGCTCGATGCCGGTGTTGCGGGCGGCGCCCAGGCCGCCGTTCTCCTGCTGGATCAGCCGGAAGCGGGGGTCCTGCTCGGCGTACCGGGCCGCGATGGCCGCGCTGCCGTCCGGGGACCCGTCGTCCACCATCACGACCTCGAGATCGTCCCATGTCTGCACCTGAAGGGAGCGCAGGCACTCGTCGAGATACCTCTCGACGTTGTAGATGGGGACGACGACACTGAGTGCGACCACAAATGACTCCAAGGCTCCGCGGATCCGGACACACCCGTCGCACAGCGGAGGTCGCGCCAGCGCGCGCCCGGTCTACCGGGTGTGGGGGGAGGGTGGATCAGGCTCCCGCTCCTGTCGGCCCGCAGAGACGGAACGACCGACAGGACAGGACAAGGTGGGCAAAGTAGATCCCAGGTTAACGCATGACGCCAAGACACCCGTAACCGTGTGAACCAACCCTCACCCGCTGGAACGACGCACAAGGAGCACCACAGGTTCACCCTCCCTTTCCAATTTGATCATGACCCAGGTCACCCCCTCCGATTCACCGCAATTCACCCGCACTTCACAGCCCGTCTTCACTGGACACACGGGAATAAGAGTAAAGCGTGATCCCCCGATCACCTTGCGCAACTGTCACAGCGGCAAGAGAAGCACGACTATGATCGGACCAATTCACTGCTTCAAGGCTGAACCGAAATCTTGCCAGCCACATCCCCCTCTTGATTGATCGGCTTCCCATGACACGAATCCTCCTGCGTTCGAGCAAGTCCCCTCTCGAAGCGGCGTCCGCCGAGGAAACCCTCCAGCGGAAGATCGGCGGCCAGAACCTCGGCAACCTGGTTTTCAGCGACTCGGCCTACAAGATGCTCGATGTCCCGGGTACCGAGATCACCACGACCGGCTTCGGAACTCCGATGCCCGTCCCCGAGCAGGTGAACGAGGAGTACGACTACCTCGTCCTCCCCTTCGCCAACGCCTTCCGGCCGGCCTTCCGCAGGGAACTCGATCTCTGGACCGACCTCATCGAGAAGCTGACCATCCCTGTCATGGTCCTCAGCGTGGGAGCACAGTCCTCACTGGACTACGACCTCGAACGTATGAGCCCGTTGGACGCAACGGTCAGGCGCTTCGCCTCAGCGGTCCTGGACCGCGCTCCCTCCCTCGGCGTCCGGGGCGAGTTCACCCAGCGCTACCTCAACCACCTCGGCTTCAAGGACGTCGAGGTCATCGGCTGTCCGTCGATGTTCCGCTACGGCCGGTCCCTTTCCGTGGAGAAGACGGACTCAGTGCTCGGCACCGACGCCAGGATCGGGATGTCCACGACCGCCGGGACCATGGGTGACCTGGGGCAGGTCGTCATGGACAACTACCGGCGCTACCCGAACCTGAGGTACATCGCGCAGGACATCCCCGAACTGGAGACGCTGTACTGGGGCGACACCTCGCGAGCGGCTGGTCAGCACAGGCAGATGCCCGTGCTGCGCAGCCACCCGCTCTTCGAGGAGAACCGTGTCCGCCTCCACCTGGACCCGATCACCTGGATCAGGGAACTGGGAGGCTACGACTTCGTGTTCGGCACCCGCATCCACGGGAACGTCGTCTCGCTTTTGGCCGGAACACCCGCCGTAGTGATGTGTCACGATTCGCGCACCCTGGAACTCAGCCGGTATTTCGAGATTCCACACCGCAGGATGACCGAGCCTCCCGAAGAGTTCGACGCCGCGAAACTGTACGAGCAGGCTGACTACACAGCGCTCGTCAAAGGACACGATGAACGCTTCGAGCGGATGATGGGATACGTCGAAAAGCACGGGCTACCCCACATCTTCCAGTCCGACCAGGACGGGGGAGCAGCGTTCGAGCAGCGCATCAACAGTATCGAGTTCACTCCGGCGATCGAGGCCTGGTCCGACGAGGACGGCGGACTCGGCTACCGGATGGGGTGGCTCCGGGAGAGCGTGCGCAGCCTCAGCCACGAGCAGCAGAAATCCCAGAAGCAGCAGGCCGCCCTGGAGAAGCAGGTCACACGGCTGAACAAGCAGCAGGCCTCCCTCGAGAAACGACAGGCCGCCCTGGAGAAGCAGGTCACACGGCTGAACAAACGCCTGAGCGCGGTGGAGAAGGAGGCCAAGATGACGCTCTACCGGCGCGTGCGCAGGGCCGGAGGGCGCACTCTACGCCGCGTCGGTCTACGCAACCCGTCCTGAGGTCGGCCTTCGCCTCCGGAGTCGCTTAACACCGTCGGCTGGTCTCGGCCCCATCACACCGATGTGGTTGCGAGCACAGTATCGGCCTGGATCGAGACACGTCGGTACCTGTTCCGGTCACGACACCCCGCAGAGGCCGCGCGGCGTCCGGGGCCTACTCGCCCCTCCACACGGGGGCGCGCTTCTCGGCGAAGGCCGCCGCGCCCTCCATGGCGTCGTGGCTGACGAACACGGGGCCCGTCAGCTCGTTCTGCTTCTCCCACATCCGCTCGGTGGACCAGTCATCGGAGGAGGTGATGACCTCCTTGGACACCCGCACCGCCAGCGGGCCGTTGGCCGTGATGCGGGCCGCGAGCTCGCGTGCGCCCTCCAGGGCCCCACCACTGGCGGTGACCCGGTTGACCAGCCCGAGCTCGGCCAGGCGCGGGGCCTCGACGAAGTCGCCGGTCAGGGCGAACTCCATCGCGATGTTGCGCGGAATGCGGTGCTGGAGGCGCAGCAGGCCGCCCGCACCGGCGACCAGGCCGCGCTTGACCTCGGGGATGCCGAACCTGGCGTCCTCGGCGGCCACGACCAGGTCGCAGGCGAGCACGGCCTCGAACCCGCCCGCGAGGGCGTACCCCTCCACGGCGGCGATCAGCGGCTTGCGCGGCGGGCGCTCGGCGAAGCCGCCGAACCCGCGGCCCTCCACCAGCGGGACCTCGCCCCGCATGAAGGCCTTGAGGTCCATCCCGGCGCAGAAGGTGCCGCCCGCGCCGGTGATGACGCCGACGGTCAGGTCCTTGCGCGCGTCGAGGTCGTCGAGCGCCTCGGCGACGCGTGCGGCGACCGCGGCGTTGACCGCGTTCCTGGCCTGGGGCCGGTTGATGGTGATGACGGCGACGCCGTCCTCGGCGGTGTAGAGAACCTCGTCGGACACGGTGCCCTCCCTACTTCGGCGGCATGCGCAGCGCGCCGTCGATGCGGACGACCTCGCCGTTGACGTAGCTGATCTCCAGCAGTGCCCGGGCGAGGCGGCCGAACTCCTCAGCGGTGCCCAGGCGCTTGGGGAAGGGCACCGGCGCGGCCAGGCGCTGCTTGAACTCCTCGGCGGCCTCGCCCTCGCCGTAGATGGGCGTCTCCAGGATGCCGGGGGCGATGGTGTTGACCGTGATGCCGACGGCCGCGAGGTCGCGGGCGGCCGGGAGGGTCATGCCGATGACGCCGCCCTTGGAGGAGGAGTAGGCGATCTGGCCGATCTGCCCCTCGATGCCCGCGAGGGAGGCGGTGTTGACGATGGAGCCGCGCTCGCCGTCCTCGTTGACCGGCTCCGTTCTGGCGATCTCGGCCGCGGACAGGCGCAGCACGTTGAAGGTGCCGATGAGGTTGACCTGGATGACCTTCTGGTAGCTGTCCAGGTCGTGGGGGTTTCCACTGCGGTCGACGGTGCGGGTGGCCCAGCCGATGCCCGCGCAGGACACGGCCGCCCGGAAGGGTTTGCCGGTGTCGACGGCGGCCCGGACCGCGGCCTTGACCTGGTCCTCCTGGGAGACGTCGGTGCGCACGAAGACACCGCCGATCTCCTTGGCGACCGCCTCACCGCGCTCGGCGTTGAGGTCGGCGACGACGACGGTCGCGCCCGCGGAGGCGAGCTCCCTGGCGGTGGCCTCACCCAGGCCACTCGCGCCGCCCGAGACGAGGGCGGAGATTGCGTTGAGATCCATGGCGGCACTCTACAGAGGATGCGACCTCCGCACTAGAACCAAGTTCGGTTAATTGCGGGTAGCCCCTCTGAGCAGGCCTTTCGCCCGGAATCCGGAGTCCTTCACGGAACTCCGGTGAACCGTCGTCACGGAGCGCTACCGTCCCGTCATGGCGATGACGACCGCATTAGCATGGGCTCAGGAATCGACCCGGGAGGTTTCGATGACCGCTGAGCCGCTCCCCGACTGGTTCATGCCCACGCCCGGCGGCTGGACCGCCGACGACATGGACAATCTTCCCCCGGGAGAGCCCCGGATGGAACTCATCGACGGAGCCCTTGTCTTGCTTTCCCCCAGACCCGATTCCACGCCAAGGTCGTGATCCGCCTCGCGGCCCGTCTGGAGGAAGCGGCGCCTCCCAACGTCGACGTCCTCTCGGAAATGACCATGAAGCTCGGCAAGCGCCAACGCCCGGAGCCCGATCTCGTCGTCTACGAGTTCGCGGAGGGAGCCGAGGAGCGCCTCGACTGGTACCAGGCCACCCACGTCCCTCCCGAAGATGCACTCCTCACGGTGGAGATCGTGTCCGAGGAGTCCCAGGACCGGGATCGCTCCACCAAACCGCTCGAGTACGCGCAGGCGGGTATCCCGCATTTCTGGCGGATAGAGCACGAGGAGAACGGGCCCGCTGTCTACGTCTACGAGTTGGACGGCACGAAGGAACCCCGCCACATCCCTGTCACCGTCGCTCGAGAACGCCTCAAGCTGGACCTGCCGTTCCCGATCGGCATCGACGTGAGGGCGCTTCCCGCTAGGTCCCGCGCAACGCGGCGCGCGGCACGCTCCGGCCGCGCGCCTGCGCTCCCGACGGGACCGACCGGCCCTAACTCCTGCCGAAACGCCCCAGGCGGCGCTGTCGGCGCCGCTGGTGCCACCGGGGCAGCGCCTCCCGGGCCAGGTCCGCGGCGCCGATGAGGCCCGCCTCGTTGCCCAGCTCGGCCGCCGCCACCCGGGCTTCGGGACGGTAGCCGCGCCCGGTGAGGTTGCGGCCGAACGCCTCCCTCGCGGGGTCCAGCAGCAGCTCCCCCGCTTCGGACACACCACCGCCCACGATGAACAGCTCCGGGTCGAACGCCGCGGCCAGGTTGGCCAGGCCCGAGCCCAGCCACTGCCCGGCCTCGCGCATCAGCTCCACGCACGCGCGGTCGCCCTTGCGTGCCAGCTCGCTGACCAGCGGCCCGGTGATCTGGGCGGCGTCGCCGCCCACCGCCTGGTGCAGGGCGTCCGCCACCGGCGACTGCGAGGCCACCAGCTCCCGCGCCTCCCGCGTCAGCGCGTTGCCGCTGGCGTACTGCTCCCAGCAGCCCCGGTTCCCGCACTCGCAGCGGTGTCCGCCCGGCACCACGGTCATGTGCCCGAACTCCCCGGCCAGTCCGTACCGGCCCCGGTGCAGGTTCCCGTCGAGCACGACCGCGCCGCCGATGCCCGTGCCCAGGTTCACCACCACGACGTCGTCCACGCCCCGGCCCGCCCCGGCGCGCACCTCGGCCCAGGCGGAGGCGTTCGCGTCGTTCTCCACCACCACTGGCAGCCCCAGCCGCAGGGCCAGGGCCTCGCGCAGCGGCTCCCGGCGCCAGGACAGGTGCGGGGCGAACAGCACGTTGGCCCGCCGCTCGTCGACGAAACCGGCGGCGCCCACTCCCACGGCGCGCACCCGGAACTCCCGGCGCAGCTCACGCACCACCGAGACGATCGTGTCCTCCACGACCGCGGGGCTCTTGCTGCGCTCGGGGGTCTCCGTGCGCAGCCGGGCCAGGATGCGCCCGCCGGGCGTCACCACACCGGCGGCCACCTTCGTCCCTCCGATGTCCACCCCGATCGTCAGGGCGTGCCCGTACCGCGTGTCCGCCACCGTGACCAACTCCACCGCCTCGGACCCGCGCTCCGCGGGTCAGCCACACATGAGAACGCGCACCCGGCCGTCCGCGTGCCCGGGTGCGCGCAAAAGGGGTTCGGTTGCCGACGGGGTCCCGGAGGCGTCGGACGCGCGGTCGCGAGGAGCGAGCCGTCGCACGCGGGACGCCACCGTGCCCGCCTCCCCCCGGCACCCGCCTCCGGGACACCCGGACACGGGGCGGAGGCCCGAAGGAACCCCGTCCTCAGCCGAGCGCGGAGCGCACCACGGCGGCCAACCGCTCGGCCACCGCGGTGGCCTGCTCCTGCTCGGGCGCCTCGACCATGACCCTGACCTTGGGCTCGGTCCCGCTGGGCCGGATCAGCACCCGGCCGGTCTCGCCCAGCTCCTCCTCGGCCTCGCGCACGGCCGCCGCGAGCTCCGCGGAGTCCTTCGCGCGGGCCTTGTCCACGTCGGGCACGTTGACGAGCACCTGCGGCAGGCGGGTCATCACCTTGGCCAGCTCCGCCAGGCCCTGCTCGCGGTGGGCCATCGCGGCCAGCAGGTGCAGGCCGGTCAGGACACCGTCGCCCGTGGTGGCGTGCTCCAGCAGGATCACGTGCCCGGACTGCTCGCCGCCCAGTCCGAACCCGCCGCGCTTCATCTCCTCCAGCACGTAGCGGTCGCCCACCGCGGTCTCCACCACGGTGATGCCCTCGCGCTCCATCGCCAGCTTCAGGCCCAGGTTGGACATGACCGTGACCACGAGCGTGTCCTGGGCGAGCCTGCCCTCCTCCTTGGCCTCGGTGGCCAGGATCGCCAGGATCTGGTCGCCGTCCACCACTCGGCCCTCGGCGTCCACGGCCAGGCAGCGGTCGGCGTCGCCGTCGTTGGCGATACCGGCGTCCGCGCCGTGCAGGCGGACCGCCTCCTGGAGCACCTCCAGGTGGGTGGAGCCGCACCCGTCGTTGATGTTGTGGCCGTCCGGCCGGTCACCGATCGCCACGACCTCCGCGCCCGCGCGGCGCAGGGCCTCGGGCGCGACCAGGGCGGAGGCGCCGTTGGCGCAGTCCACCACGACCTTGAGGCCCTTGAGGCTGTGGGGCACCGAGGCCAGTACGTGCTCGACGTAGCGCTCGGCGCCGTCGCCGGCGTCGGTGACCCGGCCGACGAGGTCGCCCACGGCGGGGGTGGAGGGCACGCCGAGCATGCCCTCGATCTCCTCCTCCAGGGCGTCCTCCAGCTTCTGGCCGCCCCGCGCGAAGAACTTGATGCCGTTGTCGGGGGCCGGGTTGTGGCTGGCGGAGAGCATCACGCCGAAGTCGGCGCCGAGCGCGCCGGTCAGGTAGGCGACGGCGGGGGTGGGCAGCACACCCACGCGCACCACGTCCACGCCGGTGCTGGCCAGGCCCGCGACGACGGCGGCCTCGAGGAACTCGCCGGAGGCGCGCGGGTCGCGGCCCACCACGGCCTTGGGCCGCGCCCCGTCGCCGCCGCGGGTCAGCACCCGCGCCGCCGCGACGGACAGCTCCAGCGCGAGGGCGGCGGTCAGGTCCCGACCGGCGACACCGCGTACACCATCTGTTCCGAACAGCCGAGCCACAGGCGGACAGCCCCTTTCGAAGACGGCGCCGGGTCGCGGCGCCGGTGGAGTAGCGAGGGTGGCCCAGACAAGCCACCGGAAAAACCGAAGGCCCGTACGCCGTCCCGGTGGAGGGAACGGCGTACGGGCCGGAGCTCAGCCGAGCGGGTGCCGGCGCATGAGCACTAGCGCTTGGAGAACTGGGGAGCCTTGCGCGCCTTCTTGAGACCGGCCTTCTTGCGCTCCACCTCGCGGGCGTCGCGGGTCAGGAAACCGGCCTTCTTGAGGGTCGGGCGGTTGTTCTCCGGGTCCAGGGACGCCAGCGCACGGGCGATGCCGTGGCGCAGGGCGCCGGCCTGGCCGCTGGTGCCGCCGCCGTCGAGACGGGCGAAGACGTCGTAGGCGCCGTCGAACCCGAGGGAGACGAACGGCTCCTTGATGGTCTGCTGGTGGACCTTGTCCGGGAAGTACGCCTCAAGCGACTTGCCGTTGACCTTCCACTCGCCCGCGCCGGGGGCGATGCGGACACGGGCGACGGCCTGCTTGCGTCGACCGGTGCCGGCGCTGGGGCCGGACGCGGTGGGGACGTAGGCGGCGGCGTTCTCGTCGGACTCGCTGGTGTACTCGGAGGGGAACTCCTCCGGGTTCTCCACGTACTCCTGCTCGACGTCTTCGATGCCGGTGGGCTCGACCACGGTTCTCCTCGTGCTCTCTGTAAAAGTCTGCGAACGCCTAGGCGGGCTGCTCGATCTTGGTGATTTCGAACGCAACCGGCTGCTGGGCCTGGTGCGGGTGCTCCGGACCGGCGTACACCTTGAGCTTCTTGGCCATCTGGCGGCCCAGGGAGCCCTTGGGGAGCATGCCCTTGACGGCCTTCTCGATGGCCCGCTCGGGGTTCTTCTCCAGCAGGTCGGCGTAGGAGACGGAGCGCAGGCCGCCCGGGTAGCCGGAGTGGCGGTAGGCGCGCTTCTGCTCCAGCTTCTTGCCGGTCAGGGCGACCTTGTCGGCGTTCACGACGATCACGAAGTCGCCGGTGTCGATGTGGGGCGCGTAGTACGGCTTGTGCTTGCCCCGAAGCAGCGTGGCAACCTGGCTCGCCATACGCCCGAGCACGAGATCGGTAGCGTCGACAACGTGCCACTGACGCTGGACATCGTTTGGTTTGGGGCTGTATGTGCGCACGATCGTTTGCCTTCGCTCTTCAGTCGGCTGCCCCATCCCGTGCGGGGATGGGGGACTCGTATACACACCCGCGGTTGCGGGGGCGTCTGGCCGGATATCCCGTGCCATGTCACAGGACTCTCCGAATGGTGAGTGCGCAGACGATGGTGCGTGGATCGGCGCCCGGCGATCGGGGCCCACGGCAACTCAACGCACAACGACGGAATATCCTACCTGGCCACCGCCGCGCAGGTCAAAGCCAGCGGCGGGGCGGACCGGCCGGACCGCGCTCGGCGGGGAAAACACCGGCACGGGGTCACATCCGTGACCTCTCCGTCTTTTATTATGCCCGTTGCCGGGAGTGCTTCGTCCTGTTCCCGCCCCCGCGTTGGCTACGCTTGCACCGAAAGGCCGGTCTGCTCCCGTGATGACGGGCACCGACACGGCCTTGGAGACGCCCGTCACGGTCGCCGAAACCACGGGAACCCGGAACGGACGGCACCGCGCGGCCCAGGCCACGTGCCGGTGGACCGCGGCCCAGTCCCACCCCCAGAGCCCTCGGAGACTCCCATCAGTACCCATCCGAACCAGCCACAGTACGGTCCCGACGGCAGACCCGTCGGACCGGAGGCCGGTGACGGCCAGGACCTGCTCGGGTCAGCGCCCTCCCACGCCGAGGGCCAGCATCCCACATCGGGGCCACAGCAGACACATGGCGCGCCCCCGCCCGACCAGCATCCCCCGTACCAGCAGCACCACCACTCCCCCACACAGCAGAGTGGCCCCCAGATCCCGCCGTACGGACAGGGCGGCCAGCAGCACGGCTACCCCGGCGGCGCCCGTCAGGACCTCCACGGCGGCCCGAGCGGCCCGCAGGCCCCGCCCCAGCCCCCGATCGGCCCGCAGGGTCCCCAGAACCCGCAGTACGGCCAGGGCGGACTCCCCCAGGGCGTGCCCGGCTACCCCGGCGGCCAGGCGGGCACGCCCACCGGCGGACAGGCCCCTCAGCGCCCGGAGCAGCCCCGGCAGGGCACCGGCGGCCAGCAGGCGCCCGTGCACCCCGGACAGCCGCCCCAGGGCACCGGCGGCCAGTTCCCGCCGCACGGGGCCCCCACCGGCGGCCAGGCGCCGATGCAGGCGCCCACCGGCGGACACCCCTCGCACCAGGCCCCCACCGGCGGCCACCCGAACATGGGCCAGCACCCGGGCCCGCACGCGCCCCCCGGACCGAGCACCGCCCCGGGTCGGCCCGGCCAGCCCGCTCAACCCATCCCGCCCGGAGCCCTCCCGCCCGGCGCCCCCGTGCCGCCGCACGCCCCCGGCCAGCGTCCCGGGCCCCAGGGCCCCGTCCCGGGGTTCCCTCCCGGCGCGCAGGGCGTGCCACAGGGCCGTCCCGGCGCTCCCGGCCACCCCGGAGCGCCCGTCGGCCCTCCCCCTGGCATGCCTCCCGGTTCGGCGCCCCCGACCGCCCAGCAGGCCTTCCAGGGCCCGCCGCAGCCCCCCGCCGCGCTCCCGGCGCCCGGCCGGGAGGAGCCCGTGTTCCCCCCGGACGCCATGGGCGCCACGCAGCACATCAGCCCCGTCCCCGCCTCGCCCGGCGGCCGTCCCCTGTTCCGGGACGAGGTCCCCGACGACGCCGGTGTGGACACCGCGCAGTTCGACGCACAGGGGATCGACGACTACGACGACTACGACGGCTACGACGACGACCGGTACGGTGACGGCGGCGCGGACGCGCGCGCCCGCAAGCGCCGGATCATGATGATCGCCGGTTTCGCCGCGCTGCTCGTCCTCGCGGGCGGCGGAACGTTCTTCCTCGCCACCAGCATGGGCTCGGGGGGCGCGAGCGCCGCGACCGTCGCCGACGAGGCCGACGACCCGGGCGCGCTCGACGCGGAGGCCCTCTTCCCCGGGAGCTTGGAGGTCGAGGGCCAGGGCACGTTCACCCGCGTGGCCGTCGAGGACACCGAGGACTGCGCCGCCGGAGCCCACGGCGACTACGGCCAGGTGCTCGCCGACAACGAGTGCCGCCAGATGGTGCGCGCCTCCTACCTCAGCGAGGACGAGGGCCACGCGGTGACCGTGGGCGTGGCCGCCATGCCCACCGGCGAGGAGGCGACCACCGCGTTGGAGGCCCAGGACCTGGTGGCCGCGCAGTGGTTCGCCGGTCTGCCCGGCGAGGAGGGCAGCCCCGCCGAGCGCCTGGGCCACTCCGGCGGCCACGGCAGCAGCGGCCAGTGGGGCCGTTACCTGCTCTTCTCCCTGGCGGCCAACAGCGACGGCACCGACGAGGGCGGCGAGAGCGAGTCCGCCACCGAGCTGCGCGCCATCAGCGAGGGCTTCCTCCAGGAGGCCCACACCGGCCTCAGCGAGAACCGCGGCTGAGCGGTAGACAGCACCAGTGGGGGCACCCGGCGACCGGGTGCCCCCTCTTCGTGTACGCGGACGGGTTCCGTCGGCGTCCGCGGCGGGCAGGAGTCCCGGCGGGCCGGTCCGCGAGCCCCGGAGGAGGGTGTGACGATGACGGAACCCGCCGAACGGATCCGGCGCATCGCGATGGAGCTGACGGCGCAGTCGGAGTCGGGGCTGGCGTACAGCACCAACGAGTTCGACATCGGGCGGTTCCACCGCGTCGGCGCCCTGGCCCGCGACCTGATGCAGACGGTGGCGGCCGGAGAGCTCCCCGGGTACGAGCGCGAAGTGGCCTCGGCCGCCGGTTACACCACCCCCAAGCTCGACGTGCGCGGCGGCGTCTTCGACCCCTCCGGCCGGGTCCTCCTCGTCCGCGAGATCTCGGACGGCCACCGCTGGACCCTGCCCGGAGGGTGGTGCGACGTCCTGGAGAGCCCCAGGCAGGCGATCGAACGCGAGGTCCGCGAGGAGGCGGGGCTGGCCGTGCGGGCGGTCCACCTCGCCGGGGTCCTCGACCGCCACCTGTGGCCCCACGTGCCGGTCTACGACCGCCACATCTACAAGCTCCTGTTCGTGTGCGCGCCGCTGGCCGACCGCGACCCCGCCTCCGGCGGTACCGAGACGGGCAGCCCCGCCTTCGGCAGCGACGGGACCAGCGACCGCGCCTTCAGCAGCACCGAGACCAGCGCCAGAGCATGGTTCGACGTGGACGACCTCCCCGAGCTGTCGGTGTCGCGGGTGCTGCCCGAGCAGATCGCACTGCTGCACCGGCACTGGGCCGACCCGGGACCGGCACACGTGGACTGAAGGGTGCGGGGGGACCGAAGGGCGCGGGAGGCTTCCGGCGGCCGGCGCCCCTCCGTTCGTCCACAGGCCGGATTCCGCGCCTCCGCGGAGCCCGGGGCGGCTCTAACCTGGTAAAGGGGGGTTTCCCACCCCCGCCGCCTCGTGCTGCCCGCGCCCTCGGAGCTCCCGCGGCCCCGGGACCACGGCCTCCTCAGGCCGAGTGGCCCCGGCACGGCAGCTCCCGCACGCGGCGGGTCGCCGAGGCGCGCACGGCCAGCTCCTCGTCGGCCGGGTAGCGCACCTCCTCCAAACTGAGCCCCTGCGGCCCCACCACGTGCACCGACGAGTCCCGCGTACCGGCGCCGAGCACCTTCCCCGGCCAGTCCACGTCCCTGCGCCCGTCGCCCACCGCCAGGAGCGCGCCCACGAGCGCGCGCACCATGTTGTGGCAGAACGCGTCCGCCTGGATCGTCCCGTGCAGCAGGTGCTCGTCCACCCGGGCCCACTCCAGGCGCAGCAGCTCCCGGATCGTCGTCGCGCCCTCGCGCTTCTTGCAGAACGCCGCGAAGTCGTGCTCGCCCACCAGGCGCTCCGCCGCCGCGTTCATCCGGTCCACGTCCAGCGGGCCGCGGTGCCACAGCACGTCCCGCCGCAGCAGCGGGTCCACCCCGTAGGGCGCGTCGCTCACCCGGTACAGGTACCGCCGGAACAGCGGCGAGAACCGGGCGTCGAACCCGGGCGGCGCCAACCGCGCCGCGCGCACCCGCACGTCCTTGGGCAGCACCCCGGCCAGGCGCCGGAGCACGCGCTCACCCTCGCTCTCCCACGTCCGCGCGGGGATGTCGGCCTGCGCCACCTGCCCCCGCGCGTGCACACCGGCGTCCGTGCGCCCCGCGCACGTCAGCGACACCTCCGGCAGGCGCAGCACCCGCGCCAGCGACGCCTCCAGCTCGCCCTGAACCGTGCGCCGGCCCGGCTGCGCGGCCCACCCGGAGAAGTCCGTGCCGTCGTAGGCCACGTCCAGCCGCACCCGGACCGTCGTCTCGTCCATTACCCGCCACTCCTCCGCGTCCACGAAAAAGACGAGTGCCCGACCCCCGCGGGGATCGGGCACTCGCCGAGCGGTGCGTGCGCGGGGCGCGTCGGCGCCCCCGCGCCCCGCACGCTACTTGTCGTCAGCCGGGCCCTCCGCCTGGGCCGTCTCGTCGGCCTTGGCGGTCTGGTCGGAGGTGGTGTCCTCCGCCGGCTGGTCACCGGCCTCGTCCGCCACGGCGGTCGCGTCGGCCTTGGGCTCCTCGGCCTCGGGCTCCTGCGCGGCGGGCTGGGCGGCCGGGGCGGCGGTCTGGGCGCTCAGGGCCTCGACCAGCTCGATCACGGCCATCGGGGCGTTGTCGCCCTTGCGCGGACCGATCTTGGTGATCCGGGTGTAGCCACCGGGACGGTTCTCGTAGCGCGGGCCGATCTCGGTGAAGAGCTCGTGCACGACGGCCTTGTCCGTGATCTTGGTCAGGACCTGGCGGCGGGCGTGCAGGTCACCGCGCTTGCCGAGGGTGATCAGCTTCTCCGCGTACGGGCGCAGGCGCTTGGCCTTGGCCTCGGTGGTGCGGATGCGGCCGTGCTGGAACAGCGAGGTGGCGAGGTTCGCCAGGATGTGCCGCTCGTGAGCGGGCCCGGAACCCAGACGGGCGCCCTTGGTAGGCGTGGGCATGGTGTCGTTCTCCTAGTGATGCGGTCCGCGGCCGCACTCGGCCGGGGACCATGTGGGCGACGAAGGTCGGTTAGTACTGCTCCGTCTCGACGAAGGACTCGCCCTCGTCGTCCTCGGAGCTGTAGGAGTCGGCCGCCGAGCTGGGGTCGAATCCGGGCGGGGAGTCCTTCAGCGACAGGCCCATGTCGACGAGCTTCTGCTTGACCTCGTCGATGGACTTGGCACCGAAGTTGCGGATGTCCAACAGGTCCTGCTCGGAGCGGGCAACCAGCTCACCGACGCTGTGGATGCCCTCACGCTTGAGGCAGTTGTAGGACCGGACCGTGAGGTTGAGGTCCTCGATCGGCAGCGCCAGGTCCGCCGCCAGGGCGGCGTCCGTGGGCGACGGGCCCATGTCGATGCCCTCGGCGTCGACGTTGAGCTCACGCGCCAGACCGAACAGCTCGACCAGGGTCTTGCCCGCGCTGGCGACCGCGTCACGGGGACGGATGGCCGGCTTGGTCTCGATGTCGACGATCAGGCGGTCGAAGTCGGTGCGCTGCTCGACACGGGTGGCCTCGACCTTGTAGGTCACACGCAGGACCGGGGAGTAGATGGAGTCGATCGGGATGCGGCCGATCTCCTGTCCCGCCTGCTTGTTCTGCGTCGCCGAGACGTAACCGCGGCCGCGCTCGACCGTCAGCTCCATCTCCAGCTTGCCCTTGCCGTTGAGCGTGGCGATGTGCAGGTCGGGGTTGTGCACCTCGACACCGGCCGGCGGAGCGATGTCCGCGGCGGTCACCACACCGGGGCCCTGCTTGCGCAGGTACATCAGCACCGGCTCGTCGTGCTCGGAGCTGACGACCAGGCCCTTGAGGTTGAGGATCATCTCGGTGACGTCCTCCTTGACACCGGGCACGGTGGTGAACTCGTGCTCGACGCCCTCGATGCGGATGCTCGTGACAGCCGCGCCGGGGATGGAGGACAGCAGGGTGCGCCGAAGCGAGTTGCCGATGGTGTAGCCGAAGCCCGGCTCCAGCGGCTCGATGACGAACTTCGAGCGCAGGTCCGAGGAGGCTTCCTCGGTGAGCGTGGGACGCTGTGCGATCAACATGGTCCGTGTCTTCCCTTCCACATGGCCGCCCGCTATTTGACGGCCACCCGGCGGACACCACATCGGTGTCCGCTACTCGGATTCCTACCCCGTCCGCGCGGTCCCCTCGCAGGGGAGCCCGCGGAACCAGGCGCGGCGCCCGCGCGGGTAGGTGCGCGGGCGCCGGTGCGGGATCAGACCCGGCGGCGCTTGGGCGGACGGCAGCCGTTGTGCGGAACCGGCGTCACGTCCTGGATGGAGCCGACCTCCAGCCCGGTCGCCTGGAGCGAGCGGATGGCGGTCTCCCGGCCCGAGCCCGGGCCCTTCACGAAGACGTCCACCTTGCGGACGCCGTGCTCCTGGGCGCGGCGGGCAGCGGCCTCGGCGGCCATCTGCGCGGCGTAGGGGGTCGACTTGCGCGAACCCTTGAAGCCCACCTGGCCGGAGCTGGCCCACGAGATCACGGCACCGGTCGGGTCGGTGATGCTCACGATCGTGTTGTTGAACGTGCTCTTGATGTGAGCGTGCCCGTGGACAATGTTCTTCTTTTCCTTGCGGCGCACCTTGCGCGCGGCACCCTGACGGCCCTTAGGCGGCATGAGCGAAACTCCCAGAGATCATCGGTCCGTTGTCGTTCCCGGACGCGTGTTTACAGTCCAGTCCGAGCGGACTACTTCTTACCGGCCTTCTTCTTACCGGCCACGGTCTTCTTCTTGCCCTTGCGGGTGCGCGCGTTGGTCTGCGTGCGCTGACCGCGGACCGGGAGCCCACGGCGGTGGCGGATGCCCTGGTAGCTACCGATCTCCATCTTGCGGCGGATGTCGCCCTGCACCTCACGGCGCAGGTCACCCTCGACCTGGTAGTTGGAGCCGATCCACTCGCGCAGCTTGACGAGGTCTTCCTCGGACAGCTCGTAGACGCGCGTGTTGCCGTCGACGCCGGTGCTCTTCAGGGTCTCCAGGGCGCGGGTGCGCCCGATCCCGAAGATGTACGTGAGAGCGATCTCCACCCGCTTGTCGCGGGGAAGGTCAACGCCTTCGATACGTGCCATGTGGGCGAGACTCCTAATGCCCTATGCGGAGGTCTGGCCCGTTCCACCCTCTCGTCGCCCAATCGACGAGGCCCCGGCCTCCGACCGGGGGTGGCTCCCGCGCCGCACTGGCTGCGGGAGTCGGAACAGGTTTTCGTTGTGTCGTGCGCCCGGTGCGGTGCTGGCGCACCGGCCGGGCCGATCGCGGTGTGTGAAGCCGCGGCGAGCGGAGCGGGGGTGACTAACCCTGGCGCTGCTTGTGCCGCGGGTCCGAGCAAATGACCATGATCCGGCCGTTACGGCGGATCACGCGGCACTTCGCGCAGATCTTCTTCACGCTCGGCTTGACCTTCATGGTGACTCCGAACTCATACTCTCCCGGGCCGCGAGGCCCGTGAGGGGCTACTTGTAGCGGTAAACGATGCGCCCGCGCGTGAGGTCGTACGGGCTCAGCTCCACGACGACGCGGTCGTCGGGGAGAATACGGATGTAGTTCATCCGCATCTTGCCGCTGATGTGGGCAAGGACCTGGTGCCCGTTGTCGAGCTCTACCTTGAACATAGCGTTGGGTAGGGACTCGACAACGGAACCCTCGATCTCGATGGCGCCGTCTTTCTTGGCCATGTCCTTCCACGCCTCGCTCATCGTTTGGTTGATCAGGACAACCCGACGCGACCCCAGTGGCCCCGCATGACGCTACGGCCCCGGCAACGGCGGATGGCCGTCACCGACGCCGAGGGACACTGGAAGTTCAGGCCAACTGCAAAAGGCGAACGTCGGTTGGAGGACGTGGCGCGAAGAAGGCAGACTGACCCAACAGCCCGCGTATGGGCATGGACAGTCTATCCCCTTCCGGCAAGTGCTCCTAACCGCCGAACGGAGCACCCTACCGCACCGGAACACGGGCGGGCGCGGACCTTCGCCCTAGGGCGCCCCGTCGCCATCGGAGTGGTACTTCTGCCCGGCCAGGACCCCCACGGTCACCACGCCCATCACGATGCCCCACGGCCCCATGACCCACAGGAACCACGGGTAGTCGTAGTCGGTGGTGAGGAACAGGATCAGCCAGATGACGAAGCAGAGGACGTTGACCCCCGCGTAGAGGGCCCACGGCACCATCAGCACAGGGTCGCGCATGCTGATCGCAGGGGCCACCGCGAACTCCTCGTCCCGGGAGGCGGCCCCGCGGATGTCGGCGAGGTCGCGCTCGGGGAGGTCGTTGGTGACCGTGGCCAGCTCACCGGTGGTCCTGGCCTTGTAGACGCGGCCGAGGCGGTCGGTGAACTCCTCGTGGTCCAGCCGCCCCTGGGCGAAGTGCTCCTGGAGGAGCTGGGCCACGCGGTCGCGTTCCGCGTCGGACGTTCGTATCGACGGCACCGGGTCGGACACTGCGCGCACCTCGCATCTTCACCCGGAAGCGGCCCCCGCGCTCCGCACGGGAGGAGACCCCTACCAGGTCGGCTGGACGAACCCCATGTCGGCGATTTTATCCCGATCGGACTCGCGCGCGGTCAGCACCACGGGCCCGTCCGAGGTCACCGCGACCGTGTGCTCGAAGTGCGCGGCGCGACCGCCGTCACGGGTCACCACGGTCCAGCCGTCGTCGAGCTGCACCACGTCGTGGCGGCCCAGGGTGGTCATCGGCTCGATCGCCAGGCACATGCCCTCGACCAGCCTCATGCCCTTGCCGCGCTTGCCGTAGTTGAGCACGTGCGGGTCCATGTGCATCTCGGTGCCGATGCCGTGGCCGCCGTACTCGCGGACGTTGCCGTAGCCGCCGTTGCGGGAGATGTGGCCGCCGATGGCGTAACCGATGTCACCCAGGCGCCTGCCCGGACGCAGTTCGGCGATCCCCTGCCACATGGACTCCTCGCAGACCTCCATCATGCGCAGGTCCTCGGGGCGGCCCTCGCCGACCGCGACGGTGATCGCCGAGTCGCCGTGCCAGCCCTCCAGGACGGCCCCGCAGTCGATGGAGATGATGTCGCCCTCGGCCAGCACCCGCTGCGCGCTGGGGATGCCGTGGACGACCTCCTCGTTCACAGAGGCGCAGATGGAGCCGGGGAAGCCGTGGTAGCCCTTGAAGGAGGGGACGGCGCCCGCGTCGCGGATGACCTTCTCCGCGAGGGAGTCCAGCTCCAGGGTCGACGCTCCGGGCCGCACCGCGGCCCGGAGCGTGTCCAGGGCGCGGGCCACGACCTGGCCCGCCGCCCTCATCATGGCGATCTGCTCCGGAGTCTTGATCTGCACGTCCGGATCGGCCTTGCGGAACATCAGGAGCCGGCCCCGACCTTGTCGATGGCGGCCTTGGCGCGGGCCGTCACCTCCTCCACGGTCCCCGTGGCCGCGATGGTGGCCAGCAGGCCCTCGGCCTCGTAGAACTGCACCAGCGGAGCGGTCTGCTCGCGGTAGACCTCCAGGCGGTGCCGGATGGTCTCCTCGCGGTCGTCCTCGCGCTGGTACAGCTCGGCGCCCTCGTTGTCGCACCTGCCCGCGATCTTCGGGGCGTCGTACTCCACGTGGTACACCTGGCCGCACTCGGGGCACGAGCGGCGGCCCGAGAGGCGTTTGACGACCTCCTCCTCGTCGACCCTCAGCTCCAGGACGACGTCCAGGGTGGTGTGGAGGTCGGCGAGGATGCCCTTGAGCGTCTCGGCCTGCGGGACGTTGCGCGGGAAGCCGTCGAGCAGGAAACCCTCGGCGGCGTCCTCCTGCGCCAGCCGGTCCTTGACCATGGCGTTCGTGACCTCGTCGGGGACGAGGTCACCGCGGTCCATGTACTCCTTGGCCTTGTTGCCGAGGTCCGTCTTACCGCTGACGTTGGCCCGGAAGATGTCACCCGTGGACACCTTGGGGATCGACAGCTCGGACGCGAGGATCTGGGCCTGGGTGCCCTTGCCGGCCCCAGGCGGCCCCACCAATACTGCTCGCATTTATCGCAGAAAACCTTCGTAGTTCCTCTGCTGGAGGTGACTCTCGATCTGCTTCACCGTGTCCAGCCCGACGCCGACCATGATCAGGATGCTCGTCCCTCCGAAGGGGAAGTTCGCGCTGGCGCCGGTGGCGCCGAGGGCGACCATCGGCAGGAGAGCGATCACACCCAGGTACAGGGATCCGGGGGTCGTCAGCCTCGTCAGCACGTAGTCGAGGTACTCGGCGGTCGGACGCCCCGGTCGGATACCCGGGATGAACCCACCGTACTTCTTCATGTTGTCGGCGACCTCAGCGGGGTTGAAGGTAATCGCCACGTAGAAGAACGCGAAGCCGATGATCATGACGAAGAACGTCGCCATGTACACGGGGTGGGTGCCGGTGAGGAAGTAGTCCTGCACGAAGGTCACCACGGGATGCGTGGAGTCCTGTCCCATGAGGCCGACGAGCAGCTGCGGCAGGTACAGCAGGGAGGAGGCGAAGATCACGGGGATGATGCCCGCCTGGTTCACCTTGAGCGGGATGTAGGTCGAGCTGCCGCCGTACATGCGGCGGCCGACCATGCGCTTGGCGTACTGCACCGGGATGCGGCGCTGGGCCTGCTCCATGAAGACCACCGCGGTGATGAGCACCAGGCCGGCGATGCAGATGAGGGAGAAGACCCAGATCGAGCGCTCCTGGAACAGGGCGACCATGGAGGAGGGGAACATCGCGATGACCTGGGTGAAGATCAGCAGCGACATGCCGTTGCCCACGCCGCGCTCGGTGATGAGCTCGCCGAACCACATGATGATGGCGGTACCGGCGGTCATCGTGAACACGATGGTCACCAGGGTCAGGATGTCCTGGTTGGGCATGTAGGAGCTGACCGGGATGGCTCCCTGGAACAGGGCGCCCGTCCGGGCCATGGCGACGATGCTGGTGGCCTGGAGGACACCGAGCATGAGCGTCAGGTAGCGGGTGTACTGGGTGATCTTGCTCTGCCCGGACTGGCCCTCCTTCTTGAGGGCCTCCAGACGGGGGATCACCACCGTGAGCAGGTTGATGATGATGCTCGCGGTGATGTACGGCATGACCCCGAGCGCGAACACCGCCAGTTGCAGCAGGGCACCGCCGCTGAACAGGTTGACGAGCGCGTACACACCGGACTGGTCCGAGGAGGTGATCGCCTCCATCTGGTCCCTGATCGCCGCGGAGTTGATACCCGGCGCCGGGATCACCGAGCCCAGACGGAAGATCGTCAGGATGAACAGTGTGAACAGCAGCTTGTTGCGCAGGTCGGGCGTGCGGAATGCACGAACGAACGCACCTAGCACGTCTCCTCCTGCGCAGCTTCGGCGGCGGAACGGGTTCCAGACATCGCGGCCGATCCTGAATCGTCGTAGAACGTCAGCTCCGGGCGGTCGCCCGTTGCTCGGAAGTATTCACAGTACGTCAAGCGGTGAACTCAAACAGATGGCACTGTAACAGTGATCACTCCGCAGTTGAGTTCGTGAGTCATAACGATCACCGCTCACAACGCGCGGGGGCGTCCGCCAGCCGGTCCTAGACCTGCCGGGCGGACGCCCCCAGACGCTTCATCGCGGGGAAGACCCCTACACCTCGGTGGTGGAGCCACCGGCGGCGGAGATCTTCTCCTTCGCCGAGGAGGAGAACGCGTGCGCGCTCACCTGCACGGCGACGGAGATCTCACCCGTGCCCAGCACCTTGACGGGCTGGTTCTTGCGAACCGCGCCCTTGGCGACCAGGCTCTCGACGGTGACCTCGCCACCCTCGGGGTAGAGCTCGCTCAGCCGGTCCAGGTTGACGACCTGGTAGGTCCTCTTGAACCGGGCGTTGCTGAAGCCCTTGAGCTTGGGCACCCGGCGGATGAGGGGCATCTGCCCGCCCTCGAAGCCGGGACGGACGGTGTTACGAGCCTTCGTGCCCTTGGTGCCGCGACCGGCGGTCTTGCCCTTGGACGCCTCGCCGCGACCCTTGCGGATCTTGGCCTTGTTGGAGCCCGGGGCGGGACGCAGGTGGTGCAGCTTGAGCAGCTCGTCGGGGTTGTAGTCGCTCATTCGGCAACCTCCTCGACAGAGACGAGGTGCGCGACGATCGTGATCTGCCCGCGAACCTCAGGGCGGTCCTCACGGACGGTGGACTTGCCGATCCGGCCCAGACCCAGCGACTGGAGAGCAGCGTGCTGCTTCACCTTGCCGCCGATCTTGGAGCGGGTCTGCGTGATCTTGAGCTTGGCCATGGTCAGGCTCCTGCCTTCGCCTCAGCGCGAGCACGCAGCATGGCAGCCGGGGCGACGTCCTCGATCGGCAGGCCACGGCGGGCGGCGATCTCCTCGGGCTGGTTGATGCCCTTCAGAGCCGCCACGGTGGCGTGCACGATGTTGAGCGGGTTGGACGAGCCGAGCGACTTGCTCAGCACGTCGTGGATGCCGGCGCACTCCAGCACGGCGCGCACGGGACCACCGGCGATGACGCCGGTACCCGGGGCGGCCGGACGGAGCAGGACGACGCCGGCCGCGTCCTCGCCCTGGACCCGGTGCACGATCGTGCCCTGGATGCGGGGGACGCGGAAGAAGTTCTTCTTCGCCTCCTCGACACCCTTGGCGATCGCGGCCGGGACCTCCTTGGCCTTGCCGTAACCGACACCGACCATGCCGTTGCCGTCGCCGACGACGACCAGGGCGGTGAAGGAGAAGCGACGGCCGCCCTTGACGACCTTCGCGACCCTGTTGATGGTCACGACCTTCTCGATGTAGGAGACACCCTTGTCTGCGGCGCCGCCGCGGCGATCGTCACGGCGATCACGCCGCTCGCCACCGGCGCCGCGCCGCGGTGCTGCAGCCATCAGTGGTTCCTCTTCTCGTGGTTGATCTTGGCCGTTGCAGAGGTCATCGCTAGAACTCCAGCCCGCCCTCGCGCGCCGCGTCGGCGAGCTTGGCGATACGACCGGCGTACTGGTTGCCGCCGCGGTCGAAGACGACCGAGGAGACACCGGCGGCCTTGGCGCGCTCGGCGATGAGCTGACCGACCTTGACGGACTTGTCGGACTTGGTGCCCTCGTCGGCGCGCAGGTCGGCCTCGACGCTGGAGGCGGCGGCCAGGGTGTGGCCCCTGGTGTCGTCGATGACCTGCGCGACGATGTGCTTGGAGGAGCGGAACACGGCCAGGCGCGGACGCTCGGCGGTACCCACGACCTTCTTGCGGACGCGGAACTGGCGGCGCGCACGGGAGGTGGCGCGCTTGGTGGTCCGCTTGCGGCTCACGGTGCTACCCATGCCTACTTACCAGCCTTTCCGGCCTTGCGGCGGATGTGCTCACCCTGGTACCGCACGCCCTTGGCCTTGTACGGGTCAGGCTTGCGCAGACCGCGGATGTTCGCGGCGACCTGGCCCACCAGCTGCTTGTCGATGCCCTCGACGTGGAGGATGGTCGGCTTCTCCACGCGGAAGCTGATGCCCGCGGGGGGCTCGACCACGACGGGGTGGCTGTAGCCCAGCGAGAACTCCAGGTTGGAGCCGCGGGCCTGGACGCGGTAACCCACGCCGTGGATCTCCAGCGTCTTGGTGTAGCCCTTGGCCACGCCCTCGACGAGGTTGGCGATGAGCGCACGGGTCAGACCGTGCAGCGAGCGGTTCTCCGGCTTGTCGTCCGGACGCGCCACCGTGACGACCCCGTCCTCCAGGGACACGGTGATCGGCTCGGCGACGGTGTGCTTCAGCTCGCCCTTCGGACCCTTGACGGTGACGTCCTGCCCGTTAATCGTGACTTCGACGCCCTTGGGGACCGAGAGCGGCAGTCGACCGATTCGCGACATGCTTCAATCTCTCCCTGTTACCAGACGTAGGCGAGGACTTCGCCGCCCACGCCACGCTTCTTGGCCTGCTTTTCGGTCATCAGGCCGCCGGACGTCGAAATGATCGCCACGCCGAGGCCACCCAGCACCCGCGGCAGGTTCTCCTTCTTGGCGTACACCCGCAGACCGGGCTTGGAGACCCGGCGGATGCCCGCGATGGAACGCTCCCGGGTGGGGCCGTACTTCAGGTCCAGGACGAGGTTCTGGCCCACGGGGGCCTCCTCGGTCCGCCAGCCCTGAATGAAGCCCTCCTGCTGGAGGATCTCGGCGATGTGCGCCTTGATCTTGGAATACGGCATCGCCACGGTGTCGTGGTAAGCCGAATTCGCGTTGCGCAGACGCGTGAGCATGTCTGCGATCGGGTCGGTCATCGTCATGGCCGACTGGCCCTTCCTCACCGCGGTTTCCGAGTGCGGGCTTTCCCAGAGCCTGCCCTTGCGCGGGTACTCCCGCGAAGGTGCACAAACGGACCTACGGCGTGGTCGTGGGCACCGCGGTCCCCTTCGGGACTGCCGTGCCCTGGTGGTTGGATGTTGCCGGACCGTGCCGCATCGTGCGGTCACGGACGCTGTTCGCGCCGAGGGTGGCGCTTCGGGGGGCCGACTCCGTGCGCCCAGGGGTGGGCGAACGGTCGGCCCCGCCGGAAACTACCAGCTCGACTTGGTGATACCGGGCAGCTCGCCTCGGTGGGCCATCTCACGGAAGCAGATACGGCACAGGCCGAACTTCCGGAAGACGGCGCGCGGGCGGCCGCACCGCGAGCATCGAGTATACGCGCGAACGCCGAACTTCGGCTTCCGCTGCGACTTCGCGATCAGGGACTTCTTGGCCATGTGTGCTTACCCCTCAGGCTTCCTTGAACGGGAAACCGAGCCGCTTGAGCAGGCTGCGGCCCTGTTCGTCGGTCGTGGCGGTGGTGACGACCGTGATGTCCATCCCACGCTGCCGGTCGACCTTGTCCGGGTCCACCTCGTGGAACATGACCTGCTCGGTCAGCCCGAAGGTGTAGTTGCCGTTCCCGTCGAACTGCTTCGGGGACAGGCCACGGAAGTCCCGGATACGGGGCAGGGCCAGGGAGAGCAGCCGGTCGAGGAACTCCCACATCCGGTCGCCGCGCAGCGTGACGCTGGCGCCGATCGGCTGACCCTCGCGCAGCTTGAACTGCGCGATGGAGTTCTTGGCCCGGTTGATCCGCGGCTTCTGGCCGGTGATCGCCGACAGGTCGGCGACCGCGCCCTGGATCAGCTTCGCGTCACGAGCCGCCTCGCCAACACCCATGTTGACCACGATCTTCGTCAGACCGGGGACCTGCATGATGTTGCCGATGCCGTGCTCCTCCTTGAGGGCGGCAACGATCTCGTTGCGGTACTTCTCCTTGAGCCGCGGCATCGGAGGGGCGGTGATGTCGTTGGTAACCGTCATCAGATGTCCTTACCGGTGCGGCGGGAGACGCGAACCTTGGTTCCGTCTTCCTCGAAGCGGTAGCCGACCCGGGTGGCCTTGCCGTCCTCCACGAGCGCGACGTTGCTCACGTGGATCGGGGCCTCCTTGGTGACGACCTCGCCCTGCTGGCCGCCCGCCGGGTTGGCCTTCCTGTGCTTCTTGACCAGGTTGACGCCCTCGACAACGACACGGTCTTCCTTCGGCAGGGCCTTGACGACCTTGCCGGTGGCACCCCGGTTCTTGCCGGCGAGAACGACGACCTCGTCGCCAGATTTGATCTTCATCGCTTAGAGCACCTCCGGCGCCAGCGAAATGATGCGCATGTACTTCTTGTCACGCAGCTCGCGGCCGACCGGGCCGAAGATGCGGGTGCCTCGCGGGTCCCCACCGTCCTTGATGAGCACGGCAGCGTTCTCATCGAAGCGGATGTAGGAGCCGTCGGGCCGGCGGCGCTCCTTGACGGTGCGCACGACAACGGCCTTGACGACGTCGCCCTTCTTGACTCCAGCGCCAGGCAGGGCGTCCTTCACCGTGGCGACGATGGTGTCGCCGATCCCGGCGTAGCGCCGACCCGAGCCACCGAGAACACGGATGGTAAGGATCTCCTTGGCACCCGTGTTGTCGGCGACCTTGAGTCGCGACTCCTGCTGAATCACGTCTGCTCCTGATGTGATGCGTGCGGTCCACTGCCGCACGGCTAGGTGGTCTCACCCCCGGGATCGGCGGCCGGCACGGGTGCCGGCCGCCGACAGGCTGGGGTTACTTAGCCTTCTCCAGGATCTCCACGACGCGCCAGCGCTTGGTCGCGGAGAGCGGCCTGGTCTCCATCAGTCGGACCAGGTCGCCCACGCCACAGGAGTTCGCCTCGTCGTGCGCCTTGTACTTGGACGTGCGACGGATGACCTTGCCGTACCTGGCGTGCGTGATGCGGTCCTCGACCTCGACGACGACGGTCTTGTCCATCTTGTCGCTGACGACGTAGCCCTCGCGCACCTTGCGGTAGTTGCGGGTCGCGGTCTGGTTCTCACTCATTCGGCTGCTTCCTTCTCCTGCGCCGACTCACCAGACAGCGGGGCGATACCCAGCTCGTGCTCACGCAGGATCGTGTAGATCCGGGCGATCTCGCGCTTGACGGTACGCAGTCGGCTGTGGTTGTCGAGCTGGCCGGTGGCGGCCTGGAAGCGGAGGTTGAACAGCTCTTCCTTGGCTTCCTTGAGCTTGGCGACCAGGTCCTCGACGGACTGGTCACGGAGCTCATGGGCAGTCACGGACTTGGCCATCACTCCCCCTCCCGCGTAACGAACTTGCACTTCATCGGGAGCTTGTGCATCGCACGGCGCATCGCCTCCTTGGCGATGGCCTCGGGCACGCCCGACAGCTCGAACATCACGCGACCGGGCTTGACCGGCGCGACCCACCACTCCGGGGAACCCTTACCGGAACCCATGCGGACCTCGGCGGGCTTCTTGGTCAGCGGGCGGTCCGGGAAGATGTTGATCCACACCTTGCCGCCACGCTTGATGTGACGCGTCATGGCGATACGAGCGGACTCGATCTGACGGTTCGTCACGTAGGCCGACTCCAGGGCCTGGATGCCGAACTCACCGAAAGTGACCGTCGTGCCGCCCTTGGCCTTGCCGCGCAGATCAGGGTGGTGCTGCTTGCGGTACTTGACCTTACGAGGAATAAGCACTGGTCAGCTCCCCTCGGACTTCGCGGACTCGGCCGGGGCCTTGGCCTCGGCGTTCTGCGGCTGGCCGCCACCGGCACCGCCGCGACGACGACGCTGGGGGCGCTCGCGGCGCTGACCGCCGCCACCGCCACCGCCGCCGGCGGAGCGCTGCGCGGCCTGGGCCGCCTCGCGCTCGGCGCGGGTGGCGGGCGCGTCACCCTTGTAGATCCAGACCTTCACGCCGATGCGGCCGAAGGTCGTACGGGCCTCGAAGAAGCCGTAGTCGATGTCGGCGCGCAGGGTGTGCAGGGGCACACGGCCCTCGCGGTAGAACTCCGAGCGCGACATCTCGGCCCCGCCCAGACGGCCACCGCACTGGATGCGGATGCCCTTGGCACCGCTCTTCATCGCGGTCTGCATGGCCTTGCGCATCGCGCGGCGGAAGGCCACGCGGCTGCTCAGCTGCTCGGCGACGCCCTGGGCGACGAGCTGCGCGTCGATCTCGGGGTTCTTGACCTCGAAGACGTTCAGCTGGACCTGCTTGCCGGTCAGCTTCTCCAGGTCGGTCCGGATGCGGTCGGCCTCGACGCCGCGGCGGCCGATGACGATGCCCGGCCGGGCGGTGTAGACGTCGACGCGGACGCGGTCACGGGTGCGCTCGATCTCCACCTTGGAGATGCCCGCGCGCTCCATGCCGCGGGTCAGCATCCGACGGATCGCGACGTCTTCCTTGACGTAGTCCTTGTAGGACTTGTCGGCGTACCAACGGCTCTTGAAGTCGGTGGTGACTCCGAGGCGGAACCCGTGCGGGTTTACCTTCTGCCCCACTATCGGGTCCTTTCCTTCGTCTTGGACGAGGCGCCCGAGCGCTCAGCGACGACCACGGTGATGTGGCTCGTGCGCTTGGTCACCCGGAAGGCGCGGCCGAAGCCTCGCGGACGAATGCGCTTCAGGGTCGGACCCTCGTCCACCCACGCGCCTTCGACCACCAGCGTCCCGCGGTCCAGCTTGTCGTTGTGCTCGGCGTTGGCGATGGCGCTAGCCAGCACCTTGCCAACGGGCTCGCTCGCCGACTGGGGCGCGAACCGGAGCACCGCCTGTGCCTCGTCAGCGGGCAACCCGCGAATAAGGTCCACCACCCGGCGGGCCTTTCGGGGCGTAACACGGACGAACCGTGCCTGTGCCCTCGTTCCCATCGCTTTTCCCTCGCTCACGGAAATTCATCTCCACTCACCGTGGAGAAATGGTTCTTTCTGCTGCTGCAACCGCTAACGGCGGCTACGGCGGTCTTCCTTGACGTGGCTGCGGAAAGTACGCGTGGGAGCGAACTCACCGAGCTTGTGGCCGACCATCGACTCGGACACGAACACGGGGACGTGCTTGCGGCCGTCGTGGACGGCGATCGTGTGACCGATCATCTCCGGAACGATCATGGACCGCCGGGACCACGTCTTGATGACGTTCTTGGTCCCCTTCTCGTTCTGCGACTCCACCTTCTTGATGAGGTGGTCGTCGACGAAGGGACCCTTCTTAAGGCTACGTGGCATCAGACGTGCTCCTTACCGCTTCTTCTTACCGCTACGCCGACGCCGCACGATGAGCTTGTCGCTGGCCTTGTTCTTGGCCCGGGTCCGGCCTTCCTTCTTACCCCAGGGGCTGACCGGGTGGCGGCCACCGGAGGTCTTGCCCTCACCACCACCGTGGGGGTGGTCGACCGGGTTCATCACGACACCGCGGACGGTCGGGCGCTTGCCCTTCCAGCGGGAGCGGCCGGCCTTGCCCCAGTTGATGTTGGACTGCTCGGCGTTGCCCACCTGGCCGACGGTGGCGCGGCAGGTGATCTCCACCATGCGCATCTCACCGGAGGGCATACGCAGCGTGGCGTACTTGCCCTCCTTGGCCAGGAGCTGGATCTGCGAGCCCGCGGAGCGGCCCAGCTTGGCGCCGCCGCCCGGCTTCAGCTCGACCGCGTGCACGAACGTACCCGTGGGGATGTTGCGCAGCGGGAGGCAGTTGCCGGGCTTGATGTCGGACTGCGGACCGTTCTCGACCCGGTCGCCCTGCTTGAGGCCGGCCGGAGCCAGGATGTAGCGCTTCTCGCCGTCCACGTAGTGGAGCAGCGCGATGCGCGCGGTGCGGTTCGGGTCGTACTCGATGTGGGCGACCTTGGCCGGCACGCCGTCCTTGTCGTGACGACGGAAGTCGATCACGCGGTAGGCGCGCTTGTGGCCACCGCCCTGGTGGCGGGCGGTGATGCGGCCGTGGCCGTTGCGACCGCCCTTGGAGTGGAGCGGACGCACCAGGGACTTCTCGGGCTCCGAGCGCGTGATCTCGACGAAGTCGCTCACGCTGGAGCCGCGACGACCCGGTGTCGTCGGCTTGTACTTACGAATGCCCATCTTCTTCGCGCATTCCTTTACGTGTTGCTTGGTGTGTAGCGGTCAGACCCGGGAGAGGTCAGACACCGAAGATGTCGATCCGGTCGCCCTCGGCGACACTGACGATCGCGCGCTTGGTGTCGGGACGCTTCCCGTAACCGAAGCGGGTGCGCTTGCGCTTGCCCTTGCGGTTGATCGTGTTCACGCTCGTGACCTTCACCTCGAAGATCTTCTCGATCGCGATCTTGATCTGGGTCTTGTTGGCGTCCGGGCGGACGATGAACGTGTACTTGTTCTCGTCCATGAGCCCGTAGCTCTTCTCGGAGATCACCGGCTCGACGATGATGTCCCGGTGGTCGGCGATCCTCACTGGTCGTCCTCCTCGGACTGCGCGGCCTTGGAGGCACCGGCCGCGTGGGCCAGGAACTCGGCGTAGCCCGCCTCGGTGAAGACCACGTCGTCCGAGTAGAGGACGTCGTAGGTGTTCACCTGGTCCGCGTCGAGGATGTGCACCTCTTCGACGTTGCGCAGGGCGCGCCGGTTGTGCTCGTCGTCGCGGGCCAGCACCACCAGGACCTTGTCGGACTCGGTGACCTGGCGCAGCGCCTTCAGAGCGGTCTTGGTGAACTTGCTCTCCACGTCCTCGGCCACGAACTGGCTGACGACGTGGATGCGGCCGTGGCGCGCCCGGTCCGAGAGGGCTCCGCGCAGGGCGGCGGCCTTCATCTTCTTGGGGGTGCGCTGGCTGTAGTCGCGCGGCTGGGGTCCGTGGACCGTGCCGCCGCCGGTGTACTGCGGGGCGCGGATGGAACCCTGGCGGGCCCGGCCCGTGCCCTTCTGGCGGTAGGGCTTCTTGCCACCGCCGCGGACGTCGCCGCGGGTCTTGGTGGCGTGCGTGCCCTGACGGCCAGCGGCGAGCTGGGCGTTCACGACCTGGTGGATCAGCGGGATGCTGACCTGCTGGGCGAAGACGCTGTCCGGCAGCTCGACGCTGCCCTTGGCGCCGCCCTCAAGGTTCTTGACCTCGATCTGGGCCATGGCTTACTTGTCCCCCTTCACAGCGGTGCGGACGAGCACCAGACCGCCGTTGGGACCGGGGACGGCACCCTTGACCAGGATGAGCCCCTTCTCCGCGTCGACGGAGTGAACGGTCAGGTTCTGGACGGTCTTGCGCACGTTGCCCATGCGACCGGCCATCCGCATGCCCTTGAACACGCGGCCGGGCGTGGCGCAGCCGCCGATGGAGCCGGGCGAGCGGTGCTTGCGCTGGGTACCGTGCGAGGCGGAGAGGCCGCGGAAACCGTGGCGCTTCATCACACCCGCGAAGCCCTTGCCCTTGCTCTTGCCCGTGACGTCGACCTTCTGGCCGGTCTCGAAGCTGTCCGCGGTGACCTCCTGGCCGAGCGTGTACTCGGTGGCGTCGGTCGTGCGGACCTCGACGTAGTGGCGGCGCGGGGTCAGGTCGTGGCTGCGCAGGTAGTCGCCGAGCGGCTTGTTGACCTTGCGCGGGTTGATCTGCCCGTAGCCGAGCTGGATGGCGGAGTAGCCATCGGTGTCCGGAGTCCGGATGCGGCTCACGACGCACGGACCGGCCTTCAGAACCGTCACGGGCACCATCTTGCCCGCGTCGTCGAAGACCTGGGTCATGCCGAGCTTTTCGCCCAGAACTCCCTTGATCTGCTTGGTGGCCATGTCTGTGCGTCCTTAAAGCTTGATCTCGATGTCAACGCCCGCCGGGAGGTCGAGTCGCATGAGCGAGTCGACCGTCTTCGGCGTGGGGTCGATGATGTCGATCAGCCGCTTGTGCGTGCGCATCTCGAAGTGCTCGCGCGAGTCCTTGTACTTGTGCGGCGATCGGATGACGCAGTAAACGTTCTTCTCCGTCGGCAGCGGCACCGGGCCCGCGACCTGTGCGCCAGTTCGCGTCACAGTCTCGACGATCTTGCGAGCCGAGCTGTCGATGACCTCGTGGTCATAGGCCTTTAGCCGAATGCGGATCTTCTGTCCCGCCATGTGGCCTGTTCGTCCTTCGCTTCAGTGTCCGTAACGGTGAGCTGTTCCCGGTCACAGACGCCCAGGCCCGGCGGATCCGCCGTTGTAGCCGTGAGCCCCTATTCCCTTGAGAAACCGCAACAGGGCTTGCCCCTGCGGTGCGTCACCGTCACAGAGCCCGATGACGTCTTGTGTGCTGGTGGGCGGGCCGTGGACCCACGGCCCGCCCACCACGGCGGGGACGGCTCCGAAGGGGCCGCCCCCGCGCGGGTACTACTTGAGGATCTTCGTGACGCGACCCGCGCCCACGGTCCGGCCACCCTCGCGGATGGCGAACTTCAGGCCGTCCTCCATCGCGACGGGCTGGATGAGCTGGACGGTCATCTCGGTGTTGTCACCGGGCATGACCATCTCGGTGCCCTCCGGCAGCGTCACGACGCCGGTGACGTCCGTGGTGCGGAAGTAGAACTGCGGGCGGTAGTTGTTGAAGAACGGCGTGTGGCGGCCACCCTCGTCCTTGGACAGGATGACGACCTGGGCCTCGAACTCGGTGTGCGGGGTGGTCGTGCCGGGCTTGATGACGACCTGGCCGCGCTCGACGTCCTCGCGCTTGATGCCGCGCAGGAGCAGACCGACGTTGTCGCCGGCCTGGCCCTGGTCGAGCAGCTTGCGGAACATCTCGACACCGGTGACCGTGGTGGTCTGCTTCTCGTCCTTGATACCGACGATGTCGACGGTCTCGTTGACGTTGACGATGCCGCGCTCGATGCGGCCGGTGACGACGGTGCCGCGACCGGTGATCGAGAAGACGTCCTCGATCGGCATGAGGAAGGGCTTGTCGGTGTCACGCTCGGGCTCGGGGATGAACTGGTCCACGGTGCCCATGAGCTCCAGGACGGACTTGCCCCACTCCTCGTCGCCCTCCAGCGCCTTGAGCGCGGAGACCTTGGTGACGGGGACGTCGTCGCCGGGGAACTCGTACTCGCTGAGGAGCTCGCGGACCTCGAGCTCGACGAGCTCGAAGATCTCCTCGTCGTCCACCATGTCGGCCTTGTTCAGGGCCACCACGATGTAGGGCACGCCGACCTGGCGGGCCAGGAGCACGTGCTCCTTGGTCTGCGGCATCGGGCCGTCGGTGGCGGCCACGACCAGGATGGCGCCGTCCATCTGCGCCGCACCGGTGATCATGTTCTTCACGTAGTCCGCGTGACCGGGGCAGTCGACGTGGGCGTAGTGACGCGCCTCGGTCTGGTACTCGACGTGGGCGACGGAGATGGTGATACCGCGCTCGCGCTCCTCAGGAGCGTTGTCGATGTCCTCGAACGGAGTGAACGGGTTCAGCTCCGGGTACGCGTCGTGCAGCACCTTGGTGATGGCCGCGGTCAGCGTGGTCTTGCCGTGGTCGATGTGACCGATGGTGCCGATGTTGACGTGCGGCTTAGTCCGCTCGAACTTTGCTTTCGCCACTGGATGTCTCCTAGACGTACAGAGCTGTCTGGTGCTCGCTCCCCGCGTGGACGGGGAGCGGGCTGGTTACGTGTTCGCGACTATTCGCCGCGGACCTTCGCCACAATTTCTTGGGCGACAGCGGACGGAACCTCCGCGTAGGAGTCGAACACCATCGAGTAGTTGGCTCGACCCTGCGTGCGGCTGCGCAGGTCACCCACGTAGCCGAACATTTCGGAGAGGGGCACCTGGGCCTTGACGATGCGGACGCCGGAACGCTCGTCCATGGACTGGATCTGTCCACGGCGGGAGTTCAGGTCTCCGATCACGTCACCCATGTACTCCTCGGGGGTGGTGACCTCGACAGCCATGACCGGCTCCAGGAGAGTCGGCTTGGCCAGCTTGACCGCCTCCTTGAAGGCGATCGAACCGGCGGTCTTGAAGGCCATCTCGGAGGAGTCGACCTCGTGGTACTGGCCGTCCTGGAGCGTCACCTTGACGCCGACGAGCGGGTAGTGCGCGAGCACGCCCAGCTCGGCGGCCTCCTGGCAGCCGGCGTCGACGGAGGGGATGTACTCCCTCGGGATGCGGCCACCGGTGACGGCGTTGACGAACTCGTAGCCCGAG
The DNA here is from genome assembly GCF_018316795.1 of Nocardiopsis akebiae. Taxonomy (NCBI): domain Bacteria; kingdom Bacillati; phylum Actinomycetota; class Actinomycetes; order Streptosporangiales; family Nocardiopsidaceae; genus Nocardiopsis; species Nocardiopsis akebiae. Next base: position 6,113,412 of record NZ_CP074132.1, read on the forward strand.
GCGTCGCCGCTCTCGGTCTCCAGGGGCTCGACGTCGATCTTGACCTTGGCGAACTGGCCCGACCCACCGGTCTGCTTCTTGTGGGTGTAGGTGTGCCCCTCGACCTTCTTGCGAATGGTCTCGCGGTAGGCCACCTGCGGCTTGCCGATGTTCGCCTCGACCTTGAACTCGTCGCGCATGCGGTTGACGAGCACCTCGAGGTGCAGCTCGCCCATGCCCGAGATCACGGTCTGACCGGTCTGGTCGTCCGTGGCGACCTGGAACGAGGGGTCCTCGTCCGCGAGGCGCTGGATCGCGATGCCCAGCTTCTCCTGGTCGCTCTTGGTCTTGGGCTCGATGGCCACCTCGATGACCGGAGCCGGGAAGGTCATGGACTCCAGGACGATCGGGTTCGCCTGGTCGCACAGGGTCTCACCGGTCGTGGTGTCCTTGAGGCCCATGACGGCGACGATGTCGCCGGCGCCGACCTCGGAGATCTCCTCGCGCTTGTTGGAGTGCATGCGGTAGATCTTGCCGATGCGCTCCTTGCGGCCCTTGAGGCTGTTGAGCACCTGGGTGCCCGCCTGGAGAACGCCGGAGTAGACGCGCACGTAGGTCAGCTTGCCCAGGTGCGGGTCGCTCATGATCTTGAAGACCAGAGCCGACAGCGGCTCGTCGTTGCTCGGCTTGCGGACGAGCTTGGTCTCCTCGGTCTCGTCCTTGGGGTCGTGGCCCTCGACGCCCTCGACGTCCAGCGGCGAGGGGAGGTAGGCGGTGACCGCGTCGAGCAGGGGCTGCACGCCCTTGTTCTTGAACGCGGTGCCGCACACGACCGGGACGGCCGTACCGGCGATGGTCGCGCGGCGGATCGCGGGGACGAGCTGCTCCACGGTGGGCTCCTGGCCCTCCAGGTACATCTCCATGATCTCGTCGTCGGCCTCGGCCAGCGTCTCGATGAACTGGTCGCGGGCCTCGCGGGCGGCGTCGGCGTGGCTCTCGGGGATGTCGACGGTGTCGTACATCTCGCCGAGCGCGGCCTCCTCGTTCCAGACGTAGGCCTTCATCCGGACGAGGTCGATGACGCCCTTGAAGTCGCTCTCGGCACCGATGTTGAGCTGGATCGGCATGGCGTTGGCGCCGAGGCGCTCACGGAACATGTCGACACAGCGCTGGAACTCGGCGCCGATCTTGTCCATCTTGTTGACGAAGCAGATACGCGGGACGCCGTAGCGGTCCGCCTGGCGCCAGACCTGCTCCGACTGGGGCTCGACGCCCTCCTTGGCGTCGAAGACCGCGACGGCACCGTCGAGCACACGCAGCGACCGCTCGACCTCGACCGTGAAGTCGACGTGGCCGGGCGTGTCGATGATGTTGATGGTGTGGTCGTCCCAGTGGGTGGTGGTAGCAGCCGAGGTAATGGTGATACCCCGCTCCTGCTCCTCCTTCATCCAGTCCATCGTGGCAGCGCCATCGTGGACCTCGCCCACCTTGTGGGTCACACCGGTGTAGTAGAGGATCCGCTCAGTCGTCGTGGTCTTACCAGCGTCGATGTGAGCCATGATCCCGATGTTGCGGACCTTGGCCAGGTCAAGAACAGTTTTGGCAGCCATGAGGCTCGTCGTCCCTCGGTCTGTTTCGAACCCGCCGGAATTACCAGCGGTAGTGCGCGAAGGCCTTGTTCGACTCGGCCATCTTGTGCGTGTCCTCACGCTTCTTGACGGCCGCGCCGAGACCGTTGCTGGCGTCGACCAGCTCGTTCATCAGACGCTCGGTCATGGTCTTCTCACGGCGCTGGCGCGCGTAGGAGACCAGCCAGCGCAGGGCCAGCGTGGTGGACCGGGAGGCGCGAACCTCGACCGGCACCTGGTAGGTCGCGCCGCCGACGCGGCGGCTGCGGACCTCGAGCGCGGGCTTGACGTTGTCCAGTCCCCGCTTCAGGACGACGAGCGGGTCCTGGCCGGTCTTCTCGCGAGCGCCCTCCAGGGCGTCGTAGACGACGCTCTGGGCGATGGAGCGCTTGCCGTCGAGCAGCACCTTGTTGATCAGTGCGGTGACGAGCGGCGAGCCGTAGACCGGGTCGGTGATGAGCTGGCGCTTCGGCGCCGGGCCCTTGCGCGGCATGCTTACTTCTCCTTCTTGGCGCCGTAACGGCTACGCGCCTGCTTGCGGTTACGGACACCCTGCGTGTCGAGCGAGCCGCGCACGATGCGGTAACGGACACCCGGCAGGTCCTTCACACGGCCACCGCGCACGAGCACGATGCTGTGCTCCTGGAGGTTGTGGCCGATGCCGGGGATGTAGGCCGTGACCTCGATCTGGCTGCTCAGCTTGACTCGGGCGACCTTGCGCAGAGCGGAGTTCGGCTTCTTGGGCGTGGTGGTGTAGACACGAGTGCACACACCACGACGCTGCGGACTCCCCTTCAGCGCCGGGGTCTTGTTCTTTGCGACCTTGTCCTGTCGGCCCTTGCGGACCAGCTGCTGGATGGTGGGCACCGCGTCTCCGTCTTCCTCGTGACCTACGCCGGTTCTCGTAGCCGATATCGCTATTGACCTGCTGGATTTCCCGAACCTCCCCGACCCCCGATGTCGGGCGTGTCGCGTTCGTTCCCGCGCATGGCGAAAACGAGGTCACACCCGGCCGGGAGGCCGAATCATGGGAGGGGGTTCACATGCGCCGCGCACCGTAGGTCCTCGTCTGCGGAACCGGGCGCCGCACTCGCATGTGCGACCCGTCGACTCACGGGCACAATCACACAGGCTACCGCTTGCCGTCAGGACGGTCAAAACGGTGTGCGACATGACGGGAACCGTCGGGACGGATCCTCGCTCAGCCGTGGGTCGCCACCATTCTACGCGGTCCCGCGGCTGCTCGGCCCCGCTTCTGCGAGAGCGCGGCCGAAGGCTGACGGCCGCCTCCCCGGGACGATTGTCCCCGAGAGGCGGCCGTGGCGCTACAGGACCAGCCAGAGGGCGACGGAGATCACCGTCACCAGGATGCCCACGACGGCGAAGACCGTTCCGGTCGTGATCAGGCCGAGGCCGTCGAGCTGCCCGCGGGACTCGCGGATCGCCCTCTTGGCCTTGGGCCCGGTGACCAGCAGGGCCAGGACGGCCGTGACCAGTCCCACGCCGGGCAGCAGCGAGGCCACGCCCAGCCACAGGGTGAGCATCGCCCCCCGCTCGGTGTCGGCGAGGAAGTCGATGCTGTCGTAGCCGGGGTAGGCGTCACCGGCCTCGCCGCCCAGGGGGCGGTCGCCGAAGCCGGGGAACTCTTCGGCGATCGGGTCCTTGCGGCGCCTGCTGCGTCCCGCCGGAGCGGCGGGCATTCCGTAGTCGGCCGGGGTGAACCCGTCCTCGTACTCGGAGTCGTCGCGGTCGCGGGGCTCGTCACCGCGGGGCTCGGGGTCGTCCTCGTAGTCGTACTCCGGCTCCGGCCGGTCCGCCTCCCCGTCGCGGCCGTACTCCGGCCCGTCCTGGCCGTACTCCGACCCGTCGGGGTCGTCGTCGTAGCGGTCGTAGTCCGCCCCGTCGTCCCCGGGGCGGTCGTCGCGCCGGTAATCGTCGTCGTCCGCCCAGCCCCCCTCTTCGGCCAGGGCGCGGGCGTCGAACATCTGGGTGGCACCGCCGGGGTCCTCCAGCGGGTCCTGGTCCCTGGAGCGGGCGCGCGACTGCATGTCGGCGATCGCGCCCAGGGGGTCGTCCGCGCCGGGGACCGCCGCGGAGAGCTCACCGGTGTCGGGGCCTCCCCAGTCGACGGTCTCGGCCCGTCCGGAGGAGGACTCCCTGCGGCGCTGCTCCGCCTCGCGGACCACGTCCGGCAGCCGGGGGTCGTTGCGGTCGAACGCCCAGGTGTTGCCGCTGCCGCCGCCCAGGCCGGAGGGCGAGAGCTCGTCGCCGTACCCGTCGCCCCACGAGCCGCCGGAGCCCGCGCCGGGCCGGTCGTCGGTGCGGCCGGAGGGCGCCCAGGCCTCCGGGGCTTCCGGGGCGTCGGCGCCCCGGAAGTCGCCGCCGAGTTCGTCGTCGTCCCAGGAGCGGCCCCGTGCGCGGTCTCCCCCGAGGGGGTCGTCGCCGTAGGGGCGGTCGTCCCAGGCGTCAGCGGCGCGCTCGCCGGTCCCGTGCCGGCGGGCGAGGTCGTCCCGGGGCCGGTCCGCCGGAGCGGCGTCGTCCCAGGAACCGCCGTCGGGACCGGGCACGTCGGTCCAGGAGGCCGGGCCGCGCTCGCGGTCGGGAGCGTCGTCGTCCCGACCGGAGGAGGCGCGGGTGTCGTCCTCCCAGGACTGGCCGCCCCGGTCAGCGGTCCACGGACCGCGGTCGCCCACGGGGTCGGGGCCCCAGGGCTGGTCGGTGGCGGAGGAGGGCCGCGTCTCCCACGACGCGGGGCCCAGGCCGTCGTCTGCGCTGTCCCGGCCGCGGTCCGGAGCGTTGTCGTCCCACGGCTGGCCGGACGCGCCGGAAGCCGGGGATTCCCAGGAGGCGGGGCCCAGGCCGTCGTCGAGCGGATCGCGCGTACCGCCCGCGGGGGCGTCGTCCCAGGGCTGGGCGCCCCGGTCGGCGTTCCAGGCACCGCGGTCGCCAGCGGAGCCGGTGTCCCAGGTCAGCGTGCCCTCCGCCGGGCCGCCACTGCCGGAGGCCTCCGGCCAGGTAGCCGGGTCCCGATCGCCGCCGGGGGCGTCGGCGTCCCGGGTGGAGGGAGAGCGCGTGTCGTCCTCCCACGGCCGGGCGGCGCGTGCCGGGGCGTCCCACGGGGCCGCGCCGAGGCCGTCGTCGAGCGGATCGCGCCGGTCGGCGACCGGAGCGTCCTCCCACGGCTGACCACCGGACACACCGGAGGAGGGAGCGTCCTCCCACGGCTGACCGGGGGCGGACGAGGAGGGAGTCTCCCACGACGCGGGGCCCAGGCCGTGGTCTGCGCTGTCACGGCCGCGGTCCGGGGCGTCGTCCCACGGCTGGCCGGGGGCGGACGAGGACGGGGTGTCCCAGGGCCGGGACCCGTCGGCCGGACCGCCCTCCGCGGAACCACCGGTTCCGGGGGAGTCCGACCACGGGGCCGACGCACCGCGGTCGTCCCCGCGGGCGGGGGCGTCGACGTCCCAGGTGGAGGGAGAGCGCGTGTCGTCCTCCCACGGCCGGGCGGCGCGTGCCGGGGCGTCCCACGGGGCCGCGCCGAGGCCGTCGTCGAGCGGATCGCGCCGGTCGGCGACCGGAGCGTCCTCCCACGGCTGACCACCGGACACACCGGAGGAGGGAGCGTCCTCCCACGGCTGGCCGGACGCGCCGGGGGGCGGGGTGTCCCAGGAGGGCGCGCCCCGGTCCTCGTCCACCGGTCCGCCGGAAGCCCACGGCTGTTCGGCGGCGGATCCGGGTGCGGAGGAGGGCTCGTCCCGGGGCTGCCCGGTTTCCGGGGCGTCCCGGTCGTCCAGCGCGGGGAACTCCTGGGTCCGGGGACCGGCGGACCACGCCTCGGACCGGTCGGTGTCCCGCTCCGACGGGAGCGGCACCTGGGCGCTGGCCGCGACGCTCGGCAGGGAGGGCTCCTCGTTATCTCCCGGAATCCTGGTCAGCGGCTGGTAGGCCGCGGACCCGGCGCCCGGGTAGGAGATGCCGTGGGAGACGGGGGGCGGCGGTCCGCCCAGCGCCTCCGGGTAGGGCTCCACCATGGCCGGGCGGGACGAGCTCAGCCCCGCGTACCCCCCGCTGTCCGGGAAGACCGTGTCAGCGGTCCCCTCCGATTCGAGCGGGTCCTGGTAGTCCGACTGTGTGCGATAGCGGTTCTCGCTCGGCTTGAACCACGAGTCCTCCGCGTCGGAGTCCCGCCGTTCGCCCCCGTTGTCAGTCACCTGTGCCTCTCCCGCCAGCGCAGTAGCGCCGTCTTCCGTCCGCGTCAGCGGACCCTGTGCGCGGAACGGCGGCGGTACCACCCCCCGCGAGGGGTGGCATACCGCCGCCGTCAGTCAAGCAAACCGCTTCTACCGGTTGTACGGTCCGAAGTCGTACTCCTCCAGCGGAACGGCCTCGCCCGAACCCTGTCCGAAGGTGTACTCGCTCGGCTCCTCGTACCCGGAGACCGAGTACATCGAGGCCTTGGCCTCCTCGGTCGGCTCCACCCGGATGTTGCGGTACTGCGGAATGCCGGTACCGGCCGGGATGAGCTTACCGATGATGACGTTCTCCTTGAGGCCGAGGAGCGGGTCGCTCTTGCCGTGGATCGCGTTCTCGGTGAGCACCCGGGTGGTCTCCTGGAAGGAGGCCGCGGACAGCCAGGACTCCGTGGCCAGCGAGGCCTTGGTGATACCCAGCAGCACCGGGCGCCCGGCCGCGGGCTGGCCGCCCTCGGACACGACGCGGCGGTTGATCCGCTCGAACTTCGGCCGCTCGACCATCTCACCGGGCAGCAGCTCGGTGTCGCCCGACTCCAGGATGTTCACCCGCTTGAGCATCTGGCGGACGATGATCTCGATGTGCTTGTCGTGGATGGACACACCCTGCGACTTGTACACCTCCTGGACCTCGGACACCAGGTGCTGCTGCACCGCGCGCGGGCCCTGGATGCGCAGGACCTCGTGCGGGTTGATCGCACCCTGGATCAGCTGCTGGCCGACCTTGACGTGGTCGCCGTCGGTGACGAGCAGCTGGGCGCGCATCGGGACCGGGTAGGCGATCTCGTCCGTGCCGTCGTCGGGGATGACGACGATCTTGCGGCTCTTCTCGGTGTCGTCGATCCGGATCCGGCCCTCCATCTCGGAGATCGGGGCCACACCCTTGGGGATGCGGGCCTCGAAGAGCTCCTGGACACGGGGCAGACCGTGGGTGATGTCCTGACCGGCCGAACCGCCCATGTGGAAGGTACGCATGGTCAGCTGGGTGCCGGGCTCACCGATGGACTGGGCCGCGATGATGCCGATCGCCTCACCGACGTCCACCGGCTTGCCGGTCGCCATGGAGCGGCCGTAGCAGGTGGTGCAGACGCCGATCTTGGCCTCGCAGACCAGCGACGAGCGCACGCGGACGCGGGTGATCCCGGCCTCGATGAGCTTGTCGATGTTCTGCTCGGAGGTGTCGCTCAGGGCGGGGAGGACGACGTTGCCCTCCGCGTCCACCGCGTCCTCGGCGATGGTCCGGCCGAAACCGGTGTTCTCGACGTTGTGCTTGCGCACGACGACGCCGGCGGCGTTCTTCTCGCCGATCTCGTGCCAGAGCGAACGCTCCGTGCCGCAGTCGATCTCGCGGACGATGACGTCCTGCGCGACGTCCACCAGACGACGGGTCAGGTAACCCGAGTCGGCGGTGCGCAGGGCGGTGTCGGCCAGACCCTTGCGCTGGCCGTGCGTGGAGATGAAGTACTCCAGCACGGACAGGCCCTCGCGGTAGGAGGACTTGATCGGACGCGGGATCGTCTCACCCTTGGTGTTGGAGACCAGGCCGCGGATACCCGCGATCTGGCGCACCTGCATCGGGTTGCCTCGGGCGCCGGACTGGACCATCATCCACACCGGGTTGTCGGCGGGGAAGTTGTTCTCCATGTCCTGGGCGACCTCGGTGGTGGCCTGCGTCCACACCTCGGTGAGCTCCTGACGGCGCTCGTCGTCGGTGATGAGACCGCGGTCGTACTCGCGCTGGATCTTGTCCGCCTTGCGCTCGTACCCCTCCAGGATCTCGGTCTTGCGCGGCGGCGCGACGACGTCCTCGATGCCGATGGTCAGACCGGACCGGGTGGCCCAGTGGTAACCGGCGTCCTTGAGGGCGTCCAGCGTCGTGGCGACCTGGACCTTGGGGTAGTTCTCGGCGAGGTCGTTGACCAGCGTCGAGACCTGCTTCTTGCCCACCTGGAAGTTGACGTACGGGTAGTCGACCGGGGTGGTCTCGTTGAACAGGTACCGCCCCAGGGTCGTCTCCAGGGTGTACGGCTCCCCCGGAGTCCAGCCCTCCGGCGGCGTCCAGTCCTTGGGACCGGGGGCGCCGTCGGCGATCCGGAGCTTGATCCTGGCCTGGAGGTCGAGGTCCCCCAGGTCGTAGGCCATGATGCCCTCGGCCGGGGAGAGGAACGAGCGTCCCTCGCCCTTGGCTCCGGCCTTCTCCGTCGTGAGGTAGAACAGGCCGATGATCATGTCCTGGGTGGGCATGGTCACGGGCTTGCCGTCGGACGGCTTGAGGATGTTGTTGGTGGCCAGCATCAGCAGCCGCGCCTCGGCCTGGGCCTCGGCGGACAGCGGAAGGTGCACGGCCATCTGGTCGCCGTCGAAGTCGGCGTTGAACGCCGTGCACACGAGCGGGTGGATCTGGATGGCCTTGCCCTCGACCAGCTGCGGCTCGAAGGCCTGGATGCCCAGGCGGTGCAGCGTCGGGGCGCGGTTGAGCAGAACCGGGTGCTCGGTGATGACCTCTTCGAGGACGTCCCACACGACCGGGCGGGACCGCTCGACCATGCGCTTGGCGCTCTTGATGTTCTGCGCGTGGTTAAGGTCCACCAGGCGCTTCATCACGAAGGGCTTGAACAGCTCCAGCGCCATCTGCTTGGGCAGGCCGCACTGGTGCAGCTTGAGCTGCGGGCCGACGACGATGACCGAACGGCCCGAGTAGTCGACTCGCTTGCCCAGCAGGTTCTGGCGGAAGCGGCCCTGCTTGCCCTTGAGCATGTCGGACAGCGACTTGAGCGGACGGTTGCCCGGCCCGGTGACCGGGCGGCCCCGGCGGCCGTTGTCGAACAGCGCGTCGACGGCCTCCTGGAGCATCCGCTTCTCGTTGTTGACGATGATCTCGGGCGCGCCGAGGTCGAGCAGCCGCTTGAGGCGGTTGTTGCGGTTGATGACACGGCGGTACAGGTCGTTGAGGTCGGAGGTCGCGAAGCGGCCACCGTCCAGCTGCACCATCGGACGCAGGTCCGGCGGGATGACCGGGATGCAGTCCAGCACCATGCCCATGGGGCTGTTGGTGGTGTTGAGGAACGCCGAGACGACCTTGAGCCGCTTCAGGGCGCGGGCCTTCTTCTGGCCCTTGCCGGTGCGGATGATCTCCCGGAGCCTCTCGGCCTCCACGTCCAGCTCGAAGTTGGCCAGCCGGTCCTGGATGGCCTGGGCGCCCATGCCGCCGCGGAAGTACTTGCCGAAGCGGTCCCGCATCTCGCGGTAGAGCATCTCGTCGCCCTCGAGGTCCTGGACCTTGAGGTTCTTGAACCGGTTCCAGACCTCGTCGAGGCGGTCGATCTCGCGCTGGGCGCGGTCGCGCAGCTGGCGCATCTCGCGCTCGGCGCCCTCGCGCACCTTGCGGCGGGCGTCGCCCTTGGCCCCCTGCTCCTCCAGCTCGGCGAGGTCGGCCTCCAGCTTGCGGTGGCGGTCCTCGACGGTGGAGTCGCGGCGCTGCTCCAGGTGCTGCTTCTCGACCGAGATCCGCGCCTCCAGGGACTGGAGGTCGCGCTCACGGGCCTCGGTGTCCACCCACGTGACCATGTAGGCGGCGAAGTAGATGATCTTCTCGAGATCCTTCGGCGCCAGGTCCAGCAGGTAGCCCAGGCGGGAGGGCACGCCCTTGAAGTACCAGATGTGCGTGACGGGAGCGGCCAGCTCGATGTGGCCCATCCGCTCACGGCGCACCTTGGCGCGGGTCACCTCGACGCCGCAGCGCTCACAGATGATGCCCTTGAAGCGGACGCGCTTGTACTTGCCGCAGTAGCACTCCCAGTCGCGGGTCGGACCGAAGATCTTCTCGCAGAAGAGTCCGTCCTTCTCGGGCTTGAGGGTGCGGTAGTTGATGGTCTCGGGCTTCTTGACCTCGCCGTGCGACCACTGGCGGATGTCGTCGGCCGTGGCCAGGCCGATGCGCAGCTCGTCGAAGAAGTTGACGTCGAGCACTTAATTCGTCCCCTGCTCTCGAAGAATGCGGAAGTTAGACCTCTTCGACACTGCTCGGCTCCCGCCGACCCAGGTCGATTCCCAGTTCTTCCGCCGCGCGGAAGACGTCCTCGTCGCTGTCCCGCATCTCGATGGACATACCGTCACTGGACAGCACCTCCACGTTCAGACAGAGCGACTGCATCTCCTTGATGAGCACCTTGAAGGACTCAGGGATGCCCGGCTCGGGGATGTTCTCGCCCTTGACGATGGCCTCGTAGACCTTGACCCGGCCCACCACGTCGTCGGACTTGATGGTGAGCAGCTCCTGGAGGGCGTAGGCGGCGCCGTAGGCCTCCAGCGCCCACACCTCCATCTCACCGAAGCGCTGGCCGCCGAACTGCGCCTTACCGCCCAGCGGCTGCTGGGTGATCATGGAGTACGGGCCGGTGGAGCGCGCGTGGATCTTGTCGTCCACGAGGTGGTGGAGCTTGAGGATGTACTTGTAGCCGACGGAGATCGGCTCGGCGAAGGGCTCGCCGGTGCGGCCGTCGAACAGACGCGCCTTGCCGTCCTCGTTGATCAGGCGGTTGCCGTCCGCGTTGGGGCGCACCGACTTGATCAGGCCGCTGAGCTCGTCGCCGTGCAGGCCGTCGAAGACCGGCGTGGCCACGCGGGAGTCCGGCGGCACGTCGGTGGCGCCGATGGCCTCCAGCGACTTCTGCCACTCCTCCTCGACCCCCTCGACCAGCCAGCCGTTCTTGGCCAGCCAGCCCAGGTGGACCTCCAGGACCTGGCCGACGTTCATGCGGCCGGGCACGCCCAGCGGGTTGAGGATGATGTCGACCGGCGTCCCGTCCTCCAGGAAGGGCATGTCCTCCTGGGGCAGGATCTTGGAGATGACGCCCTTGTTGCCGTGGCGGCCCGCGAGCTTGTCACCGTCGGTGATCTTGCGCTTCTGGGCCACGTAGACGCGGACCATCTCGTTGACGCCGGGGGCGAGCTCGTCGCCTTCCTCGCGGCTGAACACGCGGACGCCGATGACCTTGCCGGTCTCGCCGTGCGGCACCTTGAGCGAGGTGTCGCGGACCTCGCGCGCCTTCTCGCCGAAGATCGCGCGCAGCAGGCGCTCCTCCGGGGTCAGCTCGGTCTCGCCCTTGGGCGTGACCTTGCCGACGAGGATGTCGCCGTCCACGACCTCGGCGCCGATGCGGATGATGCCCCGGTCGTCGAGGTCGGCCAGGACCTCCTCGCTGACGTTGGGGATCTCGCGGGTGATCTCCTCCGGGCCCAGCTTGGTGTCGCGGGCGTCGACCTCGTGCTCCTCGATGTGGATCGAGGAGAGGACGTCGTCCTGCACCAGGCGCTGGGAGAGGATGATCGCGTCCTCGTAGTTGTGGCCCTCCCAGGACATGTACGCCACGAGCAGGTTCTTGCCCAGCGACATCTCACCCTGGTCGGTGGAGGGGCCGTCCGCGAGGACCTGGCGCTCCTCGACCCGCTGGCCCTCGGCCACGATCGGCCGCTGGTTGAAGCAGGTGCCCTGGTTGGAGCGCTGGAACTTGCCCATGCGGTACGTCTTGCGCGTGCCGTCGTCGGCCATGACGGTGACGTAGTCGGCGGTGACGTCCTCGACGACACCGGCCTTCTGCGCCAGGACGACCTCGCCGGCGTCGGTGGCGGCGCGGTACTCCATGCCGGTGCCGACGAACGGCGACTCGGCCATCAGCAGCGGCACGGCCTGGCGCTGCATGTTGGAGCCCATGAGGGCGCGGTTGGCGTCGTCGTGCTCCAGGAAGGGGATCATGGCGGTGGCGACCGACACCATCTGGCGCGGCGACACGTCCATGTAGTCGACCTCGTCCGTGCTGACCTGCTCGAACTCACCGCCCTTGCGGCGCACGAGCACACCGGCCTCGGCGAAGGAGCCGTCGGGGTTCATCGGCGTGTTGGCCTGCGCGATGACGTGGAGGTCCTCCTCGTCCGCGGTCAGGTAGTCGACCTGGTCGGAGACCTTGCCGTCGATGATGCGGCGGTACGGGGTCTCCACGAAGCCGAAGGAGTTGACCCGGCCGTAGGCGGCCAGCGAGCCGATCAGACCGATGTTCGGTCCCTCGGGCGTCTCGATCGGGCACATGCGGCCGTAGTGCGAGGGGTGCACGTCGCGGACCTCGAAGCCCGCGCGCTCGCGGGAGAGGCCGCCCGGGCCCAGCGCGGAGAGGCGGCGCTTGTGCGTCAGGCCCTCCAGCGGGTTGGTCTGGCCCATGAACTGCGACAGCTGCGAGGTGCCGAAGAACTCCTTGATGGAGGCCACGACCGGGCGGATGTTGATCAGGGTCTGCGGCGTGATCGCCTCGACGTCCTGCGTGGTCATCCGCTCGCGGACGACGCGCTCCATGCGGGCCAGGCCCAGGCGGACCTGGTTCTGGATGAGCTCGCCGACGGTGCGCAGGCGGCGGTTGCCGAAGTGGTCGATGTCGTCGGTCTCGATCGGGCGGGGACCGTTGACGGTCTCCTTCTCGACCTCACCCGCGTGCAGGCGGACGAGGTAGTCGATCGTGGCGACGATGTCCTCTTCGGTGAGGGTGCCCTGCCGGTAGTCGGTGTCCAGACCGAGCTTCTTGTTGATCTTGTAACGGCCGACCTTGGCCAGGTCGTAGCGCTTGGGGTTGAAGTACAGGTTCTCCAGCAGCGCCTGGGCCGACTCCTTCGTGGGCGGCTCGCCGGGGCGCAGCTTGCGGTAGATGTCCAGCAGCGCGTCGTCGGTACCCGCGGTGGGGTCCTTCTCCAGCGTGTTGCGGATGGACTCGTACTGGCCGAAGCGCTCCAGGATCTGGTCGGTGGTCCAGCCCAGCGCCTTGAGCAGGACGGTGACGCCCTGCTTGCGCTTGCGGTCGATGCGGACGCCGACGAAGTCGCGCTTGTCGACCTCGAACTCCAGCCAGGCGCCGCGGGACGGGATGACCTTGCAGCCGTAGAGGTCCTTGTCCGAGGTCTTGTCGACGGACTTGTCGAAGTACACGCCCGGGGAGCGCACCAGCTGGGACACGACGACGCGCTCGGTGCCGTTGATGATGAAGGTGCCGGTCTCGGTCATGAGCGGGAAGTCGCCCATGAACACCGTCTGGCTCTTGATCTCACCGGTGTCGTTGTTGATGAACTCCGCCGTGACGAACATCGGGGCGGAGTAGGTCATGTCCCTGTCCTTGCACTCATCCTCTGAGTACTTGGGCGGCTCGAACCGGTGGTCGCGGAACGACAGGGACATCGTGCCCGAGAAGTCCTCGATCGGGCTGATCTCCTCGAAGATCTCTTCGAGACCGGACTGCTCCGGAACGTCCTTGCGGCCAGCGTTTCGGGCCGTCTCAACCCGGGTCTTCCACCTGTCGTTGCCCAGCAGCCAGTCGAACGACTCGGTCTGAAGGGCGAGGAGGTTCGGGACCTCCAGTGGTTCCTGGATACGGGCGAAGGAAACGCGGTGCGGACCAAGGGCGTTAGCGGAGGCGTTGCGCGAGGCTGCCAACAGGGGTCCTTCCGAAGGCTTGTGGCGGTTGAAGCGCGCACGCCAGACGATCCGTCACGAGAAGGACCGCCGCAACGCGGTTGAGACGGTCACATCGAGCGGGAGCGGGCCACCGGAATGTCCGGAAAAATGGAGTGGCGGCAGCCTTCACCGGCACAGGGATCACCAAAGGGCAGCGCAAAAGAGCAGTGTAGCCGAACACCACACCGCTGTCCACTCACGGTCCACAGCGCCACTCACGACACCGGCAGGATCACCCCTGGAGGGCGATCCGTCAAGCCCGCTCCCGCTGGAGGGACCCGGATTCCGGCTGCCCGGAACGGTCCGACGACCTCGTCGGTGGACTGGTGCGCCTGCCCTGGCCCGGGGGTCGGGAGCCAACGACATCCGAAGGATTCCCCCGCCTCAGGCGGGTAAACACGTCCTCCGGGCCTCGGCGGGTTTCCCGGGACGGGAGATTAGCGCGTCCGGGGGACAGTTCGCACACGCACCCCCGGTTCCGGAACCTGCCGGATCCCCCTCAGCTTCGCACAGGGGACGGGAGGAGCGGTGGCGGACACGGCGGGGCGCGGGCAAAGGACTCCGGGTCCGCCGCAGGTCGGCGCGGGGGCGGAGGGCTCGGCGGGCGACGGTCCGGAAGACGGGAGGAGCGCGGGTCGGGGGCGCGGCGGTCGCGGGCCGGAGCGCCGAGGAGCGCGGGCCGGATGGCGGGAGGGGCCAGCCCGGAGGCGGTGAGGGGTTCCAGGACGCACGAAGGCGGCCGCCCCTCCCCGGAAGGAGGGACGGCCGCCGGAAGCAGGCCAGCGGGCGCTCAGCGGCCCGCGTGGGACTACTTGAGGGTGACGGAGGCGCCAGCGCCCTCGAGAGCGGCCTTGGCCTTCTCGGCCGTCTCCTTGTTGACGCCCTCCAGCAGCGGCTTGGGAGCGTTGTCGACCAGGTCCTTGGCCTCCTTGAGGCCCAGGCTCGTGAGGCCGCGGACCTCCTTGATGACCTGGATCTTCTTGTCGCCAGCGCCCTCGAGGATGACGTCGAACTCGTCCTTCTCCTCGGCCTCGGCGGCGGCGCCGCCACCCTGGCCGGGAGCGGCGACGGCCACGGCGGCCGGAGCGGCGGCGGTGACGTCGAACTTGTCCTCGAAGAGCTTCACGAAGTCGGCCAGCTCGAGAAGGGTCATCTCCTCGAACGCGGCAAGCAGGTCCTCGTTGCTGAGCTTCGCCATGGTGCGATCTCTCTTTCTCTGCGGACACGCGGTCCTGTCGGGCCCGCGTGCGAGTCAGTGTCCGAGCGCCCTCGGCGCCCGGCGGGGTTCAAAAGGTCAGGCGGCTTCCTGGGAGCGCTTGTCCGCCAGGGCCTGCGCGAGACGCACAGTCTTGGAGGGCAGCGCCTGGAAGACGGCGGCGGCCTGGCCCTGCTTGGCCTTGAGCGCACCCGCCAGCTTCGCGAGGATGACCTCGCGGGACTCCAGATCGGCCAGCTTGGTGATGTCGTCGGCGCTCATCGACTTGCCGTCGATGACACCGCCCTTGATCACCAGGGGCGAGTTCGCCTTCGCGAAGTCACGCAGACCCTTGGCGGCCTCGACCACGTCACCGTGGACGAAGGCGATGGCGGACGGGCCCTCGAGCAGGTCCTTGACCTGCTCGTCGACACCGGCCTCCGTGACCGCGATCTTGGTCAGCGTGTTCTTGACGATGCGAAAACGCGCGCTCTGGCCGAGGCTGCGACGCAGTTCAGTGATCTGCGCGACAGTGAGCCCCCGGTATTCGGTCAGCACGGCGCCGTTCGACTCACGGAACTCGCCCGTGAGTTCGGCGACCGCGGCTGCCTTGTCCGGCCTCGCCATGGGACTCCTTCCAACATTGAACGCTGGTTGACTCCAAGGGCCCGGGCGATCGGCGTCAGCACGAGAAAAAGCCCCGGGCGCGAGGCGCACGGGGCATGACCGCGTTCCGGCCACCGCGCGGAGCACGGCGTGGAACGGGAAGCTCTTGTGACACCTGCGCGGGCGCCCATCGCGGATGGGCCCTTAGGTCACCCGTTCGGGTGACGACCAGCGGTCTTCGGCAAGAACCCATCGTACCGCACGCGCGGGAGCCCCCGCTCCGCACCGGGGGGCCGAAACCGTGATCGCGCTCACTCCCCAGCGGGCACGGAACCGCCTGGACACGGCCGACGCCGGTTCAGTGGCCGCGCGGAGGAACCGGCGGGGACCGGAACGTCCCTCCGACGTGGCAGCATGACGCTACCGGGCACCCCCGCTCCCAGTCGTGCCCGTGTCCCCCGCACAAAAGAAGAAGGCGAACACCCCGTGAAGACCCGTATGCCGGTGCTGATCTCCGCCGGCACCCTCGCTCTGTCCCTCACCGCCTGCGGCGGAGGCGCCGCGGAGGAGGAGCCCGTCGAGGCGGCGGCCGAGTCGCCCGAGGAGGGCGGTGGCGGCAGCGTCCTGGACCTGGTCGCCGGTCTCGGCGAGAGCACCCAGAGCGTCGACAACTACACCCTCACGATGGACATCCTCACCACCGAGTCGCCGCTGGGCGAGGGGGAGGTCGAGATGTCCATCGTCTACGAGGTGAGCGACGACCCCTCGGCCCTCCAGGTCACCGCGGTCATGCCGTTCCTCGGCGAGAGCACGCTGGCCCTGATGGAGATGACCGGCGCGGACGTGAGCGGCCTCACTGCCGAGGAGGCCGGCACCAGCGTCATGCTCTACCCGGAGGGCCAGGACCCCCTGATCTCCAACAGCCTGGGACAGTACGGGGACACTCCCTGGGTGACTGCCGGCGGTGAGGGGCTCGGGGACGTTTCCGCGGACGTCTTCGACGTGGAGGCCCTGCCCCAGGTCGCCAGCGCCATCGCCTCCCTGGAGAACGTCTCCGAGGCGGGTACCGAGGAGATCAACGGCGTGGAGACAACGGTCATCGAGGGCACGATGACCAGCGAGGAGTACGAGGCCCTGTCCGAGGAGCAGTCGGCCGCGCTCCTCCAGGTGCTCGGCTCCGACTTCAGCGGCACCCTCGACATCGGTGTCTGGATCGACGACACCGGCTTCCCGCTGCGCATGGAGTTCGCGGACGAGGTGTCCGACGTGTCCATGGAGTTCTCCGCCCTCAACGAGACCAACGTCGAGATCCCCGCCGAGGACGAGATCGGCACCATGTAGGTCCGCGTGTCACGGCTCTCCGGGGCCTGTGCGGCCGCCGCGCGGCGGCCGCACAGGCCCCGGCGGAAGCGGAGCGGCCCCCGCCGTCCTCTCGGACTGCGGGGGCCGCTCTCGTCTGCGCTGGGCAGCCGCGAAGGCTAGACCTCGAGCGGGATGCTCGGGCCCATGGACGTGGAGACCACGGCCTTCTTGATGTAGCGGCCCTTGGCGGCGGACGGCTTGAGGCGGTTCACCTCGTCGATCGCGGCCTGGTAGTTCTCCAGGAGCTTCTGGTCGTCGAAGGAGGCCTTGCCGATGATGAAGTGCAGGTTCCCGTGGCGGTCCACGCGGAACTCGATCTTGCCGCCCTTGATGTCGGTGACGGCCTTGGCGACGTCGGGTGTGACGGTGCCGGTCTTCGGGTTCGGCATCAGGCCGCGCGGACCGAGCACGCGGCCGAGGCGGCCGACCTTGCCCATGAGGTCCGGGGTGGCAACGACGGCGTCGAAGTCGGTGAAGCCCTTCGAGACCTTCTCGATCATCTCGTCGTCGCCGATGATGTCGGCGCCAGCCGCGAGAGCCTGCTCGGCACGCTCACCGGTCGCGAAGACCAGGACCCGAGCGGTCTTGCCGGTGCCGTTCGGCAGGTTCACGGTGCCGCGGACCATCTGGTCGGCCTTGCGCGGGTCGACGCCCAGGCGCAGGGCGACCTCGACGGTCGCGTCGAACTTGACGGTGGAGGTCTCCTTGGCGAGCTTCACGGCCTCGGCGGGGCCGTAGAGCTTGTCACGGTCCACCTGCTGGCTGGCTTTGCGGTGGTTCTTGCTGCGCTTCACTCTGTTCTCCTGTGGAACGTGTGGTCACCGGGCCAGCGCCTGGCCCTGCCACGGTGGTTCTTGAACGTCGAGCGTCCCCGGTCGCTCCGGTCTCCGCGGACCGGCGCCACCGTGCGGGGGACTACTTGACCTCGATGCCCATCGAGCGGGCGGTGCCGGCGACGATCTTGGCGGCGGCCTCGATGTCCTCGGTGTTGAGGTCGGGCAGCTTGGTCTGCGCGATCTCGCGGACCTGCTCGGCGGTGATGGAACCGGCGGTGCTGCGACCCGGGTCGGTGGCGGCCTTGTCCAGGCCGGCGGCCTTCAGGATCAGCTTCGGCGCCGGAGGCGTCTTGGTGACGAAGCTGAAGGAACGGTCCTCGTAGATGGAGATCTCGACGGGGATGACGTTGCCGCGCTGGGACTCCGTGGCAGCGTTGTACTGCTTGCAGAAGTCCATGATATTGACGCCGTGCGGACCGAGCGCGGTACCGACGGGCGGCGCCGGGGTGGCCTGACCGGCGGGGAGCTGCACCTTGACGAGTGCGGCCAGTTTCTTCTTCGGAGGCATATCGGGTCCTTTGCCTGATCTGCGTTGTGTTCTGGTCCCGTTGCCTCCCTGACGGCGCCGCGCGGCCTCGGGGGCCGGGGAACCGCTGCCGAAGGAGGCGGGGGACCCCGCGCTCGACGGGCGCGGGGCGCCGGTCCGCCGGGACCGGGCGGACCGGGCGCGGGTCCCGCCGGGGCGGAACACGCGAGTGGGTCCGCCACGGGGCGGACCCACCAAGTCTATGCCGCTCTTGCGAGTGCCCTGACAGGCGCTTCGCGGCCCAAGGGCCCCGGCAAGGGCGGCGGGAGCGGACGGGCTAGATCTTGGCGACCTGGTTGAACGACAGCTCGACGGGGGTCTCGCGGCCGAAGATCGACACCAGCACCTTGAGCTTCTGGGTGTCGGGGTTGATCTCGCTGACCGTCGCGGGCAGGGTCGCGAACGGGCCCTCCATGACGGTGACGGACTCGCCGACCTCGTAGGCCACGTCCATGCGGGCCTCTCCGACACCGCCGCCCGCGGTCCGGGCCTGCTGCGCCTGCTCCGGCTCCACCTCCGGTTCGGGGGCGAGGAGCTTGGCCACCTCGGTCAGGCTCAGCGGCGCGGGCTTGTTGGACAGGCCCACGAAGCCGGTGACGCCCGGGGTGTTGCGGATGGCCGACCAGGACTCGTCGGTCAGGTCCATGCGGACGAGCACGTAGCCGGGCAGGACCTTCTCGGTGACCTGCTGGCGCTTGCCGCTCTTGACCTCGGTGACCTCGTGCTCGGGCACCTCGACCTGGAAGATGTACTCCTCCATGTTGAGCGACTGGGTGCGGCTCTCGACGTTGGCCTTGACCCGCTTCTCGTAACCGGCGTAGGTGTGCACGACGTACCAGTCGCCGGGCAGCAGGACGAGCTCGTTCTTGAACTCCTCGACGGGGTCCAGGCGGGGGGCCTCCTCCTCGGCGGCCTCGTCCTGCTCCCCGTCCTCCTCCACGACGCCCTCGTGGTCGTCGGCGGCCTCGGACTCGTCGGCGTCACCGGTCAGCTCCGGGCTGTCGGTGTCGACCGCGTCGGTCGCGTCCTCCGGCAGCTCGCCCGCCAGGCCGGTCTCTTCCGCCGACGACTGAACCGGCTCCTCTTCGGGGAAGTCGTCAGAGGTCAGTGGGGACTCGGACACGGCTGCTCTTTCTCTCGTCGGATTCGCTCTCGGGGCGACGCACACGAGGCAGCGCTGTGCATCGAACCCGGTTCTGCCAGCTTACGGTCTCTCCGGGCGGACCGGGACCAACGCGCGGACGAGGAGGCCGCGTCCCGGCTGCTGCCGGAGGACGCGGCGCGGAAGGGGTGGTCAGACGCCCTGCGGCGTGCCGAACGTGCCGTACAGCCAGGTGACCGCCTCGCCGAAGCCCCAGTCCACGAGGGAGACGTATCCCAGGACGACCAGCACGAAGACGAGGACCACGATGGTGTAGGTGACCAGTTCGCGGCGCGTGGGCCAGCGGACCTTGCGCAGCTCTCCGGCGACCTGCTTGGTGAACGTCACCGGACCGGTACGACGCTTGGGCTCCTTGTCGGGCTTGGCGTCGGCGTCAGTCTGAGTCACCTGGGGTCCTTAGGGTCGCGGGCTGCTACTTGTCCCCGTAGTTTCGGTGCCCGTGCGGTGCGGCGCCCGCAGGGACGCCACACCGCACGCGCGAAGGTGCAGGGCAGGAGGGACTCGAACCCCCAACCGCCGGTTTTGGAGACCGGTGCTCTGCCAATTGAGCCACTGCCCTTAGCGGAAACTGCGATCCCACCATAGCCGGTTCCGGTGCGCTACGCACACCGTGCGCCAGGTAACACCTGGGCCACGAACGGCCGACCCGAAAGAGTGTATGCGCTCGGGGCCCCGCGACCAAACCGTTCGTCCCGCCGAGGGGCGTGAACGGCCCCTTCGTCCGGTTGCGCCCTCCTTCCCGCCCGCGCCCGGACCAGGGGCGCATGACAACATGGGACGCATGACTGATCGACCCCGTCTCTCTGCACGTATCAGCGCGATCTCCGAGTCCGCCACCCTGGCCGTGGACGCCAAGGCCAAGGCCATGAAGGCGGAGGGCCGTGCCGTCATCGGCTTCGGCGCGGGAGAGCCCGACTTCCCGACCCCCGACTACATCGTCGAGGCCGCCGTCGAGGCCGCCCGTGAGCCCCGGTTCCACCGCTACACGCCCGCCGGCGGCCTGCCCGAGCTCAAGAAGGCCATCGCCGAGAAGACCCTGCGCGACTCCGGCTACGAGGTCGACCCCGCCCAGGTCCTGGTGACCAACGGCGGCAAGCAGGCCATCTACGAGGCCTTCGCCGCCATGCTGGACCCGGGCGACGAGGTCATCGTCATCGCCCCGTACTGGACCACCTACCCCGAGTCGATCAAGCTCGCGGGCGGCGTCCCGGTCTTCGTCGTCACCGACGAGAGCACCGGCTACCTGGCCGACGTGGAGCAGCTGGAGGCGGCGCGCAGCGAGCGAACCAAGGTCCTGGTGTTCGTCTCCCCGTCCAACCCGACCGGCGCCGTGTACCCGCGCGAGCAGGTCCGCGAGATCGGCCGCTGGGCGAACGAGCACGGCCTGTGGGTGCTGTCCGACGAGATCTACGAGCACCTGGTCTACGGGGACGCCGAGTTCTCCTCGCTGCCCGTCGAGGTGCCCGAGATCGCCGACCGCACCGTCATCGTCAACGGCGTGGCCAAGACCTACGCCATGACCGGCTGGCGCGTGGGGTGGATCATCGGCCCCAAGGACGTGGTCAAGGCCGCTGGCAACCTCCAGTCGCACGCCACCTCCAACGTCGCCAACGTCTCGCAGGCCGCCGCCCTGGCCGCGGTCTCCGGCGACCTGGAAGCCGTGGCGACGATGCGCGAGGCCTTCGACCGCCGCCGCAAGACGATCGTGCGCATGCTCAACGAGATCGACGGCGTGGTCTGCCCCGAGCCGCAGGGCGCGTTCTACGCCTACCCCTCGGTCAAGGGCGTGCTGGGCAAGGAGATCCGCGGCCGGACGCCGCGGACCTCCACCGAGCTGGCCGAGCTCATCCTGGAGCAGGCCGAGGTCGCCGTGGTGCCCGGTGAGGCCTTCGGTACCCCCGGCTACCTGCGCCTGTCCTACGCGCTCAGCGACGAGGACCTCGCCGAGGGCGTGAGCCGCGTCCAGAAGCTGCTGGCAGAGGCCAAGTAGCGGCGCTTCTCCGGGGCTCCGCCCTGCACCTCGCCCCGTGTCCGGGCGCCCAAAGAGCGGGAATCGGGTTGAAGCAGGCACAGTGGTGCCTCCGGCGGGTTCGCTCGTTCCTCGCGAACCCGCCTCCGCCACCTCCAGAACCCCGCGGGCGCCCGGACAGACCCCCCCTGGGGCCGGGCACCCGGTCACCGACTCCGTTCACGCGCCCCGGGGACCGGTTCCCCGGGGCGCGTCGGCGTGTACGGGGCCGGTCCCCGCGCGGCCGAGTGGGGCGTCCTGGCCCCGGGGGCGCCCCGTATACGGCAGGCTTACGTCATGGAGACACCGACCAGCGCCCGCCGGTTGGACCGGCTGCCCAAAGCA
The DNA here is from genome assembly GCF_018316795.1 of Nocardiopsis akebiae. Taxonomy (NCBI): domain Bacteria; kingdom Bacillati; phylum Actinomycetota; class Actinomycetes; order Streptosporangiales; family Nocardiopsidaceae; genus Nocardiopsis; species Nocardiopsis akebiae. Next base: position 6,134,801 of record NZ_CP074132.1, read on the forward strand.
CACCTGCACCTGCACTTCACCGGATCGATGCGCCATCCCACCCTGGTGGAGCTGGCCGCCGAGCACGGCATCCACCTCCCCCAGGCCCTGGTCGAGGAGTGGCCGCCCAGGCTCCGCGCCACGGACGAGCGCGGCTGGTTCCGCTTCCAGCGCCTGTACGACATCGCCCGGTCGGTGCTGCGCAGACCCGAGGACGTGTACCGGCTGCTGCGCGAGGCGGCCGAGGACGAGCGCGCGGCCGGGTCCGGCTGGCTGGAGATCCAGGTGGACCCGAGCGGTTACGCCTCGCTCTTCGACGGGCTCACCGCCACCCTGGAGCTGTTCCTGGACGCGGCCCGCGCCGCCGAGCGCGAGACCGGCGTGCACGTCGGCCTGATGGTGGCGGCCAACCGCACCAGGCACCCGCTGGACGCCAAGGTGCTGGCCCGCCTGGCCCGCCAGTACGCGGGCGGGGGCGTGGTGTCGTTCGGCCTGAACAACGACGAGCGGCGCGGCCGCGCCCTGGAGTTCGAGGGGGCGTTCAGGATCGCGCGGCGGGCCGGGCTGCTCTCCGCTCCGCACGGCGGCGAGCTCCAGGGGCCCCGCAGCGTGCGCGAGTGCCTGGACGTGCTCGACGCCGACCGGATCGGGCACGGCGTGCGGGCCGTGGAGGACCCGCGGCTGGTGGAGCGGATCGCCGAACGCGGGGTGACGCTGGAGGTCTGCCCGACCTCCAACGTGGGCCTGGGGGTGTACGACGACCTGGGGCAGCTGCCGCTGCGCACGCTCTTCGACGCCGGGGTTCCGGTCGCGCTGGGCACCGACGACCCGCTGCTGTTCGGGCCGCGCCTGGTGGAGCAGTACCGGATCGCCCGCGAGGTGCTCGGGTTCTCCGACCCGGAGCTGGCCGAGCTGGCGCGGATGTCGGTCCGCGGCTCGGGCGCGCCGGAGTCGCTGCGCAAGGAGCTGCTGGCCGGGGTGGACGCGTGGCTGGCCGCCGACCCGGAGCCGACCGGGGACTGAGCCGCCACCGGCTCGGGGCTCAGGGCTCAGGGCTCGGGGCTCAGGGCTCAGGGCTCAGGGCTCGGGGCTCAGGGCTCAGGGCTCGGGGCTCAGGGCTCAGGGCTCAGGGCTCAGGGCTCAGGGCTCAGGGCTCAGGGCTCAGGCGAGGAGCATCCAGGCGCCCTGGCCCAGCATGGCGGCGCCCGCGACGAAGAACAGGGTGGCCGCGCCGATCTGGATGGCGCGCTCGGGCAGCTTCTTGCCGAGCACGGCGCCCAGCGCGATGGCGATGGCGTCGGCCGCGACCATGCCCACGGTGGAGCCGATCCACACGGGCAGCCAGTGGTGCTGGGTGCCGACGGTGATCGTGGCGAGCATGGTCTTGTCGCCGAGTTCGGCGACGAGGAAGACGACGAAGACGGTCGCGAACGCGGAGCGGATGCGCCGGGAGGCGGCGCGGGCCTCGTCCTTGTCGCTCATCTCGTCGCCGCGCAGGGTCCACGCGCCGAAGAACAGGAACGCGACACCGGCGGCGAGGGTGAGCCAGTCGGTGGGCAGCGTCGCGCCCAGGACCTCGGCCAGCAGGACGCTGCCCGCGTGCACGACCGCGGTGGCCGCGGTGATGCCGAGGATGACCGTGAGGGCCCGGTAGCGGGTGGCCAGCGACATGGCCACGAGTTGGGTCTTGTCGCCCATTTCGGCGATGAAGATGGCGAAGGCGCTGAATGCCAGTCCGGCGGCGAACCCCGTCATGTTTCCCCTTCCGTCCGACGTTGTCTGGGCAGAAGGAGGCGGACACCACTTCAACCCGGTCTTTTCCGGGTCAAAGGTCTCGTCCGCTCCTGGCTCGGCGCTTCTGGCCTGGCCGGGCTCGTACGACCGGGCCGCGGGGCGGCCAGTGTGTCGATCGCACGCATTGGGGACTACTCCCCTTCGACGGCTCCGACTTTATGACAGAACAGAAGGGGAATGCAATTCATGGCTTTACTGAATTGTTTTATCAGTCCGCCCTGAAAAACAAGTTGGCCGCGCCCAACTCCGAAATCGGGCGCGGCTGGGACCCGGTCGCGGGGCGCCGGCTCAGAGGGAGACGCCGACCATCACCGGCTCATTGACCAGGCGGACCCCGAAGGCCTCCTCCACGCCCGCCCGCACCTCGCGGGCCAGCTCCAGCAGGTCCTTCGTGGTGGCGCCGCCGGGGTTGGTCAGGGCGAGGCTGTGCTTGCCGGAGATGCGCGCGGGACCGTCGCCGTACCCCTTGGTGAACCCGGCGCGGTCGATCAGCCAGGCCGCGGAGAGCTTGACGTCCCCCCTCGCGTCGGGGTGTCCGGGCACCTGCGCGTCGGCGCCCAGACGGGCGGCCGCCCGTTCGCGCACGGCCGCGAACTCCTCGGCGGTGACCACCGGGTTGGTGAAGAACGACCCGGCGCTGCGGGTGTCGGGGTCGGCGGGGTCGAGGACCATGCCCTTGCCCCTGCGCAGCCCGAGGACGGTCTCACGCGCCCGCTCCAGCGGCACCCGGGCGCCCGCCTCGGTCCCCAGGGCGCGGGCCACCTCGGCGTAGGCGATCGGACGGCTGAGCTTGGAGCGGCGCAGCGCGAAGACCACCTCGCACACCACGTGGCGGTCGTCGCCCTTGAAGACGCTGTCGCGGTAGCTGAAGCCGCACTCGGCGTTGGTCATCCGGCGCCGTTCACCGGTGCGCCGGTCGTGGACGAGCACCTCTCGGATGGTCTGGCTGACGTCCTGGCCGTAGGCGCCCACGTTCTGGATGGGCGTGGAGCCGACCCGGCCGGGGATGCCCGACAGGAACTCCAGCCCGCTGAGGCCCTCGGCCACGACGCGCTCCACCAGCGGGTCCCACTCCACGCCCGCTTCGGCGCGCAGCAGCACGACAGGTTCGCCCTCCTCGTCGGTGCCCGCCTCCTCGAAGGAGACTCCCCCGGAGTCCACGAGGACCACGGTCCCGGGGAAGCCGTCGTCGGAGACCACGAGGTTGCTGCCCCCGCCCAGGACGAGGACGGGCTCGCCGGCGGCGTCGGCGCGGGTCACGGCGGAGACCAGCTCGTCGGTGGTGCCCGCGACCAGGAAGGTCCGCGCCGGGCCGCCCAGGCGCAGGGTGGTGTACTCGGAGAGTGCGGTCACGTCTACCTCGCCAGGCGCACGGTGGCCTTGGACTGCACCAGGACCTTGGCGCCGCCCGACCGCGCGGTCAGCAGCACCGTGACGGTGCCGTCGTCGTTCTTGGTCTTGACCTTGCCGCCGACGGTGATCTCGGCGCCCTCGTCGTCGTCGGGGACCACCACGGGCGCGGAGAAGCGCACCGAGTAGTCGACGACGCAGCCTGGGTCGCCCGACCAGTCGGTGAGCACCCGCGCGGCCTCGGCCATGGTGAACATGCCGTGCGCGATGACGTCGGGCAGTCCCACCGACTTGGCGAAGCGCTCGTTCCAGTGGATCGGGTTGAAGTCGCCCGAGGCGCCCGCGTAGCGGACCAGGTCCAGGCGGCGGACCGGGAAGGTGCGCTCGGGGAGCTCGGTGCCGACCTCGACGTCGGCGTGGCGCAGCCTGCTCATGCCTCTCCTCCTCGCGCGACCAGCATCATCGTGGCGGTGACCACGTGCTCGCCGTCGGCGTCGTGTGCCGCGGTCTCCAGGGTGATCAGCTCGTTGCCGCCCAGGGCCCGGATGGCCGTGATGCGGGTGACGCTGCTCAGGACGTCCCCGGCGTACAGCGGACGGCTGTAGCGGAAGCTCTGGTCGCCGTGCACGACCCTGGAGAAGTCCAGGCCGAGGTCGGGGTCGGCGATGGCCTGTGCCGAGCCCGCCATCCCCAGGATGACCGGGAATGTGGGCGGGGCGACCACGTCGGGGTGTCCGGCCGCCCGGGCCGAGTCCTGGTCGGTGTAGACCGGGTTGGGGTCGTTGACCGCCTCGGCGAACTCACGGATCTTGCCCCGGGTGACCTCGTAGGCCTCCGGCGCGGGGTACTCCCGGCCGAGGTAGTCAGGGTTGATCGCCACGCTCTCTCCTGTCGTGAAGGGGCCCGGACACGCGAACAGCCCGGTGAGCGGATCGCTCACCGGGCTGGAAGCCTTCGAGAACTGCCTCTGCGACGTCGCGGCGGAGACGATCGCGCTCGACAGGGGCGCTCGCGCGGGACTTAACGGGTCTCGCGGTGCTCGTTGTGCTTGCGGCAGTTCGGGCAGAACTTCTTGATCGCGAGACGGTCGGGGGTGTTCCGACGGTTCTTGCGGGTGATGTAGTTCCGGTGATTGCACTCCTGGCAGGCCAGGGTGATCTTCGGCCTCACGTCGGTGGCAGCCACTTCGGAGTGCCTTTCTCGCTGGAAACAGTAGTAAGCGCCCGCGACGACCCCTGAGATGTGGGCTCAGGGGTCAGCGGGTTGGTAGCGGGGGCCGGACTTGAACCGACGACACAGCGATTATGAGCCGCTTGCTCTACCGACTGAGCTACCCCGCCCCGATCAACGGGACCACAACCCTACCAGGGCTGTGACCCGGTGCAGGCCGGCGGATGCTCCCTCCGGCCACCCACCTGAGTGGACCGTACCCCGTCAAGTGGTGGAGCCCCTTTACGGAATCGAACCGTAGACCTTCTCCTTACCATGGAGACGCTCTGCCGACTGAGCTAAAGGGGCGCGCTGGTGGGGCTTTCTCTCGTCCGCCCCGGGGGCGTTGCCCCCTTGCGCTGGTCATGACTATACAGGGATTCGGGGGTGGTCTGCCAAATCGAACGCCCCCGGCCCGCACCCGGGCGCCGAAACCCCTGCTCACAGCTGGTCCGGCGCCCCGACTGTGACTCAGACCGCCTCGACCCACACGTTGGACATCGCGTCCCGGTTGATCCTGCGGATGTCGGCGGGCAGGCCCAGCCTGCGCAGGGCGTCGGACAGGCGGGTGTCGTGGGTGAACACGATCAGCTGCCGGTGCCTGCCCACCTCCGCCAGCACCGCGGACAGGCCCTCCACGGTCTCGGTGTCCATCGCCTGGACCGGGTCGTCCAGGACCAGGAAGCCGAAGGGGTTGCCCTCCACCAGGGTGCGCGGCAGGCAGATGGACAGCGCCAGCGCCTGGAACTCGCCCTGGCTCAGGAGCCCGGGCGCGCTGGTCTGGTCCCCGACTCCGTCGACCGACACGTCCACCTCGACCCGGCGCCGGGCGCCCCGGCCGATCAGCCGCATGCCCTGGAGGTCGATGTGCCGTTCCTGGCGCAGCCGGTACCAGACCTGCTCGGCCTGCGCGGCGACCGGCCCCAGCCGCTCCTCGCGCAGGATCCTCGCCTGCTCCGACAGCCAGTTCAGCCCCGCCTCGGCCCCGTTGAGGACCTCGCGCGCGGTGAGGGCGTCCTGGGCGTCGTCCAGCCACCCCGAGAGCTGCTCGGCCAGCTCCGACCAGCCGCCGGTCGGGTCCTCCAGCCGCTCGCTCGCGTCCCGGCGGGCGCTCACCGCGGCCGCCCGCAGCCTGCGGCCGACCGTTTCGACGTGCTCGGCCAGCTCTGCCAGGTCCTCGATGTCCGCGCCGGACTCCCACAGCGACCACACCTGGCCCAGCTCGCTCTCCGGCGGCAGCCAGCCCGGCGCCGGGGACATCAGGAAGCGGGCCTGGTCCCTGGCCGCGTCGGCTCGCTCGTAGGCGGCCGAGACCACGGCCGCCTGCGGCTTGAGGGCGCGCAGCTGGGCGTTGGCCCGGCGCGTCCAGTCGGCGCCCAGCGGCGAGGAGCACGTGGGGCACTCGGTCTCGGAGGGGTGGCGCTGGTGGTGTTCGAGCGCCTGTTCCAGGAGCCTGACCACCCCGTGCGCGCGGTCGCCCTTGCTGCCCGCGGCCATGGCCAGCTCCATGGACGCGCCCCGCAGCTCGTTGACCACGTCGGACATCAGCGCCCGCTCGGGCACGGCCAGCCGCCGCAGGCGGCGCAGGACCGTGTGCAGCTCGGGGTCGCTGGGCGAGGTGTCGGAGGCGAGCCTGCGCAGGGCGTCCATGTCGAAGTAGGAGGCGGTGAGGAGCTGGACGGCCTGGGCGGCCCTGGGGTCGTCGGAGGCCCGGAGCGCGTCGAGCAGGAACCGCAGCTCCCGCGAGGGGCGGTCGCGGCGCTTGGCGAGCCCGTCGCACACCTTGGCGAGGCGGCGCTCGGCCTCCGTCAGGCCGCTGAGCCCGAGCAGGCCGGTGAGCGTGTCGTACAGCTCGGCCGAGCGCCCGGTGACCGTGCGGCCGAGTTCGTCGTAGGACAGGAAGGGGCGGTAACGCACGAGGTTGTCGCCCCAGTCCATGGTCCGGAGGGGGGAGACCTCGCCGTCGGGGCGGACGACCTCGCCGCGCGCGGAGCGGACGCTCTCGCCCGTCCACCTGCGGCTGATACGGGTGGAGCCCTCGTCCCCGGCGACGCGCACGTCCACGGTCGCCTCGGTGCGCTCGTCGTAGTGGAGGTTGCGCCAGCCGTCGCGCCAGCCCGTGGGCATGGCGTCCCACCGGGGGTTGCGGCCGGTGAGGGCGGCCTCGGCGGCCTCGGCGAAGCTGGACTTGCCCGAACCGTTGCGCCCGACGATCACGGTCAGTCCGGGACCTGCGTCGAAGGCGAGTTCGGCGGGGCGGCCGATGCCCCGGAAGCCCTGGACCCTGATCCCGGTGAGGTAGGTCCGCCGGACCCTGCCCGCGGGCGGCTCGGCGACGGGTTCCGGCTCGGGGACGCGCTCACCCCTCAGGCGGGCCTCCAGGGCGTCCTCGCCCCACAGGGCGGCGCCTACCCAGGAGCTGACCTCCCGGGGCAGCCCGGAGCGCGCCAGAGCGTCCAGGAGCGCCGTCCCACCCTCGAACGTCTCGGGTACCCGAGTCACTTCGTCACCCCGTTCACGTGTCGTCTCCGCACAAGCAGACTAGGACAGGACGGGAGGAAGCACTCGCCGAACGCCGGTCTCCGTCGCGGAAGGGGCCGACTGGCCTCCTCCCCCGCCGCGGTCTCCCCTACACCCCCACCAGGCGCCTCCTGCTCCCGTCCCATGTGAAGTGCAGGGTGGCGATCCCGGGCACGTTCGGGTCCCGCAGGCACTCGTAGATGTTGAGGCTGGGGACGCTGGCGAAGCAGCCCCACACCCGTTCCGAGGTCAGGACGAAGTCCAGGTCCAGTTCGACCAGCAGGCCCAGCAGGCGCCCGTGCGTGGGCTCGTCGACCTTGGCGAAGGCGTCGTCGAGCAGGATCAGCCTCGGCGCCCACGGAGCCCGGGCCGCCAGGGCGTCGAAGTGCGCGGCGGCGGCCGCGAACAGCACCAGGTAGGCCACCACGCGCTGCTCGCCCTGGCTGAGCGCCGTGCGGTGCCCCAGGCGCCGCTCGTCGCCCGCGCCGTCGGTCACGTACACGGTGAAGGTGAACCAGGACCGGTAGTCCAGGGCCGCGCGCAGCTGCGCGCCCCCCGTGGCGGTGGGGTCCAGGCGGCGGATGGCCTCGATGCAGCGCCGGAGCGCGTCGCGCAGCCGGGTCGTCTGCACGCGGGTCCGCTCCCGGGCCGGGGTGGCCAGGAGCGGCACGACCGCCTCGATGTCCGCGCCGGCGTCGGGGGCCAGCCGCCAGTCCAGGCGCACGCCCAGGCCGGCAGAGGTGGTGACGTCCTTGAGGACGTCGTTCATGGTGGCGATGAGGGCCCTGGCCTCCTCGACCTGGCGTGCCAGGTGGCCGGCCAGCTCCCCGAGCAGGTGCCGTTCGAAGGCCTCCTCCTCCGCGATCGCGACGCTCTCCTCGGCCCCGGCGACCGCGGCGGCGATCCGTTCGGCGTAGGCGGTGACGTCGTGCGCGCCGTCCTCGTCGTGGACGGTGAGGCGCTTGACGCCCCGGGGTTCGCTCATCTCGGTGCGGACCTGCGTCCAGCCAGCCGAGGCGAGCACCCGGTCCAGGTCCTCGCGGCTGGCCAGGACCGTGCTGTCGTCGACCCGGGGCGCGTCCGCCGCCTCGTCGCCCTCCGGGGGGGCCAGGCCCTCCTCCATCGCGATGACGAAGGCCTCCAGCAGGGCGAGGCGGGAGTCGGGCCCGGGGGGCGCGGTCTCGGCGCGGGCGGCCAGGTAGGCGGCCAGGGGCGCGTCCTCCTCGGCGCACGCGCCCAGGCCCGCGGCGCGCAGCAGCACGGCGTCGGGGGCCTCGGTCCCCGACGCGTCGGTCCCGGTGACCGAGGCGACCAGGCCGTCCCCGGCCGCGAGCGCGCGGCTCACCTGCTCGGCGCGCTCACGCGTGGCCGCGGCCAGGCGCGCCTCGGCGCTGACCCGTTCGTCCCGGGCGCGCTGGGCGTCGCGTTCGAGTTCGGGCAGCCGCTGGGCGGCCTCCTCGGCTCTGGCCCCGACCTGCTCGCGTGCGGCGTCGAGCTGTTCGTCGGCCGCGCCACGCGCCCGGTCGCCGAGTTCGATCTGGCGGCGGACGGTGATCATGTCGTCGATCGCCGCGGCGCGGGCATCCTCGGCCAGCACCCGGTCGGCCCGGACGGCCCGCCAGGCGGCGACGTGGTGCTCGTGGTCGGCGAGCTCCCAGGCCAGGACGTCAAGGTCGCGCAGCGCGGAGGCGATGAGGACGCGCAGGTGGTCCAGGGCGCGCAGGGCGCTGTCCAGGTCGGCGCGCGCGGTGGGCAGGTCCCTCTCCCCCGCGGCGGGTCCGCCCTCCTGTGTGCCCTCCACCGCGGAGGCGCGGCGCAGGCTCTCGCGGACGTCGAGCAGTTCGGCCCGGCAGTCCTCGGCCGCGTCGCGGGCCACGTCGTGGGCGCGGCGCGAGGCGGCCACGTCGTCCCGGGCGGTCTCCAGGGCGGCCCAGGCGCGGATGAGGGGGGCGGCGTCGGGCAGGTCGCGGGAGACCTCCAGGAGTTCGGCGTAGGAGTGCTCGACGGCCCAGCGGCGCTCGCCCGCCTCGGCGAGCAGGGCCTCGGCGATCGCCATGCGCCGGTCGGTGTTGGCGGTGGTGCGGTCGCGGGCCCGTTTGCGGGCGGCCTCGCCGATGTACTCGGGTTCGCTCTTGTAGTGGGCGCCGGAGGCCACGCCCAGGCGCCAGCCGCCGGAGAGGGACACGGCGCTGGAGAGGGCGACGGCTCCGGGGCTGTCCTTGCGGTGGCGCGGTTCGGCCTCGGCGTCCTCGGGGTCGCGGACTTGCTCGGCCCCGGAGTCCAGGGCGATGGAGGAGAGCAGGGCGCGCAGGGTGTCGGGGGCGACGCCGCGTCCGGTGGTGGGCCCGGCGGCCGGGACGAGCACGTCGAGCAGCGTCCGGCCTCGGACGGGGCGCGACAGTGCGGGGACCGGCACCGGGGAGACCATGAGGTCGCGCGTGGTCGGGTCGTGCAGGGCCCCGTCGGCGCGGACCCAGCCCGCCAGCAGTCCGCTGGCCTCCAGGGCGGCCTCCAGGCCGGCCTGCTCGCGCGTGCTGAGCCCGTCCGCGAAGTCGACGGCCAGGTAGAGGGGGAGGCCGTCCCCCTCGGGGCGCGGGTAGGTGGCCCATCCGGGGCGCTCGGGGGCGTGCTCGGCGTTCTTGGTGCGCCGGTCCGCCAGTTCCGCGAGTTCGCCGGAGAGCTGGCCCTCCTCCCCGACGGCCACGTCGCGGCGTGCGCGCAGTTCCTCCAGGAGGGGGTCCACGGCGGCGTGCGCCAGGCGGGCCACCCTGCCGGGGACCGCGGGGTCCAGGACGCGCAGCGCGTCGTCGATGGGCAGTTCGACGCTGCCCTCCAGCTCGTGGATGGCCCCGCCCAGGGCGTGCGCGTGGCTGGAGTCGCGCAGCCGGGCGGACCACTCACGTACGCCCTCGGCGTAGGCGGCGCTCTGGCGCCGTACGAGGCCGACGGCGTCCTGCTCGCGCTGGTGGGCGCGTTCGAGCACGGCGTCGGCGGACTCGGCCTCGCTGGTCAGCGCGACGAGGCGGCGGTCGGCGGCGGCCTCGGCGGCGGTGAGCCCGGTCAGGCGGGCGGCCAGGTCGGCGCGGTCGGCGGCGCGGTCGGCGGCTCCGGTGAGGCGGTCGTGGAGGCGGCCCAGGCGTTCGCGCAGGCCGTCCAGGTCAACGCCCTCGACGGGTTCGCGTTCGACGGCCTGTTCCAGTCCGCGCAGGTCGACCCGGGTGGTGCTCTCGCGGGGGGCGTGGACGGTGGCGACCGGGTCGGGGACGGTGCCGAGGACGCCGGGATCCATGCCCGCCGCGGAGGCGGCGCGCGCGGCCTCGGCGTGGGTCTGGCGCAGGACGTCGAGCGCGCGCTCGATCGTGGCGGTGTCCTCGCCGATGCGCTCGACGGTGTGGCGTTCGACCCGTTCGGCGTGCTCGGCGGCCACCCAGGCGGCCTCGGCCGCGCGGATGTAGGCGCCCACGGCGGCGTCGTAGGCGCGGCGCTCGCCGTCCGTGGCGGTGGCGGCGCCGCCCTGGGCGGCGGCGAGGGTCGTGTCGTCGGACCGGGCGGTGTCGCGGGTGCGGCGGGCCTGGTCGCGTTCCTCGGAGATCTGGCTCTCCGCCGTGATGAGGTCGTCGAGTTCGGCGCGCAGCCGCTCGGTCTCCTCGGTGCGGTCCGCGGCGGCGTCGATCTGCTCGCGCACCTCGGCGGCCCGGGCGCGCAGGGTGTGGACGAGGTAGCCCCGGTAGTCCTCCAGGAAGGCGGTGACGCCCGCCCCGGCCTCGGTGAGGGCGTCCTTGTCGGAGCGGGCCCGCTCCAGGTCGGCGATGTTGCGGGCGACCTCGTCCAGGATCGTCTCGTCCATGGGCGGCAGCGCCTCGGACAGGACGCCGACGAGTTCCCCGGCCTCCAAGCGGTCGCCGATGGTGGGGCGGCGCAGCCGGTAGAGCAGGTGGATGAGGTTGCGGTAGCGGACGGAGTCGTCGATGCCGAACAGGTCGTGCATCACGCGGGCCCGGTAGGGGACGGGGCTGGTGAAGCAGTTGTCGGCGCCGATCTCCGAGCGGAGGCGGTCGACGGGCTTGGGGCGGCCGTCGGTGACGAGTTCGAGGTCGTGGCCGACCCGGCGGTCGGTGACGAAGAACACGCACCGCGGGTCGGAGTCGCCGACCGCCATGACGGCGGCGCCCAGGGTCAGGTGGCTGGGCGGGGCGTCGGGGTCGCGGGGCTCGGGTTCGCGCGCCGCCGCGCCGGACTCGGCGGCGGTGGCCGCCGCGCTGGCGGCGAGGAGCGCGGAGGCGCTGCTGGCGCCGGTACCGGCGAGCAGCGCGGAGGCCCCCCGGCCGGTTCCGGAGCGGGCCGCGGCGTCGAGTCCTCGGTCGCCGCGCTCGGTGGTGAACTCCACCCACAGGTAACCGAGCCGGGTGGCGGGGCCGGACTCCTCCTCGGCGGAGCCGCCGGGGGCGTCGGCGCCGTGCGGGCCTTCGGCGGGTGCGTCCTCCGCGCCCGGGCCGCCGAGCAGGTCGGGACCGTCCTCCTCGGCTCCGTGGAGGCGGCCGGGCCGCGTGTCCTCGGCCATGAGCCAGCGCAGGCTGGTGCGGTTGGTGCCCGTGGTGTCCAGGCGGCGCACGTCGCCGTCGAGCAGGAAGGGGAGCAGCATCTCCAGCGCCTTGGACTTGCCCGCGCCGTTGCGGCCGCGCAGCAGCAGACGACCCTCCGCGAAGTCAAGGACGTGGTCGTCGTACTGCCAGACGTTGCGGATGCCCGCGCGTTCGAGCCGGTAGCGGGGGACGCCGTCGGAGGCGCCGGTACCGGCGGAATCAGCCGGACCCGTCGCCGCCGCTTCCGGGGCCTGGCTGGTCTCCTGAGTCACCACTGGTCGCGCTCACCTTCTCGTTCGCCACCGCTTGCAGCACGGACGCCACCCGGCCCAGGTCGCCGCGGGGGTCGGCGGGAGCGTCGGGGGCGTCGGGTCCACCCTCGTCGTCGCCGGGGGCGCGCACCGGATCGGGGTGTGTCCGGCTGTCTTCGTCATTGTCCTGGATCGGGGGGACGCGGATGTCCGTTTCGGCCCCGTAGCGGGCGGCCGCGGCGGTGAGCCGCCACCGTCCGGGGGCGCCCCGCAGCAGTCCGAGGTCGGCCAGCAGGACCAGGACCCGCTCGCGGAGCCGTCCGGGGTCGGGGATCTCGGGTCCCGCGGTGCGGGCCCACTCGGCCCGCGCGGGCGCGTCGGCGCCGCAGAGGGCCTCCAGCGCGGTGTTCATCTCCTCCTCGGGAACCGGGGCGGAGGTGGCGGGGCGGCCGGGTTGCAGGCGGCCGGAGAGGTGGCGGACCAGGGCCAGGGCGACCTGTCCGGCGGGGTCGTCGGAGGGGAAGACCGGTCGGGCGCCCGCCTCGTCGGGCATCACGAGGGCGACGCCCTCGGCGCGGACCTCGGTGTCGCAGCCCAGGAGGTTGCCGAGCGCCGCGGCGGCCCGCCACTGGTGCGCGGCGAGGCGGTCGCGCTGGCGGTCGGGGAGTTCCTCGCGGTAGACGACGGCGGTCTCGGCGAGGAGCCTGCGCAGGGCGGTCTCGCCCTGGTGGTCGCCCTCGGGGTCGGTGTCGCGTGCGGCGGCGAGGAAGGAGTCGGGGTCGTCGGAGGCGCGGGGCAGGTGGACGGCGACCGAGCGCAGGACCTGCGTGTGCGGGATCAGCTCCGCGTCGGCGGAGGGGTCCTCACGGTGGTCGGCGATGGTGCCGAAGTCCTCGGTGAGGGCGCCTAGCGAGACCAGGTGGAGCAGGGCGGCGCAGAAGGCGCGGCGCTCGGCGAGGCCGCGCTCGGGGTCGGCGTCGACCCCGGCCTCGTGCGCGGCGGAGCGGACCCGCGCGGCCAGGCCCCGGACGGTGGTGGGGCCGCGCTCCTCGACCAGGACGGCCAGGGACAGCGCGAGGTAGGTGTGCGTGCGCGGGGTGAAGGGGGCGCCGGTCACGCGTGCGAGGGGGCGCGCGACCTCGGTGACGAGGCCGCGTTTGATCAGCCGGGCGTGGTCCTCGGCGACGGTCAGGCGGTAGCCGAGCACGCGTTGGAACCGTTGGACGAGCCACTCGGTGTGGGAGCGCACGAGGGCGAACTCGGCGGGGCGGGTGCGCTCGGTGAGCAGGGGGTGGGCCAGGAGGGCGCGGGCCGCGGCCTGGCGTTCGCCGATGAGCGCGGCGTCCTCGCTGTAGGTGTCCGTCTCCATCACTCCCACGATCGCTTCTCGGGCGGGTTCGCGGACAGGTCGTCCGGACCGGGGGGACGCGGGTCCGGTCCAGGGAGGTTACCGGTGGGTTCGGTGTCCTCGGGGCGGGGCGCCGCGTCGGGGTCCGGCGAGGGTCGCGGGGACGCCGGGGGGGCCGGAACCCCCAGGATGTCCGCGTAGGACGGGGCGGTGGGCGTCCCGGGGACCTCCGGGACGGACGGGGCGCCGGGGTGCGTGGAGTACGGCGGGACCGCCGGAGAGCGGGGGGAAGGGGGTTCCGTCGACGCGGCCGGTGTACGGGGGGCACGGGGTGCGGCCGGGGACAGTCGGGCCTTCGGGTCCTCGGAGGCGGGCGGGGCGAAGGGGTTGCGGGGCGCGGACGGGGCCTCGGATGCCGCGGGACCTGTCGGAACGGAGGAAGCCGCCGGAGCCTCGGTGCCGGTAGGGGCGTCCGGGCTGGTCGAGCGGTCCGGGGCGGCGGGGTGTCCGGAGGCGGCGGAGCCCAGCGGATCGTCTGAGGTCTCGGCGCTCTGGGGTGTACCGGGAATCCGCGGGTCGAAGGGGTCCTCAGGGCTGTCGGAAACGGACGGTGCTGCCGAGGCCTGGGCGTCGACAGGGGCGTCCGGGCTCGCGGTAGCGGCGGAGTCGGCGGGGGCTGGTGGGCCGTCCGGGGACTCCGCGCTCCCGGACGTGACGGGAATCCGCGGGTCGGAGGGGGGCTCGGGACCTTCGGAAACGGACGGTCCTGCCGGGTCCTCGGGGTCCTTCGTGTCCGCTGGGGCCGGGGGAACCGTCGATGCCCCGGTGTCAGCGGCGCCGTCCGGGGACTCCGAGTGCTCGGAGGCGCCCGGGGCACGAGAGGCGGAAGGGGCAGCAGGAGCGCCCGGGCTCGCGGAGGCGTCGTCCCCCTCGGGGGCACCGGCCGCGAGGGGGTCCGCCCCGTCCTCCTCCGGCTCCTCGGGGAGCGGGTCGAGGTCACCGGGGCCGTGCTGCTCGTAGGGGGTCACCAGCAGGCGCAGGCCCTCCAGGGTCAGCTCCCCGCCCTCGCCCCGGATGGTGACGTCGGCGCCCGGCGCGGCGACGACGTGCAGGCGCAGCGCGAACTCCAGGTCCCCGGCGGAGGTGGGGCGCCTGCTGGCGTCACCGGAGCCCAGGGCCGCGGTGAGGAGCTCCATCAGGACCTCCATCCCGGCCCCGGACAGGTCCAGGCGGGCGCGGCGGCCCGTGGGCTCTGTGAGCAGGGAGCGGATCTGCGCGGCACCGGCGCGGCGCCAGTGGGCGGAGGACTCGGCCGCGTCGCGCAGGCGCGCCTGTTGGGCGCGGTGGTCGCTCACCGGCTCGGGCGGTCGGGCGCCCGGGTGCTCGGTGACGGTGCTGCGGTCGGCGTCGGCCTGCCACCAGCTGGTGGTGGCGGCGACACCCTCGTCCACCCTTCCCTCCAGGTGGAGCGCCGGGTGGAGGGCGTACGAGGCGGCGGCGAGGGCGTCGGCGCGGTCCGGGTCGGCCTCCTCGAACCAGGCGGCCAGGCGCAGCAGAGAGGCGCGGCCGTGCCGTGGCGTCGGCCGCCCGTCGGCGCCGCGTCCGTCGTCCGCGTGGTTGTCCGTCCACTGGTTGAGTCCCACAACTCAGCAGACTAGAGACCTCACGGGCGCGCCACGCCCGTTTCGGCCCCCTCCGGTCCCGGAAAGAGGGCCGCGTCACCCGTTTTGAGCAGGAGTTATGTACTTTTGAGGAACTTTGGCATGATTCTGCGGAGGGAGGCGAAGCTCACCTCCACCGGACACGGCCGTCTGCCCCGGCGCCCGGTCCGGATCACTCGGGTTCGGGCAGCGTCAGGGTTTCGCTGTCGACCTCCTGCAGCGTCCCGATCATCTCCTCCGACATCTCCTCGCCGTAGTCGGTGATCGTGTACGTGGAGAAGTACATGGTGCCGTCGACGTCCACCGGGTCGCCCAGCTCGACCTCGACCTCGTAGGGGTCGTCCTGACACCCCTCCTGCATGCACCAGGTCCCCTTGACCCCTCCCTCGCCGCGCGCGACCTCGTCCGCCCACGTGCCCCACTCCATGTCGGTGAAGGTGGTGAACTCCGTGGCCACGTACTCGGTGGGCGTCTGGTCGTCGAACCCGTTCTCGTTCCCGTACCGGTTGAGGACGAAGGTCCCGCTGCTCTGGTCGCCGTCCTCCTGCGGAGTGGGCCGCGTCTCCTCCGGACTGGCCTGCTCCTGCGGACCGGCGGTCTCCCCCTGCGGGCTCTGCTCCGTCTCCGGGGCATTCGTGGCCGCGGGCGGGTCGGGCACGCTCAACTGCTCTCCGCAGCCGGTGGCGGCCAACAGCAGTACCGCTCCCGTCAGGACCGTGCGCTTCATCTGGCATCTCCCCCCACGTCGGTTCCCTCGGATGTCCTACCTGCGGCAAGGCCCTCCGGCAGGCTGCCGGAGGGCCTCGACGAACCACTCGCGTTTTCCGTCACTGCGGGATCTGGGATCCCGCCACCCGGAGGTGGCTAGTACCCGTTGCCCCCGTCTTCACCCTCGTCCTTGTGACCCTCCGAGTCGCCGCTGTCGCGGCCCTCGGAGCTGTCGTGCTGGACGTTGGTGCTGGCGGGACCGTTGACGCAGTCACCCGTCGTCTGTGGCGACAGGATGGGCACGGTCACACCGGCCAGGCCGACGGACAGCTGGGCGTTGCAGATCTGGACCGGAACCAGCTGGAGGTTCTGGTTGAACTGCTGGCCGCCGCCGTGCGAGCTGGCGAACACGGGTGAGGCGGCGAGCATTGCGCCCAGGGCGACACCGGCGATGGCGGTGGCCGCCGTGAACTTGCGCAGCATGCCGGGTCTCCTAGTCGATGTTGGTGCTGACCGGGCCGTTGGTGCAGTCGCCGGTGGTGTCGGGCGACAGGATCGGCGCGGTGACCCCGACGAGGAGGCCCACGGTCAGGTCCGTGTTGCACAGCTGCACCGGAACCAGCTGGAGGTTCTGGTTGTACTGCTGGTCGCCGCCGTGCGAACCGTGCGACTCACCCGCGGAGGCGGGCGTGGCGGCCAGGATGGCGCCCAGGGCGACACCGGCGATGGCGGTGGCGGTGGTGAACTTGCGCAGCATGCCGGGTCTCCTAGTCGATGTTGGTGCTGATCGGGCCGTTGGTGCAGTCGCCGGTGGTGTCGGGCGACAGGATCGGGATGGTGACCGCGACCAGGCCGACGGTGGCGTCCGTGTTGCAGAGCTGGACCGGAATGGCCTGCAGGTTCTGGTTGTACTGCTGGTCGCCGCCGTGCGAACCGCTGGCGGAGGCCGGGGAACCGGCGAGGACGACACCGAAAGCGGCACCAGCGACGAGGCCGGCAACTCCGAGCTTACGCAGCATTGAATTACCCTTCGAGAAAGTTTGAGATAGCGTTTCTTGCGGACGGATTGCCGGAACTAGCTGATGTTGGTGCCGACGGGGCCGTTCGTGCAGTCGCCCGTGGTCTGCGGCGACAGGACCGGCACGGTCACGGCGACCAGGCCGACGCTGGCCTGCAGGTTGCAGGACTGGATCGGGACCAGCTGGAGGTTCTGGTTGAACTGCTGGTCACCACCGTGCGAACCACTGGCGTGAGCCGGGGCTCCCATGAGGAGCGCGCCCATCGCGGCACCGGCGACCAGGCCAGCAACGGCCATCTTCTTGAACATGACTTCCCCCGAGAATCGGTTACGAGGTATTGACAGAAAAAGACTCAGGCGCTTGTTGCACCTGTGTCGCGGTGGACTGGGGCAATCATCATCCGGCCCTCGGTTTTTGTCAACGCCGAAACTCGCGAAGCATTTTGTCCAGATTGTCGCGACCATTCTTTTCGCACTGACCGCGAATGGTCACATTGGCTTTCTTTCCGCCCGACACACCCAAAGGGCCGACTCCGTGCCAAGACATCTCCGGACCGGCGAAGCGGACACATCACCCGCCATCTCCGCAGAAGGGACGGATTCCGCGTGCCAGTCCTCCGAGGCCGACGGCGAAACCGCAGGTCAGCGCCCACCCGTACACAAGACGCGCTCGCGGCGCCCACGACGGGACAGCGGCCATTCGCGTTATCCGTCCGTGTCTCGAACGCGACGGATCCGCGACCGGCCGTATCCGGAAAACAGCGCCGCACGGGGTCCGGAACACCCTCCGACCGCCGGAGGGGCGAGGGGAATGTGACCCGCGTCTCCCCCACTGTGGGGTGACGCGCCCACGTCGGGACGGAGGCTCGCCAGGGGCGCCGCGCGAGGCGTCCGGACGGCCCCGGGGGACGGCGGCCGCGCGGGTGGCCGCGACGGGCGCGGGCGGGCTACCGGGGTGATCGGCGACACACCCGGAATCGCGGCCTGGGAGCGTTCCGCGGCCGTTGCGCGGACACCCGCGCGGGGCCGGGAACGCGAGTAGGCCCCGGCGCCCAGCGTTTCCGCTGGTCACCGGGGCCTACTCCCCGTGTGGCAGGTCAAGGATTCGAACCTTGGAAGGCAAAGCCGACGGATTTACAGTCCGCTCCCATTGGCCGCTCGGGCAACCTGCCTGGGCTGCGGCGACGTGTTCGTCGCGGCGCATCACCGAGAATAGCGGATGATCCGCCCGAACCTGAAATCGGTTGTCCGGGCGCGCCCCGACCGGGCACGTCGGGCGTCCGATCGGCGCGCGGCTAAGCTCTGAGGACCGTCCGCGCGGGGTACCTGCGCGGCGACGAGTAACCCACGCGGGCGTCCACGGGCGCCCGCGACCCATGAAGACCTAGCGGGGTGTGAGCGAACGTGGCCGCCGAATCCAGTTTCGACGTCGTGTCCAAACTCGACCGTCAGGAGGTCGACAACGCGCTGAACCAGACCGCCAAGGAGCTGGCCCAGCGGTTCGACTTCAAGGGCACCGGGACCACCATCGCCTGGCAGGGCGATGACGGGATCGAGGTCAGGGGCAACTCCGAGGAGCGGGTCAACGCCGCCCTGGAGGTCTTCAAGGAGAAGCTGGTCAAGCGCAAGCTCTCCCTGAAGATCCTGGACCCCGCCGACGAGCCCCGGCTCTCGGGCAAGGAGTACCGCCTTCCGGTCGGCCTCAAGGAGGGCATCACCTCCGAGGACGCCAAGAAGATCTCCAAGCTGATCCGCGACGAGGGCCCCAAGGGCGTCAAGGCCCAGATCCAGGGCGACGAGCTGCGCGTCAGCTCCAAGAAGAAGGACGACCTCCAGAACGTCCAGAACCTCATCAAGGAGAAGGACTTCGACCTGGCGCTCCAGTTCGTCAACTACCGCTAAGGGCTGTTCTTTGAACCGGTCTCGGCTTGCGGGGGCCGGTTCGGGCGCCCACGGGGTTCCGGAGGGGCCGGAGACGGGTTCCCGTGGGGGAACCGCGCCGTAGGCGTCGGTTGAGGGTGGTGGCGGGCGACGGGTGGGCGCGGGCGAACCCGTCACCCGTCATAGGCGCCGAAGGTCCCCGTTCTCCGGGCGCCCGGACACGGGCCGGAGCGGAGGTCCGAGAAAACACTGCCTGGCGGTGGCGGACCGGCAGGCTTAGCCGACGGCGAGGACACGACGGCCGCCCGTCCCCGAGGGGAGGGCGGCCGTCGCCGTCCCACCGCACCGGCGTGGTCGGGCCGCCTCGACGGAGCCGTCCCGCGGCCCCGTCGGCACCGTCTCAGTGGCCCAGGTCCCAGCTGCGGCGCAGCCCACGCAGGCGCCGGACGCGCTCCGCCGTCGGCGGGTGCGCGGCGAACAGGCGGCCCACACCGTTCGGGAACGGGTTGGTGGTCATCAGGTGCGCCGAGGCCAGCAGGCTGCGCTCCCGGGGCAGCGGGTACCGGAGCGCGCCCACCTCCAGCTTGCGCAGGGCGTCGGCCAGCGCCAGCGGGTCGCCGGTCAGCCGCGCGGCCTGCTCGTCGGCCCGGAACTCGCGCCGGCGCCCCACCCCGCAGTAGACGACCATGGCCGCGAGCGGCGCCAGCAGCACCGTCATCAGGCCGCCCAGCAGGGTGGGCATGTCGCTCTCCTCGGAGTCCCCCAGCGGGACCAGGAGGGCGATGGCGGTCGTCGACGTGATCACCGCGGTCAGGGTGGCGGCCACCGAGCTGATCAGCGTGTCGTTGGCCCGGATGTGCGCCAGCTCGTGGGCGATCACGCCGCGCAGCTCGCGCTCGTCCAGCGTGCGCAGCAGCCCCGTGGTGCAGCACAGGGAGGCGCGGCGCGGGCTGCTGCCGGTGGCGAAGGCGTTGGGCGAGCGCACCGGCGACAGGTAGAGCCGGGGCATCGGCTGCCGGGCGGCCGTGGCCAGCTCGCGGACGATCCTGTACAGCTCGGGGCGCTCGATCTCGCTCACCGGCCGCGCGCGCATCGCGCGCAGCGCCAGGGACTCCCCGAAGAGGTAGACCAGGACCCCGGCGCACAGCACCAGCGCCACCGAGAACTGGGCGCCCTTCTCCGCTCCGCACAGCCAGCCGACCAGGACGACGAGCACCGCGGCGCCGACGAACAGGCCGGCCGCGCGGGCCACGCTGGCGTGCACGCCACCACCTCCTCGCTCAGCCGACGATGAATGCGTACATGGTGGCAAACGTGCGGGTCGCCGCTTCGCGTTCCCGTTACGGGACCAACGTCCGAGGCATCACTGATCTCCCTTTCACCTGCTGTCTCTCCCGCACCACCCGCACCTTCGTCCACGGCCGCACTCCTCCGAACCCCCTCCGTGTGAGAATGGCCACCCGCCCGCGGTCTCGGCACCCCCGACGACTTATAGTGCGAACGTGGCCCTCATCACTGCGCGTACCAGGCCGTCGGGACTCCACCCCCTCGGTCCGGTGCGCGGGCGGCCGTGTCGTTGAAGGCTGGCCCCTTCACGGCCCGGCCGTCGCGGCGCGGCCGCACCGCGCGAGACCGGGTTGGCGCATCCGGCGATCGCGAGGGCCGCGAACGCTGTCCCCACGTCCCCGAACCAGGCACCCGGCCCGCGACGGTGCGGTCCGGTCGGGGGCGACACCCGAGCGCCGCCGCCCGTCACGACCGGCGGCTCACCAAGGAGGTCGTCGATCTCAGTGGCCAAACAGATCGAACAGCTCGACCGCGTCATCATCCGCTTCGCCGGGGACTCCGGCGACGGCATGCAGCTGACCGGTGACCGCTTCACACAGGAGACGGCGTCGTTCGGCAACGACCTGTCCACGCTGCCGAACTTCCCCGCGGAGATCCGCGCTCCCGCCGGGACCCTGCCCGGGGTGTCCAGCTTCCAGCTGCACTTCGCCGACCACGACATCATGACCCCGGGGGACGCACCGGACGTGCTGGTGGCGATGAACCCCGCTGCCCTCAAGGCCAACCTGGGCGACCTGCCCCGGGGCGCCACCGTGATCGTCAACACCGACGAGTTCACCAAGCGCAGCCTGGCCAAGGTCGGGTACACGGCCGACCCGCTGGCGGACGGGACGCTGGACGGGTTCAAGGTGAGCGCGGTGCCGCTGACGTCCATGACGGTGGAGGCGCTCTCCGGCGCCGACGTCTCCAAGAAGGACGCGCAGCGGGCCAAGAACATGTTCGCCCTGGGCCTGCTGTCGTGGATGTACAACCGGCCGACGGAGGGGACCACCTCGTTCCTGAAGTCGAAGTTCGCCGCCAAGCCCGACATCCTGGCCGCGAACCTGACCGCGTTCCAGGCGGGGTGGAACTTCGGCGAGACCACCGAGGACTTCGCGGTCTCCTACGAGATCAAGCCCGCGCGGCTCCCGGCGGGCACCTACCGCAACATCACCGGCAACCTGGCCACCGCCTACGGGCTGATCGCCGGGTCCGAGCGGTCGGGGCTGCCCCTGTTCCTGGGCTCGTACCCGATCACCCCGGCGTCGGACATCCTGCACGAGCTGTCGCGGCACAAGCGGTTCGGGGTGCGCACGTTCCAGGCCGAGGACGAGATCTCCGGCGTGGGCGCCGCCCTGGGCGCGGCCTTCGGCGGCTCCCTGGGCGTGACCACCACCTCGGGTCCTGGAATGGTGCTCAAACAGGAGACGGTGGGGCTGGCGGTGATGACCGAGCTGCCGCTGGTCATCGTGGACGTGCAGCGCGCCGGTCCGAGCACCGGCATGCCCACCAAGACCGAGCAGACCGACCTGCTCATGGCCATGTACGGGCGCAACGGCGAGTCGCCGGTGCCCGTGGTGGCGCCCGCCTCCCCCGCGGACTGCTTCGACGCCGCGCTGGAGGCCGTGCGGATCGCGGTGCGCTACCGCACGCCGGTGGTGGTGCTCTCCGACGGGTACCTGGCCAACGGTTCGGAGCCGTGGCGGCTGCCTGAGGTCTCGGAGCTGCCGCGGATCGACCCGGCGTTCGCGACCGGGCCCAACGGGCCGGGCGAGACCTTCCTGCCCTACCTGCGCGACGAGGAGACGCTGGCCCGCCCGTGGGCGGTGCCGGGCACGGCGGGGCTGGAGCACCGGATCGGCGGTATCGAGAAGCACGCGCAGAGCGGCGACATCTCGTACACGCCCGCCAACCACGACCTGATGGTGCGCACGCGCCAGGCCAAGATCGACGCGATCGCCCGCGACCTCCCCGAGCTGGCTGTGGACGACCCCGGCGGGGAGGCGGACGTGCTGGTCCTGGGCTGGGGCGGGACGTACGGGTCGATCACCGCGGCGGTGCGCCGGGTGCGCCGCGCGGGCGGCCGGGTGGCCCAGGCGCACCTGCGCCACCTCAACCCGTTCCCGGCCAACCTCGGTACGGTGCTCCACCGGTACGAGCGGGTGGTGGTCCCCGAGATCAACCTGGGCCAGCTGTCCCTGCTGCTGCGCGGCAGGTACCTGGTCGACGTCATCGGCTACAACAAGGTCCGCGGCCTGCCCTTCAAGGCCGAGGAGCTCGCGGGCGTGCTTCAGGAGGTCATCGACCGTGACTGAGAACGTGACGGGTACCGGCGCGAACGGCCGCGTCCACGGGGCCCCGGAGGCCCTGGGCGGGTTGCGCCTGGTGCCCAGGACCGACACCGCGTACAAGATGAAGGACTTCAAGTCCGACCAGGAGGTGCGCTGGTGCCCGGGCTGCGGCGACTACGCGATCCTGGCCGCCTTCCAGTCCTTCCTGCCCGAGCTGGGCGTGCCGCGCGAGAACGTGGTGATGGTGTCGGGCATCGGCTGCTCCTCGCGGTTCCCGTACTACCTGAGCACGTACGGCATGCACTCGATCCACGGGCGCGCCCCGGCGATCGCGACCGGGCTGGCCACCAGCCGCCCGGACCTGTCGGTGTGGGTGGTGACCGGTGACGGCGACGGGCTGTCCATCGGCGGCAACCACCTCGTCCACGCGCTGCGCCGCAACGTCAACATCAACATCCTGCTGTTCAACAACCGGATCTACGGGCTGACCAAGGGCCAGTACTCCCCCACCTCCGAGCCGGGCAAGATCACCAAGTCCTCGCCGGTGGGGTCGCTGGACCACCCGTTCAACCCGCTGTCGCTGGCGCTGGGCGCGGAGGCCACGTTCGTGGCCCGCACGATCGACTCCGACCGCAAGCACCTCACGTCGGTGCTGCGGGCGGCGGCCGACCACCCCGGCGCGTCGTTCGTGGAGATCTACCAGAACTGCCCGATCTTCAACGACGACGCGTTCGAGCCGCTGAAGGACCCGGCGGCGCGGGACGTGCGGCTGCTGCGCCTGGAGCACGGCGAGCCGCTGCGGCTGGGCCCGGACCGGGGCGTGGTGGCCGGGGAGTTCGGCGGCCTGGAGGTCGTGGACGTGGACTCGGTGGGAGAGGACCGGCTGCTGCGGCACGACGCGCACCGGGAGGACCCGGGGTACGCGTTCGCGCTGTCGCGCCTGGACCAGCCCGCGTTCGAGCACGTGCCGATCGGGGTGCTGCGGGACGTGCGCCGCCCGGCCTACGACGAGCTGGTGAACGAGCAGGTGGCCGACGCGCGGGCCGAGCGCGGCGACGGCGAGCTGGCCGCCCTGCTGGCCAGCGGGGACACCTGGAGGGTGGAGTAGGGCAGTGCCCGGGCCCCGCCGGGTGCGGGGCCCGGGCGCACCCGGCGGCCGGGTGTGACACGGCGGACAGGTGCGCTGCCCCGCCGACCGCGCCGCGGGGGCGTACGCTCTCCCCCATGCGTATCGTCATCGCCGGAGGACACGGGAAGATCGCGCTGCGGCTGGCCAGGCAGCTGGCCGACCGAGGTGATGAGCCCGTCTCCCTCATCCGCAACCCCGACCACGCCCAGGACGTCCGCGACGCCGGTGCCGAACCGGTCGTGATCGACTTGGAGAAGGCCACCGTCACCGAGCTGACGGAGAAGCTCATGAACGCGGACGCCGTCGTGTTCGCGGCGGGCGCGGGCCCGGGCAGCGGCGCCGCCCGCAAGGCGACCGTCGACCACAAGGCCGCCGTGCTGACCGCCGACGCGGCCTCCCTGGCGGGTGCGCGCCGCCTGGTCCAGGTGTCGGCCATCGGCGTGGACGAACCCGTGCCGGAGGGCACCGACGACGTGTGGGCGGCCTACGTCGAGGCCAAGCGGGCCGCCGACGCCGACCTGCGCGAGCGCGACCTGGAGCTGGACTGGACGATCCTGCGCCCGGGCCGGCTGACCGACGACCCGGGCACCGGCCGGGTGGAACTGGGCGGGGAGGTCGAGCGCGACGCGGTGACCCGTGACGACGTGGCCTCGGTGATCGTCGCCCTTCTGGACGAACCGGGAACGGTCGGCAGGGTTCTCAACCTGGTGAACGGGGAGACACCCGTCGCCGAGGCCGTGCGCGCCGCCGCCGCCTCCTCCTGAGGGGTGGCCGCGGCTCTCTGTGGCCAGATGCTCCTCCAGGGGGCATGATGGTTGCGGAGCCCGGCGGAGCCCCGCCACGGTGGACGCGGATGACCGGGTGTCAGCCCGACGAGTACGGCAAGCTCCACGCAGAGCAGATGGGTACGGTTATTCATGAGCGTCACGCAGGTCGTGAGGGACAGCACGGTCGTCGAGCACGCCAAGGTCGCCGCGCAGCAGAAGCGCCGGATGTTCATCATCCAGTTGGAGGTGAACGCCTACGACGAGGCCTCCAGCAAGCTGCGCCCCGGGCTGACGCGCATCCTGGAGGGGATCGAGGAGGCCGGGTGGCGGCTGGACCTGATCACCCCGGGCGACGAGGGTGACAAGCCCGCCCGCCTGTTCATCTTCCGTCCGGACCCCGACGGCAAGAAGGACGACGCCGCCAGGGCCGAGCAGCAGCACCAGCAGGAGCCCTCGGGCCAGCAGCACGCCTACCCGCACCCGCCGACGGGCGCGCAGCCGCAGGACCCGTACGCGGGGTACGGCCAGCAGCCCGGCTACGGCCAGCAGCAGTACCCGGGCTACGACCAGCAGCAGTACCCCGGGTACGGGCAGCAGCCGGGGTACGGCCAGCAGCCCGGGTACGGGCAGCAGTACCCGGGTTACGGGCAGCAGCAGGGCTGGTAGTTCCGCAATCGGGAGAAGGGCCCGCACGGTCAGCCGTGCGGGCCCTTTTCCTGCGCCTGATGTCGGACAAATACGGGTTCCGATGCATTCGACGGACATCGCCGCTGACCCTGCTTTCGGTTGGGTAAAACCTTCACCCGACGAAGAGGCGATATGTCCGGCATGTACACCCCGAAGCCGAAGAAACTCCAGGGAAACTCTGGATTCTTCCCTGAAAGTACTCCAAGCACGTCCACGACTACGCTAAGTTAATTCCGGCGGATGCAGCCACCCTGTTTTGAACTTCCGAAAGGTAAGAAGCATGTCCCGTATTGCCAAGGTTTCCGGATTCGTCCTCGCCACCGGCCTCGCGTTCGGTGCCTTCACCGGGACCGCCGCCGCGGACAACAACGCCGACATCCAGAACGTGACCATCCCGATCTGCCTGGACGTCCTCAAGGCCTCCGGCGTCAGCGGCAGCGACTGCAACGTCGTCAACTGGGACTCCACGAGCGGCATCTCCGTCGAGGACTAGGACCGGCCCGCCCTCGCGCCCGGTTCCGTCACCGCGGGACCTGCGGGTCCCGTCAGCACCAACGATCACACCACAAACCGAAAAGGACCAACACCATGAAGCGCTTCGCCTCCGTCTCCGGCCTCATCCTCGCCACCGGTCTCGCCCTGGGCGCCATGTCCGGCACCGCCGCCGCCGACAACAACGCCAACATCCAGAACGTCACCGTGCCGATCTGCGCCGACGTGCTGGCCTTCACCGGCGTCGAGCTGGGCGGCGACTGCAACGTGATCTCCGGCACCAGCACCTCCGGAATCTCCGTCGAGGACTAGCCTGTCGACCCGACGAACCTCTTGCGTACGACCTTCTGTGGGGGTGGACGCGGGGCACGGCGCACGCCGCGCCCCGCGTTCTTGTGTCCGGGGCTCGGACGCGGTGGTCAGGACGCGCAGGGCCGCGGATCGACGCCCTCCACCGGATCGGTGGCCAGCCGGGCGTGCGCGCCCGTGTCGAAGCGCTCCGCGCCGTAGCGGAGCTTGCCCCGCTCGATCCCCTCGGGACGGAACCCGGACCGGCGCGCCACCAGGCACGACCCCGGGTTGTTCAGCCGGTGCCCCAGCTCCAGCCGGAACAGGCCCGCCTCGGCGAAGGCGTACTCGCTCACCAGCAGCGTCCCGGCCGTGGCCACGCCCCGGCCCCGCGCCTCGGCCAGGGTCCAGTAGGACACCCAGCCGGTGTCGTGCGCTCTGCTGGTCACGGTGACCTGGACGTGTCCCAGCACCGGACCGCCGTCCCCGACGACCGCGAAACCGAAGGCCGCGCCCTCCTCAGACCGGACGCGCTGCCGGTCGATCCAGGCGGCGGCCAGTTCCGGGGTACGGGGGACCTCGGGCGACTGCCAGGCCAACTCAGGCTCGGCGAAGGCCTCCAGCACCCGGTCGGCGTCCCCGGGCTCCCACTCGCGCAGTCGGTACACGGGGGCTGCCTCCTCCTCGTCAGCGCTCTGAACGCGCCACGCTACAACCACCGCTCCTCCGCGCCCTCGGGGAGGGTGCGCCCGCGGACCTCCCCCAGCGGGCCCCCGCCTCCCCGCCCGCCGGGAGGGAGAGCCAGCTCCGCGCCCGGGCGATGTCACGTACCGCCGGAGCTGGTACGTCTGCCTTCCATGACCACCGACGCCTTCGAAGAGCACCGCTCCCTGCTGACCGGTGTCGCCTACCGCATCCTCGGCAGCGCCTCCGACGCGGAGGACGCCGTCCAGGAGGCCTGGCTGCGCTGGTCCTCCGTCGATCCGGCCGCGGTGGAGGACCCGCGCGCCTACCTGGTCACCGTCACCTCCCGGCTGGCCATCGACCGGCTGCGCAGCGCCCGGTCCCGGCGGGAGTCCTACGTGGGCGACTGGCTGCCCGAGCCGGTCAGCGACATCCCCGGCGGGGCCGAGCACGCCGAACTAGCGGACTCGGTGGAGTTCGCGCTGCTGGTGGTACTGGAGACGCTCAGCCCGCTGGAGCGCGCCGTCTTCGTGCTGCGCGAGGCCTTCCAGATGCCCTATGCCGAGATCGGCGCGGTGATCAGCCGAGAGGAGGCCGCCACCCGCCAGCTCGCCCGGCGGGCGCGCGACCACGTACGCGACAGGCGTCCCCGGTTCGAGGCCGACCGGGCCGTGCGGCGACGGATCACCGAGCGCTTCCTCGGAGCCTGCCTGGAGGGGCTGACCGGCCTGCTCGCCGACGACGTCGCGCTGGTCAGCGACAGCGGCGGCCGGACCAGGGCGCCCCACCGGATCCTGGAGGGCGCGGCGAAGGTCGGCCGGTTCCTGTCCGTGCTGGCGCGGCCGCGCAACGCGGAGCGCTTCCTCGTCTCCGCGGGCCTGGACGGCGAGGAGGAGCTGAGTTCGGCGGTCACCGAGGTCAACGGCGGTCCGGCGGCGGTCGTCTCCGTCGGGGGCAGGGCGGTCGCACTGCTGTCCCCGGACATCGCCGACGGCCGTGTGCGGCACGTGTACCTCGTGGCCAACCCCGACAAGATGTCACGTCTGCGGTCGCCCGAACCGTCCTAGCGGCATGGACATCACCGTTGTGGGCGGTGGGCTCGCCGGACTGACCGCGGCCGTCGCCAGCGCCGAGAGGGGCGCGAACGTCACCCTGTTGGAGGCGCACCGGACCCTGGGCGGGCGGGCGCGCTCCACCGGACCGCCGTACACCGCCGACGAGGGGCCGCACGTGCTCTACGGCGACGGTCCGCTGTTCGCGTGGCTGGCCGGGCGCGACCTGCTCCCGCCGTACCTGCGCTTCCCCGCGCGCGCCGCGCCCCGGGTGCGCGTGCGCGACCGGGGGCGTGTGGGAGCACCGCCGGTCTCCCTGCTCCGGGCCGCCGCGCGGCGGCGGCTACGGGCTCCGCGTGACCGGGACTTCGGCTCGTGGGCGCGGGAGGCGCTCGGCGCGGAGCCCGCGCGCGTGGCCGCGAACACGATGGGCGTGGCGCTGTTCGACTCCGACCCGTCGCGGTTGTCGGCCGCGTTCGTCTGGGAGCGGTTCCTACGGGTCGCCAACCCCGGCTGGCCCTCGCCGAAGTACCTCGTCGGCGGCTGGTCCTCGCTGGTGGAGCGGTTGGCCGGACGGGCCCGGGAGATGGGAGTGCGCGTGGGGACCGGCGAGCGGGTGGACGCGCTCCCGGGTGCCCCGGTCATCGTCGCGACGTCGCTGGCCTCGGCACGCGCGCTGCTCGGCGACGACTCGCTGGAGTGGGAGAGCGGGCACGCCCTCATGGCGGACCTGGGGCTGCGGCGCGGCCGGGACCCCTTCATCGTCTTCGACGCCGACGAGTGCGGCTTCCTGGAGCGCTACTCGCCGGTGGACCGCACGCTCGCCCCCGGGGGGAGAGGAGCTGGTCCAGGCGCAGCTGCCGGTGCGGCCGGGCGAGTCCCGGGCGCGGGTCACCGAGCGGCTGGAGCGGTTCCTGGACCTGTCCCTGCCGGGGTGGCGGGAGCGGGTGACGTGGCGGCGCGACCAGGTGGCGCGCGGGCGCACGGGCGCGCTGGACCCGCCGGGGTACACGTGGCGGGACCGCCCGGCCGTGGACCGGGGACACGGCGTCTACCTGGCGGGTGACGCGGTGGCGGCGCCCGGCCTCCTGGGCGAGGTGTCGCTCAACAGCGCGGTCGCGGCGGCGGAGGCGGCCACGGGCGGGCGCTCCGTCCGCGCCGTCTAGGCGGCCGGGGCTGCGGAAGGCCCCGTGGAGTCCTCCGCCGTTCCCGTCGCCCGGGCCCCGACGGCATGTTCTGTCAGGCGGCACGACCGGCTCCGCGGCCGCCCGCGCGGTGGCGTGTTCCTGGCCGGGCCGGTCAGGCGGGCGCGTGCGAGACGGCCTCGACGTTGTTGCCGTCCGGGTCGCGGACGAACGCGCCGTAGTAGTGCTCGTGGTACTCCGGCCAGACCTTCGGCTCGTGGAGCACCTCCGCGCCCGCCTCGACGGCTGCGGCGAAGAAGGCGTCCACCGCAGCCCGGTCGGGCGCGGTGAAGGCGAAGTGCGACTCGCGGGCCTCACCGGGTGCGGGCGCGGGTCCGATCCAGAAGTCGGGTTCGGACGTGCCGTAGCCGACGTTCTCGCCGTAGTCGAGGATGCGGCGGGCGCCCAGCGGGGCGAGGACGGCGTCGTAGAAGGCGGCGCTGGCCGCGGGGTCGCTGACCTGGATTCCGAGGTGGTCCAACATGGGATGAGCGTGACACGGGCCACCGACACTTCCGGGGGTAAGAGGCCAGGTGCAGGGCCGGTTTTCGGACACTCTTGCGGTTCTTTCTCTGCGAAACCCGCCGGTAGCCGAGCGTGCGTCAGAATCCTGGCCCTCATGAAGACGAGGAGGCATGATGTCGGTCATGACTACCGGGCACCCGGAAGCACCCGAACGACGCCTGACCGTGGACGACCTGGAGAAAACGCCGGACGACGGTCGGCGGTACGAGCTGGTCGACGGGCGGCTTGACGTGTCGCCAGCACCCAAACCACTGCACAGCGTCGTGGACTCCCGTCTGACCATGCACCTGGCTCTCAAGGCACCGGACGAGTTCCTGGTCCTCACCGGTCCGGGGATCGACCTCGACGGAGACCGAACCCATCACCGCATCCCTGATCTGGCGGTCTTCGACTGCGAGTTGCCACCACAGGGTTACTTCGACGTTCCCCCGGCCCTCGCCGTGGAGACCGTCTCCCCTGAAAGCGTCCTACGGGACAACCACACCAAGCGCCAGGAATACGCGGCGTTCGGCATCCCCTCCTACTGGATCATCAACCCCCTTGCCGACAAGGTCGGGCTCATCGAGCTCCGTCTGGAGGACGGCTGCTACCAGGAGGTCGTCCAGGTCCACGGCGAGGACGTCTTCGAGACCGACCTCCCCTTCCCCGTGAAGCTCGTGCCGCACTGGCTCGTCGCGAGCGGCCCGTGGAAGAGGCGCATCGGTGGCGAACCCGAGGAGGCTCAGGCCGTCCAGCGGTAGAGGTGTTCGGGGCGCCCCGTCGAGCCGTAGCGCATGCGCAGCTCGGCCCGGCCGACCGCGCACAGGTGCTCCAGGTAGCGGCGCGCGGTCACCCGGGACACCCCGGCGCGCTCGGCCACCTCCGAGGCCGACACGTCCCCCTCCGCCTCCCGCAGCACTCCCGCCACCAGGTCCACCGTGGTCGCCGTCAGCCCCTTGGGCAGCGACCGGCCCCCGGCCGGGCGCAGCAGCCCGAACAGCCGGTCCACCTCCTGCTGGGTGGCCTCCCCGTCGGCGTCCATCCTCCGGCGCGCCACGGCGTAGCGCTCCAGCTGGTCGCGCAGCACGCTGAGCGGGAACGGCTTGAGCAGGTAGTGGACCGCCCCGCCGTGCATGGCCGAGCGCACCTGGCCGATGTCGCGCACGGCGGTGATCATCAGGAAGTCCGTCCGCTGGGGCGCGGCGCTGGTGGCGGCGGCGCGCAGGGCGCGCATCACCGAGATCCCCGACGCGTCGGGCAGGTGCAGGTCGAGCAGCACCAGGTCGGGTTGGTGCCCCCGGATCTGGGTGAGGGCGGCGGCCGCCGTGTGCGCGACCCCCGCCACGGTGAACCCCGGCAGCGACTCCACCAGCTCCTGGTGGTTGCGCGCCACCCGCACGTCGTCGTCCACGACCAGCACGCGGATCATCGGGCCGCCCCCCGCGGCGCCTCGGCCCCCGCCAGGGGCAGGCAGGCGGTGAACACCGCTCCCTCGTCGGCGTCGGGCGCCTCCATCTCCACGCTTCCCCCTCTTCCCTCGCAGACCTGCTTGACCAGCGCCAGGCCCAGCCCGCGCGTGCCGCCGTCCCGGGACGCCTTGGTGGTGAACCCGAGCCGGAAGATCTCCTCCGCCACGTCGTCGGCCACCCCGTGCCCGGAGTCGGTCACCCGGATCTCCAGCAGGTCGTGGGGCAGGTCGGTGCCCTCGGCCCGGTGCAGCCGCACCATCAGCTCCACCCAGCCGTGCGGGGTAGAGGCCACCGCGTCGAGCGCGTTGTCGACCAGGTTGCCGAGGACGAGCAGCGCGTCGGAGCGCACCTCCCGGTTCAGCGCGGGGACGCTGGTGAGGGGGGACAGGCGCAGTTCCACGCCCAGCTCGGAGGCCTGCGCGGACTTGGCGATGGTCAGCGCGGCCAGCGCGGAGTCGCCGACGTGCCGGGAGATGTCCGCGCTGGTGCGGCTGTGCGTCGCGGAGAGGTCGGCGAGGTAGGCGCGGGCCTCCTCGTGGGCGCCGAGTTCGAGCATTCCGGCGATGGTGTGCACCCGGTTGGCGAACTCGTGGGTCTGGGCGCGCAGGCCGCGGGTGACCGTGCGCGCGCCGTCGAGCTCGCCGGTGAGCCGGTCCAGCTCGGTGCGGTCGCGGAAGGTGACGACCGCGCCCGCGTCCTGGCCGCGCACGTGGACCGGCATCCGGTTGGCGACCAGGATGCGGTGTCCCGCCAGGAGGAGGCGGTCGTCGCCGGGGTCGTCGCCGGAGACGATGTCGCGGACGCGTTCGGACAGGCCGAGTTCGTCCAGGCCCCGGCCCTCGGCGTCCTCGGGCAGGCCGAGCATCTCCCGGACGGGCGGGTTGGCCAGGACGAGGCGGCCCGAGCCGTCCACGGCGAGTACGCCCTCGCGGACCGCGTGCAGCAGGGCCTCCCGGCTCTCCAGCAGGGAGGTGATGTCGGCGGGTTCGAGCCCGTGGGTCTTGGCGCGGACCTGGCGGGAGAGGGCCCACGCACCGGCCACGCCCAGGACCAGCACCACGGCCACCGTGCCCAGTATGGCGGGGACCGCGGCCCTGGCCTCGGTGGCGGCGCTGGAGGCGAGGATGCCCAGGGAGACGTAGCCGACCACCTCGCCGCGCGCGTCGCCGCCGTTGACCGAGCCGCCTTCGGAGAACACCGGGACCTTGGCGCGCACGGTGCGTCCCCGCGTCCCCTCCTGCACGCCCGTCCACTCCCGTCCCTCCGCGGCGGGCCCGGGGGGAGTGGACACGGTGCGGCCGATGAGTTCGTCGTCGGGGTGCGAGTAGCGGATCCCCTCCGGGGAGGCGATGACCACGAACTCGGTGCCGGTGGCGGAGTCGATCCGGTCGGCCAGGGGGGCGAGCTCGGCCGCCGGGTCGGCGGCTTGGAGGCCCTCGACGACCTCGGGCGTCACGGCCACCGACCGGGCCAGGCTCAGGACCCGTTCGGCGTAGTGGCGGTCGGTGGCACGGTCCATGTGGACGGCCCACAGCGCGCCCACGGCGGCCAGTGCCAGCGCCAGCAGGAGCACGTAGCCGATGAACAGGGAGCCGGTGAGCGATAGTCGAAAGCGCGCGGGGTACGTGATCATGTGTTCTCCAGGCGCCGTGGTGGGGGACGCGGAAGCCCCCGCCGGGCGAACGCGCAGGTGGGCGTTGCACGAACAATACGACCGAACGTGACGCGGGTGTTAACACGATCCTGACACGCGCGTGATCCGGGTCGCGTTCCAGCCCGTTCGGCGGCCCTCGGAGAGGGGGTCCGCGGGGGCGGGACGCTCCGGTAGGGGCGGCGGCCCTCAGGCGGCGGCGCGGAAGACCTGCTTGAAGTGCCAGGCGACATGGGCGGGTTCGACGGCGGGGCCGCCCGGAACCGGGCGGACGAGGTCGCGTCCGGCGAGGGAGAGCACGACCGTCCGGGCCGCGGGGGTGCGGGCCTCGAAGCGCGGGGACACCGCGACGGTGAGTTCGCCGGTGAGCCCGAGGACGCCGCGGTCGAACAGCAGGTGGTGCGTCGGGCACAGGCACAGGCCGTTGTCCAGGTCGTTGGGGCCGTCGTACGACCACCAGCGGATGTGGGCGGCCTCCAGCCCGACCGACACGCCGTCCAGCCGCCCCTCGTAGCCGCAGAACGCGCACCGGTGCTCGTAGGCGGTCAGTACGGCCTCCCGGAACCGGGGGTCGCGGACGCCGCCATCCCCCGGCGCGGGGACCGGCCCCTGGCCCACGCGGAGTCCGGTGAGGGCGATGATGCCCTCGTGCAGCGAGGGTGCGAAGTTCTCGTCGAGCAGGTGGCGGCCGATGCGGGCGGCCAGGCCGGGGTCGGCGCACAGGGCCGCGTCCAGGTCGGGGTCCAGCCTGCCCCGCGCCTCCTTCTCCCGCAGCAGGGCCACCCCCGAGCCCGGAGACCCCTCGCCGTCCACCGTGGTGACCCGCCAGAACCCGTCGGTCTCCAGGTGGTGGAAGGGGTAGCCGGGGCTGGTGGGTCTCGCCGGACCGAACTCCCGCAGGAGTCGGGCGAGCCGTGCCTCGGCCTCGCTGTAGACGATGGGCGCGTTGCCGTGCCGCTGGTGGTACGCGAGCGCGTACAGCAGCAGGAGGGGCTTGTGGGGGGCGCGGACCCCGGCACGGGACCACCGTTTGACGGATCCGAGCCGCTGGGTCCAGTCCATACCGCCACACCCTAGTACGGGAGGACCTCGGCGGCTTCCGGGGCGTGCTCCTCCCCGGAGGGGCCGTGTGCCGGGCGGACCGGGAGGTTCGACGCGGTCGCGGGGCCGCACCGCGCCGCGGGACGCGCTCCGGCACCGGGACGCTCGACGGCCGCGGCACCAGGCGCTTTCGGCGCGGGCCCCGAGGCCCGGCGGACTACCATCTTCACCATGGCAACCGGGAACACGGGTCGCAAGCGTCCCACGATCAGCGACGTCGCCCGCCGGGCGGGCGTGAGCAAGGGCGCTGTGTCACGGGCGTTGAACACCGGTACCGGCACCAGCGCCAGCACCCGGGAACGCATCCGCCAGGCGGCGGTCGAACTGGGGTGGAGCCCGAGTTACGCGGCGCGCGCGCTCAACGGCAAGTCGCTGGGCACCATCGGCCTGATCGTGCGCCGCTCCCCCGAGATACTCGACTTCGACGCGTTCTTCCCCTCGTTCCTGTCCGGTATCGAGTCGGTGCTCTCCGGCGAGGAGCACGCCACCGTCATCCGCTTCGTACCCGACGAGCGGACCGAGGCCGCCACCTACGAGCGGCTGTTCAACGACCACTTCGTCGACGGCTTCCTGGTCACCGACCTGCGGACGGACGACGGTCGTCCGGCGATGCTGCGCCGCCTGGGCGCGCCCGCCGTGGTGGTGGGCGCGCCCGAGGGCTCCTCCGACTTCCCCACCGTCACCAACGACTCCGGGGAGGCCATCCGCGGCCTGGTCCGCTGCTTCGTCGAGGCGGGGCACGAGCGCATCGCCCACGTCCAGGGCGACCCCCACATGCTGCACGCGCACCAGCGCCGACGCCACTGGGAGGAGGCCGTGCGCGAGTTCGGGCTGGAGCCGGGGCCCGTGGAGGAGCACGGCGGCTACACCATCGAGGGCGGGGCCCGGGCCACGGAGCGCATCCTCGCCAGGCCCGCCGCCGAGCGCCCCACCGCCGTCTTCTACGGCAGCGACCTCATGGCCATAGGCGGCTACTCCGTGCTGGGGGAGGCGGGCCTGACCGTCCCCGACGACATGGCGGTGGCCGGGTTCGACGACATCCCCCTGGCCTCGTTCGTCACGCCGCCGCTGACGACCGTGCGCAACAGGCACCGCGCGCTGGGCAGTGTCGGAGCCCGCATCCTGCTGGACATGCTCAAGGGCCAGGAGCCGCCGCTGTCGACCGTGCTGGTCGGCGAGCTCCGCCCGAGGAAGTCGTCCGGACAGCCGGTGCACGGCTTGTAACGGTTCCACAACTGCCCCTCCTGCCTTTCTGTGATCTCGCCTACACTGCCGAGGTAAACCGGTTTACCTGATCATCGGGTCACGCGGAACGACAGGCGTGGCCCACGGTTCCCGACGCTCCTGCCCACGGACCGACGGGCGCGTCCGACCGGCCCGCTCCGTCACCGCCGACGCTGACGACGCTGACGACGGGCTCACATGGCCTACAGAGAAACGGAGACGGCCGTGAAGACACCACCCCCCACAGCACTCCTGTCCGCCTCGACGGCGCTGGTACTGGCCGCCGCGCTGACCGGCTGCGGTTCCGGCGAGGATTCCGGGGAGCAGGCGCTGACCTACTGGGCCAGCAACCAGGGAGCGAGCGTGGAGGAGGACCGGGAGGTCCTCCAGCCCGTGCTGGACCGCTTCACCGAGGAGACCGGGGTGGAGGTCGAGCTGGAGGTCATCCCCTGGAGCGAGCTGTACAACCGCATCCTCACCGCGGTCAGCAGCGGCGACGGCCCCGACGTGCTCAACATCGGCAACACCTGGGCGGCCAGCCTCCAGGAGACCGGCGCCTTCGTGCCCTACGAGGGCGCGGACCTGGAGGCGGTGGGCGGCGAGGAGCGCTTCGTCGGCACCAGCTTCGCCACCGGCGGCGCCGAGGGCCAGACGCCGACGTCGGTGCCGCTCTACGGGCTGTCCTACGCGCTGTTCTACAACCCCGACATGTTCGAGGAGGCGGGCGTAGAGGAACCGCCCGCGACCTGGGACGAGTTCGTCGACACCGCGGACGAGCTGACCAGGGACACCGACGACGACGGCGACATCGACCAGTACGGATTCGTGCTGGAGGGCGGCAACGAGCGGCAGAACTCCCACATGGCCTTCATCCTCGGCCAGCAGCGGGGCGGACAGCTCTGGGGCGGGGACGGGCCCTCCTTCTCCTCCGACGAGCAGGTCGCCGCGGTCAAGCAGTGGGTGGACCTGATGGCGGTGGAAGAGGTCGTCGACCCCAGCAGCGCCGAGTTCAGCGACGGCACCCAGGGCATCAGCGACTTCGTCGACGGGCGCGCGGCCATGATCATCGTGCAGGGCAGCGCCCGCACCAGCATGGCCGCCCGCGGTTTCGAGGACTACGAGGTCGCCCAGGTGCCGATGCTCGACCCGCTGCCGGGCGAGCCCATCCAGAGCCACGCGGCCGGGATCAACATCAGCGTCTTCGAAGACACCGGCGACAAGGAGGGCGCTCTGCAACTGGTCGAGCACCTGACCAGCCCGGAGGAGCAGGTGTACCTGTCCCAGGAGTTCCAGACGCTGCCGGTGGCCACCGAGGCCTACGAGAGCGAGGAACTGCGGAGCGATTCCATGGAGACCTTCCGCACGATCCTGACCGAGCACTCCGCGCCGATGCCGCTGATCCCCGAGGAGGGTCAGATGGAGACGGTGCTCGGCGAGGCGATCGGCGGGCTCTTCGCCCAGGTGGCGACCGGGGGCGAGGTCACCGAGGCCGACGTCCGCCAGGCCATGGAGGCGGCGGAGACCCAGATGGACGCCGCGAACTAGGGAGTGTGTCCCTGGTCGCCCCGCCCACTCGGCGGGGCGGCCGTCTGATGGAGGCGCTAGATGTCGACTACGGAAGAACAGGGGCCCGGCGCCGTCGGGGCCCCGCCCCGGAACGGCCCGGTGCAGAAACCGGGCGGGCGGCGTCCGCGCCGCCCGGGGTGGTTCCTGCCCTACGGCATGGTGCTGCCCGCGGCGGTGCTGGAGCTGCTGGTCCATATCGTCCCCATGGCCCTGGGGATCTACATCGCGTTCACCTCGCTGACGCAGCTGACCATCCGGCGCTGGACGACGGCGCCGCTGGTCGGCCTGGAGAACTTCGTCCGCGGCCTCGATCCCGGGAACGCCCTGGGCAGCGCCCTCTTCGAGAGCCTGTTCCGCACCACCGTCTACACCGTGCTGGTGGTGGGGGTGTCGTGGGTGCTGGGGATGGCCGCCGCGGTCGCGTTGAACACGAAGTTCCGGGGGCGCGGCGTGCTGCGCACGCTGTTCCTCGTGCCCTACGCCCTGCCGGTCTACGTCGCCGCGATCATCTGGGCGTTCATGTTCAACCAGCGCGACGGCATGGTCAACCGGCTGCTCGTGGAGGACCTGGGGCTGCTGGACGAGCGCCCGTTCTGGCTCATCGGAGAGAACGCCTTCTGGGTGCTGGTGGTCGTGTCGGTGTGGCGGCTGTGGCCGTTCGCGTTCCTGATGCTCCTGGCGGCGCTGCAGAGCGTCCCCGAGGACATGTACGAGGCCGCGGCCATCGACGGCGCCTCGACCTGGAGGAGGTTCACCGGCATCACGCTGCCCATGGTGCGCCCGGCGAACGCGGTCGTCCTGCTCGTCATGACCTTGTGGACGTTCAACGAGTTCAACATCCCCTTCCTGCTCTTCGGCGACACCTCGCCCGAGAGCGCGCGGCTGATCTCACCGCTGATCTACGAGCACTCCTTCGTCAACTGGAACTTCGGCCTGGGCTCCGCGATGAGCGTTCTGCTGCTCGTCGCGCTGGTCATCGCGTCGGCGGTCTACGTCCGACTGGTGCTGCCCAAGGGGAGGGACAATGCGTGAGACACGGGGATTCCGCTGGTTCCGGCGGATCGTCCTGACCTTCCTCACCGTGTTCACGGTGCTGCCCCTGTACGTGCTGGTGGTGACCTCGGTGAAGCCGCTGGAGAACGTCCGGGGGATGTTCACCTGGCTGCCGGACCGCGTCACCCTCCAGCCGTACGCGGACATGTGGACGACGATCCCGTTGGCCCGCTACCTCACCAACAGCCTGATCGTCACGACCACGGCGACGGCCCTGGCGCTGGTGGTGGCGGTGCTGGCCGCCTATCCGCTGTCACGGCTGCGCTTTCGCGGCAGGCGGCTGTTCAGCATGACGGTGCTCTCGACTCAGATGTTTCCCGGCATCCTGTTCCTGCTGCCGCTCTTCCTGATCTTCGTGCGGCTGGAGGACCTCACCGGCATCGAGTTCACCGGCTCCTACACCGGGCTGATCATCACCTATCTGACCTTCGCCCTGCCGTTCTCGATCTGGATGCTGGCCGGGTACTTCAGCGCCATCCCCGAGGGCCTGGAGGAGGCGGCGATGATCGACGGCACCAGCAGGATCGGCGCCCTGGTGCGGATCATCCTCCCCGTGGCCCGCCCGGGCATCCTCGCCGTGGGGGTGTTCGCGTTCATCACCGCCTGGGGAGAGGTGCTGTTCGCCTCGGTGCTCACCGACACCGAGACCCGCACCCTCTCCATCGGGCTGAAGCTCTACACCAGCCAGACCGACACCCTGTGGAACGAGCTGCTGGCCGCGTCTGTGACCGTCTCCCTGCCGGTGGTCGTGGCCTTCATGCTGGTCCAGCGCTACCTCGTGTCCGGGCTGTCGGCGGGCGCGGTGAAGTAGGGGCGGGTGCCGCCCGCGGCCGGTCACGACGGTTGACGGCCGGCCGCGGGGGGCACCGTGAGGCGGTGGGCCCCGAACGGGCGGGGGGCCTCAGGCGAGGACCTTGGCGGTGAAGGCCCTCATCCGCTCCTCCAGCACCTCTTGCGGCGTCTCCTCACGCCCGGCCAGGTGTTCCACCAGGTCGGCGCGGACCGCGGCCAGCAGCGCGTGCGCGGCGAAGTCCGCGTCGGGCACGCTGGGAACCGCGGCCAGTGCGTCCGCGAGCGTCCGGTGCCACCAGGTGTAGTGGTCGGCCTGGTAGGGACTGTTCCCGCCGTCGCTCTCCAGCGCCAGGGCCAGGTGGCGGTTGTCGAGCTTGAAGCGCAGCAGAGCGAGCAGGAGCGCCGGGACCCGTTCGCGCGGGGGCGTCGCGGGGCCCAGCGGGGCGGGGCCATCCGCGACGGCCCCGCGCAACGGGCCGATACGCACCTCCATGAGGGCCCGGATCAGCCCGCCTCGGTCGCCGAACCTGCGGAAGAGGGTGCCCTTCCCCACTCCGGCGGCGGCCGCGACCTCGTCCATCGACACGGTTCCGGGACTCGTGCTGCGAGCGAAGAGCCCGTCCGCGGCGGCTAGTACCGCCTCCCTGTTGCGCAGCGCGTCGGCGCGCTCCCCACGTACGGCCATCATCCACCCCACTTGCCAAACGGACTGACAGTCCATATATTCAAACGGACCAGCAGTCCACATTCTAGAGGGTGGAGATCCCGTGAACGATGACCTGGCAACGGCGGATCTGTTTCGACACGGCCTGGAACTGCTCCTCGACGGGAGGATCGACGACTGGGTGGCCCTGTGCGACGAGGACGTCATCGTCGAGTTCCCCTTCGCCCCAGACGGCTGGCCCCGGCGGTTGGAGGGGAGGGAACGGCTCGCCGGGTACATGAGCGACTACACCGACCACGTCCACCTGAAGGACCTTCCCCACCTGGAGGTCCACCAGACCACCGATCCCGGAACCGTGGTCGCCGAGATGCGGGCCCGGGCCCGGCTCGTGGCGACCGGACAGGACACCGACATCTCCTACGTGGTGGTGGTGACGGCGAGTCGGGGACGCGTCACGCGCTACCGCGACTACTGGAACCCGCTCGTGGTGCCCGACTCCATGCGCGAGGCCAAGACGGCCGCACCGAAGGGGGAGAACGCATGAGTTCCGCCGTCACCGTCCTGGTCACCGGCGCCACCGGCACGACCGGGAGCCGGGTCGCCTCCCGCCTCGACGCGCTCGGCCCGCGGTTGCGGGCGGCCAGCCGCCGCGCCCCGGCCCGGGGCGGCGGCTCGTCGGTGCGCTTCGACTGGTACGACCCCGCGACCTTCGGGGAGGCGCTGCGCGGCGTAGACCGGATGTACCTCGTCCCGCCAGTCGACACCACCGATCCCGCCGCCGTGATGGCGCCGTTCCTCGAACAGGCGGTCGCCGCCGGGGTGCGCCGGGCCGTACTGCTGAGCTCCTCGGCGATCCCGGAGGGCGGACCCGGCGCGGGTGGGGTGCACACCCTCCTGCCGAAGCTGTTCGACGAGTGGGCGGTCCTGCGCCCCTCGTGGTTCATGCAGAACTTCATCGGGGACAGACCCCACGCCGTGAGCATTCGCGAGGAGGGGTTCGTCATGACGGCCACGGGCCGGGGACGGGTCGGCTTCATCGACGCCGACGACATCGCCGCGGTGGCCGCCCGGGTGTTGACCGGCGAGGAGCCGCCCAACACCGACCTCGTCCTCACCGGCCCCGAGGCACTGGGGTACGACGACGTCGCCGCGACGATCTCGCGGGTCTCGGGCCGGCCGGTGCGCCACCTGGCGGTGGACCGGGAGCGGATGCGCGACCATCTGGCGGCCACCATGCCCCGGGAGTACGCGGCGATGCTGACGGACCTGGACCTGGCGATCGCCGATGGAGCGGAGGACCGGGTCACCCCCGTCGTCGAGCGGATCACCGGCCTCCCGCCCCGGAGTTTCGCCGCCGTCGCCGCCGGATGGACCTGGTGAGGACCGTCGTCTCCTGCTGCCGGTGCCCCCGGCGCCCGGGAGGGCGGCCCGCTCGGTCCGCGGGCGCCAGCCGTTCCCGGGAACTTGGCACGAGAAGGCCGCGGGCCCGCCGTGGTCGGCTGCTGCGGAGCGAGGGTCATCGCCCGCTCCGTCGGTTCACGACGCCAGCTCCCGCGGGAGTCGCGTGCCTGACCGGTGAGCGTGGTCTGCCTGAACGGAGTTCCCGCCCCGCCTGCGCGCGCCCAGCACGCGGTTCGCGCACACCAGCACGCGGCTGATGAGTCCGTCCCGTGTGGACGGGACGGGGAACCGTTCGATGATCTCCGCACCCGGTTCGGGAACGCGGTAGGACGCCTCCCAGGGTTTCGCCGCGTCCAGCCCACGCGGCACTCGTCCCCAGCTGTCCCAGTCGAGCAGGAACAGCTCCGTGGCCGTCACGTTCCCCCAGTGCAGGTCGCCGTGACCGATGCGCCAGTCGGACACGGTCGTGTCGGCGCACCCTCCGAACGCCTGGGTGATGGAGCGGTCGATGTCCTCCTGGACGAGGGAGACGCGGTCGGTGTCGGTGGCCGCTCCCCCTCGATGAGATCGGTACCGAGCCGGACAGCGACCTGTCGGAGAAGGCAGCGCCGGAGCGCGGGTGGGAGTGACCGTGCGAGGCAGGGGGTGGGCGCGGTCGAGGGGCTTACCTTTCGATCAGCTCCTGGAGGTAGGAGGCGGCGGTGCCGAGGGGGGCGCGGGTCTGCTCGCCAGACTCCATGTCGCGGACGGTCACCTCACCGGACTCCTGTTCCTCGGGACCGTAGAGGACGGTGAAGCGGGCGTGCTGGGCGTTGGCCCACTGGAGCTGCTTGCCGAGCTTGCGCGACGCCCCCAGGAACATGCCCACGCGCAGACCGCCCGAGCGCAGTTCGCCCGCCAGGCGCATCAGCTCGGCCTCCCCGCCCAGAACGGTCAGGGCGACGTCGAGGCCGCGCGGTTCGGCGTCCTGGGAGTCCTGCATGGCCAGGATGCGCTCGATACCGATGGAGCCACCGCAGGCGGGTGCGTCGGGGCCGCCCAGGGAGGCGACCAGGCCGTCGTAGCGCCCTCCGGCCGCGACCGAGCCGGGGAAGCCTTCGGCTTCGACCTCCCAGATGGCTCCGGTGTAGTAGTCCAGGCCGCGCACCATACGGGGGGCGAAGACGACACGCTCCCCGAGGTCGGCGGTCAGTTCCAACAGGCTGTCGATCTCGGCCAGACCCCGTTGCCCGCGTTCGGTGGTGGCGAGCTTGGAGCGGATGAGCTCCGGGTCGTCGGCGGCCACGTCCTCGGCCAGGCTCTCGGCGACGGACACGTCCAGGCCGCGTTCGTCGATGAGTTCCTTCGCGACGGCCTGGACGCCGATCTTGTCGAGCTTGTCCAGGGTGGCCAGGACCCCGTCACCGCGGTCCTCGGCCACCTCGTAGACCTCCAGCAGACCGCGCAGGGCCTCACGGCTGTTGACCAGGAAGCGGAAGCTCCCGACTCCCAGGGCGTCGAGACCGTCGGCGATGGCGCGCACGATCTCGGCATCGGCCAGCGGTGAGGTGGAGCCCACGGTGTCCACGTCACACTGGACGAACTCGCGGAACCGGCCTTCCTGGGGGCGGTCGGCCCGCCACACCGGGCCGATGGCGTAGCGCTTGAAGGGGGAGGGCAGCTTGGAGCCGTGGGTGCCGATGACACGGGCCAGCGGCACCGTGTGGTCATAGCGCAGAGCCAGGTCGGGCTGTCCGCCGGCCTCGTGGACGCCCCGGCGCAGGATCTTGAACAGGAGCTTGGACGCCTCCTCGCCGTACTTGCCGGTGACCACCTCGATCCGCTCGAACGCAGGGGTCTCCAACGGGTCGAACCCGTAGCGTTCGAAGACCTCGGAGACGGTGGCGATGGCCGCCCTCCTGCGCCTCAGGTCGTCCGCGAGGAAGTCCCGCGTTCCTGAGGGTGCCTGCGCCTTAGCCATGTCGGTGCCGCTTCCCGTGCCGTGGTGAATGCGTGGACAGCGCCAGACTACTGCTGGTGCGCTTCGCCGACCGGCCAGTCGGGACAGTACCGGCTGAGCAGCCTCACCAGCGCTTTCCTCTCCCCCGGATCTGCGTGACCGGTGCGAACGAGCGGCGTACCGTCGATCTCCTCCAGGGTCTCCCACCCGTTCAGGGAGTCCATGAGAGGTCTCGCACCCCCGTCATCAGGGACAGGGACATCCGGGGGACGATCGCGTCCAGGGCATGGGCCTGGTAGTAGATCGAGGACCGCCGCGGGGCGGTGCTGTCGATCCGTTCGCTGTAGTTCACTTCGCTCACCCGCCGATAGCAGGAGTCCGGCAGCACCTCGGGCACGTCCCAGACGGGCATGGAGCAGTCCACGTGGCTGGCGTCGGCGCCGTAGGTGGAGCGGACCTCACGCCACAGGGCCCGGGGAGACGCCGACACGCCCAGGAGGGAGGCGATGTCCTCGGGGTGGAGCACGCGGTGGCCGAACCCGTACCCCCCGCACAGGTCGCGGGCGCGGTCGGCGGCGGTTACCCGCCACAGCGGGTCCAGGACCACCGTGAAGCAAGGCACCTGGTCGGGGCGCGGCCCTTCGGCCCGGACGTAGCGGTCCAGGCCGCGCATCGGAGCGGGCACCTACATGCTGCTACCCCTCGCGGGGGCGATGAGGACCCGGCGGTAAAGCCGAAGGTCGAACAGCCCGCGACTCAGCCAAAGCAGGGCCGTTTTTCAGCAGACCTCCGGTAGCGCAGCCGACCCCGGCGAGTCGCTGAAAACACGTCCTTCCCCGCACGTCCGACCTCCAGCGATTCCACCGCCCGCACCGAGACCGAGAGCGCACCAACCATCATCGAATGATGGCCGAGCCGTCACTCAGCCATCATTGGAACGTGCGCGGGCGTACTCGCACGTACTCCGCCGTACTACTCGGCCGCGCGCCCCGAGGGCGCATCGTCCGAGGTCACGACACCGATCGGGCAGCTGGCGCCGGTTCCGCCGATCCCGCAGTACCCGTTGGGGTTCTTGGCGTCGGACAGGTACTGCTGGTGGTAGTCCTCGGCGAAGTAGAACTCCCGCAGCGGCGCGATCTCGGTGGTGATCGGCCCGTATCCCGCGCGGGTGAGCACCGGCTGGAACGCGTCGCGGCTGGTCTCGGCCGCGATCCGCTGGGCGTCGTCGTGGTACAGGATCGCCGAGCGGTACTGGGTGCCGACGTCGTTGCCCTGGCGCATGCCCTGGGTCGGGTCGTGGCCCTCCCAGAACACCTTGAGGATCTCCTCGTACGAGATGCGCTCGGGGTCGAACACCACCCGCACCGCCTCGGTGTGCCCGGTCAGGCCCGAGCAGACCTCCTCGTAGGTCGGGTTGGGCGTGTAGCCGCCCGCGTAGCCCACCGCGGTCGTGATGATCCCCCGCTCCGCGCCCAGGCGCCAGAACATGCGCTCGGCGCCCCAGAAGCAGCCCATCGCCACGTCGGCGATCCTGCTGCCCTCGGGGTAGGGCGGGGTGAGGCTGGTGCCCAGCACCGTGTGCCCGAAGGGCACGTCCATCGGGGTGTCCCGACCGGGC
Source organism: Nocardiopsis akebiae (assembly GCF_018316795.1). Taxonomy (NCBI): domain Bacteria; kingdom Bacillati; phylum Actinomycetota; class Actinomycetes; order Streptosporangiales; family Nocardiopsidaceae; genus Nocardiopsis; species Nocardiopsis akebiae. Next base: position 6,177,985 of record NZ_CP074132.1, read on the forward strand.
AGGGCGCGTGCTGGATCGACCATGGTCGTCTTTCTCCCGAACATGCTTCCCAGGGTATCCACGGGCCCGGCCCGGCGCACGGACGCGATCGAACCTGTGGACGGACACGGTCGGCGGCCGTCGCCGGAGCACCCGCCGAACCGGGACGCGCCGCTCTCCCCCTCACCGGTCCTTGCGCGCCCCCTCCCGTCTCCCGCCCGCGGCACGGAGGCCGCGCTCGCCCGCCCGCCCTGGCCATGCGGACACTCCGGACGATTCGTCCTACGATTGCTGACGTGCCGGAATCCAAGCGTGGCGTCGTCCTCGGGGCGACCGCCTTCCTCCTCTGGGGCGTAGCGGCCCTGTACTGGCCGCTCCTCTCCTCATCCGAACCCAGCGAGATCCTCGCCCACCGCATGGTGTGGGCGCTGCTCGCGATGTGCGTCGTCATCCTCGTCACACGCCGGGGCTGGTCCTGGTTCCCCTCGGTGCTGCGCAGCCCCCGCCGCCTGCTGCCGGTGGCCGCCGCGGCGGTGCTGATCTCCGTCAACTGGTGGGGGTTCATCTACGCGGTCTCCACCGAGCAGACCCTCCAGGCCTCGCTCGCGTACTTCATCAACCCTCTGATGTCGGTGTGCCTGGGGGTGCTGCTGTTCTCAGAGCGGCTGCGGGCCCTCCAATGGGTGGCGGTCGGCCTGGGCGTCCTGGCCGTGGCCGTGATGACCGTCGCCTACGGCGTGACCCCGTGGCTGGCGCTGCTCATGGCCGCCACCTTCGCCGCCTACGGCGCGGTGAAGAAGTACGTGGACCTGGACGGCGTGCGGAGCCTGACCGTCGAGACCATGGTGATGTTCCTCCCCGCGCTGGGCTTCGTGGTCCACTTGGAGGCCACCGGTGCGGGAACCGTGTTCTCGGTGTCCCCGGGCCACACCGTCCTGCTGGTCGGCAGCGGTTTCGTGACCGCCCTGCCGCTGCTGCTGTTCGGCGTGGCCGCGCGCCAGGTCCCGCTGAGCGTCATCGGCATCCTCCAGTACATCGCCCCGGTCATCATGTTCTTCGTCGGCTGGCTGGTGCAGGGCGAGGAGATGCCGCCCGCCCGCTGGCTGGGCTTCGCGCTGGTGTGGCTCGCGCTGTGCGCGTTCGTCGTCGACCAGGTCCGCGACGCCCGTTCCCGGTCGCGCGCCTCCGCCCGGCCCGGGGATCAGGTCGGCGCAGGGATCGGGACGGAGGTCGCGGAACAGTCCGGGGAGGAGGCCGGGGAGGACGACGGAACCCCCGACGAACAGCGGCGACGCGAACTCGGACAGCCCGGGAGGCCGCTCCCGGGGGGACCCGCCCGGCCCGAGTCCGCGGAGTGATCCGGTCTTCCCTGTTCCGGAAAACCCAAACTACCCTCTGTGACTCTGTGCTAACGTCAGGTCGCGGGTCGGGGGCAGCCTCCGGCCCGGACCAGGCCGCACGTCCCGGAGGGCCCTTCCATGCCTCGCACCAGCCGAACGGCACGCGCCACGCGCGCCGTAGCGGCCGTGTGCCCCGAGGCGCCCTCCCTGCTCCTGCTGCCGCTGGTGGTCGGGGCGCTGCTGGTCGGCCTGTGGCTGCTCGGCGCGGCCCCCGCCGCCGCCGACTCCGGCGCTGACACCGGCGGCTCCCGGTCCCTGCTCGACGGGGGCCCGCTGACCGGCGGTCGGCTGTCGGACGGCTTCTCCGGCACCTCCGGGAACCCCGAGCAGGCCTCCTCGGAGCGCACCGCAACGCACCACGCCCTCCGGGAGCGCGTCTCCTCCGGCCGGGCGGCCCTGGACGCCCCCTCCCTCGGGCTGGAGGGTTCCGGACGCCTCGGCGAGGTCGTTCCCGAGGGCGTCGGCCAGGTGGCCGAGCCGGTCGCCTCCACCCTGGGCACGGTGCACCAGCGCCTCGAACACGGGGCCGAGCGCACCGCCGCCGAGACCGCCGCCGTCCTGCCCGAGGCCGCGTGGCCGGTCGCCGGGACGGGCGGGGGAGCACGGAGCCTGGTCGGCGGACTCGACCGCGACGGACACGCCGACGCGGGGCTCCCGGCCACCTCGGCCCACGACCCCGCCCCGGCGCGGGACGGCGACGGCTCCGAGGGCGGCCCGCGCGAGCGGGCGAAGGACGAGGACACCGTTCCCGGGGCCGGGCACGGCACCGTCTACGGGCACGGCTCCGTCATCCCGGCCCGCGCCGCCGTGGCCTCCGCCGGCGCGGACGCGGGCGAGCGCCCGGACGCAGCGGCCCCGGCCCCCGGTTCCTCCGCCCACCAGCTCACCGCCGGTTCGACCGCGCCCGCCGGGGGCGGCGTGCCCGTTCCCGCCGTCGCGGCGTACCTCACCGCCGCGCCCGTCACCGCGCCCTCCGCCGACGCCGTCCTGCTCGCCGCCAGGGCCCTGCTCACGGTGCCCGGCGGCCCCAGCGACGACCCCACGGTCTCCCCCGACTAGGACGCGTCCCCTTCAGCGCGGACGCACACCCCGCGCACGGACCCGTCCCAGCCAGGCCCTCTGCGCGCCCTCTGGGAGCTGACCTGAGTCCCGTGCCCCGTTCACGGAATTCACGCCAGCCGGTGGTCCGCCCCGGCTCCGGCCGGACGCGCCCCACGCGTTCGGTCCCCGTATCCACTGATCCAGAGCACAACCTCCGAAGGGAAACCCATGACGCAGGTCAAGCGCATATCAGCCAGGGCCGTCCTCCTCGCCGCCGGAACGGCGGGCTTCGTCGCCCTCGGCGCCGGGGTCTCCGGCGCCGAGTCCCTCTCCTCTCCCGTCCACGAGATCGCGCCCCTCGTCGAGCGCACCCTGGTGGAGGGTGTCGCCCCCGCGATGAACAGCGTGGCCCCCGAGGGCGTCGGGCCGATCGCCGGCAGCGCCCTGAGCGAACTCCAGGAGACCGCGCACAACTCCGAGAAGCCCGCTCCGGACCTGGCAGCCCCGCTGCCCGAGGGCCGGGACATCCGGACCCCGCTGGGCGAGGTGCACAACCCGACCTCCGAGCTGGCCGACACCGTCTCCGGGGTCCAGGACGCCACCGGCCTGGACGGCGACCCCCACGACACCATCGGCCACGACGCCGGGCGGGCCCTGGAGCACGGCGGCCACCGTGCGGGCGAGGCCGTGGAGGAGACCGCGGTCACGGTGCTGCCGCACACCCTGGAGTCGGTCTACGGGCTGCGCGAGCAGGTGGACCTGCCCCGGGTCGGCCAGGTCGCCCAACTGCCCGACACCTCCCGGCTCCGCGACTCCGCCCAGCTGCCCGACACCTCCGACCTGTCCTCGGTGACCGGCGGCAACAGCCTGTCGCTGGACGGCGCCGAGGCGCCCGTCCTGGAGGAGGCCCTGGGTCTGGGCGGCTCCCCCACGGTGCGCCAGAGCGCGGCCGCGCCCCCCGTCCCGAACATGTGGGACATCGCCTACGTCTTCGGCCTGGAGACGCCGGGCGGCGTGCAGGACCTCATGGAGGCCACCCACCTGACCGAGGACAACTACGTCAGCCTCGGCGAGGAGAGGGTGCTCGGCATGATCGGCCAGCGCAACCTCGACCAGCCCCTCACCACCGTCCACCAGTCGGCGCCCGCGTCGCCCGGTCTGGGAGACCTGACCGAGGCCCTCGCGAGCGGCGCCGAGAGCGGCGACCTCAGGGCCGCCGAGCTCCGGCCCCTGAACGTGGAGGGTCCCCTGGCCGAGTCCGAGGTGCCCCGCCTGTCCGGCACCGGCGTGCCCGTGGTCGACGACGCGGTGGACTCCGTCGTGCCCCAGCTCGCCGACGCCGGGGTGCCCACGATCGCCGAGGGCGTGGACACCCAGACCGCCGAAGACCTGGTGGCGGAGCTGAGCCGCGGCACCGACCTGCTGAACGACGTGGACACCAGCGACCTGCTGTCCGTCGAGGGCGGCACCGTCCCGCAGGAGACCCCCGCGGGCATGACGCAGCACCCGACCTTCATGGACCTGCCCGGTTCCGAGGCCCTGCCCGTGATCAGCTAGGGCGCGACCCCGCACAACCGGCGGTCGCGGCGGCTCTCCCCCGCCGCGTCCGCCGGTCGCGGGGCGGTCCGCCGGGCACCTGAACGGAATCCCACCGCGACACCGGCGCGGCCTCCCCGCACGGCGGGACTGAGAGACACGGCGACGGCGCCGCCCCACCGGGCGGCGCCGTCGTCACGTCACCGGCACGACGGCCGAGGTCGACCGCGTTCGGGTTCGCGCGGGGTCGCGGCGCCGCGACCGCCCGATGCATGACGGCGTCGTGGTCGAACCCCGTAGGGTGCTCCGCATGACCGAGATCGAGATCACCGCGGGTCTCGTCCGCGACCTGCTGCGCGACCAGCACCCGGACCTGGCCGGGCTGCCCCTGCGCGAGGTGGACGGCGGCTGGGGCAACCAGATGTGGCGCCTCGGGGACGGACTGGCCGTGCGGATCCAGCGCATGGACACCGACCCCGACGACCAGCTCAAGGAGCGCCGGTGGCTGCCGCTGCTCGCCCCGCGCCTGCCGCTGCCCGTCCCCGTACCGGTACGCGGCGGTACCCCCTGCGAGCGGTTCCCCAAGATGTGGACGGTCATGACGTGGGTGCCGGGCCTGCCGCTGGACCGCGGGTCGATCACCCGCGGCGGGCACGCGGCCGACGCCCTGGCGGCGTTCCTGCGGGCGCTGCACGTGCCGGCGCCCGCCGACGCACCGGTCGGCACGGGCCGGGGCGCGCTGACCCCCAGGGACTGCGCGGAGGGCTTCGACCGGTTCCTCGGTGCCCTCGACGCCGACGCGACCGGCGCCGACGCCGCCGACGTCCGGGCCGTGTGGGACGACGCCGTCGCGGCCCCCGCGTGGGAGGGTCCGCCGGTGTGGGTGCACGGCGACCTGCATCCCGCGAACGTCTTGGTCGCGGACGGGACGCTGGCGGGCGTCGTCGACTTCGGCGACCTGTCCGCCGGCGACCCGGCGGCGGACCTGGCAGCCGCCTGGGTGCTGCTGCCGACGGGCGCGGCGGCACGCTTCTTCGCCGCCTACGCGGAGGCCGACGAGGCGACGGTCCGGCGCGCCCGCGGGCTGGCCGCGCTGAAGAGCCTCTTCCTGGTGCTGATGGGCCAGAACGGGGACCGCGGCCTGCCCGGCGGCAAGCCGGCGTGGGGCCCGGCGGGGCGGGCGGCGCTCGACCGGGTCCTGGCCGAGCGTCCGGCCCGGTTCCGCGAGTAGGTCGTCGGCGCGCTCGGACCGCGCGTTCCGCCGGATGCGCCGGGTGGTCGGCGACCGTCCCCGAGGACAGCGAAACGGCGCCGCCCAGCGGGCGGCGCCGTCGTCGGTCCTCGGGCCCCCGGCCGCCGCGGGCGTCCTCGCGGACACCCGCCGAGGGTCAGCCCGAGCGCTCGACCACGTAGTCGCACAGCGCCTCGAAGGCGCTCCTGGCCGGGCTCTGGGGCAGGGTCGCCAGCTCCGCGCGCGCCTTGTCGGCCCAGCCGCGCAGCGTGGCCTCGGCCTCGGCCATCGCCGGGTGCACCCGCAGCAGCGCCAGCGCCTCCTCGGCCTCCTCGTCGTCCAGCGGGCGGCCCAGCAGCGACTTGAGCCGCTCGTCCGCCGCGTCCCGGGATCGCAGCGCGTAGAACATCGGCAGGGTCAGCACGCCCTCGCGCAGGTCGGTCCCCGGGGTCTTGCCCGAGTCCGTGCTCTCGCTCGCCACGTCCAGCAGGTCGTCGGCGAGCTGGAAGGCCATCCCCAGCGCGTCGCACGCCCGCGTGACCGTTCCGATCGTCTCGGGGTCGACCTTGCCGAACATGCCGCCGAACTCCGCCGACGACGCGATCAGGGACGCCGTCTTGTCGCTGATCACCCGCAGGTAGTGGTCCAGCGGGTCGGTGCCCTCCTGCGGACCGGAGGTCTCCAGGATCTGCCCCTGCACCAGGCGCCCGAACGTGGTCGCCTGGAGCCGGACCGCCTCGGTGCCCAGGTCGGCGAGCATCTCCGAGGCGCGGGCGAAGACGTAGTCGCCGGTCAGGATGGCGACGCTGTTGCCCCAGCGCTGGTTGGCGCTGGGCTCGCCGCGCCGCAGCTCCGCCTCGTCCATGACGTCGTCGTGGTAGAGCGTGGCCACGTGGGTGAGCTCCACCACGGCCGCGGCCGGGATGAGGTCGGGCACGGTCGGGTCGCCGAAGTGGGCGGCCAGCAGGACCAGGGTCGCGCGGAAGCGCTTGCCCCCGGCGGCCAGCAGGTGGGACGCGGCCTCGGTCAGCAGGGGGTCGCTCGACGCGACCGACTCCCGCAGCAGGTCCTCGACCTTCTCCAGGTTGTCCTGGACCTCCCGGGCAAGGGCATCGTCGACTCTCGGCAGAGCGAGAAACCCGCTCGGGACAGCACCGCTCACCGTACAGCTCCACCTGTCGAACGGCACGGAGGTGACCCCGGGTGAGGGGGCCACCGCGTGCTCAGCACATGAACATGATCCGACTTGCCACGGTATCCGACCCGGAATGAACAGCCAAAGCCACACCCGGGTACGGAACCGGCAGGTGACGAATCCCAGGTCAGAACAGGTAATTGGTCACTCTGCCGGTCATCCGCGGTCAGCGTTGGCGTCCGACCGGAACCCGGAGCCCGTACCCGCCGGTCACCGTGCGTTCACGGCCGCCGGTCACTCCGTGCCTCCGTCGCTTCCGGCCTGCGCCGACGCCTGCTCGACCATCACCGAGGTCGGGGCCTGGTCGGCGTCGGACGGGGGCAGCAGGTTGTCGAGCACCGCTCCCGGGTACACGCCGAGCAGCAGCGTCGCCGCCACCCCGATCGCGATGACCCCGCCCGTGGCCGCTCCGGCGCGCACCACCGTGGGGCCCTCGCCCTCCGGGTCCCGGAAGAACATCACCACGATGATCCGCACGTAGAAGAACGCGGTCACCGCGCTGCTCAGCACACCCACCACGACCAGCGGCACGGCCCCGGCCGCCACCGCGGCCTCGAACACCGCGAACTTGCCGATGAAGCCGCTCGTGAGCGGGATCCCGGCGAACGCCAGCAGGAACAGCGCCAGCGCCCCGGCCAGCGCGGGCGAGCGGCGGCCCAGCCCCGCCCACCGGTCCAGGTCGCCCAGCTCCTGGCCGCCGTCCTTGGTGCGCACCAGCGTCACCACGGCGAACGCGCCCAGCGTGGTGAACCCGTAGGCCGCCAGGTAGAACATGGCGCCCGCGAGCCCGTCCGTGCTGCCCGCCACGACCGCGGTCAGGATGAACCCGGCGTGCACCACCGACGAGTAGGCCAGCAGCCGCTTGACGTCGCGCTGGGTCACCGCGATCACCGCGGCCACGACCATCGTCAGGACGGCCACCGCCCACAGCATCGGCTCCCAGCTCTGGGCCGAGCCCCCGAAGGGCACGAAGAACACCCGCAGCAGGGCGCCGAACGCGGCGACCAGCGTGCAGGAGGCCATCAGCGCCGTGATCGGGGTCGGCGCGCCCTGGTACACGTCCGGCTTCCAGTTGTGGAAGGGCACCGCGCCGACCTTGAACAGCAGGCCGACCGCCACCAGGCCGATGCCCATGAGCAGCAGCGGCTCGCCGTCTCCGCCCTGGAAGACGTCCGCGCCGCCCGCCTCGACGGCCACGCGGATCTCGCCGAAGTTCACCGAGCCCGCGTAGCCGTAGACCATGGCGGCGCCGAACAGGAAGAACGCCGACGAGAACGCGCCCAGCAGGAAGTACTTGACGGCGGCTTCCTGCGAGAACAGTCGGCGGCGCCGGGCCAGCCCGCACAGCAGGTACAGCGGCAGGCTCATGACCTCCAGCGCGATGAACATCGTCAGGAAGTCGTTCGAGGCCGGGAACATCAGCATCCCCAGCACCGCGAACATCACCAGCGGGTACACCTCGGTGTGCTGGGAGCCCGCCAGGATGTGCGCGCGCTCCTCCTCGCTGCCGGGCACCGTCGCCGCCTGCGCGGCGAAGGCGTCGCGCCCGTCCCTGCGCTCGGAGATCAGCAGCAGGCTCACCAGCGCGAGCACCGTGATGGTGCCCTGGAAGAAGATCACCGTCCGGTCCACCGCCAGCGCCCCGGCGCCGACCGTCACCCCCGGCGCGTCCTCGGGCAGCGAGCCCACCTGGAGCACCAGCAGGACGAACGCGGCCAGCAGCGCGAGCGCCGCGAGCCCGATCTGGACGGCGCGGCGCCGCCCCTGGGGGACGAACGCCTCGAACAGCACGCCCAGCACACCGGCGGCGAACACCAGGAGCAGCGGCGCGAGCAGCCACCAGTCCATCTGCGGCGCCGCCTCGGTGATGACGGGAAGGTCCATGTGGGGGATCACTCCGCGTCTCCTTCCTCTTCCTGGGCGCCCGCGGCGCCCCCGGTCCCGCTGTCAGGGCCCGCGCCGACCTCCACGGTGCGCTCCACCGCGGGGTTGATCACGTCCAGCACCGGCTGCGGGTACAGGCCGAGCAGGATGATGAGCGCGAGCAGCGGGGCCACCGCCCACGTCTCCCGCGCGGACAGGTCGCGCAGGCCGGTCAGGTCCTCCCGGGTGGGTCCGTTCATGGTGCGCTGGTACATCCACAGGATGTAGAGCGCGGCCAGGACCACGCCGACCGCCGCGACGATCGCGGGTGCCGGGCTGAACGCGTACACGCCGACGAACACCAGGAACTCGCTGACGAACGGCGCCAGACCGGGCAGCGCCAGACCGGCCAGGCCGGTCACCAGGAACACCCCGGCCAGCTTGGGCGCGATCCGCTGCACGCCGCCGTAGTCGCTGATGAGCGCGGAGCCGCGGCGGGCGATCAGGAAGCCCACGACCAGGAACAGCGCCCCGGTCGCGAACCCGTGGTTGACCATGTACAGGGCGGCCCCGGCCTGCCCCTGCGCGGTCAGGGCGAAGACGCCCAGGGTGATGAAGCCGAAGTGGGAGACCGACGTGTAGGCCACCAGGCGCATCATGTCGTTCTGTCCGATGGCCAGGATCGCGCCGTAGATGATGCTCACCAGGCTCAGCGCCACCACCGGCCACACGAACCAGGACACGGCCGCCGGGAACAGCTCCAGGCAGTAGCGCAGCATCCCGTAGGTGCCGACCTTGTCCAGCACGCCCACCAGCAGCACGGCGGTGCCCGGGCGCGAGGCGCCCGCCGCCGAGGGCAGCCAGGTGTGCACGGGCCACATCGGCGCCTTGATCGCGAAGGCGATGAAGAAGCCGAGGAACAGCCAGCGGGCCGTGGCCGGGTCCACGGCGGCCAGGGCGCTGCCCTCGCCGACCAGGTCGCTCCACAGGAAGGTGCCGCCGACGACGTACACGCCGATCACCGCGACCAGCATGACCAGGCCGCCGGCGAGGCTGTAGAGCAGGAACTTGACCGCGGCCCTGGACCGGTCGTCGCCGCGCCCGTAGCGCCCGATCATGAAGTAGACCGGGATGAGCATGGCCTCGAAGAAGACGTAGAACAGGAAGACGTCGGTGGCGGCGAAGACGCCGATCATCATCGCTTCCAGGACCAGGATGAGCGCGAAGTACCCGCGCCCCCCGTCCTCGCGGTCGTCGTGCTCGCGCCAGGCGGCCAGGACCACCAGCGGCACCAGCACGGCCGACATCAGCACCAGCGCCAGGGCGATGCCGTCCACGCCCACGGCGTAGCTGACGCCGAAGCGCGGGATCCAGGGGTAGACCTCCTCGAACTGGAGGGCTCCCGCCCGGGAGGTGTCGAACTGCAGGGCCATGGCCCCGAGCACGAGCAGGGTCGCGAGCGAGAAGCCCAGCGTGATCCGCTTGGCGGTCTCGGCAGGGGCCCCGCCCTTGGCCGCGGCGGCGGGCCGCACGGCCGTCGCCGTGGCGGTGGCGCCTCCGGAGGAGGCGGTGGCGGACGAGGCAGCGCTCGTCCGCTCCGTGGCGGTCTCGGCGGTGCGCGGCAGCGCCCAGACCAGGACCGCGCCGACCGCGGGGAGCGCGATCGCGATGGTGAGCCAGGGGATCATGTCAGAACCTCACAGCCAGCGTCGCGGCGACGATGACGGCGCCGAAGAGCATGGTGAGCGCGTACGTGCGGGCGAACCCGGTCTGGACCCGGCCCAACCCGCTGGAGGAGTCGCGCACCCCGGCGCCGAGCCCGTTGACCGCCCCGTCGATGACCTTGTCCTCGATGACGAGCAGGGCCCGGGTGAGCTGCTGGCCGGGCCGCATGAGCAGGCCCTCGTTGATCTCGTTGCCGTACAGCTCGCGGCTGGCGGCGACGGTGACGGGGTTGCCCCGGGGCGCGGTGCGCTCCACGGGCCTGCGCAGGTAGACCGCCCAGGCGGCGGCCACGCCCAGGACCATGACGCCCAGGGCGGCCAGTCCGTAGGGCGCGGTGAACGCGTGCACGACGTCGAAGTGGTGCGGGTGGGCCCCGGTGGCCGGGGTCAGGAAGCCCGCGAACCGGTCGCCGAGCGTGAGGAAGGCGCCCAGCGCGACCGACCCGACGGCGAGCACCACCATGGGGGCGGTCATGCTGACCGGCGACTCGTGCGGGTGCACGCCCTCGTCCCACCGCTTCTCGCCGAGGAAGGTCATGAAGACCATCCGCGACATGTAGAAGGCGGTGAGCCCCGCGCCGGCGATGACGGCGGTCCCGAGCACCATGCCCTGGGTGCCGCCCACGCCGAAGGCCGCCGAGATGATGCTCTCCTTGGTCCACCAGCCCGACAGCAGCGGGAAGCCGATGATGGCCAGGTAGCCGAGGCCGAAGGTGACGAAGGTGACCGGCATGACCCGGGCCAGGCCGCCGTAGCGGCGCATGTCCACGCCGTCGTTCATGGCGTGCATGACCGATCCGGCGCCCAGGAACAGCCCGGCCTTGAAGAAGCCGTGCGTGACCAGGTGGGCGATGGCGGCCACGTAGCCGACCGGGCCGAGCCCGGCGGCCAGGACCATCATGCCGATCTGGCTCATCGTGGACCCGGCCAGGGACTTCTTGATGTCGTCCTTGGCCGAGGCGATGATCCCGCCCGCCAGCATGGTGGCGGCGCCCACGACGGTGACCACGGTCTGGGCGACCGGGGCGCCCTCGAAGATGGGTCCGGCGCGCACGATGAGGTACACGCCCGCGGTGACCATGGTGGCCGCGTGGATGAGCGCGGACACCGGGGTCGGGCCCTCCATGGCGTCGAGCAGCCACGCCTGGAGCGGCAGCTGCGCGGACTTGCCGCAGGCGCCCAGGAGCAGCAGCAGCCCGATCGCGAGCAGCACGCCGTCGCTCGCGCCGGGGACGGCGGCGAACACGTCGCTGAAGCTGACCGCGCCCAGCACCGCGAACATGATCATGATCGCGATGAGCAGGCCCATGTCGCCGACGCGGTTGATGATGAACGCCTTCTTGGCGGCCACCGCGGCGGAGGGCTTGTACTGCCAGAACCCGATGAGCAGGTAGGACGCCAGGCCCACGCCCTCCCAGCCGAGGAAGAGCAGCACGAAGTTGTCCGCGAGCACCAGCACGAGCATGGCGGCCACGAACAGGTTGAGGTAGGCGAAGAAGCGCCGCCTGCCCGGGTCCTCGGCCATGTAGCCGATGGAGTAGATGTGGATGAGCGACCCCACGAAGGTGATCAGCAGGACGAAGCTGATCGAGAGGGGGTCGACGAGCAGGTCCACCCCGGCGGAGAACCCTCCGACGGAGAACCACTCGTAGACGGGGACGGAGACGCTGCGGGCGTCGGCCGCCCTGCCGAGCAGGTCGAACAGGACGAGCAGCGCCCAGGCGAAGGAGGCGACCGGCAGGGCCGTGGCCAGCCAGTGCCCCCACTTGTCGGTGCGCCCGCCGCCGAGCAGCAGGATCGCCGCGCCCGCGAGGGGCAGGGCGATGAGCAGCCATGCGCCCGACAGCACCGCGCTGTCGGCCGCGGTCGCCACCACGGGTTCGGCGGCGAGGTACGCGTGAGATGTCACAGCCACGTCGCCTTCTAGTGCTTGAGCAGGTTGGCGTCATCCAGCGACGCCGACCTGCGGGTTCGGAAGATCTGCATGATGATCGCGAGGCCCACGACCACCTCGGCGGCGGCGACGACCATCACGAAGAAGGCGATGACCTGCCCCTCGATGTCCCCGTGCATCCGGGCGAACGCCACGAACGCCAGGTTGCAGGCGTTGAGCATCAGCTCCACGCACATGAAGACGATGATCGCGTTGCGCCGGACCAGGACGCCGACGGCGCCGATGGTGAACAGCAGCGCCGCGAGGACGATGTAGTTCATCGGGTCCACGAGGACTCGACCTCCTGCCCGTTGCCGTTGCCGTTGCGCGGCCCGTCCGCGTCGCCGGGGCCGTCGGGGCCCGCGGCCCCGCCGCCCTCGTCGGCGTCGTCCTCGGCCGCGACCCGCGTTCCGTTCCCCACCCGGTTCCCGGGCGCCTGCACGGCGGGCCGGGCCCGGTCGTCGGCGACCGGCTCAGCCGTCTTGGAGTCGGCCGAGTCCGAGGCCCCGCCGGGCAGCGGGGCCTGGCCGGCGCGCACGGTCTCGGGCACCTGGGACTGGTACTCGGGGGCGCGGGCGGCCAGTACGGGGTTGAGCGAGAGCTGGGAGACCGTGCCGTCCGGCAGCAGCGCGGGCATGTCGATCGCGTTGTGCCGGGCGTAGGTTCCCGGTCCCGGCAGCGGGGTCGGGTGGTCGCCGCGGATGCGGTCCTCGGCGATCTCCCGCTGGGTGCGGCGCTTCTTGGTGCGGGCGGTGTGCGCCAGGACCATCGCGCCCAGGACCGCGGTGATGAGCAGCGCGCCGGTGGCCTCGAAGGCGATCACGTAGCGCAGGAGCAGTTCTCCCGCGATCCACGGGATGGTGCCCCCGGCCGCCGCGGCGCCCTCGGTGAGGCCGACCGGGTCGCCCACGGCGATGCGGGTGATGCCCGCGGCCAGGGCGCCGACGAAGCACAGGGCGACGACGGCCGTCATCAGGCGCTGTCCGCTGAGCGTCTCCACCAGGGAGTCGGCCGAGCTGACGCCGATGAGCATCAGCACGAACAGGAACAGCATGAGGACGGCGCCGGTGTAGACGACGATCTGCACGACCATGAGGAAGGGCGCCGCGTTGATGCCGTAGAAGATCGCCAGGCCGACCATGGTCAGCGCCATGGACATCGCCGAGTGCACGGCCTTGCGGGAGAAGACCACGCCCAGGGCGCCGAGGAGGACCACGGCGCCCAGGATCCAGAACGCGGTCGCCTCGCCGCCGCCGATCGGCGCGGCCAGGTGCAGCGGCTGGCCGAGCGGCACAGGAGGATTGGTGAGCGGGTTCAACGGACCGCCTCCGGAGTCTCGGGCGCCTCGTGCCCGTCCTGCGAGCCGTGCTGGCCGCGCCCGGTGGCGTAGTAGTCCTGCTCGGTCTCGCCCAGGCGCATGGGGTGGGGCGGCTGCTCCATGCCCTCGCGCAGCGGGGCCAGCAGCTGCTCCTTGGTCCAGATCAGGCTCTGCCTGCTGTCGTCGGCCAGCTCGTACTCGTTGGTCATCGTCAGGGCGCGCGTGGGGCAGGCCTCCACGCACAGCCCGCACAGGATGCACCGCAGGTAGTTGATCTGGTAGACCCGGCCGTAGCGCTCGCCGGGCGAGTACCTGTCGTCGTCGGTGTTGTCACCGGCCTCCACGTAGATGGCGTCGGCCGGACAGGCCCAGGCGCACAGTTCGCACCCGATGCACTTCTCCAGGCCGTCGGCCCACCTGTTCAGCTGGTGCCGCCCGTGGAAGCGCGGCGCCGTGGGGCGCTTGACCTCCGGGTACTCGACGGTCGGCACCTTCTTGAACATCGTGTGGAAGGTGACACCGAAACCCTTGACGGGGTTGAGCCACTCAAGCACCGGTAACCTCCTCACCCTTCTTGTTGCGGTCGGCGGCGGCAGGGGCCGTCCGCGGCGGTTCGGCGAGCACGCTGCTGCCGTAGTGCGGTGCGGCGCTCGGCGGAACCGGGAAGCCGCCGAAGGCGGGCTCCCGGTGCGCCCGTCGGGCGTTCTCCGCGCGCTGGCGGGCCTCCTCGGCGCGCTCGCGGCGCACGTGGCGCAGCCAGGCGGCGAAGGCGGCCACGGTCGCGGCGGTGAAGCCGGCGATCACCGCGCCGACGACCAGCGGGGAGGCGCCGTCCAGGACGAGCATCCGCACGACGGCGACGGCGGTGATCCAGACCAGCTGGATCGGGATGAGCACCTTCCAGCCCAGCTTCATGAGCTGGTCGTAGCGCACCCGGGGCAGGCTGCCGCGCGCCCAGATGAACAGGAACATCACGCAGACGAACTTGAGCAGCCACCACAGGGCGGGCCACCAGCCCTCGTTGGCGCCCGGCAGGATCGCCGCGATCCCGGGCGGGGCGAGCCAGCCGCCGAGGAAGAGCGTGACGGACACGGCGGCGACCGTGCACATGTTCACGTACTCCGCGAGGAAGAACATCGTGAACTTCATGGACCCGTACTCGGTCATGAAGCCGCCGACGATCTCGCCCTCGCCCTCGGCGAGGTCGAAGGGCAGCCGGTTGGTCTCTCCGACCATCGTCACCAGGTAGATGAGGAAGGACGGCAGGAGCAGCACGGCGAACCACAGTCCGCGCTGGGACTCGACGATCCCCGAGGTGGTCAGGGTCCCCGACATGATGAAGACCGCGACGAAGGACAGGCCCATCGCGATCTCGTAGCTGATCACCTGCGCGGAGGCGCGCAGGCCGCCGAGCAGGGCGTAGGGCGACTGGGAGGCCCAGCCGCCGAGCACGAACCCGTAGACCCCCAGCGCGGCGGTGGCCAGGACCACCAGGGCCGCGACGGGCAGGTCGGTGAGCTGGAGCGGGGTGATGACCCCGAACAGGTTCACCTCGGGCCCGATCGGGATGACCGAGAAGGCGATGAAGGCGGGCACGGCCGCGATCATCGGCGCGGCGATGTAGACGAACCGGTCGACCCCGCGCGGAATCAGGTCCTCCTTCAGGGAGAGCTTGATGCCGTCGAAGAGCGACTGGAGCAGGCCGAAGGGGCCCATCCGGTTGGGTCCGTGGCGCTGCTGCATCCGGCCCATGACCTTGCGGTCGGCCATGATCATCATCAGCACGCAGAGCATGAGGAAGACGAAGATCGCCAGCGCCTTGATGGTGGTGATCCACCAGGGGTCGCCGCCGAAGGCGCTCAGCGTCTCCTCGGAGGCCAGGTGGGCGGTCACGCCCTGGCCGAGAGCGGCGGGGGTCACTGCTGCCTCCCGTGGGTGCTGGCGGACCCGTTGCTACCGGCTCCGGTGGTGGTGGACGCGGACAGCAGGACGGTCTGCCCGGCGCCTCCGCCCAGGTCGCGGGGCACGTCGCAACCGTCGGCGTTGGCCGGGAGCCAGACGACGCGGTCGGCGATGTCGGTGACGATGACCGGCACGGTCACCGATCCGCGGGCGCCGGTGACGTGCAGGGTTCCGCCGTCGGGGACGCCGATCTCCTGGGCCGTGGCCGGGGACAGGTAGGCGCGCGCCTGCCGGGCGGTCCCGGCGAGGTAGGGCTCGCCGTCCTCCATGCGGCCGGTGCCGAGCAGCTGCCGCCAGGTGGACAGCAGGGCCTGGCCGGGTTCGGGCCGCACGACCTCGACGGGCCGCACGCGGGGTCCGTCCGCGCGCTCGCCGGTCCACAGGCCCAGCTCCATCAGCTCGCCGTAGGCGGACGCGGCGTCGGGCAGGCCCAGGTGCACGTCCATCTGGTCCGCGATCGCGGAGAGCACCCGCAGGTCCGACAGCGCGCCGGGCACCCTGAGCGCGTCGCCGAAGGGCCGGTGGCGGCCCTCCCAGTTGACGAAGGTGCCGGACTTCTCCGCGACGGCGGCCACCGGCAGCACCACGTCGGCGCGGTCGGTGACGTCGCTGGCGCGCAGTTCGAGGCTGACGACGAACGGCACCCGGGCCAGGGCCGCGCGTGCGGCGTCGGGGTCGGGCAGGTCGTCCAGCTCCACCCCGGCGACGACCAGGGCGTCCAGCTCACCGGCGGCGGCCGCCGCGAGGATGGCGGCGGTGTCGCGGCCGGGGGTCTCGGGCAGGGAGCCCACGTTCCAGACCTGGGCGACCTCGGCGCGGGCGGAGGGGTCGGCGACCGGTCGGCCTCCGGGCAGCAGGCCCGGCAGCGCCCCGGCGTCCACGGCCCCGCGCTCCCCGGCGCGGCGCGGCACCCACACCAGGCGGGCGCCGGTCCGCTCGGCCAGGGCCGCGGCGGCGGTCAGGGCGCCGGGCACGGCGGCCAGGCGCTCGCCCGCCATGACGACCGCGCCCTCCTGGTTCAGGGCGGCGACGACGTCGGGGTCGTCGGCGTCCAGGGCGTTGAGGACGCGGGCCTCGTCGCCGGGGAGGGCACGGACCAGGGTTCCGTGGGTCTTGGTCAGGCCCAGGCTGGCGTGGGAGCCGACCGAGTAGACCTTGAGGCCGCGCTTGCGCACGCCCTTGCGCAGCCGCAGGAAGACCAGGGGCGACTCGTCCTCGGGCTCGAACCCGGCCAGCAGGACCGCGGGCGCCTTCTCCAGGGCGGTGAAGTCCACCCCGACCGGGGTCCCGGCCACGTGGGCGGCCAGGAAGTCGGCCTCCTCCGGCGAGTGCGCGCGGGCGCGGGCGTCCACGTCGTTGGTGCGCAGGGCCACGCGGGCGAACTTGGCGTAGGCGTAGGCGTCCTCGTAGGTGAGGCGGCCCCCGGTCAGCACGCCGACCCGGCCGCGCGCGGCGGCCAGGCCCTGGGCGGCGACGCCGATGGCCTCGGACCAGGAGGCGAACTCCAGGGCCCGGGACTCCCCGTCGCGCACCAGCGGGCGCGACAGGCGGTCGGACTGGGTGGTGTAGCTGAACGCCCACCGGCCCTTGTCGCAGTTCCACTCCTCGTTGACCTGCGGGTCGTCCCCGGCCAGGCGGCGCATGACCTTGCCGCGCCGGTGGTCGGTGCGCTGGGCGCACCCGTCGGCGCAGTGCTCGCACACGCTGGGCGTGGACACCAGGTCGAAGGGGCGCGACCGGAACCGGTATGCGGAGCCGGTGAGCGCGCCGACCGGGCAGATCTGCACGGTGTTGCCGGAGAAGTAGGACTGGAAGGGTTCGCCCTCGGCGATGCCGACCTGCTCGTCGGCGCCGCGCTCCATCAGCTCGATGAGCGGGTCGCCCGCGATCTGCGCGGCGAAGCGGGTGCAGCGGGCGCACTGCACGCAGCGCTCCCGGTCCAGCAGCACCTCGGTGGACAGCGCGATCGGCTTGGGGAAGGTCCGCTTGACGTCGACGAAGCGGGTCTCGCCCTGCCCGGTGGACATGGCCTGGTTCTGGAGGGGGCACTCGCCGCCCTTGTCGCAGACCGGGCAGTCCAGCGGGTGGTTGATGAGCAGGAACTCCATGATCCCGCGCTGGGCCTTCTCCGCCACCGGGGAGGTCAGGTGGGTGTTGACCACCATCCCCTCCATGACGGTGATGGTGCAGGAGGCCTGCGGCTTGGGCATGCCGCGCCCGTTGCCCATGTCGGGGATCTCGACCAGGCACTGGCGGCAGGCCCCGACCGGGTCCAGCAGCGGGTGGTCGCAGAACCTCGGGATCTGGATGCCGAGGAGTTCGGCGGCCCGGATCAGCAGGGTCCCCTTGGGCACCTGGACCTGGAACCCGTCGATGGTGACGGTGACGAGGTCCTCGGGCGGCGGTGCGGGCGCGGCTCCGCCGGAGGAGTTGGAGGTGACGGTCACTGCTGTCCTCCCGTCGTGGTCGGCCGGTCGCCCCACAGGGTGGCCCGGGAGTGGTCGAAGGGGCAGCCGCCCTGTTCCACGTGGTCGATGTACTCCTGGCGGAAGTGCTTGATCGAGGAGGTGACCGGGCTGGTCGCGCCGTCTCCGAGGGCGCAGAAGGAGCGGCCGAGCAGGTTGTCGCAGATGTCCAGGAGCTTGTCGAGGTCGGCCTCGGTGCCCTGCCCGTTCTCCAGACGGTCCAGGACCTGGACCATCCAGAAGTTGCCCTCGCGGCAGGGCGTGCACTTGCCGCAGGACTCGTGCGCGTAGAAGGCGATCCAGCGGCCGACGGCCTTCACCACGCAGGTCGTCTCGTCGAAGATCTGGAGGGCGCGGGTGCCGAGCATGGACCCGGCGGCGCCCACCGACTCGAAGTCGAGCGGGGTGTCCAGGTGCTCCTCGGTGAAGATCGGCGTGGAGGAGCCGCCGGGCGTCCAGAACTTGAGCCGGCGCCCGGGCCGCATCCCGCCCGACATGTCGAGCAGCTCGCGCAGGGTCACGCCCAGCGGGGCCTCGTACTGGCCGGGGTTGGCCACGTGCCCGGACAGGGAGAAGAAGCCGAACCCGGCGGACTTCTCGGTGCCCATGGACGTGAACCAGTCGGCGCCGTTGGCCACGATGCTCGGCACGCTGGCGATGGACTCGACGTTGTTGACCACGGTCGGCGAGGCGTAGAGCCCGGCGACCGCGGGGAAGGGCGGCTTGAGCCGGGGCTGGCCCCGGTAGCCCTCCAGGGAGTCCAGCAGCGCGGTCTCCTCGCCGCAGATGTAGGCGCCCGCCCCGGCGTGGACGACGACGTCGAGGTCGAAGCCGGTGCCCAGGACGTCCCTGCCGAGCAGTCCGGCCTCGTAGGCCTCGGCGACGGCCCGGCGCAGGCGCCGGATGACGTGCAGGACCTCGCCGCGCACGTAGATGAAGGCCTGGCTGGACTTGATCGCGTACGCGGCGATCGCCACCCCCTCCACCAGCACGTGCGGGTTGGCGAGCATGAGCGGGATGTCCTTGCAGGTGCCCGGCTCGGACTCGTCGGCGTTGACGACGAGGTAGCGCGGGTTGGGGTTGTCCGCGGGCAGGAAGCCCCACTTCATCCCGGTGGGGAACCCGGCGCCGCCGCGGCCGCGCAGGCCGGACTCCTTGACCAGGTCCACGATGGCGTCGGGCTCCATGGCCAGCGCCTTGCGCAGCGCGCCGTAGCCGCCGGTGGCCCGGTAGCCCTCCAGGGTGAAGGAGTCGGGGCGGTCCCAGTCGCGCGACAGGATCGGGGTCAGGGTGGTCACTTGGCGTCCTCCTCACCCTGCTCGCGGGGCGGAAGGTTGTCGGGGTCCGGAGCCGTCCAGCCGCGCTCCCGGGCCAGTCTCAGTCCGGCCAGGGAGGGGGCGGCGGCCTGGACGCCCTCGCCGGCGCGGCCGTCCTCGAACCCGGCCAGCACCCGGGAGGCCTGCTTCCAGGTGCACAGGCTGGCGGGGCCGCGCGTGGGCGCGACGTCCCGGCCCAGGCGAAGGTCGTCCACGAGCCGCTTGGCCGTGTCGGGGGTCTGGTTGTCGAAGAACTCCCAGTTGACCATCACGACCGGCGCGAAGTCGCAGGCCGCGTTGCACTCGACGTGCTCCAGCGTGACCCTGCCGTCCTCGGTGGTCTCGTTGTTGCCGACCCCCAGGTGGTCCTTGAGGGTCTGGAAGATCTCGTCGCCGCCCATCACCGCGCACAGGGTGTTGGTGCACACGCCCACCTGGTAGTCGCCGCCGGGGCGGCGGCGGTACATGGTGTAGAACGTGGCGACCGCGTTCACCTCGGCGAGGGTGATGCCGAGCTGGTCGGCGCAGAAGCGCATACCGGCCTTGCTGACGTGCCCCTCCTCGGCCTGCACCAGGTGCAGCAGCGGCAGCAGCGCCGAGCGCGGCCGCGGGTAGCGGCCGATGATCTCCTTGGCCTCGGGCTCCAGCCGCGCGGTGACCTCGGCGGCGAAGGCCTCGCGGGGCTCGGCCGTCGCCGCGGTCTCGGTGGTCTCGTGCTCGCTCACCGGTCCACGCCTCCCATCACGGGGTCGATACTGGCCACGGCCGCGATGACGTCCGCCACCGTTCCCCCCTCGCACATGGCCGCGACGGCCTGCAGGTGGGTGAACGAGGGGTCGCGGAAGTGCACGCGGTGGGGGCGGGTGCTCCCGTCGCTGACCGCGTAGCATCCGAGTTCGCCCTTGGCGCTCTCGACGGCCGCGTAGGCCTGGCCCGCGGGGACCCGGAAGCCCTCGGTGACCAGCTTGAAGTGGTGGATGAGCGCCTCCATGGAGCCGCTCATGATGTGCGCGATGTGGTCGGGGGAGTTGCCCAGGCCGTCGGGCCCCAGCGCCAGCTTGGCGGGCCAGCCGATCTTGGCGTCCTGGATCATCACCGGGCCGGGCTGGAGCTTGTCCAGGCACTGCTCGATGATCTTCAGGCTCTCCTCCATCTCGGCCATGCGCACCCGGTAGCGGGCGTAGACGTCGCCGCCGTCGGAGACGGGGACGTCGAACTCGTAGTCCTCGTAGCCGCAGTAGGGCTTGGCCTTGCGCAGGTCCCAGGCCAGGCCGGAGGCCCGCAGCAGCGGGCCGGTGACGCCGAGCGCCATGCAGCCGGGCAGGTTGAGGTGGGCCACGTCCTGGGTGCGGGCGAGGTAGACGGGGTTCTCGTCCAGGAGCTTGCGCATGATGGCGATGCGCTCGGGCATCTCCTTGAGCAGCTCGCGGACCTTGCCGGTCGCGCCGGGCGGCAGGTCCTGGGCGACGCCGCCGGGTCGGATGTAGGCGTGGTTCATCCTCAGGCCGGTGACCAGCTCGAAGATGTCCAGGATCATCTCGCGCTCACGGAAGCCGTTGGTCATGACCGTGGTCGCGCCCAGCTCCATGCCGAAGGTCGCCATCGCCACGAAGTGCGAGGCCATCCGGTTGAGCTCCATCATCATCACGCGGATGACGCTGGCCCGCTCGGGGACGCGGTCCTGGATGCCGAGCAGCTTCTCGACCGCCAGGCAGTACGCCGCCTCGTTGAACAGCGGCGTCAGGTAGTCCATGCGGGTCACGAACGTGGTGCCCTGCGTCCACGTCCGGTACTCCATGTTCTTCTCGATACCGGTGTGCAGGTAGCCGATACCGACGCGCGCCTCGGTGCAGGTCTCGCCGTCGAGGGTGAGGATGAGCCGGAGGACGCCGTGCGTGGAGGGGTGCTGGGGTCCCATGTTGACGACGAGGCGTTCGGCGCTGGTGGCCTGCGCCTTCTCGATGACGTCGTCCCAGTCCCCGCCGGAGGCGTCGATGTAGTCCTCGGTGATGGTCATGCCGGGCCTCCCTCTGTGACGGAGTGCGTGGGGTTGGCGGGGCTCACTTGTAGGACCTCCGCTCGTCCGGCGGGGGCACGGTGGCTCCGCGGTACTCGACCGGGATGCCGCCCAGCGGGTAGTCCTTGCGCTGCGGGTGGCCGTGCCAGTCGTCGGGCATCTGGATGCGGGTCAGCGCCGGGTGGCCGTCGAAGACGATCCCGAAGAAGTCCCAGGCCTCGCGCTCGTGCCAGTCGTTGGTCGGGTAGACCGACACGATCGAGGGCACGTGCGGGTCGGCGTCGGGGCAGGTGGTGGCGACGCGGATCTCGCTGTTGTGGGTGATCGACCGGAAGTGGTAGACCGCGTGCAGCTCCCGGCCGGTGTCGTCGGGGAAGTGCACGCCCGTCACGCCCGTGCACAGCTCGTAGCGCAGGGCGGGTTCGTCGCGCAGCAGGCGGGCCAGCCTCGGCAGCGCCTCGCGGCGCGTGTGGAAGGTCAGTTCGCCGCGGGCCACCTCGACCCGCTCGACCGCTCCGGCGTCCTCTCCCAGGGCGGCCTCCAGGTCGTCGGCCACCCGGTCGAAGTCGGCGGTGCGCGGATCCTCGGGGTCGGTGAAGGGGCGCTGGCTGCGCGCGGGAGCGCTCCCCCTCACCTGCAGGCGGCCGAAGCCGGAGGTGTCGCCGGTGGTCGTGGCGCCGAACATCCCGGTGCGCCGGACCGGAGCGGCCAACCGCTCGCGGCCCAGCTTGTCGGGGAGGTTGGCCGCTTCCTCGTCGCGTTCGCGTTCGTTCTCGGTGCTCATGTCAGTCCTTGCTCACCAGCGGCAGCGAACGGCGGAGCATCCGCTCCTCGTTCTCGGTGATCTCCTGCTCCCGGTGGGCGCCGAGCTTGGTGTTCTGCACCTTGTCGTGCAGCTTGAGCACGGCGTCCAGGAGCATCTCCGGCCGCGGCGGGCAGCCGGGCAGGTACATGTCCACGGGGACGACGTGGTCCACGCCCTGGACGATCGCGTAGTTGTTGAACATGCCGCCGCTGGAGGCGCACACGCCCATCGCGATGACCCACTTGGGCTCGGGCATCTGGTCGTAGATCTGGCGCAGGACGGGGGCCATCTTCTGGCTCACCCGACCGGCGACGATCATCAGGTCGGCCTGGCGCGGGGTGGCGCCGAACTTCTCCATGCCGAACCGCGCCAGGTCGTAGTGCGGGCCGCCGACGGACATCATCTCGATGGCGCAGCAGGCCAGGCCGAACGTGGCGGGCCACATGGAGCTCTTGCGGGCCAGGCCCACGACCTGCTCGACGGTCGTGAGCATGATGCCGCTGGGCAGTTTCTCCTCTAGTCCCATCAGACGTCCTCCTCCGGGCTGGGCTGCTGGGTGTGCTCTGAAGAAGTCCGGGCGCCGGCGGGGTTCTGGAGGCGGTCGGACGTGCCGCCGACGAGGATCGGGCCGGGCACGGGAGACGGCGAGGGTCCCCGCCCCTGGGGCCCCCGGGAAAAGCTGTTCAGTCCCATTCGAGGCCTCCCCGGCGCCACTCGTAGGCGTAGGCGATGGAGACGTTCACCAGGAAGAGGACGATCGCGACCAGTCCGAACCAGCCCAGGGCGTCGAAGTGCACGGCCCAGGGGATGAGGAAGATGATCTCGATGTCGAAGACGATGAACATCATGGCCGTCATGTAGTACTTGACGGTGAATCGGCCGCCGCCCGCGGGCTGCGGCGTGGGCTCGATGCCGCACTCGTAGGCCTGCATCTTGGCGCGGTTGTAGCGCTTGGGCCCCAGGACCGCACCGGCGACCATCGACACCACGACGAACGCGGCGCCGATCCCGCCGAGCACGAAGATCGGTGTGTACAGCTCCACGCTCACCCTCCTCCTGGCTGCTGGGCACGCCCGCGCGGCGTGCCGGGAGCGCTTGTGATTGCTTTCACTTGTGCGGGCTCATCTCCGGTCGTCCCGTGTGTCCTGTTGTGGAGCCGGGCTCGACCGCCCGGTGGGTTGTGTGTCGCGGCCGGGGCGGCGCCCCGTGCCCCGGCGGCCTCGGCGCCCGGCTGGCGGCGCCGGCGCGGCTCCGGTCCTCCCGGTGCGGCGCCCCGTCCGGGCGGGTCCGGGCGCGGACGCCCGGACCCGCCCGTCAGGCCGCGGGGGCGATGCGGGACAGGCCGTTGATGACCCTGTCCATGGCGTCTCCCTGCGTGGGCTCGGTGAGGTTGGCCAGCATCTTCAGCACGAACTTCATGAGGGTGCGCTGGCGCAGGCCGTACTTGGTGGCGTACTTCATGAACTCGGGCTGGCCGATGACCTTCACGAAGTAGCGGCCGAGCGTGTAGTAGCCGCCGTAGGTGTCGGCGAGCACGTCCGGGTAGCGCAGCAGGGCCCGCTCGCGGGTCTGCTGGGTGGGTCTTCCGTGCGCCTGCACGATCACGTCGGCGGCGATGTTCCCGGCCTCCATGGCGTAGGCGATGCCCTCGCCGTTGAAGGGGTTGACCATGCCGCCCGCGTCGCCGACGAGCATGAGGCCGCGGGAGTAGTGCGGCACCCGGTTGAAGCCCATGGGCAGCGCGGCGCCGCGGATGGCGCCCTTCTGGTTGTCCTCGGTGAAGCCCCACTCCTCGGGCATGGACTCGGTCCAGCGGCGCAGGAGCTTGCGGTAGTCCATGTCCTGGAAGGAGGAGGTGGAGTTGAGGATGCCGAGACCGACGTTGCTGGTGCCGTCGCCGACGCCGAAGACCCAGCCGTAGCCGGGCAGGAGGACGTCCTTGTCGCCGCTGCGGTCCCACAGCTCCAGCCAGGACTCCAGGTAGTCGTCCTCGTGGCGGGGGCTCTCGAAGTAGGTGCGCACGGCCACGCCCATGGGGCGGTCGTCGCGCTTGCGGATGCCCATGGCCACGGACAGCCGGGAGGAGTTGCCGTCGGCGGCCACGACCAGCGGCGCACGGAAGGTGACGGGCTCGCGGTCGGCGTTCTTGGCCCGGACGCCGACGATGCGGTTGCTGCGCTCGTCCATGAGGGGGCCGGTGACGGTGGTGCGCTCCAGGAGCTTGGCCCCGGCGGCCACCGCGCGGTTGACCACGATCTGGTCGAAGTCGTAACGCGTGCGCACGAGGCCGAAACCCGGGTAGGCGGCCAGGTCGGGCCAGGGCAGCTCCAGGCGGACGCCCGCGCCGATGATGCGCAGGCCGTGGTTCTTCATCCACCCCGGGTCGTCGAAGGTGACCCCCATGGCGGTGAGCTGCTTCACCGCGCGGGGGGTGAGTCCGTCTCCGCAGACCTTCTCCCTCGGGAAGGAGGTCTTCTCCAGGAGCAGGACGTCCAGTCCTGCCTGGGCAAGGTAGTAGGCGGTGGTGGAGCCGGAGGGACCTGCGCCGACCACGATCACGTCGGCGTCGTACTCGGTCCGCTCCCGGCCTCGGGGAGAGGAGGTGGCTGTCTCGCTCACGGGTGGGTCCTCGACTGCTCGCGCGGATGCACCGTGGCGGGCCTGCCTGCGGGATGGACCCGCTCACGGGGGGAGTTGTATGGGTGCTGTGGAGAGTCCGTTATGTCCGACATAGAGGCATGTGTCCTATACCTCCTAGACTTGTGAAGCACTTCACAAGCCCTTTTCGGCAGTCTAGACCCTCCCGGAGTCGGAGGCGAGTCCCAGGGGGGTATTCAGACGGCCTGCTATCAAAGGGGATATAGGCCTCAGAAGGCTTCACAGGCCCCGAACGTCGTCACGCTCCGCGAGAGCCCCAGTTCAGAATGGTGACCACCGCCTCAGGCTTCACAGGGGCAACACGAAAATCCCGAGGAGCGGGGTGCTCCTCGGGATTACGAGATTTTTACGCCCGGTGTGCTTGGGCCGCGCGGGGTCCGTGGTGCGGGCCCGCGGTGGGACCGCCCGCGGTCCGCGGTGCGGGCCCGCAGCGGGGCCGGTGGCCGGGCCGGGCGGCGGATCGGCGGGGCCCGGGGGCGGGGTCGGGGGACACCCGCCGCGGTGCACCCGTCCCGGTGGTCCTACTCGTCGCGGAAGCCCCGGTGCAGGGCGACGATCCCCGTCGACAGGTTGCGCCAGGCCACCCGCGACCAGCCCGCGTCCTGGAGGCGGCGGGCCAGCTCGGGCTGCTTGGGCCAGGCCATGATCGACTCGGACAGGTAGTCGTAGGAGTCGCCGCTGCCGGACACCACGCCCGCGATCTTGGGCAGGGCGCCCATGAGGTAGGTGGAGTAGAGCCGGTCCACGAACTCCACCGGGATGTGGCTGAACTCGCAGATGACCATCCGCCCGCCGACCTTGGTGACGCGCCGCAGCTCGCGCAGCGCCTGGTCCACGTCGTTGACGTTGCGCAGGCCGAAGGAGATCGTGACCGCGTCGAAGGTCTCGTCGGCGAAGGGCAGGTGGAGGGCGTCGCCCGCCACGAAGGTCACGCCGCCCCGGGAGGCTCCTCCGCGCCGCCGCACTCCCGCGCGGAGCATGCCGAGGGAGAAGTCGCAGGCCACCACGCGGGCGCCCTTCCTGACGAAGGACTCCGAGGAGGTGCCCGTGCCCGCCGCCAGGTCCAGGACGAGTTCGCCGCTGTAGGCGTCGACCGCGTTGACCGCGGCCTTGCGCCAGATGCGGTCCTGGCCGAGCGAGATGACGTCGTTGACGAGGTCGTACCTGTCGGCGATGCCGTCGAACATCGCCGCGACGTCCTGGGGCTTCTTGTCGAGTTTGGCGCGGGTCATGGGCACAAGACTAAGGGGGCGGCCCGAGCACCCCGACCCCGCGGGCCCGTACGAAGCGGACTCGCCGCCGTGAAGCGGACAACCCCTGGGCAGACCGGCTGTCCGCGCGCGAGAATAAGGTGTGCGCGAGGTTTCCCGAACCACCGAGGGCCTGAGGACGTCACAAGGAACGGACACGGTCCGGCCGAGAGGGGGAGTACGTGAAGTTCGACCTTGTGGAGCCGAGCGACGAGCAGGCCGTCCTCGACGGGGACACCGGTGAGGACGCCGCCCGCGGAGTCCACCCCAGACTCGTCATGGCGTCCGCGCGGATGCGCTCCCGGCTCCGGGACGACCTCGCCGCCCTGCACGCCTCCCTGGGCATGCTCAACGAACAGATCCAGACCGTCCAGCGCCGGGAGGTGTCCGCGCCCGCGGGCGCGGCACCGCCCGCCAACTTCCGCGCGGGCGCCTTCTCGCGTCCCGGCGACTCCTGAAGCCCCCGAGAGCTCCGAGAGCCCCTGAGAGGAGAGTGTCCGCATGACCGGGTGGAACATCCAGCCCGCCGAGGTGGGCGCCGTGCTGACCAGCGTCGCCGGGTACATCGGCGAGGAGGGCGGCGACGACGGCCTCGTCGGCGCCATGACCTCCGCCGAGAGCCTGATCACGGCCGTCAGCGAGGAGGCGGACAGCACGCCCGTCAGCGTCGCGCTGGGCGAGTTCGCCGAGCACAACTTCGGTCTCATGGGCGACATGGCCGGACTGACCGTGAGCGCCGTGACCGGGGCCAGCGAGGCCACCACGCACTACTTCAACGGCAACCTGGACATGGCCGCCGAGGCGCAGGAGAACGCGGGCGTGGTCCCCGAGCCCGAGCCGCCCCAGCAGTACGGCCCCTACAGGCCCGTGTAGCGGGCTCCGCTCCGGCCGCGGCGGTGCCGCGTCCGGCCCCCTCCCCCGATCCCCCGGTCCCCCGGACCCCGGAGACCCCCGACGACCCCACCCTCCCTCCGGTTCCTCAGATGGAGACACCCCTGTGACCGAGATGTGCACGCCCACGGGCGGCCTGATCAACCCCGCGGCCTTCCCCGTTCCGACCGCCAGTCCCGCCACGCTGGAGAGGCAGGCGAGGGACCTGCGCCGCGAGGGGGCCAACGTCGCCGGGATCGGCGGCGACATCAAGAGCGCCTGGGCGGGACTGTCCTCCTGCTACTCCGCGCCCGAGGCCGAGACCCTGTACGCGGTGGTGGACCCGGTCGCGACCGACGGCGCCAAGGTGGAGACCTCCTTCGACAAGGCCGCGAGCGCGCTGGAGACCTTCGCCGAGGCCGTCCGGGACATCAAGGGCAAGTGGACCACCCTCAAGAGCGACTCCTACACCTTCCTCAACTCCATCGAGGGCGACGACGACTGGCGCAAGGCCGACGGGATATCCGGGTTCTTCGGCGGGGAGAGCGACAAGGTCGAGGAGCACCAGGCGCTGCTCGACCGCGCGGACGCGCTGCGGCGGGAGTACGAGGAGGCCGAGCGGGCCTGCGCCAACGCGATCAACGCCGACATCCCCGACCGCACCAACTTCGTCGCGGGCGACGGCGACGGGGAGTCCGCGCCGGGCGAGTTCGAGCACGGCTACGACGGCTACCTCGGCGACGTGGCCATGGCCTGGGGCGGTCCCATGGAGACCGACCACGGCTGGTGGGTGGACGCGGGCGCGGCGGTGGGCGACTTCTTCGTGGGGATCGCGGAGGACGTCGGCGGCATCACCGGCATGTACAGCTCCGAGGGCTGGTTCGAGATGTCCTGGGGCGACGCCATGTGGGAGTACCACGAGGGCAACCTCCAGTCGCTGGCCTCGCTGGCGGGCATGTACGACTCCGAGAACGACAGCTGGGGCTGGTCGGGCTGGGACACCGTCGGCAACGCCTGGAAGGACGCCGCGCACGCGGTGGTGCCCTGGGAGGAGTGGGGCGAGCGGCCCGGCTACGTCATCGGAACCGCCCTGCTCAACATCGGCGCGACCGTGGGCGGCGCCGTCCTGACCGCGACCGGCGTGGGCGCCGTCGTGGGCGTGCCGCTGATGGCCTGGCGCGGTTCGGCCATGCTCAACCGGATGGGCGGGGACGGGCCGGGCGTCCCCGACGTGGACGTGCCGGACATGAGCCGGATCAACCTGAGCCTGCCCCGCTTCGGCAACGTCTCCCTGGCCGACCTGAGGATCGACCTGGGCCAGCTCCGGGAGGGCGCCTTCAGCGCCTCCCGGCTGTCGGAGATGCAGAACCTGCTGAGCAGGTTCACCGGGGGGAACTTCTTCGGCGGCGGGGACGGCCCGGGCGGCAACGGCTCCGGCGGGGACGGGAACGGCTCCGAGGGCTCCGAAGCCCGGCGCGTCGCCAACCACCACGGCGACGAGGAGGGCGGCCCGGCCGACACCCGGCCCGCCGTGAACCCGACCACCCGTGAACTCGACGACGGCCGGGAGCTCCTGGAGCTGCTGACCTCACGCCCGGACTCCGCCGAGCTGGGCGACCTCGGGCGCAGGGTCCTCGGCGAGGATGGCGGCGACAGCGCTTCCTCCCGGCCGAACCGTTCCGGGCAGCCCGACCTGGAGGAGCTGGGCCTGGACCCGTCCCTGGAGGCGGTGTTCAGCGACATGAAAGCGCACGCCTCGGACTACCCGGCGTGGGAGGCCAACCAGTCCCCGAACGGTCCGGAGTCGGGGAGGGTGCCCGCCCTCGTCGGCGGCGGGAACAACGACACGTTCGAGGGCAGCCAGGACGTCCCCAACCCGCCGTCGTACGACCGGGTGGACCTCACCGGCACCGGCGGCGACGGTCCCCAGCGCTTCCCGGACGACCACCGCGACGCGGACACCGGCGACGACGGCTCGCAGACGCGGGACCGCACGCCCCTGGTCACCAACAGCACCGGCGGCGACCACCCGGCCAACGGGGACCACCCGGCCAACGGGGACCGTTCCCGGGACGGCGCCACGGGCGGTGCCGACGACCACCGGACCACACGGAACTCCGAGACCTCCACGAGTGACCACGGAAGGACGACCAGGGTCAACGTCACCGGTGACCTCCCCGTACGCACCGGCCACGGCGATGGCGCCGACCTGCCGTCCCAGGAGCAGGACGCCCCTGGCCCCCGTTCCAACGACGAAGCCCCCGGCTCCGACGGCACGGACGGGAGCGGAGGGGACCGGGACGCCTGGAACAACGGTGGTCTGGACGACCGCTACCGGCCGCCGGTCGTGCCCGAGGGTAATCACACCACGATCGAACCCGGCACCCGGGGAAACAGGAACCAGCCCGGTTACCCCGGTCCCAACTCGCTCTTCGGTTCGAGGGGAGGTCTCAAGGCGAACTGGCTGTACGAACTCCCTGGACGCGGGAAGTTCTACACCGACGACACGGGCAGGATCACCTACGTCGACACGCACGCCGGTGAGAAGGGCGACCGCAACCCCGAGTTGAGGAAGCCCCGGCCAGATGTCACCTATGCGGTCGACGTGTTGGAGAACGAGGGCAAGAAGTACTTCTACGAGACCGATCGCAGCAGCAGGACCACCCATGCCCACGGTGACCTCCAGAGGGTCAGGTCCGACGAGGAGAACGGCGGCCTGAGCCTGGAGGAGAAGAACGAGCTCTACCGCGCGGACGACCAGGGGGCCGAGGGGCGCAGGGGGAACCGGGTCTACACGGGTTCCGGTACCTACCACAAGACGGACTGGGACGGTGGCCACTTCATCGGCACCGGTTTCGGCGGCAGCGGTCACAGGCTCAACCTGTACGCGCAACTCCGTGAGCTCAACCAGCAGGTGACGGGAGGAACGCCGGAGACCAACTTCTTCGCGCTCGAAAAGGAGTGGCGAAAGGTCCTCGACTCCGGTGGAACGGTCGAAGCTGACTTCGAAGCGGTCTACGAGGGCAAGGGGGAGATTCCTAAGACGATCAAGGTGAAGTACTCGATCAACGGCGAAATCCAGGATCCCATCGTTTACCACAATCAGCCGGATGTGAAGCGGGGTTCGGCGGCGGCGAGATCCTACGCCGAGCGTATAGCCGCGACGACGCTCGGTGCCGCGCTGCTGGCGGGTGTCGGTGAGCAGGGGACCGAGGACGATCAGTCGGACCTGTACGCTGGCGCTGACGCCTCCGGCACGGAACCGACTCTCCAGCCCCATGAAATGAGCTAGCCTCAATGACGCTTTCTCCCGATGAGCAGAACGCGATCCTCCAGAAAATCGGCATCCTCATCCTTGACGAGGTGGGAGACGACTGGGAGGAGATCGCGGTGAAATACTCCGCCCTCTCCACCACCTCAACCACCAGGACGAGGATCAGGAGTGCGGACGGAGAGACCAGGAAGGGTGATGTCCCAATTGAGGCGTCTTCCCTTTTCAATGAACTCCGCACGGGCATGCACGAGGACGGGAGGGGCACCTGGTACACGGCCGAGTACACGATCACGAAACCGGGGAGGTTCTCCGTTGACTTCGACTACGACAGCGAGCCGGAATTCGCCTTCGAAGTCGACCCGCGGACCTACTACGAGGACGTCGAGTACTTCCCCCGTTCGTTCGAGAACCTTCCTGAGTGGCTCAGGGAAAAACTCCCCGAGGCCCTCGAAGTGATCAAGCGGGAGGAGAACGGCTGACGCGGACGAGCCTCTCCGGGCACGAAGGACAACCGCGTGGTGGGTCGTTTCAGGCAGGGACCTCTGGCTCCAGGGGCCCGGCAGGACGTCCTGACGGAGATCGGCCGGGAGATCCTGGGTTCCGTTCCGGACACGTGGACCGAGATCTTCTACTCGGTGTGCGCGATCGTGAGCTATCGCGAGGAGGAGATGCTCGTACGCCACGGGGACGGCGAACCGGAGAGGACGAGTGTCCCGGCCGGGGCCGCTCCCCGGATCTCCGTACTGCGCGCGGGCATGTACCAGGAGGAGAAGGGAGCCTGGTTCTCCACGCGGTACACCACCACGCGTCCGGGAAATCCCACGACGAAGTTCGACTACGAAAACGAGCCGGAATTCCTCTTCCTTCCCAGTGAAGAAAACTGCGTCCAGGAACTGCGCCGCTTCACCCCGTACCGAGGAGAACGTACCGGCATGGCTCGCGGAGAAGGTTGGTGGCGCTGGCGTGAACTCCGCGTAGGCGGTGCCCAGCGGCGGTGTCAGTCTCCTCGGCTACTGGCCTCGCCACCGGCGCGCGGCGTGGCGGGAGCGTGGTGACGCGCCCGCTGTCCGACTCCGCCGTTACCCTCGCGCACGGACATCCGACCACCGCGAAGGCGAGACCCGATGCTCAGTCCCCATACCAAGAAGGGCGGGCTCAGCCCGGAGGCGCAGCAAGGGATCCTCGTCCAGATCGGTAGCCGTATCCTCAGCGAGGCACCGGAAGGATGGAAGAGCCTGACCTACCGGGTCCGGACCGTCATCGAGCACGGGACCAGCGAACTCGTCGTCGAGTTCGGGGACGGCTCGACCCGCAGGGAGTCTCCCCCGTCCGGAATGGGTCTGGTGGAGGACGAACTCAGGGCGGGGATGTACCAGGAGGGCAAGGGCACCTGGTTCTCCTTCGAGTACGTCATCACCCCGCCCGGCGGGTTCAACGTCACCTACAACTACGACGAGGACCCCGGCATCACCTTCCCCACCGCCTTCGGCTTCACCAACGACCTGGTCTACTTCCCGCGCGACGAGGAGTACATGACCGACTGGCTCCGCGAGAGGCTCCGGGAAGAAGCCGAGGGCCGCGCGATGGAGTGACCGACGCGGAGGTCGGTGGTCAGCAGGCGGTCCCGTGTCCGCGTACCGACGCGCTCGGCGGGCGCGGCCGGGGGACCCCGACGGTGCGGCCGCCGTCGGCGGGCAGCGGGCACGGGTGGCGCATCGGACGGATCGAGGACCACGCGCACCCCGCGACCGGGCAGCTCCAGTAACCGCCGGCGGCGCCCGCCACCTCGCGCTCCACTTCCCGCAACCGCTCCACCAGCCCGGCCGGGGACGGCGCGGCCTGCGGCCCCGGGTAGAAGGCCGTGCAGACCCGCATCGACGGACTCCACATGACCGTCCACAGCCGCCCGCACCGCCGGTCGAGCGACCGCGCGGCCTCGTACCGGTCCAGGTCGCCGGCGCGGTCCCAGCCCACCTCCGCCGCCCTCACTTCAGCGGGCGCGTGCGCGGACGGTCCAGCTCGAACCACACCGTGGTGCGGCCCCCGTCGTGGAGGGTCCCCCAACGGCTGGACTCCGCGGCCACCATGCGCAGGCCCCACCCGCCCACGCCGCCACCGGCCTCCCCCTCACCGCTACCCGTCCCACCCGCACCGCGCGACCCGCCCGCCCCTCCCCCACGAACCGGCACGACCGGGCGCAGGTGCGGCGAGGGGGCGTGCGCGTCGCGCGGGCCCTGGTCGATGACCTTGATCTGGACCCGGCCGGGGAACCGGTTCACGATCACGGTGACCTCGCCGCCCGCCTCCCCGCTGCGCGAGTGGGCGAGGGCGTTGTTGAACAGCTCGCTGGTCAGGGCCAGGGCCGTGTCCGTGAGCGCGTCCGGCAGCACCGCGCCCAGACGCCTGCGCAGCACCCGAGCCTGTTCGGGCGCCCCCGGCAGTTTCAGCGCGTGGTTGGGGTGATGCCGCGATATCCGGCCCAGCACGATCGGCGCACGCGCTTCGGAGTCGGTGACCCGCCGCGGCAACGGATCGGAATGACGATTAGTACAGTTTTTACCAGGATTGATACGGATCACCACACCCACCTGAATTCCCTTTCCGCGCCGCCGCGCCCATCGCGGCGCGCGGCACCACCATGAACAACGGCTGTTCGGGCGCGCCAGGGATATCACCGAACGGTCACACTTCGTCGTTCTCCGCCTTATCGGGTCGCGCCCGGGTCTTGCATGGGTGATGACGGTGATAGCCCGGACATGGGAGTCGTAATGGGCCGCAAGTTGGACCCCAAGCGCGTGCGCCTGGGAAAGAAGCTCAGGAGCGTCCGTGACTCGGTGGGGATGCAGCAGACCCAGGTCGCCCGGGCGTTGAAGGTGACGCAATCGACCATGTCGTCCTGGGAGTGCGGCAAGCGCAAGCTGCCCGTCGAACAGGCCGAGAGGCTGGACGAGCTGTTCGGCTCCTCCGGTGCGATAAAGCAGGCCTGGAACACCGCGAACACGCCAGACGCACTACCGCCCTGGTACACCGAGGTCGGCCAGCTGGAGCGCGAGGCGGTCGAGCTGCGCGAGTACCAGCCGGTGATCTTCCCGGGGCTCGTGCAGTGCGAGTCGTACACCAGGAACCTGCTCACCGACAGTGCCCCGTGGTTCTCCGCGAAGGAGATCGGGCAGATGGTGACCCTGCGAATGGAGCGCCAGGAGGTACTCGAGGGCGAGAACCCGCCGCTGGTGTCGGTTGTCTTGGAGGAGGCGGTACTCCGCCGCCGCGTCAGGGGCGGCCGGAAGGTCCTGGACGAGCAGATCGCGCGGGTCCTGACCCTGATCGACGAGGAGAGGATCCGTGTCCAGGTGATCCCCGCCGAGACCGAGTGCCACCCGGGCGGTTCCGGGCCGTTCTGCCTCTACACCTTCCCCGACAAGCCGACGATCGCCTCAGCGGAGCACATGAAGGGCGAAGCAGTCATGGATGACATGATGCAGGTGCAGCACTGCGCGATGCTCTTCGGAGTTCTCCAGTCGGAGGCGCTGTCGCCCCGTGCGAGCCGGGATCTGATCAGGAAGGTCAAGGAAGAACTCGATGACGAAGCGTGAACCCCACTGGCACACGAGCAGCTACAGCGGTGCCGAAGGCCGTTGCGTCGAGGTAGCCGAGGGGCAGACGGTCCTCGTCCGCGACACCCAGAACCGCGAACACGGCCACCTCGACTACACCCCCGAGGCCTGGACCGCGTTCCTGAGCTGCACCTCCCTCACAAACTCCTAAAAACGGGACATAACAACGGCCGTCCAGTATTCTGGTCGGCCGTTTTCTCATTTCCCCCCACATTACTCCCCAGTATTTTGGCATACCACTCCCACCACCCCTTATCCTCTCTCTCGAACACACAACTCAAATGACCCCGCGACGGAAACAACCGTCCGGGGCCGTGGCCAGCAACCCCATCCCTCTAAGCCAGAAGGATTGCCAGCATGCGCCAGTTTAGCGCTGCCCTTCTCAGCCGTGCCCTCGGCCCGCTGATCGCCTTCCTCTCCGTCCCCTGCGGACGCCACTCCACGGTGGCCGGTCGCCGCCGACGCCGCTCCGCCCGCGTCCGCCGCTACCTCCCCGAGGCCCCGCACGTCTCCGCTTCCGAGCCCGCCATGCCGAGGCTGGCTCCCGCCCGCGAGATCATCCCGGCCGAGGACGTGGCCCTGGTCCGCCCCTACTTCGCCGCCCACGAGCGCCTGACCGCCTCCGCCGCGCCCCGCGTTCCCGCGCCCCGCAGCGCCGAACCCGCTCCGGAGACGGACGAGGTCCGGCGCGCGTTCGCCCTCGTCCAGGAACGCGCCGCCGCGCTTGTCCAGCAGTGGCGGGACGACCCCGGCGGCGACCTGCTCGGCGGACCCGCGCCCCGCTTCGGCGTCGTGCGCCCCGCCGGGACCGCCGACACCACCACGCCCGCCCGCTACGCCGAGTGGGGCGAACTGGCCTCCCTCATCCGGGTCTGGAACGAGCAGCGACAGGGGGTTCCGGCATGACCGCCTCCGGCCTCGACTCCGCCGTCCGCCGCGCCCGCGTCCACTGGGAGCACCGCGTCTACCCCGGTTCGCTGTCCCGGCTCTCCGAGGTCCGCGCCGACCTGGCCCGCGACCTGTCCGGGTTCGATCCCGACCTGGTGGACACGCTCACGCTGGTCACCAGCGAACTGTTCGCCAACTGCTGCAAGTACACCGATTCGGGCCGCTCCGGCGGCGAGGTCCTGCGCGCGCTGTCGATGCCCGATGCGGCCACCCTGCGCGTGGGCCTGTCCGACTGCGGCGGCGGGGGCGGCGTTCCGGCCGTCCCGCACCAGCGCACGGCCGACGAGTGGGACTGGGCCGAGGGCCAGCGCGGCCTGCTCCTGGTCGAGAACCTGTCCGCCGCCTGGGGCCACTACCGCCTCGCGCCCTGGGCCGACCTGGGCACCCACGTGTGGGCCGCCTTCCCCGTGGACCCGGACGCGGTGCCGCCCGGCCTGCTCCCCTTCGTGTTCACCCGCTGATCCGTCCGGGGGCGGGCCGCCGCGCGCGCTCCGCCCCCGGACACAGTGCGCTTCCGCGGCCGGGAGTTCCACGCCGACGAGTGGACCACCGACGTCCACCACCACACGCCGCACGGCTGGCTCCGCGTGCACTCCCACACGACCCCTGCCCAGGACTGACACGGCCAGGATGGAAACGACCCAGCCCGCCGCGCTCTTTCGCGCGCACTTGTCGACCGTCCCGAGCAGACAGAACCCAGATTCACGACCCTAGAAGCAGCGCACTGGCAACCCCGTTCTGAGTAAGCGGAGCGAAGCGCCAAGATCTTCTCGGTTTCAACCTCATACTGACTTCCACCCGAAGGGTCCAACTCCCGCATCCGCGAGAAGAAATCCTCTCCCGCATCGATCACATCCCGAGCAAAATCCCACTCCTACACCCGGGTTGAGTTATCAAACTTCCCCGACCGGGAACTGATGGATACGTGAAGCAGATCCGGAGCAATCCTCTTCATCTCCAATTTTATTGGCTGATCGGGAAAATACGTGTGCACCGATTTGCTCGAAGCAAGCTCTTCCAGAGAGTTGAGGATGTAGGCCCACAGTTGATCGATGTAATCCCACATGGAAGGAGTGATCAAGGAAGTCCCGTTTACGGTCAACTCCAGAGCGCCCTCTAGGTAATCAGTGCCACCGACCGGACCCGTCCATTCTTGAACAGGCACGAAGGTTCTATCCTTTTTCCTAAGAAGTGATTCGCCCCGAACAGACACGACACTCCAGACAGTCTCGGGTGACATCTACGCCTTCATGCGGCTACTTCAATATTCCGACTTTCCCCGCTCCATCAGCTTGGCTTCCTTCAGCTTTTGCATCAGCCATTCAGGGATCTCGCTGACAAGGCGAGGAAAATAACGAATGTCTTCGTAGAAGGTCCGAGGGTCGATGGGATTTTGAAATACAGGAGGAACGTCGTACTCAAAATCTGTCTCAGAGACCCCGGTGGGTTCGACCACAGTCCAAGCGTTGTACCAGGTTCCCTTGCCACGCTGGTGCATGCCGGTTCGGAGCTTGTTGTAGAGGACGCCAACTTCAGGAGGAAGGGGAATCAACTCGGTGGAACCGTCCACCCTTGTCTTCTCAGCTCGAAGAGAGGACACACTGACAAGACCGGAAAACCTGATCTTTACATCCACCCAGCCTTCATCGCGGTTCTCACGAAGCACCAAATCAACGATACTCTGCAGGGCCTCGTTCTGCTCTTTAAGATTCATCATCGTCACCAATCAACCCTGAGTGAATATCGCCGAGCTCCTCAGCGAGCGCCCTTTCCAAGTTATCAAGGACCCAGTCCTCTTTGAGGGGCGGGCGGTTAGGGTAGTATACATCATCTTGCAATACGCCATCGATCCAATGCCTCACGAATAGCGCCTCAGGCGGGCCGCCACTGGCGGACGGGATGACCCGCATATCCACTTCCACCCTGTGCCCAGCATCAAGCTGCTCTCTCCACCTTCCTTCCATTGCATAAAAGTTCCTGCGCCAATCGTCACCGGCGGGATTCTGGTTGATCCATTCCAACTGCGGAAAAAGATTGAGAGTTTGACCGCTTCCCCCGAACCCTGTGCCGAAGAAATGACCGCCGTTCCAGGGGATCTGCGCAAATACGTCCTTAAGAGGATCCCGAGCATAGTACTCCTTCCCTTTCCCGCCCTCTCCCCTCTGCTGCTCATCATGCCTGTAATCATCGTTGCTGGGAATCTGCCTCAGCTCACCATAAGCACGTACCGTTTCACCATCCCCATCAGTCTCATAGTTGTAGTAATGACCAGGGTGTCTTTGCACCTCGACTTGGTACTCGGCATCCTTCCTTGGCTCAGCAAGTTCGGGGTTCCACCTACCAGACTCCCCGGGATAAGTCTTGACCTTCGACACGCGACCACCATCATTGGTTGTGAACTCCCCGCGAAGGCCGCCCTTCTTGTCAAAAACAATATACTCTTCACCAGGAAGCAGGTTGCGCCTGGCGCCAAACTGCGTATACATCCCCGGCACAAGCTTATTGTTTTTATTTCTCACCTTCTTTCCATTCTCATATTCGTAGCGAACCTCGATCTGGTTCAGAGAGTTTCTGTAGTTACCGTCTTCGTCAACCCTTCTTGCATTGCTTCCCTGAGGACCGGCCGGGGCCGTCTGTGCAGGTTCAGAAGGGTTCCCGTTTGGCCCCTCGCCTCCTCGGCCAGCCACCCCGGTGCCTCCATTGGAGGAGCTACGTCCCGGGCTTTGACTGCTATCGGTGTCGCCACCACCGCCGGGTGTGAAAGCGGTGTTGGAGGTGCCGTCCTGGGGCGTTCGGGGCGGGCCGCCGCCATTGCCCGAGTTCGGGTCGTGGGAGGCCGTGATCCCGAAGTCCTCGTTTCCGAAGCCGCCGAAGTCGGAGTTCTGCGGACCTCCCACGTTGGCGTCGACCAACTGGTTCACGCGCAACCACTCAAGTTGCCTTTCGGCGGGCAGGGCGCGGAACTCCTCCACCGTGTCGACGACCTGCCGCGTCGTCCGTTCGACGTCCCGCTCGTACTCCCGCTCGATCTCCCCCGCGTCCAGACCGAGGGAAGAGAACAGCCTGTCGTTCGAGGCGGCGCCGGAGCTCTCGTCCGTCGTGACATCCAGCGGCCGGTGGACGTCCACGTCGGAGGGTTCGGAGTTCAGGTCCGCGACGGACCGGTCATCGCCGGGCACACCGGAGTCCCCGGCGACCGGCGCGGTGACGGGACGCTCGGCCCCCGGTGCACCCGGCTCCGGAACGAAGACCGGCAGGTCCGAACCACCGCCCCCGCCGGAGACACCACCCGGAACACCACCGCCCACCGAGCCGCCCGCCGAGAAGCGCTCGATCATCGCCGACAGGTCCCCGAACTCCGCCCCGAAACCCTCCGTGGTGTCGGAGAAGTCCCCGCTGATGTCACTGAACGTCTGCGACAGGCTGAACCCCGGCCGCGCCGCCGCGCCCGGCTCCCACACCACCTCGGGCCGGTCCACCGGGTCGAGGTCGGGCAGACCCGAGCCGCCCCGGCTGAGGTTGGCCAGGATCGTCCCGCCCCTGGCCGGGAGGGACACCACGGCCAGCGCCGCGTTCCCGGCCCCGGTGTAGACCGTGTACGCGGGCCGGTCCTCCCACTCCCGCCACGGCACGATGTCGTGCACCACCTCGGTCCAGGCCGCACCCGCGTTGGCCCGCCACGTCTCGCCGGAGCGCTCGCCCGAGTCGAACGGGTTCATCCACCCGTCCTCGCCGTAGAGCCCGGTGAGCGAGCCGAGCCCTTCGATCGTCTCCCGCTTGTTCGTGAAGAAGTTGTCCGTGGCCTCACCGACGCTGTCGGCCCACCCGCTGCCCTCGCGCCACAGGCCGGTCCAGGCGACCGCCCCCACGCCCACGTCCCAGAGCATGCCGGGACCGAAGTTGTCCCACTGGGCCATGAAGGCGTCGGTCGCCCAGTCCGCGGGCCAGGGCTTCTCCGAGTACTCCAGCTGGTGCCAGGTGTCCTCCATCACCCGCTGCCAGTCGGCGAGGCTGGTGAGGTCGTAGGCCACGTCCGGCACGTCGTCCGGGTCCAGGCCGTAGACGATCTCACCCGCGCCCGGTGCTTCTCCGCTGGCCGCGACGTAGGTGTTGCCCGAACCCGAGACGGCCGAGATGGCGTTGGCGCAGGTCCGCTCCGCCTCCTGGAACGTGGCCCAGACCCCGTTGACCTGGAGTTTCAGCCTGCGGTTCTCCGCGTAGTCGAGGGGATTGCTGCTCCAGTTCTCATCGCCCCTCATCTCCTCGGCGAAGGTCGTGGCCTCGTCCTTGAGTGCGCTGAGGGTGGTCTTTGCGGTCTGCGCCGCGTCGGCGAAGGTGTCCAGCGCGCTGGCGACCGTGGTGACGTCGTCCAGGATGGTCCCGCCCTTGGCGGCCACCGGGCCCATCGCGGCGAACAGGGTCTCGGACTCGGGCGCGGTGTAGTGGGGCTGCAACCCCTGCCAGGTGGACTCGATCCCCTCCCCTCCCTCCGCGACCTCGCCCGCGGCCGTGCGCATGGCCGAGACGGCGGCCTGGAGGACCTCCACGGAGGTTCCGGGGATCGGGATGGCGTCGGGGACGATGAGGATCTCGAAGTCCAGGTCCAGCGGCTGCTGGTTGCGGGGGTCGGGGACGGGACTCATCACGTCGACGGGAGGCACGTCAGCTCCGGGAATGGTGGGGGAACGGGGGCTTCGGGGGCGGGGTGGCGACCGGGGGGAACCGGTGGGGCCGGGGACGCACGCGCACGGCGGGGGCCGGGGGCGGCCCCCGGGTCACACGGGAGGGTTGAGGGGGTCGTAGGTGTCGATCGAACCGGCGTTGCCCTGCGCCTCGGCGGCCATCTCCTCGTCGCCCAGGAGGTAGGCGTCCACGGCGAGCGCGCACCCCTCCATCGCCGAACCCGCGCGGGCGACCATCTCCTCGGCCATGCCGCCGACGTGCTCCAGGAAGTAGTACAGCTCCGACTCCACCGGCCCGCTGCACGCGGCGGTGGCGGCGCCGAGGATCTCGTCGCCGGTGGTGGTCAGCGAACCGTCCAGCGCGTCGCCGCCGCCGTCGCCCACCCGGCCCAGCACGTCGTTGAGCACGACGCCCACCGAGGGCGCGTCGATGTCCCAGCCGCTCATCGGTCCTCCTCGTTCGTCGCGGGGGCGGGGGCCGCCGCCCCCGGAGCCGGACCGCCCGCCGTACCGTCCGCCGGAACGGTGGCGTTGGCCGTGGCGGTGGCGCTCCCCGGGGCCGTACCCGTCACGGCCGCCGACTCCGCGGTCGCCGTGCGGCCCGCACCACCGGAGAAGAGGTCGGCCCGGAAGCCGGTCGGCGGCTCGGCGGCGCAGCCGTGACCGGAATCGGCCAGTTCGCGTTCCGCACGGACGATGCCCGCCTCCATCCGGTGGATCGCTGGGCGGACGGCCTCGATGATCCTGGTCAGGCGGGTGCCCAGCTCCTCACTGCGGTCACGCATACGCGCGGCCAGTTCCTCGTGCGCTCCGGGGACGGGGAAGCCGGGTGCGGAGGGCACGGAGGTGGAACCGGCCGCGGCGCCTGCCGCCGGCGCCGGAGCCTCCGGCGGTTCCGCGGGCTCCACCAGCTGGAACTTCACGTGCTCCCCCATCCCCCACACGCCCGGGCACCCGTCTCTACGCTGCCCCTTTGTGCGTATTATGCCGGTATCCAACGACAGACAGTGATGCGTTTTTCGCACAGGATGTCCGTCTCGGTACCGCGTTCCTTGACACGGTGCGCAACGGTCCCTCCCGGCCCCGACCCTCCCCCGATCCCCCCGAACCGCCAAGGAGAACGGTTGAGCTACGACGTGGTGGCCCTGCTCGCCGCGGAACCCGGCATGCGCGCGATCTCCCGGGCCCTGCGCGAGACCGGCCCCGAACTGCTGGTGCGGGCGCTGGACGGCGGCAACGTCCTCCAGCTGTGCGGCGCCGACCGCCGCGTCCTGGCCGCGCTCGAACCCGCCCAGCTGGTCGAGTCGCGCGACGAGGTCGCCCGGCTGCTCGGTGAGGAGGCCGCGGTGAACCTCCCCGAGACCTGCTGGTGGACCGAGATCCGCGCCCGCCCCGACGAGGCGGGGCGGGAGGCCGCCCACCGGCTCGCCGACGCCCTCGCCCTGCGGCTGGGCGGCAGCGTATGGACCTCGGGCCGCGCCGACTTCTCCCTGTGGGAGGAGACCGGGCACCCCGCCGTGGAGGCCGCCGTCGAGAAGGCGGTGGTCGTCGCCCAGGACCGCGAGGTCGTCCCCCTCTCCTCCTGGATCCTCGACGCGGTGTCCGTCCACGGCGCGCGGGGCACGGCGTTCCAACTGCTCACCCCGAGGACCTCCCGGCTCACCTACGCCCTGCGCACCCTGATCACCCAGCCGCTGGCCCGCTGGGTCGTGCGCGGCGGGGACGGCGCACATTTCGACGGCGTCAGCGGCGTCCCGCTGCGCTGGGACCCCGTGCACGCCTACGTTCCCGTTCCGCCGGAGGAGGGCGCGCCCGAACCGGCTGAGGGGTTCCTGGACGACTCCCCCACGGACGAGCACCTGGTCGTGGACCTGTCGGTGCGCCACCGCGCGTCCTTCGCCCCTCCCCTGGGCCGGGCCGTGGAGGTGGTCGCCGAGCACCTGGCCGGAACGCTGCCCGCCGGGTGGGGCGAGCACGAACCCGCGCTCGCCCCCTGGGACCGCGAGCGGCTGGTGCGGCTGGTGCGCCACCGTGCGCCGAAGGGATCGATCCTCCAGTTCTCCGGACCGCACGCGACGGGTCACCCGTTCACCGGCGGCGTCCGCGTGGG
Source organism: Nocardiopsis akebiae (assembly GCF_018316795.1). Lineage (NCBI taxonomy): Bacteria > Bacillati > Actinomycetota > Actinomycetes > Streptosporangiales > Nocardiopsidaceae > Nocardiopsis > Nocardiopsis akebiae. The sequence continues at coordinate 6,219,176 of NZ_CP074132.1, forward strand.
CTGGGACGTGGGCCGGGGCACCGAGCGGATCTCCATGGCCGTCGGCTACGGGGAGGGGTCGGCTCCGCCCCTCGACGGGCTCCCCGGCCTCGTGGCCGCCCTCGCCGCGGAGGACCTGCTGGACGTGCTCCACGTGCGCGGGGCGCGCGGACGCCGCGACGTCACGTACGGACCCCGCTGGCACGGGCTCGCGGTTCCGGTCGGCACGGCCCTCGGGCCGGACGGGGTTCGCCGTGCGGGCGTGGAACACGCGCTGCGCGGACCGCTCCCCGGCACCCTGCTGGGCGGGGAGGAGGCGCCTGCGGTCTGGTACCCCGTGCCCGAGGAAGCGCCGCGCCACCTCAGGAGCCGTGCCGTGGCCGCGCAGCTGCGGCACCTGGCGGCGGCGTCCGACGGGGCGTCCGGCCAGGGCTCCCGAAGCGGTCCCTGACCCCCGGACGCAGCCCCCGGCCCGGCTCCCGTCCCCCTACCCCCGACCCGGACCCGGCCCGCGGGGCTCGCTCCCCGGCCGCCGCGGCCCCCGGCCCCGGGCCTCCGGGCCCGCCCCGGCCCCGTGACCGCTGCGGGCCGTGTCGCCGGAGGCGGGAATCCGGCGCGCACCGCGGCCGCATAAACACGCTGTAGTGCGCGAATACTCCAGCGGCGATCCCTCATGTGGCACCCCTCTCCACCCGATTAGGATGAAGAGGATCAGCCCGAAGCGGCCGGAATCCCCACCGTCCCACGCACCCGGATCACGATCTCCCGAGTACGACAGTCCTGCCGGAACCGGCCGCGTATCCGCTGCTCACACCGCCCTTAGCCGGGGGCGGGCCCGGGCTGGCGACGCCAGGAGGGAAGCCAGGACGACCGCCCCCGCCCCGCCACGAAGCACTAATTCCACCCATACCGGTAATTCAATGCCTACAGCCGCATTCCTCTTTTAACGCGCTTTCGAAACGCGCACGCGCAGCGGCCACCAACGAAGGAAAGGTGAACGATGGACGGCCAGATCGAGCTGGCGGACCACTTCGAACGCTCCCGTAGACATCTGCGCGGAGTCGCCTTCCGCATGCTCGGGTCGGCCGCCGAGGCGGACGACGCCCTCCAGGAGACGTGGATCCGGGCGTGCCGGGGGGACTTCGGCGAGGTCTCCAACATGACGGGGTGGCTGACCACGATCGTCGGACGCGTCTGCCTCGACATGCTGCGCTCGCGCAAGAGCCGCCGCGAGGAGTTCATGGACGTCAGCGACATCGAGCCGCTGCTCGCCCAGGACCGGATCGCGGACCCCGAGGGCGAGGCTGTGCTGGCCGACTCCGTGGGACTGGCCCTGCTCGTCGTGCTGGACAGGCTCAGCCCAGCCGAGCGCGTCGCCTTCGTCCTGCACGACCTGTTCGCCGTCCCCTTCGCCGAGATCGCCGAGATCGTCGAGCGCACCCCGACCGCGGCCAAGAAGATGGCGAGCCGGGCGCGGCAGAGGGTGCAGGGCACCACGAGCGTCCCCGAACCGGACCTCACGCGGCAGCGCGAGGTCGTGGACGCCTTCCTCGACGCCTCCCGCGCGGGCGACCTGGACGGCCTGCTGAAGGTCCTGGCCCCCGACGTCGTGCGGCGGGCGGACCCGCAGGCCCTCCGGCTGCGCGAGCCCGCGGTGCTGCGCGGTGCGCGCCAGGTCGCCGGGGAGACCGCCAACAACGTCCGCAGGACCCGCTTCGCCCGTCCCGCGCTCGTCAACGGCATGCCCGGAGCGGTCGTCGCCCCCGGCGGTCGGCTCCTGTTCGTACTGGAGATCACCGTCCGCGGCGACCGCGTCAGCGGGATCGAGATCATCGGCGCCCCGGAACGCCTGCGGGAGCTGGAGATCTCCGTGGCCGACCCGGCGTAGCGGTGACACAGCGCACACCGGCCGCGACGTCCGCCGACCGGGCCCGGGCCCGGCGGGCGGGCGGCCGCGGCGGTGTCGGCGCTGCTCGCGGCCTCTTTCCCGAACCGTCCGACGATCCCCGACCCCTCCCTCCGGTCACTTTTCCCCGTAGCTCTCCGTCATAGGGGTAGGAGCACTCAGCGACGACATCCACGGGGGACGAGTCGCGTGCCCCACCGCATCCGCACACGGACCCCGCGCCCGGAGCCGCGCGGGACACGACGGCCACGCGCCGAACGGGGGAAGAACGATGACGTCTTTGCTGCACCTGGACTCCAGCCACTCTGACCACTCGGTGAGCAGGTACCTCACCGGCCTGTTCGCTAGGGAGTGGCGACGGCTGCACGGGGACGGGGGGTACCGCTACCGGGACCTGGCCGCCGAACCGGTGCCGCTGGTCACCGCCACCTACTGCTCCTTCGCCCAGCGGGTGGAGAGGCGGGGGACCCTGCCGCCGACGGCGGTGACGGCCATGGCCGAGTCGCCGTCCGAGGAGCGGGAGTGGGCGGGGACCCTGCCCCTGATCGAGGAGGTCCTGAACGCGGACACCCTGCTGATCGGCCTCCCGATGTACAACTACACGGTCCCGGCCTCGCTCAAGGCGTGGATCGACAGGATCACCTTCCCCGGCGCCTTCAAGGACTCCCGCACCGGGGAGTCGCTGCTGCGCGACGCCCGGGCCGTGGTGGTCGCCGCGCGCGGAGGGGGCTACGGGCCGGGTTCGCCCAAGGAGGCGTTCGACTTCCAGACGCCCTACATGCGCATGTACCTGGAGGGCCTGGGCATCGCCGGTGAGAACGTGCACGTCGTCCAGGCCGAGATGACCAGGGCCTCGGACGTCCCCGAACTGGCGGAGTTCCAGGACATGGCCGCGCGCTCCCTGGCGGAGGCGGAGGAGCGGGTGACCCGCCTGCCCGCGCTGCTGGCGCCGCGCGAGCCCGCCGTGCGCTGACACGGAGCGGCGCCCGGCCGGCCGACCGGGCCGACCGGGTGCCGCCGCCGTCAGGCGGTCACCGCCGAGGGGTTGCCCTTGAGCATGAAGCCCTCGTAGTCGGCCGCGGCCACCTCACCGAGCTTCTGGCGGTAGTTGCCGAGCCCCGCGAAGTAGAACAGGACCCGCTTCTTCCTGCCCGGGATGTTCGCCCCGAAGATCCAGGAGTTGACCTTCGGGAACAGGGAGTGGTCGGCGATCTGCGCGCACAGCTCGGTCCAGCCCTCCTCCGCCTCCGGGGTCGGCTCGATGGAGGTCAGTTCCCGCTCCTCCATCATCCGGACCAGATCGGTGATCCACTCGACCTGGGTCTCGATGGCCGTGGGCAGGTTGCTGAAGACGCTGTTGGGGCCGTAGACCATGAACATGTTGGGGAAGCCCGAGACGTTGACCCCGAGGTAGCTGGAGGGCGCGTCCCCCCAGTGGTCCTCGATGGTCACGCCGCCCCGGCCGCGGATGTCCATCTGCCGGTAGCTGCCCTCGACGGCCTCGAAGCCGGTCGCGAAGACGACGACGTCCAGCTCGTGCTCCACCCCGTCCTCGGTCACGATCCCCGTGGGGGTGAACTCCCGGATCGGGGTCTCCTTGAGGCTCACCAGGCTGACGTTGTCCCGGTTGTAGGACTCGTAGTAGTCCTCGTTGCAGACCGGGCGCTTGGCGTAGTAGTCGGTCGGCTGGAGCTTGCGGGCGGTCTCCGGGTCCTTGACGATCTCCCGGATCTTGGACCGGATGAAGTCGGCCGCCGCCTCGTTGGCCCGCGGGTCGAAGATGATGTCGGAGAAGGTGCCGAACATGAAGCGGAAGCCGTTGCCCCGGTCCCAGTTCTCCTGGAAGACCCGCTGGCGCTCCTCCTCGGAGACGCTCATCGCGGCGGTCTCGCTCTCCTCGAAGCCGCACGCCACGCGCGACTTCTTGGCCTGCTCCCAGACCTGGTCGTAGCGGCCGCGCAGGTCGGTGAAGTAGGCCTCGTCCACCTCGGTGTTGCCCGAGGGCACGTTGTACTGGGGGGTCCGCTGGAACACGGTGAGCTGCCCGGCGAGCTTGGAGGCCGCGCAGATGAACTGGGTTCCGGTGGAGCCGGTGCCGATGACGCCGACCCTCTTGCCCTCGATGTCGAGGTCGTCGGGCCAGGAGCCGGTGTGGACCAGGCGGCCACGGAAGCTGTCGCGGCCTTTGAACTCGGGGAAGTGGGAGGTGGACAGCGGCCCGAGGGCGGTCACCACGTAGCGGGCGGTGAGGGTCTCGCCCCCGCTGGTGGTCGCGGTCCACAGGGCGTCGGCCTCGTCGTAGACCAGCGTCTCGACGCCGGTGTTGAGCTGGATGTCCCGGGCGAGGTCGTGCCGCTCCACGACCGCCTCCAGGTAGCCCAGGATCTCGGCCTGGGACAGGTAGCGCTTCTTCCAGGTCCACTCCCGCAGCAGGTCGCGGTCGAAGGAGTACTGGTAGATGAAGCCCTCGCTGTCCGACATGGCGCCGGGGTAGCGGTTCCAGTACCAGGTGCCACCGACCCCGCCCGCCTTGTCGAAGACCCGGACGGACAGGCCCAGTTCGTTGCGGAGCTTGTGCAGCGCGTAGATGCCGGCGAACCCGGCGCCGATGACGATCGCGTCGAGATCGGTGTTCTTCGGGTTGGTCACGGGACAGTTCCTCACGATCGTGTGGGGGAAAGGGATGGTGTTCGAGCGGGGGTGGGGTCCGGACCCCGGCGGGGTAGGGCCGGGGACCCGGGAACGCCGGGCTGGGGCAGGTGCCCGCGTTGTCGGTGGGGGCGCCGGGCCGGGGTGAGGGGCCCGCGCCGCTCGGGGGGACGTCGGTGGACGTGGCGGGACGACGGGGACGGCGTGGGACGGCTCAGGGCTGGAGCCGCACGACCTCCCAGCCGTCCGGGGTGCGGTCGTAGCGCAGCCTGCGGTGCAGCCGTTCGCGGTCGGCGGCCCAGAACTCGACCGTGTCCGGTTCGAGGCGGTAGCCGACGAACCGTTCGGGTCTGGGCAGGGAGTGGCCGCCCTCCTCCGCCAGCCTCCGGGCCCGTTCGAGGAGGCCCGGCACGTCGTCGAGGGGCTCGCTCTGCCGGGACGCCGTCGTCATCGGGTACAGCTGCGGCGGCCGGGCGGCCCAGAGCCGGTCCGACTCAGCCTCGGGCAGCGGCTCCACCGGCCCGGAGACGATCACCTGCTGGGCGGTCTCGCGCCAGTACAGCAGCCCGGAGGCCCAGCCGGTGGCCGCGATCTCCCGCCCCTTCTGACTGGAGCTGTGGGTGGTGAAGACGAGGCCCCGGTCCGACACGTCGATGACGGCGACCATCCGGTTGGAGGCGCGGCCCTTGGCGTCCGCCGTGGCCAGCGCCAGGGACAGCGGTTCCCTCACCTGCCTCTCCCTGGCCGCGTCGACCCACTGCCCGACCAGCCCCATGGGGGCGGCCGGAGGCGTCTCGTACTCGGGGAAGCCCCCTTCCATCTCACCGGTCAGGGTCTCGAACCTGCTGCTCACGCGTGCTCCCGCGACTGTCTAGGGTCTGTTTTTTGAAGCGGTCTCAGCCGGTGGGGGGTTGGTTCGGGCGCCCACGGGGTTCTGGAGGGGCCGGAGGCGGGTTCCGGTGGGGGAACTGCGCCGTAGGCGTCGGTTGAGGGTGGTGGTGGGCGACGGGTGGGCGCGGGCGAACCCGCCGTAGGCGCCGAAGGTTCCCGTTCTCCGGGCGCCCGGACACGGACCGAAGCGAAGCGGAGGTCCAAAAAAACACCGCCTAGACGTAGATGGTCCCGCTGGCGACGGTGACGCCGCTGCCTTTGACCCGGACCTCGGTGACGCGGTCGCCGTTGCCCCTGGCACGGGCCCGCATCAGTGAGTGCCGCCCGATCTCCACGCCCTGGTGGATGTCGATCCACTGGCCGTACTGGGCGTGGCCGTGGCGGGCGACGTGGATGGCGAGCGGCCCCGCGGCGGACCCGGTCGCCGCGTCCTCGACCACCCCGTAGGCGGGGGAGAACATGCGGCTGCGCCAGTGCGTCCCGTAACCGGCGAAGCAGTTGGTCGCCATGTCGGGGAAGGCGGCCAGGGCGCGGTGGTCGGGATCGACCTCGGACAGCGCCGGGATGCTCCGCAGGCCGACGAAGACGTGCCGTGGGCCGTTGGTGTAGATCTCGACGGGGGTCTCCGGTTCGGGCACCCCGAGGGCGGCGAGCAGCTCATCGACCCGGTCGAACGGCTCCCAGGTCGGGATCGGCTGCTCCATCGCGGCGGCGACCACCTTGCCGCCGGCGCGTTCGAGGTCGAAGTCCACGATCCCCATGGCCGTCTCCAGCCGGAGCCGGTCCTTCTCGGCGGAGTCGCCGAGGGCGACCGCGGTGCCGAGGAGGGGGTGCCCCGCGAAGGGCAGCTCGTTGACCGGGGTGAAGATGCGGATGTGCGCGTCGCCGCCCTGCTTGGGGGGCAGCACGAACGTCACCTCCGACAGGTTCATCTCCCGGGCGATGCTCTGCATGCGCGGGGCCGAGAGGTCCTCGGCCCCGAAGAAGACGGCGACGGGGTTGCCCGCCAGGGGCTTGTCCGTGAACGCGTCGACGACGACGTAGGAGTGCGCCCTTTCCAGGAGCGCCGGACTACCGCTCATGCGTTCAACGTCCTTCCTATGAACGAACCGAGGATGTGGGGGCCGTTCTGGGTGAGAACGGACTCGGCGTGGAACTGGATGGAGGAGAAGCGCGGGCCCCGCAGGGCGTGCACCTCCCCCGAGGCGGGGTCGCGGCAGACCTCGACCGCGCCCACGCCGTCCACCTCGACCGCGTCCGCCTCCGACCAGGCCGCGAAGGTGTTGTAGAAGCCCACGCGCTGGCGGTCGCCGAAGAGGTCGACCTCCTTCTGCACGCCCTGGTTGGGCGAGGGGCGCCGCCGGATCTCGAACCCGAGCTCGGCGCTGAGGACCTGGTGGCTCAGGCAGACGGCCAGGAAGGGCCTGCGTTCGGCGAGCAGCGCCCGGGCCGCCGCCCGCATGTTGGCCATCTTGGGATGGGCGGGGTCGCGCGGGTCGCCCGGACCGGGGCCGAGCACGACGAAGTCGTAGCCGTCGAAGGAGGGGGCGTCGTCGTGGCGCACGACCGTGACGGACATGCCCATGTCGCGGCACTGGTGGTCGAGCATCGACGTGAAGGTGTCCTCCGCGTCGACGATCAGCGTCCGGCACCCGGCCAGCCCGGGGTACTCCGCGCCGCGCCGGTGGCCCTCGCCCAGCAGCCAGAAGTCGGCGATGTTGGCGTTGCGCCTGACCAGCGCGTCGCGGATGTCGGGATGGGTGTCCAGGCCCCCGGCCCCGCGGCTCTCCACCGCCGCGAGGAGCCCGGCGGCCTTGGCGTGGGTCTCCGCCACCTCAGACAGCGGGTCGGAGTGGCGGACGAGGGTGGAGCCGACGCCGATGGCCATCCTCCCCCGGTCGTCGATGTCGGCGGTGCGGATGAGGATCGACGAGTCCAGGGTCCGCTCGCCGGACGCGTCGCTTCCGACGAGGGCCAGGACGCCGCTGTAGTAGCCGCGCCCGCCCGTCTCGTAGTTCTGGATGACGCGGCAGGCGTTCTCCAGCGGGCTGCCGGTGACGGTGGGGGCGAACATCGTCTCCCGGAGGATGTCGCGGACGTCGCGGCGGGTCTCCCCCTCGATGAAGTACTCGGTGTGCGCGAGCCGCGCCATCTGCTTGAGGTGGGGCCCCGACACGTGCACGCCCGGCTCGCAGATGCGCGTCATCATCTTGAGCTCCTCGTCCAGGACCATGTAGAGCTCGTCCGACTCCTTCTGGTTGGCGAGGAAGTCCATGACCTCGGGCAGCGAGGGGCCCGAGGGGGGATAGCGGTAGGTGCCGCTGATGGGGTTCATGGTGGCGAGCCCCCGCCGGAGGGTGACGTGGCGCTCGGGGGTGGCGCCGACGAAGGTCCGGTCGCCGGTGTGGACGACGAAGGTCCAGTAGGCGCCCACCTCGACCCGGAGCAGTCGGCGGAAGACGGCCAGGGCCTTGTGCGGGGTGTAATCCCCGATGTCGGCGACGAAGGAGCGCCTGATCACGAAGTTCGCGCCCTCGCCCTCCCCGATCACCTCCTTGACCACCCTGCGGACGGTCTCGGCGTAGTCCTCGTCGCCGACGTCGAAGCGGCCGCCGGACAGGGCGACGGGCAGGTCGGGGATGAGGTCCAGGGCCTGGGAGACCGGCAGCGTCTCCTGGCCGGTGACCGTCATGACGAGCAGGGGCGCCTCGTCGTCGTTGCAGCCGAAGCCGCGCTCGGTGATCTGCCGGTAGGGGATGAGGGCCAGCACGTCGTGGCGCTCCGCGCCCCCGTCCCTCCCGGTCAGGTCGGGCAGGGGGATGTCGGCGGTCTCCGGGACGGCGGACACCTCTCCGGTCAGCACGTCCACGCGGCCGGGTCCGTCGCCGCCGGAGCGCACGAGCAGGGCGAAGGGGGGCGGCCGCTCCGTCCCCAGGACGGTGCGCAGGAGTCCGTCCGCCTCCGCCCCGGGCCGTGGCGCCGTGTCAGGCGCGTTCACGCGAACACCTCCTTGGCCGGCAGCACGACCGCGCAGCGCTCGGCGGCGTAGCGGACGGCCATGCGGTGGTAGTCGGCGTTGAAGTCCGCGACGGCGTCGGCGACCAGGAAGGTCTGGATGTCGTTGGTGTAGGCCTCGACCGCCGTCATCAGGACCCCGACGTGCGCGTACACGCCGCAGACCACGAGCTGGTCGCGCCCGGCCGCCCGCATCCGCTCCAGCAGGTCCGACTTGTGGAACGCGCTGTACCTGAGCTTGGTGAACGTCCAGTCGTCGGGCGAGGGGGCCAGTTCGTCCACCACGAGCCTGTCCTCGGGGGACCTGCGCATGCCCGGCCCCCAGAAGTCCTTGAGGAGGCCGCGCTGCTCGTCGCTCATGCTGCCCGGCTGGGCCGTGTAACCGACGGGGACGCCGAGCCGGGCGCCGCGGTCGCGCAGGAGGGCGATGTTGCCGACCAGCTCGTCGCGCACCTGTTCGGGGAAGGGTTTGAGGAAGAAGCGCTGCATGTCGTGGACGAGGAGGACGGCGCGGGAGGGGTCGGGCACCCACCGGGCGGTGTTCTCGGGGAGGTCGCCGGCGGCGGGGAGCGCGTAGGGCTCGATGGCGGGGATACCGGGCATGTTCGTCCTTTCCGATCGGTTCCTACGGGTCAGTCGCTCCAGGCGGAGATCACCGAGACCGCCTGCCAGAGGGTGAGGCGGGGGTCGCAGAAGGTCGTGTAGCGCTCGCCGACCCGCGGGAACCCGCTCGTGTCGGTCACGCACTCGGTCACGTCGTCGGGGGTGGTCTCCAGGTGCAGGCCGCCGGGGACTCCCCCGGCGGACTCGACCGCGCGGACGAAGCCGCGGACCTCTCTCCTGAGGTCCTCCACGACCCGGGTCTTGTGGCCCTCCGGGGTCCGGACCGTGTTGCCGTGCATGGGGTCGCACAGCCAGATCACGGGGTGGCCCGCCTCGGCCACGGCCTCGACGAGCGGCGGCAGCCGGTCGGCGACCCGGTCGGCCCCCATCCGGGCTATCAGCGTCAGGCGGCCCGGCTCGCGCCGGGGGTCCAGCCGCTCGCAGAGGGCGAGCAGCTCGTCCTCGGCCATGGCCGGTCCGACCTTGCAGGCCACCGGGTTGGCGACCTCGGCCAGCAGGGCGACGTGCGCTCCCTCGATCTGGCGGGTGCGCTCACCGATCCAGGGCCAGTGGGTGGAGCCGAGCACCGGCCTGTCCGCCTTGGCGGTCTGCCGGAGCAGCGGCACCTCGTAGTCCAGGACCAGTGCCTCGTGGCTCGTCCACACCGGCGGGTCGCCGGCGGGCCGGGTGAACGATCCGCGCCAGCCGAGGTGCTCCATCACGTCGCCCGCGGCCATGTAACCGGTGAGCAGGCGCAGCGGATCGGCCTTCCTGCTCTCCGGCGTCGGCTCGGGACCGTTCACCAGGTGGCCGCGGAACACCGGCAGCACCAGTTCGCCGTCCTTCTCCGTGGGGCTGGAGCGGGGCTTGGCGAACTGACCGCCGATGCGGCCCACCCGCAGGACGGGCTTGTGGGTGATCATCCTGAGGGCTCCGGCCAGCATGTCGAGCAACGCGGCCTTGCTGCTGACGTGTCTCGCGCTGGACTCCTCCGGGTCCTCGGCGCAGTCCCCGGCCTGGACGACCAGGGACCGGCCGAGGGCCACGTCGGCCAGGAGCGAGCGCAGGGCCAGCACGTCCTCCGTCCTGACGAGGGCGGGCCGGGAGGACAGCACGTCGGCCACCCTCCGGACCTGGGAGGTGTCGCTCCATTCGGGCTGTTGCAGGGCGGTTCTGGTCTCGATGTCGGGCATCACGTTGTCCACGCGTCTCCATTGATCGGTTCTGTGTGCGTGCCGGAGTCGACAGCCCGAGCGGAATCCGAACCAGCCCTCGGGGTCAGGTCGGGATTCCCTCACGCCTGATCGTGGGAACGGGGATACCCAGGGCCCGCAGCTGGTCGAAGGGGTTCATGAACTCCCTCTGCTGCGCGATCTTCCCCTCCTCGAAACGGAAGGAGTGCAGGAAGTGGTTCGTGTAGTGACCCTCGGGGTAACCCTCGAAACGGATGGCTCCCTCGCCGTCGCATTCCACCCAGAAGAAGTCGGGGTCCTGCGTCTCGAAGATCTGGATATTGGTCCAGACCCAGTCGGGGAAGCATTTCAGCGACCAGACCGCGTGTTCGGCGAGGCGATTCCGGCCACGGATGACGATAGGCTCTCCGGTGTCATTGGTCCAGAGCCCTCCCACACCTTCTTCGGTGAAGAGGAGGTGACGCTTCAGCCGATCCTGCCCCCTCGTGTTCATGTATGTTTCCACCACGTCACGGTTGTGTTTCCGGATCGCGGCCTCGTCACCGTCGGCAGGAAACTCAAAGTTTTCGGGCATGGCAAACGACCTGGCCTTTCCATTTCTGTGTCGAATATTTCCCGCGGGAAACGCTGGGGGACGCCGGACGGGCCTCAGCCGGAGTCCGCGTCCTCACCGGGCACCAGGTAGGCGAGTTCCCGCAGCTCCTGGGAGCGCTGGAGGACGATGGCGCGGACGAGGGGCAGCCAGTGCTCGGGGATCGTCCTGATGATCTCGTCCCACTGCGAGCGTCCGACCTCGGTGATCGTCAGCATGCGCAGCAGGGTCCGACCGGCTTCGGTGGCACGCAGGGAGGGATCCCGGGCGAGCTTGCGAACGGCCGCCGCGGTCTCTCCCACCGCCGTGGACTCGGTGACCCGGGACCTGCGGTCCGGCTCGCGGACCGCGACAGACACGGGGGCGTGCTCCCCGCCGTTGCGGCGGAAGCGCTCCGGGATGGGGTCCTGGCCCCGGTCGACGCGCTTGCGGACGTCCCGGACCGTGCCCACCGAAAGGCCGCTCTTCCTGGAGACCTCACGCAGCGAGATCTCGGGGTTCTCGGCGAGGATGGCCGCGGCGCTGCGTCGGCCCTCGACGCTGCTCAGCGGCCTGGCCCTTCCGTCCATGCCCACCCTGCTCTCCGCGGCGGAACCCCCCTCGCCCGCCTCCCGGCGGAGCCTGGCCACCGTCTTGGCGTTCAGCCCGGCCCTCCTCGCGATGGCCCGGTCGGACCAGTGCGGATGGGACAGGACGATGCGTTGGGCGGAGGTCCTGCGTTCGCTCAGGGTCAGCGGAAGCCCGTGCCCCACGTTGAGCTGCACCGCGAGGACGAAGGCGTCCTCGTCGCTGCCGTCGAAGAAACGGGCCCTGATCTCGGTTTTCCCCCTCATGCGCGCGGCACGGATACGGTGCACTCCGTCGATCACGCGCATGGTGCGGCGGTGGACGAGGATGGGTTCGACACCGCTTCCCATTTCCGCGATCACACGGGCGTGGGCCGGGTCCTCCATCTTCTCGCGCGGAGAAAGGGAAGGGGCGAGGTCCGCGATCGGAACAATTCCCTGGGGTAGATCCCTGAGTATGTCAGCCACCTCGGGAAGCAGGTCACCGTCATTTCTCTGACCCTCCCCCAGTCCAGGGGCGGATGGGATGGTTTGGGCAGGCACAGTGAAATTTCCCTTCGTGAAGGGCATGCGAGCAGGGTGGACTCTCCAGAGGGGATCACAACCGGTTTCAGACTAGGTTGAGACCCGCAGCAGCGCCAGCGCGAAGCTGTCCGCAATCGGACAGCGGCGAAAACACGGGGCCGGGGCGGGCGTCCCGGAAAACCCCAGGTGAAAGCGGCCTGAGTGCGGCAGGGAGGGGGGAACCGGACACCTTCCCGTCCTCCGGCGACGGCGGGAGGGAATGTGTCCGGGCCCTTGTGAACTGGGGAGACGGCGTCAAGCACGGGCAGGCACGCGTGCACGGGCACGGGTCGCGCGGACAATCCGAGAAACACGGTCGGTTCCTTGCTTTTTCTCCGGATGAACGCTCCGCGTGACCTTTCGTGACACGGCGCGACTCCGCAGAAATGGCGTACTTCCGCGGACCCCGTTCTCTTCGGGCAGGAACACGGATCGGCGGCGCCCCGCGCGGCCGTTCGCCCTCTCCACCGACTCCGGTCACCTTCTCCCCCCGCCGTCCGTCATGGAGGTGAAGGGCGTCAGCGGACCGGCTGGGGAGAGGAGTGGGTTCATGACCGTCGCGGGGGCGCGGTTGGAGGGGCGGAGTCCGCGCGGAGCGGGGCGCGGGCGCGCACCGGGCCGCCGGTCGGCCTCCCCTGCGGGGGCGGAGGGGAGCGGGGGCCGGCACGGGGCCGGTGGAGGGGCGAGCGGCGGTGTGCGGCCGTCGCGTGAGTCCTCCGTCCGCCTGCACTACGGTTCCTCCGGCTGCGGACGCAGCCGCCCCGTCGGCCCCGAGAGGAAGCCCATGCTCACCCACCCCCGGCTCTCCGTGCTCTACACCAGCGACCAGCAGAGGACCCTGGACTTCCTGACGGAGGCGCTCGGTTTCCGGCTGGAGGTCGACACCGTCCACCAGGGCGGACAGCGCTGGGTGGAGGTGCACCTTCCCGGGTCGCAGACCAGCGTGGCAATCGCCCGGGTCGACCAAGGGCTCCTGGAGGAGATGAGGTCGCGGGTCGGCCGCATGGCCCAGGGGTGGTTCAACTGCGACGACCTCGACGCCGTGTGCGAGAACCTGCGCGGACAGGGAATCGAAATTCTGACGGAGCCGCAGGACACCGCGTGGAGAAAGGGGAACCGGTGGGCCCAGGTATCCGGTTGGGACGGCAACGTCTACGGCCTCATCGAAGGCGGAAGGTGACCTTGGGAGGCTCCCGCCGACAGGGGTCCGCGAATCATCCTTCCAGGTAAACCGAACCCCCGCGCCCACACCTAGGCAGAAAGGAGGCGGACGAAGCGGAAAGCGGCGGACACAAGGACAACCGGGCATTATCCCCAGTTGCACGGCCGGGACTCACCGGGGAGCTTTCGAAGGGAACTCGAAGCTCATCCGGCCGATTACCCTTGGCCATTGCCAGCCATTCCATCAAAAGGACCTGGTAGGCGCGTCGAATCCTTTTCACCCGCCTGCCGGAACAACGGCGGGGGTGGGGGGCGGCACCGCACCCGGCCGGACGCACGGGGGGCCGGTCCGCGGAGGCCGGTGACCGCCGCGCCCGCCTTCCGGTGATGCCGCAACCGCTATTACCAGGAAGTTCACTGGCGAAAGCACCGTCCGAGAGAAGTAGGGGCCCCGGGGACGGGCTCCGCCGAAGACCACGCGGAAGGGGGACCGAAGCGGAGAGGACGCCGGTCGAAAAGGTTCCAACGCCGTACCCGAACACGGAGCGCAGCCGCGGAAGCGGTCCACCGGAACACGGAACCGCGCCCCGCCCGGGGTGAATGCCCGACAGACACTCGAACGGGCTTCCCCCGGGGCGGCGGACAAAGCGACCGGGCCAGCCGCCCCACGCCGACAACCGGAAGTCGAACCGCGCACGAATAACAGGCGCACACCCGGGCAGCGCACATTGAAGAGCACTGCCACTCCAACCGGGGACGCCTGTTCATTCGGCGTATAAAAAAGCGCTTCCAACTTTTCCCAGAAATCCCTGGAACCACCTTTATTTCCGCATACCCCTTCTGCTAGCCTCCGTTTCATGAGTGAAACCGTTATTAGCGCAAACGACGGCCTCGCCGTCCTCGTCAACGTCTTCGAGGTGGAGAAGGAGAAGCAGCAGCAGCTCGTCGACGTCCTCAACGAGGGCACCGAGAAGGTCATGAAGAACCGCCCCGGGTTCGTGTCGGTGAACATCCTGGCCAGCCTGGACGGGACCAAGGTCATCAACCTGGCCCAGTGGAACAGCCCGGCGGACATCCAGGCGACCATGGCCGACCCCGAGGCCCAGGCCTACGGCAAGAAGGCCGCGGCGCTGGCCACCCCCGCGCCCGGCGTGTACTCGGTGGTCTCGACCCACCACGCCTGACAAAGGATCACAGGTCCTTCCTCCCCATCCTCCCTTGCGCGAGCGGGCGGGGGTCCGGAGCCGGACACGTGCGCGACCGGGAAGTCGGCGCACCGTCCGCCCGGGCCTCCGCCCGTCTCGTGTGCGGGCGCCCGGCTGACTCCCTTGGGTGATCGGCTCCCGCCGTGATAGCACCTCTGGTGCACCGGGACCCCGGGCCCATCGACCGCACCACCCGACGGGCGCGCGCGTGCCCGCAGACAACGCGGCCACCAGGTCGCAGGAAGCACGGAGGGCCGCCATGACCTCAGCCGATGGTGCCGACATCGTGATCGTCGGCGCCGGGATCGGAGGGCTGGCCACAGCCCTCGCCCTGCACTCCCACGGAATCAGCTCCACCGTTCTGGAAACCGCCGAGGAGATCCGGCCGCTCGGGGTCGGCATCAACGTCCAGCCCGCGGCGATCGCCGAGTTGACCGCCCTCGGCCTCGGCGACGCGCTCGCCTCGACGGGCATCCCCACCAGGGAGCACCTCTACCTCGACCACAGGGGCACCACCCTCTGGAACGAACCCCGCGGTGTGGCGGCGGGAAACGAGCACCCGCAGTACTCGATCCACCGCGGTGAACTCCAACTGCTCCTGCTGGATGCCGTCCGCGAGCGCCTGGGCCCCGGCGCGGTCCGCACCGGCCTTCGCCTGGAGTCCTTCGAGCAGACCTCGACGGGCGTGCGCGCCCTGGCCCGCGACCGGTCCGGCGGGGCCGCGGAGGTCACGGGAACGGCACTGGTCGGCGCGGACGGGCTGCACTCGCGCGTCCGCGCGCGGCTCCACCCCGACCGCACCGCCCTGTCCGGCGGAGGCGTCCACATGTGGCGGGGCCTGACCGAGCTGGACGGCTTCCTGGACGGGCGCACCATGATCGTCGCCAACGACGAGCACTCGGCCAGACTCGTCGCCTATCCGATCTCGGCCCGGCACGCGGCGCGCGGCCGAGCCCTGCTCAACTGGGTGTGCCTGGTGCCCTCCCCCGGCCTCTCCGTCGACGCGGACTGGAACGATCACGGGCGCATCGAGGAACTCGCCCCGCACTACGCGCACTGGGACTTCGGCTGGCTCGACGTGCCCGGCGTGCTCGCCCGCAGCGAGCGGATCCTCCAGTACCCCATGGTGGACCGGGACCCGCTGGAGCACTGGGGCGAGGGCCGCACGACCCTGCTCGGGGACGCGGCCCACCTGATGTACCCGATCGGGGCCAACGGCGCGTCCCAGGCCGTCCTCGACGCCGCGGCCCTCGCCGCCGAGTTGGGGGCCGGCGGCGACGTGGAGGCGGCGCTGCGGCGGTACGAGGACGTGCGGCTCCCCGCGACCAACGAGATCGTCCGGGCCAACCGCAGGATGGACCGTTCGGAGCGCTCGATGGCGGGGCGGACGGACCGGGAGAAGAGCACCCTGCTGGAGGCGGTCACCGACGACTACCGGGCCGCGGTCGAGCGGCTGGCGGACAACGGGGGCCTGGACGCCTCGGGCGCCCGCGCCCGCTGACTCCGGGCCCCCGTAGGGCCCTGGGGCCCGGCCGTGGGAGCACCACGGCCGGGCCCCTCGCCGTGCGGTCCCGCCCCTGGCCGGGACCGCACGCCGTTCCGCGGTCCCGCCTGTCCCGCCGGCCCCTCCGGTCCGGAACCGCGCTCGGCGTGCGTCACTCTCCGTAGTTTTTATGCGACCCTCTGAGAGGGTGCGGACACCCGCCGACCGGCTCCTCCGGTCGGCCCGCACGCATGGACCCGCACGACCGAGGGAGAGTCCTTCCGTGAAACCCAGCCGCCCGCTGCTCGCCCTGACGATGGGCACGTTGCTCCTACTCCCCGCCGGGGTCGCGACCGCCTCGCCCGCCGCGGAGGCCGACCACGCGCGCGTGGTCAGCGAACAGCCCGTGCAGTGGACGCCGCACGTCCTGGACGGCGCGGTCAAGGACATCCTGCGCGTCGGCGACGCCATCCTCGTCGCCGGAAGCTTCACACAGGTCAGCCGGACCGAGGGGGGCCGCGCCCACGACCTTCCCCACCTGTTCGCGTTCGAGCACGGCACCGGGCGGATCCTCCACGGGTTCGAACCGGAGGTGGACGGCACCGTCACCACGCTGGCCCCCGGACCGGACGGGACGGTGATCGCGGGCGGGGACTTCGGCTCTGTGGGCGGCCGGCCCGCCGACGGGCTGGCCCGGTTGTCGGTGGACGACGGCGACCGGGTGCCGGAGTTCGACGCCTCCGTCGACGGTGGCCGCGTCCAACGCATCGCCGGCGACGGCGAGCACCTGTACGTGGGCGGCAGCTTCTCGGGGGTGAACGGCGTGGACCAGCCCACGCTGGTCCGCCTCGACTCCGGGTCCGGCGAGGTGGACACCGGCTTCACGCCCGACGTGTCCGACGCGCGCCAGGGCGTGCTGAAGGTCCAGGAGCTGGCGCTGAGCCCGGACCGGCGGCGGCTGCTCGTCAACGGCTCCTTTACCAGGATCGACGGCCACGAGCGGCACCAGATCGCCATGCTGGACACCGCGAGCGGCTCGGTCACCCCGTGGTCGACGTCCGCCTACGAGGCGGCCTGCGACTACGAGGAGCTGCACACCTACATGCGGCGGATGGCCTTCTCCCCGGACGGCTCCTACTTCGCGGTGGTGACGGGGGGCGGTCCCTACGTCAGGCCGGGCCTGTGCAAGTCCGTCGCGCGCTTCGAGAACACCGACGCCCCGGGCTCGGAGCCCACCTGGAGCAACAAGACCGGCGGCGACTCGCTGTACTCGGTTGAGATCACGTCGGCGGCGGTGTACGTGGGCGGGCACCAGCGCTGGATGGACAACCCCGAGGGCGCGCTCAACCCGGGGCCCGGCTCGGTGGCGCGCGAGGGCATCGCGGCCGTGGACCCCGAGTCCGGCAAGGCCCTGCCGTGGAACCCCGGCCGGACGCGCGGCCACGGCGTGGAGGCGATGCTGGCCACCTCCGACGGGCTGTACGTGGGCAGCGACACCGAGCGCCTCGCCGACGAGTACCACGCCCGGCTGGGGATGTTCCCGCTCTCCTGAACAGGGGACCTCAGGAAACGGGGGCGTCCCTGCGGCGCCCCCGACGCCCGCCGGGCACCGGCGTGTCCACTCCCTTGAGCAGCTGGTGGACGCGCTGGTGCGAGAGGTCCACGACGTCGGCCATGGCCCGCTGTGTGACGCCCTCCCTCCGCATGGTCTCCAGGACCCGGGCGCGGGCCCGGTCGCGCTCGGCCTGGGACCGCCGGAACTCCTCCTCCGCCACGAGGTACTGGATGACGTCCTCGGTCACGTCCTCGCCGCCGAACTCGTAACGCCAGGTGATCGTGAAGTCCTCCGGATCGGTGTCCGTGAGGTCGGCGATGGCCTCGGGAACCTCGTCCTTGATCTCGGAGAAGTGCACGTAGTCGACCGTTCCGACGACGTGTTCGGGCAGCCCCGAGACACGTACGACCCAGAGGTCCTCGTCGCGGATGACGGTAGCCGTGTAGTCAGGCATCACTTCTCCATCCATTTCTCACCGAACAGGTGCTGCAAGCCGTCCTCCACGTCCTGTAGAAGGCCCCGGGACAGCTCCTTGGAATGTTGCGTGACCATGAAACGACCGACCTGTACTCCGCCTTCGCCCAGGAGGACGTAGGTCTGGTGTGATCCTTTGCCTCGTCCTTTGAGTTCTTCCAGGCGCAGGCCGTTCTTGCGCGCCATTCGGCGCACCAGGGCGAGCAGGACCCGCGCCTTCATCCGCTTGTTGACCATGAGTCTAAAGCTAGGCCGATTGCTACTCAAGCGCCTAGGAAACTAGATATATGACCCATGGAGTCGTAGGTTCCGGATTGCCGGAACCAGACCAAGGGTTCTTGGCCAACAACTCTTGGCCAAGAACCCTTGGACGTCTACAGTGGCCGTATGAACGACTCCACCCCCCGCGACGACGAGACCCCCTCCCAGGTCCCGGACCGCGCCCCCGACCCCTTCGCCCACGCGGCGACCCTCGACGCCCGCTCCCTCCGCGGGCTGGCCCACCCCCTGCGCATCCGCGTCCTCAACCTCCTCCAGCAGCGGGGGCCCGCCACCGGCAAGACCGTCTCGGAGTGGCTGGACGTCTCCTCCGCCTCGGCCAGCTACCACCTCCGGCAGTTGGAGGCGCACGGGTTCATCGAGGAGGACCCCTCCCTGGGCACCACGCGGGAGCGCTGGTGGCGCTCCAGGCACAAGGGCTTCCGCTTCCCCGAGCACCTGGACACCGACGAGCCCGAGCTGAGCACCGCCGTGCGCATGGCCCTGGCCGCCAGTTGGAGCGGGGAACTGGCCTCGGCCGTCAACCTGTGGGCGGCCCAGCCCGAGGGCTGGCGCGAGGCCCAGGTCATGTCCGGGCGGCGCACGGAACTGACCCTGGAGGAGCTCGCCGCCTTCCGGGAGGAGGTCCGCGCGCTCTTCGACCGCTACACGCGCGAGACCGGCGCCCCCGGCAGCCGACCGGTGCACGTCCAGTTCGCCGCCTTCCCCGACCCCGAGGACCGGGGACCGGGCACGGAGGACGGCGAGGGGGACGACGGGGCGACGGAGACGGGAGCGTGAGGAGCGTCGGCGGACTGGTCGCCGCCCAGGCCCTGTGCTACACCGCCACGCGGCTGGCGATGATCGCCATTCCCTGGTTCGTCCTGGAGACCACCGGCAGCCCGGCGTCCATGGGGGCGGTGGCCTTCTTCGAGATCGGCTCCTACACCCTGGCCCGGCTGCTGGGCGGACCACTGCTGGACCGGATGGGCCAGCGCGCGGTGAGCGTGCGCGCCGACCTCGTCGCCGCGGCGGCGGTGGTCTGCGTCCCGCTGCTGCACACGGCCGGACTGCTGTCCTTCCCCGTGCTCCTGGTGCTGGTGACGGTGATCGGCCTGGCCACCGGCCCCGCCGAGGCCGCCAAGGTCTCCATGGCCCCGGCCGTCGCCGAACGCACGGGGACGCGCCTCGAACGCGTCACCGGGCTCACCGGAACCGTGGACCGGCTGTCCACGACCGTCGGGCCGGTGGCCGCGGGCGGCCTGGTGTCCCTGCTCGGCGCGCTCCCGGCCCTGTACGCGAACGCCGCGCTGCTCGCCGCGGCGGCGGTGGTGCTGGCCGCTACCCAGCCCGGGGAGCGCCCCGGCCCGGGCGAGGACCCCGAGGCGGACTCGGGCTACCTGGCGAGGCTGCGCACCGGCTGGCGGGCGGTCTGGGGCGACGCCACGCTGCGCGTCCTGGTGGTCGTGCTCGCGGTCACCAACATGATCGACATGTCCGTGGCCTCGGTGCTGCTGCCGGTCTGGGTGGACGAGAACGGCATGGGCCCCGCGGTGGTCGGCCTCCTGGGCGGCGTGATGGGCGCGGCCTCGGTGGTGGGCTCGCTCGCGGCCACGGCGGTCGGGCACCTGCTGCCCCGGCGGGCGGTGTTCTTCGCGGGGCTGGTGCTGGCCGGGCCGCCCCGGCTGGTCGTACTGGCGCTGGACGTGCCGCTGTGGGCGGTCCTGGCGGTGTGGGGTCTGTGCGGGCTCGGGGGCGGGGTGCTCAACCCGATCCTGGGCGCGGTGATGTTCGAGCGCCTGCCCCGCCGCGCCGTGGGGCGGGGGACGGCGACGATCGGCGCGCTGACCCGGATGGCGGCGCCGCTGGGCGCGCCCGTGGCGGGCGCGGCGGCCGGGCTGCTCGGAGCGGCGCCGGTGCTGCTGGCGTGCGCGGCCCTCTACCTGGCCGCGGTCCTGCCGCCGCTCGTGGGCCGCGCGGCCGGGGGCCTGGACAGGCGCGGGACGGAGCCGGACCGGTCACCTGACGGGGCGGGCACGGGCTGAGGCACCGGCCGACCCCGGCTGAGGCACACGCACGCGGGCACGGGCTGAGGTGGGCGGGAGCGCGGGATCCGGCCCCCGGCCGCGGCGCGCCGGGGCGGCACCGGCCGCGCCCGGCTGAGGTTCGCGGGAGCGCGGGGCCCGGTCAGGACTCCCTGGCCGCGGTCGGCGCGTCCTCGTTCCTCGCGCCCTCCCCGGCCTCGTCCGCCTCGGCACCGGCTCCGGCGTCCGCCCCGGCCGGGGCCGCCTCCTGCTCCGACGCCTCCTGGAACCCGTCCTCGCGGGCGGAGGCGGCCGACAGGCGCGCGGACACGCCGTCCGCCTTGCGGCGCTCCATCCGCTCCACCGCGCTCGCGGAGATCCTGTCGCGCATCCCGGACAGCAGGACGTAGGAGGCGAGTCCACTGACCAGCCAGGCCAGGATGAGGGCGATCCACGCACGGGCGCCGAAAAGGTAGACCACTCCGAAGGCCGCCGCGAACAGCCCCAGGCGGGCGGCGGTATAGGTCAGCAAGCTACGCATCCAAAAGCCTCACAACAGACGATTACCTGGACTAGATTGGTCGCTACGCCCATCGGCGGCGCGGAACGCCCGGTCAACACCCGTGTCCGGACGTTCCCACACCCGGCACGGGTCGGGCCGACGGCCTTCCACAGGTCCTTATCTCCAGGTTAAGGGCGTGCCCGCTGCGACGGGCATCGGGTCGGTGTGTCACCCGCGGCACAGGGGAACGGGACATAGGCGAACACGATTCGCATAGTCATGGGATGTTTCCAATCCCGACAGCAGGGCCCGAACATCACGTTCCGGTCACATATCCGGTACTCCTCCCCCCAACACCGCAATTTCTCCGAAAACTAGGGAGGAAACGGTCCAACTCGTGCACACTAGGGGATCAAACGCCCGCCGCCCCCGCAGTCCGAGGCGGGCACGATTGGGGGAATGTGAAGGTGGAACGAGCAAGCGAACGCCTGTTGACCCCCGGGGAAGTGGCCTCACTCTTCCGGGTTGATCCCAAGACCGTCACGCGCTGGGCCGCCTCCGGGCGGATCAGCAGCATCCGGACTCCGGGAGGGCACCGCCGCTTCCGCGAGTCCGAGGTGCGCGCCCTCCTGCTCGGGGAGCCGAGCGAGAGCACGCCCTGAGGCCGAGTGCCCCGAGACAGCCCATCCGGCGGGAGCCAGAGATCCAGGAGCCGCAGGGCCCTCCGGCCGCCCCGTCGGCCGGTCAGCCGCCCGCGGACTCCCCCCTGCCCTCCGGCCCGGTGTCCCGACCGTGAGGAGTCGACTGCAAGAGTTAGGCTGGAACCATGGTGTGGCTCGGTGGCCTGATCACGCTCGTATCGATCGTTCTGTGGGTGTACGCGTTCTTCGACGCGCTCACCACCCCTTCCTCTGAGGTGCGCACTCTGCCGAAGGTGCTGTGGGTGTTCGTCATCGTGCTGTTCGTGCCCGTCGGCGCCATCCTGTGGCTCCTCCTCGGCCGCCCGCGCCAGGCGGCCGCACCCAGCGGGAGCGCGCCCTCCCCGACACAGGCCACGGCCTCGGCCGACGACCTCGACCCGTCCGACTTCACCAAGCCCTCGGGCAGCCCGCACCCGCTCGGCCCGGACGACGACCCCGAGTTCCTGCGACGACTCAACCGGCGGATCGATCCGGAGGACTGACCCGGACACGACCGACCCGGACCGGTACACGACGACGGTGGGGGCCGCCCGACAGGACGCGGCCCCCACCGCTGTGTTCCACCCTTCCCGTTCCCCCGCCCCGGGGCAAGCACGTCCGGACGTCCGGGCGGTTCCCCGGCGCGGCACCGCGCGCACGGACCGGACACCGATGTCACATCCCCGCATCGGAGCCGTCCGCTCCGGAACCCGCTCTTCGCATTCGGCGTCCACACCCGTACACACCGCCGAGTACTGAGGAGGCCGCGATGCGGCAGACCGGACACCGTCGAGTCATCACCGGAGCGGCACTGGGCGCGGCTGCTCTTCTGCTGTCCACCGGCTGTTCGTTCGAGTTCAGCATCGGCGGTCCCGACTCCGTCAGCGCCGAACAGGTCGCCGAACGGTCCAGCGAGATGCTGGCCGAGCAGGTGGGCCAGACCCCCGACGACCTCACCTGCCCCGAGGACCTCCCCGCGGAGGTGGGCGCCGAGATCCGCTGCAACCTCGTGGACGGCGGCATGAACTACGGCGTGACCATCACGACCACCTCGGTCGACGGCGACGACGTCCAGTGGGACATCGAGGTCGACGACGCCCCGGCCGGTGACGGCGCCGCCGAGGACGGCGCCGCCGGGAACGACGCGGGCGGGGGGGCCGGTGGGGACGGAGGCACCGCCGCGAACGACGGGGTCGTCCCCGCCGACCAGGTCGCCCAGCAGTCGGCCTCGCAGTTGGAGGCGGTGGTCGGCCAGGCCCCCGAGGACTTCTCCTGCTCCCAGGGCCTCCCCGCGGAGGTGGGCGCCGAGATCCGCTGCAACCTCGTGGACGGCGGCATGAACTACGGCGTGACCATCACGACCACCTCGGTCGACGGCGACGACGTCCAGTGGGACATCAAGGTCGACGACCAGCCCCTGTAACCGCGGCGGCCCGCCCGGACGGGGCCGGGCGGGCCTGCCTCCCGTTACGCGACCACACCGGGAGCGCCGGACTCAGAGCACTCCCGCGCCCGCCTCGCGCGGCACGCCGCGGACCGCGTGCACCGGTTCCACCCGCGTGGAGAACTGCGGCACCCAGGTCAGGTCGGTGCCCAGCGCTTGATCGGGGTAGGCGTCGTTGTGCTCCCGCACCAGGTCCACCTCCGTGACGCGCCCGCGGCCGTCCTCCATCACCGCGTTCCCGTGCTCCACGATGTCGGTGCCGCCCCAGTTGCCGACGATCTCCCCGGCCGTGATGCCGTCGCGCAGGTCGAACAGGTTGTTCTCCGCGTACAGGTGCGACTCGAAGCCCACGCCCAGGCTGTACTGGTACAGGTCCGTGGCCACCGTGTAGTGGTTGTTGTAGACGTGCACCTGCCCGTAGCGCACGCGGGGCGCGCGCTGGCCCAGGCCGTCGAAGTGGTTGTGGTGCCAGGTGGTGCGCAGGTACCTGCGATCGGTGGTGCGGCCGTCGCTGTTGCCCACCAGGATGGCCTTGTCCCGGCCTTCGAAGTGGTTGTAGGACACCGTCACCAGGTCGCTGGCGCGCACGATGTCGAGCAGGCCGTCGTGCACCTCGTACCGGCGCCCGAAGTACTCCGGCAGCTCCGAGCCCGGGTTGTCGCCGTCGTCGAACGTGTTGTGGTCGATCCACACGTTCGTGGAACCGGAGATCTCCAGGTGGTCGTACTCGGAGTTCCAGTTGCCCTCACCGCCGTCGCCGGGGTCCCAGCCCGGGAAGCAGTCGTGCGTGTCGGACAGGGTGAGGTCGCGCAGGATGACGTTGCTCGCGCCGATCACCCGGATGCTCATCCCGGTGATCTCGGCGCCGTCCCCGGCGCCCACCACGGTCGTGTTGGATCCGACCTCCACCCGGACGCGCTCCGCCTGGGCGTCGGCCGAGGCCTCGCGGGCCTCCTCCAGCGGGCCGCTGGGGTCCTGCCAGCCCCACACCTCGGGGTCGTAGGCGGTCAGGTAGTCCTCCAGCGTGTAGCCGTCCACGGCGTAGTCCCCGCACGACAGGGGCGTGCCGTCCGGCGCCGTGTTCGCGTCGATGAGGCCCTCGACGTAGACGATCTTGGGCTCGTCACCGCTCACCGCCTCGCGGAACTCCTGCGCCGTGGAGACGCGGAGGACGTTCTCCGGGGAGGCGTCCGCGCCTCCCGTCGTCCCGCCTCCGGCCGAGGCCCAGCCGTCGCCCTCGGGCAGGACCTGCCTGCCCACGTCGGGCGCCGCCTGGACGGGCGCGACGGCGGTCATCACCAACACCGCGCTCAGAGGGAGTACGAGCCTGCGCATGGTTCTGCTCCTCGGGGGGGGAAACTGCAAACGGTTGCATGAACATCTCCCAGGAGCCGGACCGGCGTCAACCCCTTCCACCCGGGAAAACCCCGGAAAACCAGGCACCGGACCTGAAAGCACGCACTGGTCAACCACAACCGGTTGCCAGTAACCTCGAAACCGTTCCCCATCGAAGGAGGCCACGGGTGGCCGTGACCATCAAGGACGTCGCCCTGGCGAGCGGGGTGCACGTCTCCACCGTCTCCCGGACCTTCTCCGCCTCGCACCTGGTCAACTCCGATACCCGGACACGGGTGCTCGCCGCCGCCAGCGCCCTGGGCTACCGGCCCAACCGCGCCGCGCGCGCCCTGTCCACACGCCGCACCGGCAACCTGGGGCTGATCGTCGCCGACATCGCCAACCCCTTCTTCCCGCCCCTGATCAAGGCCGCGCAGGCCCACGCCCGCCGCAGCGACCACCACGTGTTCGTCGCCGACACCGACGAGCAGGCCCGCGTGGAGGAGGAGCTGATCCGGTCCATGGCCACCCAGGTGGACGGCGCGCTCCTGGTCGCGCCGCGCCTGAGCAACCGCCTGATCGCCGAACTCAGCGCCGACGTGCCCTTCGTCGTGGTCAACCGCCAGCCCGCCGGGCTGCCCGCCGTCCTCATGGACGTGGCCTCGGGCGCCGAGCAGGCCGTGGACCACCTCGCCACCCTCGGCCACCGCGAGATCGCCCTGCTCACCGGCCCGCGCGCGTCGTGGACCAACCAGCGCCTGGAGCGCGCGGCGGAGGAGGCCGCCCTGCGCCGCGGCCTCCTCCTGCACGGCGTGGGCCCCAACCAGCCCACCGAGGAGGGCGGCGCGGCCGCCGCCCGGCA
The DNA here is from genome assembly GCF_018316795.1 of Nocardiopsis akebiae. Taxonomy (NCBI): domain Bacteria; kingdom Bacillati; phylum Actinomycetota; class Actinomycetes; order Streptosporangiales; family Nocardiopsidaceae; genus Nocardiopsis; species Nocardiopsis akebiae. Next base: position 6,244,117 of record NZ_CP074132.1, read on the forward strand.
GGTGCTGGACCTCGGCGCCACCGCGGTCCTGGCCTACAACGACCTGGTCGCCCTCGGCCTGGTCCAGAAGCTGCGGGACCTGGGCGCGTCCGTGCCCGGCGACCTCAGCGTCGTCGGCGTCGACAACACCCACACCGCCCGGCACTGCGACCTGACCAGCGTCGACATGCCCACCGCCGCGGCCGGACGCGCCGCCATCGACCTGCTGCTGCACCGCATCAGCAGCGAGGACTCCCCCGGCACCGTCACCCTGGACACCCGCCTGGTCGTGCGCGGGTCCACCGCCGCCCCACCCGCCTGAACACGGAGAACACGGAGCCCCAAAGCGAACACGTCCGGGCGCCCGCGGGGTTCTGGAGGCGTCGGACGTGTGATCGCGAGGAACGAGCCACCACACGGAAGACGGCGAAGGTTCCCGCTCTCCGGGCGCCCGGACACGGGGCGAAGCGGAGCGGAGCCCCAAAGCGAACACGTCCGGGCGCCCGCGGGGTTCTGGAGGCGTCGGACGTGTGATCGCGAGGAACGAGCCACCACACGGAAGACGGCGAAGGTTCCCGCTCTCCGGGCGCCCGGACACGGGGCGAAGCGAAGCGGAGCGGAGCCCCAGAGCGAACAGGACCCCGCCGTGGCGGGGCCCCGTTCGCGAATCGGGATCAGGCGTAGGAGTGCAGACCGCTGAACATGTAGTTCACCGCGAAGAAGTTGAACAGGATGGTCGCGAAGCCAACCACGTTGATCCACGTGGCCTTGGGCCCGCGCCAGCCGCCGGTGGCCCGGGCGTGCAGGTAGGCCGCGTAGATCACCCAGGAGATGAACGACCAGACCTCCTTGGGGTCCCAGCCCCAGAAGCGGCCCCAGGCCTCGTCGGCCCAGATGGAACCGGCGATGATGCCGAAGGTCCACAGCGGGAAGGCGAAGAGGATGAACCGGTGGGAGATCCGGTCCAGCAGCTCGGGACTTGGCAGGCGGCCCGCGATACCGGCCACCTGCTCGCCCAGCGCGCGCTTGGCCTCGGCCCGGTGCGCCACGAGGTAGGTGACACCGGCCGCGCCGGAGACCATGAAGGCGCCGCCCGCGACGATCGTCGCGGTCACGTGGATGGGCACCCAGTACGAGTGCAGGGCGGGGATGAGCGGGCCCGGGTCCACGTACAGCCAGCGGACGCCGATACCCAGCAGGACGAGCACCGGGACCAGCACGAACGCGCCCAGGAAGCGCGCCTGGTACCGGTAGGAGGCGAAGAGCAGGCCGCCCACCGCGACCAGGCACAGGGCCACGACGAACTCGAACATGTTGCCCCAGGGCCAGCGCCCGGCGGCCAGGCCGCGGGCGATGATCTGGGCGACGCCCATCACGAAGCCGAACGTCGTCACGCCCAGGGCGATCTTGCCCAGGACGCTCTGGGAGGCCCTGGCCTCCGCCTCGGTGCTGCGGACGTTGACCTCGATGCCGTCGTCCGCGCCGGACTCGGCACCGGCGTTGACCGGCATGAGCCGACCGGCCTTGAGCTTGGTGCGGCGTCCGTAGGCGGCCTCGATGGCGAAGAGGAACAGCGCAGCCGCGTACGTGACGATCATCGCGATGATCAACGAGTCACTGACTGACGTCATCACCTCGTCCACCTGTGCGGCGAGTGTGTACGTCACCGGTCACTCCCTTGTGTCGTCGACTCTGGCGGGTCGGATGGCGGATGGGGGTCGGAGCCCGGAACGGGGTCCGGGTCGGAGTCCGGAACCGGAGCCGGACGGTCGTCCGCTCCGGAGCCGGAGTCCCCGTCGGACAGGCTCCGGAGCCGTCCGGCGAGTTCCGTGGTGAGTTCGTGGAACTCCACGTTGTTGCCGGCCGCCTCGGTCTTGCCCAGGGCGGCCAGCTCCACGCGGGTGCGGCCGTCCCCGCCCCGGGTCGCGCGCACCCACACGCGGCGCGGGCGGACGAACAGGGTGGTGATCAGCCCGGCGACGGCCAGGGAGGCCGCGGCCAGCGCGGGCAGCCGGGCGCCGTCGCGGTTCATCTGGAGACTGACGTACTCCTTGTAGCCGGAGAAGGTGATCGACCCGGCGCCATCGGGCAGCTCCCAGGTGTCCCCGATCTCCATCACGGGGGAGCTGCCCAGCTCCTCCATGCCGCCGGTGCGCAGCTGGTAGACCGACTGCGGGTCGACCAGCCCCAGGTCGCCCTGGTAACCCTCCAGCGTGATCCTCGGGTTCCGGGCGCCCGGGAAGTTGGAGACCATCTCCCCCTCCGGCGTCTCCACCGCGCTGGGCAGGAACACGCCGACGAAGCCGAGCTGTTCGCCCCCGGTGTCGGGCACCTTGACCACGCCGTCGGAGGTGTAGGAGGCGGTGTCCCTGTGCAGGAAGGGGACCGCCTGGTCGAAGACCACGTCGCCCTCGGCGTTGCGCACCTCGAACTCGGGCGCGTACCCGTGCCCGAGCAGGTAGACCTGCACGCCCGACACGCTCAGCGGGTGGTTGACCTCCAGCCGGTGCCGCTCCTGCGACGCGTCGGGCGCCTCCCTGTAGGTGAGGTCGGCGACGTAGGACTCGGCCTGTCCGCGCAGTCCGCCGTCCTCGATGAAGGAGGCCTCGAAGTCGTCCAGGTGGATGGAGAAGGGCTCCAGGGAGTCGGTGTCGGTCCAGTGCCCGGGGTAGATGGCGTCGTAGGAGGTCAGGGTGTTGGCGAACCCGTCGCCCTCCACCAGGAGCATGTTGCCTCGGTAGCCGAAGAAGGATCCGGCGGCCAGGGCCAGCAGCAGGCCGAGCAGGGCGAAGTGGAACAGGACGTTCCCGGCCTCGCGCAGGTAGCCGGTCTCGGTGGAGAGGGAGTCGCCGTAGCGCTCGATCCGGTAGCGCCGCAGGACCTTGCGGGACTGCTCCAGCACCGTCTCGGGGTCGGCGTCGGTGGTGAACGCGGCGGCGTAGGGCATCCGGCCCAGGTTCTTGGGCGTGTGCACCGGGCGGGCCCGCACCGCGCGGGCGTGCGTCAGCGCGCGCGGGAGCACGCAGCCCGCCAGGGAGACGAACAGCAGCAGGTAGATCGCCGCGTACCAGGGCGAGGAGAACACGTCGAAGAGGTAGAACCGGTCCAGCCAGGGCGCCAGTTCGGGGTTCTCCTGGAAGTAGGTGCTGACCTCGTCGACGCTCACCACGTTCTGCGGCAGGATCGAGCCCGGGATGGCCCCGACCGCCAGCAGGAAGAGCAGGATCAGGGCGGTGCGCATCGAGGTCAGGGTGCGCCAGATCCAGCGCAGCCAGCCGACCGCGCCCAGGCCCTTGGGGCGCGGCGGGGCGCTCTCCCCCTCCTGGGCGGCGGTGCCGGTCCCTCGGTCGTTCGCGGTCGTGCTCATCAGATCACCGTCTGGAAGTCGGCGGCCCAGCCCTGCATGGCGATGGTCAGCTGTGTCCACAGGCCGGTCACCATCGCCAGGCCGACCAGGACGAGCATGGCCCCGCCGATCACGGTGACCGTGCGGGTGCGGCGCTTGAGCCAGTCGAAGGTGCCCAGCGCGCGCCGGTAGAGGAGGGAGGCCAGGACGAACGGCAGCCCGAGGCCGACGCAGTAGGCCAGGGACAGCAGCATGCCGCGTCCGGCGCCGCCCTCGACGAAGGCGAGGGTCTGCACGGCGGCCAGGGTCGGCCCGATGCAGGGGGTCCAGCCCAGGCCGAACAGGACGCCGAGCAGCGGGGCGCCCGCCAGTCCGGCGCGCGGCAGGCGGTGGAAGCGGAACTCGCGCCCGAAGCCCGGGACGACGCCCATGAAGGCAAGGCCCAGGACGACGGTCAGGACGCCGAGCACCCGCGTGATGGGGTCGGTGTAGTCCATGAGGATCTCGCCGAGCCAGCCGATGAAGCCGCCGACGGCGACGAACACCAGGGTGAACCCGGCGATGAACAGGACGCTGCCCGTGACCATGGTCCAGCGGCGGGAGGCCAGTTCGGCGTCGACGTCGGCGACGGTGGCGGTGCCGCCCCCCGCGGGCGAGGCGGTGCGCTCGCGCACCTGGGTGCCGCTCATCCCGGTCACGTAGGACAGGTAGCCGGGCACGAGCGGGAGCACGCAGGGCGAGAGGAAGGAGACCAGGCCCGCGGCCAGGGCCAGCGGGATCGCGGCCAGCAGGGAACCGGTGAGGACGGTGGTGCCGATGGGGTCCATCAGCCCTCGCCCCCGGACCCGTCGGAGTCCTGGTCCGCCTCGGACGGCGCGTCCGAGGGCTCGGCCGAGGGATCGGCCTCCTCCGGGGACGCCGTCTCCCCGGCCTCCTGCTCCGCGACCCGGGGGCGCTCCTCCGGGTCGCCGAAGTCGAACTCGACCACCAGCGGGTTGAGCAGCTCGGTGAGCTGGCCGTAGGTGGTCGGGCCGATGACGCGGGCGGCGATGCGGCCCTCGGGGTCGATGACGAGCGTGCTGGGGATGGAGCGCGGGGGCACGGTGTCGCGGAAGGCCTGGGGCACCGCGCCGGGCTGGTCGTACAGGCTCGGGTAGGGGACGTCCATGCTCTCCTGGTAGGAGCGCGCGGCCGTCTCGTCGTCCTTGATGTTCACGCCGAGGAAGTCCACGCCCAGGTCCGCGTACTCGGCGTGCACCTCGTCCAGGACCGGCTGCTCGGCGCGGCAGGGGCCGCACCAGCTCGCCCAGACGTTGAGGACGACTATGCCGCCCTCGTAGTCGCCGAGGGAGACCTCGTCGCCGTCGAGGGTGCTGCCGGTGACCTCGGGCGCCTCCGTGCGCTCGGCGGTCTCGAAGGTGGTGGCGCTGCCGTCTCCGGAGATGAAGCGGCTCTCCTCGTCGCTGGCCTGGATCTCGTTGCCCCCGGCGCAGCCGGTCAGGACGAGTACGGCGGCCAGTCCGGCCGCCGCCAGGCGCGGCACGGTACGGCTTCGGCGCGTACCGGTGCTGGTGCTGGGCATCGAGGGGACCTCGCGAACGGGGTGTGAACAGGGCGGACTACAACAACGACAAAGTGTAGTAGATGCCCTGGAGCCCGTTCGGCCGCCCCGGCACAAGGGGGAACCGCGGCCGGTGGGGGTGGGGACGGCCCTGCCGCGCGCCGGGTGGCGCGCCGGGGCGGGGTGGGAAGACCCCGGTGGGGGCGGTGTCCGTCAGTCACCGCCCCCCGGGTGTGTCGGCTGACCGGGGGCCGGGGGGCGGCCCCGGTCGGCCGGGCCCTGGATCAACCAGCCTCGACGAAAGCCTCGCGGAGGTAGTCGTGCACGGCCCGCTCGGGGACCCGGTAGGAACGCCCCACGCGAATCGCGGGGAGAACTCCCGAGTGCACCATTCGGTAAACGGTCATCTTGGACACACGCATGATCGTGGCTACCTCCGCCACGGTCAGGAACCTGACCTCTTCGAGAGGCGGCTTGCTCCCGTTCATCTTTCGACGCCCTCATTCCCGGACGTGAGCATTGTCTACCCTTGGGACCGGCGTGGTGTGCGGCGGCGACCCCGGTGTGCCGACCCCAAACCACGCCAGCGTGTCACGCTGTCACTACTGACACGTCCGTTTTCAGAGTAGAGCCGAGTTCGCCTCAGCGAAAGGCCGTTGGGACTGTCTTCGGCGCTATGTGTTGATGGCGGGTCGGATGAGGTTTAACGGTGGGTATAAATGGTCGCCCCCGCTCACAGGAGACCGGCCCGGGCGAGAACGTATTCGCGCAGCGGGGCGTAGTCCTCGGTCAGGTAACCGTCGTCCAAAGGCACCGTGACCAGTAGTTTCCCTTCGGCCTCGGCGAGGAAGAGGGCGGGGTCGTTGCAGTCGGCGAAGCCCATCGCGGGCACTCCCGCCTCACCGGCCGCACCCGCGAACCCGTGGTCGGCGATGACCAACTGCGGCCATGCCTCACCGCGGTCCGCGAGGTCCCCGAGGATGGCACGCATGGCGAAGGGGTGGTGGCTGTGACGGGCGAGGCGACCATCCGTGACGATGGCGATGTCGTCCTCCCAAACCACGATCCGCCGGTTAGGGGGACGCTCCGTGGTCACTTCGTAGGAATAGCCGCCGCCAGCGGTGAGGATCTGGCACCCACGCTCGGCGAGGGCGTCCTTCCAGGCGCGGTAGGTCTCGCGGAGGTTGCGCGGGTGGCCGGTGGCGAACAGGACCCGTTCCCGGCGCTCGGCGGCCAGGGCCAGCCGGTCGGCGAAGGCCTCCAGGGCGTCGATGGTCAGGTCGGGGTCGATGGTGTCGATCCCCCACACGTACTCCTCGTCGGCCACCACGCCGCAGCGCTTGCTCATCAGCGCCAGGACCTCGGAGTAGGTCCAGTCGTGGGAGAAGGTGAGGCCGAACTGGTGGTAGGGGTCCTTCTGGACGAGCCGCCGGTAGTGCCGCAGGTTGTTCTGGCGCGGGGTGTCGACGTGCCCGGCGATTCCCGTGCGCACCAGATAGGTGATCAGTTCAGCGCGTGTCGGCGGCGTCACCTGGCGCTCCCCTTCCTCGTCTGCGCAGCGAGCGTGCGCCACGCTGGGCGGCCACCACGGCGCCTGCTCCTGTTCGCCCGGTATTCAACCTCTGTCCTACCCGCTTCGGACGCGACACGCGCGGCTCCTCCGGAATTCACGCCGGTCGACACCGGGGTGTTATGGGAGCAGTCCCGTGAGTCGTCCGGAGTCCCGTGGGCCCCTGTCGGCACCGAATCGGCGGCCCGGCCGCGGCGACGCGGAAGGGCTGCCCCCTACAGGCTCGGGTCGATCCCGTGGCTGGGGAAGACCGCGGTCCGGGTCGCGTGGATGGCCCGGTCCACCGGGTCGCCCGGGTCGTAGCCGTCCACGAAGTGGTCGAAGACGACCTCGCGCCCGTCGGTCATGTACAGCGGCGCCAACTCGCCCGTGCGCTGGCGCACGAAGTCGCGCCAGCCCTGCGGGGTCTCGGTGTCGGGGTCGACGGGGCGGCCCGCGGCCTCGCCCAGCAGGTGGGTCCAGGCGCGGGGGACGACGTGGACCAGCCCGTACCCGCCGCCGCCGAACAGCAGCCAGCGGCCGCCAGCCGTCTTGCGGGCCAGTTCGTGCAGCTCGGCGTAGGCGCGGCGCTGGCCGTCCACGCTCAGGGTGAGGTTGGCGAGCGGGTCCAGGGCGTGGGTGTCGCAGCCCTGCTGGGTCACCAGGATCTCGGGCTGGAACTCGTGCAGCAGCGGCGGGACGACGGCGTCGAAGGCGCGGTGCCAGCCGTTGTCGCCGGTGCCCGCGGGCAGGGCGACGTTGACCGCGTACCCCTCGGCGTCCGGGCCGCCGGTCTCGGAGGCCTGGCCGGTGCCGGGGAACAGGGTCGCCGGGGACTCGTGGAGGCTGATGGTGAGCACGCGCGGGTCGTTGTAGAAGGCGTTCTGGACGCCGTCGCCGTGGTGGACGTCAACGTCCACGTAGGCGACGCGCTTGGCCCCCTGCTCCAGCAGCCAGGCGATCGCCAGGGCTGGGTCGTTGTAGACGCAGAAGCCCCAGGCGTTGCCGCGCATGGCGTGGTGCAGGCCGCCCGCGATGTTGGCCGCGTGCGCGGTCTCCCCGCTCCAAACCGCCCGCGCGGCGGCCACGGACGCGCCGGAGATGAGCGCGGCGGCGTCGTGCATGTCCTTGAAGACGGGGTTGTCGGAGGTGCCCAGCATGTGGACGTCGTCGGGCTCCAGCGTGCGGCCCGCGCGCTTGACCGCCTCGATGTAGGCGGGGTCGTGCACGAGGGACAGGAGTTCGTCCGAGGCGGGTTCGACGTCCAGTAGCCCGACCCCGGGCGCGTCCAGCACGCCGAGTTCGCGGCTGAGCGCCATGGTCAGCTCGACGCGTATCGGCGCCATCGGGTGCTGCGGACCGAAGTCGTAGGCCGTCAGTCCGTCGTCCCATGCCACCCGAAGCGAGCAGGACGTGCGCCCTCCCATGTGGTGACCCCCGTTTCAGGTGTGCGTGCTCCGAAGCACACAGTACGCACAACCGCACGCGTGGACGAACCCCGGGGTTGGGGCTGCCGGTCCGGCACGGGGGCGCCCCCGTGCCGGACCGCGGGGTCCGCTACTCGGTGACGAAGTAGCAGGACTCGTACAGGTCGCCGCCGGAGAGGTCGACGGTGCCGTGCAGTGGCGCCGCCCCGAAGAGCGAGTCCTTCGAGGTGAGCAGCACCCGGTACTCGCCCGGTTCGAGTTCGACGCGCATGACGTCGCCGTCGTCGAAGCAGGAGTTGCCCGCGGGCGGCGAACTGTAGACCTCGCAGTCCTCGCACGCGGGGGTGATGATCTCCTCGTGGACGGCGTCCGGGCCGACGTAGAGGAACTGCATCTCGTACGGGGTGTTGTTGGTGATCTCCAGGACGCTCTTGTCGCTGCCGGAGCCGCCGGTGGGCGCGGGGGCGAAGTCGACCTCGCCGAGCGAGGTCATGGCGTCCATCCTCTCCTCGATGCGCCCGGCGCCGATGTGGGTGACCATCCGCTCGACCTCGTCGGTCTCGTGGTCGGGGTACTCCGCCTCCAGGAGGGCGACCATCTCGTCGGCGGTGTCGAGCGAGCCGCCGTCCACGCTCTCCCATCCGCACCTGAAGGCGGCGTCGGGGCGCTCGGTGGCGACGCGCTCGGCGATCTCGGGGGCGGCGTCCCAGGCCAGGTCGGAGAACATGTCGATCTGGTCGAAGCCCGAGCACCAGTACTCGGCGGCGTACTCCGCGGTGCCGACGTCGTAGAGCTCGGTGAGGGCGGTGGGGACCCGGGCCGCGGCCTCGGTGCCCTCGTAGTCCACCGGGATCACGGTGTAGATCTCGTGCGCCCGCCGCATGCTCTCGCGGTACTCGTCGGTGACCTCTCCCTCGAAGTGCTCGTCGGCCGAGGCCACCAGGTCGGCGGCGTAGGAGAGGTGGATGTCGGCGACCTCGCCGTCGGTGTCCTCCCAGCGGGCGGAGGGGTGCTCGAAGTAGGCGGCGTAGGAGTCCAGGGCCCGCCCGTACTCCTCGGCGGCCACGTCGGACTGGGCGCGCTCCAGGAGCGCGCAGGCCTCGGCGCCCGCGCGGGCGCGCGACATGAGCGACGGGGAGAAGGAGAGCTGGAAGAGGTCCTCCACGCTCCCGTAGGCGGCGACGGCTTCGGAGGGGCCGCACTCGCCGCGGGCGTGGGCGGCGTCGGCGACGCGCAGCCGCCACTCCCCCGCCTGCCACACGCCGGTGAGGGTCACCAGCAGCGCGAGCGCCAGTCCGGCGGCGGTGAGGAGGGGCAGCGCCCGCTTGGAGGGCTGTTCACCCCTGCCGATCAGGCGCTCGTCGCGGGAGCGCCCCGAGAACAGGCCGTGCACGGCCGCGGCGGCGAACCAGGCCAGGAGGACCGGCACCCACAGCAGGAGGTTGTCGGCGGCCCCGAGGACGGCGGCGGTGAGCAGCAGGCCGAGGGTGATGACGAGCGCGGCGGCGAAGAACGGCCACTGGCGCAGGTAGACGTAACCGGCTCCCATGCCCGACGCGTTGAGCAGGGAGGTGCGCAGTGCGGACGGGGAGGAGAACAGGCCGAGCCGGGGCGGCTTCGGGGGCGGCGGCGGGCCGAACTGCCCCGGCGGCGTTCCGCCGGGGGGCATGCCGCCGGGAGGGGGGCCTCCGGGGGGCATCGCACCGGGGGGAGGTCCCATCGGCGGCGGTCCGCCCCGGGGCGTTCCGCCCGGGGGCGGCGTCATGCCGGGCGGCCTGCCGCCGGGAGGAGGCCCCATGGGGGGCGGACCGCCGGGAGGCGTACCGCCCGGGGGCGGGCCGGGCACACCGCCCGAGTACGTCCCGCCCGCGGGTGTGCCCCCGGCGGGCGCACCGCCGGTCGGCGCACCGCCGTGGAAGGCCCCTCCGGCCGGGTCGGCGCCGGTCGGGCCGCCCTGGGCGGGGTGGCCCCCCGTGGGGCCGCCTCCTGTGGGGCCGCTCCCCGCGGGGTCGGCACCGGTCGGGCCGGAAGGCGCGGGCCCCGGGGGCGGGAAGCCTCCGCCGGGCGGCTGGGAAGGGTCGGGCGGGGGAGGGGAAGAAGTCATGGAGGACCCTGGAATCAGGAGATGGGGGAGATCCCGCGCGTACGGGACCGAGGGGGCCGTGTACACCCTTCACCGAAGACACTACCCAGGTGCCCCGACATCGGACCCCGCGAGGCGGGCCGCTTCCGGCCATCTCCCCCGTGCGTCACACCACCGGCACCGAGCGGCGCGTCAGCTTCCGGAGAGCGCGCCGCTGCGGTCCCGGGCCGCCTCGATGGCGTCGGTGAAGGCCGTGCGCACGCCGTGCCGCTCCAGCTCGCGCAGCGCGGCGGCGGTGGTGCCGCCCGGCGAGGTGACGGCCTCGCGCAGCACGACCGGGTGCTCACCCGAGCCGTTGAGCATGGCGGCGGCGCCCGTGATGGTCTGTCCGACCAGCTTCTGCGCGGTGGCGCGCGGCATCCCCATCGCCACACCGGCCTCGATCATCGTCTCGGCGATGAAGTAGAAGTAGGCGGGGCCGCTGCCGGAGATGGCGGTGACGGTGTCCATGTGCTGCTCGCCCACGCGGATGACCTCGCCGACCGTGCCCAGCAGCGCCTCGGCGCGGTCCAGGTGGTCCTCGCCGGTGTGCGCTCCGCCCGCGATAGCGGTCATGCCCTGCCCCATCAGGGCGGGCGTGTTGGGCATAGCGCGGACGACGGGGGTCCCGGAGGGCAGGTGCTCCTCCAGGACGGCGGTGGTGATCCCGGCCGCCACGGAGATCACGAGGCAGGAGGAGGACAGGCGCGGCGCCAGGTCGTCCAGCAGCGCCACCATGTCCTGGGGCTTGAGCGCGAGCAGGAGGGTGTCGGCGCGCTTGGCCGCGTCCGCGGCCGGGACCACCTCGATCCCGTAGCGGGCGCGCAGCTCCCCGGCGTGCTCCTCGCGCGGCTCGGTGACGAGGACGTCCTCCGGCGCGTGGCCCGTGGCCAGCATTCCGGCGAGCAGAGCCTCGCCCATCTTCCCGGCACCGATGATGGCGATCATGAAGGTCCTTCCTGCGGATACCCCCACGCTAACGGCACCGGTGACCCCGCGTGGACACCGGATCCCACTGTGTGGACACCCGCCCCTCACCCGGGGTCGACGGTGCCCTCGTCGTCCACGGTGCCGCCCTCGTCGACCGCGAAGCGTCGGGGCGGCGCCGAGGGGGCGCGGCGCAGCAGAGCGATGCGCTCGCGGCGGTCGCGCGGCCGGTCGCCGGGGCCCCCGGTCCGGGCGAAGTGCAGCCGGGTGAAGGCCAGGGCCTCGGCCAGCTCGCGCATGCGCGCCTGGCGGTCGGGGGCCTTGCGGGTGCTGACCTCCAGGACCAGCTGGCCCCCGAAGCCGTTCCCGGCGAGGTACTCCAGCAGCTCGCCCACCGGCTGGCGTCCGCGCCCGGGGATGAGGTGCTCGTCGAGGTTCTGGCCGCCGATGCCGTCGGCCACGTGGATGTGGGAGAGGCGGTCGCCCAGGCGCTTGGCCATGTCCATGGCGTCGGAGCCGGACATGGCGGTGTGCGACAGGTCGAGCGTGACGTCGGGGTAGTCCCGGTCGAGCGGGTTCCAGCTCGGGGCGTAGGGGACGACCTCGCGGTCGCGCACGCGCACCGGGTACATGTTCTCCACGGCGAAGACGACGTCGGTCTCGTCCTGCATGCGGGAGATACCGGCCTCGAACTCGCGGGCGTAGTCGCGCTGCCATCGGAAGGCGGGGTGCACCACGATCGTCTTGGCGCCCAGGGCCTCGGCCATCTCCTTGGAGCGGACGAGTTTGCCCCAGGGCTCCCTGCCCCACACCCGCTGGGTCAGGACCAGGCAGGGCGAGTGGACCGCGGTGACGGGGATCTGGTGGTAGTCCGAGAGGCGCCGCAGGAGGTCGACGTCCTGGCTTGCCGGATCGGAGGAGACGAGCACCTCCACGCCGTCGTACCCCAGCTTCGCGGCGATCTCGAAGGCGGCCGGGGTCTTCTCCGGGTAGACCGACGCCGACGACAGGACGACGGGCGCGTCTGGGACCTGGATAGGGCTCACGCCCACCAGAGTATGCGCTAACACGCCTCTTTTGCGTACCGCCCGCGTGAACGCGGCGTGCCGTTCTCCCCACGCCCTCCCCCCACGGAGGGTGCGGGCGCCGGTCGCTGGGCGGCGGTGGGAGGGCCCGCGGGTGCACCCGCGGAGCCCTGGTTCGTGGTTGCCGACCGCCACGTCGTCGGGGCGGTCGGGCGCGGCCGGGGTCACTCCCCGGGGCGTGTGGGGCGGCCGTCAGCGCGCTGCGCGAGGCCCGCCCGTCTCACAGCCGTACGGCGCCTGCGAGACCGTGCTTGTGGACGTCGCGCTCGCGGACGTGGTCCCCGGAGTTCGGCGCGTCGATCATGCGCCCGTCACCGAGGTAGATGGCGACGTGGTAGGCGTAGCCGCCGCTGTCGGCCCAGTACAGGATGTCGCCCCTGCGGGCGTTGGAGTAGGAGACCCGGGTCCCGGCGCCGACCTGGTCGTGGGCGATGCGGGGCAGTTCCACCCCGGCCTGCTTGTAGGCCCACTGGACGAGTCCCGAGCAGTCGAAGCCGTTGGGGCCGGTGCCTCCCCAGCGGTAGGGGGTGCCCTTCTTGGACTCGGCGGCGTTGATGGCGCCCTCCACCGTCGACGTGGACAGCGACATGTGGACGCGCCGGGGCCCGGCGGAGTCCTGCGCGGTGGGTGCGGCCTGCTGCGCCGGTCGCACCGGCTGCGGGGGCTGGACCGGCTGGGCGGGCGCGGGCGCCGCGCCGGCGGTCAGGGCGGCGGCGGTGAGCGCCGCGACGGCGAGCGCGCGCCCGCCGCTCCTGCGCGGAGGAACGGACGAGGCCTGCCGCCCCGGGTCCGTGGGACGACAGGCCTGCCTTTGCTCGTGGTGTCGCGGTATTCGCATGACGGTGGCTCTCCCGCTCTCGCTCGGAGCGTCGCGGCGCCCGCGTCACTGTGACGCGGATCTCCCTGTCGCGACGCCCTCACCATTCGTCACACAGACCACACGATATGTCACTCTCCGTAGCACGAACGGTCGCCAAAGACGGTAAAGAGTCCTTGACCGTGGAGGGGCGAAAGCACACGGGTCACCATCGAACGGACTCCCCTCCCCGGCGGCCGGTCACCCCGGGCTACGCGGCGTCGTCCACGGGCAAGGGGACCCCCAGTTCGGCTCCCACGAAGTCGGCCGTGGCCTGCATACCGAGGAAGTTCGGGTGCACCGGGGCCCCGTTCTCGGGGATCAGACCCTCCACCCAGCGGGTGTCGGAGGACTGGCAGACGTCGTGGCCGCGCTCGAAGACGTCCACGAAGACCGCGCCCTGGGCCTCGGACTCCTCGGCGATCATCGCGTTCAGCGCGGTCTGCGCCCGGTCCAGGAAGGGCACGTCGCCCCACGCGATGGGCGTGCTCGGCCAGCAGCCCCTGCTCTCGGGCAGGATCTGGAGGTAGCCCACGGCAAGGACCGTGGCGTCGGGGCTGCGCTCGGCGATGTCGGCGTAGACACCCGCGACCTCCGGGCGCAGGTCCTCGATGCGCTGGTCGAGCTCGTCGCCGTAGTGCTCGGCGCACGGGTCGCCCAGCGGGTTGCCCAGGCTCTGCTTGGCGCACTCCAGGAGCACCTCGGAGAAGCCGAAGTCGTTGCCCGAGATCCCGACCGTGACCAGGTCGGTCTCCGGGGTCAGGGCGTCGAGCTGGGGCGGCGTGTCGTCGAACTGGGGCTCGTAGAGGTCGTTGACGACCGCGCCCGAGCAGCTGGCGTCCGTGAAGTCGGTGATGCCCATCCGCTCGGCGAGCATCGTGGGGTAGTTGTTGGACGTGCGCAGGCAGCCCAGCAGCGGCATGCTGCTGCTGACCCTCTCCTCCCTGATGAGCGGACCGGCGACGAAGGAGTCGCCGAGGGAGACGTAACTGTCGAAGGCGGGCGCCTGCGCGGTCTCGGCGGCGGCGGGCGCGGCGACCAGGGACGCGCTCAGCGCGGCGACGGCCACGGGGACCAGGGCACGTCGCGGGGATCGGGGCGCGGCGGTGGCGGATGTACGGGGCACGCGGGTTTCCTCTCCATGGAGCGGGGGCGTTGGAGCTGTCGGACCCTAGGAATTCTTTAACACGGCCTACGGGATAAGGTGCCTAACTCGTAGGTAACTTTCATGTGTCTCCGAAAGGTCCCTTTACTCCTCGCGGCGGGGTTGTCCCAGGAAGCCGCTAGCGTGGCCACCATGGCGAAGGCAGCGAAGACCACGTTCCGGTGCGCGGAGTGCGGATGGAGCACCCTCAAGTGGGTGGGCCGCTGCGGCGAGTGCCAGGCCTGGGGCACGGTCGAGGAGGCGGGCGCCCCCGCGCCCTCCGCCGTCGCGCCCGCGCCCGTCACCTCCCGGGCCCGGCCCATCACCGAGATCAGCGTGGAGAGCGCCGAGGCCGTCCCCACCGGCGTCGACGAACTCGACCGGGTCCTCGGCGGCGGCGCGGTCCCGGGCGGCGTGGTGCTGCTCGCCGGTGAGCCCGGCGTGGGCAAGTCCACCCTCCTGCTGGAGGTCGCCGCGATGCGCGCGGCCGAGGGCCCCGTGCTGTACGTGACCGGCGAGGAGTCGGCCGGGCAGGTGCGGCTGCGCGCCGAGCGGCTCGGCGCGCTCTCCGACAAGCTCTACCTGGCCGCCGAGACCTCCATCGCCGCCCTGGCCAGCCACGTGGACGCGGTCGGCCCCCGGCTGCTCATCGTGGACTCGGTGCAGACCATGGTCTCCCCCGACGCCACCGGCGTCCCGGGCGGCGTCACCCAGATCCGCCAGGTGACCGGCGCGCTGATCCAGATCGCCAAGGAGCGCGGTATCGCCACCGTGCTCGTCGGACACGTCACCAAGGACGGGTCCATCGCCGGTCCGCGGATGCTGGAGCACCTGGTGGACGTGGTGCTGCACTTCGAGGGCGAGCGCCACTCCCAGCTGCGGCTGCTGCGCGCGGTCAAGAACCGCTACGGGCCCACCGACGAGATCGGCTGCTTCGAGCTGACCGAGTCCGGCATCGTCGGCCTGCCCGACCCGAGCGGGCTGTTCCTCACCGAGCGCACCGACCCGGTGCCGGGCACGTGCGTCACCGTCACCCTGGAGGGGCGGCGTCCGCTCATCACCGAGGTCCAGGCCCTGGTCGCGCCGACCCCGCTGCCCGCGCCGCGCCGGGCCACCTCGGGCCTGGACACCTCGCGGGTGAACATGATCCTGGCGGTGCTGGAGAAGCGCACGGGCATGAAGCTGGCCAACATGGACGTGTACGCGTCCACGGTGGGCGGCGTGAAGCTCACCGAGCCCGCCGTGGACCTGGCGCTGGCCATGGCGGCGGCCAGCTCCAACAACGACGTCGCGCTGCCCGTCGGCTTCATCGCGATCGGCGAGGTGGGCCTGGCGGGCGACGTGCGCACCGTGAGCGGCGTGCGGCGCCGGGTGGCGGAGGCCCAGCGCCTCGGCTTCACCGAGGCGGTCGTGCCCAAGCACTTCGGCGACCCGGTGCCGGGCATCCGCGTCCACGAGGTGGAGGAGCTGAGCGAGGCCCTGAGCCGGGTGGCGCGGCGGTCGCGGCGGGCCCGCGCCCCCCGGGACGGCGACTGAGCGCGGAACCCCCTGCGGACCGGCGCGTCAGAAGTCGAAGACCGCGCCCTTCTCGCTCACGAGCACGCACTCGTTGGAGAACTCCTCGCGGTAGTCCTCGGTGCCGTAGGCCACGGCGACCACCGGGTCGTAGACGAACGTGCAGGGGCGCTCCTGGCCCTCGACCGCCGCCAGCGAACCGGCCTCGGCGATGGCCTCGCAGGCCTCGGCCGCTCTGGGGTGGGTGCCCGCGGCGACGGGCGCGCACACCAGCGTGGCCTCGCGCGTCTCACCGGTGGTGAGGCCGTGGACGCGCAGGATGTAACCGTTCTCACCGGCCTGCGCGGCCTCGGCGGCGTGCGCGGGCGCGGTGAGCGCCAGCGCGAGGACGGGAGCGGCGGCCAGGGCCGGGACGATGCGATTCACGACAGCCTCCAGGGACGTGCGGATTCCAGACAGCACGGATGGTAATCGAACCATTACGCGAAGCTGTCGCTTTTCCGCGAGGTCGCCGGAATTTCCCTGCGACGGGGTTGCGGCCCGACCCGAATCTCGGGCGATAAACAGAGAATGAGGTGTTATGACGGATTTCCAGTCACTCCTGCGAGGGCACCCCCGCCAGGTGCCCCACGAGCCCGTAGCCGTCGGGTCGCAGGTCTCCCCAGGAGTCGGCCGTCCAGCGGCTGACCGAGGCCGCCGCCGCGGGCTCCCGCCCGCCCACCCGCCGCGCCTCGGACTCCTCCAGGCCCTCCAGGACGCTCCGGAGCAGGACCACGACGGGCTCGTGCGCGAACAGCAGCACCCGCTCACCCGCGTACTCCGCGCACAGGTCGCGCAGGAACGAGCGCAGCCGCAGCAGGACGTCGGCCGGGGACTCGCCGCGCTCGGGACGGTGGTACGTCCGGTCGGCCAGGCGCCGGGGCGCCTCGCCGGGGTCGTACTCGTCGACCATGGCCGGGGTCATGAACGTGAAGGGACCGCCGTCGAGGTCGCGCAGCCGCTCGTCCGGGTGCACGGGCAGGTCCATCCCGGCCGCCTCCAGCGCCAGCGCGGCGGTGCGGCGGGCGCGCAGGTAGGTGGAGGAGAACACGACGCCGGGCCGCCGACCGCCGGGCAGGCCCGCCAGCCAGCCCGTGCCCACGGCGCGGGCCTGGCGCTCCCCCAGCGCGGTGAGGTCCACGTCGGCGTTGCGCGCGGGCAGGCCGGCCGCGTCCAGGCGTCCGCCGTCGCGCGCGGCGGCGGCCAGGGCGGCGTTGAACGCGCTCTGTCCGTGGCGGACGACCGTCAGTTCCGCGGGACCGCGGTAGCGCACGGGGGCTCCTTCGGGGGACGAGAGCGGGCACTCCCGTGGGGAGCGCCCGCTTGGGAGCGCTCCCAACTGCAGGAAGGCTACCCCCGAACCCCGATGGCGTAAAGGGGGCCTCCACGCCGCGGCGTCTCCACCGGGCGGCACCCGCGCTGCGGGGCCGGGGAGGCGCACGCCCCCGGCCCCGTGTCGTGCGTCCGCTCAGGCCTTGAGCTGGAAGGGGAGCTCGGGCTGGTCCCCGGCGTAGTCCCCGTGCAGGTTGGCCCGGTACCAGCCGGGCTGGGCGGAGGCGTCGGTGCCGCGGCAGTCCTCGAAGGAGCGCATCCGCTCCCAGGTGAACGTGTACTCGTGCGGGACGCCCCTGCTGATCTGGCGCTTCTCCGCGCTCCGGCCCTCCGCGCAGTCGGCGGTGGAGAAGATCCGGTCGTCGCCCGAGTGGATGCGGATCTCCATGGCCTCGCCGCCCATGTCCACGGTGCAGGTCTGCTCGGCGGTGTTGACCACGGTGATCTTGAAGCCCGGGTCGGCGCCGGCTCCGTAGACCTCCTGGTCCTCCTCCGCGTACTCGAAGGTCACCACGACGTCCTGCGGGCGGCAGGCGTCCTCGGGGCGCTCCGGAGCGGGCACCTCGCCGCCCTCCCCGCCCCCGGCGGAGTCGCCGTCGCCGTCGCCGGCCGCGGAGCCGCCGGAGCCCTCGGAGTCCTCAGCGCCCTCGGAGGGGTCGGCGCTCTCCCGCGCCCCCTCGGAAGGATCGGCCTCGGGTTCCCCGCTCGCGTCCGCGGAGGGCTCCGTGGGTGAGACACTGGGGGAGGCCTCGATGCCCGCGTCCGAGCGGGTCGGCTCGCCGCTATCCTCCCCGGAGGGACGGCAGGCGTACGCGATGAGCGCGAGCAACAACAGGGCCCCGGCCAGCACGAAGGCTCGCCGCTTCCAGTAGGTCTCGCGGCTGACGGCTCCTGGTTGTCCGGTACTTGACGCCATGCGCCGTAGTATTGCGGTTTTGCGTGTACCTCACCTACTCAACCCGCCGATTCCCAGTTAAAGATGAGCGATAACCCTTACAGCACCCCGGTTCTGGCGTGGTACGAGAGCCACGCCCGCGACCTCCCCTGGCGACGGCCCGACGCCTCGCCGTGGTCGATCCTGGTCAGCGAGATCATGCTCCAGCAGACACCCGTGGTGCGCGTCCTGCCCGCCTGGAGCGCCTGGATGGAGCGGTGGCCCACCCCGGCCGACCTGGCGCGGGAGCCCTCCGGGGAGGCTGTGCGCATGTGGAACCGGCTCGGCTACCCGCGCAGGGCGCTGCGCCTGCACGCGTGCGCGGTGGCGATCACCGGGGAACACGGCGGGCGGGTCCCGGAGGACCACGCCACCCTGCTGTCCCTGCCGGGCGTGGGCTCCTACACCGCGGCGGCGGTGGCGAGCTTCGCCTTCGGTCAGCGGCACGCCATTCTGGACACGAACGTTCGACGTGTCCTGGCAAGAGCCGAAACCGGGGTCCAGTACCCGCCGAAAACCCAGACGAAGGCGGAGACCGCCCTCGCCGAGTCCCTGCTGCCGTCCGCGCCCTCGGTGGCCGCCCGCTGGGGCGTGGCCGTCATGGAGCTGGGGGCGCTGGTGTGCACCGCGCGCACGCCCGCGTGCGCGGACTGCCCGATCGCCCACCAGTGCGCCTGGCGGCTCGCGGGCAAGCCCGCCTACGACGGTCCGCCCCGGCGCGGCCAGACCTACGCGGGCACCGACCGGCAGGTGCGCGGTCGGCTGCTGGCGGTGCTGCGCGACTCCGCCCACCCGGTGCCCAAGGGCGCGCTGGACGTGGTCTGGGACGACCACGTCCAGCGCGAGCGGGCCCTGGACGCGCTGGTGTCCGACGGCCTGGTGGACCCCCTGGACGACGGGCGGTACGCCCTGCCGGGCTGAGCGCGCCCCGGCCGGGGGAGGCCGGGCACCGCACGGCGTCCGCAGGGGGCGCGGTCGGACGGCGCGGCGGGAGGAGCGCGGTACTCAGGTCCGCGGGCCGGAGTACCGCGCCGCGGCGGTCCCGGTCTCCCCCGCGGGGTCGGACTCGGTGCCGGAGTGGCCGTCGCTGCACGGCGCGCCCGGCTCGGGGGTGTTCTCGCCCTGGACGAACTCCACGAGGTACTCCGCCAGGCGCGGGTCCGCGGGGTCCTCCAGCAGGATCTGGGAGCCCCAGGCCGACGCCACCACCGGGGAGGGCAGGCCCTCCACGGGGCTGACCACCAGGTAGTCGCCGGGCGAGTAGTACCCGGTCAGGGTCTGGACCTGCGCCTGGGAGAGCCCGGGGTCGTAGGCGATCCACACTGCGCCGTGCTCCTGGGCGTGCACGACGTACTCCGAGCGCAGGGGCTGGTCGTAGACGCCGCAGTTCTGCCAGATCGGGTAGTGCGGCCCGCCCGCGGGCGGGAACATCCCGTAGTCGACGGTCTCGCCCTCGTCCACGTGTTCGCTGGACAGGCCCTCGTAGTACCGCACCTCGCCGATGCCCTCGGCGGAGGCGCCGCCGCC
This sequence comes from Nocardiopsis akebiae, assembly GCF_018316795.1. NCBI lineage: Bacteria > Bacillati > Actinomycetota > Actinomycetes > Streptosporangiales > Nocardiopsidaceae > Nocardiopsis > Nocardiopsis akebiae. The sequence goes on from NZ_CP074132.1 coordinate 6,263,460, forward strand.
ACCGCCGGAGAACAGCCACACCGCGGCGATCCCGCCGCCCAGCATGAGCACGGCGACCAGGGCCACGGCCCCGATGATCAGGCCGGTCCCGCCCTTCCCGCGCGGCTGGGGCCGGGGCGGGTACGGGCCGGGCGGACCGTAGGGCCCCTGGGGTCCGTGGGGGCCCTGGGGTCCGTGGGGGCCCTGGGGTCCGTGGGGGCCCTGGGGTCCGTGGGGGCCCTGGGGTCCGTGGGGGCCCTGGGGTCCGGGCGGACCGCCGTGGGGACCCTGCGGCCCCGTGGGCGGCGGCGAGCCCGGGGGGACCTGCCCCGGAGGAGGCGGACCACCGGCCGGGGGCTGGCCGCCGGGCGGAACCGCGCCGTGGTGTCCTGGGGGCGCCTCACCCGGCCGGGGACCGTGCGGAGCGGGTCCGGGCTGCGGCTGCCGCGCCTGCCACGGATCGTGCTGTCGGGGATCTGGATGAGTCACGTTCGCACCTTAGAACATGGCGGGCGGACGCACACCCCGCGGCCGACGCGCGGCGTCGGCCCCGCGCGTCCCGCCCCCGCACGACGAAGGGGGCACCCCCGAAGGGGTGCCCCCGATGCCACGGGCGGCCGGGCGGTGCTACTCCCGCTTGCCCGCGGCCGACTCCTCGACCTCGGGCGTGTCCGGCACCGCGGCCGGCTTGGGCACGCCCTTGAAGGTGAACTTGGCGTCCGTGCCCTCGCCCTCGGCGTCGATCACCACGATCTGACCCGCCTTGAGGTCGCCGAACAGGATCTTCTCGGACAGCTGGTCCTCGATCTCCCGCTGGATCGTCCGGCGCAGCGGACGGGCGCCCAGCACGGGGTCGAACCCGCGCTCGGACAGGATCTGCTTGGCCTTGGGCCGCAGCTCGATCCCCATGTCCCGCTCCTTGAGACGGCTGTCCAGGCTCGTGATCATCAGATCCACGATCTGGAAGATCTCCTTCTCCGTCAGCTGGTGGAAGACGATGATGTCGTCCACACGGTTGAGGAACTCGGGCCGGAAGTTGGTCTTGAGCTCCTCGCTGACCTTGGCCTTCATCCGCTCGTAGTTGGTCTGGGCGTCGTCCTCCTTGGCGAAGCCCATGGCCTGGCCCTTGGAGATGTCCCGGGTGCCCAGGTTGGTCGTCATGATGATGACCGTGTTCTTGAAGTCGACGTTGCGACCCTGGGCGTCGGTGAGACGTCCCTCCTCCAGCACCTGGAGCAGCGAGTTGAAGATGTCGTTGTGGGCCTTCTCGATCTCGTCGAAGAGCACCACGGAGAACGGCTTGCGGCGCACCTTCTCGGTGAGCTGGCCGCCCTCCTCGTAGCCCACGTACCCGGGCGGGGAGCCGAACAGCCGCGAGACGGTGTGCTTCTCCATGAACTCGGACATGTCCAGCTGGATCAGCGCGTCCTCGTCCCCGAACAGGAACTCGGCCAGCGTCTTGGACAGCTCGGTCTTACCCACACCGGACGGACCGGCGAAGATGAACGAACCACCCGGGCGCTTGGGGTCCTTGAGCCCGGCGCGGGTACGGCGGATCGCCTGGGAGAGCGCCTTGATGGCGTCCTCCTGGCCGATGACGCGCCGGTGCAGCTCGTCCTCCATGCGCAGCAGCCGGGAGGACTCCTCCTCGGTGAGCTTGAAGACCGGGATGCCGGTGGAGGCGGCCAGGACCTCGGCGATGAGCTCCTCGTCCACCTCGGCCACGACGTCCATGTCGCCGGCCTTCCACTCCTTCTCCCGCTGCGCCTTCTTGCCCAGGAGCTGCTTCTCGTCGTCGCGCAGCGACGCCGCCTTCTCGAAGTCCTGCGCGTCGATCGCGGACTCCTTGTCGCGGCGCACACCGGCGATCTTCTCGTCGAACTCGCGCAGGTCCGGCGGAGCGGTCATCCGGCGGATGCGCATCCGCGATCCCGCCTCGTCGATGAGGTCGATCGCCTTGTCCGGCAGGAACCGGTCGCTGATGTAGCGGTCGGCCAGCTGCGCGGCGGCCACCAGCGCGCTGTCGGTGATGGAGACCCGGTGGTGGGCCTCGTAGCGGTCGCGCAGGCCCTTGAGGATCTCGATGGCGTGCGTGATGGTCGGCTCGTCCACCTGGATGGGCTGGAAGCGGCGCTCCAGCGCGGCGTCCTTCTCCAGGTACTTGCGGTACTCGTCCAGCGTGGTCGCGCCGATGGTCTGCAGCTCACCCCGGGCCAGCATGGGCTTGAGGATGGAGGCGGCGTCTATGGCGCCCTCCGCCGCGCCCGCTCCGACCAGCGTGTGCAGCTCGTCGATGAACAGGATGATGTCGCCGCGGGTGCGGATCTCCTTGAGCACCTTCTTGAGGCGCTCCTCGAAGTCACCGCGGTAGCGGCTGCCCGCGACCAGCGCGCCCAGGTCCAGCGTGTAGAGCTGCTTGTCCTTGAGCGTCTCCGGGATCTCGCCCTTGACGATCTTCTGGGCCAGGCCCTCGACCACGGCCGTCTTGCCGACGCCGGGCTCACCGATCAGGACCGGGTTGTTCTTGGTCCTGCGGGACAGGACCTGCATGACCCGCTCGATCTCCTTGTCCCTGCCGATGACCGGGTCGAGCTTGCTCTCCCGGGCGGCCTGGGTCAGGTTGCGGCCGAACTGGTCCAGCACCAGCGAGGTGGAGGGGGTGGACTCCGACGAGGCACCGGTGGCCTGCGGCTCCTTGCCCTGGTAGCCGTGCAGCAGCTGGATGACCTGCTGGCGCACGCGGTTGAGGTCCGCGCCCAGCTTGACCAGGACCTGGGCGGCGACGCCCTCGCCCTCGCGGATCAGGCCCAGCAGTATGTGCTCGGTACCGATGTAGTTGTGGCCCAGCTGAAGCGCCTCGCGCAGCGACAGCTCCAGGACCTTCTTGGCCCTCGGGGTGAACGGGATGTGCCCCGACGGGGCCTGCTGCCCCTGGCCGATGATCTCCTCAACCTGCTGCCGAACCGCTTCGAGGCTGATACCAAGGCTCTCCAGAGCCTTGGCGGCGACGCCCTCACCCTCGTGGATGAGACCGAGCAGGATGTGCTCCGTACCGATGTAGTTGTGGTTGAGCATCCTGGCCTCTTCCTGGGCCAGAACCACCACTCGCCGCGCGCGGTCGGTAAACCTCTCGAACATGTCTCGTCGCTCCTCTACAGAGCGGTCAGGCAGGGACGGTTCACTCCGACCCAACTCTTCCGCATATCGGCCCCACAGGGATGAACCGCCCCGGGGAGCGCTGTCGCACCCGTCCGTACGGTCGACCGGCTGCCGACCAGACGTAGGCCTCCGTACGATCGGCCGCAGCCGTCCGTGCCAGAGACTTTCCCCGACGATAGGGCGTTCACCCAACATCCAACTACCAATTGCGGCGCCAGATTTCCCTGTACGCCGAAGGCGAACGGCCCGGGCTCTCCCTGTGTCACAGGAGTGCCCGGACCGCGCACGTGTAAGCGTTATCGGCTCTGAGCGAACAAGCCGCGTGTTGTTCTTCCGACCGGACCGTTCGGGCGGGGAAAGCGGGAAATACGCGCCGTCGACCGGGGCGGGGGATGGTGTGGGACTCGGGTCCCGCGACCGGGGCCGCGGGACCGGAAGCGAGTGCCTTTCCCCGGAACCGGGAGGTCGCGTGCGGCCCCGACCGTTCGTGGGCGGTCGCGCGCGGAGGCGGCGTCGGGCGCTCCGGCGGAACGCCCCGCCCCGCCTCGCCGTCCGGCCCAGCGCGTGGGTGTGGCGGCGGAGGTCTGGAGCCGCGGGGCCGCAGGGGCGCTGTCATCGGCGCGGAGCCCTGTCCGGCGCCCCGTACCGCCCGAAGGACCCGTCGGGCCCGGCGTATCCCCTGGCATCCCGTGTCACTGGGCCGCGCCGCGGCCCGGGATGGTCGGGTTCGGGTGTCTTCCCCCGGCAGGTACCGACCGTAATTCGATCAAGACCTGACAACATTTCGGCGAACCGGGGGTCGGCGGCAAACCTAGCCCTTGATGGCCTCATATTCGGCGACGATCGCCGCGGGGATACGGCCGCGCTCATTGACGGGCTTGCCCGCGGCCTTCGCCCAGGCGCGAATCTCGGCGCTGCGCTCACGGCTGGGGGCATTCCGGCTGCCGGTGCGGCGGCCCGCGCTGCGGGACGCCTTGGCCGGAGCCTTGCGGGCCGCGTCGACGAACGGAGTAAGGGCCTCGCGGAGCTTGGCCGCATTACCCGCGCTGAGGTCGATTTCGTACACGGAGCCGTCCAGACCGAACGTCACCGTCTCCTCGGCCTCGCCGCCGTCGAGGTCGTCGACCAGGAAAACCTGGACCTTCTGTGCCATGGAATCAAACCTTTCAGAAGAGCGGTGTCTCCACACCTGAATGTAAAGCTATCTCGCGAGAACGCGGAAGACAATTCCCGGCGTGCCTGAAATCACCCGGGCACCGTGTCGGGTTTCGGGGGCCGCCGGCGGGCGCGCGGGATCGGCGAGATGGCCCGCGCACGCGCGTGGCCGGTTCGCCGCTCCCCGAGGAGCGCGTGATCGGTCGAGTACCGTATCAACGACCGTCGGATTCGGTGCGTTCCCCGCCCCGGACAATCGGCGTCTCGTTCGCGGCCCCCGGCTCGGCGGCCTCGGAACCGTCCCTGCCCTCACCCGCGCCCTCGGCGGCCCTGTCCTTGCTGACCAGGCTTCCGTCCATCCGGCGGGGCGCCATCTCCTTGCGCAGGAGCTGGATGACGAAGGTGCAGAAGACGGCACCGACAACCACCGGTGGGATGAGCGCCGACAATACGTCGATCAGTCCGGGGGGAAGCACCGACGACAAAAAGTTCCCCATCGAAGCCGTCCACCCTTCCTGGTTGTTACTTATTGCAGCAAATACCCGACTCCGTGTCGGGCTGCTCCTGGGGGATGGCTCGCCAGGCACCCGGGCAAACGCATACCGGACATCATAGACATCGTTTGCCCCCGGTTTGACACTGGAGGTACCCGGGACACCTCCGGCAAACCCGAAGGGGGCCAATGTCCGGCCGTGCGTTCGGCGCCCCGGTGTGTCCGCGGGGGAACACCGTGTCCACCGGTGTCAAATCCCGACCCTTCGCCACCGCTTCGCGGAACTTCCTTCAACGTGCGGGCGGGACTCCACCCCTGGGGTACACATTACCCGTCCCCTTCCCCGACCCCGCCATCCGGTTGTGCATAAGCTGCGCGGACGCGGGGCGGACGCGGTGTTGGCCCGGCTGCGGCCCGTATGGGGAACTTGGTCCCGAGTGAGCGCGAAAACCTTTAGGTCCGGGTGGTTCGCGTTGGCGCGTCGAGGTGCACAAGCATGCGGGTGTTCCCGAGGGTGTTGGGCTTAACCCGCTCCAAGTCGAGAAATTCGGCGACGCCCTCGTCATAGGAACGCAGGAGTTCCTCGTACACCCGGGGGGAGACGGGTGTGCCCTGGATCCGGGCAAAGCCGTGTTTGGCGAAGAAACCGGTCTCGAATGTCAGGCAGAACACACGGCGCACGCCCAACTCCCGCGCGGTGTCCAGCAGCGCGGACACGATCCGGTGTCCGACGCCGAACCCGCGCAGGGAGGGGTCCACTGCGACGGTGCGCACCTCCGCCAGGTCCTCCCAGAGCACGTGCAGCGCGCCGCAGCCCACCACGCGGTACTCGGCCCCGGCCTCGGGGGGGTCGGTGCGCTCCGCTCCGGGGGCGCCGGCAGGGGGCGAGGCGTGCGTGGAGGCCGGGCCGGACCCGTCGGGGACCACCTCGGCCTCGGCCACCCAGAACTCCTGGACGTCCTCGTAGAGGTTGACGGTGCTCTTGGAGAGCACGCGCCCGTCGACGGTGTAGGTGTCGACGAGGCGCCGGACGGCGGCGACGTCGCGCGTCCTGGCGCGGCGCACGTGAACATGGCGAACGGGCATAGCCGGACCAGACTACGCCCGGGCCCGCGCCCGGCGGACGCGCGCGGTCCGAAAACGCGTCGGCACCCACCGGCGGGCCGGTGGGTGCCGTGGTGGGTGCCGCGCCCACCGGATCGCCCCTTCTCCGGCGGGCACCTTCTCCGGCGGGCGCCGGCGGCGCCGCGCGACCGCGGCGCCGTGCCGCGGACGGCTCAGATGAGCTGGCGCCGCGCGGCCCAGACGACCGCCTCGATGGGCGTGTTCACCCCGAGCACGTCGCAGATGTTGCGGATGCGGCGGCGCAGGGTGCGCGCGCTGAGTTCGAGGTGCCGGGCCGCCACCTCCGTGGTGACACCGGTGGCGATCTCCGCGAGCAGTTCGAGCTCCTCGTGGTTCAGTTCCACCGGCGCGTAGGGGCTGCTCACAGCCGTCTCGTGCGGGCGGGCCTGCAGGGGGACCACGTTCTCCCGGTGCTCCCTGGTCTGAAGGGCGCCCTGGTCGTCAGCGGTACGTCGTACGAGTGTGGCCTGTTCCACTCCGTCCTCCCTCATCATGTGAGTGCGGAACATCGACTCGTCGCCTGGCGGACGCGAGCGCGCCGGACACGGGTCTCCCCCTGGTCCGACGCGACGGATGACTCCCGGGCGCACCGCTGTCCCCCACGTATCCCTCTGGCACAGGGGCTGGGGACGGGCGCACGGACGTCGCAGGGGCCGGTTCGCTGGAGGCTGGGACGGACAGACTCCACCGAGGGCGCGCATGCGCGCGGGGAACCCGGACCGCGTCCGGCGGTCCCTCTCCCCGCTCACCGTCGTTCTCGATCCACTTCGGCAAACTCCACGGGTCTCGACCCGCTCACAGCACGCTAGGCCGCAGAGATGATACCGTCAAGGCCCCATAAATCACCATGTGTAGTTATGGCGGCCCCTTCCGTGACAAAGTAATGGAAGGGAAAATACGCCGACTACATTGACCTGCGTAAACAACGTTCAGCGGAGAGTGGCCGAGTTCGCCGCGCCCCGTTCGGCAAAACTTCGGAACTGTCCGACCGGCCACGCGGCCGTGGCCCCGGGGTCGCGCGGCCTGTCCGACCGGGATGGCGGAACCCGTGGTACGGGCCCTGTCCCGGCGCAGGGGACGGGGCCGCCGCACCGTGTGCGCGACGGCCCCGCTCCGCCTTTCGGTCATCCGGTCGGCACCGTTATATCCCCGGTAAATTCGGGCCCATGGTGCTCCGGCTCAATCCCCGGAAGGCTTCACGAGCGGGAAAAGGACAGTTTCCCGGATGTTCTTTCCGGTGAAGGCCATGAGCAGGCGGTCGATACCGACCCCCACACCGCCGGTCGGCGGCATTCCGTACTCCAGGGCCCGCAGGAAGTCCTCGTCCAGCTGCATCGCCTCGGGGTCGCCCTCGGCGGCCATCAGCGACTGCCGGGTGAGGCGCTCGCGCTGCTCGACCGGGTCGACCAGCTCCGAGTAGCCCGTGCCCATCTCCATACCGAACCCGATGAGGTCCCACTTCTCGGTGAGCAGCGGGTCCTCGCGGTGCTGCCGGGTGAGCGGGCTGGTCTCCACCGGGAAGTCGCGCACGAAGGTGGGCTGGACGAGCGTGTGCTCCACCAGCTCCTCGAAGACGTGCTCCACGAGCTTGCCCTGTCCCCAGGAGGGGTCGTACTCCACTCCCCGGGAGTCGGCCAGGCGGCGGACCCCGTCGATCGGCGTGCGCGGATCGACCTCGGCCCCCAGCGCCTCGGACACGGCCCCGTACAGGGTGACCTGCGGCCACTCCCCGCCCAGGTCGTAGGTGCGCCCGTCCCGTTCGACCACCGTCGAGCCGAACACGGCGCGCGCCGCCTCCTGGATGAGTTCGCGGGTCAGGTCGGCCATGACGTTGTAGTCGGCGTAGGCCTGGTAGAACTCCAGCATCGTGAACTCGGGGTTGTGCGTGGAGTCCGCGCCCTCGTTGCGGAAGTTGCGGTTGACCTCGAAGACCTTCTCCAGACCGCCCACGACCAGCCGCTTGAGGGACAGCTCGGGGGCGATCCGCAGGTACAGGTCCATGTCGTAGGCGTTGATGTGGGTGGTGAAGGGGCGCGCCGTGGCGCCGCCGTGCACCCTCATCAGCATGGGCGTCTCGACCTCGACGAAGTCGCGGGAGGCGAGCCCCTCGCGGATCGCGCGGATGGCGGCCGAGCGGCGGCGCACCATCTGCTGGGACTCGGGGTTGACGATGAGGTCGACGTAGCGCTGGCGGACCCGGGCCTCGGGGTCGGTCAGGCCCTTGTGCTTCTCCGGGAGCGGGCGCAGGCACTTGGCGGTCAGCGTCCAGCCGGTCACCAGGATCGACAGCTCGCCGCGGCGGGAGGTGATGACCTCCCCCTCCACGCCCACGTGGTCGCCGAGGTCGACGTCGGCCTTCCAGGCGTCCAGGCGCTCCCGGCCCACCTGGTCCAGGGACAGCATGATCTGGATGTCGCCGGTCTCGTCGCGCAGGGTGGCGAAGCACAGCTTGCCGCCGGTGCGGTAGAGCATGACGCGCCCGGCGACGGAGACCTCCACGCCCGTGCGGGTGTCCGGCTCCAGCTCCCGGTGTTTGTCGCGCACGGCCCCGATCGACGTGGACCGCGGGAAGGTCACGGGGAAGGGGTCGGTGCCCTCCTCACGCAGCCGGTCCAGCTTCTGGCGCCGGACCCGCATCTGTTCGGGCAGGTCGTCGTAGGTGTCGTCGTGCGCGTCATTCACGCGCACGATCCTACCGGCGGCCGCGGTCCGGCCCGACCGGTCGGCGTCCGCGGGCGCAGGGCGCGATGCGGCGGTCGCGGTCCCGTCCCGGGGTAGGGGCAGGGCGGGTCGGCGGTGACGCGGATCACTAGTATTGCGCTGCCCTGACCCGCGCCTTCACAGCCGAGAGCAGTACCTACCGAGAGATGGACCCCACTGGTGAGTGTTGAGGGAAGCACGAGAGCCGTCGTCACGGCGCTGTGCGCGAACCTGGGAATCGCCGCGACGAAGTTCGTGGCCTACCTCCTGACCGGATCGTCGTCGATGATGGCCGAGTCCATCCACTCGGTCGCCGACTCCAGCAACCAGGCGCTGCTGCTCATCGGCGGCAAGCGGGCGCGCCGGGGCGCCACGGAGGAGCACCCCTTCGGCTACGGCCGCGAGCGCTACGTGTACGCGTTCATGGTGGCGATCGTGCTGTTCAGCCTGGGCGGCCTGTTCGCGCTCTACGAGGCCTGGCACAAGATCTCCCACCCCGAGCCGATCACGTCCTGGCAGTGGGTCCCGGTGGCCGTGCTGGTGGTGGCGGTGGTGCTGGAGTCGTTCGCCATGCGCACGGCGATCAAGGAGTCCAACGCGGTCCGGGGCAAGGCCGGCTGGGTGCAGTTCGTCCGCCGCTCCAAGTCCCCCGAGCTGCCGGTGATCCTGTTGGAGGACGCGGGCGCGCTGCTGGGCCTGGTGTTCGCCCTGGCCGGTGTCGGCCTGACCCTGATCACCGGCAACGGCCTGTGGGACGGCCTGGGCACCGCCGCCATCGGCGTCCTCCTGGTGGTCATCGCGGTCGTGCTGGCCGTCGAGGTCAAGAGCCTGCTGATCGGTGAGGCCGCCACGAGCGAGAACGTGCGGGCCATCCGCCGGGCCGTCGAGTCGGTCGAGGACATCGACCGCCTGATCCACATGCGCACCCAGCACGTGGGACCCGAGGAGCTGCTGGTGGCCGCCAAGGTGGCCGTGGACGCGCGCGACGACGCGGGCCGGATCACGCGGGCGATCAACGAGGCCGAGGAGCGCATCCGGGCCGCGGTGCCCATCGCCACGCTGATCTACATCGAGCCGGACCTGTTCCGGAGCGGGGCCTCGCCGGAGGCGTCCCCCGGCGCCGTCTCCTCGGGCTGAACCGGGGTGGTGCGGCGGCCGGGACCGGCCGCCGCACCACCCCGCGACCGCGAACTCCCGGAAACCGTTTCTTTACACACGGTAACAGGTGTAATCTGGGTGTATGAGTCGCACAAACATTGACATCGACGACGAACTGGTCACAACGGTCATGGAGAAGTACGGCCTGAGGACCAAGCGCGAGGCGGTGGACTTCGGTCTCCGCCACGTGGCGGGAAGCGGTGACCGTTACGAGATGATGCTGGAGCTCGAGGGAAGCGACGTCTGGGAAGGCGATCTGGACGAGATGCGCCGTTCGGGCTTCGAGGACGAGAAGTAGGAACGTGACCAAGACCTATCTCCTCGACACCTCCGCCTGGTTGGAGTACCTGGGCGGAACCGGTTCCGAAACCCACCTGTTCGTCCGTCAGCTTCGTGACGATCGGGAGAACGTGGCGACCACCGATCCGGTGATCTGCGAACTCCTGTCCGGAGCCAAGACCGAGAAGGCGTTCTTCCAGCTGGACGCGATGCTTCAGGCGCAGACCCGGCTGACGGTCGAACCGACCTTCGACTTCCGGGAGTCCGCGATGCTCTATCGCGGAGCACGGTCCAAGGGCAAGACGATCCGCAAACACATGGACTGCCTCATCGCGGCCGTCGCCCTGCGCACCGACGCGGTCCTCGTGCACTGCGACCGCGACTTCGACGACCTCGCCGAGGTGTTCCCCCGGCTGCGCGTACAGCGGCACGACCAGAACTGAACCCGCCGGAGCGAAGGGCCTCCTCCTGGCTCCCCCGCCCCGGGCCCGGATCAGCCGACGTTGCGCTCGTAGACCAGGCGCAGGCCGATGAGGGTCAGCCACGGCTCGTGCAGGTCGACCGTCTCGCACTCGGCCACCACGATGGAGGCGAGCCCCCCGGTGGCCACCACGGTCACGTCGTCCGGCGCGTCGGTGAGTTCGGCGACCATGCGGTCCACGATCCCGTCCACCTGGCCCGCGAACCCGAACACGATCCCCGAGCGCAGCGCCTCGGTGGTGTTCTTGGCGATGGCCGCGCGCGGCTTGACGATCTCCACCATGTGCAGCTGGGCGCCGCGCCGGGAGAGGGCGTCCACGGAGATGTCGATGCCCGGGGCGATGGCCCCGCCCACGTACTCCCCGCGCGCGCTGACCGCGTCGAAGGTGGTCGCGGTCCCGAAGTCCACCACCACCGCGGGACCGCCGTAGAGGTGGTTGGCGGCCAGCGCGTTGATGATCCGGTCGCTGCCCACCTCCTTGGGGTTGTCCATCCGGATCGGCACCCCGGTCTTGACGCCGGGTTCGACGATCACCGCCGGGACGTCCCCGAAGTGGCGGCGGAACATGTCCCGCATCTCGTGCTGCACCGACGGGACCGAGCAGCACAGGGCTATGCCGTCGATGTCCTCGGGGCGGCCCAGGCTGCTGCCGTCGACGAGCCCGCGCAGGACCACGGCCCACTCGTCGGCCGTGCGCCTGGTGTCGGTTCCCACCCTCCAGTGTTCGAGAAGGTCGTCGGATGCGAAGAGACCGAAGACCGTCTCGGAGTTGCCGACGTCGATCGCGAGCAGCATGCTGGGGGCCTCATCCGTGGTCGAAGTGGTGTGTTCTCAAGGAATCTTCCACCAACCGGGCCGCTCACAACAGGTCAAGCGCGATATCCAGCGCCGGGCTGGAGTGGGTGAGCGCCCCGACCGCCAGGAAGTCCACCCCGGTGCGGGCCACGTCACCCGCCACGTCCAGGGTCAGGCCGCCGGAGGACTCCAGCCGCGCACGGCCCGCGACCAGCGCGACCGCCTCGCGGAGCCGCTCGGCGGTGAAGTTGTCGAGCAGGATCTCCTCGGCGCCCGCGGCGATGGCGTCCTCGATCTGGTCGGTCCGGTCCACCTCCACCTCCAGGGGGAGGTCGGGGAAGCGCGCGCGGATGGCGCGGACCGCCTCGCCTACGCCGCCCGCGGCGACGACGTGGTTGTCCTTGACCAGTCCGGCGTCGCTGAGGCCGTAGCGGTGGTTCACCCCGCCGCCGCAGCGCACGGCGTACTTCTCCAGCGCGCGCAGCCCCGGCCGGGTCTTGCGGCTGTCCCGGATCCGGGCACCGGTCCCGGCCACGGCGTCCACCCAGGCGCGGGTGGCGGTGGCGATTCCGGACATGTGGGTGAGGAAGTTGAGGGCGGTCCGCTCCGCGGTGAGCAGGTCGCGGGTGCGCGCGGTGACCGTCATCAGGACGTCGCCGCGCTTGACCGCGTCGCCGTCGGCCACGGTCCGGTGCGCCTCCAGGGCTCCGTCGGCGACCAGCCAGAAGACGAGTTCGGCGAGCGGGAGGCCGCTGACGGTGCCGTCGGCGCGGGCCACCACGTGCGCGGTGCGCACCTGGTCGCCGGGGATGGTCGCGACGGTGGTGACGTCGATGCCCGGTCCCGCGGTGAGGTCCTCGGACAGGGCGCGGCGGACCAGGTCCACGTGGGACTGCGAGGGGGCGGTGTACGGGAGGGAGAACTCGGCGCGCGCGTCCGGGTGGGCGCCCGACGCCTCCAGAACCCCGCCGGCGCCCGAACCGGCGAGGGGGAGGCCGATGGAGTCCAGTTCCGCGGTGAGCGCGGGCGGCAGGGAGGGCGTCCAGTCCTCATCCGTGGTCACGATGGTGTTCCCTTCCAGCCGGACGACGACGGGGCGGATCCGGAGCCCGGGTACGGGCTCGGGGTGGTCGGCGCGCTGGTGCGCGCCCCTGCTCTCGGTCCTGTGCAGCGCGGCGGCGGCCACGAGCCGGGCCGCGGTGAGCAGGTTGGCGGTCTCCCAGGCGGCCACGTCGGGGGTGGCCCGGGAACCGGGACGGGCGAGGGCGTCGAGTTCGGCGGTCAGCTCGGCGAGCCCCTCGCCGGTGCGCAGCACCCCGGCGTGGCGCGACATGAGGGTGCGCACGCGGGCCGCGGCGGCGGGGTCGGGAAGCGGGGTGACGGTGCCGACGGCCTCGGCCCGCGCGGACCGGGGGGCGGGGTCGCCCGCCAGGCGGGCGGCGATCCGGTCGGCGTAGACCAGGCCCTCCAGCAGGGAGTTGGAGGCGAGCCGGTTGGCGCCGTGCACCCCCGTGCGGGCGACCTCGCCCACGGCCCACAGGCCGGGGACCGAGGTGCGGCCGTCGATGTCGACCTCGGCGCCGCCGGAGGCGTAGTGGGCGGCGGGGGCGACGGGGACCGGCTGGGTGAGCGGGTCGATGCCGTGCTCGCGGCAGGAGGCGAGGATGGTCGGGAAGCGCCGCTCCCAGGTGGCCGGGCCGAAGTGGCGGGTCTCCAGGTAGACGTGGTCGACGCCCTGCTCGGCCATCGTGCGGGCGATGGTGCGCGCCACCACGTCGCGGGGGGCGAGGTCGGCCAGCTCGTGGACGCCCTCCATGATGCGAACGCCTTCGGCGTCCACCAGGTAGGCGCCCTCCCCGCGCAGGGCCTCGGAGACCAGGGGCTGGCGCCCGCGCGCCTCCGGGCCGAGCCAGAGCACCGTGGGGTGGAACTGGATGAACTCCAGGTCGCGCAGGCGCGCCCCGGCGCGGGCGGCCAGGGCGAGGCCGTCCCCGGTGGACACGGGCGGGTTGGTGGTGGCGGCGAAGACCTGTCCCATGCCGCCGGTGGCCAGCACCACGGCGGGGGCAAGGACCGCGCCGACGCCGTCTCGGGCGCCCTCGCCCATGACGTGCAGGGTGGCGCCGCACACCGCTCCCGTGTCGGGGTCGCGCAGGGCGTCCAGGGCCACGGCGTGTTCGACGGCCTCGATGCGCTCCTCGGCCAGGACGGCGGCCACGAGGGCGCGCTGGATCTCGGCGCCGGTGGCGTCGCCGCCCGCGTGCGCGACGCGGTCGGCGCGGTGGCCGCCCTCGCGGGTGAGGGCCAGGGCGCCGTCCTCGGCGAGGTCGAACTCGGCGCCCAGCCCGATGAGCCAGCGCAGGGCGTCGGGGCCCTCGGCGGCCAGGACGTTGACGGCGTGGGGATCGGACAGGCCCGCCCCCGCCAGGTGGGTGTCGACCATGTGGGCGACGGGCCCGTCCTCGGGCGCCATGGCGGCGGCGATCCCGCCCTGGGCGTAGGCGGTGGAGCCGGTGGACAGGCGGTCCTTGGTGACGAGCACGACCCGGCCGCGCTCGGTGCGCTGGGCGTAGCGCAGCGCGGTGCTCAGACCGGCGATGCCCGAGCCGACGACCGCGACGTCGGCCTCGATCGTCCACCCCGGCTCGGGGGCGTCGAGCCGTGTCTGGAGGGGTGTGCTCATCCGTGTTCTCTCTTCCGGGGTGCCGCCGGTACGCGGCGCTGGTGTGCGGGGGGCGGCCCACCCCTGGGACGCGGGGCGGGGGCGGCCTAGAGGGTCAGGGACACGTTGTCGATGAGCCGGGTCGCGCCCACGCGGGCGGCGACGGCCAGGACGGCCCCGCCCGCGTGGTCGGCGGGGACGTCGGCGAAGGTGGCCGGATCGACCAACGCGAGGTAGTCGAGTTCGACGGGCGGCTCGGCTCCGGCCGCTTCGTCCAGGACGTCCCGGGCCGCCGCGCGGACGGCGTCGGGGCCCCCGGAGGCGGCGGCGCGGCCCGCCTCCAGGGCGCGGGACAGGGACAGGGCGCTGGCGCGCTCGGCCGCGGACAGGTAGACGTTGCGGCTGGAGGTGGCCAGGCCGTCGGGGTCGCGCAGGGTGGGCGCGCCGACGATCTCCACGGGCATGTTGAGGTCGGCGGCCATGCGGCGGACCACGGCGAGCTGCTGGGCGTCCTTGCTCCCGAAGACCGCGAGGTCCGGGCCGACCAGGTGCAGGAGCTTGCTGACCACGGTGAGCACGCCGGTGAAGAACCCGGGGCGGGAGGCGCCCTCCAGCCGGTCGCCCATCGCGCCCGCGTGGACGGTGACCGTCTGCTCGGCGGGGTACATGGTGTCGACGCCGGGGGCGAAGACCACGTCGACGCCCTCCTCCGCGCACACGGCGGTGTCGGTGTCCAGGGTGCGCGGGTAGCGGTCGAAGTCCTCGTCGGGCCCGAACTGGAGCGGGTTGACGAAGACGCTGACGACCACGGTGTCGGCGCGTTCGCGGGCCAGGCGCATGAGGCTGCGGTGGCCCTCGTGCAGGGCGCCCATGGTGGGGACGAGGGCGACCCGTCCGGCGTCCCTGAGGGCGCGGCGCAGCTCGTCGGGCGTGTGCGCGACGAGGGGGGCTGGGGCGGCGGAGTGCGGTGCGGTCATCGGTGGTTTCCCGTGGTGGTGTTCTGCGTCGCGGCGGCCGTGCGCGCGCCGGACCCGGCGGCGTCTCAGCGGCGGAGGACGTCGAGCAGGCGCGCGGCGTCCTCGGGCTTGAGCATTCCGGCGTTGATGGCGCGGTCGGCGGTGAGCCGGGCGAGTTCGACGTAGCTGGCCACGCTCTCGGGCGCGTTCTCCCGCAGCTGCTCGATGTGCCCGGCGACGGTTCCGGCGTCGCCGCGCAGGACGGGGCCGCTCAGGCCGTGGATGCCCAGGCGCAGGGCGTTGTCCAGGGCCGCGCTGAGCATGGGGGCGAGCATGCGGCCGGGTTCGGGGACCCCGGCGGAGGCGAGCAGGGCGGCGCTGTCGGAGACCAGGGTGACCAGGTGGTTGGCGCCTCCGGCGAGGGCCGCGTGGTAGAGGGTGCGCTTGTCCTCGGTGATCCACACGGGTTCGGCGCCCATCTCGACGACGAGGGCCTCGGCGATGGGGCGCAGCTGCTCGGGCGCGGTGACGCCGAACGCGCAGTTGGCGAGGCGGTCGACGTCCTCGTCGCGCCCGGTGAAGGTCATGGCGGGGTGGAGTGCGAGGGGCAGTGCGCCGACGAGGGTGGCGGGGGCCAGGACGCCGTAGCCGTGGGCTCCGCTGGCGTGGACGAGGATCTTGCCGCGCAGGTCGGTGCCGGTGGAGGCGAGCCCTTCGACGAGTTCGGGGAGGGCGTCGTCGGGGACGGTGAGCAGGACGAGGTCGCTGGCCTCGGCGACCCGGGCCGGTTCGAGCACGCGCGCGGTGGGCAGGCGGTCGGCGGCTCGGGCCCGGGAGGCGTCGGAGACCGCGGAGGCGGCGACGACCTTGTGCCCGGCCCGGCCCAGGGCCTGGCCGAGGACGGAGCCGACCCGTCCGGATCCGATGACGCCGATCCGCAGGCGGGCGGGGCGTCCCTGCGTCGTCTCCATGTGTGCCCCCTCGTGGTCCGAACGCGTGGGGCGCGTCCGGTTCCTGTCGTTCCGGGGCGCCTGAGCACACGATAGTCCTCCCCGGCCGGTGACCTGCCGACCCGCCCCCGGACACGCGTGTGGGGGCGGACACCGCGTCCGCCCCCACCACCCGGCACCTGGGCCCCCTCCGCGGGACCGGCCGGGTCAGTCCTGGATGATCACCCCGGTGTTGAAGCACGAGCCCAGGGACTGGCCGAAGGCGGCGTTGGAGTTGCCGCAGCCCACGTTGCCGTTCGTCAGGCCGTTGATGTAGGAGAGGTTGCCGCTGAAGTCGGAACCGTGGTTGGAGGTCCAGGTGCCGACGTTCGCGGCCGCCGGTGCCGCGGTGAGGAGGACCCCGGCGGAGGCGAGGATCACGGCACTGGTGGCGAGCGTCTTCTTGAGCACTACACGTCTCCTTCTGTGTCCGGTCGGGGGGACCGCCGGACGGCTGGTTGTGTGGCGGCTCCCTGGGGAACCGCTCAAGAAATTACCCCGGGAAGCCCTCGTTTCCCTGCTTTGAGCTGGCCTTATAACGAGAAACGTCCTTATGTTCACACTGGGTGCGCGCGCCTCTCGGGTGTGTTCGGGACAAAGGCCCAGACATCGGCGGGAGGCGTGTGCGCGCAGCGTCACCGGCCGGACGGTTTCCAGACGGACGACAATTGCGGTTGCGGCCGAGCGGAAGGGGGCGGGTCGCGGACGGGGTTCGCGGGGCGGATCCGGGAGGATCGGATGCGGGTGCCGGACACGGCGAAGGCGCCACCCCGTCGTCACGGGATGGCGCCTCGTTCGGGAGCCCGTCGTCCGGCGGGGCCGGGACGGGCCGCCGTGAGCTGCTATCAGTTCTTCACGGTGGCGCCGGAGTCGACGCAGTTGGCGCCGGCCACACCGAGGACCGCGATGGCGTTGCCGCAGACGTTGATCGGCACGTCCAGGTCGGCCACGAGCTGGTTGCCCCCCAGGATGCTTCCGTTGCCGGAGGTCGAGACGTCGCTGTCGGCCATGGCCGGAGCGCCGGTGAACAGGACGCCCGCGGCGGCGGCGACGATGGCACTGGCGGCGAAAGCCTTCTTCAGCATGTGGTTTCTCCCGTCGGACCGGTTGGCGGGGGGCGCCAACCGGTCAATACCATTGACTATGTGTATGACACTGAACACTCCCCGTGTTCGGTCACCATTTAGCCATACTCCCTCGCCCGGCGTGGCCATAACGCGAAAGCATTTCACGGTGGCGAGCTGGAATTATCACCATCCGTGCGCACCCATGTCCGACATGTGAACCACAAAAGGGAGCCCGAGGGCCCCTTAATGTGATGCACGACACATCAGCGTTCGGGGGTGTCCCGGGTCTCCTCCGCACCGTCCTCGGCGGAGGTGTCGGCGGTGCCGTCTTTCCCGGCTTCCGCGGCCCCTGGCACCGGATCCTCGGATTCGGGACCTTCGGCCCCCGGGGCCAGGAAGCGCGGACGGCCGCCCGGCGGCGGCGCGGCCGGGGCCTCGACGCGCGCCGGGCCCTCCGGGTCCCCGGCGTGCTCCGGCGCCCCTGCGGCGGGCGCGGGCACCCCGGGTCCGGCCTCCTCGAAGGAGGGCCGCCCTGCGGCCCCGGTCCGGCGGGTGAGGGTGGCGCGGGTGGCCCAGCGTTCCGTGCCCGCCGCGGGTACCCGGGCCCGGCGCCCGTGCTCGGCCAGCGCGTCCAGGAAGCGGCGCGCCTCCCGGGCCTCGCGCCCGTGGGCCCTCGCGCGGACCGGCCCGGGGGGCGTGTCCACGTCCACCGCGACACGCCCCGTCAGGCGGGCCAGGGGCCCGGCCACCAGGCGGGCCGTCTGGACGCGCTCCACCGGGACGATCTCCGTCACCAGGCAGAACAGGCCGCGCGTGCTGACGAAGAGGTGCTCGTCCACGCCCATCAGGCTCGGCACCGGCCTGTCGTTGGGCACGAGCGGCACGTGGGCCGCCTCGCTCTCCGGGAACAGCTCGTTGACCAGGGCGAAGGCCGTGCGGCGCGGCGCCACGGGCAGCAGGGTGGACGAGTCGGCCTGGCGCGCGCCCGCGTAACCGGCGACGTTGGCCTCGACCCGGGCCACGCCCAGGGCCCGCCAGAGCAGGGGCTCGACCACGCGCACGGCCTGCACGCGCCCCGGTGGGACGGTCTGCATGCGCCGCTGGAACATGCCGTAGCGCAGGCGCAGGCCGTCGGAGGACAGGGAGGCGTAGTAGTCGGTGTAGCGGGCCAGGGGCCCCCAGAAGTAGCGCAGCAGCCCCAGGGTGAGCGGGAGGAGCGCGCCCACCACGCCCGGTTCCGCGAAGACCGCGCCCGCGGTGGCGAGCATGAGCAGCGCGATGAAGGACAGCAGGACCGGCACGCGGAAGGTCAGCGCGCCTAGCAGCAGCAGGAAGGGCAGCCGGTAGAACGGCCACTCCGGCGCCTCGGGCGAGCGCCCGGGGAGTCCGGCGGCGTGCGCGAGGGCGGCCACGCGCAGGCGCTCGGCCAGGACGCGGGGCAGGCAGCGCAGCCGGATGTCGCTCCCGTCGCCGCCCGCCAGCTCGACCCGCAGTTCGGCCATGCCGAACACCTGGAGGAACAGGGGCCGGACCACGTCCACCGCCTGGAGGCGGCTGAGCGGCACCTCGCGCGAGCTGCGCCTGACCAGACCGCTGTGGACGACCAGGTGGTCCTCGCGCAGTCCGAAGGTGGCGTACCACCAAGCGGGCAGGGCGTAGGCGAGCGTGCCGAAGACGACGGCCACCGCCATCATCACGACCCAGGCGAAGCCGAAGGTGTTGAGGATGGGGCCGACCAGCGCCACGAACACCAGGGTCACCGCGACGACCTGGAGCGGGACGCTCATCCAGTGCGCGCGGAACACGCCCGTGGTGACGTCGTCCTCCGGTCGCGGGGGCCGGACCGGCTGGGGCCGCCAAGCGGTCGGGGGCGGCATGGCTGGCGGCAGCGGCGGACCGAACGGAGGCCCCGGGTGGCCCGGAGGGCCCTGGTACCACTGCGGACCGGCGGGCCCCGGTCGGGCGTGCGGGCCCGGGGGCCCCTGCGGCGGCTGAGCTGGTCCGTGCACTTACAACCCCGTCGAGAAGCTCTCACTGCGCGCCGCGAGCCGGTCGCGCATCCGGACGGCCTCGGCCAGCGGCAGCCCGACCACCCGGGTGTCCGCGGTGCTGGCGGCGGTGCGCACCTGCACGGTGGCGATGCCCACGGCCTGTTCGAGGAGGTCGGCGGTGACGTCCACGACCTGCATGCGGCCGTAGGGGATGACCACCAGCTGCCTCACGAACACCCCGTAGGCGAGGTAGAGCTCCTCGTCGGCCTCCGCGTAGCCCCACGACCGCCGGAAGAGCCCGGCCAGGACCCAGCCCGCGGCCAGCACCGCCGCGGCCAGCACCGCCCAGGCGGCGGCCCAGGGCCAGGAGGCCCGCACGAACAGCAGCACGGCGCCCCCGCCCCCGGCGATCAGGCACAGCACGCCCACAACGATCCGGCGGTACCAGGCCAGGGCGGGCGACACACGGCTCCAGGAGGCGTCCCCGGGCGGTGCGAACGCCGCGTCGAGCGGCCTGGAGGGCCCGGGCGGCGGTGTCGTGTCACTGGTCTCCACGGAGCCAGTCAACCATCCGGGGGCAAGCACCGGCAGACCGACGCGGCGCGCAGGCGAATTCGGACGAAAGACCCCGAGGAGTCAGAACCGGGCGCCGTCCTGCGGATCGTCGTCCTCGGGGACCCGGCAGGCGTGCTCCAGGTAGAGGGCGGCGGCCAGCAGCAGACCCGACGACAGGGCCGTGCCCAGCGCGGTGAGGAACACCTCCCGGTGCACGGGCAGCACCAGCGTGTCCGACACCGACAGCGCCATCCCCGCGAAGAAGCCGAGCGCCAGGGACGCGAACAGCGCGCTGGCCTTGGCCAGGGCGACGAGGCGGGCCGCGCTGAGCGGCTGCATCGGCTCGGTGCCCGGCTCCCGGCGGATGCGCCTGCGGGTCCGCCCCGCCGTGTAGCCCTCGGCGACCGCGAGCAGCAGCAGGGTCGGGATCGCCGACCACGGCAGCAGCGGCAGCCCCGGCAGGGAGTTGGTGATCAGCACCCCCGCGAGGGCGCCGACCACCGCCAGCAGGGACGGCACCCGCCACCCGGTGGGGCGCATCCGCCCCTCCTCGTCCCGGGACATCAGGCCCGCCCCGGCAAGCGCAGCCGCAGGTCGTCGCGCCGACGCAGCCCCTGCTCGCCGCAGGCCTCCAGCAGGTCGGCGACCGGTCCCCCGCCCGGCAGGCGCGCCCCGGGGTCGGCGTCCAGCCAGGGCCGGAGCACGAACCCCCGTTCGTGGGCGCGCGGGTGCGGCAGGGTCAGCTCCGGGTCGTCGTCGCGCACGTCCCCGAACGCGATGACGTCCACGTCCAGCGTGCGCGGCCCCCACCGGACCCCGCGGACGCGGTCGAAGGCCCGCTCGGCCGCGCGGGCGCGCTCCAGCAGGGCGCGGGGCGGGCCGTCGGTGTCCACGACCAGGACCGCGTTGAGGAAGGCGCCCTGTTCGGGGCCGCCCACCGGCTCGGTCTCGTAGACGGGGGACACCGCCACCGGGACGGGCGCGTCCGCGCCGCCCAGCAGCGTGTCCACGGCCCCCTGGAGGGTCGCCATCCGGTCCCCGAGGTTGGAGCCCAGGGAGAGCACTGCGCGCCGCCTGGCGGGGTCCTGCGCGCCTCCCGGGTCCCGGGCGTCGCCGATGTCGCCGGGCTCGCGCCGCGTCCGCTCCCGGACCACGGTGACGGCCACGTCGGCGAACTCGTGCTCGATGGGCGCGGACGGCTTGTGCACCGTCACCTCCGCCCGCTCGACCAGCGGTTCGGCCAGGCACTCCCGGGCCAGCCGCTCGGCGAGCGTCTCGATCAGGTTGACCGGTTCCCCGGTCACGATCGCGACCAGCCGGTCGGCGAGCAGGCCGTAGTGGACGGTGTCGCCCACGTCGTCGGAGGCCGCCGCCGGGGCGGTGTCCAGGTACAGCACCGCGTCGACCACGAAGTCCTGGCCCTCCCTGCGCTCGAAGTCGAACACGCCGTGGTGGCCGCGGGCCCGCAGTCCGCGGAGCGCGACGCGATCGGGCATCAGGCCTCGACCTCTCCCTCGTCCTCGTCCTCCTCCATGAGCACGGGCGAGGCGTGGTGCGACCACAGCCGCCACCCCTGGTCGGTGTCCACGAACAGGTTGGTGGTCACCACCTGGCCGCCCGCGACGAAGCCGGGACTGTCCTCCTCCGCGGTCAGCACGTTCTCCTCGCACGTGACCATGGCGATGTCGCCGCCGACCCCGATGTGGGTCTCGGTGAGCACGTACTGGATGTAGGTGACGTTGGCCATGATCAGCGACCAGGCGCGCATGATCTCGGTGCGCCCGCGCAGCAGCGGCCAGCCGGGGTTCACGCACACCAGGTCGGGTGCCTCGTGCTCCTCCGCCCAGACACTGCGCATCAGGTCGATGTCGCCGTTCTCGATGGCGCTGTAGAACTGCGCGTTGGCCTCGGCCACGCGCTCCATGACCTCCTGGCGGGACTTCACAGGCTGCCCTCCACCGGTTCGGCGCGTCCGTCGTCCAGACGGGCGCCGCCGTCGGCCCAGGCGGCCGCCACTCGGACGGCGTCGGCGCTGGGCCGGACGTCGTGCACCCGCACGGCCCACGCCCCCCGGTCCGCGGACAGGGTGGTGACGGCCGCGGTGGCCGCGTCGCACTCGGTGAAGGGGCGGTCCTCGCCCTTGGCGTCGCCGAGCAGGCGGCTCAGGAAGCGCTTGCGCGATCCGGCCACCAGCACGGGGCGTCCCAGCTCGTGGAAGCGCTCCAGCTCGTGCAGCAGCGCCCAGTTGTGCGCCTGCTCGGGGCGCTTGGAGAATCCCAACCCGGGGTCCAGAACGATCTGGCCGGGGTCGACACCTGCACTGATCATGGCCTCCATACGGTCGCGGAGCTCATCGAGGACCTCCTGGACGACATCCGTGTACACGGCACGGCTCTGCATGTCATGACTATGCCCACGCCAGTGCATCAACACGTAGGCAACGCCGGAAGACGCCACGAGGCGGGCCATGGCCGGGTCGGCGAGCCCGCCGCTGACGTCGTTGACCAGAACGGCTCCGGCCTCCACGGCCTTCTCGGCGATCTCGGCGCGCATGGTGTCGACGCTGACGGCGACGCCCCGCGCGGAGAGCTCCCGCACGACCGGTTCGACCCTGCGCAGCTCCTCGGCGGCGGAGACGCGCTGCGCGCCGGGACGGGTGGACTCACCGCCCACGTCGACCAGGTCCGCGCCCTCCTCGACCAGGCGCAGCCCGTGTTCGATCGCCCTGTCGGGATCGAACCACGCGCCGCCGTCGGAGAAGGAGTCGGGGGTGACGTTCACGACCCCCATGACCAGGCACCGCCCGCGGTCGGGCAGGCCCGGAAGTGTGTGTTTCGGCCCCATAGGGATCACCCTACGCGTACGCCGGAAAACCGGAGGCGCGCGCCCGGGGCTTGTGCCCGACCGTGGAGGCGCGAGACCCTCCCCGGCGACCGAGGTCTCCGGGAAGGGCGCCCGGGTTCTGTTCTCTGAACCGGCCTCGGCTCGTGGGGGGTTGGTCCGGGCGCCCACGGGGTTCCTGTTCTGCGGGCGCCCGGACACGAGACGGACCGCGCGCAGCGTCCGTTGAGGGTGGTGGCGGGCGACGGGTGGGACGGAGCGGGGCGGAGGTCCCGGAAAAACGCTGCCTAGCGCTGGCTCAGGATCAGGCTCATCGCCTCGGAGCGGGTCCGGTCGCTGCTGCGGAAGATCCCCCGCACCGCCGAGGTGACGGTCTTGGCCCCGGGCTTGCGCACCCCGCGCATGGTCATGCACAGGTGCTCGGCCTCGACCACGACGATCACCCCGCGCGGCTGGAGGAACTCCATGATCGCGTCCGACACCTGGCCGGTGAGCCGCTCCTGCACCTGCGGGCGGCGCGCGTACACGTCCACCAGGCGGGCGAGCTTGCTCAGGCCGGTGATGCGGCCGTCCGCGCCGGGGATGTAGCCCACGTGCGCCACCCCGTAGAACGGCACCAGGTGGTGCTCGCAGGTGGAGTAGAGCTCGATGTCCTTGACCAGGACCATCTCCTCGTGGTCGGCCTCGAACACGGTGGTGAGCACGTCCCCGGGCTTCTGCCCCAGCCCCGCGAACTGCTCCTCGTAGGCCCTGGCCACCCGTTCGGGCGTCTTGACCAGGCCGTCGCGGTCGGGGTCCTCGCCGATGGCGAGCAGGATCTCGCGGACGGCGCGCTCGATGCGCAGACGGTCCACGGACCTGGGCGGCAGTTCCTCGGACGCGCTCACGACTCGTCCCCCTCATCCGCGGCGGACGGCCCCGCGAGCTGTCCGTTGGCCGAGGAGCCCCGGACCGCTTGGGGGTCCTGGACGTCCGTGGAGCCCCGCACCGCGTCGGCGCCCGGGACCTCGGCGCCGTTGAGCACGGCCAGCTCCTTCTTGGAGCGCACGGGGGGCCGCTCCGAGGGCTGGCGCTTGCCGTAACCCGTGTAGGAGCCGCGGGAGGGGCGCTTGACCACCGGCGCGAAGATCTCCAGCACCTGGGCCTTGGACAGGGTCTCCTTCTCCAGCAGCGCCACGACCAGGTCGTCCAGGACGTCCCGGTACTCGACGAGGACCTCGTAGGCCTCGTCGTGCGCGGACTCGATGAGGCGGCGCACCTCCTCGTCGATGATGGAGGCGATCTCCTCGGAGTACTCGCGGGCGTGCGACATCTCCCGGCCCAGGAAGGGCTCGGTGTTGCCGGAGCCGAACTTGCGGGCGCCCAGGCGCTCGCTCATGCCGTACTCGGTGACCATGTTGCGGGCCAGGTTGGTGGCCTTGTCGATGTCGTTGCCCGCGCCGGTGGTGGGCTCGTGGAAGACGAGTTCCTCCGCGGCGCGGCCGCCGAGCATCATCGCGAGCTGGTCCATCATCTGCGAGCGCGAGGTGAGGAACTTGTCCTCCGTGGGCACCGACATCGTGTAGCCCAGGGCCCGGCCGCGCGGCAGGATGGTGATCTTGTGCACCGGGTCGGAGTTGGGCAGCGCGTGGCCCACCAGGGCGTGGCCGCCCTCGTGGTAGGCGATGACCTTCTTCTCCCGGTCGGACATCACCCGGGTCTTGCGCTCGGGACCGGCCATGACCCGCTCGATCGCCTCCTCCAGGACGGCGTGGGTGATGGCCTGCCGGTCGGCGCGCGCGGACAGCAGGGCGCCCTCGTTGATGACGTTGGCCAGGTCGGCGCCGGTCATCCCGGCGGTCTGGCGGGCGATGACGTTGAAGTCGACGTCGTCCGCCATGGGCTTGCCCTTGGCGTGGACCTTGAGGATGTCGCGGCGGCCGTCCATGTCCGGGCGGTCCACGACGACCTGGCGGTCGAAGCGGCCTGGGCGCAGCAGCGCCGGGTCGAGGATGTCGGGCCGGTTGGTGGCGGCGATGAGGATGACGCCGCCCTTGACGTCGAAGCCGTCCATCTCGACCAGCATCTGGTTGAGGGTCTGCTCGCGCTCGTCGTGCCCGCCGCCCATGCCGGCGCCGCGGTGGCGGCCGACGGCGTCGATCTCGTCGATGAAGATGATCGCGGGGGCGTTGGCCTTGGCCTGCTCGAACAGGTCGCGCACGCGGGAGGCGCCCACACCGACGAACATCTCGACGAAGTCCGAGCCGGAGATGGAGTAGAACGGGACCCCGGCCTCACCGGCGACGGCGCGGGCCAGCAGGGTCTTACCGGTTCCGGGCGGTCCCATCAGGAGCACGCCCTTGGGGATCTTGGCGCCCATCGCCTGGAACTTGGCCGGGTTCTGGAGGAACTCCTTGATCTCGTGGAGCTCCTCGATGGCCTCGTCGGCCCCGGCGACGTCGGCGAAGGTGTTCTTGGGCGTGTCCTTGGTGATGAGCTTGGCCTTGGACTTGCCGAAGTTCATCACGCGCGAGCCGCCGCCCTGCATCTGGCTGAAGATGAACCAGAAGATGACGATGATGATGACCAGCGGCAGCAGGCTGAACAGCGCGGTGGTCCACACCGGCGTGGTGGCGACCGAGACCTCGTAGGACTCCAGGTTGGTGCCCTCGCTGTCCAGGGATGTCTGGAGCATCTCCGCGAGCTGGAGGCCCTGGCCCTCGACCCAGTACGCCTCGTAGATCTCGTCGTCCACGGTGGTCAGCACGATGCGCTGGTCGCGGTCGACGATCTCGGCGTTGTCCACCTCGTCCCGCTCGATGAGCTGGTGGACGGTCGAGATGTCGGTCTCGGTGGGCTGGGGACCGCCGCCGACGTCGAACACGCGGAAGCCGATGATGAGCATGAGGCCGACGGCCAGGATCCAGATCCACGGACCGCGGAAAAAACGCTTCAGATTCATGTGAGCGGAACCCTGTCGGGTCCGTCCCTCCTGACCAGGCCGCCCCACCCCAGAGGAGTTTCCGAAGCAGGACCTATCGGACACGTGGTTCCCCGGAACATCGCCGGGATATTCGACGGTACACCTCGCCCCCGAGGGCGGGCACGCCCGCACGGACGACCGGTACGACCGGACGGGAACCGTCATGAAAGCAACGACGACACCCCACCGCGTTGTTCCCGTGGCACTCCCCACAGCCTCCGTACGGGTCCGGTGCGAGCCCGTACGGAGTCCGCGGCGGGCCGGGCGCCCCTAGTCCTCGTAGACGTGCGGGGCGAGGGTGCCGATGAAGGGCAGGTTGCGGTACTTCTCGGCGTAGTCGAGGCCGTAGCCGACGATGAACTCGTTGGGCAGGTCGAAGCCGACGTACTCCACGTGGAGGTCCACGTCGAACGCCAGCGGCTTGCGGACCATCGTGCAGACCTCCACCGAGCGGGGCCCGCGCGACTTCAGGTTGCCGATCAGCCACGACAGGGTCAGACCGGAGTCGATGACGTCCTCGACGATGAGGACGTCGCGGTCCTTGATGTCGGTCTCCAGGTCCTTGAGGATGCGGACCACGCCGGAGGAGGTGGTCCCGGCCCCGTAGGAGGAGACCGCCATCCAGTCCATGGAGACCGGGGTGTGCAGCACCCGGGCCAGGTCGGCCATCACCATCACCGCGCCCTTGAGCACACCGACGATGAGCAGGTCCTTGCCCGCGTAGTCGGCGTCGATGCGCGCGCCGATCTCCTCCAGGCGGGCCTTGATCTCTTCCTCGGTGACCAGGACCTTCTCCAGGTCCCGGCCCATGTCTTTGGCGTCCACGCTGATGTCCTCGCTGCTGGGTTCCCCGTTTGCGGCAACCAGGATAAACGTGTCGAACGCGGCGGTGGAGCCGGACCGGCCCGCCCTTGCCCGCGGCGGCGCGTCGCGGAGGGCGGACACGCCGGGCGCGGCAGGACCTCAGCCCTCGAAACGGACACGGCCCGCGACACGGCGGCCCCGGACTCCCCCGGGCAGGTCGATGTGGGCCTGACCACGCCACTCGGTGACCAGCCGGTCCAGTTCGCGCACGTGCCGGGCGGTCAGCGCGCCGGCCGGACAGCCCGCGGCGAGCGCGGCGCGGCGCAGCACCCGGGTGCGCAGGGACTCGGGGGCCCGCTCCAGAGGTGCCACCGCCAGCACGGGCCCGACCGGGCCCGCGTCCCGCCCGCCCCCGTCGCCCGGGCCGGACGCCTCCTCGAAGAGGCCGTCGGAGAGCAGGTCCAGGGTGTCGGCGTCCGCGCGCAGCATGGCCGCGGTGCGGGCGAGCGCGGCGGCGATCCCCGGACCCAGCGCGCGCTCCAGGGCGGGCAGCGCCTCGTGGCGCACCCGCGACCGGGCGAAGCGGGGGTCGAGGTTGTGCGGGTCCTCCCACGCGTCCAGGCCCATCCGGGCGCAGGCCTCGCGCACGGTGGCCCGGTCCAGGCCCAGCAGGGGGCGCAGGTGGTGGCCGGCGCGCGGCGCCATGCCCGCCAGCGAGCGGGCCCCGGAGCCGCGGGCCAGGCCGAGCAGGACCGTCTCGGCCTGGTCGTCGAGGGTGTGGCCCAGCAGCACCACGGCGGGGGCGCGGTCGGCGACCGCCCCGTCCAGCGCCTCGTAGCGGGCGCGCCGGGCCGACGCCTCGGGCCCGCCCGGTCCGGACACCCGCACCGTCCGGACCAGGACGGGGTCGAGTCCGAGCCCGGCCAGGACCTTGGCCACGTCTTCGGCGCGCCGGGCCGAGCCCTCCTGGAGCCCGTGGTCGACGGTCACCGCCCCCGCGGCCCGGCCGACGCGGGGGGCCTCGAAGGCCACCGCGCCCGCCAGCGCCAGGGAGTCGGCGCCGCCGCTGCACGCCACCAGCGCCGTGGCGTCGGCGGGCAGGCCGCGCAGCACCCGCCGGACCGCCGAGCGCACGGCGGCGACGGCGGGGTGCGGACCGCTCACTCGTTGACGGCGGCCGGGCGCACGACCCGGTCGACCCAGGCGGTGGGGTTGCGGATCTCCGCCAGGGTGGGCAGGGTCTCGGGCGAGGTCCACACCCGGTTGAACTCGGTCATGCCGACCTCTCCCACCACGGCGCGGACGAAGGCGGCGCCCTCCTCGTACTGGCGCATCTTCATGTCCATGCCCAGCAGCTGGCGCATGATCCGGTCGATCGGGTTGGCGGACTCGCGGCGCTTCTGGAAGCGCGCGCGGATGGTGGCGACGCTGGGCACCACCTCGGGGCCGACGGCGTCCATGACGAAGTCGCCGTGCCCCTCGGCCAGACTCATGACCGCGGTGACCCGGTCCATGATCTCGCTCTGCTCGGGGCTCTGGATGGCGGTGATGAGGTTGCTCTCGCCCCCGCCCCGTACGGCGTCGGCGACGGCCTCGCCCGCGGCGCGCAGCCTGCCGATGAGGTCGCCCGCGTTCATCTCCGACGACAGGAGCAGCTCCTGCATGAGCTCCTGGACGTGGCCGCGCAGCCACGGCGTGGCCGTGAACTGCATGCGGTGGGTCTCCTCGTGCAGGCACACCCACAGGCGGAAGTCCCGGGGGTCGACGTCCATCTCGCGTTCGGCGTTGACGATGTTGGGCGCCACGAGCGTCAGACGGCCGGTCGGCAGGGTGCCGTCGGGGTCGGGCGGCAGGAAGAGCTCGTACTGGCCGAGGACCTTCCCCGCCAGGTAGGAGAGCACCGCTCCGAGCTGCACCCCGGTGATCCGGGAGCCGACCGCACTGGTCAGGTTCCCGGCCGGGCTGTTGTTGAGCCGGTCGGCACCCATCTGTTCGAGTACGGGTTCGATGACCACTCGGAACCCGTCGACGTTGGCTCGGATCCAGCCGGGGCGGTCCACGATGACCGCGGGGCCCGCTGGTTCGAGGGGGTTCATCCCGGTGAATTCGCGCACGTGTCCGGCCGCCACGGTGGAGAGCTCCCGCAACTGCGCGACGGCCTGCCGCGCGTCGGAAAGGTCCACCTGCGGGCCCGGGCGCACGAGGCGGACACCGGTGTTCACGGCTACGTCCCAGTCGATCACAGTCACACCGCCAGCCTACCCACGAGGCGCGGGACGGCACGGGGATCAGGGTGGGAATTCCGGGTACCGCCCGGGATGACCCTGAGAGCGGCCGATTTCCCCGGTTCCTCCGGTGTCACCAGGCGGTTCCGCGCCGCCGGGCCGCGCGTACGGGGGCGCGCCCGCGTGGTGGTCCGGTCAGGAGCAGCCGCACTGGCTGAGGGCCGCGGCCAGGGGGTCCAGCCGGGGGCCGACGGCGGCGGGGTGGTTGGCCATGAAGGCGAACAGGAACAGGTTGCCCTCCTGGTCGTGGATGGTCCCGGCCAGGGTGCTCACCCCGTTCAGGGTGCCGGTCTTGCCGCGCACCAGCCCCGCGCCCTCGTGCGCCGCCGAGTTGGGGGTGTAGCGGTTGTACCCGGCCAGTGTGCCCGTGGAGTTGGCCGTGGGCAGGCCGGTGATCGCGGCGTTGAGGTCGGGGCGGTCGCCGCTCGCGGCCAGCCGCAGCAGCTCCACCAGGGCCCGCGGTGTGATCCTGTTCTCGGTGCTCAGGCCGCTGTTGTCCGACAGTTGGACGCCCTCCACACCCAGGCTCTCCATCACCCGGTGGGTGGCCGCCGCGGCGCCGTCGAAGGAGGGCTCCCGGCTCAGGCCGATCGCGGTGATCCGCCCCAGCGCCTCGGCCATGTTGTTGTCGCTGGCCAGCATCATGTGCTCGACCAGGGCCGACATCGGAGGCGAGTCGACGCTGGCGACGGGCTCCCCGGAGGCCCGCTCCTCAGTGGGGGAGCCCTCGACCGCGATCCCCGCCTCCTCCAGCTGTTCGGCGAATGCCTCGGCCGCGAACAGGGGCGGGTCCGGCACGCGCGATCCGTAGCCGCTGGCCTCGGTGGAGAACCTCCCGGAGTCGATCATCAGCGCGTGCACCGTGGCGGTGCTGCCCTCGGTGACGTAGGTGGGCTTCCAGCCGGGGCCGGTGTCCGGGCCGGTGAACAGCGAGTCGTCGTAGCCGAGGGAGACCGTGTCGACGCCCTCGGCGCCCAGGGCCCGCGCCGTGCGCTCGGCCAGCTCCTCCAGGGTCGCTACCTGCGGGTAAGCTGCGGAGTCGGCGGTCGTGGTCAGGGTGACGTCGCCCTCTCCGCGCAGCACCACGCGGTCCTGTCCGGGGACCAGGTAGGCCTCGGTGCTCAGCACGTGGTCGGGTCCGACGGTGTCCAGGACGGCCACGGCCGTGGCGATCTTCGTGGTCGAGGCCGGGGTCACGGGGGCGTCCGGGTCCAGCTCGAAGAGCGTCTCACCGGTGGCGGCGTCCACGACGAAACCGGAGAGGCCCTCCTCGATCCCGGAATCCGACATGGGATCATCGAGGATGTCCGCGATCCGTTCCGGGTCCGCCGGAGTCGAGGCCGCGGGTTGCGCCGCCGCCACGCCCTCGGCGTCCGTGACCGGGTTGGGCGCCGCAGGAAGGGGACGCGCCCCGATCACGTCGAGGGCGACAAACCCGGCGATCAGCACGAATATGTTGAGCAGGGCCAGCGCGAGGAGCGCCTCGCCTCGTACCCGTCGCACTCGGGGGCACCTGCCCTTCCTTCGGTGTAGCGGCCTGACGTTGTAGTTATACGGCGACATTAGTCGCATTGGGAGCCGAGATCAGCATGGAATTCGACGTTACGATCGAGATCCCCAAGGGGGAGCGCAACAAGTACGAGGTGGACCACGAGACCGGTCGTATCCGTCTCGACCGCATGCTGTTCACCTCCACGACCTACCCCGCCGACTACGGGTTCGTCGAGGGGACCCTCGGCGAGGACGGCGACCCCCTGGACGCCCTCGTCCTGCTCAAGGCCCCGACGTTTCCGGGCTGCCTGATCCGGGCCCGCGCCATCGGCATGTTCCGCATGCGCGACGAGGCGGGGGGCGACGACAAGCTGCTCTGCGTCCCCGCGACGGACCCGCGCCAGGAGCACCTGCGTGACATTCACCACGTGAACGAGTTCGAGCGCCTGGAGATCGAGCACTTCTTCACGGTCTACAAGGACCTGGAGCCGGGCAAGTCCGTGGAGGGCGCCACCTGGGTCGGCCGCCACGAGGCCGAGCAGGAGATCGTGGCCTCGGTCAAGCGCGCCGAGGAGGCGGGCGTGCACGGCGACGCCTCGCACATCTCCGAGGTCAAGGAAAGCTAGTCCGTGCTCTTCGGGGCCTCCGCTTCGCGTCGGCCCGCCCGTCGCCCGACGGGGGCGCTTCGCGGCGCGGCGGGCTACCGCCCTCAACGGACGCGAAGCGCGGTTCTCCCCTTGTTCGGGCGCCCGGAGAACGGGAACCCGAGCACCCCCCCGGAGCCGAAGCCCCGTCCACAGCGGCAGGCCCAGCCGCTCGCGAGCACACGTGTCACGGCGTCGCCGCGACGGCCCGGCGGAGGACTCCCCGCCGGGCCGCGCCGTGTCCGGGCGGTGCCCTCAGCGCTGGCTGCGCGAGGCGACCGACCCGGGGCCCGGGAAGGGCTCGTGCGCGGAGTCCGTGGTGAGCACGTAGCCCGCCAGCACGATCAGCAGCAGGGCGCACAGCAGCGCCAGGGCCACGGGCAGCAGGGAGGCCAGGCCGCGGGTCAGCAGCGGATCGCCCGGCTGTTTGGGGAAGCCCTCGCGGTCGAAGCGGTCGGCGCGCACGGCCACGTGCGTGCGGTAGCCGTCGAGTTCGGGGCCGACCATGCCGTTGAGCACGCGCGTCGGGACCAGCGCGGTGTTCTCCGGCAGCCCCAGCTCGTCCGGGGCTCCGGCCCGCGGACCGTTGGCCCGGTGGCGGGCGCACTCCGCCTCGGCGAGCGCGTGCAGCCACTCCCCCAGCCGGTCGGCGTCGGCGAGGCGCCCGATGTGCGCGCGGGCGACGATCAGCGTGTCCCTGAGCACCACGTGCGCGGCGTCGCGGTCGCGCAGGACCAGGATGCAGCGCCGGTACAGCTCCGCTCCGTACGCGTCGAGAAGCCTGGCGTAGGCGTCCTCCGGCGGAGTACGGCCGGAGCGCAGGGCGTGGAGAAGATCCCGGTCCGTCATAGACCAAGAATCTACGCCGCGCGCGGCACGGTGCTCACCGCTTTGTCGAAAGAGCGTCCGGCGGCGTGGCGCCGGCGGGCCCCGGGGCCGCGCGGGCGGCTCAGCCCTCCTCCGGCGGTCGGCGCGGGTCGGGGCCCCGGGGCGCGGCCGGTCCTGCGGCGCGGGCTCGCAGCCACAGCAGCACGAAGGTGAGCGCGGTCAGGACGGCGACGAGCAGGGCCTCCCCCTGTCCGAGGAAGCCGAGCGCCATCACCCAGGCGGCCGCGACGACCAGCGCGCGCACCAGGACGCGCGCCCACAGTCCCGGCGCCTCGGTGCTCAACTGCGCCTTCCGGGGACGGATGCCATAACGGCCGCTCCTGTCACTACGGCTGGGGGATGGAGCCTTTTCCGGCGGTGGCCGCACACCGTACTCGGGTTCCACATGTCACCACCACGGAGCGCCGCCCGCAACACGCCCCGCGAACGCCGGGGTGAGGGGGACGACACGCGGGGCCACCGCACCGTCGCTTGACTCCTCCCGGCCTTTGCTGGTCTCCTTACACCCATGTATCCGCGCACGCGCACCGACGCCATGGCTCGTACGGCCCCCGGGGCCTCCTGCCACCTGGCCAGTGCGGCGTGTCCGTGTTGTCGTCGCTGAGTCGTCGCCGAGGCGTCCTCGTACGCCGCCGACCGACCGCGTGCCCCTCCGCGCACCCCAGTCCATCGTGGACGCCGGGTGCTGGGCACCTCCCAGCAGGGTGATCTCCGTCTCCGCGTGAACCCGCGGGGCCGTTCCCCCCGCCGCCCCGGCGCACCGGGGCTTCCAGACGACATCCGCGCGCCCCCGTTCCCGGGGCGCGCACACGTGAAGGATCCTCTCACGATGCCCCAGCGCACTCTCTCCGGCACTGCCGTACTCCCCGCTCCCCACAACGTCGCCGCACCGGCCGCCGCCGCACCGGCCCCGTCGTCCGCGCCCGCCCCCAGGAGTGCGCCCGTCTCCCTGGAGGGGATCGGCGACGTGGTGGACGCCGGGCGCCGCTCCGGCTACGCCCACCTGGCCGAGCGCCGCATGCCGACCCTCGGCCGCCTGGTGGCCGCCGCCCGGGGCGCCGCCGCCTCCCTGAGCGGGCCCGCGCTGCGGCCGTCCCGGCGGGGGCGCTGGCAACCCGCCCCCCGCGCGGTCCGGCGCCGGACGGGCGGCAGGCTCCGCGTGACCGCGGTGGCCCTCGAACCCGACGGCTTCGTGTCCGGACCCGCCCCGCACCCGTCCCGACGGCACGGCATGGAGGTGCTGTACCTGGTCAGCGGGCGCGCCCACCTGATCACCTCCGCCGCGGACGGGCAGATCCGCTCGGCGTCGGAGCTGTCCGCCCACCGGGCCCGGGTCGTGGGCTCGGCCGGGGGCGGCCACCACCTCGTGAACACCGGCGACGAGGTGGCCGTGGTGGTCCGGGTGACCGCCTGACCGGGCGCACGGGCACGCGACCTCACTCATCGCCGCCCCGCTCGGCCGCCGCCGCGCGCAGGGCGGCGTCGACCGCCTCGACCGACCTGAGGACGGCGGCCATGCGCTGTCCCTCCGCGAGGTAGGCGTTCATGACCTGGTCGAGGGCGTGCGGCGGCATGTGGTCGCGCAGGTCGACCCGGGCGGTCCGGTAGCCCTCCCGGGCGGCCTCCAGCGCCGAGGAGACGTACTGGTGGGCCAGCCGGGAAAGGGCGACCGGATGGCGCCGCAGGACACCGTGCAACCGGTAGTCGGCGGGCACGTGGTCGAACAGCCACACCAGGGCCGTCTGCTCGAAGGAGTCCGCCCCGGGCGGGTGGACGCTCGCGGGCCAGTCCGGCGTCAGCGACTGATCGGGCATGCCTCCGATCATACCCGTTGTTCGAAAACCTGTTCGATGCGACCAGGGGTCAGTCCACGGTCCCGGAGGATCCGGGCGCCCCGCCCTCGGCGGACTCGCGTCTCTCCATCTCCACGCGGATGGCCTGCTCCGCGGCGTCCACGGCGGCACGCGCGGTGATGGCGTTCGTGTGCGCCCGGTCCAGCTCCTCCAAGAGGATGCAGTCGAAGGAGACGCGGGCGTCGTGGATGGCTGCTTCGAGTTGACGTGATGCCTCTTCCAGACTCATGTCCCTCTTCCTTCCCCAGAAGTCGGCACTTGCACATCAAGGGCCCCAGGCGTCTCCAGCCGTAGTGCGCGCGGCACGCTCCCCGGGCGGACTGTCCCCGCGCCGTTCTACGATGTTCACGAATCGCCGCTGTTCACGGCGGTGTGGACCATCCGGCCGAGAGGATCCCATGCGCAACCGCTATCCCGGGACATGCACCGACTGCCAGTCCTCCGTCGGCGCCGGAGAGGGTGTCGTCGTCAAGGAGGGCGGCCGGTGGCGCACCTACTGCGCGGAGCACGAGCCGCGCCCCACCCCTCCCGTCCGGGGCGGCCACCCCGGCTGGCACACCACTCCCCTGCTGGGGTTCGACACCGAGACCTCCTCCCGCGACCCCGACACGGCCTTCCTCGTCTCGGCCGCGCTGGTGGACCGCGAGGGCAAGGCCCGCACCTGGCTGGTGGACCCGGGCCCCCGCGAGATCCCGGCGGACGCCGTAGCCATCCACGGCATCAGCACGGAGCGGGCCCGGGCCGAGGGCCGTCCCGCCGGGGAGTGCCTGGAGGAGATCGGCCAGGCGCTGGCCGACCAGCTCTCCTCCGGTCAGGGGCTGGTGGTCTTCAACGCCCCCTACGACCTGCGGGTGCTCTCCGGGGAGATGCGGCGGCACGGGCTGACGACCCTCGCCGAACGCCTGAGCGGCCCCCCGGCGCCCGTGGTGGACCCGCTGGTGATCGACCGGGGCGTGGAGCCCTACCGCAGGGGCAAGCGCAACCTGGGCGCCATGTGCGAGTACTACGGCGTGGAGCTCACCGACGCCCACACAGCGACCGCCGACGCCTCGGCGGCGCTGGCCCTGGCCGAGGAGATCGGCGCCAGGCACCCCGAACTCGCCGCCGTCGGCCTGGCCGAGCTGCACCAGCGCCAGGTCGACTGGTCCCTGGCCTTCGCCCGCAACCGCCAGGAGTGGCTGGACCGCAGCAAACCCGGCCACGGAACCGTGGTGGACGGCACCTGGCCCTGACGGGCCGGTCCGCGTGTGCGGTCGGGCGCGGAAGCGGGTAGGTCCCGAAGCGACGCGATCTTGGGGGACGACATGGTCTACTTCATCCTGGTGCTGCTGGCGATATGGCTCATCCTCGCCATCCTGGGCATGGTCATCAAGGGCCTGCTCTGGCTCGCCGTCATCGGCGCCGTCCTGTTCGTGGCCACCGCCGTGTGGGGCTGGTTCCAGAACAGGCAGCGCGTCTGAGGGCCGCGCGGGCCCGTGCCGGAGGACGGCGCGGCCCGCGGGAGGCCCCGGGCCCGTCCGGGCGATCGCGGAGGGGCCGACGCCATGGGCGGCCCGTTCGCTGAACAGGCCACTGGTCACCCGGTCGGCCGCCAACGCGAAACGCCACCCCGGTCCGGGGTGGCGTTTCGGCTGGAGCCGCCTGTCGGAATCGAACCGACGACCTATTCATTACGAGTGAATCGCTCTGCCGACTGAGCTAAGGCGGCGCGCCGCCGCGTGTCCCACGCGGCGATGCGGTCACCATTCTAGCCCCTCGGCGGAGTGCCGGGGACACGGCGGCCGACTCATCCGGCCGCCGGTCTCAGGCGCAGGCCATGCCGTCCTCGGGCACGGTGAGGTCGATCAGGTAGGCGTCCACGATCTCGTCGACGCACTGGTCGCCCATCCGGTAGCCGGTGTGTCCGTCGCCGTCGCGGGTCACCAGGAAGCCCGAGGCGAGCTGCTCGGCGAGCGCCTCGGACCACGCGTAGGGGGTGGCCGAGTCGCGGGTGGTGCCCAGCACCATGACGGGCGCGGCCCCGTCCCCGTCCAGCTCCACGGGCGGGTCGACCGCCTCCTCCGGCCAGTACGCGCAGGGCAGGGCGCCCCACGCCAGGCCGGGGCCGAAGATCGGCGACTCCTCACCGGCCCGGGCCGCGGCCTCGGCGTAGGCCTCCACGTCGCGCGGGCTGGGCGAGTCGGAGCAGTTCACCGCGATGAGCGCGGCGGTGGAGTTGACGTAGGCGTCCGTGTCACTGCGGCTGTAGAGGTCGTCGGCGAGCTGGAGCAGGAGGGTGCCGTCGCCCTCGGTGCCGGCGGTGAGGGCCTCGCGCACGCGCGGCCACCAGTCCTCCGTGTAGAGCGCGGCGAGCACGCCCAGTTCGGCGCGGGCGCGGTTGACCTCGCGGTCGTCCATGCTGTTGGACAGGGGGTTCTCGGCGGTGTCGGCCAGGAAGGCGGTCAGCGCCCCGATACCGTCGTCCACGCTGTCGCCGGGGCCGCCGAGCGGGCAGTCCGACCGGCTCAGGCAGTCCTCCACGAAGGCCCGCAGGGCGGTCTCGAACCCGGTCGCCTGCTGCACGCTGAGGTCGAGCTGACCCTGGCTGGGGTCCACGGCGCCGTCGAGCACCAGGGCGCGGACGCGGTCGGGGAACTGCTCGGCGTAGTGGGCGCCGATGCTGGTGCCGTAGGAGGCGCCCAGGTAGGTGAGCTTCTCGTCGCCGAGCAGGGCGCGCAGCAGGTCCATGTCGCGGGCGACGTCGGCGGTGCCCACGTGCCGCATCAGCTCGGGGTGGTTGGCCCGGCAGGCCTCGACGAAGCCGCGGCTGTCCTCCTCCAGCTCGGTCAGCTCGGCCGCGGAGACCTCGGACATGTCGCCGTCGCCCTCGACGCCGTCCACGCCGCCGAGGAACTCGTCGATGCCCTCGGCGTCCAGGCAGGTAAGAGGTGAGCTGCGGCCGACACCGCGCGGGTCGAACCCGACCACGTCGAACCTCTCGCGCACCGTGTCGCTGACCTTGTAGGGGGCGTGGTCCACGAAGTCGTACCCGGAGCCGCCGGGCCCGCCGGGGTTGACGAGCAGGGAGCCGAGGACGTCACCGCCCTCGGAGGCGAGGCGCTTGACCGCGATCTCGATGCGCTCGCCGTCCGGGTCCTCGTAGTCGAGGGGAACCTCGTAGGTGGCGCACTCGGTGCCGGGCACCCCGCTCTCGCACTCGCCCCAGGACAGCTCCTGGTCGGCGAAGGCCGCCAGCTCCCCGGAGGGCCCGGGCGCGGCGCTTCCCTCCCTCTGCTGGTCGCCCTGCGCCGTGCACGCCGTCGCCAGCAGCACGGACCCGGCGAGCACGGCCGCCCACGGTCCCCGAACCCTCGTCGCCAACGGTGCCCCGCCCTCTCGTCACGTCCGACCGCGACCGACGTGTCGTCGGCGCCGCCCCATTCTCCACGACCGGCGCGGCCCGCACCGGTCGGACTCGCGCTTCTCCCCCCGCAGGGGAGGTGCCCCGTCCCCGCCCGGACGCGGGGCCGCCGCCCGGACGCGGGGCCGCCGCCCGGACGCGGGGCCGCCGCCCGGACGCGGGGCCGCCGCCCGGACGCGGGGCCGCCGCACCGTCCCGTGACGGGTTCGCGCGGAGGGCCGCGACCGCGTCCCGCGACCGCGGGGCGGTCGCCTATCCGGCCAGGAGGGCGGAGGTCATGGCCTCCATGGCTATCTGGGGGTGCACGTTCGCGGCGATGCGCTCGCGGCACTCCATGATGGCGTCGATCCTGCGCAGCGTGGACTCCGGTGTGCTGGAGCGGGCGACCCGCTCCAGGTCGCCGGAGCGCTCGGCCGTGGACAGCTCCACCCTCGCGCCCAGTTGGAGGGTGAGCGCGTCCCGGTAGAACGCGACCAGGTCGAGCAGGGCGCGGTCGTAGGAGTCGCGCTTGATGCGGGTGGCGCGGCGCTTCTGCCGCTCCTCCAGGTCCTTCATCGCGCCCGCGGAGCCGCGCATCGCCTTGGCCACGCCCTTGCCCGTGGAGCCCTCGCCGAACGCGGCCCGCAGCTCCTCCCTCTCCTTATCGTCGAGCGCCGTGGTCAGGGCCTTGGACTCCTCCTCCGCGATCTCGTAGAGCCGGGCGGCGGAGGTGACGCACGCGCCGAGTCCGTCGAGCCGGGCGGGGATGGACAGCACCTCCTCCCGGCGTCTGCGCGCCTCCGGGTCGGTGGCCAGCTGCCGGGCCCGGTCGATCCGCCCGGAGGCGGCGACCGCCGCCGCGCGGGCGGTCTCGGCGTCGATCCCGTCGCGCTGGACGAGGGCGTCCACCAGCTCCGGGGTGCCGGGCGTGGCCAGGGTGACCATGCGGCAGCGCGAGCGGATGGTGACGAGCAGGTCGTCGGGGGTGGGGGTGCACAGCAGCCACACGGTGCGCGGCGAGGGCTCCTCCACCGCCTTGAGCAGGGCGTTGGAGGCGGCCTCGGTGGCGCGGTCGGCGTCCTCGAACAGTACGATCCGGAACCGCCCGCCGGAGGGCTTGGAGCCCGCGCGCAGCACGAGGTCGCGGGTGGCGGCCACGCCGAAGCTCAGCCCGCTGGGCCGCACGTACAGCACGTCGGGATGGGTCCCGGCGAGGGTCTGGTGGCAGGAGCCGCAGTGGCCGCAGCCGCCGTCCGGGCACTGGAGGGCGGCCGCGAAGGCACGGGCGGCCTCCGACCGGCCCGAACCGGGCGGCCCGGTGAACAGCCAGGCGTGGGTCATCCCCGTGCCCCGTCCGCCGCAGACGAGGTCGGCGGCCCCGGCGACGGCCCGCTGGAGCTGGCCCACCGTGGACCGCTGGCCGATGAGGTCGTCGAAGACCGTCATGCTTCCCTCCCACCGCTGGTGCTTCGGTCTTCAGGATAGGAGTCGGCGCCGACGTCCGGACCGTTGTCCACAGGCCGATCTCCCCGTCGGAGCGCCGGGAGCGCTCCGCCTCACCCGGGCGGGGTCCGCCCGGACACGGACGAGGGCCCCCTCCCCCGGGCGGGGGCAGGGAGCCCTCGGTGCGTCGGACGGCCCGGCCGCCTCGGCCTCAGCCCTGTCCGACCTCGTCGTTCCTGATCACCGGGATCATGCCGGTGACGGCCTCGGAGCCGCTCGGGACCGGGTCGGGCAGCAGGGAGCGCACCCGGCGCTGGATCTCGCGGGTGATCCTGTCCTGCGGCTCGCGGGCGTCGAGCACCAGGTAGCGCTCGGGCGCGGCCCGGGCCAGCTCCAGGAAGCCCCGGCGGACCCGGTCGTGGAACTCCGCCGGCTCGCCCTCGATGCGGTCGGCCGGGCCGCCCAGGCGGGACAGGCCGTCCTCGGGCCGCACGTCGAGCAGCACCGTCAGGTCCGGGACCAGGTCCTGCGTGGCCCAGTCGCTGATCCGGCGGATCTCGTCCGAGGACAGGTCGCGCCCCGAACCCTGGTAGGCCAGCAGGGAGTCCACGTAGCGGTCGCTGATGACGACCGCGCCGCGCCGCAGGGCGGGCAGGATCTCCTGCTGGACGTGATCGGCCTTGTCGGCCGCGTAGAGCAGCACCTCGGCGCGCGGGGTGATGTGCGAGTTCTCCCGGTCCAGGAGCAGACCGCGCAGGCGCATGCCGAGCTTGGTCGCACCCGGCTGGCGGGTGCCGACCACCTCGAAGCCCTGGTCGCGCAGCCACACCGTCAGCTCGCGCACCTGGGTGGACTTGCCCGCGCCCTCACCGCCCTCGACGACGATGAACGCGCCCGCGGGCTTGGACTCCTCGTCCTCCTCCGGCGCGAGCGCGACGCCGCGCAGCGCCGCGAACAGCTCCGGGAGCAGGCCGGGACCGGCCTCGGGGTCGTCCCGGCGGTTCATCCGCCGGTAGCAGACCAGCGCCACGACCAGGACGGCCAGGCCGGAGAGCATGAGGACGAGGCCGCCGCCGCGCAGGTCGTAGCTCAGCGGGCCGACCGGGATCCGGTAACTGCCGACGAGCCCGGCGACCAGCGGGGCGAGCACGGCGGCGCCGACCAGGGTGACGCGGGCGGCGCCGTGCAGGAAGGCGAAGGCGGAGCCCCGGTGCTCGTCCTCCACCTCGCGGTCGAACACCGCCAGGCCGATCACGCAGGCGATACCCGCGCCCACGCCGAGCAGCGCGGAGAGCACGGCGGTGAGCACCATGTCGGCGACGGCCCCGGCGAACAGCAGGGCCAGCCCGGCGAGGGCGATGCTCAGGCCGAACAGCCGACTGCGGCTGAACTGCTTGAGCACGCGCGGCCCGGCGACCATGCCCAGGGCCGTGCCCGCGAAGACCGCGGCGAAGACCACGCCGAAACCGGCGTTGCCCGCGCCCAGTCCCTCGACGTGCACGCGGCCGACACCGATGACCGCGCCCCCGGCGGCGAGGACGCAGAGCATGCCCGGAACCAGGCCGCGCACGCGGGGCGTGCCGCCCGCGTGGCGCCGACCGGTCCCCAGCGCGCGCAGGATGCCGCTGTCGCGGGTGTCGCTCTCCGCGTCCTTGGAGGGCTTGTGCTTGGGGATCGGCAGCCCGGCGACGACGACCGCCGCGACGACGAAGGTGAGGCCGTTGAGGTAGAGGGCGACGTCGGCCTCGGGGCTGGCCATGGAGGGCAGCAGCGCTCCGAGCACGTTGCTGACCGAGGCGAGCGCGGCGAACAGCAGCGCCGCGACGGGCGCGGTGCCGTAGGCGGTGAGCAGGCTCAGCCGGTTGGCCTGCCCCAGCAGCTTGCGGGGCACCAGGTTGGGGACCGTGGCGTCCTTGGCCGGGGTCCAGAACAGGGCGACGGCCTCGGCCAGGAGGGTGGCGATGAGCAGCCACTCCAGGGCGAAGCCCGGGAAGAGGAGGCCCACGACGGGGATGGAGACGTACAGCACGCCGCGCAGGACGTCGCCGACCACCATCGTCCACCTGCGGTCGAGGCGGTCGGCGACCGTCCCGACCAGGGGGCTGAACAGGATCGACGGGACGAGCTTGATCGCCACGACGCCGCTGACGGCCAGGTACTGGACGAGCTGGGATCCGCCGGCGGTGAAGACGGTCGCCAGGGACACCAGTGCCAGCAGGCTGAGCCAGTCGCCCAGGCTGGAGAGGGAGAGAGAGATCCACAGCCTTCGGAAGGGTGTGATCGCAAGAACGTTGCGCGCCTCGGCCGGCGCTCCCAGGGGTGCAGATCTGCTCATAGCGCTCAAGGTTATCGGTGAGGGGGAGAGGGAACGGCGGGTCACGGACCCGCCTCAGAAACGTTGGATAGCTCCGGGGACCGCGCACGTTTCCGCGCCCCCGTGAGTTCTGCCAAGCGTAGTACGGAAGACTGCTTCCGCACAGGGGTGAGGATACGCCCACCCCGGGTGAACACGCGGGAGGCCGCCCACCCGGCCACCCCCGTCGGGGGCGTCCGGGTGAGCCTACGCGCGCCGGGGCACGGGAGACGAATCCCGGCCGCTCCGCCACGCCCCGCGCCTCGTCGTCCTCCGCGCCTGTTCCCCGCGCCTATTCCTCTGGGGCGGCGGAGTCGGGGGAACCGGTCCCCCCGGCCGGGGACTTCCCGGCGGACGTCGTGGAGGTGGACGCCTTCTTCGCCGCCGTGCCCGTCTTCTTGGCCGTCGTGCCGGTCTTCTTGGCGGGGGCCTTCTTCGCGGCGGGCTTCTTGGCCGCGGGCTTCTTCTTGGCGGGCGCCTTGGCCCGGCGCTCGGCGAGCAGCTCGGCGGCCCGCTGGTCGGTGATCGACTCCACCTCGTCGCCCTTGCGCAGGGAGGCGTTGACCTCCCCGTCGGTGACGTAGGGGCCGAACCGGCCGTCCTTGATCACCATCTTGGCACCCGAGGCCGGGTCCTCCCCCAGCTCGCGCAGCGGCGGGGCCGCGGCGCGGCGGCCGCGCTGCTTGGGCTGGGCGAACAGCGCCGCGGCCTGCTCCAGGGTGATCGTGAACATCTGCTCCTCGGTCTCCAGGGAGCGGCTGTCGGTGCCCTTCTTGATGTAGGGGCCGAAGCGGCCGTTCTGCGCGGTGACGTCCTCGCCGTCGATCTGACCGACCACGCGCGGCAGCGACAGCAGGCGCAGCGCGTCCTCCAGGGTGACGGTGTCCAGGCTCATCGACTTGAGCAGCGAGCTGGTGCGCGGCTTGACCTTGGCCTTGGCCCTGGTCTTCTTGCCCTCCCCGGCCTCCTGCGGCTCTTCGACCACCTCGGTGACGTAGGGGCCGAACCGCCCGGTCTTGGCCACGACGACGCGGCCGGTCTCGGGGTCGGTGCCCAGCTCGCGGTCGCCGCTGGGCTGGGCGAACAGCTCCTCGGCCTTGT
The DNA here is from genome assembly GCF_018316795.1 of Nocardiopsis akebiae. Lineage (NCBI taxonomy): Bacteria > Bacillati > Actinomycetota > Actinomycetes > Streptosporangiales > Nocardiopsidaceae > Nocardiopsis > Nocardiopsis akebiae. Next base: position 6,305,048 of record NZ_CP074132.1, read on the forward strand.
CGACGGTCAGCTCGTCCGGCGCCAGGTCCTCGGGCACGTTCACCCGCACGCCGTCCCGGTCCAGGTAGGGGCCGTAGCGCCCCACCCTCAGCACGATGTCGGTGCCGGGCAGCGGCAGGGAGCTGATCTCCTTGGGGTCGATGTCGGAGAGGTTGTCGTTGACCAGCTCCTTGAGCCCGGTCTCCCGCTGGCCCTCGGTGTCCTCGCCGCCGAAGTAGAAGCGGCGCAGCCACGGCAGGCTCTCGGCCTCGCCCCGGGCGATGTCGTCGAGCACGTCCTCCATGTGCGCGGTGAACTCGTAGTCCACCAGGTTGCCGAAGTGCCGCTCCAGCAGCTGCACCACGGCGAAGGCCAGGAAGGACGGCACCAGCGCCGTGCCCTTCTTGAACACGTAGCCGCGGTCCTGGATGGTGCCGAGGATCGAGGCGTAGGTGGAGGGGCGGCCGATCTCGCGCTCCTCCAGCTCCTTGACCAGGCTGGCCTCGGTGTAGCGCGCGGGCGGCCGGGTGCTGTGTCCCTCGGCCTCCAGGTTCTGGGCCTTGAGCGGGTCGCCCTCCGACATCGCGGGCAGGCGGCGCTCGCGGTCGTCCAGGTCGGCGGCCGGGTCGTCGGAGCCCTCCACGTAGGCCTTGAGGAACCCGTGGAAGGTGATGACCTTGCCGGTCGCGCTGAACTCGGCGACCTCGCCGTCGGAGGAGGTGCCCTCGATGCGCACGGTGACGGACTCGCCGACCGCGTCCTTCATCTGGGAGGCGACGGTGCGCTTCCAGACCAGCTCGTAGAGCCGGAACTCGGGGCCGGACAGGCCGGTCTGGGCGGGCGTGCGGAAGGTGTCACCGGTCGGGCGGATCGCCTCGTGCGCCTCCTGGGCGTTCTTGACCTTCTTGGCGTACACCCGCGGCTTGTCGGGCAGGTAGTCGCCGCCGTAGAGGCTGCGCACCTGGGAGCGGGCGGCCTTGACCGCGCTGTCCGACAGCGTGGTGCTGTCGGTACGCATGTAGGTGATGTAGCCGTTCTCGTACAGCCGCTGGGCGACCTGCATGGTCTGCTTGGCCGACAGGCCGAGCTTGCGGGAGGCCTCCTGCTGGAGGGTGGTGGTGCGGAACGGCGCGTAGGGCGAGCGGCGGTAGGGCTTGCGCTCCACCGAGGAGACCGAGAACCCGGCGCCGCTCAGCCGCTCGGCGAGGCCGCGCGCAGCCGCCTCGTCCAGCTGGCGGACGGGGCGGTCCGAGCGCAGCGCGCCCTGCGGGGTGAAGTCGCGGCCCGCGGCGACGCGGGTGCCGTCCACGGAGACGAGGGCGGCGGGGAAGGTGGCGGGGCTTTCGGCGACACCGGCCTCGGTGGCGTCGAAGAGGGCCTTGAGGTCCCAGTACTCGGCGGAGGTGAACGCCATGCGCTCGCGCTCGCGCTCGACCACCAGGCGCGTGGCCACGGACTGCACGCGGCCCGCCGAGAGCTTGGGCATGACCTTCTTCCACAGCACGGGGGAGACCTCGTAGCCGTAGAGGCGGTCCAGGATGCGCCGGGTCTCCTGTGCGTTGACCAGGCGGGTGTTCAGGTCGCGGGTGTTGAGGGCCGCGCGCTGGATGGCGTCCTTGGTGATCTCGTTGAACACCATGCGGCGGACGGGGATGCGGGGCTTGAGCTCCTCCAGCAGGTGCCAGGCGATCGCCTCGCCCTCGCGGTCCTCATCAGTGGCGAGGAGGAGTTCGTCGGCGTCGGCCATGAGCTCCTTGAGCTTCTTGACGTGCGCCTTCTTGTCGGTGTTGACCACGTAGAGCGGCTCGAAGTCGCCGTCGACGTCCACCCCGAGCCGGGCCCACGCCTGCCCCTTGTACTTGGCGGGGATCTCGGCGGCCTTGTTGGGCATGTCGCGGATGTGGCCGATGCTGGACTCCACGACGTAGCCGCGCCCCAGATAACCGGCGATGGTCTTCGCCTTGGCCGGTGACTCGACGATGACGAGGGCGGTGCCCGCCCCCTGTCGTCCGCTGTCCTTCGAGCCGTTCTTGCCGGCGCTGCCCTTCGTGGGTGGCACGCTCTTCCCCTACGTCTAGCCCTACGTGATCTTTCCGGCCGCGGTCTGTCGGAAGCCCCTGGGAACCGACAGTAACCGAAACTCCAGGCGCTCCCCCCGTCGGTGGGCGGAAGGGACTGCGCCCTCCGCGGGTGAGGGCCCCGTCGCTCTGGGTGGACATCCGGTCCACGCCCACCGGCACCCGCAGAATAAGCGCTTCCCGAACCGGTACCGGTCCGTAGCGTACGTGAGCCGCCCCGGCAACGTGGGCCGGTTGGCCAGCACCGCCTCTGACGAGCACCCATAACGGCCCCTGCGAGTGACTTCGGTCACACTTGGTGGCGGCCGAGAGCCTGCTTTCCCCAGAATGCGGCGAGTCCTCCCGGATATTCCCGGGAGGACTCGGCTCGCGTCACGGGCTGACGGCCAGCTCCTCCGCGCTCCCGCAGTCCACCGCGTTCCTCACGGAACGGGAGTGCGGAGGCGGGTCGTCGTGGCCCGTCGACGCGTACGGCACGCGCTGTGCCGGTCCGGGATCGCGCTCCGTGTCCGACGCCGCCCTGTGGGATACGGCACCCCGCAGTCCACCGCGTTCCTCACGGAACGGGACGCCGTGCTCCCTCCGGGCCCGCGCGGTCGCGGGCGCGATCCCCTGTTCTGTCGTTACAGGCCCACGCCCGCGGCGCCGAGCAGCTCGTTGACCGGGTCGGCCACACCCACGGGGGCGGACTCGGGCAGCTGGTCGGCGTGCTCGGGAGCGTGCTGCTCCACGGCCTGACGGGTGGTCTCGCTCACCTCGTACTCGACGGGCAGCATGTCGGAGACCGGGACCTCGGGCAGCTCCTCCACCAGGGGCAGGGAGCCCAGGGCGCTGGAGTGGGCCTCGGGAGCGCTCTGGTGCACGACCGCGGCCCCGTCGTCGGTGCTGCTGGCGCCGGCCAGGCTCGCGACCGCCGCGACGGCGTTGCCGGAGACGTTGACCGGGACCTCGCCGTCCGCGACCAGCTGGTTGCCGCCGACCGCGGAGCCGTTGCCCGAGGTCACGACCTCCTCTTCCTCCTCCAGCACCAGGGCTCCGGTGTCGGTGGAGGCCGCGCCCGCCACGCCGCCGACCGCGCCGATGGCGTTGCCCGCGACGTTGACCGGCACGTCCAGGTCGACCACGGCCTGGTTGCCGCCCACCAGCGAGCCGTTGCCGGAGGTCGCGATGGACTGGTGCTCGCGCGGGGCCGACTGGTGCTCACGGGGCGCCGACTGGCGCAGCACGCCCGCGTCCACGCCGGAGGTGTCCGGCAGCGGCAGGATGGTGGCGTTCCTCGCGGCCTCGTCCACCAGGTCCATGGCGGTGTACTCGGCGGGCGCGGAGTGGTGCTCGCGGTGCCCGTGGCCGTGCCCGTCGTGCACCAGGGCGCCGGTGTCGGTGGCCGCGGCGCCGGCCACGCCGCCGACCGCGCTGATGGCGTTGCCCGCGACGTTGACCGGCACGTCCAGGTCGACCACGGCCTGGTTGCCGCCCAGCAGGGAGCCGTTGCCGGAGGTGGCCGCGTCGGGGCCGTGGTGGTGACGGTGGCCGTGCTGGTGCTCGACCACCGCGGCGCCCGTGTCGGTCGTGCTGGCGCCAGCGATCCCGGCCACGGCGGCGATGGCGTTGCCCGAGACGTTCACGGGGATCTCGCCGTCCACGACCAGCTGGTTGCCGCCGACCGCGGAGCCGTTGCCGGAGGTGGCCGCGTCGGGGCCGTGCTGGTGGTCGACCACGGCCGCGCCGGTGTCGGTGCTGCTGGCGCCGGCCGTGCCCAGGACGGCGCTGATCGCGTTGCCGGAGACGTTCACGGGGACGTCCCCGTTCACGACCGCCTGGTTGCCGCCCAGCAGGGAGCCGTTGCCGCTCGTGACGGCCTGGCTGTCCGCGAAGGCAACTCCGCTGCCCAGCGCGACGAAGCCAGCTGTCAGGAGCACCGACTTCGCGGATGTGCTGACCCACTTACGCATGTGGGAGGTCCTTTCAAGCATGTCGATGAGTCGATGAGAAGGTGTGTGCTCGGGCCACAGGCCGTTCCACGCCCCTGGGTGGGGTGCGGGCCTTCGGCCAAGGCCGGGGTTTCCTTCCGGTCCGCCTCGCACCTGGGAGGTGCGTGCTACCGGTGCTGGGAGAGTGCGCCGCGGTCCCGCTCCGCTGGTTGCGGCGGAACGCGCGCACCCCGTCCATCAGCCCCGCCCCTGAGGGCGGCGGCTGACGTGAACCCCGCGCACATGGCCTTGGCCGGTGCTACGGGACTCGCGTCAGCCCCCGGGCCGCGGACGGCCCGGGAGGCCGGGGTCAGGCGCGGGCGCGGCGCCTGCCGAACAGGAGCAGTCCGGCGCCCGCGGCGATCGCGGCGGCGGCGCTCGCGAGCAGACCGCTCAGGGCGCTGCCGTCGGTGCCGGTCTTGGCGAGCTCAGGGGCCGGGGGCTCCTGGTCCACTGCGGGCGGGGAGACGGGCTCCTCGGGCGTGCCGCCGCCACCGCCGTTGTCACCGCCGCCGTGGTCGCCGCCACCGCCGCCACCGCCGTGGTCGCCGCCGCCGTAGCCGTCGTCGTGACCGCCGTCGTGGCCACCACCGTCGTGCCCGCCGTCACCGGGCTCCTCCCCGTAACCGGGCTTCTCCGGCTTCTCGGGGGTCTCCGGCTTCTCGGGGTTCTCGGGCTCCTCCGGGGTCTCCGGCTTCTCGGACTCCTCGGGGGTCTCCGGCTTCTCGGGCTTCTCGGGCGTCCAGGTGGAGCTGTCGTCCTGGACCGCGGCCCCGCTGCCGGTGCACTGGGCGCCCGCGACGCCGAGGACGGCGATCGCGTTACCGCAGGCGTTGACGGGGACGTCCAGGTCGGCCACGATCTGGTTGCCGCCGAGGATGGAGCCGTTTCCGCTGGTGGTGGTGTCGGCGTAGGCCACTCCGGCACCGGCGGCGGTGAAGAATCCCGCGGCCACCAGTGCGGCGATACGGGCGTGCGTGTCGTAGGTCATCGCGTGTCCTTTGGTCAACGAGAAAGATCGGCCAGCTGCTCGTGGACCGCGGACGGAGAGCTTCGTGCTCCGGGGAAGCCGGGGAGAAGGCACGCCCGCCGGATTCGGCGAGGCGGCTGCGCGCAGAGGAGCGCACGGACCGGCCGCGGTCGTGGAAGACGCGGCTAGTCGGGAGCGAAGGAGGGGTCGTCCGCGGCGTCGCGGACAACCAGGGTGGGGTCACCGGGAAGGGCGACCCGCTGGGCCCGGGGAGCCAGGTGGTCGGCCCGGGCCGTCAGGAACCCGGCGGCACCGGGCGCGGGGAAGGACGGAGACGCGGCGCCGGTGGCGTCCGCTCCGGCCTGGTGGTACCCGCCGCCCGCGATGAGGCGGATGCGCTCACCGGGGTCGTCGTCGCCCGGCGACGGAGCGGCGCCCTCGTCGGCGACCCGGTGCCAGACGGACGGGTCCACGGGAGCGTGGACGGCCGTCACCCCGCCGGCGCGGTCCCCGTCGCGTTCCGCGCCGGAGTCCTCGTCCTCGTCGGACGCGGAGCGCTTGGGCGCGGGAGCGGTCGGGGAGAGTTCGTCGGCACCGCCGAGGACGGGCAGGCCGAGCGGCGTCGCGGTGCCCGCGGAGCCGCCGATCCGGTCCTGCACGGCCCGGGTGGACTCGGACAGGCCCTCGGAGACCGTGCCCACCAGGCTGCTGTCGCGCAGCGAGCGGTCGGTCGACTCCACCACGTCGTGGCCCCTGCGGGCGATGCCCCCGACGAGGTCGCCCGCGCCGCGCGCGGTCTCGTCGACGGCCCAGGTGGTGTCCTCGACCGCCCTGTTGGCGGCGGATCCGGTCCTGGTCCGCTCCAGGGCCGCGGTCACGCCGGCCCCGTGCAGGGTCTCGGCGGGAAGAGCGGCCGTCTGGGGCACCACGGTGTCGGTGAGCGACTCCGTGGCCGACGCGGTGCGGGCCGTGGCGTCGGATAGGCGGGCGCCGCGGATCTCCTCGGCGGCGGCCTGTCCGGCGCGCTCGGTCCCGTCGCCGACCTCCAGCACGCGGTCGACCAGGCCACCGGACTCGGGGGCGGTCTCGCCGTGGGCGACACCGATCCCCCCGGCCAGCCATGCGACGGCGACGATGCCGGACAGGAGCAGCAGCCGGGCGGGGCTCAGGGCCATGCGGGCAGCGCGACTGGAGACCAGCCACTCCTTGCCCGCGAGCACCATGGATGCCCCCCGTTTCGCTGCCACTGGACGGTCCCGTGCGGTGGTCCCGCCACGGTCACACGCCGGTGCCGTTCCGCGCCCGCGAAGGCGGGCGGGGAGCCGAGCACCGTCGAACTCACAGCAACACTAACATCACGTTCGGTGACGAGAAGCCGAATGGCGGACCGCGCCGAAAAAGTTCTCGGCGCGGTCCGGCTGAGGGGGCGGGGCAAAGCGCCCGCGGTCAGCTCAACCCGACGAAACGGTCCAGGACGCGGACCCCGAACCGGAGGCCCTCGATCGGGACGCGCTCGTCCACCCCGTGGAACATGCCCGCGAAGTCCAGCTCCGGGGGCAGCTGGAGGGGGGCGAAACCGTAGTTGCGCACCCCCAGGCGCGAGAAGCTCTTGGCGTCCGTCCCACCGGAGAGGCAGTAGGGGACGGCCTTGGCGCCGGGGTCCTCGGCCAGCAGAGACTCCGACATGGCGCTGACCAGGCCGCCGTCGAAGGAGGTCTCCACCGCGGGCAGGTGGTGGATGAACTCGCGGCTGACCTTGGGGCCCAGCAGCCGGTCGACCTCGGCGAAGTACGCGTCCTCGGTGCCCGGCAGGAAGCGGCCGTCCACCTGGGCGGTGGCCTCGCCCGGGATGACGTTGGCCTTGTAGCCGCCGCCCAGGACCGTGGGGTTGAGGGTGTTGCGCAGGGTGGCGCCGATCATGCGCGCGATGGGGCCCAGGCGGGCGACCGTGGCGTCCACGTCCCGCTCGTCGAAGGGGATGCCGAACTCCTCGCAGATCTCCTCCAGGAAGGTCCGCACGGTCGGCGTGAGCTGGACGGGGAACCGGTGCTCGCCCAGCCGGGCGACGGCCGCCGCCAGTTCGGTGACGGCGTTGTCGGTGTTGACCATCGAACCGTGCCCGGCGGTGCCGCGCGCGGTCAGCTTCATCCAGGCGATGCCCTTCTCCGCGGTCTCGATGAGGTAGAGCCGCCGGTTCTCCTTGACCGTGAACGAGAAGCCGCCGACCTCGCTGATCGCCGAGTCGCAGTCGGCGAACAGGTCGGGGTGCTCGTCGACCAGGTACTGGGCGCCCCAGGTGCCCCCGGCCTCCTCGTCGGCGAGGAAGGCCAGCACGATGTCGCGCGGGGGGCGGCGGCCCTCGCGCAGGCGCTGGCGCAGCATCGCCAGGACCATCGCGTTCATGTCCTTCATGTCGACCGCGCCGCGGCCCCACACGCAGTCGTCGGCGACCTCGCCCGCGAAGGGGTGGTGGGTCCAGTCCTCCGGGGCCGCCGGAACGACGTCGAGGTGGCCGTGGATGAGCAGCGGGGGACGGCTGGAGTCCTCCCCCGTGATCCGGGCCACGACGTTGCTGCGCCCCGGGTGCTTCTCGTAGATCCTCGAATCGACCCCGACCTCGTCGAGCTTGGCCGCCACGTACTCGGCCGCCTTGCGCTCACCGGGTCCCGAGTGGTCGCCGTAGTTGGAGGTGTCGAACTCGATGAGCTCCCGGCACAGGTCGACCACCTCGACCTCGGCCGCGCTCAGTTCCCTGCCTGGCTCCGCCATCTGACGCTCCCGTCCAGCCGCACCTTGTCGCCCTAATGTTCCACCGACCCTGCCATGTCTTCCACCGGCGGAAAACATGGTTCGCGCGGTGTTCGACCTTTGCTATGGTTGACGTGTCCGGCGCGGGAGCGCCGAGCACACCCGGTCCGGGTGGCGGAATAGGTAGACGCGCTAGCTTGAGGTGCTAGTGGCCGTTAAGGCTGTGGGGGTTCAAGTCCCCCCTCGGACACAAACGAAGGCCCTGCTCGCAGGGCCTTTTCGCTTGTCCGGGCGGCGGGGCGGACGGGGCGGGGCCGCGCGCGGACTCCGCGTCGCGGCCCCGTCGGGGGTCTCGGGGCGGTCAGGCCGACGCGGCGCCGGTGAGGGAGCAGCCCCGGCGTGACAGGTCCAGTTCCGAACGGTCGGTCAGGCAGGCCGGAACCGTGTGGACCTGCTGGCCGTAGCCGCGTCCCTGTTCGAAGGTCACGTTCCCGTCCGCGTCCACCTCGCAGGGGTTGTCGTCCGTGCACTCCCCTCCGTCCCTGTTGTGGGTGTTGTGGACGCCCACGACGGTGGAGCCGTCGGCGGCCAACAGCACCGAACCGGACATGCCGGGGTAGGGGAGGCACCCCCCTCCGGAGGCGTAGCGGATCGGGTCGTCCTGTTGGTAGCCGCCCTCGCGCAGGTGCGCGGGCACGGCCTCGACGGAGCAGTCCGACCGGGTGCTGGTAGAGACCATGGTCACCTCGTCGCCGGAGCGCACGGGGGCGGTCCCGAGTTCGAAGACCTTCGCCCCCCGGGAGTCCAACTGCTCGTAGGTCCGGTCCAGGCGGTAGAGCGCGACGTCGGTCCCGGTCATCGTCGCGTACACCAGGCGCTCGGCCCTGGCGGTGACCAGCGGGTAGCCCTGGGAGTCGGCCACGGGCACCTCCAGGTCGGCGGGCCGGTCCACGAGGGCCTCTCCCGGCGCCGGCCGGTCCCCCTGTACGCAGTGGCCGTTGGTCAGCATCAGCGCCGGCGCGTCCGGCTCCGAGGTCGGGGTGCGCACCACCGAGCCCACGCAGCCCTGGAGGCCCACCATGCCCGCCACGTCCGGGACCTCGTCGTCCGGGGGCACGTCGGTGCCGGAGACGACGCCGTCGATCCACCCGGTGTGCCGGGTGGCGTCGGTGAACAGTGTGGGCGCCCCGTCCCCGCTGGGACCGCTGACCACCCCGGCCAGCGCCCACGCGCCGTTTTCGCGGACCAGCGCGGGGCCGCCCGAGTCCATGTTGGCCGCGGCCACGCTTCCGTCCCTGCTGCCGATGCACAACTCGCCCTCGACCGCCTGGCCGAGGCACGCCGAGGGCGGCTGCACCACGGTGTCGGCCTCCTGCAACCGTGTCGGGAAGCAGTCGGGGTTCCCGGTGTCGTCGCACGTCATGCCCCAGCCCATGATCCGCACCGGTGTCCCGGCCGGTGGCGAGGCCGAGGCGATGGGCACCGGGCGGGCCTCGACGGGGTGCTCCAGGTGCATCAGCGCGAGGTCCCTGCCCCAGAAACCCCCTTCGTCCCTGTTCGTGGCCAGCCGGTAGTAGTGGTCGACCACGGCCACCTCGCCCCCGGAGTCGGAGTCCGGCGACCCGACGCGGACGCTCCAGCCCCGCGGAACGCCCGTCTGGGCGTTGGTCGGGTTCTTTCCCGCGCAGTGGCTGGCGGTGAGCACCCACTGGGGCGCCAGGACGACGACCCCGCACCCGTGGCCGTCCGGGCGCGGCGGCGCGGGGTAGTCCGGCTGGAACGAGCCCATGAACTCATACGACTGTGTTGACGGTCTGCCGCCCACGACGGCGTGCGCCGGGGCAGTGGTGACCACGGTCGCGGTCACCGCCAGGACGAGAGCGGCAAGGAGAGTACGACTTCGCATGCGCCCGACCGTAGGAGGGCGGTTGTTGCGCGGATGTGTGGTCCCCGCCCCGCTCCCCGGCGGCCCCGGGCCCGAGGCCCGGACGCGGCACGGCCGGGTGCCGGGAGGGGTGGCACGGGCGCGTGCGCGGCGCCCAACGTTTTCGCAACAGGCTCCCGCCTATGCTGAACGGCCACGGAGCCGGGTCGCGGGGACACCGGCGCCGTCGGCGGGGCGTGCCGGGACGCGGCAGCGATCGGAGCGGGAGGGGACGCCATGCGTGTGCTGATCGTCGAGGACGAGGTCTTCATGGCCGAGGCGCTCCAAGCGGGGCTGCGCCAGGAGGCCATCGCCGCCGACATCGCCCTCGACGGCGACCAGGCGTTGGAGCGCGCCTCGGTCAACGACTACGACGCGATCGTCCTGGACCGGGACATCCCGGGGGTCCACGGTGACGACGTGTGCGCGGCGGTGGTGCGCGACCACCCCGGGACCAGGGTCCTGATGCTCACCGCCGCGACCCGGCTGCGGGACAAGGTGGGCGGGTTCGCGCTGGGCGCCGACGACTACCTCACCAAGCCCTTCGCACTGGAGGAACTGGTCGTGCGCCTGCGCGCACTCGCCAGGAGGCCCTCCTCGTCCGTTCCGCCGGTGCTGGAATGGGGCGGCCTGCGTCTGGACCCGTACCGCAGGGAGGCCGACCGGGACGGGCGCCGGCTGAGGCTGCCCCGCAAACAGTTCGCCGTCCTGGAGCTGCTCATCAGGGCGGAAGGGGGCGTGGTCAGCTCCGAGACGCTGCTGGAGAAGGTCTGGGACGAGAACGCCGATCCGTTCACCAGCGCGCCCCGGGTGACGATGTCGCAGCTGCGCAGGTCCCTGGGCAGGCCGGACCCGATCGTCACCGTCCCCGGGGCCGGCTACCGTCTCGCCGACCCCGGGGACGCGAGGTGAACGCGCACGTCCCCGGCCCGTCCGGGAGGAGGGGCAGCGCACGCCTTCGCCTGACCCTGAGCTACGCCGGGTTCCTCGTGGCGGCGGGCCTGGCGGTGATGGCCGGGGTCTACGTGGTCCTGCGCTACGTCCCCGACTACCCGCTCACCGCGGCCAACCCGCGCGACTCCGGCGGCCTGGTCGTCCCCGCCCGCGGGCAGATCCTCGACGCCGTCATCGTGGTCTCCGGGGTCGTCCTGGTGGTGTTGGCCGTGATCGGGCTCGTCGGGGGGTGGTTCCTCGCCGGGTGGGTGCTGCGCCCGCTGCACCGGATCAACGAGGCCGTGCGCATCGCGGCCTCTGGACGGCTGGAGCACCGCATCCGGCTGTACGAGCGCGACGACGAGTTCCGGCAGCTCGCCGACGCCTTCGACCACATGCTCGACCGCCTGGAGAACGCCTTCGAGACCCAGGAGCGCTTCGCCGCCAACGCCTCCCACGAGCTGCGGACCCCGCTGGCCGTGACGGCCACCCTCCTGGACGTGGCCCGACGCGACCCGGAGGGGCAGGACGTCCCGCGCCTGGTCGAGCGGCTCAGCGCCACCAACGCCCGGGCGGTCGAGCTCACCGAGGCCCTCCTGCGGCTGGCCGACGCGAACGCCGTGACCGCCGTATCCGCGCCGGTCGACCTGGCTGACATCGTCCGGGGCGTCGTGGCCGAGAACTCGGCGGAGGCCGAGCGCCGCGGGGTGCGGCTGCACCTCGCGTCGGCTCCGGCGCCGACGCTCGGCGACCCCGCGCTGCTCACCCAGCTCACGCAGAACCTGGTGCAGAACGCGCTTCGCCACAACGCGGGGCGGGGCGGGACGGCTTCGGTCAGCACCGGCCGCTCCCCCGGCGCCGGGGCCGTCCTGCGGGTCGACAACACCGGTCCGCACCACACGCCAGAGACGGTGGCCCGACTGCACGAACCCTTCCTGCGCGGACGGGGCAGGTTCGGGCCCGACTCGGGTCACGGGCTGGGCCTGGCCCTGGTCGCGCGGGTGGTCGAGGTCCACGGCGGCGCGCTGGACCTGCGTCCGCGCGAGGGCGGTGGGCTGACCGTGACGGTCACGCTCCCCCGCCTGAGCGGTGACCTCACGCCGTCACCGTAGGCGCGTCCCAGGTGACCGGGAGGCCCTTCAGCCCGTGCAGGTCCGCGGTCTAGCCCGTACAGGTCCGCGGTCTCCGGACGCGGTCCGGCCGCCCGGCTCGACGTCCTCCAGCGCCGTCCCCACGAACGTCTTGGCCGTGCTCATCAGGTACCGCAGCAGCTCCTCCACGGCACGGTCGGCGAACGCGGGGGCGGCGCGCAGGCGGCCGGCCGCTCCGGGTCGCGCAGCAGGGCGAAGGCGTCCAGCGCCAGGGTGTTCGCGGTGGTGTCGAACCCGGCCGCCAGCAGGACCAGGCTGACCCCCTTCAGCTCCTCGCCGGCCAGGTCGCCGCCGGTGAGTCCGCTGAGCACGTCGTGGGTTTGGCGGCGTCGCGCGGGTGGACCTCGACGGTGGTCTCGGCGCGGCCTCCGGCGCTGATCCGGAGGGTTCCGGCGACCAGGGTGATGTCGGCGGTGACGGGTTCGGGGGAGTCGGAAGTCGGCATGGCCGTAAATCCCCGCGACCCTCCGGCGGCCTACTTGGCCACTATTCCTACCAACATGGTAGCTTTACCTCCATCGCCACAACGGCGCCCGGTCCGGCGCCCGCGGCGGACCGGGACCGGGCGCCGCGTCCGGGCCGGACACCGCGCAGACCTCCACCGCCCCGCGTATCCCTCCCTAACGGAAGGCCCACATGCGCACTCTCGTCCTCCTCGCCGTCGCGGGATTCTTCGCCCAGCTCGTCGACGGCAGTCTCGGCATGGCCTACGGCGTCACCTCCACCACGCTGCTCCTGCTCTTCGGCACCAATCCGGCCGCGGCCTCGGCCACGGTCCACCTCGCCGAGATCGGCACCACGCTGGCCTCGGGCGTCTCGCACTGGAAGCTGGGCAACGTCGACTGGAAGGTCGTCCGGCGCATCGCCCTGCCCGGCGCGATCGGCTCGTTCGCCGGGGCGACCTTCCTGAGCTGGCTGTCCACCGAGGCCGCGGCGCCGATCATGTCCGGCATCCTGCTCGCGCTCGGCCTCTACATCCTCATCCGCTTCACCGCGTGGGGCACGCCGACCCGGAACCTGGACAAGCCCCTGCGCAGGCGCTTCCTGACCCCGCTCGGCCTGTTGGGCGGGTTCGTCGACGCCACCGGAGGCGGCGGATGGGGCCCGGTCGGCACCCCCGCCCTGCTGGCCAGCGGGCGCATGGAGCCGCGCAAGGTCATCGGCACCATCGACACCAGCGAGTTCATCGTCGCCCTCGCCGCCAGCCTCGGCTTCCTCGTCGGTCTGGGCGCGGCCGGGATCAACGTCGGCTGGGTGCTCGCGCTGCTGATCAGCGGCATCGTCGCGGCGCCGATCGCCGCCTGGATCGTGCGCTACATCCCGCCCCGCATCCTCGGTTCGCTGGTCGGCGGGCTGATCGTGCTGACCAACACCCGGACGCTGCTCGGCACCGAGTTGCTGGCCCTTCCCCCGGCGGCCCGGACGGCCGTCTACGTGCTCGTGTGGGCGGCGTGGACCGGCGCCGTGGTCTGGTCGCTGCGCGCCCACCTGATCGAGCGCCGCACCGCCCCCGCCGCACCGGAGGAGGGCCCGGAGCCGACCGCGCGGAGCGGCGCCGAGCGGGAGAGGCAGCGCTCCTCCGACACCGCCTCCTGAGGGGAGCCCCGGCGCGGGGTGCCGCGGCCTCCGGCCCGGGCGGCGGACGGGTCAGTGAAGTTCCCGGGCCAGCAGCGGGATCTGGCCGCCCGCCAGCACCGCCTCGGCCTGCGCCGGGGAGAGCTGGTGGTCCAGCCGGTACTCCTCGTCCCTCGTCGTGTTGCGCACGGTCAGCTCCGAGCCGGAGGACAGGGCCTCCTCCAGGCCGTCCAGGACGAGGACGTCGCCGGAGCCGACGCGGTCGTAGTCGCCGGGTTCGGCGAAGCGCAGGGCCAGCACCCCGAAGTTGGCGAGGTTCTGCCAGTGGATGCGGGCGAAGGACTTGGCGATCACCGCCCGCAGACCCAGGTAGCGGGGGGTGATCGCCGCGTGCTCGCGGGAGGAGCCCTGCCCGTAGTTCTCCCCGCCGACCACGATGTGCCCGGCCCCCTCGGCGGTCTCCTTGGCCCGGCTCGGATAGTCCTCGTCGATCCGGGTGAAGGTGAACTCGGCCAGCCGGGGCACGTTGGAGCGGAAGGGCAGCGCGAGGGCGCCCGCCGGGGAGATCTCGTCGGTGGAGACGTCGTCGCCGACCTTGAGCAGCACCGGCGCCTCGATCCGGTCGGGCAGGGGCGGGAAGTCCGGCAGCGCGGAGATGTTGGGCCCCTTGACGAGTTCGACCCGCTCGGCCTCCTCCGGCGGCAGCGGCGGGACCAGCATCGCGGTGTTGACCGACGACCGCTCCGGCGGCCGCAGGTCGGGACGGTCCAGGTCCAGTTCCCCGGCCAGGTCGCGCGGGTCGGTGATGACGCCGGTGAGCGCGGAGGCGGCGGCCGTCTCCGGGGAGCACAGCCACACCGCGTCCTCCTCGGTGCCCGAGCGGCCCGGGAAGTTGCGCGGGAAGGTGCGCAGCGAGTTGCGGCCGACGGCGGGCGCCTGGCCCATGCCGATGCAGCCCAGGCATCCGGCCTGGTGGATGCGGGCCCCGGCCTGGATGAGGTCGAGGGTGGCTCCCGTGCGGGTCAGGTCGGAGAGGATCTGGCGTGAGGACGGATTGACGTCGAAGCTGACCGCGCTGTCGGTCTGGCGGCCCCTGACCATGGCGGCGGCGACCGCGTAGTCGCGCAGCCCCGGGTTGGCGGAGGAGCCGATGACGACCTGGCTGACGTCGGTGCCCGCCACCTCGCGGACGGGGACGACGTCGCCGGGCGAGGAGGGCCGGGCGATGAGCGGCTCCACGCCGGACAGGTCGATCTCGTCGGTCACGTCGTAGTCGGCGTCGTCGTCGGGCAGCAGCTCGGTGAAGTCGTCCTCTCGCCCCTCGGCGCGCAGGAAGTCGCGCACCGCGCCGTCGGAGGGGAAGACCGTGGTGGTGGCGCCCAGCTCGGCGCCCATGTTCGCGATGACGTGGCGGTCCATGGCGGTGAGCGCGGCGACCCCGGGGCCGTGGTACTCGATGATCCGGTTGAGCCCGCCCTTGACCCCGTGCCTCCGCAGCATCTCCAGGATGACGTCCTTGGCCGAGGTCCACGGGGGCAGCTCGCCGGTCAGGCGCACGCCCCAGATCAGCGGCGCCCGGACGCGCAGCGGGCGCCCGGCGATGGCCATGGCCACCTCCAGGCCGCCGACGCCGACCGCCAGCATGCCCAGCGAACCGGCGGCGCAGGTGTGGGAGTCCGAGCCGACCATCGTCGCGCCGGGCACCCCGAAGCGCTGCATGTGCGTGGGGTGGGAGACGCCGTTGCCGGGCTTGGAGTACCACATGCCGTACCGGCGCGCCGCCGAGTGCAGGAACGCGTGGTCCTCCGCGTTCTTCTCGTCGGTCTGGAGCAGGTTGTGGTCCACGTACTGCACGCTGACCCCGGCCCGGGTGCGGTCCAGGCCGAGGGCCTCCAGCTCCTGCATGACCAGGGTGCCGGTGGCGTCCTGGGTGAGGGTCTGGTCGACGGAGAGCCCGATGACCCCTCCGGGCACCATCTCCCCCTCGACCAGGTGCGCGTCGATCAGTTTGCGCGCGACTCCGCGTCCCATGGCGATCTCCCCTCGTCCGCCTCCTCCGCCCCTGACCGCGCGGGCGCGCCGCAAACGGGGCGCCGCCGGTTCGGCGCGCGGCGGGACGGACGGGAAGGCCCGTCCCTCGGGCTCCGCGGGGGAACGCCACCATGAGGGGGTTGTCACACAGGAGTGTGGTTCCTACCATGGTGCCCGTTCATCGAATCGATTCGACGGATCCGCGCGGCGGATTGTCGAATCGCTTCGACAAAGGTGCGTGGGGGGAGGCCGCGATGGTGACCATCAAGGACGTCGCCGCGGCGGCGGGCGTGGCCCCGAGCACGGTGTCCTACGTGCTCAGCGGCTCCCGCCGCGTCTCCGAACGGACCCGGTCCGCGGTGCGGACGGCCATCGACGAACTGGGCTACCACCCCAACGCGGGCGCGCGCTCCCTGCGCAGCGCCCGCACCCGCGTGATCGCGCTGGCCCTGCCGCTGGCCTCGTCCGGCTACCTGCCGGTCGGCGGGCGGTTCATGTACGGGCTGAGCCGCGCCGCCGGGGAGCTGGGCTACGACCTGCTGCTCCTGACCGTGCGCGACGACGACGCGGGGGCGCACGGGCTGGAGCGCGCCGCGCGCAGCAGGCTCGCCGACGTCGCGGTGATCATGGGCGTGGAGATGGAGGACCCCCGCATCGGCGCGATGGACGCCCTGGGGTTCCCCGTGGTGGTCCTCGGCCGCCCCTCCGACGAGGACGCCGCGCCCTGGGCCGACCTCGACTGGGAGGAGGCCGCGGTCGCCTCGCTGCGCCTGCTGCACGGGGCCGGGCACCGCGACCTGTGCTTCGTCTCGACGGTGGAGGAGGACATCGCCTCGGGCCGCAGCTACTCCGTGCGCGGTCTGCGCGGGGCCGAACGCGCCGCCGCCGAACTCGGCGTCCCCGTGCGCGTCCTGCCCTCGGCGAAGGACCCCGCCGAGCTGTACCGACGGCTGGACGCGCTCCTCGACGGGGAGCGACCGCCCACCGCGCTCGCCCTCCAGCACCCCGCCGCCGTGCCCGGCGTCCTGCGCCACCTCGCCGCGCGCGGCGCCGACGTGCCGGGGGACGTCTCCCTGGTGGCCGTCGGCAGCTTCCCCGAGGACCTCGCGGGGCTGGACGTGACCCGGATCGAACTGCCCGTCGAACGGATGTCGGCCGCCGTGACCCGGCTGGCCGCCGAGGCCGCGCGCGGCAGTCCGCCGTTCCCGGGAGGACGGCGCGAGCTCATCCCGCCCGAGATCACCCCCGGGGGGACGGTCTCCGCTCCCCCGCACTGACCCCAAACGGCCCCGGCGACCCGCTCGCCGGACCCGACGGCCGGTCGCGGCCCCGGTGGCGCCAGCCCCCGACGCGACCGGCGCGTCGACACCCGCCCCCGCCGAGAAGGCCCCCGAGATGCACGAACACCTGCACCGACACCCGTACCGCCCACTACGAACGGCGTCGGCGGCCGCCTGCGCCGCGGCGCTCGCCCTGACCGGAGTCGGCTGCGCGGCCGAACGCGACCCGAGCGTGTACACCATCATGGACTCCAGCACCGACGAGCCCTACCACACCTGGGACCAGGAGGCCATGGACGCCTGCGGGGACCAGGTGGGCGTGGAGGTGCGCCACATCAGCGTGCCCGCCGACCAGCTCGTGCCCAAGGCCCTGCGGATGGCCTCCTCCGACTCGCTCCCCGACGTGCTCAACCTCGACGGCTCGGACCTGCCGCAGTTCGCGGCGGCCGGGGGCCTGGTACCGCTGGAGGAACTCGGCATACCCACGGACGGCCTCTCCGAGGGCGCCCTGTCCATCGGCAGCTACGAGGGCGTGTACTACGGCGCCGCCCGGTCGGTGAACTCCCTCGGGCTCTTCTACGACACGGCCGCCCTGGAGGAGGCGGGCATCGACCCGCCCGGGACCTGGGCGGAGCTGGAGGAGGCCGCCGCCGATCTGACCGGGGGCGAGCGCTACGGCCTGGCGATCAGCGCCCTGGCCACCGAGGACGGCGTCTACCAGTTCCTGCCGTGGCTGTGGTCCAACGGCGGCGACGAGAGGGAGCTGGCCTCGCCGGAGTCGGTGGAGGCGCTGGAGTACGTCACCTCGCTGGTCGAGGCGGGGTCGGTCTCGCCCTCGGTGGTCAACTGGACCCAGGCCGACGTCAACGACCAGTTCATCGCGGGCAACGCGGCCATGATGGTGAACGGCCCCTGGCAGCTGCCGGTCCTGCGGGAGCACCCCGACCTGGAGTGGGCCGTGGCGGAGATCCCCGTGCCCGAGGCCGGGGACACCTCGGTCGCGCCGATCGGCGGAACCACCTTCACCGTGCCGGTCAACGCCGAGGACCCCGACCGCGAACGCGTGGCCGCCGAACTCGTGGCCTGCCTGACCACGGCCGAGGCGCAGCTGGACTGGTCGACCAAGGGCAGCAACGTGCCCGTCGACACCGAGGCGGCCGAGCGGTACCGCGGCCTGGTCCCGGAGCTGGCCCCGTTCGTGGACCAGGTGCGCACGGCGCGCAGCCGGACCGAGTACGCCGGCACCGAGTGGAACGCCTACTCCCAGGCCATCGGCACCGCGCTCCAGGCGTCGCTCACCGGCGAGGCGGGTCCGCGGGAGGCCATGGAACGCGCCCAGGCGCGGGTCGAGGCGGAGCTGGAGGCCCGGTCATGACGGCGGCGGAAACGGCGGCGGCCGCGGCGCGCGGGCGCCGGAACCCCTCGAACCAGAACCTGACGAAGTGGCTGTTCGTCGCCCCGGCGCTGCTGTACATGCTGCTGTTCTTCGGGTACCCCCTGGTCCGCAACGTGGTGATGAGCTTCCAGGACTACACCTTCGCCACGTACTTCACGGGGGAGGCGCCGTTCAACGGGCTGGACAACTGGCGGGCGGTCTTCGCCAACGAGCTGT
The DNA here is from genome assembly GCF_018316795.1 of Nocardiopsis akebiae. Classification (NCBI taxonomy): domain Bacteria; kingdom Bacillati; phylum Actinomycetota; class Actinomycetes; order Streptosporangiales; family Nocardiopsidaceae; genus Nocardiopsis; species Nocardiopsis akebiae. The sequence continues at coordinate 6,323,299 of NZ_CP074132.1, forward strand.
TCGGCGCGTCCCTGTGGCACACCCTGCTGTTCACGCTGGGATCGCTGGCGGGCCAGTTCTGCATCGGCATGGCGCTGGCGGTCTTCTTCAGCCGCCGCTTCCCGCTGTCGGGGATCATGCGGTCCCTGCTCCTGCTGCCGTGGCTGATCCCGATGGTGGTGGCCGGAACCGTCTGGCGCCGGGTCCTGGACCAGGAGACCGGCGTGCTGAACGAGTCGCTCCAGGCGCTCCAGATCACGTCCTCGGCCGTGCCCTGGCTGAGCAGCCCCGACTTCGCGCTGCTGTCGGTGGTGCTGGTCAACATCTGGATCGGCATCCCCTTCAACATGGTGATCCTCTACGGCGGTCTCCAGGAGATCCCCGCGGAGCTGCGCGAGGCGGCCGTGCTCGACGGCGCGGGACCGCTGCGCACCTTCTTCGGGGTGACCCTGCCCCTGCTGCGGCCCGTGGTGACCGTGGTGCTGGTGCTGGGCTTCATGTCGACCGTGAAGATCCTGGACCTGATCCTGGCGCTGACCAACGGCGGTCCGGCGCACTCCACGGAGACCCTGGGCACCCTCACCTACCAGCTGTCCTTCCTCCAGCTCGACTTCGGCCAGGGGGCCGTGGTCGGCAACGTCCTGATCCTCGTCAGCATGGTGTTCGCGGTCATCTACCTGCGCGCCAACCGTGGAGGTGTCACCCGATGAGCGCCGCACCCGAGAGCACCGCCGCCCCCGCACCGGCGGGCCCGCCCCGGAGCGGCGGGGCACCGGCCGCCGCGCGGCCCCGGCGCCCGCGCATGACGCGCGGGGCGCGGGGCGACGCCGTGAGCGTGGTGTTCGGCGTCCTGGTCCTGGCCGTGCTGCTGTTCCCGCTGTACTGGATGGTCAACACGGCGCTGCAACCGGGCGCCGCGATGGTGGAGCTGCGGTGGTTCCCGCGCACGCTCGACCTCGGCAACTTCCAGCGGGCCTGGGAGTCGCAGGCGGGCAACCTGCTCACCTCGATCCTGGTGGCGCTCGGCGCGGTCGCGGTCTGCCTGGTGGTGGCCGCCCCGGCCGCCTACGCCCTGGCCCGGTTCCGGCTGCGCGGCGCGGAGACGGTCGTGTTCGCCACCCTGATCACCCAGATGGTCCCGGGCATCGTCGTGGCCAACGCGCTGTACAACGCCTACGTCGAACTGGACCTGGTCAACTCCTACCTTGGGCTGATCCTGGCCGACGCGTCCCTGGGCGTCCCCTTCACGATCGTCCTGCTGCGCGCGTTCATGGTGTCCATCCCCGAGGAGGTGCTGGAGGCCGGGATGCTCGACGGCGGCGGACGCCTGCGCGTGCTGGTCTCGATCGTGCTGCCGATGAGCCGCAACGCGCTGATCACGGGCAGCCTGTTCACCTTCCTGTTCGCGTGGTCGGACTTCCTGTTCGCGCTGACGCTGAACACGACCGACGCGGTCAAGCCCGTGACGCTAGGCATCTACGAGTACATCGGCGCGCACGTCGGCGACTGGGGCGCCGTCATGGCGGTGGCCGTCCTCTCCTCGATCCCCGCGGCGGTGCTCCTCGTCGTCGCGCAGAAATACGTGGCGGCCGGGATCTCCGGGGGGTCGATCAAGTGACCCGCCGCCCGCGCCACCGGCGAACCGAGACCACGACGACAGGGAAGGGACGCCCATGAAGTTCACCGACGGTTTCTGGCAGATGAGGGAGGGCGTGCGCGCCAACCGCGCGCGCGAGGCCCGCGACGTGCGGGTGCTCGACGACCGGTTCACCCTCTACGCCCCGGTGCGCCCGATCGGGCACCGGGGGGACACCCTCAACACACCGCTGATCACGGTGGACTGCTGGTCGCCCGCGCCCGGTGTGATCGGTGTGCGGAGCACGCACCTGGCGGGTTCGGTCCGGCGCGCGCCGGAGTTCGACGTGCGCAGCGACCCCGGCGCCGCGCCCTCCGTGCAGCGGGACGGTTCCTCGGTGGAGCTGACCAGCGGGGACCTGTCGCTGCGGGTGGCCACCGAGGGCCCCTGGCGGATGGAGTTCCGCGCGGGCGGCACCGTGCTGACCGGCTCCGACGCCAAGGGCACCGCCTTCATGGAGGACGCGGACGGCTCCCACCACATGCTCGGTCAGCTGTCGCTGGGCATACGCGAGCTGGTGTACGGCATGGGCGAGCGGTTCACGCCGTTCACGCGCAACGGCCAGACCGTGGACATCTGGCAGGCCGACGGCGGCACGAGCAGCGAGCAGGCCTACAAGAACGTGCCGTTCTACCTGACCAACCGGGGCTACGGGGTGTTCGTGGCGCACTCGGGACCGGTGTCGTTCGAGGTCGGCTCGGAGTCGGTGGGCCGCGTGCAGTTCAGCGTGGAGGACCACGCCCTGACCTACTACGTGATCCACGGGGAGAGCCCCAAGGAGATCCTGGCCCGCTACACCGCGCTCACCGGACGCCCAGCGCTGCCGCCGCGGTGGTCGTTCGGGCTGTGGCTGTCGACGTCGTTCACCACCTCCTACGACGAGGACACGGTCAACCGCTTCATCGACGGCATGGCGGAGCGGGGCGTGCCGCTCAGCGTGTTCCACTTCGACTGCTTCTGGATGCGCGAGTTCCACTGGTGCGACTTCGAGTGGGACCCGGAGCTGTTCCCCGATCCCGTGGGCATGCTCTCCCGGCTCAAGGGGCGCGGACTGCGGACCTGCGTGTGGATCAACCCCTACATCGCCCAGCGGTCGGCGCTGTTCGAGGAGGGCTCCCGACTGGGGCACCTGGTCCGGCGGCCGGACGGGACCGTGTGGCAGTGGGACATGTGGCAGGCGGGGATGGCGCTGGTGGACTTCACGTCCGCCGACGCCCGCGCGTGGTACGCCGGGAAGCTCAAGGCCCTGCTCGACATGGGTGTGGACTGCTTCAAGACCGACTTCGGCGAGCGGGTGCCGACCGACGTGGTGTGGTCGGACGGCTCCGACCCGCAGGCCATGCACAACTACTACACGCACCTGTACAACGAGACGGTGTTCGACCTGCTGACGCGCGAGCGCGGTGAGGGCGAGGCCGTCCTGTTCGCGCGCTCGGCCACGGCGGGCGGACAGAGCTTCCCGGTGCACTGGGGCGGCGACTGCGCCTCGACGTTCGAGGCGATGGCGGAGAGCCTGCGCGGCGGCCTGTCCCTGGGGCTGTCGGGGTTCGGCTTCTGGAGCCACGACATCGGCGGCTTCGAGGGCACACCCGACGCCGCGGTGTTCAAGCGCTGGCTCGCGTTCGGCCTGCTCTCCTCGCACAGCAGGCTGCACGGCAGCCGCTCCTACCGGGTGCCGTGGGACTTCGACGAGGAGTCCACCGAGGTGGCCCGCGTGTTCACCCGGCTCAAGTGCACGCTCATGCCCTACCTGTTCGGCGCGGCCGTGCAGGCCCACCGGGAGGGGACGCCCGTGATGCGCGCGATGCTGCTGGAGTTCCCCGACGACCCGGCCTGCCACCACCTGGACACCCAGTACATGCTGGGTGAGGACCTGCTGGTCGCCCCCGTGCTGAGCGCGGACGGCTCCGTGGAGTACTACGTCCCCGAGGGCGCGTGGACCCACCTGCTCACGGGCGAGACGGTGCGGGGCCCGGCCTGGCGCCGCGAGGTCCACGGGTTCGACTCCCTGCCCCTGCTGGTGCGGCCGAACGCGGTCCTGCCGGTCGGCGCGGTGGACGACCGGCCCGACTACGACTACACGGACGGGCTGACCCTGCGCGTCTACGGGGCGGGGGAGGCGGCCCCGGCGTCCACCACGGCCGTGCCGTCCGCCGACGGCTCGGCCGCTGCGGTCTTCCGGACCGAGCGCTCGGAGGGCGGGGTCGCCGTGGAGGCCCAGGCCCCTCCGGCCCACGGGTGGCGGGTGCTGCTGGTCGGCGCGGGCGCGGCCGAGGCCGACGGTCCCGGTGCGGAGGTCACCGTGACCGACGAGGGCGCCCTGGTGTCGGTCCCGGCGGGTACCGCCCGCGTGGGCCTGCGCCTGTCCTGAGACGGGCCCGGTTCCGGGCCGGGACCGGGAGCGTACGGGGTAGGGCGCGCCGCAGGGGCCGGACCCCCGCGGCGGTCCCGGACGCCGGTGTCGGGATAGGGGAGGAGCCGCGCCGCGTCGTGGGCCGCCCCTGACCGGCGCCCCTCCGCGGCGGGGATGACGGGCCCTCCGGCTCGGCGTCCCCGCCGACGGTTCCCGGCCGCGGCGCGTCCCCCGCGGGCCCTACGCCGCCTCGTCCAGGGCCGGGGCGGTGTGTCCGGCCAGCCTCCGGTGCAGGTACCGCAGCCCCTCGGCGGTGACCCGCAGCTGCGGCCTCCCCGGCGTGCGCCTGCCCGTGCGGGGGTGGTCGTAGGACGTGGGCCGCAGGCGCAGGTGGCGTTCGTGGCGGGCCTTGGGCACGTCGTCGTCCGGGGAGACCATCCCGCTGTCGCGGATGAAGGAGAACAGGCGGCGCTGTCCGGTGGAGACGGCGGGATCCCGGTTGAGGACGTGCGCCGCCTCGCGTACGGAGTAGTCCCCGTCGGCCGAGGCCAGGACGTTCCACGCTCGGGCGGCGGACGCGGTCTCCCCCGCCTCGGCGTGCGCCCGCAGGGCCCGGCGCGCGGCCGCGGAGACCTCCCGGCCGAAGCGGTCGAGGGAGGCGAGCGCCTCCGGGGTCAGCGCGCCGAGGTCGGCGTCGGCCAGGACCTCGTCGTACGGCATGTGTTCGATGTGCTGCACCGCTCCTCCCCACGGCCTCCGCTCCCGTCCGCTGCCTCGGGCACCGGAGCGGCGTTGCGGCGGACCCTCACCACCGGCCCGCACTCCTGTTGTGCATTCCAACGCGAACGCGCCTCGGTGTATTCCCGCAAAACACTCCGCCGACCCTGGCGGGAAGAGGGTTGGAGCAGCCCGTCGGATCAGGCAGGAACGCCCGCCCACACGGGCTTTGCGCGTCACCGGCGCACGGCCCGGCAAAACGTTTCCGACCACCCAAAAGAACGGAACAGGAGCCGCCGGAAAAACCATTCTCCGGCGCTTCCACGGCGGTGCCGAAAACCTTTCCCCGTCTTTTCCGGGGCGGGACGGCCCCGGCGCGGCGCGCCGGGGCCGTCCCGCGCCGCACCGCCGCCCGGGGCCCGGCGGGCGCGGCGCCGTCACTCAGCCCGCGCTGACCGGGCCCGACCGGAGGGCACCCGGGCGGCCGAAGGCGCGGCGGCGGTCCCGGGTGCGCAGGCGGAAGGCCGCCCCCGCCACCGCCACCGTGGCCAGGAACCACGCGGGCCCCAGCAGCAGGTACGCGAGCGGCACCGTGTCCTGGAAGCCCGCGGCCACCCCGGTCTGCATGGTCCCGTAGGCGGGCAGGTAGCGCACGACGTCGCTGTCCGAGGACGGGTTGGACACCGGGTTCTGCAACCCCATGTCGATGATGGACAGCATGACGATGCAGAACATGCCCTCCAGCTCCCCCCGGAGCAGGGCCGCCAGCATCACCCCGATCCCGCCGAAGGCCAGCGCGGACCCCAGCAGGGAGAGCCAGAGCATGAACGGCTGCTCGGGGACCCAGTACCAGCAGATCACCGCCACCGCGTAGGCGCAGACCAGCGCCGAGGCCGTGACCAGCGCCGTGAGCTTGGCCGCGAGCAGGTGCAGGCGCGGGTACCCGGCCATCGCCAGCCGCTGGTCGAACCCGAAGGAGCGGTAGGTGACGATGAACATCATGAACCCGACGATCAGCGTGACGGCGTTGACGGCCCCGGAGATCTTGCTGACGTGGTTGCCGTGCACGGTGACGGTCTCGCCGGTGGCGCGCAGCAGGAACCGCACGTCGGCCTCGGCGATCACCAGGTAGACCAGGGTGATCCAGGTGGGGATGAAGAGCACTACCAGGGCCAGCGCCAGCCGGTTGCGCAGGTGCTCCAGCAGGGCCATGCGGGTGGCGGTGGCGTAACGGGCCCAGGCGCGGCGCATCACCGGCCCCCAGTCGCCGCCGCGGAAGCCGGGGGGACCGGCGAGGACGCCGCCTCCACCAGGCGTCCGCCCTCCAGCCGCCACAGGCGGTCGAAGCGCACCGTGTCGAAGGCGATGTGGGAGACCACCAGCACGGAGCGCCCCCGGTCGCGCAGGTCGGCCGCCAGCCGCCAGAACCGCTCGTAGGTGTCCCAGTCGAACCCCTGGTAGGGCTCGTCCAGGAGCAGCAGGTGCGGGTCGTGCATCAGCGCGAGGGTGAGGTTGAGCTTCTGCCGGGTGCCGCCGCTGAGGGTGCAGACCCGGTGGTCGAGGTACTCGGCGAACCCGAGGACGTCGAGGAGTTCGCGGGCGCGGGACAGGTCGGGCAGGTCGTGCGCGACCTGGAAGAGGCGCAGGTGCTGGGCGACGGTGAAGGCCGGGTTGAGCACCGTGTGCTGGGGGCAGTAGCCCAGGCTGCCGGGGTGGTCCACGGTGCCGCGGTCGGGCGCGAGGACGCCGGAGAGGACGCGCAGCAGGGTGGACTTGCCGGAGCCGTTCTCCCCGACCAGTCCGGCCAGGCAGGCCCCGGGGAGTTCGAGTTCGGCGCCGCGCAGCACGTGGTGGCGGCCGTAGGACTTGTGGACGCCGCGGACCCGCAGCGCGGGCGTGGGGGCGGGTGCGTGTGTCATCGGTCTGCTCACTCGTGTGGAGGGGGTCGGGGGCCGCTACTCGCGTTCCCGGCGGGCGGCGTAGGCGCCGAGGGCGCCCATCATGACGGAGGTCCACGTGCAGGGCACCAGGTCCCGCAGGGGCTTCCACGTCCGCTCGACCAGGCCCTGGGCCTCCCCGGTGCAGGCGGCGACAGCGCCGCACTCCTCCAGGGACGCCGCTGCGGCGGCCACGGTCGCCTCGTCGGCGTCTCCGTCGCGCACCGAGTACCAGAGCTCGCGCGTCCGGCGGGGCGGGAGCAGGGCCACGGCGTGGGCCAGCGGCATCGTGACCTTGCCCGCGCGCAGGTCCTCGGCGGTGTGCTTGGTCGCCGAGCGCCCGCCGCCCTCGGCGGGCGCGGTGAGGCCGCGCAGGTCCATGACGTCGTCGGAGATCTGGTAGGCCAGTCCCACGGCGTCGAAGTACTCGCCCAGCGCACGGAACTGCTCCTCTTGGGCGCCGGCGACGAGCGCGCCGATCTCGGCCAGCCCCCGCACGGGCGCCGCGGTCTTGAGCCAGTGGCCCGAGCGCACGCGCCGCAGGAGCGCCTCGGCGTCGCCCGTCTCCACGGCCTCGTCCATCGCGGCCCGGTGGCCCGCGATGTCGATCGCCTGGCCGCCGTGTCCGGCCCGCAGAGCCCGGAGGTAGATCTGGTAGACGCGCAGCCTCAGGGCGGCGTCGTCGGGCAGGACCCGGTTCAGGACGCGGTCCAGCGCGAAGTAGGCCGCCGTCCCGGCGTTGACGACGACCGCGTCGCCGAAGACGACGTGGGCGGCCGGTCGGCCCCGCCGCAGCGGTGAGCGGTCCTCGACGTCGTCGATCATGAGGCAGCCGGTGTGCAGGAGCTCGGCGGCGGCCACCAGGGGCCGGTAGGGCTCGCTGTCGACGCCGAACAGCTCGATGGCCGCCATCGAGACGTAGGAGCGCCAGCTCCTGCCCAGGCCCGCGGTGGCGTGCCGGACCGGGCTCACGAGCGACGCGTGCAGGTCCTCCAGTACCGCGCCGTCGAGCCGTTCGGGACGGTGCTCGGTCCCGGCCAGCTCCGCCAGGGAGCGCGCGTCCGGCTCCGCCGGGTAGAGGCTGTCGATCTCCTGGCGGGTGATCGCGCGGACGCGGGTGACGTGGCGCTCGAAGTCCTCGATCCGGGTGTCGGGGAAGACCTCCCACAGTCCGTGGCCGCGGACCGGGCGGCCGCCCATCGTGCCCTCGGCGTCGGCGTGGGCCTCCAGCCTGCCGGAGGGGTCGGTGACCGAGGCCGCCTCCTGGCGCGGGAACCACGCCGTGGCCCGGAGCCGCAGGTCCAGCAGCGGGACCTCCACGTCACAGGCCGTGGGATAGGTGTTGAGTGTGGCCAGGGACGTCCAGGGGAGCAGGCCGCGCAGGGTCGCGGGCGCCTCGACGCGTTCCCCGTCCGGGGAGGACAGCACGGCCGTCGCCCCGCACGCGGTCGGGGTTTCGTCGGGGGTGTCGGCCCCGCCGGTGCGGTGGACGGTCAGCTCCCACCCGTTGTCCAGGCGGACGCGGGCACGGGACCGGGAGGCGTCGCGGCCGTCCCGCGCCGGGAGGAGGCCCCCGCCGGACGCGCGCTCGTGCCAGCCCCGGCCCGTGACCCGCACGGAGCGGTCCCGCAGGCGAAGGACGCCCGTGGCCTCCAGGCTCACGGCCTCCGGGTCCCGGGACCCCCGATCGGGGGCCGTGGAGCCGTGGGCGGTGCGGGCGCGGGACGTGACTGCGTGGTCGCGCGGATGGCCGCCGTCCTCGGACGCGCTGTCCCCGGCCGGGGACAGCCGCAGCCGGAAACCGGACTCCTCCCCCCGCGCCTCGACGAGGAAACCGCCGCTCCCGTCCCCGCGCACACACGCCACGCCCCCGGCGTCCAGGTCCAGGGGCTCCTCCCGCCACAGCGCCGCGCGCGGGAGCAGGCGGTCGGGTTCCGGCAGGCGCCCCTGGGAGAGGGCGTCGAGAAGCGCCCGGCGCATCCGCGGGTCGGTGACCCGGTCGGCGCCGACGAGGACGCGGACCGCGTCGACGCACCCCTGGTCCATCCACGACTCGCCGCCGTGCGCGCGTGCGCGCCGGTCGGCCGCGTACCAGACCGCCTGGTGGGCTTCCGGAACCCCGGCCGCCGCCCCGCCGAGGCGGGCGAAGGAGAACACCAGGCCGTACTCGTCCGCGCCGTCGACCAGACGGAACGCGAACCGCAGCCGTTCGGGCCCGCCCCTCGGGTCCGGCGCGTCCGGCTCGGCACCGGGACGCGCCGTTCCCCCTCCCCGCCGCCCCTCGGAACCGTCCCGTGCCCCCGGGTCCCCGCCATGTCCCCACGCGTCCATCGCGCCCACTTCCCGCTCGTACGGCCCGGGGCCACCACCCCGGGCGCAAACGGAGAGTATCTGACCAATCACCCAACGGGGTAACCGGAGGCGGGAGCGGTCCGGGGGCCGGGACTACCCGAGGAGGCCGCGGCGGTAGGCCTCGGCGGCCGCCGCGGCCCGGTTGGACGCGCCGTCCGCCACGAGACCCAGCACCTGCAGCCCACGGTCGCTCAGGCTCCGGCCCGCGGGTCTGCGGACCCGCCCCGTCAGGTGCCGGACCGCCGTCGGCGCCAGGACGGAGGTCACTGCGTGGAGCAGGTCGCCCCGCCCCGCCGCCCGGACCTGGCGTCCCCTGCGGTGCGCGGAGACCACCTCGGGCCGCGCGGTGAGCAGTCGCACGCCGAACTCGGGGGGCGCCCGGAAGGTCACCCGCTGTTCCGGGCTCGCCCGCGTGACGAGCCCGTCCGGCGTGTCCAGGGCGGCGACGCGGCCCGAGTCGATCAGCGCGAGCCGGTCGCGGGGCCGCTCGGCCTCGTCCATGAAGTGGGTGACGTGCACGACCGCGGCCCCGGAGTCGCGCACGTCCTCGATGAGCTCCCAGGTGTCCCTGCGCGCCTGGGGGTCCAGTCCCGTGGTCAGCTCGTCGAGGACGGTCACCGAGGGCCGGCCCACGAGGGCCGGGGCGATGGACACCCTCTGCTTCTGCCACCCGGACGGCCTGCGGTACTGGGTGCCGCGCTTGTCGGCGATGCCCAGACGCTCCATGAGCTGGCCGGGGATCGGCAGAAGGAGGCGTAGGGGTCGAGGGCCTCCCCGACCCTGAGCCGGTCGGGCAGCCGTGCTTCCTGGAGCTGGATACCGAGGCGCTGGCGGCCCCCGTCCCGTTCCCGCCCCGGGTCCCGGACGAGCACGGTGATCGCCCCCCGCGCCGGTGGGCCGCGTCCCCGCGACGCACCGACGGTGGTGGTCTTCCCGGCCCCGTTGGAGCCGAGGATCGCGAAGATCTCGCCCCCCTCGACGGAGAAGGACACGTCGTCGACGACGACCTTGTCCCCGTAGCGCTTGTGCAGGTTCCCGACGTCGATGATCGGCATGTCCCGAGCATCGCCCGCGGCGGGTGCGCCGCGGATCGCCCGCCCGGCCACGGGATCGGCGGATCGCGGAGTCAACCGATCGGTTGATGCGCTCCCTCCGGACGGTGCACGGAGGCCGTCTGTCACACGAAGGACGAAAGTTATCCCAGAGAACTGAGGTAGCACTGTGGCCTCATGCACTACCAGAGGGTAATATCCTCAAACGTCGACATTTCTGTTACATTGCCACAACAGGCACAGTAAAGGGGGTAGCGAGCATTGAAACGATCGTCGCTCACCCCTCACGTGGCATTTGGTGCCATCCGAACCTCGGATGAGCGCTGAATCCGGAAGAAGACGAGGCAGCGATGAGGGTTCCCGACACCCCCGCTACTGCCGAAGGAGCGCTAGGCCCGTTCCCTTCGTCCCAGCCCGCGCACACGGCCCCGTCAGGAGCGCCGGAGGCTGGGAGGACCCGAAGGGCGGGACCGGCCGCCGGGTCGGCCCACCCGTTCCCCCGGGACTCAGCCGGGCCAGCGGTGAGCTGAGGCCCTCACCCGCGCGTCCCGCCGTCCGGCTCCGCGCGCACGGAGCCCGCTCGCGTCCCCCGGTCGGCGAACCGGTGGGGAACGCGTGTCCGCAACCCCGGCCTGACTACGCTCCGTCACCACGGAGGCACGTGCGCCTCCGTGGCACAGCCCTTTCCGCGACCCGATTGGAGGCTTCCTTGTCTCCCCGCTCCATCGAAGAGGTACCGCTCCCCGCCCCCGCCGTCATCGAGGCGGTACGGCAGTCGTGCTCGGCGTTACCGCCCGGTTCCACCCGTCTGGCCGACCGCTTCTACCAGAACCTGTTCGAGATGGCGCCCGCCGTCCGCGACATGTTCCCCGCGAACATGCAGACGCAGAAGGAGCGCATGGCCTTCGCCCTGCTGGAGGTCGTCCGCTACCTCGACGAGCCCGAGGAGGTCGCCGGGTACCTGAGGCGGCTGGGCGCCCAGCACAAACGGGACATGGACATCAAGCCCGAGCACTACCCCTTCGTGGGCCGCGCCCTGGTGCGCGCGGTCAGCGAGGTCTCGCCCACCTGGTCCTCCTCCATGAGCTCGGCCTGGGTCGTGGTCTACGAGTGGATCACCGCCAACATGCTCGCGGGAGCACGCGAGGCCGAGGGCGGGTCGGGTGGATCCCGGACGGCCGGGCACGGCGGGACCGCCGCGTCCCCGGCCGGGGAGCGCCCGGCGCCGCCCGCGTCGCCCCAGCCAGGGCCCTCCGCCGAGGCGTCCTCCTCCTACCGGCGGGCCGACGCCCCGACACGCTGACCCGCGCCGCGGCGCGGTGGCCGGACCCCGAAGGCTCCGGGTGACGCCCCGGCGCGGCGGGCGACGCGTCCGCACTCACCTTCCCAACACCCCTTCCTCCCCGACAGCAGCGGCCCCTGCGTCCCTGACTATTCACACCAGCCCCACCAGCCCCATCGAGAGGCAGTGATGCGCGAGACCTCCCCACGGCACGTTCCCGGCAGCGAGGGTGAGCACCGCGTCCAGGCGCTGAACGGCACGAGCGAACGCGCCGAACGCTTCTACCGAGACCAGATGCTCGACCACCTGAACCCGCTCATGCGCGAGTTCGTCGCCCGGCAGGAGATGATGTTCATCGCCACCTCCGACCGGCGCGGCGAGTGCGACTCCAGCTTCCGCGCGGGACCGCCCGGCTTCGTCCACGTGATCGACGAGCACACCCTGACCTACCCCGAGTTCCGGGGCAACGGCGTCTTCGCCAGCGCGGGCAACATCCTGGAGAACCCGCACGTGGGCCTGATGTTCCTGGACTTCACGCACGACCGCATCGGACTGCACGTCAACGGCCGGGCGTCCCTGTTGGAGGACGTGGAGCTGCGGCGCCACGTCCGCGGTCTGCCCGAGCCCGAGGTACCGGGGCAGAAGGCGGTGCTGTGGACGGTGGTGCACGTGGAGGAGGCCTACATCCACTGCCGCAAGCACATCCCGCACCTGCGCAAGGTCGGCCGCGACGAGGCCTGGGGCACCGACGACACCCTGCGCAAGGGCGGCGACTTCTTCGGGTCCAAGGACACCCCCACGCGGTGGGACACTCCCCAGCCCCCCGTCTACCAGATCTGACCTGCTCGGCCCCCGCGCGCCGCCCGGCGCTTCCGGCACCGGGGCGTCCGCCCCCGGCGGACACGGCGTGCGGGGTCCCGCTGCGGGGTGCTCAGCGGCGTTCGGGCACCCGCGCCAGCACGGCCTTCTGCAACGCCTCCAGCGGCCCCGCCCGGAAGCGGCGCAGCCAGAGCACCGACACGGTCATGAGCAGGGCGCACACCGACGCCCACAGGCCCATCACCCACCACGGGCCGGTGTCGGCCAGGCGGGCGGCCAGCCCCAGGCCGAAGCCGTAGCAGACCAGCACGCAGACGACGTTCTGCGCGACGTAGCCGCTCATCGCCATCCGCCCCAAGGAGGACACGGCGGTGATCCCCCGTCCGGAGGGGTTCGCCCGGTCCACGACCCAGCCGACCGCGCCGACCAGGCCGAGCGCCACGACGGGCGCGGCGGCGTAGCGGTCCAGCATGAACAGGTCGGGTCCGGCCAGGGACGTGGCCAGGTTGACCGGCAGCCCGATCCCCAGGCCCCAGACGAGCAGGCGGCCCCGGATCCGGCGGCCGGTGTCGTCGCCGCCGAAGGCCCCGGCGCGGAAGAGACGCACGCCCAGCAGGAACATGAACACCATCAGGGCGAAGGTGATGACCGGTTCGGCCCGGAACAGCAGCGCGTTGTCGAGCCGGAAGGCGACCTGCTCCAGGTAGCCGCCCTCGGCGTACAGCTCCACGGCCTCGGGCGGGACCCCGGCGCCCCGCGGATCCGGTTCGGACAGGAGCGCGGCCGTGACCAGGCCGACGAAGGCGAGGTGGAGGGCGGCGCACGTCCACATCACGGCGTTCTGCGCCCGTTCCGACCGGGTGAGCAGCCAGGCCACCGCGATCGAGGCCGCCGCGTAGCCCATGAGCACGTCCGCGGCGAAGACCAGCGTGAAGTGCACGAGCCCCTCGGCGAACAGGAACAGCGCGCGCCACTTGTAGGGGCCGGGCCAGCGCCCGCCGCGTCCGGCCGCGGAGCGGAACTGGATGGCCAGGCCCACGCCGAAGAGCAGGGTGAGCAGGGCCAGGAACTTGCCGTTGGCGGCGAAGGCGAACAGGCCCTGCGCCAGGGTCGCCGCCGACGGGTCCTCGCGGAAGGCCGCCATCGGGCCGATCGCGTCCGGGAAGAAGATGATGCCCGCCTCGGCGCCGGGTGCGGCGAACAGCCACACGTTGGTACCCAGGGTGCCCATGATGGCGACGCCGCGCAGGACGTCGAGCAGGGGCAGCCGGGCGGCCGGGCGGGCCGGGGCCGTGCCCTGCGGTGTCGTACTGGTCATACCGGCCCCCTCGGGCTCTGGCTCGTACGTGTTCACGGGCTCTCGGGGACGGGGAGGAGCCGGTCCAGGTGGGCGGTGAGCGCGGCGCGGACCGCGTTCTCGGAGAAGGCGTCGCCGCCGGTGACGAGGTGGTGCACGGTCAGGCCGTCCACGAGGGCGACGAGTCTTGCGGCCTCGGCCGCCGTGTCCGTGCCGGGCGCGAGCTCTCCCCGGCGCACCGCCTCGTCCATCGCCTGCGTGAACACGCCCACCAGGTCGGCGGTGGTGTCCTTGTGCAGCCGCGACATCTCCGGGTCGGTCATCGTGGTCGGCAGGAACTCCAGCCACACGGTCAGCTCGGCGCGGCGTTCGTCGTCGAGCGGCAGCAGGGTCCGCGCCGCGCGGGAGATCCAGTCGCGGGCCGAGGCGACAGGCGGACCGTCGGTGTGCACCGCCGTCAGCCGGTCGGCGCCCTGCCCGTAGAGGTACTCCACGCCGAAGCGCAGCAGCTGCGACTTGGTGCGGAAGTAGCGCTGCACCAGGCCGACCGAGACGCCCGCCCGGTCGGCGACGTCGGCGAGGGTGGTCCGCGCCAGTCCCCGCTCCCCCACCGTGCTCAGGAGCGCGCGGGCGACCTGCCGCCTGCGCTCCTCGTGGTCCGCTGTCCGTGCCATGAAAAAATAATACGGTAATATTTTTCTACCGTCCAGGTCCCGGGGAGGACTCGGGCGGGCGCGGCGGCGACCGGCCCCGCCGCTCTTCGGCGCCCCCGCTCCCCCGGCGGCGGTCCGCGGGCGGGGCGTCGTGGACGGAGCGCCGCGACCTGGGGGAACGTCCGGCCTGTCCGCTGTGGTGCAATTGTTCGGGGGTTCGCGGGCAGGTGGGGGCCGCGGACTCCGCAACAGCACACCGAGACGAGGGGGTTCCCCGATGACCAACCGCGCGTACGTGATCGCAGGGTCGGAGGCCACAGGAGGCGCCGGTATCCAGGCCGACCTCAAGGCCTTCCAGGAGCTGGGCGTCTACGGCATGGGGACGATCACCTGCATCGTGTCCTTCGACCCGGAGAACGGCTGGGGCCACCGCTTCGTCCCCGTGGCCCCCGAGGTCATCGCCGACCAGATCGAGGCGGCCACCTCCTGCCACGACCTGGACGTGGTCAAGATCGGGATGCTGGGGACCCCGGACACCATCGACGTGGTCGCCGAGGGGCTCCGGCGCCAGCCGTGGCGGCACGTGGTCCTGGATCCCGTGCTGATCTGCAAGGGCCAGGAGCCGGGCGCGGCCCTGGACACCGACAAGGCGCTCACCGCGCGGATCCTGCCTCTGGCCACCGTCATCACGCCCAACCTCTTCGAGGCGCGCACCCTCGCGGGGATGGAGGCGCTGGAGACGGTGGACGACCTGGTAGAGGCCGCCCACCGCATCCACGAGCTGGGGCCGCGGCACGTCATCGTCAAGGGCGGCGTGGAGCTGCCGGGCCCGGACGCGGTGGACGTGTACTTCGACGGCGAGGAGACGACCGTCCTGAGCGCTCCCAAGATCGGGAACGCCAGGGTGAGCGGCGCGGGCTGCACCTTCGCCGCCGCGATCACCGCCGAGCTGGCCAAGGGCGGCGACGTGGGGCCGGCCGCCGACGTGGCCAAGGAGATGGTGCGCCGGGGCATCAGCGACCGGGTGGGAACGCACGCCCCGTTCGACTCCGTGGCCACGGTCGCCCCAGGAGCCTAGACGGTGTTCTTTGGACCTCCGCTTAGCACGGACGCTGCGCGCGGTCCTTCTCGTGTTCGGGCGTCCGGGGAATAGGAACCTTCGGCGCCTACGGCCGGTTCAGGAACAGAACCCAGACGGCACCCCTCTCCTGTCGTCTTTGCCGGATTTTTTACCGTGAGCACGGTTCGCACCCCCGTCCGGCGGTCAGTTCTGCCCAGAGGAGCGAGAACCGATCGGGAGGCGCGTATGTCCGCGGGCGACCAGGCCAGGAACAAGGCCGACGAGTTGAAGGGCAAGGCCAAGGAGAAGCTCGGCGAGGCCACGGACAACCAGCAGTGGCAGGCCGAGGGCAAGGCCGAGAAGAACACCTCGAAGTTCAAGCAGGCGGGCGAGAAGGTCAAGGACGCCCTGACCCGGGACGACAAGCCCGGGAGGTAGGGGTCCACGCGATCCCGGGCGGGGAGGCACCGGTGGGTGCCTCCCCGCCCGCGTGCGCGCCCGTCCGCCCCCATGGCGCGCGAACGCGCCGTCACGCTCCCCCCGCCCGCGCGTGCGTTCTCGTCACTCCCGCGCGGGGCGCCCGCGCAGCGCGAGGACGACCGCGCCGATCACCGTGAGCAGGAGGGCGAGCCCGCCCCAGACCATGCCCTGGGTCACCAGCACCTCCCCGCTCCCGGCCCCCGGCGTCCTGCCACCGTCGCGACCGGTGACGGTCACGGCGAGCAGGACGACGACGGCGGCCGCGACGCCCAGGCGCGCACCCGCGCGGGCGAGCCCCCCGAGCCCGCGCCCTCCCGCGAGGTCGTCCCGGGTGGGGCGCTCGTCCGCGCGCAGCGGCGCCAGGAGCCGGGCCAGCAGCAGGAGGGCCACGGGGAGCTGGAGCGCCCACACCGCTGTGCGGAACCAGCCGTCGAACCACACGTTCGTTCCGTAGAGCAGGGTGTGCCACACGCTGAGCGCGTAGACGACGATGACGAACCGGTGCAGGGCCCGCCACACGCGCGTCCCGGTCCAGGAGCGCACGTAGTAGGCGAGGCCGAGCGGGATCGCCAGGTAGAGGGCGATGAGGCCGATGAGGATGGCGACCTGCCCCGTCCCGGAGGAGTAGCCGCCGGGCACGAAGGTGTCCACGAACGCGGAGGACAGGCGCCCGCCCCAGCCCAGTCCGTACTCGTTGTCCCGGACGAGTTCGAGGAAGAACGCGAGGGCGTGCGCGAACACGAGCCCGATGGTGGTCAGGCTCGTGACGCGGTGCCAGCGTTCGATCCGGGCGTGGGAGACCGGCGCCCCCGGCAGGGGGGCGGTCGAGCGCAGCAGGCCCAGCATGACGGTGATCCAGGCCCACAGCAGCCCGGACCAGCCGAAGGCCTGGCACAGCCAGTACAGCCAGTACTCGCCGGCGTCGGCGAGGAAGGGCATGACCACGAGGGTCTGCGAGGTGCCCGCATCGATGCGGGAGTAGAGGAGCACGAAGAGGGCGGAGGTGACGGCGAGGGCTGCGGCGGTGTCGGGCACCAGACGGCGCAGGTCGGCGCGCAGGGACCTGCGGTCGAGGCGGGGGGCTCCCCGGGCGGGGGAGGCGGCGGGTCCGGTCGGCTCTGCCATGGGCGGAACCCCTTTCGTGGCTGGGGTTCCATCGCAGCAGCCCCCCGGGGCCGCGGCCACCCCTCCTCCGCGGTCTCCCTGCCCGGGACGCGGCTTCCCCGCCCCGGGCGGAACCGGCCGCGAGGCCTCCTCACCGCACCGCCCGCGCTCGGGCCGCCTGCCTGCGCCCGGTCGAGCCCCGGCGGCGGTCGCGGCGGCGCAGGTCCAGACCGCCGCCGCGCGGCAGGGCGCGGCGCCTCGGACCCGACCGGGTCTGTGCCGCTGCCAACAAGTACCAACGTTTTCCAACAGTTTTCCGGCGGAAAGCCGGATACCATTGACACCAGAGGGGAACCTGGAACACTGGATTCAACAGATTCCCACATTTTCAATCATGCCTGGGGGGCGGATGCTGGCTGCGCAACGGCAGGAGCTGATCCTCGAACAGGTGCGGCGCAGCGGTGCGGTGCGGGTGGCCGACCTGGTCGAGAGCCTCTCGGTGTCGGACATGACCGTGCGCCGCGACCTCGACGCCCTGGAGAGCCGGGGCGAGGTGCGCAAGGTGCACGGCGGGGCCGTCGCGCCGGAGGGCGCGCGCACCGAGGAGCCCGGCTTCGAGGCCAAGTCCACCCGCCAGGAGGACGAGAAGCACGCCATCGCGCGGGCCGTGGCCGAGTTGGTCGAGCCGCACAGCGCCGTGGGCCTGTCCGCGGGCACCACGACCGCCACCGTCGCCGAGTACCTGGCCGACACACCGGGCCTGACGGTCGTGACCAACTCGCTGCGCGTGGCCGAGGTGTTCCACCGGGCCGCGCGGCCCGACCAGACCGTGGCCCTCACCGGCGGCTTCCGCACGCCCTCCGACGCGCTCGTGGGCCCGCTCGCGCTCGCCTCCGTGCGCGGCCTCAACCTGGACGTCCTCGTCCTGGGCGTGCACGGCATGCAGGAGCGCGCCGGGTTCACCACGCCCAACCTCATGGAGTCCGAGACCAACCGCGCCCTGGTGGAGGCCGCCGCCTCACTCGTGGTCGCCGCCGACCACAGCAAGTGGGGCACGGTCGGGATCAGCACCATCGCTCCGCTGGACCGCTGCGACGTGCTGGTCACCGACTCCGGAACCGACCCGGCCGTCCGGGCCGCGCTGACCGAGCACGTGGGCCGCCTGGTGGTCGCCGACGTGCGACCGAGGAAGAGGGAGGACGGATGAGGAGGACCTCGGCCCGGCTGGCCGACGGCCGCGAGATCGTCTACTTCGACGAGGGCGACACCGCCCGCGAACCCGCGCCCGACCGGCGCGAGCTGCCCCCGTCCGCGGCCGGCGCGGAGATGCGCTTCGACCCGCTGCTGCGGGAGTGGGTGGTGGTGGCCTCCCACCGGCAGGGCCGCACCCACCTGCCGTCCAGCCACGACTGCCCGCTGTGCCCCTCCGAGGAAGGGCGCCTGACCGAGGTCCCGGCCGCCTCATACGACGTGGTCGCCTTCGAGAACCGCTTCCCCTCGTTGGTGCGCGACGACGGCCGCGTACTGGAGGGGGTCGGGGAGCTGGAGCCGTCCCGGCGCGTGGCCGCGGGCCGCTGCGAGGTCCTCGTTTTCGGCTCCGACCACGACGCGTCCTTCGCCGACCTGGGCCCCGAGCGGGCCCGCACGGTCATGGCCGCCTGGATCGACCGGACCGAGGCGCTGTCGGCGCTGCCGGGCGTGGAACAGGTGTACTGCTTCGAGAACCGGGGGCCCGAGATCGGGGTGACCCTGCACCACCCGCACGGGCAGATCTACGCGTTCCCCTTCGTCACCCCGCGCACCCGGCGGATGCTCGACTCCGCCGAGGAGTACCGGGGGCGCACCGGCGGCTCGCTGTTCGCCGACGTGCTGCGCGCCGAGCAGGAGGCCGGAATCCGGGTGGTGGCCGGGACCGAGCACTGGACGGCCTTCGTCCCGGCCGCGGCCCGCTGGCCCGTGGAGGTGCACCTGTACCCGCACCGGCAGGTGCCCGACCTGCCCGCGCTGTCGGAGGAGGAGCGCGAGGACTTCGGCCGCCTCTATCTGGACGTGCTGCGCCGCTTCGACGCGCTCTACGACGCGCCCCTGCCCTACATCTCCGCCTGGCACCAGGCGCCCGTGCGCGACCGGCGCGACCTGGCCCACCTGCACCTGGAGCTGTTCTCGGTGCGGCGCGCGCCGGGCAAGCTCAAGTACCTGGCCGGAACCGAGTCCGGGATGGGCGCGTTCATCAGCGACGTCGCGCCCGAGACCGTCGCCGAGCGGCTGAGGGAGGTCGCGCCGTGAAACTGCTCGTCACCGGGGGCGCCGGGTACGTCGGAAGCGTGGTGACCGCCCTGCTGCTGCGGGCGGGCCACGCGGTGACCGTACTGGACGACCTGTCCACCGGGCACGCGGACGCCGTCCCCGCGGGGGCACGTCTGGTGGTGGCCGACGTGCGCGAGGCCGCCGACGTGCTGGACCCGTCCGTGGACGCCGTGCTGCACTTCGCCGCCAAGTCCCTGGTGGGCGAGTCGGTGGCGGACCCGGGCAAGTACTGGCGCACCAACGTGTCGGGGACGCTGGCGCTGCTGGAGGCCGTGCGGCGCCACGGCGTGGGGCGCGTGGTGTTCTCCTCCAGCGCCGCCGTCTACGGCGACCCCGCGGGCGACGCGCCGATCCGCGAGACCGATCCGGCGGTGCCCACCAGCCCCTACGGCGCGAGCAAGCTCGCCGTCGACCACATGCTGGAGTCGTGGGCCGCGGCGCACGGTGTCGGCGCCGTGAGCCTGCGCTACTTCAACGTGGCCGGGGCGCACCTGGGCTTCGGGGAGCGGCACGAGACCGAGACGCACCTGGTGCCGAACCTGCTGCGGGTGGCCGCCGAGGGGGACGGGCACGCCAGCGTGTTCGGCACCGACTACCCGACCCGGGACGGGACGGCGGTGCGCGACTACCTGCACGTCGCCGACCTGGCCGACGCGCACCTGCGCGCCCTGGAGAGCGTGCGCCCGGGCGTCTTCCGCGTCCACAACCTGGGCACCGGCGGCGGGCACAGCGTGCGCGAGGTGATCGAGGCGGTCCGGCGGGTGACCGGCCGCCCGGTGCCCGTGGCGGACGGCCCGCGCCGGGCGGGCGACCCGGCCGTCCTGGTCGCGGCCAACGACCGGGCCCGCGATGAGCTGGGCTGGACGCCGGGGCGCACGCTGGACGAGACCGTCGCCGACGCCTGGGAGTTCGTCCTGGCGCGGCGCGGCACGGCCTGACCCCCATCGCACAGCAGGAAGGCAGGACCTCGTGGACGACGTGACGACCGCGTTCCACTCGGCGTTCGGGTACGGGCCCGAGGGCGTGTGGACCGCGCCGGGGCGGATCAACCTCATCGGCGAGCACACCGACTACAACGACGGGTTCGTGCTGCCCTTCGCCCTGCCCCACGCGCTGACGGCCTCGGCCGCGCGGCGGACGGACGGCCGGGTGCGGCTGGTCTCCCGGCAGTCGCCGCAGGAGTACGCGGCCCCGGTGGACGACCTGGTCCCCGGCGCGGTGGAGGGGTGGGCCGCCTACCCCGCCGGGGCGCTGTGGGTCCTGCGTGACGAGGGCCGCGCGGTGGACGGGCTGGACCTGCTGGTGGACAGCACGGTCCCGAGCGGGGCGGGCCTGTCCTCGTCGGCCGCGCTGTCGTGCGCGGCCGTCATGGCTGCGGCCTCCCTGTACGGGGCCGACCTAGCGCCGGACGAGGTGGCCCGGCTGGCCCAGCGGGTGGAGAACGACTTCGTGGGGATGCCCTGCGGGATCCTGGACCAGTCCGCGTCCATGCTCTCCACCGAGGGGCACGCCCTGTTCATGGACACGCGCACCCTGGAGACCGAGCAGGTGCCCTTCGACCCCTCCTCGGACGGGCTGACCGTGCTGGCGGTGGACACCCGCGCCCCGCACCGGCACGTGGACGGCGCCTACGCCGAGCGCCGCCGCTCGTGCGAGGAGGCCGCGCGCGTCCTGGGGGTGGCGGCCCTGCGCGACGTCACCGACCTGCCGGGCGCCCTGGCCGCGCTGCCCGACGACGTGTCCAGGCGCCGGGTGCGCCACGTGGTGACCGAGAACGAGCGGGTGCTGCGGGCCGTGGACCTGCTCCGGTCCGGTCGCGTCCGGGATGTGGGACCGCTGCTCACCGCCTCCCACGCCTCGCTGCGCGACGACTACGAGGTGAGCGTGCCCGAGGTGGACACCGCGGTGGAGGCGCTGCTGGCCGCGGGCGCGCTGGGCGCCAGGATCACCGGCGGCGGCTTCGGCGGGTGCGTGGTCGCCCTGGTGGAGACCGAGCGCGTGGAGGCCTGCGGGAAGGCGGTGCTGGAGGCCTACCGGGAACGGGGCTTCGAGGAGCCGACCGCGTTCGGTGCCCTGCCGTCCGCGGGTGCGCGCCGCCTGCACCCCTGAGGCGCCGGTCGGGGAGCCGCGGGCGGTCGGCCCCGCCCGGGGTTGTGGGAGCGCTTCCATGGACAATGGTGAGACGGTGGACACTAGGGACGAGGGAGCACGCATGGGACTCAGGTTCGGTCTGCTGGGCACCGGCTACTGGGCCGCGGAGACGCACGCCGCGGCGCTGGACGCCCACCCCGGCGCCGTTCTGGCGGGGGTGTGGGGGCGCGACGCGGCCAAGGCGGCGGCCCTCGCCGAGCGCTACGGGACCCGGGCGTACGAGGACTTCGAGGCGCTGCTGGACGACGTGGACGCCGTGGCGATCGCGCTGCCGCCCCACGTCCAGGGCGACCTGGCCCTGCGCGCCGCCCGGGCGGGCAAGCACCTGCTGCTGGACAAGCCGCTGGCGCTGTCGAGCCTGGCGGCGGACGCGGTGGTCGCCGAGGCCGAGGCGCGCGGGCTGGCGTCCGTGGTCTTCTTCACCAGCCGTTTCTCGGACAACGTGGTGGAGTTCGTCGAGTCGGCCGCGGCGGAGGGCGGCTGGCACGGCGTGCGGGCGACGCTGTTCGCCTCGATCTTCGAGCCCGGCAACCCCTACGGCGGTTCGCGCTGGCGTCGCCAGAAGGGCGGGCTGTGGGACGTGGGCCCGCACGTGCTGTCGCTGGTGCTGCCCGTGCTCGGCCCGGTCACGCAGGTGATGGCGATGGCCGGGCCGCGCGACACCGTGCACATGCTCACACGGCACGAGAACGGCGCGGTCGGCTCCTTCGCTGTGACCGTGGACGCCGCGCCCGGGGCCAAGGCCTTCGAGGTCGTGCTGCACGGCGAGCGGGGCTGGGTGCCGGTGCCCGGCGGCGACCGGAGCCCGGTGCAGGCCTTCGGCACGGCGGTCGACCGGCTGCTGGCGCAGGTCGAAGGTGAGGTCGGCGACCCCTGCGACGTGCGCTTCGGCCGGGAGGTGGTGGCCGTGCTGGAGGCCGCCGAGGCCTCCGTGCGTCTGGGCCGGTCCGTGGGCGTGGACGAGGCCCTCGGTTAGCGGCACGGGACTGCGCCGCCCGGAGGCGGACCTCACGGGTCGGCATCCGGTGCGGCGTCGGTGCCTCCCCGGACCTCCGCTGCGCTTAGGTCCGTGTTCGGGCGTCCGCGTCGGCCGCAGGGCTGGTGCCGTGGCCACAAGGGTTCGCCGGGAGCGCCACCTCCGCCGTGATCTTGTACTTATAGCGAGGTTCGAGCGCCGACATTGGCTATAAGTACAAGATCACCGCATGTCGGAACCCTCGTGACACATCAGCGACGGTTCCGGCCGGACCACTAGGCGGTGCGGCCCCTAGCCCCCCTGGAGTAGAAGCCGTCGGCGAGGTAGACGATCGCCGCGGCCACCAGCACCTGGATGATCAGCGTGATGATCCATCCGGCGCCGAAGAGCGCCGCGGCGATCCAACCGCCGATGAAGGCGGCCACGATGCCCAGGACCAGGGTCAGCCAGATCGGCAGGTGCTGTTTGCCGGGGACGATGAGGCGTCCCAGTGCGCCGACGATCAGGCCGACGATGATCGCACTGATGATTCCGGTGATCTCCATCTGTTCCTCCCGGATGTTGACGCCCTCAACCCCTGCCCGCTCGGTGACGGCGAAAACACGCTGGACACGCGCCCGGAACCAAGGCTTTGCGTGTTCCGTGCCCGGTCATGGCCTGGTCGGCTACCAGCTCGTGACCGCCTGGAGGGCCAGGGCGAGGAGGCCGCGCGTGATGGACTCGGGCATCGGCCGGTCCACGCGCAGAGCGGCGTAGAGGACGGTCATGGGCAGGGCCGCCAGGGCGGCGACGGACAGGAGCGCCACGCCCTCGGCCAGCGGCGCGACGAGGTCCCCCGCGGCGATCACACCGAGCGCGGGGTCGGCCGTGAGCGCGGTCAGGGCGGTGATCCCGAGCGTCAGGGCCGCCACGACCAGCGCCGCCGTCCAGAGCACCCGGTGGCCGCCGAGTCGGCGGGTCAGCGCGCGGCCGAGCACGTGCAGCGGTTTGACCACGAGCCACAGCAGCACCGGTGCGAGCAGGAGGCTCGCGAGCAGCACGGAGGCCATGCCGTCCCGGGAGACCGCGAGCGCGCCCATGGAGTGCGCGGTCGCCAGCACCACGAACACCAGGGCCCAGGCCAGCGCGTAGAAGCCGAGCGCGATGAGGCTGCGCGCGCGCAGCACGCGCCTGCGCGCGGTCGAGAACTCCTCCCGGGGCGGGCACACCGTTCCGGCTCTCCTGGCGGTCGCGTCCACAACCCTGGCCTCTCTCCTCGGGGGCACCGGCTCTCCTCGGCCGAGGCTCCGGCCCCGCGGCGCGGGGCCGGGGGTGCCCGACAGCGGATGCGACGCACGCGCGGCCCGGACGGTTCTGCCCTTCGCAGAAGGCCCGCGGACGCACTCCCCCGCGGGTCCGCCTCGGCGTAGGCTCGTCGGGTGAGACCGTCGCGCACGACAACCGTGGAGGCCCGATGACCGACGTCCTGAGTTCCCTGGACGAGGCCCGTGCGGGCAGGCGCGCCGAGGAGCCGCCGGAACCCCTCATGCGCGACCTCATCGGCGACCTGCTGCGGCGCGTCCGGACCGAACAGGGCCGCACGCTGCGCGACGTGGCCGAGGACGCCCAGGTCTCGCTGCCCTACCTGTCCGAGATCGAGCGCGGGCGCAAGGAGGCCTCCTCCGAGGTGCTCGCCGCCGTCTACCGCTCCCTGGGGCTGAGCCTGTCCGACGTGCTGGGCGAGCTGTACGAGCGCACCGTGCCAGCCCGGCTGACCCGGACGGGCACCGGTCTGGGCGACTACCGGCCCGCCGCCGCGCCCGCCCACCAGGCCCGGGTCCTGTCGCTGGCCGCCTGAGGGCGGCGGGCCCAAGCGAAGCGCAGGCCCAAGGAGGTAGCGTCCGGGCGCCCGCGGGGTTCTGGAGGTACCGGACGTGCGATCGCGAGGAACGAGCCATCGCACGTCCGGTACCGCTGTGCCTGCTTCAACCCGGTTCCCGCTCCTCGGGCGCCCGAACACGGGCCGGAG
The DNA here is from genome assembly GCF_018316795.1 of Nocardiopsis akebiae. Taxonomy (NCBI): domain Bacteria; kingdom Bacillati; phylum Actinomycetota; class Actinomycetes; order Streptosporangiales; family Nocardiopsidaceae; genus Nocardiopsis; species Nocardiopsis akebiae. Next base: position 6,347,462 of record NZ_CP074132.1, read on the forward strand.
CGAAGGGCAGGCCCAAGGAGGTACCGCCCCCGGCTCCGGGCGGTCCCCTAGGCGGCGGCCCTCCCCGCCGCCGGGTGCGCCTGGCGGGTGGTGATGATCCCGTCCACCAGGCCGTACTCCTTGGCCTGCTGCGCGGTGAAGATCTTGTCCCGGTCGGTGTCGGCGCGCAGCCGCTCCTGCGTCTGCCCGGTGTGCCGGGCCAGGATCTCCTCCACCTGCGAGCGGACCCGCAGGATCTCCTCGGCCTGGATCTCCAGGTCGGCGGCCACGCCCTGCCCCTCCCCGGAGGGCTGGTGCAGCAGCACCCGCGCGTGCTCCAGGGCCGTTCGCTTGCCCGCCGTGCCCGCCGCCAGCAGCACCGCCGCGGCGGAGGCCGCCTGGCCCATGCACACCGTGGCCACGTCCGCGCGCACGAACCGCATGGTGTCGTAGATGGCGGTCAGCGCGGTGTTCGAGCCGCCCGGCGAGTTGATGTAGAGCTGGATGTCGGTCTCGCTCGACTCGTAGTCGAGGTGGAGCATCTGCGCCATCACCACGTTGGCGACGTCGTCGTCGATCGGCGTGCCCAGGAAGACGATCCGCTCCGACAGCAGTCGACTGAACACGTCGAAGGACCTCTCGCCGTGGGGCGTGCGCTCCACCACCATCGGCACCGTGTAACGACCGCTCACCGGTCCTCCCCCTTCACGTACGTGGCGAACCCGGGCGCTCCGGCGCCCAGCCGGACACCGCCGCCGTCCATCTCCGCGACCGACGCGACCACGTGGTCGACGAACCCGTACTCCCTGGCCTCCTGGGCGGTGAACCAGGCGTCGCGGTGCTGGTCCCGGGAGATGGCCTCCTCGGTCTGGCCGGTGTGCTCGGCGATGAGCCGCACCATGGTCTGCTTGGTGTGCGCGAGGTTCTCGGCCTGGATGGCGATGTCGGCGGCCGTCCCGCCCAGCCCCCCGGACGGCTGGTGCATCATGATCCGCGCGTGCGGCAGGCTGTAGCGCTTGCCCGGTGTGCCGACGCAGGCCAGGAACTGGCCCATGCTGGCCGCGAACCCCATGACCAGGGTGGACACGTCGTTGGGCACGAAGTTCATCACGTCGTAGATGGCCAGCCCGGCGGACACCGAGCCCCCGGGGCTGTTGACGGCCAGCGTGATGTCCTTGCGTGGGTCCTCGTCGGCGAGCAGCAGGATCTGCGCGCACACGCGGTTGGCGCTGGCCTCGTCCACCTGCGTGCCCAGCAGCACGACGCGGCTGCGCATCAGGCGCGCGGCCAGCTGGTCGTCGAAGGCACCGCCGGAGGCCTCGTCCGAGGCGGCGACATGGGTCGGCATGGCACTCTCCCTTCCCCGGCCCCCGTGGGCCGGTGATCCCAGCCTGCGGCGGCGGGGAGGGAGACTTCCACCGTTTCGGCCCGGGGCAGATCTGCCGACGGCAGAGGCCCCGCGGACAGGGGCTCCGGGCCCCTACCGGGGACCCCGCGGGCCCAGGGCACCTCAGGTCTCGTCGAGGGCCTCGCGCAGGTCGCGCAGCAGGGTGAGCACCATCGGGCGCAGCGACGGCCTTATGGCGTCGAACACCTGGCGCTGCTTGCGCTCCATGTCCCTGCGGCGGATCGCGAGCACCCGCTCGCCCTCCTCGGTGAGGGTCACCACGGTGCTGCGCTCGTCCCGCTCGGAGCGGCGGCGCGCCATCATGCCCTTGCGCTCCAGCTGTTGGATCATGCGGGTGGCGGAGGGGGACGAGACACCGACGATGTGCGCGACGGCGCCGACGCTGGGGGCGTCCATGCCGCGCACCGCCTCCATCAGGAGTGCCTGCGTCAGAGTGAGATCTTCGGCACCCCGGTGGCCGTGGCCGCTGCGCGAGCGGGCGTGGAGCGCCGCGTTGATGAGTTCGGTCCAGGCGCGCTGGAACTCCTCGAGCTCGGAACCGTGCTGCTCGGCACGGGGTTCGTGGGTCTCGTCGGGCACGAAACGGTCCTCGCATGCTGGGCGGGCACCGCGGGTCCACAATCCGCGCGGTGGTTTGACGTTTGTGTAGTCTAGCTATTAAATAGCTAAAGCACGCAAGTTCACATACATCCATGCCCCCACAAACCGTAGCGACACCTCTCGTCCACTGACCGGTTGTGGACACGGCGCGGGGCAGTGGACGTCCGTCCGACACCAGGGCGGGCCCGGACAGGTCCGGGAGGGGCGCATTGACAACAGTGCTGATCGCGCATTTCATCGCAGCTGCGATCGCGCCGTTACTGGTGCGCCAGTGGGGCCGTAACGCCTTCCTCGCGCTCGCCGTCGTCCCGGGTGTGTCCACCCTCTGGGCCCTCTTCCAGATCCCCGCGATCATGCGCGGCGAGACCCTCGCCGCCTCCGTCCCCTGGGCGCCGGAGTTCTCCCTCCGGCTCGGCCTGTACATGGACTCCCTCGGCCTGGTCATGACGCTCATCGCCGCGGGCGTGGGCGCGCTGATCCTGGTCTACTGCGCCCGCTACTTCGACGACTCCGAGCCCGGTCTGGCGCGCTTCGCCGGGGTGTTCGTCGCCTTCGCCGGGGCCATGCTGGGCCTGGTGCTGGCCGACGACCTCATCCAGCTCTTCGTCTACTGGGAGCTGACCACGGTCTTCTCCTACCTGCTGATCGGGCACAGCACGGAGCTGAAGGAGAGCCGCCGGGCGGCGATGACGGCCCTGACCGTCACCACGTTCGGCGGACTGGCGATGCTCGTGGGCATGATCATGCTCGGCGAGGCCGCCGGGACCTACGTGGTCTCCGAGATCGTCGCCTCGCCGCCGAGCGGCGCCCTGGTCAACGTCGCGCTCGTGCTCATCATGGTCGGCGCGATGTCCAAGTCGGCCCTGCTGCCGTTCAGCCTGTGGCTCCCCGCCGCCATGCGCGCCCCCACGCCGGTCTCCGGCTACCTGCACGCCGCGGCGATGGTCAAGGCGGGCGTCTACCTGGTGGCCCGCCTCACCCCCGCCTTCCACGACGTCGCCGTGTGGAAGTACACGGCCCTGTTCTTCGGCACGCTCACCATGGTCCTCGCGGGCTGGAAGGCGCTGCGCCAGTACGACCTCAAGCTGGTGCTGGCCTACGGCACCATCAGCCAGCTGGGCTTCCTCATCACCCTGCTGGGCGCCGGAACGCAGGCCGGCGCCCTGGCCGGGATCTCGATGCTCATCGCGCACTCGCTGTTCAAGGCGCCGCTGTTCCTGGTGGTCGGCGTCATCGACCACAGCACAGGCACCCGCGACCTGCGCGAGCTGTCCGGCCTGCGCTCCTCCATGCCCGTGACCTTCTGGACCTCGGTCGTGGCTCTGGCCTCCATGGCGGGTCTGCCGCCCACCCTCGGGTTCGCCGCCAAGGAACTGGCCTTCGGCGCCTTCGAGCACGGCGGAGGCGCCGACATCGCCGTCCTGGCGGGCGTCGTGATCGGCTCCACCTTCACCGTCGCGTACAGCCTGCGCTTCCTGTGGGGCGCCTTCTGGGACAAGGAGAACGTCCCGCCCACCCCGCTCCACGCCCCCGGCCCGCTCCTCCAGGCGCCCGCCGCGGTCCTGGCCGGGCTCGGCCTGCTCGGCGGCCTGCTCTCCACCCTCGTGGACCCCTTCCTGGCCGTGTACGCCGACACCGTCCCCGTCGCCGAGGGCGACTACGTCAAGCACCTGGCCCTGTGGCACGGCCCGGGACTGCCCCTGCTGCTGTCGGCGGTGTGCGTCGCGGGCGGCCTGGCGCTGTTCCGGTTCCGGCACGAGATCGTGTGGGCGGGAACGCGGACCGCGCTGCCCGACGCGGACCGGGTCTACCGCCGGATGCTGGCCGCGCTGGAGAACCTGGCCCTCCAGGTCACCGGCGGCACCCAGCGCGGTTCGCTGCCGGTCTACCTCGGCACGATCCTGGTCGCCCTGGTCATCGCCGCCGGATGGTGGATGGTCAGCGGCCGGATCTGGGAGGGGGACTACCCCGCGGTGCGCCTGTGGGACAACCCCGTCCAGATCATCCCGGTCGTGATCATCGGCGCGTCCGCCCTGCTGACGCTGTTCGTGCGCCGCCGCCTGTTCGCGGTGATCCTCGTGGGCACCGGCGGCTACGGCGTCGCCGCCCTGTTCTACCTGATGGGCGCCCCCGACATCGCGCTCACCCAGTTCCTCGTGGAGACCGTCAGCCTGGTGGTCTTCGTGCTGGTGCTGCGCCGCTTCCCGGCCCGCTTCTCGGCGCCCGCGCTGCGCGGGCGCAGGGTGTGGAACCTGGCCCTGGGCGCGGCCACCGGAGTCCTGGTGGCCGCGATGACCTGGTTCGCCCTCGCGGGCCGCCAGGAGCCCTCCGTCTCGGCGGGCTACCCGGCCGCGGCCGAGGAGGCCGGCGGCTACAACATCATCTCGGTCCTGCTGGTCGACGTCCGCGCCTGGGACACCATGGGCGAGATCTCGGTGCTAGCCGCCGCGGCCGCCGGTGTGGCCAGCCTGATGTTCGTGCGCCGCCGTGCCCAGCCGCGCAAGACTCCGGGCGGGGTGATGGCCCTGTCGGTCACCGAACCGCCGCCGCCCGCGGACGGCCAGCGCGGCCTCGACCTCGGCGGCCTGCGGTTCGCCCCCCGCAGGATGCACATCGAGCCCCGGTGGGCGCGCACCTGGCTGCCGGGCGCCGACGCCCTGCCCACCGAGCGCCGGTCGGTCATCTTCGAGGTCGTCTCGCGCTTCCTGTTCCCGGTGATCATGGTGATCTCGGTGTACCTGCTGCTGACCGGCCACACCGCCATCGGCGGCGGCTTCGCTGGCGGCATCGTCGCGGGTCTGGCGTTCATCGTCCGCTACCTGGCCGGAGGCCGCTTCGAGCTGTACGCCACCGCGTGGGTGCAGCCGGGCGCGCTGATCGGCGCGGGCCTGGCCGTGGCCACCGGCACCGCGCTGGGCGGGGCCGTCTTCGGTACCGACGTCCTGGCGGGAGGCGACGCCTACATCGACTTCTGGATCCTGGGCGAGGCCCACGTCACGGTGTCCCTGCTCTTCGACATCGGCGTGTACCTGCTGGTGATCGGGCTCATCCTGGACATCCTGCGCAGCCTCGGCGCCCGCATCGACGAGCAGATCGAGCGGGACGCCGCGCACTCGGAGGCCGATGCCGGGACCGGGGGCCCCGAACGCGCCGAGGAGGTCATCTCGTGAACGAGTCCCCCAGCCTGCTCCTGGTCGTCATCGTCGGCGTCCTCGTCGCGGTGGGCGTCGTGCTCCTGCTGGAGCGCAGCCTCACCCGCGTGCTGCTCGGCTTCATCGTCATGAGCAACGGGGTCAACCTGATGATCCTGTCCATGGCGGGCGAGCCCGGCGGGCCGCCGGTCCTGTGGCTCACCGAACCGGAGGAGATGACCGACCCGCTGCCGCAGGCGATGATCCTGACGGCGATCGTCATCACCCTCGGCATCACCGCGTTCCTGCTGGCCATGGCCTACCGGAACTGGCAGTTGGAGGGCAACGACGAGGTCCAGGACGACGCGGAGGACCTGCGCATCGTCCAGGGCGAGGGCCGCCGCGCGGTGCGCCAGCGCTTCCTCAAGGAGCGCCGCAGGCTCCAGGCCGACATCCGCCGCCAGCGGGCCGAACTCCAGGCGACCATCGCCACCGCCGACGCCCGGGAGCTGGCCGAGCAGGCCCGCATCAAGGCCGAGATCGCGCGGGCGCAGGCCGAACTGGCCCGCTACGAGCTGGAGGCGGAGGAGAACGATCCGGACGAGCAGTCACGCGAGACCATGCGCCGCCTGAGCGACCGCGCGGAGTCGATGACCGCCCAGGTCCAGGAGCTGCGCGGGCGCATCCGCCAGGGGCGCAGGCGCCTGCGCGAGCACAGGCGGGCCGACCGCGCCGCCGAGCGCGAGCTGTGGCGCGAGCTGCGCCGCCGCATCCGTTCGCAGCGCAGGCAGGCGCGCCAGACCATGCGGGCCGAACGCGAGCGCCTGGCCCGCGCCGAGGACAGCGACCTGCAAGGGAGCGAGTGACCATGGGGACGGACTACTTCGTCGGTCTGCTGCACTACTTCATCCCGCTGCCGGTGGTGCTCCCGCTGTTCGCGGCCGGGGTGAAGCTGGCTCTCGGCATCCGCTGGCCCCGGCTCCAGCAGGCGCTCAGCGTCATCTCGCTGGCCCTGGTGCTGGTCATCGGCCTCGTGCTGATGCTCGGCTCCCACGCCTACGGCCCGCAGGTCGTACAGGTGGGCGGCTGGGAGGCGCCGATCGGCATCACACTGGTCGCCGACCGGCTCTCCGCGCTGATGGTCACGGTGTCGGCGGCGATCACGCTGGCCGTGCTGGTGTACTCCATCGGCCAGGGCATGGCGGGCAAGGCCGAGGTGGCGCCGCTGTCGGTGTACCAACCGACCTACCTGATCCTGGTGGCGGGCGTCTCCAACGCCTTCCTGGCCGGTGACCTGTTCAACCTGTACGTCGGGTTCGAGATCCTGCTGACCGCCAGCTACGTGCTGCTGACCCTGGGCGGCACGCAGTCCCGGATGCGGGCGGGCGCCATCTACGTCGTGGTGTCCCTGGTGTCGTCGGTGCTGTTCCTCATCGCCATCGCGCTGGTCTTCGGCGCGACCGGCACGGTGAACATGGCCCAGCTCGGCGAGCGGCTGCCCGAGCTGTCCTCGGACCTGCGGGCGGTCCTCCAGGTCGTGCTGCTGTTCGCCTTCGGCATCAAGGCCGCGGTCTTCCCGCTGGCCGCGTGGCTGCCAGACTCCTATCCGACCGCGCCCGCGCCGGTCACGGCGGTGTTCGCGGGCCTGCTCACCAAGGTGGGCGTGTACGCGATCATCCGCACCCAGACCCTGCTGTTCCCGGGCGAGCAGCTCAACGACCTGCTGATGGTCGTGGCCCTGGCGACGATGATCATGGGCATCCTGGGCGCGGTCGCGCAGACCGACATCAAGCGTCTGCTGTCGTTCACGCTGATCAGCCATATCGGGTACATGGTGTTCGGCGTGGCCCTGGGCAGCGAGCAGGGCATGGCGGGCGCGGTGTTCTACGTCGCGCACCACATCACGGTGCAGACCACGCTGTTCCTCATCACGGGTCTGATCGAGCGCCGGGGCGGCTCCACCTCGCTGGACCACCTGGGCGGGCTGGTGCGGATCGCGCCGATACTCGCGGTCCTGTTCTTCGTCCCGGCGATGAACCTGGGCGGCATCCCGCCGCTGTCGGGCTTCCTCGGCAAGCTCGGCCTGATCCAGGCGGGGGTGGAGGCGGGCACGCCGCTGGCCTACACCCTGGTGGGCGCGTCGGTGCTGACGAGCCTGCTGACCCTGTACGTCATCGCCCGGGTGTGGAACTACGCGTTCTGGCGCACGCCCTCCGAGGGCATGGTGGCCGAGCCCGGCACCGTGCTGGAGGACACCGAGACCGACGACCCCTCCACCGCGGCCCTGGGCCCCGGCGAGGCGGTCGGCCCGTCCTCCCGCCTGGGCGACACCTCGACCGCGGCCACACCCGTGGTCACGTCCGTCGTCCTGCCCAGGAGTATGGTCGGCGCCACGGTGGCGCTGGTGGTGTTCAGCATCGCTTTGACGGTGCTGGCCGGGCCGCTGATCGAGTACTCCTCGGACGCGGCGGTCGAACTCCAGGCGCGCGGCCCCTACATCGAGGCGGTTCTGGGAGGCGACCGGTGAACGGCCTGCAGGAGAAGAAGCGGATCGGCCTGACCGCGCTGCGCAGGCGCCTGGGCAAGGTGCAGATCCCGGTGGCGCTCGGCATGACGCTGGTGTGGATGCTGCTCTTCGACGCCTTCCGGCTGCGCCCGGAGTCGCTGGGCCTGCTGGTCCTGGGCTTCCTGGTGTCGGTGGTGATCATGCTGGTGTTCCCGCTGCCGCCGATCTCCCCGGGGTTCCGGTTCCGGCCGCTGTACCTGCTCCGGCTGCTGGTGTACATGCTCGCCCGGATGGTCTGGGCCAGCTTCCGGGTGACCGTGCAGACCTTCACGCCCGGACGCGTGCACAGCTCGGTGGTGGAGGTGCGGCTGCGCACCGACTCCGACCTGATGCAGGTGTGCGTGTCGATCGCCAGCTCGATCATCCCGGGTTCGGTGATCGTCGAGGTGGGCCAGCCCGACCGGACCCTGTACGTGCACGTGCTGGGCGCGGACGACGACAGCTCGATCGAGCAGGGGCGCGAGGACGTCCTGCACCTGGAGGAGCGGATCGTGATGGCACTGGGCACCCGCGAGGACATCGCCGCGCTGCGGACCGGGGAGTCCGCGCAGGGTGGGGAGAGGGGGAGACCGTGAACGCCCTGTGGATCGTCATCGGCGTCCTGCTCGGCCTGGCCGCGCTGCTGAGCGTGACCCGGATGCTCATCGGCCCGGGCATCCTGGACCGGGCCATCTCCGTGGACGTGCTGCTCGCCTCCGCGCTGGCCGGCGTGGGCGCCTACTCGGCCTTCACCCGCGACCCCACGGTGCTGCCGACGCTTCTGGTCCTGTCCCTGCTGGGCTTCGTCGGCTCGGTCAGCATCGCCAAGTTCGTCGCGCGGCGGGCGCACGAGGACCAGGAGCACATCGCCACGCCGACCGAGGCCCACCCGACCTCCGCGACGCCCACCGACGCTGTCCCCGGCTCGGAGCGGCCGGAGAAGGGGGAGACCTCGTGAGCGACCAGCTCATCACCGTCCTGGACTGGGTGGCGATCCTGTGCATCCTGGCCGGGGCCATGCTCTCGTTCGTGGCGGGCGTGGGGCTGCTGCGCTTCCCCGACCTGCTCTCGCGCATGCACACCGCCGCCAAGCCGCAGATCCTGGGGCTGCTGCTGGTGCTGGTGGGGATCGGCATCCGGCTGATCCCCGTGGAGACCAACGTCTTCAGCGTCGGAACGCTGCTGCTGGTGGCGCTGTTCCAGATCGTGACCGTCCCGGTCGCGGGCCACATCGCCGCCCGCGTGGGCTACCGGACCGGGCGCATCGACGAGGAGCTCATCACCCGTGACGAGCTGGCCGAGCGCCTGGAGGCCAGGCGCGGGAACGGCGGCGGCGAAGCGGACGGCGCTTCCCGGTAGACGGCGGGCGGGAGTCCGCGCGAGGGCCCCGGGGGCGGCTGAACCCGCTCCCGGGGCCCTCGCCGTGTCCGGGCCGGGTCCGGGCGGAGCCGGTCCCCGTCCGCCTCACCCGCCCCCGGGGCCGCCGCGCAGCCGGGTGTTCTCCTCCTCCAGTTCCAGGATCCGGCCGATCCCCGCGAGGTTCACCCCCTGGGCGGCCAGCTCGGCCACCCGCCGCAGGCGGGTGATGTCGTCGTCGCTGTACAGCCGCGTGCCGCCCTCGGTGCGCGCCGGGGCGACCAGGCCCCGCTCCTCGTAGGCGCGCATGCTCCGCGGCGCGACGCCCGACAGCTCCGCGGCCACGGAGATCGTGTACAGGCCCCGGACGGGATCCGGCCGCGGTTCCCTCATCAGCGCGTCCTTCCCTTCGGGAGCGTCATCTTACCCACGGCTTGAGAAAATCTTTGTCCGGCATAGTTGTTTACCTCTCTAGACTGAGGTATAAAACTTGCGTCAGCTCGCATCAGGTTTTCTAGCAGAGCCAAGGGAGGTTTCCATGATGCTGATGCGTACCGACCCCTTCCGGGACGTCGACCGCCTGACACAGCGGATCCTGGGCGAGGCGTCCCGACCGGCCGCGATGCCGATCGACGCCTACCGCGACGGCGATGTCTTCGTCGTCTGCTTCGATCTGCCCGGCGTGCGCGCCGACTCCATCGACCTGGAGGTGGAGCGCAACGTGCTCACGGTGACCGCCGAGCGCCCCGACACCGTGCGCGACCGCGAGTCGGTGGTGGTCGCCGAGCGGCCCACCGGCACCTTCTCGCGGCAGCTGTTCCTCGGCGAGACGCTGGAGACCGACGCCATCCGGGCCGACTACGCCGACGGCGTCCTGACCCTGCGCATCCCGGTCGCCGAGCAGGCCAAGCCGCGCAAGATCAGCGTCGGCACGGGCGAGGGCCGGCCCCGCAGCATCCGGGCCTGAGCCCGGCGGCCCGGCTCAGGCCGGGCCGCCACCCCCGAGCAGTGTCCGTGCCCCTCCCCTCAGGAAGCAGTGATCCGATGCCTTCCACACTCCGCAGGACCCGCGCGGTGGCCGAGCACATCCAGCGCCACGACCACCGGGAGACGACCCATTTCGCGTGCGTCCGCTTCTTCCGCGCCCTCCGGGCCTACGAGACCGCGTGGGGAAGCGCCCCCGACCGCCTCCGCCGGGCGCTGGAGGACCTCCGGAGCGCCACCGCGGAGCTGACCGGCGACCCGGACGCCTTCCGCCGGGCGTGCCGGGACCCCCGTCACGGGGGCCTGCCGCACAGCCTCGACGAACCGCTGGCCGAGCAACTGCGGGCCTCCCTGGAGGCTCCCGTGCCCGCCGGAGCGGGCTGAGGCGGCGCTCTCGGAGGACCTGCACGCGGGACTCGCCGAAATCTACATCGGCCAGAGTAGACATCCGCCTGAAGCGCTGATACATTTCCTGTCGTAGCCACAGAGATCCACGAGGTGGACCACCGGATACGCCGGTGGGGAGCAGGATCGGCGTTCCGCCCGCACGGGGGACGCCGCGGCAACAGGGAGAACGCGGTAGGGCTCGACCGACGCGGAGGTTTTCATACGGCGTCGGGAGCCGGTAGGACCGCAGTACAGAGGTAGAGCAGTACCGCAGGACCGGTTCTTCGCCCGCACGGGAAGGGCCGCGCAGTGAAAGAGCAGGTCGGCTCGACCGGTGTGCACGTGCTTCAAGACGCCGGGAGCCGGTAGGACCGCAGTACGGAAGAGTTGAGGCAGTACCGCAGGACCGGCGCCCCGCCGGCACGGGGGACGCCGCGGCAGGTGTGAAGTGTACGCAGTGAGATCGAGAGGAGTAGATGCCATCGAGGATCGCCCGGGTGTGGGGACGTCCCGCTCGGGTACCGCAGGCCCCGGTTCGGAAGAGGTGGTCCACGGTCACACAACCGCGATCCCCGCGATCCCGTCCCAGTTCGACCTCGGGAAGCGGAAGACCGGCAGCAGCCGGTAGATGGTGTTGAACTCTCGGGCCCCAGCGCTGTTCGGCGCTGGGGCCCTCGGCGTGCGATGAGGAGAGAAAGAGAAACGCTTGTCCCGTCCCGAAACCGAAGACCGGTTCGACGATGACGACTACCCCGCCTACACCATGGGCCGCGCGGCGGAGATGATCGGTGCCACACCGGCCTTCCTGCGCGCTCTGGGCGAAGCCCGGCTGATCGAGCCCCTGCGCTCGGCGGGCGGGCACCGCCGCTACTCCCGTTACCAGCTCAGGATCGCCTCCCGCGCCCGCGAACTCGTGGACGAGGGCACTCCGGTCGAGGCCGCGTGCAGGATCATCATCCTGGAGGACCAACTGGAGGAGGCCCAGCGGATCAACGAGGCGCTGCGCGCCTCCGAGGCCGACGCGCGGGCCGCCGGGCGCCCGGACCCCGGAAACGCCTGACGGAGGACGGGGCGGCGTGGACTGACGGCGGTCCCGCCGCGTCCTCCGCCCCGCCGCGTCCGCGCGGGCTCAGAGGCGGTCGGCCTCGTCGTCGGTCATCAGCCGGGAGCGGATGAGGAACCGGTTGCCCGTCGGCGCCTCCAGGGAGAAGCCCGCTCCCCTGCCCCGGACGACGTCGATGGTCAGGTGGGTGTGGCTCCACAGCTCGAACTGCGCCCGCGACATCCACACCGGCACCGGCTCGGGCGCGCCCACGTCGAGGTCGCCCAGGCGCACGTCGGAGGCCCCGGTGCGGAACTCCCCCGCCGGATAGCACATCGGGGAGCTTCCGTCGCAGCACCCGCCGGACTGGTGGAACATGAGCGGCCCGTGTTCGTCGCGCAGCTCGCGGAGCAGGGCGGCCGCCGCGTCGGTGACGGCCACCCTCTCCACGGCCGCGCCGTCGGCGCGGGGGTCCATCAGAACAGCCCCATCGCCTTGTCGGAGTAGCTGACCAGCAGGTTCTTGGTCTGCTGGTAGTGGTCGAGCATCATCTTGTGGTTCTCGCGGCCGATGCCGGACTGCTTGTACCCGCCGAACGCCGCGTGCGCCGGGTAGGCGTGGTAGTTGTTCACCCACACGCGGCCCGCCTGGATGTCGCGGCCCGCCCGGTAGGCGGTGTTGCCGTCGCGCGACCACACCCCCGCCCCCAGCCCGTAGAGGGTGTCGTTGGCGGTCTTGAGGGCGTCGTCGTAGTCGTCGAAGCGGGCCACCGACACCACCGGGCCGAAGATCTCCTCCTGGAAGATCCGCATGCCGTTGTGGCCCTCGAAGACGGTCGGCGCGACGTAGTAGCCGCCGGACAGGTCGCCGCCGGGGTCCACCCGCTCCCCTCCGGCGAGCACCGCGGCCCCCTCTTGGCGGCCGATGTCGATGTAGGACAGGATCTTCTCCAACTGGTCGTTGCTGGCCTGCGCGCCGACCATGGTCTCGGTGTCCAGCGGGTTCCCCTGCCGGATCCGGCCGACGCGGGCCAGGGCGTCGCCCATGAAGCGGTCGTAGACGGCGTCCTGCACCAGGGCCCGCGAGGGGCAGGTGCAGACCTCGCCCTGGTTGAGGGCGAAGAGGGCGAATCCCTCCAGGGCCTTGTCGTAGAAGGCGTCGTCGGCCGCGGCCACGTCGGCGAAGAAGATGTTGGGGCTCTTGCCGCCCAGCTCCAGGGTGACCGGGATGAGGTTCTCCGACGCGTACTGCATGATGAGGCGGCCGGTGGTGGTCTCGCCGGTGAAGGCGACCTTGCCGACGCGGGGGCTGCTGGCCAGCGGCCTGCCCGCCTCCGCGCCGAAGCCGTTGACGACGTTGACCACGCCGGGCGGCAGCAGGTCGGCGACGAGCTCCATGAGCAGCAGGATCGAGGCGGGGGTCTGCTCGGCGGGCTTGAGCACCACCGCGTTCCCCGCGGCCAGCGCGGGCGCGAGCTTCCAGGTGGCCATGAGCAGCGGGAAGTTCCACGGGATGATCTGGCCGACCACGCCCAGGGGCTCCTGGAAGTGGTAGGCGACGGTGTCGCCGTCGATCTGGGAGGTGTGCCCCTCCTGCGCGCGGATCGCCCCGGCGAAGTAGCGGAAGTGGTCGACGGCCAGCGGCAGGTCGGCGGCCAGGCACTCGCGGACGGGCTTGCCGTTCTCCCAGGACTCGGCGACGGCGAGCCGCTCCAGGTTCTCCTCGACGCGGTCGGCGATCCGGTTGAGTACCAGGGCCCGCTCGGCGGCGGAGGCGCGGCCCCAGGCGGGGGCGGCGCCGTGGGCCGCGTCCAGGGCCAGTTCCACGTCCTCCGCGCCGCTGCGGGCGACCTCGGTGAAGACGCGGCCGTTGACGGGGCTGGGGTTCTCGAAGTAGCGGCCCCGGACCGGCCGGACCCACTCGCCCCCGATCCAGTTGTCGTAGCGGGCGGCGTACTCGACGACGCTTCCGGGCCGTCCCGGGGGTGTGTAGATCGCCATGGAGGTCTCCTTGCTTCGCCGGGCTCCGGCCGTGGGACCGGCAGCCGCTTCCGGGGAGGTCGGGAGGGTGACGCTAGTCACCGCCACGTTGCGACCACGTTGCGGTCGGGTCAGCCGCCGAGCCAGCGCAGCCTGCCGCGCAGGGCGGCGTGGCGCGGGGAGGCGGGGTCGAGGGCGCGCAGCACGGCGGCCAGGACGCGGGGGTCGTCGCGCCACTCGGGGTGCTCGGCCCAGTCCAGGAGCACGTCCGGTGCGGCGTTGGCGCCCAGGGCCTCGCACACCTCGGCCTGGAGGCCGTCGCGGACCTCGGCCACGCCGGGCGCCTCAGAGCGGGGCAGGACCGGCCCGGCGTAGGAGTCCAGGGCCCGCCGGTAGGCGCCCCCGGCCAGGTGGCGGCGCACCTCGTCCACGTCGGTGGCCAGCGGACGGCACAGCCGGTAGGGGCGGGAGGCGAGCAGGCCGGGGCCGAGGAGGCGGCGCAGGCGCGACACCTCGGCGCGGACGGTGATCGGGGAGGCGTCCCGCTCGTGCAGCCGGGCGCCGAGCTCGTCGCCGGTCAGCCCGCGCGGACTGCGGGCGAGCAGGAGCAGGATCTCGGAGTGGCGGGCGCTCAGGGCCAGGTCGCGGCCGTCCAGGGTGAGCCGGGCACCGTCACGCCCAAGGACGCGGAGCCGGTCGTCCCCGCCGGGTCCGTGGTCCCCGTCGGTGGCGGCGCCCGCGCGCGGGCCGGTGGGCGCGAGGCCCGTCCGGACCGCCCGCCGCCGTCCCGGCGCGGGCCCCGGGCCCCGGCGCGCAGGGCGCGCAGCTCCGCCTCCGCCGCGGTGGCGGCGGCGCGGACCAGGGCCAGGGCCTGCGGCGAGGCGAGGTGGCTGTCCCCGGTGAGGTCGAGGACGCCCAGGAGGGCGCCGGTGCCGGGGTCGTGCAGGGGCGCGGCGGAGCAGCTCCAGTGCTGCACGTCCCGGGCGAAGTGCTCGCTGGCGAAGACCTGGACCTCGTGGTCGAGGGCGAGGGCGACGCCGGGCGCGTTGGTGCCGACCGCGTGCTCGTGCCAGTTGGCGCCCTCGACGAAGTACATGTCCTCGGCGCGGCGGCGGAGCCGGTGGTCGCCCTCCACCCACAGCAGGCGGCCCGAGGCGTCGCCCACCGCGAGGATCTGGGGGCCGGGCGCGGTGTCGACGAGCAGGTGCCGCAGCAGGGGCATGACGGCGGCCAGGGGGTGCGCCTCGCGGTGGTCGAGCAGGTCGGGGCCGGTGAGTTCGACTCGGGGCAGGGCGGTGTCGGGGTCCACGCCGTGCTGGGCGCTGCGCCGCCAGGAGGCGCCGACGACGGGGCGGACCGGGCCGCTGACCCGTCCGGAGTCGGTGAAGCGCGTGTGCGCGACAGCCACGTCCCGGCGCACGGCCTCGGGGTCGGCCTCCCACGGCCACGCGTTCCACGGTCCCGGCATGCGCGCTTCCCTCCGCCGAGGCGACGGCGGGCCGTGCCGACGGACCGCCCGACACCCCGATTGAAGCCGCGTCCGCCCCTTCTGACAAGGGGCAGGGGCGAACCGGACGCGCCCCGTCCCGTACGCGCGGACCCGCCCCGGACGGACGGGTCCTCCGCTGCGCCCGCCTCAGAACTCCTCGCGGACGCGCTCCCTGCCGGGGCCGCAGAGCCAGTAGGCGGGGTAGGCCCGCACGTCCTCCACGGTCGGTACGGCAGGAGGCGCGGCCGGGTAGGGGTCGCTGCCCCAGTCGAAGCGCGGGCGCAGTTCGCGCGCGGTGGCGCCGTCGGGGAGGGCGTCGCGCCCGGCGGGGGTCAGGTAGGTCCCGGCCGGGGTCCTGCGGGCCAGGCCCGCCTCCACCAGGGGCCGGGCCAGCTCCTCCTCCACCCGCCCGTCCCACCGGGTGGTCGTCGCCGCGGTCCCCAACAACGCTGTCAGGTCCTTGATCAGTGTGCTCATGCGCAAACGGTAGCGATCCGCGGACCCGCGCACCCGGGCATTGCCGAACTCGGGAGAGTGCGCCGGAACACACACGAGCGCCGGTTCGGGGCGGGTGCGCGGTCGTCCCGCGCGGCACGCGCGGCCGAGGCCCCCGACCGGCCGCGCCCCCGGGCAGGCCCGCGCGGCACGCGGACGCGGGCGGGCCGGGTTCCGGCTCAGACCGGCCGCCACCCCTCCCCGCCGGGCGGGTCCGCCACGAGCGCGGCGAGCGCGACCGTCATCGCCACCCGGGCCCGCGGGTCGTGCAGCGGCAGGTCCGCGACCCGGCCCATCCGGCGCAGCCGGTACCGCACCGTGTTGGGGTGCAGGCCCAGCAGCTCCGCCGCCCGCCCCAGGTCCCCGTGCACGTACAGCCAGGCGCGGAGCGTGCGCGCGTGGTCGGTGCCGTGCTCGGCGTCGTACCGGACCAGGTCCGCCACCGGGTTGCGGACGGGCATGCGCCCGGCCTCGGCCACCAGGCGCAGACGGCGCAGCAGCACGGAGTCCCAGGCGTCGTCGTAGACGACCGCGTCGGCGCCCTCGGGCGCCTGACCGTGCAGCGTCAGGCACTCGTCCGCCTCCTGCCTGCTGGCGGGCAGGCCCGCGGCGTCGGCGGTGCCGCCCACCCCGGCCACCACGCCCAGCCGGCCGGGCAGGCCGCGCAGCGTGGAGCGGACCCACTCCACCGCCGGCGCGGGGTCGTCCCCGCACGGCAGCACGGTGTACACGGTGGTTCCGAGCAGGGTGCTGCGCCCCGGACGCGACCAGCCGAACCCGGTGGTGACCTGCTCGAACAGGTGCAGGATCGCGGCCTCCGGCTCGGTGCGGGCGCGCGCCTGGAAGGCGATCACCCGCAGCCCCGCCCCGAGCAGGCCGATCCGCCCGGCCGTCTGCGCCGGGTCGGCGGAGCCCTCCAGCAGGTCGATCACCGACTCCGACTCCACCTGCCGCTCCAGGTCGCTGCTGACCCTGGCGCGCAGCATGTGCAGCCCGACCGTGTGCGCCCCCTCGCTCAGTGCCCGGGAGCGGTCCGCGTCCAGGGGGGCGTCGCACACCACCCACAGCGTGCCCAGGAGTTCGCGGCCCACCCGGATCGGCGCGGCGGTGCGTCCGCCCATGCCGAGCTCGGGTATCCCCGGCACGAACCGGGGCCCGGTCGCGGCGGCCAGCCGGGTGAGCACCCCGTCGGCGTCGAGGCGTTCGCGGACCCGTTCGGGGACCCGCCGGTCGACGAGGGTGTCGCGCCGCACCCGGTCGGTGCCGCCCTGGGAGGCCGAGTAGGCCACCACGCGCGAGGCGCGGTCCTCGATGGTGACGGGTCCGCCGACCTCGGCGGCGACGGTGTCGGCCAGGGTGAACAGGTCGCTGGGGCCGCGCCCGGCCTCGGTCTCGCGCCCCTCCAGGACCAGCCCGTAGACGACCCCGGAGACCTGGCTCCACGACACGGCGGGCTCCACGACCAGGAGGGCCGGGCCGCCTTCTCCCAGGCGTGCGCGCACGTCGTCGCCCGGTTCGGTCGCGGACCGGACGATGACGACGGTCGCGCGGGCCTGCTCCGCCAGGCGCACCGCCTCGGCGGCCGAGTCCACGCCGACGGCGAGGAATGCGTCGCCCAGCTGCGGCACGTCGTCGGTGGGGTCGTGCATGGCGACGCTGCGCAGCTCCCTGCGGCGCGGCGGCTCGGGGCCGACGAGCCGGGCTCCGTAGCCGCCCAGGACGTTGACGAGACGGTCGAGGTGGATCACGCCCGCTCCTTTCCCGGCGGCGGAGTTGTTCCGCGGCCACAAAGGGACCTCATCTGATTGTCGCCCGAGGATAACGCCGGGTCCCGTCCCGGTGGACACACTCGTGGTAGGCGACGGCCCCCGCGTCGGCCACCGCTGTGCTCGCCCCGTCCGCGGACCCGCTTTCGCGGCGCGGGCCCTGAAGACAAGGAACGTTCATGGCCAGGACCACCGACCGATGGATGACCCGGGAGGCCTACGAGCGGCTCCGGGAGGAGCTCCGGACGCTGCGCGCGCTCCCCGACGACGACCCCGGCACCGGGGCGGACCGGGGCGCGGGGGACGTACTCCCCGCGCCCCGCTACATTCACGACCCCGCCGTGCGGCAGGCGCGCGTGCACACCATCGAGCGGCTGCTCAGCGAGGCCGTCGTGGACGAGGCCGCGCCCGACGACGGGATCGCCGCGCCCGGCAAGGTGCTCACCATCCGCTACGACGGCGAGGAGGAGGACGAGGTGTTCCTCCTCGGCGTCCGGGACGCGTCCGTGGCGGACCGGATGACGGTGTACTCCCCGGAGTCCCCGCTGGGCGCGGCGCTCGTGGGCGCCCGCCAGGGCGAGCGGCGCACGTTCACCGCGCCCCGGGGCACGGTCATCGGGGTCACCCTGCTCAGGGCCGAGCCGTACCGGGCCGCCGTCGTGCACTGACCCCGGTCTCGGGGGCCCGCAGTGGGGGGCGGGCCCCGGTCGGGACGGACCGCAGGGGGCGGAGAGGCGCGGGGAGGGCGGGGACCGGGGAGGGGCCCGCCGCGCGCCTTCCGGTTTCGGCCCGGGAATTCACCGCGGGATTTTCCCGCAGCGTGTTCCCGGGCTTTTCCCCTCGTCTTCCCGCGCTCCTTTCGACGCGCTTTCCCGCGCGTCCTCGCCGCGCCCGGTTCCGCGCCGGGGGCCGTCGGCGGATGACACGGGGGAGGTTCCGTCCCGGGCTCCCTCCGGGGGCGCGCCGGACACGCGTAGCGCCGGTTCCGGGGCTCCCTTCCCCGTCGGCGCCCGCGTCCCGGCCGCCCGTGCGCGGCCGGGGCGCGCGACCTGCCGGGGCGCCACCCGTCGCGCACGGCTTCCGAACGGCGTTCCCGGCGCATCCGGACCCCGGTGGAACGGTCATACCGGAGAGGGTGGAAAGGATCCCGGCTTCCTCTTCTCCCGGGAAACGCCGTTTCCCTCCGACCGGAGAAGCGGACCGCCCCGAAGGCCCGAGGGTTTTCCCCGCCGCCCGCGCGCACCGTTTCCGGAGGGGGACGGTCACGACCGCCCGGTTCCGGGTAGCGGGGAGGGGGACCCCGCGGGGACACGCGGGCGTAAGGAACGGACACCCCGAAGCGGAGAGGGCGATGCACATGAGCGCGGACACCGACGACGCGCGCTGGGCGCCGGTCAGGGACTGGCACGCGGCGGTGAGCGCACGGGACCTGACGGCGGCGAAGGCGGTCGTGGACCCCGACATCAGGATCGGCGGCCCCCGGGGCTCCGCGCATGGAGTGGAGGCCTTCCTGGACTGGGTCCGCGACTCGGGCATCCGCGTCGAACCGGTCGGCTGGCACACCGTGGACGAGCACCGCGTCGTGGTCGAGCAGGACGCCGCCTGGCCCGGTCGCGCCGACTCGGGCCCCGAGGCGGCCCCGGTGCGCACCGCGACCCTGTTCGAGGTGCGCCACGGCCTGATCACCGCCGCGCTCCGCTACGACGAGGGCTTGGAGGCGGCCCTCGACGCGGCCCGGCTCACCTCCTGACGCCGCGTACGTGCCGGGGCGCCGCAGGCACGCCGGCCTCGCGACACGGCCCGGGGCGGCCGGTGCCGGTATCGGTGCGCCCCGGGTCGGTGTGGGGTGGGGGCCCGGGTCAGGGGGCCGCCGGTCTGCCGATGGTGCGGAGGAGGACGTGCGCCTCGTCGAGGCGGCCGGGGAAGGCCTCCGGGTTCTCCGCCAGCCGCATGGCGGTCAGCTCGCAGGCCATGGCGGTGTGGGCGGCGAGCACGGCGGCCTTCTCGGTCGCGCCCGCCTCCACCAGGGCTCCGGCGAACCGGTGGGCGCGCTGCTGGCGGGTGAGCAGGTAGCGCGAGCGCAGCTCACCGCTCTCCCGGAGCAGGCGCGCCAGGACGGCGGAGTGGGCCGGGGAGAGCGCGGTGTGCGGCCTGACGGCGGCGTCGGCCTCCCTGAGCAGTTCGACGGCGGCGCCGAGGTCCTCGCCCAGCGGCCGGGGGGCCTTCTCCAGCACGTAGGCGCACATGCGGTCGGCTTCGGCGCCGTCGTCGGCGAACAGCACCTGTTGTTTGTCGCCGAAGTACCTGAAGAAGGTGGTCCGGCCGACTTCCGCGCGTTCGGCGATCGCGGCGACCGTGACGTTGTCGAATCCGTGCTCCGCGAAGAGCTGGAAGGCTGCTGACACGATCATGGCCCGGGCCTTACGCCGTTTGCGGGCGTGGAGCGTGTCGGGGGGGTGGTGCATGAGGCGACCCTATCGAGTGGGAACCCGGTTCTCTTTGGTACGCGGGACCATTGGGACGGTAGTCCTGAAACGCACCGCGAGATCGGGGAGCGGGAAGTCGTCTGTCCTGTTGTAGCGGAAACGCATCCGGTGGGCACAGGCCGAAACCCACGCGGGCGCACTGGTTGGCCCGGAATTTTATTGCAGAGCGGGGTTCGTCTGACAACCGCCTTCCGGACCGTGCGGAACATCTACCCGGAAAGCGGTTCCCCTCCCACCGGATTTCGCCTTCCGAGCGGCCGGAGCGGGTGCCATTCCGGATCGACCCCCATTGAACCTCTTCCGGGAAAACGTTCGGTTTCCTTACTGTTTCCCGGCCGGGGTACGGGGTCCGCCGGAACGCGCGACCGCCGATTGTCAGTGACCTGTGCCACAGTGGAGACCTCGATCCCATTCTGGAGCTGGTCATGGCATATCTCCTGGTCATCGGCACACGCAAGGGGCTCTTCACCGCCCGCAGCGAGGATCGGCGGGCGTGGGAGGTGAGCGGCCCGCACCGGCTCGACTCCGCGGACTACGCCAGCATGAGCGCGGTGTACGCGGTCGGCGTCAACCCGCACAGCGGCCGCGTCCTCGCCGGAGCGGAGAGCTCGCACTTCGGACCGAGCGTCTGGTACAGCGACGACGGGGGCGCCACCTGGCACGAGCCCGGGGCGGCGCCCATCGCCTTCCCCGGGGACACCGACGCCTCCCTCGTCCGGGCCTGGCAGTTCGCCTTCGGCGACGACGCCGACACCGTGTACGCGGGGGTGGAGCCGCACGCCCTGTTCCGGTCCTCCGACGGCGGGCTGAGCTTCGAACTCGTCCGCGCCCTGTGGGACCACCCCCACCGCGCCGACTGGTTCCCCGGGGCGGGCGGCGGCGCGGTCCACACGATCCTGCCCGGCGTCCTCGGCGCGGGCGGGCGCGTACCCGGAGCCGTGACGGTGGCCATGTCCACCGGTGGTGTCTACCAGACCCGCGACGACGGTGCCAGCTGGGCTCCGGCCAACCGGGGGATCTCGGCGGTGTTCCTGCCCGACGAGGAGCCCGAGTACGGCCAGTGCGTGCACAAGGTGGCCGCCGGGCCGGGCGGCGTCCTCTACGCGCAGAACCACCACGGGGTGTACCGCAGCTCGGACCCCGCGGGGAAGGGGTGGACGGCCGTGGAGACCGGCCTGCCCACCGACTTCGGGTTCGCGGTGGTCGCCCACCCGCACCGGCCGGAGACCGCGCTCAACTTCCCGGTGGTGAGCCAGGAGGTGCACCTGCCGCCCGACCACCGGCTGGGCGTGTACCGGACCGACGACGGGGGCGGCGGCTGGCGGCCGTTCACGGAGGGCCTGCCGCGGGAGCCCTACTTCGGGATCGTGCTGCGCGACGGCGCCTGCACCGACGGGGCGGACGTGCCCGGGTTCTACTTCGGCACCCGTTCGGGCGACGTCTACGCCGCCACCGACGACGGTGACGGCTGGCACCCGGTGGTGCGGCACCTGCCCGACGTCCTGTGCGTACGCGCCGTGGAGGTGTGAGATGCGGGTGACGGTACACCTGCCGGGGCTGCTGAGGGCCGACGCCGACGGCGCGGCCCACGTCCCGGTGGAGGTCGGGGACGGGACCGCGCTGGGCGGGGTGCTGGACGCGCTCGCCGCCCGGTATCCGGGGCTGGACCGGCGTATCCGCGACGAGCAGGGGCGGCTGCGCCGCTACGTCAACGTGTTCGTGGACGATGACGAGTGCCGCGGGGTAGGCGGACTGGCGGCGCCGGTCCGCGACGGCGCGGACGTGCGCGTGCTGCCCTCGGTCGCCGGGGGCTGAGGAACCCGCGCGGAGGGGACGCGGGCGGTCGGCGGGCGGGCGCCACCGCCGTCGGAGGCGGCCGGGTTCCGTTACCGGGCCGTGCCCCCGTCGGCGGCCGGGGGGCCGGAGCTACCGGCGCGCAGGGGCACCGGGCGCAGGTGGGTCAGGCTCCGCCACACCCACTCCAGCGGGCCGAGCCGGAACCGGCGCGCCCACAGGTGGGCGAGTACGGCGGTCGCGGCGAAGTAGGCGGCGGCCAGGGCGTACTGGGCCAGGGTGGGGATCGTCCCCTCGAACGGACCCATGACCGCCAGGAACACCGCCGTGCTGCCCAGGTACACCGTGAGGGTCATCCGCCCGAGCGGGGCCAGGGCGCCCAGCACACGCGAGGCTCTACGGCCTCTCAGCACCAGCCACCACACCAGTCCCAGGTAGAACAGGGCTCCGCCCAGGTTCAGGAGGGTGTTCCCCAGGAGCATGGTCACGATCTCCCCCACCGACCGCACCGGCGCGCCGTCGGCGCCGAACTCGGTCGGGAACACCATGCCGCCGACGAGCATGAGGACCACGCTGAGGGCCTGGACCACCGCGCCGGACACGAGCATGCGCAGCGGCAGGCGGGAGGCCCCCCGCGCACCGGTCGCGGGATCGGCGGTGAGCTCCGGGCGGCGGGCCAGCCACACGCCCACGCAGAAGAACCCGAGGGTCTGCGGGAGCAGCATCACCGAGACCCCCCAGGCGTGGTCCCCGAGTAAGGGCGAGAGCAGCAGGTCCGACACCGGCACGGCGGCGAACAGCACGGCCGCCGCGACCAGCGGTCGGCGGCGGGACCCGGCGAGCAGCAGCGGCACCAGCGGGGTCAGCAGCAGCGCCGCGACCGAGTACTGGGTGAGGATGTCCCCGTCGAAGACCGCCAGGTGCGGAAGCCCGAACAACAGCCCCAGGACGGCGTAGCGGCGCAGCATCACCGCCGCCGGACGCCCGCCGCGCCGGGCGGCGGACCGCCACGCCAGGACCACGCCCGCGCCCAGCAGCACCATGAGCATGGTCCTGGCCCTGCCCGACATGAGCAGGTTGAGTCCGCCGTCCACGAGGTCGGTCAGCAGACTCGGCACCCGGTTGCCCGACATCTCGACGGGATAGACCACCGAGGACGCGTTCATCATGACCACGCCGATCATCGCGAGCGCCCGTGCGACGTCGAGGAAGGCCACGCGCCGCGCGGGGGGCGCGAGGCCGGGGCCGACGCCGTCGGGCGCCGTCCCGGGTCCGTGCCGCGTCTCGGCCCCGGCCGCGTGGAGCGCTCCGCCCCCGTGCCGCGCGCCGGCCTCGCCCTGCGGCTCGGCCCCCTGCCGTCGCGGCTCCGTCGTGTTGTTCCCCGCCTCGCTCATGCGGTGCCCTCTCCCCCTCCGAAGGTGAACGGCTACCAGCCTCGCCTCCGGGCCCGTGCGCGCGCATCGACCGAACGGTCGACGTCCGGAGCCGCCCGCCTCGTACCTTCGACCGAGGCCCGCCGCGTCCGTGCCGCCTACGCTGGTCGCCATGGCCATGAACAGGGTGTTCGCGAAGCTCGGCGTCAGCCGGACCAGCGGTGCGCTGCCCCGGCTGACGCCGTGGGCGGTGGCGTGCGTGCTCTCGGTGATATGGGTGCTGGACCTGCTGCGCGTTCACGACGACTTCAGCACGCCGAACTGGATGGGGCCCCCGCACTCGGCCATGGACTACGCGCCGGTGGTCTCCGGCGCGGCGGCCTGCGTGCTCGCCCTGCTAGCCCTGCGCCCGTCGTCGGGACCGGCGGCGACCGCGGTGAGCGGCGCGGCGGCCTCGGCCGCGGTGTTGGCGGTCTCAGCGGTGCTGTGGCCGCTGCCCAGGGGGGAGGCGTTCGGGTACTCCCTGGTGGGCTCGGAGGTCGGCGCGCTGCTGGTGCTGCTCGCCCTGGCCGGGCTGCGGTGCCGTCCCTGGCAGATCGGCGCGCTGTCCCTGTGCGCCTTCGCGGCCGCCCTCTCGGACTACCTGCGGGATCCCGTCCCCTACTACGCGAGCCTGGCCAACACGTCGCTGACGTTCGTGGCCGTGGGACTGGCCCCGGGACTGTACCTGCGGTGGCGGGAGGCCCAGCGGCGCTCCCACATGGAGCAGGCCCGGTCCCAGGAGCGGCTGGCGATCGCCCGCGACCTGCACGACGTCGTGGCGCACGAGGTGACCGGCATCGTCGTCCAGGCCCAGGCGCTGCGCCACATCGCCGACCGCGACCCCGGCGCGGTGCGCAACGCGCTGCCCGAGATCGAGGCGGCGGGGGCGCGCGCCCTGGAGTCCATGCGCGGGATGGTCTCGCGGCTGCGGGAACCGGGTGACGTGCCGCTGGCCCCGGACGCCGCCGCGGGGCTGGCCCGGCTGGCGACACCGGCGGCCGGGAACCGCCCGGGGGTGGCGGTGCGGTGCGAGGGCCCCGTGGACGCCCTGCCGCCGACCGCCGGAACGGCGGTGCTGCGGATCGCCCAGGAGTCGGTCACCAACGCGCTGCGGCACGCCCGGGGCGCCACCCGGGTGGAGGTGTCGGTGGAGGCCGGAACGGAGGAGGTCGCGGTGCGGGTCGTCGACGACGGCCAGGGGGCCGCGGGCCCGTCCGGAGGCGGGTTCGGCCTGGTCGGCATGGCGGAGCGGGTGCGCCTGCTCGGCGGTGTGTTCTCCGCGGGTCCCCGGGACCGGGGCTGGGAGGTGGCGGCTCGGCTGCCGCTGGACCGGACGGACGGGGACCCGGGGCGGCGTTCGACGGTCGGGGAGCAGGGGTGACGGTGACGGGGCTTCTCGGGAGGTCGAGGAGGAGCAGGAGTGGTGACGGTGGCCGGGGAGTCTCTGGAGAAAGGGAGGGAGCAGGGGTGACGCTGGGGACCGGAGGGGAGCGGGCGGCGCCCGGCGACGGCGAGGCGCCGATCCGCGTGCTGCTGGCGGACGACCAGGCCATGGTGCGGACCGGGTTCCGGTACATGCTGGCGGCCGAGGACGGCGTCGAGGTGGTGGGCGAGGCCGGTGACGGCCTGGAGGCGGTCCGGCTGGCGCGCGAGCTGCGCCCGGACGTGGTGCTCATGGACATCCGGATGCCGGGGGTGGACGGCCTGGAGGCCACCCGGCGGCTGGCCGGTCCGGGGGTGGCCGACCCGCTCCGGGTGGTCGTGGTGACCACGTTCGACCTGGACGAGTACGTGCACGCGGCGATCACCGGAGGGGCGGTCGGGTTCCTGCTCAAGGACGCCGGACCGGCCCTGCTGGTGGAGGCGGTGCGGGCCGCCGCCAGGGGCGACGCCCTGGTCTCCCCGAGGGTCACCGTCCGGCTGCTGCGGCACTTCGCGTCGGCTCCCCGGTCCGCGCCGGGGGACTGCGGGCTGACCGTACGGGAGCTGGACATCGTGCGCGCGGTCGCGCGGGGGCTGACCAACACCGAGGTGGCCGGGGAGCTGTTCGTCACCGTGAGCACGGTCAAGACGCACCTGGCGAGCGTGCAGGCCAAGCTGGGGGCGCGCAACCGCGTGGAGGTGGCGGCCTGGGCCTACCGCAACGGGCACGCGGAGTAGGCGGGGCCCGGCTCCCGCCGCCCCTGCCGGCACGCCCGCGTTCCGGACGCTCGGGGAGCGCACCGCTGTTCGACGAGAACGGGGCCGCGCGTACACACATCGTGCGTACGATCCGGGGCGTGACCACCGCCATGAAGGCGGAGAGGATCCACCTGAGAGCCGATGACCAGCAGAAGGCGCTGCTGGAGGCGGCGGGCAGCGCCTCGGGGGACACGGTCTGGCCCGGTTCGAGCAGAGCCCGAGCGATCCGACGCACCTCGTGCTGCTGATGGAGGACCTCCGCCGGGCACTCGCCTGGACCACGGGGCGGCCCGGCTTCCGGACGGCCGTTCCCGCGCGCTCCCTACCAGTTGGCGGGGGCGTAGTCCTTCAGGAAGCACCCGTGCAGGTCCTCGCCCAGCTCGCCCCGCACGATGGGGTCGTACACGCGCGCGGCCCCGTCCTCCAGGTCCAGGGGCGCGTGGAACCCGGCCTCGGCCAGCCGCTCCTTCTCCGGGTGCGGGCGCTCGTCCGTGATCCACCCGGTGTCCACGCTGGTCATCAGGATGCCGTCGGACTCCAGCATCTCCTGGGCGCTGGTGCGGGTGAGCATGTTGAGCGCGGCCTTGGCCATGTTGGTGTGGGGGTGACCCGGCCCCTTGTATCCGCGGCCGAACACCCCCTCCATCGCCGACACGTTCACGATGTAGGTGCGGCGCGCCGAGGACGCGGCCAGGGCCGGACGCAACCTGTCCACCAGCAGGAACGGCGCGCTCACATTGCACAGCTGCACCTCCAGCATCTCGACGGGGTCGACCTCGCCGATCCGCCGCGTCCAGCTGTTCACCGGGGCCAGGTCGGGCACCAGCCCTCCGGCGTCGATCGCCGTTCCGGTGCGCACCCGCTCCATCGACGCGGAGCCCGTGGTCAGCGCCAGGGACGTGAGCACGGCCGGGGTGAGCGCGTGGGTCGCAGGGGCGTCCCGCTCCGGGCCGTCGGGGCCCTCCAGGGCGCGCGTGCGCACGCCGCCCAGCACCAGCGGCTCGGGCAGGCCCTCGCCCGTGAGCGGTTCGGCCTCGGCCTCGGCCAGCGGCCCGTAGGAGCCGGGCGAGCGGCGCACCGTCTGGGCCGCGTTGTTGATGAGGACGTCCAGCGGCCCCTGTTCGGCCACCGAGTCGGCCAGCCGCAGCACCTGGGCGGGGTCGCGCAGGTCGATGCCCACCACCCGCAGCCGGTGCAGCCACTCGCCGCTGTCGGGCATCGCGGCGAACCGGCGCACCGCGTCGTTGGGGAACCGCGTGGTGACGGTGGTGTGCGCGCCGTCCCTCAGCAGCCGCAGGGCGATGTACATGCCGATCTTGGCCCGGCCGCCGGTGAGCAGGGCCCGGCGCCCGGTCAGGTCGGTGCGGGCGGCCCGGCGCTCCCTGTTGAACGCGGCGCACGCGGGGCACAGCTGGTGGTAGAAGGAGTCGACCTCCCGGTACTTCTCCTTGCAGATGTAGCAGGGCCGGGGCCTGCTCAGCACGCCCGCGAGGGCGCCGCCGCTGCCGCTGGTGAGGGCGCGGCCGTTGGTCTCGTCGTCGATCCGGTCCGGCGCGGCGGTGGCGGTGGCCGCGAACACGGCGCTGTCGTGGGCCCGGCGGGCGGCCTGGCGCTCCTTGCGGCGCTGCTCCTTGACGTTCTTGAACAGGCGGGCGGTCGCGCGCTGGAGGGCGACCGAGTCCGGGTGGTCGCTGGGCAGCTCACCGGCGCGGGCGATCACGTCCAGGCACGCGGCCAGCCGGTCGGGGTCGATCCGCTCCGCCGGGTGCTCCGTCTCCTCCGGCAGCGTCCTGGTACCCGTGTCCGTCATCGTCTCCGTCACCGCTCCACCGCCGCGCCGCGGTCGTCGCGGCCGGCCTCCCGTTCCCTGTGTCCGGTGGCTCCCGACTCGGGGCCATGAGGAACTGTATGCGCACCCCGGGACCGCGCGGAGCACGGTCCGGTGGAGCCGGTGCGCATCGGGTGGGAGTGACGGGTGAGTATGGGAGGGGAGAACGTCGCCGCTTGGGGAGTACGGACCGTGCGGGTGTGACGTAGGAGCGAGGGACGGCCGGGCGGAGCGCGGCGGTCCCGGAACCGGGGGGTAGGAGCCGTGACCCAGCACAAGGCCGCCGCGAGCGCGGAGGGCGGCGCCGAGCGCGAACTCGTGGTCCTGCTCGACGAGGAGCACCGGCGCGTGGGCGTCGCCGACAAGGCCACCGTGCACACCCGGGAGACACCGCTGCACCTGGCGTTCTCCTGTTACGTCCTGGACGCGGACGGGCGGGTGCTGATCACCCGCCGGGCCCTGGGCAAGACCACCTGGCCGGGGGTGTGGACGAACAGCTGCTGCGGCCACCCCGGCCCGGACGAGGACCTCGACGCGGCCGTGCGCCGCCGGGTCGGCCAGGAGCTGGGGATGCGCGTCAGCGGGGTGCGGCCCGCGCTGCCCGACTTCCGGTACCGGGCGGTGTCGGCCGAGGGGATCGTGGAGAACGAGTTCTGCCCGGTCTTCTGGGCGCGCGCGGAGGAGGGCCCGGACCCCGACCCGTCGGAGGTGGCCGAGTACGCGTGGGCGGAGTGGGCGGACCTGGTGGCGGTCGCCGAACGGACACCGTGGCTGCTGAGCCCGTGGGCGGTGGAGCAGATCCCCCGCCTGGACGCGCTCTGAGCCGTGCGGCGGCCCCGGGAACGGGGGCAACCGGGGCGGCCCGGGGCGCCGTGCGGCGGAGGCGGGAGTGGGCGCGCCGGGTACCGGTCGCGGGGACGGCGGGCGTGGGGGGCGGCGACCGGGCGACCGGGAGGCGCGAAGGGCCCCGCGCCCGGGTAGGAACGGGGTGGCCGTCCCCTACCCCCGCCCTGGAGCCGCTCCCATGTCCGAACGCCCCGCCGGGCGACCCCTCCGCCCGGCCGCCCTCGTCCTCGACGTCCTCGACACCCTCTTCCCGCTCGCGCCCCTGGAGTGGCGGTTCCGGGAGGCCGGAATCCCCCGGGTGCTCATGACCCGCTGGTCGGACCACCTGCTGCGCGACTCGTTCGCCCTGGCCCTGGTGGGCGGCGACGGCGCCGACCGCTCCTTCGAGGACGTGGTCCGGGGCGCGCTGCGCGACATCACCGGCCACCAGATCGCCCCCTCCGCCGAGGACTCCGTGGTCGAGGGGCTGGCCGGACTCGACCCCCGCCCCGAGGCGGCCGCCGCGCTGCGCGCCGCGCGCGGGGCCGGGGTGCCAGTAGCGGTCCTGGGCGACCACGACGACGCGCTGGCCCGGGGGCTGCTGGAGCGCGCCGGTCTGCTCGACCTGGTGGAGGACGTGCCCGCCGCCCGCCCCGCCGGGGAGTGGCGGCCCGCGCCGGGCGCCTACCTGGCCGCCGCGCGGTCCCTGGGGGTCGTCCCGGAACGGCTGGCCCTGGTCACCGCGCACGGATGGGACGTCGCGGGGGCGCGGAACGCGGGGCTGGTGACCGGATGGTCCTCCCACCTGGAGGGGCGCTTCCCGTCGGTCTTCGCCCCTCCGGACGTCTCGGGCCGCGATCTGGCCGAGACGGTGGACGGGCTGCTCTCCCCACCCGCCGGGGGGCCGGGGCTCAGGTGACGTAGAACGGCCCCGGGCGGTCCTCGTGGGCGTGGCCGATCCGGTCGAGGATGCGCTGGGGCATGTCCGGCAGGGCCCCGGGCGGGAACCAGCGCACTTCCAGGCTCTCGTCGCCGCTGGCGTCGGGCGCCCCGCCCACGGGGCGGCAGCGGAAGGCCAGGTCGAGGAACTGCACTCGGTCGCCGTTGGGGTAGGTGAAGGGCTCCTGGGCGAGCACGCTGGTGAGCCGCTCCACCTCGACCTCCACCCCGGTCTCCTCGCGCACCTCGCGGACGACGGCCCGGGCGGGTTCCTCCTCCGGTTCCAGGATGCCGCCGGGCGTGGCCCAGCGGCCGTCGTCCGCGCGCCGGTGCAGGAGGACTTCGCCCTCCTCGTTGACCACCACCGCCGTCACCCCGACGAGGGGCAGGAGGCCGTGGCCGACGTGGCTGCGGAGGGCGAGGAGGAAGTCAGGAACGGGCATGGGCCCGAGGGTAGTCGCGGGACGTGTTCAGCGGGTACGCACCCCGCTGCGCGACGGGCGGTGCCCACGGAACCCGCCTCAGCCCTTCTTCCGGGCGGCGCGGAGTTCGGCGTACTCCTCGGCCAGGATCGACATCAGCACAGCGTCGTGCCACTCGCCGTCCCAGCGCAGGGACTCGCGCCGGACGCCCTCCCGGACGAAACCCGACCGGGCGTAGGACCTCTGCGCGCGGGTGTTGAACGCGAACACCTCCAGGGCGACCCGGTGCAGCCCGGCCACGGTGAAGGCGTACTCCAGCACGAGGTCCGTGGCCTCGGTGCCGTAGCCCCTCCCGGTGACGGACGCGCCGTTGAGCGCGATCCGGTAGCCGACGCTGGCGTTGTCCGGGTCGAGGTCGATCAGCGCGCACTCGCCCACGGGCGCGCCGCCCTCCCTCTCGAAGACCACCCAGTCGGCGCGGTCGTGGTGGTCGGGCCGCGTAGCGGCCCAGCGCACCAGCTCCTCCCTCGTGAACTCCCGGTGGGTGCCGGTGAGTCGGCGCACCTCGGGGTCCATGCGCAGTACCGGTTCGATGAAGTGCTCACCGGTCCCGGCGTCGAGCGGTTCGAGGCGGACCCTCCCCCCGGTGAGGACGGGCTGGTCGCGGAAGACGTCGGGAGGCACCATGCCCGGGATCCCACCAGAGGGGTCGGCCGGGCGCAACGGCTTTTCCGGTCCTGCCCCCGGCTCCGGCTCCGGATCCCCGCACCGGCGTCGCCCTCCGGCTCCACGATCGCCTCCCCGGCGACGACCGTCCCCTCCGCCGCTTCCACCTCCGCGGCCACTCCCTGCCGGGGCAGCGCCCCCTCTCACGCCGTCGGCTCCCTGTACGATCCGGGCACGGTGTGCCGTGTCGGACGGGAGGAGGGGGACCAGGTGTCGGTCGGTTCGGGAACGGTGAGCTTCCAGACGGTCAGGGAGACCAACCTGGGCGTCGTGCTGCGCACGGTCCGCGAGCTGGCCCCCTGCTCGCGCGCGGCGGTGGCCGCGGCCACCGGGCTGAACAAGACCACGGTGTCCAGCCTGGTCGCCGACCTCATGGCGCGCGGGCTGGTCCGCGAGACCGGGCGCTCCTCCCGGCAGCGGGTGGGGCGCCCCGGGGTGCTGCTGGACCTGGACGACTCCTCGATCGCGGCGATCGGCCTGGAGGTCAACGTGGACTACCTCTCGGTGGTCGCCGTGGACCTGCTCCAGCGCGAACTGGTCAGCCGCCACGTCCCCTTCGACGCCGGGTCGGCCGGGGCGGAGGCCTGCGCGCGGCACATCGCGCGCACCCTGGGCGCGACGGCGGCCGACCCCGCGCTGCGCGGGCGCACCGTGGTGGGGGTGAGCGTGGCGGTCCCGGCGCTGATCGACGCCCCCTCGGGGACGGTCACGCACGCGCCCAACCTGGGCTGGCGCGACGTGCCGCTGCGCGACCGGCTGACGGAGCTGCTGCGCGAGGCCGGGGCGGGCGACGTCCCGGTGCGGGTGGACAACGACGCGAACCTGGGCGCGGTGGCCGAGTACCGGGTGGGGTCGTTCGCGGGGACGGCCGACCTCGCGTACCTGACCGGTGAGGTCGGGATCGGCGCGGGCATCCTGACAGGGGGAGGGCTGCTGCGCGGCGCCAGCGGGTTCGCGGGCGAGGTGGGCCACCTGTCGCTGTCCCCGGACGGACCCGAGTGCGCGTGCGGGCGCCGCGGCTGCCTGGAGGCACTCGCGGGGATCGGGGCCATCCTGCGCGGGGCCGTCCCCGACCGGTTCCCGGACCACCCGCTGTCGGGCAGCGACGTCGCAGAGCTGGTGGGGGCGGCCGTGGAACGCGCCGAATCGGGTGACGACGCCGCCGTCGGCGCGCTGGAGCGGGCGGGCACGTGGCTGGGCCGGGGCCTGGCCGTGCTGATCAACGTCACCAACCCGAGCCTGGTGGTGCTGGGCGGCTACTTCGTGCCCCTGGGCCCGTGGCTGCTGCCGAACTGCCGGGCGGAGGCGACCGCGAGCGCGTTCGCGCCGGACGCGGGCGGCTGCCGGGTGGAGCTGTCGTCGCTGGGGCTGAGCGCGGCGGCCCGGGGCGGGGCCACCGCGATGATCCACTCGCTCGACGCCGGGCTGCTGCCCCTGCCCGAGCCCGTCTCACCGGCTCCCGTCCCCGCGCCCGCAGCCGCAGCCGTCGAGGAGTCGACAGCGGCGACCGCGGTGGAGCCCGCCGAGCACCCGGCGGCGGACACGGCGCGGCCGGACGGAAGCACCGCCGACACCGCTTAGCGCCGCGACCACGGAGGTTCGCCTGGAGCCACGGCGACACCGGACGGCCGTACTTCGTCGCCAGTGTCACCAAGCCGTACACCGTCGCGATGGTCGTGCATCTGCGCGACGAGGGGGTCCTGACCCTGGACACACCCGTCGCGGACCTGCTCGGCGCGGACACGATGCGCGGACTGAACACGTGCGGGGGCCGCGACCACGGCCCGGCGATCACGGTGCGCGAACTGCTGACGCAGACCTCAGGGATCCCCGACTACTTCGAGCAGAAGCGCCCCGACGGCACCACGTTCCTGGGCGACATGCTCCGCGAGGACGCCGCCTGGACCTTCGAGGACCTCCTCGACACGGCCGGGGCCATGCCGAGCCGGTTCGCCCCCTCGACCCCGGGCAGGGCGCACTACTGCGACACCAACTACCAGCTGCTCGGGCGCGTGGTCGAGGTGGCCGCGTCCGGCGGCTACGCCCGGGCCCCGCGCGACCGGGTGCCCGAACCGCTCGGGCTGCGCGACACCTGGCTGTTCACCCCGCACACGCTGGACCGCTACGACGAGGTCGCCGCCTGCCGCTCAGTCCGCCTCCGGCGCCGGAGCGCCGCCGGTCAGGACCAGGTCGGCCACAGCCGTGCCCGGCCGGTCGAAGACCAGGTACAGGTCACGGATGCCCCCGGCTCCCCCCGCGTCCTCGAAGGCCGCGCCGACCTCGGTGAAGTCGTAGCCGTCCTTGCCCGCCGGGACGTCGGCCACCGCGGCGGTCGGCCCGTCCCGGGGGTCGTCCAGGCGGATGCGGACCGTGCAGGCGTGCTCGGCGTTCACCGTGAGGCGGCACCCGGTGGTCCCGTCGCCGAGGTCCACGCCGTGGAAGGCCGCCCACGCGCCGCCCTCCCGGGAGCGCACCGCGTCGCCCCGCTCGGGGGTGAGCGGGCACAGTGACGTGCCCCGGGCGTCGTCGTAGCCCGCGGCCGACCACGGCGTGCGCGCGTCTCGGGGCGGGACGGCCTCCCCCGGCACGTCCAGGGCCGCGGTGGCGCGGATGTCGGTCGCCGAGCGCCCGACCAGCACCTGGCGCGGCGCGTCCTCCACCACGAAGCGGTCGCGGGTGGTGTCCCACAGCGCGAGCCGGTCCACGTCGAAGGAGACCGCGGCGAGCGCGCTGCGGCCCGGTTCCACGCGCACCCGGGCGAATCCGCGCAGCGCGCGCAGCGGGGTCCGCACCCGCGAGGCCAACTGGCGGGTGTAGACCTGCACCAGCTCGTCGGCGGGCCGCGTGCCCGTGTTGGCGACCACGACGGTGACGGTGACCCGGCCGCCGTCCACGCGGACCACCGGGTCCGCGTACTCCACCGTCGCGTAGCCGAGTCCGTGCCCGAAGGGGTACAGCGGCTCGCCACCGAAGTACAGGTAGGTGCCGCGCGCGCCGACGATGTCGTAGTCGAGCATCCCGGGGAGGTCGTCGGCGGAGCGGTACCAGGTCTGCGGAAGCCGCCCGGAGGGCTCGGCGTCGCCGAAGAGCACGTCGGCGAGCCCGTGGCCGTACTCCTGGCCGCCGTGCGCCGACCACAGGACGGCCGGGACGTGCTCGTCGGCCCAGGTGATCCCGAACGGGCAGCCGCTGCTGAGCACCAGGACCGTGGCGGGGTTGGCCGCGCGCACGGCGCGCAGCACCCGCTCCTGGGCGGCGGGCAGGTCCAGGTCGGTCCGGTCCTCGGTCTCGCGCCCGTTGACCATGGGGTGGTCGCCCAGGACGACGACCGCGACGTCGGCGGCGGAGGCCGTCCGTGCGGCCTCCTCGGCGCCCGTGCCGAGCCCGTTCACGATGAACAGGCCCGCTGTCTCCCCCGCTCCGGCCAGGCGCAGCTCCCCGTCGGGCAACCCCGGGGTGACGCCGCGGCCGGTGCGCACGTGGACGAGGGTGTGCAGGCCCTCGTACTCCTCCAGGCGGAAGGTCTGGGTGACCTCCCAGGTGCCGGGTCCCGGCGCGGTGAAGGCCAGAACGCCCCCGGGCCCCACGTCGAGGTACCTCCCGGTCCGCGCCGAGCGCAGGGCGCAGGCGCCGCCGCCCCAGTCCAGGAGGTCGAAGTCCGCGCCCTCGACCTCCTCCACGGTCGGCGCGTCCCCGTCCGCGCCTCGGTGCCCGTCGCGGACGCCGTGGACCTCCGACCGGGCGGGGCTCCCGTCGCCGGGGTCCACGACGGTTCCGTGCCCGAACGTGCTCAGCCGGATCCGGTCCACGCCCTCGCAGAACACCGTCTCCACCCGCTCGGCGATCCCGGCTCGCGCGGTGACGGCGTAGGGCAGCGTCCCGCTGTACCAGTCCTCCAGCACGGTGTCGCCGAGCTGGCCGACGACGGCGACCCGGCGCACGTCGCGCAGCGGGAGCAGCGCGCCCTCGTTGCGGAGCAGCACGATCGAGCGGGTGGCCGCCTCACGGGCCAGCGCCCGGTGCTCGGGGGTGTCGAAGGCCCCGGCGTCCCCGGCGGTCCCGCGACCGGCCTCCACCGCGGCGCCGCCGTGCCCGGTCCCGCCGTCCGGACCGTCCCCGGCCAGCAGGTCCCCGCCCTCCCCGGCCCCGCCGGTCACGGGGTCGAACTCGCCCAGTCGGATCCGGACCGAGAGCACGTTGCGCGCGGCGCGGTCGATGTCGGCCCCCGTGAGCAGCCCACGGCGCAGCGCCTCGCGCACGTGGTCGAGGGTGGCCTCGGCTCTGTCGTCGTCCTGGGTGAAGCTGTCCAGACCGGCCCGGATCGCGTGCGCGTAGGCCGTGGGCAGATCGGGGTGGAAGTGCTGCGCCTCCACGAGGTTGGCGGGCGCGTAGGCGTCGCTGACCACCAGCAGGCGGTCGGGCGCGGCCGGGCGCAACACGTCGCCGATCAGCGGGCTCAGGTGCGCGGGCCGCCCGTTGACCAGGTTGTAGGAGGGCATGACGGACACGGCCGCCCCCTCGGCCAGCGCGGGCAGGAAGGCCTGGAGCTCGTACTCGTGCAGGACCCTGGGCGGCAGGTCGCTGGAGGTCTCGCAGCGGCCCTCCTCGTTGTTGTAGGCGAGGAAGTGCTTGAGGGTGGGCGCGAGGCGCAGCGTGGCGCCGTCGCCGGCCAGCCCCCGGGCGTAGGCGGCGGCCAGGAGCCCGGTCAGCCACGCGTCCTCGGAGTAGCCCTCCTCGTTGCGGCCCCAGCGGGGGTCGCGCAGCGGGTTGACCACGGGCGCCCAGACGTTGGGCGACGCTCCCGCGCCCCTGCGGGCGAGCACCTCGTCGCCGGTGGCCCGGCCGACGAGGCGGAGCAGGTCGGGGTCCCAGGTGCTGGCCAGGCCGACGGCCTGCGGGTAGACGGTGGCCGGTCCGAGCCAGGCCAGTCCGTGCAGCGCCTCGGTCCCGGTCCGGAAGGGGCCGACGCCCAGGCGCTCCACGGGCGCCTGGTGCTGGTGGAGCAGGCCGATCCGCTCCTCCGGGGTGAGGCGGGCGAGCAGGTCGTCCACGCGCCGTTCCGAGGGCAGGGCGGGGTCCCGGTACGGCGGCAGGTGCGGCTGGAGGGTCATGGGGGGTGTTCGCCTCTCGTGCGTGAGGGTATTGTCCTTCGAAATCGAACCGCTTCGACTTCGATACCTGAAGACCTTGTGTGCCACATCACAGTGGAGTAATTTGTTTGTCTAAACGGCCAACTAATTCATAGCAAAATGGCCCTTCGTTTCCTACCCCCCTTGGGCTCCCCCGGCCTGCTCAACCGAAGGAACGACGCTATGCGCACCACCCCCCTGCGCCTGCCCCCCAGCCGACGCCGCTTCCTCGGCCTGGTGGGCGCCTCCACCGCCGCGGCGCTCACCGCCGGAACGCTCACCGGGTGCGGCTCGGAGTCGTCCAGCGGCGGAGGGTCCGCCTCCTCCGCCGGCTCGCTGGACGACCTGATCCCCACGCACATCCCGTTCCAGGGGGTCACCCCCGACATCCCGGGACAGCACGGCG
Source organism: Nocardiopsis akebiae (assembly GCF_018316795.1). Classification (NCBI taxonomy): domain Bacteria; kingdom Bacillati; phylum Actinomycetota; class Actinomycetes; order Streptosporangiales; family Nocardiopsidaceae; genus Nocardiopsis; species Nocardiopsis akebiae. Next base: position 6,382,774 of record NZ_CP074132.1, read on the forward strand.
CGCCGGACGGTTTCACCGCCTACCCGACGGAGTTCGTCCAAGCCGTGCCCGAGGCCCCCGGCAGGGGCGGGCGGTACACCGCGATGACCCCGCTGTGGGGGCCGATCCCGCCCGGCCTGGGCGACAACTCCTTCTTCGAGTACGTCAACGGGCGCCTGGGCGCCACGGTGGAGTTCAACTTCCAGGACGGCAACTCGGTCATCGACAAGATGAACGCGGTGATCGCCGGGCGCGACGTCGCCGACATCACGATGATCCCCGACTGGGTCATCAACCTGGTCCCGCAGTTCAACCGGGCCGTCGGCGAGCTCTTCGAGGACCTGACGCCGCACCTGGCAGGCGACGCGGCGCGGGCCTACCCACTGCTGGCCAACCTGGACAGCGACGCCTGGCGCTGGAACGTCTTCAACCAGCGGCTGCACGGGGTGCCCTGGCCCGCCGAGCCCTTCGGCAACTGGGTCCTGTACCGGCGCGACCTCCTGGAGGAGTACGGCCTGGAGGCCCCGGCCAGCCCCGACGACCTGTTCGCGATCGGCGAGGAGGTCAACGACCCGGACAACAACCGCTGGGCCTTCGGCGACTTCAACCTCACCATGCGCCAGGTCTTCGGCGCGCCCAAGCAGTGGCGCTACGCGGGCGGCGAGCTCATCCACATGTTCGAGACCGAGGAGTGGAGGGCCAGCGTCGAGTACATGCGCAGGCTCTTCGACGCGGGACTCGTCCACCCCGACATCGTCGCCCAGGGTGACAACTCCAAGGAGCTCCTCAACTCCGGGCAGATCCTCTTCAACCAGGACGGCATCGGCGCCTGGCACGAGGCCTACATGCAGATGCTCGGCGACGACCCCGACTTCCGCCTGGACCTGATGCCGGTCTTCGGCAACGGCGGCGCCGACCCGGTGATGCACCGCAGCGACCCCTCGGCCCAGTCCGTGTTCCTGCGCAAGGGCATGGAACCGGAGCAGGTCGAGGAGATCCTGGGCATCGTCGACTACTGCGCCGCGCCGTTCGGGACGCGGGAGTACATGGACTACCGCTACGGCGAGGAGGGCGTGCACCACGAGCTCAACGACGACGGCGCCCCGCAGCTCACCGACACCGGCAACGGCGAGGTCAACGACGGCTACTACTTCATCAGCGGCCGCCCCCAGGCGATCACCGAGAGCCAGTACCCGGACTTCGTGCCGTGGAAGTGCGACTGGTACAACCACGCCGCCCAGTTCACCGAGGACGACCCGTTCGCGGGCATCCGCATCCAGCGCCCCGAGCGCTTCTCCGGGGCCGAGACCCCGTTGACCGACAGGGTCAACGACATCATCCGGGGCCGCGAGGACCTCAGCGCCCTGGACCGGGCCGTCGCGGACTGGCGCCGAGACGGCGGCGACGAGGGCCGCGAGTTCTACATGGGGGTCCTCCAGGAGCACGGCCGTGACTGAGCGGACCATGACCAAGGGCGAACCGCCCTCCCCGGCCGCCGCGTCCCGAGGGCGCGGGGGCCGGGGGCGGCCCCCGGCCGTCCCGGACCTCGGAAGCGGGTCGGCGCCCCGGGGGCGCAGGCGGGTCCCGTTCGGGGCGAGGCTGCGCCGCGACTGGCAGCTCCTGCTGATGACGGTCCCGGCGATCGGCCTGCTGGCGGTGTTCCACTACACGCCGACCCTGGGCAACGTCATCGCCTTCCAGGACTACAACCCCTGGGACGGGGTGTGGGGCAGCCCGTGGGTGGGGCTGGCGCACTTCGAGCGGCTGTTCACCGACCCCCGCTTCTGGTCCGCGGCGGGCAACACGCTGGTCATCGCCGCGGTCCAGCTGGTGTTCTTCTTCCCCGTCCCGATCGCCCTGGCCATCCTGCTGGACAGCGTGCTCAGCCCCAGGATGCGGATGGTGCTCCAGAGCATCGTGTACATGCCGCACTTCTTCTCGTGGGTCCTGGTCGTCACCCTGTTCCAGCAGATCCTGGGCGGCGCGGGGCTGTTCTCGCAGATCCTGCGGCAGAACGGGTACGCGCCGCTGGAGGTCATGACCGACCCGGACGCGTTCCTGTTCGTGGTCACCTCCCAGATGGTCTGGAAGGACGCCGGGTGGGGCACGATCATCTTCCTGGCGGCGCTGGCGGCCGTGAACCAGAACCTCTACGAGTCCGCGGCCGTGGACGGCGCCGGACGCTGGCGGCGGATGTGGCACATCACCCTGCCGGGCCTGCGCCCGGTGATCGTCCTGCTGCTCATCCTCAAGATCGGCGACATCCTCAACGTCGGCTTCGAGCAGTTCTACCTCCAGCGCGACGCGTTCGGTTCGGGCGTGTCGGAGGTGCTGGACACCTTCATCTACCACCAGACCCTGGTGACGGGGAACTTCAGCGCGGGAGCGGTCGCGGGCCTGGTCAAGGGCGTGGTCGGACTGGTCCTCATCGTTCTGGCCAACAAGCTGGCCCACAAGATGGGCGAAAACGGAATCTACCGACGAGCATGAGCACACTGTTCAAGGACCGCCCCGTGTGGGCGGAGCGCCCCAGCCTCCCCGCGCGCGCCGCGAAGAACACCACCCTGGCCGCCATCGCGGTCGTCATCGTCTTCCCCCTCTACGTCGTGATCCTGACCAGCCTGTCCCCCGCCTCGGCGGTGAACAGCGCGGGCGGCCTGGTGCTGGTCCCGCAGGGGATCTCCTTCCAGGCCTACGCGGACCTGTTCAGCGGCGGCGTGGTGACCCGGGCCGTGCTGGTCAGTCTGGGCGTCACGGCCGTGGGAACGCTGGTCAGCCTGGTGGCGACCGTCCTGGCCGCCTACGGACTGTCCCAGCCCGGGTCGCTGTGGCACCGGCCGCTGCTGTTCGCGGTGCTGCTGACCTTCCTGTTCGCGCCCGGGATGATCCCGCTGTACCTGCTGGTGAGCAACGTCGGCCTGATCGACAGCTACTGGTCGCTGATCCTGCCGACGGCGGTGAACGCGTTCAACCTGGTGGTGATGCGGGCGTTCTTCATGAACCTGCCCCAGGAGATCGGCGACAGCGCCCGGGTGGACGGGGCGAGCGAGTGGACCATCATGACCCGGCTGGTCCTGCCCATGTCCAAGGGGGTCACCGCGGTCGTCGGCCTGTTCTACGCGGTGGGTTACTGGAACGCCTTCTTCAACGCCATCCTCTACATCAACGACAACGCCAAGTGGCCGCTCCAGCTGGTGCTGCGCCAGTACGTGCAGCAGGGCCAGCAGCTCAGTTCGAGTTCGGTGATCGGCGACGCGGTGCAGGGCGGCAGCGCCTCGGCGCCCAACCTGGCCATCCAGATGGCCATCGTGGTGGTGGCCCTGGTGCCGGTCACGTTCGTCTACCCGCTGGTCCAGAAGCACTTCACCAAGGGCGTCATCATCGGCGCCGTGAAGGGTTAGCGGCCCCGGGTCCGCCCGCGCCCCCGGGGTTCTCCCTCCTCCTGGAACCCCGGGGGCGCGGGTGTGTCCGGGCTACGGTCGGTTCACCCCTCCTTGCGGGTCAGCTCCCGTTCCATCTCCTCCGAGGAGACGGACCCCTCCCGGCCCTCCTCCTCGGCTTCGGCCGCGAGACGGCTGAGCCACGCGTCCTCCGCTGCCTGCTCCACTTCGGACAGGGCGGCGGTCACCGGCTGGTTCATACGGCCCTGTGTAGCGGATGCGGGTCTGCTCCTGGGCAGGAACGGCTCAATGCCCCGAAGGCGTGGCACGGCGGGGCCGGGAACCGCCCCCGCGGTTCCCGGCCCCGCCGTGCCAGGGCGTCAGCCGCAGGCCTCCCCGTCGAGGGTGAGCCCGGTCGGCCGCGCGGGCTCGCCGTCCACGGTCCCGTTGAAGCCGACCGTCACCGAACTCCCCGGGGCGATCCGGGCGTTCCATCCGGCGTCGGTCACCCGCACCGACGCGCCGTCCTGCGTGTGCGCGCCGTTCCAGAGGCTCGTGACCTCCTCACCGGCCGTGAACTCCCAGCCGGCCTCCCAGCCCTCCAGGGCCTCGTCGCCGGTGTTGGTGACCGTCACCCCGGCCTGGAACCCGCCGCTCCAGGTGTTGGTTACCTCGTACTCGACCGCGCAGTCCCCGGGCTCGGGGTCCGGGGACGGCTCCGGGGTGGGTTCGGGGTCCGGCGAGGGCTCCGGTGTCGGTTCGGGGCCGGGGTCTCCGCCCCCGCCCGCCAGGTCGCCGTAGACGATCCCCCGGCCGTTGGTGCCGACGTAGACCCGGCCGTAGACGTCGGGGTCGCCGGTGACGGTCGCACCCGTCCAGGCCCACTGGTGCTGATCGTCGTTGATCCGCACCCAGCTCCCGCCCGCGTCGTCGGAGCGGAAGATCCCGCGCACGCCGTCGATCCTGGAGCTGGTGTACACCGCCGGGTAGTCCGAGCCCGGCGCGGGCGCGCCGAAGCCGACCGCGTCGCCCTCGTCCACGGCCTCGATCCGCGCGAAGGAGGCCCCGGCGTCCGTGGTCCGCCACATGCCGTAGTGGTCGCCGGTGCCTCCGGCGACCCACACGTCACCGGTGTGGCCGGGCACCGCGCCGAAGCGGATGTTGCCCTCGGCCGGGAGCCCGTCGAAGCCCGCCGTGAAGGTGGCCCCGCCGTCGGTGCTGGTGTAGAACGTGCCGTCGGAGACGGCGTAGAACACGTCCGGGTCCACCCGGTCGGCCTCCACCCTCGCGCCCGCCGGAACACCGGTGGAGGCGGTCCACGACGAGCCCAGGGTGGTGGAGGCGTGGACGCCGGTGCCGTCGGGGCTCCACACGAGGGACGAGCCGTCCGCGTTCACCGCGACCGTGCCGCCGCCGGTCACGCCGCCGGGCTCCTGCCCGGCCCACCAGCTCTCGCCGCCGTCGGTGGACAGGCCGATGGCGGCCTCGGCGTCGCTGCCGCCGACCCGCGCGATGGTCGCGGGCTGGAGTTCGGCGAAGTCCAGGCTGGTCCCGTGGCCCCAGTAGGGCTGCTGGTACATCTGATCGGGCACGGTCTCCAGGTCCTGGTGGGTGAAGCCGCCGACGTCGAGCAGGGCCGAGTGCAGCGGCGCTCCCCCGGGCGGGCTGATCAGGTCGTTGACGGCCGTCTCCTCGATGCCGTGCGCCATGACCCCGATGTCGAAGGTGGTGCCCGCGTCCCAGTCGGTGAGGTTGTCGCTGCCGTAGACCGTCGCGCCCGTGCCGTACATGAAGCGGTCGGAGTCGAACGGGTCGATCGCCATCGCCTGCGTCATCCAGCCGAGTTTGGGCTGGGTCTCCGGGGGAGTCCCGCTGCCGCCGAAGTCCAGCCAGGGCGCTCCGGAGATGTCCATCTCGTAGCGCGCGGTGCGCTCGGGGTAGGCGCCCCAGTCCCACGCCTGGGTCCAGGTCCGGCCGCGGTCGGTGCTGCGGTAGATCTGGATGTCGGGCCACCAGGAGATCTGGGTGGCGACCATCAGCGTGTCCGGGTCCTGCCGGTCGATGGTCAGGCCGCCGTAGCCGAAGTAGTTGTCCTCGGAACCGGAGGGCACGGGGCTGATGTCGGTCCACTCCCCCGTCGCCAGGTCCATGCGCCACACGTCGCCGGAGTCGCCGTCGTAGGGGCCGGGGGTGCTGGTGGTGGCCATGTAGAGCTGGCCGCCCTCGTGGTCCACGACCGAGTGCGCGGGCAGGTGCCCCGTGGGCGCGCCGGGGACCGGCTCCCAGGTCTGCCCGCCGTCCCGGCTGCGGTAGACCGGGTCGTCCAGGTCGGCGACGCCGACGTAGACGTCCTGGGTGACCGAGCCCTCGGACCCTGTTCGGGGGTCGAAGTCCACCCAGGTCACGCCGGTGATGTCGGACATCATGCCGGTCTCGTCGCCCGGGTCCTGGACGTAGTCGCCGGGGTTGGGGAAGGCCTCGACCTCGGCCCAGGTGGCGCCGTGGTCGGTGCTGCGCCACAGGCCGTTGCCGCCGCTCGCGCCGAAGTAGACGACGCTGTTGTCGTTGGGGTCCACGGCCAGGCGCTCGCCGAGGCCGCGGCCGGGCATGTTGCCGCCGAGCTTGAAGGGCAGTTCGGCGACGTCCCAGGTCTCGCCGCGGTCGTCGGAGCTGAGGACGGCCCCGTTGTTGGGGTCCCAGTCGTTGGTGTAGGTGCCCACGGCCGCGTACACGCGGTCGGGGTCGACGGGGTCGGTGGCGATGCTGACCACGCCCGTGTAGCCCCACTCGTCCCAGCCGACCCAGTCGAGGAGGGGGATCCAGCGTTCGGTGTCGGGGTTCCAGCGGTAGGCGCCGCCGATGTCGGTGCGCGCGTAGGCCAGGCCCGGTTCGGTCTCGCTGAAGACGATGCCGGGGACGAAGCCGCCGCCGACGATCTCGACGTTGTCCCACTCGTAGGCGGCCTGCGCCGCGGCCGGTTCGGCGGGGGCGGCCCCGGCCGCGGTGGTGGCGACGACGGTGGAGGCGGCCAGTGCGGTGGCCGCCGCGGCGGCGAGCGCCGGTAAGCCCCGACCGCGTCTGGGGGGCCGGTGCTGTTCGGGAGGCATGTGCGGGCTCCTTGGGGGAATCGGGGGGTGAGCCCTCCCCGGAAATCCGGTCCCGGGGCAGGCGCGAATTCCCCATTAGTCTGAATAGCCGACTAACCCCCGGCAAGGGGTGTTGCGCGGGAATTTTCGAAGCGATTCGACTCCTTCTCCGCAACCACCGCGAATTGCAGGGGCACCGCCCGGTCCGGTACCAGGTCCACCCCGCGCCGCTCCCCGCCGGGCAGCGCGACCACCGTCCGGCGGGGCTCGACGGCCCGCAGCCGCGCGCGGGCCCGGCCGCCGGACCACTCCAGGAGTTCCACGACGACCCCGCCCCGGGCCCGCAGCCCCTCCACCCGCCCCGACGCCCACTCCCGGGGCAGGGCGGGCAGCAGGTCCAGGCGCCCCTCCGCGGACCGGGCCAGCATCGCCGCGGCCACGGCCGGGAACCCGCCGCCGATGTCCACGTTGAACAGGCTGCCCCGGTTGTGCGTGGGCACCAGGGTGGGGCGCCAGTAGCGGGTGGCCAGCAGGGACAGGGTCTCGTGAGCCTCGGCGGCCAGGCCCAGGTTGGCCGCGGCCAGTCCCAGCTGGACCAGCCCGAAGGCCATCTCGTCGGACTCCTGCCCGCGCCACCACGACAGGCGGGCGCGCACGGCGGCGACCGCCGCCGCGCGCAGCCGGGGCGAGGCCAGGGCGGGGTCGGTCTCGTACCAGAGCGGGTACAGGTGGGAGGCGTGCCGGTGCGCGTGCCGCTCGCTCTGCTCAACCGGCCCGGCCGGGCCCGCCCACTCCGCGAGTTCGCCGCCCGGGGCGATTCGGTAGCCGGGCAGACGCGCCCCCAGCCGGACCCAGCGGCGCGAGCCGGGAACGCCCAGCACGCGGTGCGCCCGCAGCAGGTTGCGCACCAGGTCGCGCACGGCCGCGACGTCCATGGTGGCGTTGACGGCGGCCTGGCCGTCGCCGTCCCCGGGGGTGTTCTCCGGCGAGTAGGAGGGGGAGAAGCCCTCGTCGGTGAGGAAGTCCTCGTGGAACTCCGCTGCGGCGGTGAGGAAGGGCAGGGCGCGCTCGCGCAGGAACGCGCGGTCGCGGGTGTGGGAGTAGTGGTCCCAGTACAGGCGGGACGTCCACGCCGCGCCCGCGGTCCAGCAGGTCAGGCACCACTCGGGGCCGAAGTGGTTGTGTCTGCCGGAGGTGGAGGCGTGCGCGGGCAGCAGGATCCCCCGGCAGCCGTAGAGCCGCCGCGCGTTCTCCGCCAGGTCGTCGGCCATGCCGTCGAGGAGGTCGAACAGGCCGGTCATCAGCTCGGGCGTGCCCGTGGTGTGCAGGGCCGCGAGGGCGGAGGGCAGGTTGCCGTCGAAGGTGTACCCCGACCGCCACGGGGGATCGTAGGTGCCGCTCCACACCCCCTGGAGGGTGGGCGGCAGGTCGCCGCAGCTGGAGATGATCGCGTACCGCCCGGCGTCGACCAGGCGGGCGATCAGGCCGGGGGCCGCCCCCGCCGCCAGGAGGTCCTCGCCGAGCGCGTCGGGGCGGACCGGACCGCCCTCCAGCTCCAGCCGGAAGCGGGACATGAGGTCGCCGTGCACCGCCCGGTGGCGTTCGAGCGCCCCGGCGAAGCCCTCCGGGCCCCCGGTGGGACCCCCCGTCCCGGACAGGACCACGCGACTCCCCGTTTCCGACGCGGCGAACCCGTCCACCCGCACGCGCGCCGTCAGCCGCAGCCGCCGGACGCCCCGCAGGTCCAGCCCCTCGCCGTCGGCGCCGACCCGGCCGCCCTCGGCGCTGACGGCGCAGGTCACCGTGTACCCCGACAGCCCGCCCGGCGGGCGCTGGGGGAAGTCCGCCCGCAGGGTCAGCAGGGCGGGGTCGGCCCCGCGGACCACCGTCATCGGGACCGGCGGCGCCTCCTCCAACGCGGTGAGCCGCAGCGTTCCGTCAAGGCCGCGGGGCGAGGAGAGTTCGACGACCACGGCGCCGTCGGGCCGGGAGGCGAAGGCCCGGTGCGCGGTCCCGTCCGGCAGCTCCTCGGTGACCAGCCCCGAGTCCAGGTCGCACGTGCGCGTGACCGGCCCCGGCCGGGTCCCGCGCGGGGCGAACGAGAGCACGGCGGCTCCCGCCAGCGGGTCGATCCACCGGGTGTCGGCGTAGCCCGGGTGCTCCCGCGCCGCGGACTCCGCGATCCGCCCGGCGGCCTCGCGGGAGCGGCCCCGGCGCAGCAGCTCCCTGAGTTCGGGCAGCAGGGGAGCGGTCTCGGGGGCGGGCAGGGACTCCGTGACCGGCAGGAAGAGCCGCTCGTGGCACAGGGTGAGGCGGACGCGCTCCGCCGTCGAGTGCACGAGCGCCCCCTCGCGCCCGTTGCCGGTGACCAGCGCGTCCTCCCAGTTCCCGACCGGGTGGCGGGTGCGGACCCGTCGTGCTGCGGACATGCGCTCTCCTCGTGTGGGGGGTGTCGCCAGGAAGGGTTTTCGCCCTACTTTGTTGGCGCACACACCAAACCAGAAGGAGTTCCCGATGTCCTCTCCGCTGTGGTTCGGCGGCGACTACAACCCCGAGCAGTGGCCGGAGGAGGTCCAGGCGGAGGACGTGGAGCTGATGCGCCGCGCCGGGGTCAACCTCGTGACGGTCGGCGTCTTCTCCTGGGCGCTCCTGGAGCCGAAGGAGGGCGAGTACCGGTTCGAGTGGATGGACCGGGTGCTGGACCGGCTCGCCGACGCCGGGATCGGGGTCGCCCTGGCCACCCCGACCGCCTCTCCCCCGCCGTGGTTCGGGCTCGCGTACCCCGACGCGATGCCGGTGACCGCGGACGGGACCCGGCTCACCCACGGCAGCCGCGACACCTACGACGTGTGCTCCCCCGCCTACCGCGAGGCCTCGGTGCGCATCGCCCGCGCGCTGGCGGAGCGCTACTCCGCGCACCCGGCGCTGCGCCTGTGGCACGTGCACAACGAGTACGGGACGTGGTCGCACTCCGAGCACACCGCCGGGGCCTTCCGCGACTGGCTGCGGGGCCGCCACGGCGACCTGGACCGGCTCAACGCGGCGTGGACCACGGCGTTCTGGAGCCAGCACTACTCGGAGTGGGAGCAGGTCCAGCCGCCGCGTGCGACCCAGTACCTGCCCAACCCGGCGCACGTGCTGGACTTCCGGCGGTTCCTGTCGGACGCGATGCTCGACCACTTCCTGTCCCAGCGCGACGTGCTGCGCGCCGTGCGGCCGGACGTGCCGGTCACGACCAACCTGGCCTTCGGCGACTGGGTGCCGGTGGACCCGTGGCGGTGGGCCGAGCACCTGGACCTGGTGGCCGTGGACGACTACCCGGACCGGACGGGGCAGGGCGCGGCGGAGCAGACCGCCTTCGCCGCCGACCTGGCCCGCTCGTGGGCGGAGCGCGTGCCCGGCCCGGGACGGCCGTGGCTCCTGATGGAACAGGCGGCGGGTGTGACCTACACGGGCGAGGTCACCCGGCCCAAGGCCCCCGGGGAGACGGCGCGGCACGGCCTGGCGCACGTGGCGCGCGGGTCGCGGGGCGCGATGTTCTTCCAGTGGCGGGCCTCCCGGGGCGGCGCCGAGCAGTGGCACTCGGGGATGGTGCCGCACGCCGGGCCGGACTCGCGGATCTTCCGCGAGGTGTGCGAGCTGGGGAGCGTGCTGCCCCGCGTGGCGGAGGCGCGCGACGCCGACGTGGTCGCCGACGCGGCGCTCACCTGGGATCCCGAGTGCTGGTGGGCGCTGGGCAGCCCGTCGCTGCCCGCCCGGGGCGTGGACTACCTGGAGGCCGCGCGCCAGGTGCACCGGGTGCTGTGGCGGTCGGGGCGCACGGTGGACATGGTGCGCCCCGACCGCGACCTGCCGCGGGTGCCGCTGCTGGTGGTGCCCGCCCTGTACCTGCTCTCGGACGAGGCGGCCGAGCGGTTGGCCCGCTACGCCGAGGACGGCGGAACGCTGGTGGTGACCTTCCTGAGCGGGGCCGCCGACCCGGACGGGACCGTGCGCACCGGCGGGTACCCGGGCGCGCTGCGGGACCTGCTGGGGGTTCGGGTGGAGGAGATGCACCCGCTGCCGCCCGGGGAGTCGGTGGGCGTGGACCTGGGTTCGGTGCGCGAGGAGGCCACCCTGTGGAGCGAGCACGTCCACCTGGCGGGGGCCGAGGCGGTGGCCCACTACGCGGGCGGGCCGCTGGACGGGCTGCCCGCGGTGACGCGGCGGCGCCACGGCGCGGGCGAGGCCTGGTACCTGTCGGCCCGGCTGTCGGACCGGGGCCTGGCCCGGCTGCTGGCCGAGGCGGCGGGGACGGGGCCGTTCCCGGAGCCGGGGCTGGAGGTGGTGCGCCGGGTGGACCGGGACGGCGCGTGGGTGTTCGTCACCAACCACGACGACCGGCCGCGGTGGATCGACCCGGCCCGGTTCGGGCTGGACGCCGGCGCCCGCGACCTGGTGTCGGGCGTTTCGGCGCAGGGGATGACCCTGCCGGGCGGCGGGGTGGCGGTGTTGCGCGGCCACCCCGTTGACAATTAGTTGTGACTCTAGACAAACTATTCCGGAGTCCTGCGCCTACCTCAGGAGACACGACATGAGCAGCTACCAGCCCGTGCCCGCGGACAGGTTCACCTTCGGTCTGTGGACCGTGGGGTGGCGCGGGGTGAACACCTTCGGCGACCCCGTCCGCCCTGTGCTCGACCCGGTGGACGCCGTGCGCCGCCTCGCCGACCTCGGCGCGCACGGGATCACCTTCCACGACGACGACCTCATCCCGCCCGGCAGCTCCGACACCGAGCGCGAGGACATCCTCAAGCGGTTCCGCGCGGCCCTGGACGAGACCGGGCTCAAGGTGCCGATGGCGACCACCAACCTGTTCTCGGACCCGGTGTTCCGCGACGGCGGGTTCACCTCCAACAGCCGCGACGTGCGCCGCCACGCCATCCGCAAGGTCATCCGCAACATCGAGCTGGCCGTGTCGCTGGGCGCGAAGACGTACGTGTGCTGGGGCGGCATGGACGGTGCCGAGACCGAGGCGGGCAAGGACGACCACGCCGCCCTGGACCGGCTGCGCGAGGCCTTCGACATCCTGTGCGGCTACGTGCGCGAGCAGGGCCACGACCTGCGCTTCGCCCTGGAGCCCAAGCCCAACGAGCCGCGCGGCGACATCCTGCTGCCCACGGTGGGCCACGCCCTGGCCTTCATCAACGAGCTGGAGCACCCCGAGATGGTGGGGGTCAACCCGGAGGTCGGCCACGAGCAGATGGCCGGGCTGAACTTCGCGCACGGCGTCGCGCAGGCCCTATGGGCGGGCAAGCTCTTCCACATCGACCTCAACGGCCAGCGCGGGATCAAGTACGACCAGGACCTGCGCTTCGGCTCGGGCGACGTCAAGGAGGCGTTCTTCCTGGTGGACCTGCTGGAGAGCGCGGGCTACGACGGCCCGCTGCACTTCGACTTCAAGACGCCGCGCACCGAGGACATGAGCGGCGTGTGGGAGTCGGCGGCGGCCTGCATGCGCAACTACCTCATCCTGAAGGAGAAGGCCAGGGCGTTCCGCGCCGACCCCGAGGTGGTGGAGGCGCTCGCGGCCTCGCGCGTGCCCGAGCTGTCCCAGTCCACGCTGGGCGAGGGCGAGTCCCTGTCCGACCTGCTGGCCGAGGAGATCGACCTGGCCGAGGTGGGCGCACGCGGCTACCACTTCGAGCGCCTGGACCAGCTCGCCATGGAGCACCTGTTCGGCCTGCGCTGACCCTCCGCTCCCGTATCCGGGCCGTGTTCCGCGCGAGGCGCGCGGGGCGCGGCCCCGGCTGTTTCCGGGATCGGCGCGGTGCGACGGCCGGTTCCGGGCGGGCGGGGTGGAGTCGGGGTCTGGCCGGATCCGGGCAGCAGCCGGGTCGGCGGCCGGTCGGCGCCGTGTCTGGGCAGCGGGGCCGTGGGTAGTGGCGGTGGTCGGAAGCACCCCACCGAAGCGGAGGCGAACATGGCCGAGGACGCCGTCACCCTGATCATGAAGGACCACCGGACCATGGAGGAGCTGTTCGACCGGCTCCAGTCCGAGCCCGACCAGCGGCCGCGCCTGCTGGAGGAGATCGAGGCGATCCTCACCGCGCACAGCCGCGCCGAGGAGGACGAGGTGTACCCGGCCGCCGCCGAGGCCGCCGGCGAGGGACCGGAGGTCCGGCACGGCACGGAGGAGCACCAGGAGGCCGAGGAGCTGCTCCGCAAGCTGAAGGAGTGCGACCCGAAGAGCAAGGAGTTCGACAAGCGCTGCGAGGAGTTCGTCGACGCGGTCAAGCACCACGTCGAGGAGGAGGAGAGCGACGTCCTGCCCGGCCTCAGGGAGGCCGTGAGCCAGAAGCGGGCCCAGGAGCTGGGCAGGGCGTTTTGGGAGCGGCGCGCCCGGGAGCTGGAGCGCTTCGACGTCAAGGGCAGGGTTCCCAGGCAGCGCGACCTCTACGAGGAGGCCAGGGAGCTGGACATCGAGAACCGCTCCAAGATGGACAAGGCGGAGCTGGCCGAGGCCGTGCAGAAGGCCCGGCGCGGCTGAGACCCTTCTTGGGTGCGCTCCCCGCTGGGCGCGAGACGTGAAACGGCCCCGCCGGGCAGTTTCCCGGCGGGGCCGTCACGTACACCGGAACGGTGCGGCGGTCGCCTCACGGCGCGGTGCACAACACGGCTCCTGCCGCCCTTGCGGGCGCGGTATTCCGTGAAGGCTTTGAGTGGAGCCCGGGGGACACTTTCTACCGCACCTTCCGGCACCCCGTACAACGGGAGGGCGGGGGCGGGTATTCCGCGACCCGGGGACACTTTTTCCGGTGTCCCCCGCCACATCCCCGGTCGGGCGCGGAGCGCGGCCGGGGGCCGAGCGCGGTCAGACCCGCGGGGCGGTGCTCTCCCGGGAGGTGAGCCGGGGTTCGAGCAGGGTCACCCCGGGGTTGCCCGGGCCGTCGATCTTGTCCATGAGCAGGCCGACAGCGCGGGCTCCGACCTCCTCGGCGGGCAGGTCCACCGAGGTCAGCGGCGGGCCGCCGGGCGGGACCGGGCCGATGGCGACCACGGACAGCCCGGGCGGGGTGCGGCCGTGCTCGGCGAAGGATTCGAGCAGCGGGCCGACCGAGGGCTCGTTGTGCACGATGAGGCCGGTGAGGCCGGGCCGCTCGCGGAGCAGGTCCTCCGCGAGGCCGTGCGCGGTGTCGGGGGAGCACGGGTGCAGGGTGGCGCGCACGCCGCGCTCGGCGGCGGCGCGCTCGAATCCGGTGGTGGTGCGCTCGGCGAACCCGGTGCGCCGTTCGTACACCGAGGGGGGCTGCCCGACGAAGGCGAGGTCGGTGTGGCCGAGGTCGGCCAGGTGGTGCACGCAGGCGGCCCCGGCGGCGGCGAAGTCGAGGTCCACGCAGGTCAGGCCCTCGGTGTCCTCGGGGACGCCGATGAGGACCGAGGGCAGGTCCAACTCGCGCAGGACGGGGACGCGGGCGTCGTCGGCCTCCACGTCCATGACGATGACGCCGTCCACCATGGCGCTGCCCGAGACCCGGCGCAGGCCGTCGGGGCCCTCGCCCTGGGTGAGCAGGAGGACGTCGTGGTCGTGCGCGCGGGCGGCGGTGACCACGGAGACGGCGAAGCGCATCGCGACGGGGACGTGCACGTCGCCGCGGAGCGGGATGACCAGGGCGATCACGTTGCTGCGGCGGCTGGCCAGGGAGCGGGCGCCCGCGTGCGGTTGGTAACCGAGTGCGTCGATGCTCTCCTTCACGCGCCGCCGGGTGGTCTCGGAGATCGACCGCTTGCCGCTGAGGACGTAGGAGACCGTGCTCGGCGACACGCCAGCGTGCCGGGCCACATCGGAGATCCGCACCGTGCCGTCCCGTCCGTTTTCGAACCGATTCGATGCGCTGTTACGCACCGTGTTTACCGGGTGTGGCGCCGATGGGCGCCGCCGGGCGAGGCGTGGTCACGGAGCGTGGGGGGTGAGGGAAGGGGGCGCCGTGGTCAGTCCTCGGTTCCGAGCGTACCGGAGGAGCCCGCGGCGGCGCGGTCGTAGGTCTCACGGAACTGGCGGACCCTGCGCTGGCGGCGCATCGTGAGCGGGACGAAGGTCGCGATCATGACCACCAGCAGTCCCGCCAGGAAGAGGTTGCCCGAAGCGAACGGGGTTCCGTTGGCGTACTGGAGCAGGGCGTTGGCGACGTTGGGCACGACGAGTACGCAGCCGAACAGCAGCATGAACTTCGGGGAGCGGGAGGTGTCGCTCTGGTCGGCGAGGATGCGCCCGAGCCGGTTGGTCTCGGGGTCCGTGTGGAGGGTGCCCCGCATGATCTGCCAGTGCGCGGCCCAGGCCTTGGCCGGGTCGGCGTCCACAGGTAGCGGTCTGTCCTTGACCATGCGGCGCATCATCCACGCGGTGCCGAAACCGGTGGCCGCGGAGACGACCACCGCCACGGCCAGGGTTCCTCCCGTGACGGCGACGATGGCGGGGGCGAAATCGGTCCCGATCATCAGAGGAACGAACAGCAGGGCTATGAAGGGGACGGCGAGGACGGCGACCAGCAGGGCCGTGCGGAGGCCGTACTGACGCGGGTTGTTCTGGGCGTAGATGGTCCAACGGCCCATGAGGGTACCGAACCGCCCGGGGGTACGGGGGATGCCGCGGTTCCTGTTCATACCGGCGAACTACCCCGGGGCGTGCCGCATACATGGGACCAACGACCCGAAGGGCGCACGGCGGGCCGGACGTCCCGGGGCAGCCCCTGGGGCCACAGGACTCTAGCTACGGCCGTCCTTCGCGGCACCCAGGAAGGCCTGCCACTCGCCACCGCCGAAGAAGAGCGCGCCCAGTTCACGGTGCTTGGTGTCCCGGACCCCGGTAATCGGGCCCTCCGCGACCTCCACACATTCACCTCGTTCAACGCTGTAACTGGAGGTGTGCCAGAGGGAGGCAGGCACCAACGTCGCCTCGGCGGCTTCGTGCTCAGTCATCAGGGCTTCTCCAGGTTGTCCGCTAGGTCGCGAATGAAGTCTTGCGTGTCGTCCAACGGCAGGGCAGCGGCCTGCATGTACTCGAATCCGTGTTCGTGGTTCGCGAGTTCGTCGCTGCCCTCGAAGAAGTGCCCGCTCGGAGGGACGTCAAGGTAGCCCACCCGGTCGGTTTCGCCGAGGTGCAGGAGAGTGTAGCCGCAGGACTGCGCCATGCCCTTGGACAGTAGCAGGACCTGAATGTCGATATTCGGGCGCTTGTCCAGCTCCATCAGGTGTTGGAACTGGGTCCGCATGACCTCAGGTCCACCGACGAGGCAGCGCAGCGCCGACTCGTCGATGACCGCCCAGATCCGGGGAGGGACGTCGCGGTCCAGGATGCTGGTGCAGCGCTCGATCCGGGCGGCGACGCGCTTCTGACGCTCCTTCGGGTCTGTCACGAATCCCCGAGCCATCAGGGCTTCGATGTAGTCCGGATGCTGGAGGAGACCCGGGACGATACCCATCGCGTACTGCTGGATTTTGGTGGCCTCGTTCTCCAGGCTGTAGAAGGCGTTGCCCGCCACGTCCTCGTGCTGGAACCACCAGGGCTTCTGCTTGCGGGCCGCCTTGGCGATCTCCACCAGCTCCTCGCGGAGTGCATCCGTTGAGCCGTACAGGCGGCAGAGCGCGGCGACAGCCTCCGTCGTCAGCCGGACGAACCGCCCGTTCTCGATTCTGTAGAGCTTGCTGGTGTCCCACCCCAACTCGTTGGCGACCTGCTCCTGAGACAACTTGGCCTGGGTCCTGAGTCGCTTGAGCTGACTCACCAGGTAGTGCCTGCGCACGGGGGAGCCCTGGGCCACGAAGGCCTCCTTCGTTCCGTCGTCGTCACAGTGGATGGCGGGGACAGCCCGATCATCTCACTGCACCAAAAAGGACATGCGCCAACAATGCAGGCCAGTTTTTATACAGGCCTTGTAACTTCTAAGGCTGGTCTCTAGCTTAGAGGACGAAGCGAGATTCCGGCGCGGCTCTTGGAAAAGGGGCGCCCACCTCGATAGACGCCTTGCCTGGCACGAGGCGGCGCAGGAGAAGAGCCTGGGATCTGGCCGGTCCACGGCGGGGTGACACTCACCGCCGGGGCGGCCGTCCGCCAAGGGGCGGCCACACGAAAACGGGCTCTGGGGGCGATAGCAGCGCCTCCAGAGCCCACATCGACAACCCGATTCATGCCTGAAGGAGCGTGCCGACATGACCATTGTGCCGCGTCCCCGCGCAGCCATCCACACGCCCGCCCCGCCCGTCGCCGGGCGGCGCTGGCCCTCCCGGATCTATCCCGGTCTCCTCGCCCAGGCCGCCTGGGTGCGTGAGGACCTGCGCTCCGACCTGTCCCGCCTTGAAGGGCTGTGCCCCGACCTGGCCGACACGATCGTGCTCTGCGCCAGCGAGATGTTCGCCAACGCCGCCGCCCACTCCCGTTCCGGCCAGGAGAACGGCCGGGTCATCCGGACCCTGTCCATGCCCACCGCCACCACCCTGCACCTGGGCATCACCGACGACGGCGTTCGGACCGAGAACCCTTCCCTCCCGCACATCCCGCACCAGCGCACCGCGTCCGGCTGGGAGGAGGCCGAACGCGGCCGTGGCCTGCTGCTCATCAACTCCCTGGCCGCCAGGTGGGGCACCCGTGCCGTGGTGGACTTCCCGTTCTGCGCGGGGTTGGGCACGGTCGTGTGGGCCGAGTTCACCCTCACCCCCACCGCTCCCGCCGGCGCCACCACCGCCGGAGCCGACAGGTGAGCGCCCCCGCCGTCAGCGGGCCCGGCACCGACCGCATCCGTCGGGTCCTGGACGCGCCCCGGGGACAGCGCTTCGTCCGCCCGGGTACCGCCAGCAACACCGGTCCCTCCGGTCGTCCCGACAGCCTCAACCGCTCCAGGAACACCGGCGAACCCAACGAACCCACCCGGGAACAGCGGCTCCTGGCGCAGATGGCGGGGAACCCCCGCGTGGCCTACCGCCAACGCCACGGCGAGCTGCCCACCTGGATGCACGTCCAAGCCGCCCGGTTGGCCGCACACGGCTCCCAGAAACCCCAGGGCTCTCAGAGCACTCCGGGCACGCCGGGCACTCGGGGCACCGAGGCCCCCGAAGGCCCGCGCAAACCCTCACCGCCACCGAAGCGCCCGCAGGCACCAGCGGTTCCGCCCCCGCGACCCGCCACCGACGACGGCCCACTCCAGCCCCGTCCGCAACACCCGGAACGCCCACCGCTGCCGCGCCGCCGATCCCAGCGCCCGCACAGCCACCGCAGACCCCGACGTCTCGGCTGGACCCGCACCGGCCCGGCCCGTCTGCTGGCCGCCTACACGCTCGCGACCAGCGCCGGAGCCCTGGCCCAGCACCTGGCCTCGGTTCTGCTGTAGCCGGGACCGGCCCGCACCCGAACCCCTCCAGGAGGCCGCGCCGGATCGGGGCACACGACGCGGACCGGTGGTGTGCGCTGACGGCTCCGGCTACGAGGAGCCCTCGGGCGGAGACCCCGCGTCGCCCGGGACCGATGTCGGAGGCCCCGGGCGGCGCGGCTAGTCCTGCTTCGGGTTGCTGTTCAGCTTGCGCCGTTCCCAGCGGTTGGGGTGGCGGATGACCACTCCGGCCATACCACCGTTCCCGGTGAGCCGGATCAACGGGGTCCCCGCGAGCCGGTCGGGGGTCGTCTTGTCCTTCAGGCCGCCGATGCCGGGGTCCAGGCCGCCGGTGTCCGCCCCCCAGCCGTCGGGGATGACGATCGTGACACCGGCGGCCTCCCCGTACGCCTCCACCACGACCTCCGTGAAGCGGCACTCGACCCGGCTGAAGTCGATCTTCACCCCCGCTATGCCCCCGTGGGCGATCACGTGCCCGGGCACCTCCCATCGCCCGGGGCCGAGGGACGCCCCGTGCATACCGCCCTTTACCACCAGCGGCGGCTGGCTTTCGGGGAGCTGCGGCTGCGGCAGGTCGGCGGTCAGGACGGCCAGTTCGGCGTGCGTCCTGGAATTCAGCGCCTGCTCCAGGCGCGTGTCCAGCTCGTCGAGGTCGATGCGCCCCTCGGCCGCAGCGTCGCGCAGTTGCTCCACCACCGCTTCCCGTTCGGCGTGGGAGGCGCGCAGGTCCGCGGTGGGAACGGTGCGCGCGGGGGGCTTCGGAGGCTGGGCGTTCATGGCCCAAGGATAGGAGCGGGCGAACCGGACTGTACATCTCGAAGGCCGGACCCGTCGTTGCCGTGGGTGCCGGTGCCCCCGGTCCGGGCACGGGTGGGCCGGGAGCAGTTCCGCCGAATCGGCTAGGCCGCGGCCCCGGGACTCCGGCCCGGCCTTGGCCGATATGCGCGCTTCGGGGCGCGGCCGGGGCGGGACGGGTGCGGGTTCCACGGGTCTGGCCACAAGCGGCCGTCGCCGCCTCGAACACCCCTCGGGCGGGTAGGTTCCCTCACGGCTCGGCGCGCACCGGGCCACGGCCCCGACGACTCCCCCACCGAAGAGGACCGCAGTGAACCTCCACCTGCCCTACCTGATCGGACCTCTCCTCCTTCTGCTGGTGGGCCTCTTCGCACTGGTCTGCTGCTTCGCGGCCGCGCCGGAACGCCGTGCGCTTACCGGGCTGGGCGCGGCGGCGCTGCTGGCCTCCTCCGTCCTGTCGCTGCTCGACCAGCTCTCCTCCCCCTGGGTGCGCGAACGGGTGGCGGATTCGGGGACCACCGCGCTGATCACGGGGGTGTCGCACCACCTGTCCGCGCTCCTCCTCGGCGCGGGCATGCTCCTGCTGGTCGTGGCCGCCGCCCGGAGGACGTCGCGGGCCGGGCCGCCACCTCCGTCGGCCTCCCCCTACGGCGGACCGCACGAGGAGGCCCGGCGATGACCGAACAGGGACCAGACCTGGTGCCGTTCCTCCTGAACCTGCTGACCGTGGTGCTCCCCCCGCTAATGGCGGGGGCCATCGCGCTGGCCCTCGCCGGGAGGGCACCCGGCGGTCGCGGCTTCGTACGCACCGGAGGCGGCCTGCTCGTGCTCCTCGGCGTCATCCAGGGGGCTCGGGAACTCTGGTTCCGGTTCCTCTTGCACCCGGCCCTGGTGGAGAACGGTGAGGTGCCGGTCCCGTTCCCGGTGCTGTTCGCCCTCGACATCGGGGTCCACGTGCTGCTCGCGGTGGCGCTCGTCCTACTGCTGTGCGCGGTGATCAGCTCCCGGGGACGGCGGCGCGCGCCCCGGGGAACCGTGCAGCGACGGCCGGAGCAGCGGCCGGAACCACGGGGCGGACGTCCGGGCGGCGCCCTGTACGACGACGGCCGGTCCTCCGCACACGCTTCGAACGCCCGCGCGGCAACGAGCGATCCCGGCCGTCATGGCGACGCCTTCGACGGCGGAGGCGTCCACAACGACGGCGGCGGAGGAGGAGCCGGAGGCGGTGACGGCGGCGGGGTCGACGGAGGCGGTGGCGGGGGCGGCTTCTAGCCCTCCACCGGTCTGGGCTGCTCCGGCCCCTCCCCGCCCTCGACGCGGACCGTGCCCGTGCTGCCGTCGACGGTGATCCTCTGCCCGTCCCGGATCTCCTCGGTCGCCCGGGGAACACAGATCACAGCGGGGATGCCGTACTCCCTGGCGACCGTCGGCCCGTGCGCGATGGTGGAGCCCGTCTCCACCACCAGCCCTCCGGCGGTCATGAACAGGGGCGTCCACCCGGGGTCCGTGCTCTGGGCCACCAGGATCTCCCCCGGGTCGAGCGTGGCACCCGCCGGGTCGTGGATCACCCTCGCCGTCCCGGTCACGGTCCCCGAGGAGGCGGGCACGCCGAGGAACTCCCCGTACCGCCCGGATCGCGGGGCGGGCAGCACGGCCTCCACGTCGGTTCCGTCGGACAGCAGGACCGGGGGCACCCGGCGGCGCTTGCGCTCACGCAGGTACTCGGCGCGGCGCTCGGCGACGAGCGCGCGCTGGTCCGCGTCCTCCACCAGGGCGCGCGCCTCCGGCAGACGGAGGAACATGATGTCGTCGGGCTCGTCCAGCCGCCCCGCCCCGACCATCTCCGCGCCGACGAGGAGGAGGTGCCGACGCGTCTCGGCGATAGCGAACAACCAGGAGAACTTGGGGTACTCCCGCATCCCGGCCAGGGCGCGCGCACGGTCGAGGGAGAACGACGCCAGACGCGCGCGGACCGGCCGGGAGGCGAGCGCCCTGCGGACCAGCGCGTCCCGCGTGCGTTCGGCCTCGGCGGCGGCCCGGGCGAACCTGCGGTCGGGCTCCTGCTCCGGATCGCTCACCCGCAGGTAGTTGGCGATCGCGGCGAACAGGGGTGCGGGGTCCTCCGACCACCGGGGCACGCCGACGTCGACCTCGGCGGCGCCGCGGTGCCCGTACCGCTCCAGGAAACCGTCGAGGCCGATGCTGGGGAGCGTCCCCGCCCGGTACCGGGCCGCCAGTTCCTCGGGCGGGGTGTCCCTGAACAGCTCGCCGTGCCCGCGGGCCCCGACCGCCAGCCGCCACAGCGCCAGGTCCATCTCCGTGGTGACGTTGTGCGGCATCCCGCCGAGGACGGCGGCCACCTCACCCGGTTCGGCGATCCCCCTGAGCAGCAGTTCGGGCGCCCTGGCGGAGAGGATCGCGACGCACAGGGGCCCCATCATCGGAATCATCCCCTCCTTCAGCGCCTCGTTCTGGAGGTCCGTCGCGTGCCGGAGCCGTCGCGCGGGGGTGAGTGCGTGCTCCGGAGCGCGGGTGGCCCGCTGCCGGAGCACCGCACCGGCCCTCAGGAAGCGGCGTCTGGCGTCTTCGGGGTCCACGAGCGCGGCGACCGCGTCCCCGAGGACCCTGCCGGTGAGCGGCAGCGCCCGCACGACGGCCCCGAACGCCCTGCCCAGGCTGATGCGGCCACCCGGGCGCGCGGCGAAGCGCGGGTCGTCCAGGAGGGAGCGGACGGCGGCCGCGGCCCGGGGTCCGTAGACGACCATGCTGCCCGGCAGCGCGCCGCGGATCCAACGGTTGCGCAGGTAGGGGGTGAGGTCCAGGTAGAACCTGCCCGCCACCGAGACCGCTGCCCCTCCTCCGCCGTCGGATCCGGTACCCCGGGAGCCGAGCCACGCTGAGGCGACGATTC
Source organism: Nocardiopsis akebiae (assembly GCF_018316795.1). NCBI lineage: Bacteria > Bacillati > Actinomycetota > Actinomycetes > Streptosporangiales > Nocardiopsidaceae > Nocardiopsis > Nocardiopsis akebiae. The sequence continues at coordinate 6,404,288 of NZ_CP074132.1, forward strand.
CCAGCACGGACAGGCCCATCGGGGTGAACGGGCGGAGCATGCCCTGCATGTTGCCGACCTCGAAGTAGGCGCGGGGCCCGTCCTCGTGGGGGTCGGGCAGAGGGAAGAGGGTGGTGACCGGGCGGGACTGGAGGATCCAGGGGGTTCCGTCGCGGTCCAGGGCCCATTCGACGTCCTGCGGCGAGCCGAAGTGGCGCTGGAGCCGCTCCCCGGCGGCGTGCAGGACCGCCACCTCCTGCGGGGACAGGCATCCGTCCTCCGGCCCCTCGGTCCCGCCGTCCGCGCGCACGACGTAGTGGTCGGGCCGGACCGTGCCGTCGACCACCGCGGTCCCGAGGCCGGGAACGGCGTCCAGGACGGTCTCGCCCCGCGTGCCGGTGACCGGGTCTGCGGTGAACAGCACCCCCGCGGCCCGGGGCTCGACCATGCGCTGCACGACGACGGCCATGTGCACCCCGTCGTCGCCGATTCCCCGGTCGCGCCGGTAGGCGACGGCGCGGTCGGTCCACAGCGAGTCCCAGCACCGGCGGACGGCCGTGAGGAGGTCGTCGGCGCCCTCGACGTCGAGGTAGGTGTCCTGCTGTCCCGCGAAGGAGGCGTCAGGCAGGTCCTCCGCGGTCGCGCTGGACCGGACCGCCACCCGGCCGCCGCCGAGGGCCTCGTAGGCGGCGGTCACCTCCGCCTCCGGCAGCCTCCCTGAGCGGTGGGCCTCGGCGGTGACGCAGAAACCCGGCGGCACGCGTTCTCCGGCCGCGATCGCCCCGGCCAGCCCGGCGGCCTTGCCGCCGACCAGGTCGGTCCCCATCCCGTCGATCCGATCCAGTTCCACCACGAGCACGACGCCACCTCCGGCTGCTGTACCGCCGCTTCCCATGTTCCCCGCCGGAGGCGGGGACCGCCACAGCCGGAAGGGGTCTGTGGAAAACTCCCGCGGCGGGCCGGCCGTCCCGCTCCGCGTACGCGGACGGCGGCGCCCGGCGTGAGAGTCTGGATCCGCGCGTGACCCCGAGGAAAGGCCCCGGATGCAACTGATCTCCCCCCTCTACACCGTCTCCTCCGTCCTCTCCCTGCTGTTCGAGGCCCTCTACCTGCTGTTCGGCGTCGTCGTGCTGGCCCTCAGCGGCGTGGCGGCCTCCGACCGCAGGGGCCTCGTGGCGGCGGGCGGGGCCCTGATCGTGCTCGGCGCCCTCGGCGACCTGGCGGTCGAGATCTGGACCCTCACCCCCGTGTACGCGGGCGTGGACATCGCGGTGCACACCACGGTGGTCCCGGCCCTGCACCTGGTGTTCACGCTGTTCTTCGTCGGCGGCCTGCTCGCCCTGGTGCTGGCCGCGGCGAAGCGCCTCACGGCCCGGAACACCGCTCCGCCACCGCCGCCCGGCCCCCACCCCGGTCCGCGGCCCTTCCCGACCCGCTGACACGAGGAGCCCTCCGATGTCCTCCCTCCCCACGAACCTGGGCCCGCTCCTCTACCTCCTCGGCACCCTCACCCTCCTCGCGGTGGGGATCACCGCGTTCGTCCGCGCGAAGGGATCGCCCTTCCCCGGCGCCGTCCGGACCGCGGGGGCCCTGCTCACCGCCGCCGCGCTCGTCCAGGTCGCGAGCTCGGTGGTCTACTTCGTGGTCGGGGCCACGGGCTCGTCCTTCGAAGCGGTCATGACGGCCACCGGGCTGACGAACGTCATCGTGGAGCTCCTGTACGGGCTCACGGTCACCGGGGCGCTGGTCGTGCTCGCCGCGGCCCTGGTCCGTTCGAAGTCCGCCGATGCCCACGCCGCCGGTCCGGCCGCCCCGGGCCACCCGGCCGGTCACGCGTTCGCACCGCCCGCGCCCGGCCAGCCGTACGGGTACGGGCAGGCCTACCCGGCGCCGCCCGAGCACGACCGCCCCGGTTACGGGTACCCCCACCCCGGCGGCGGGGCCGCCGGACACCCGGGCCCGGAGGGCCACCAGCCCCCGTCCGGTGAACCCGGGGGCGGCACCGGGTGGGGTCCGGGCGACAGCGGAGGCTTCGGCGGGGGAGGCTCCTCCTCCGACGGCGGGGGAGGCTCCTCCTCCGTTGACGGCGGCGGTGGCGGTGGCGGCGGGGTCTGATCTCCGGCGGGCCGACCCCGCGCGGACCCGCTCCCAACGCTCAGCCCGGGCGGGCCGACCCGGGCGGACCGGCCCGCGCAGCGGCACGGCCAGCACCACCGGCACACGCGACCGACACGAAGCGGCCGACCCGACCTCGAACGGGGTCAGGCCGGTCGCGTGTAGACCAGCGAGTAGCGCCAGAACAGCAGCCGCCGCAGACGTGCGCCGGGCAGCACCTCACCGGCCTCCGCCGCGATCTCGCGCAGGCCCATCCCCGGGTCGCGCACCGGCATCTCGGCGGCGGGCCCCACGCCGTGCGGATTCGGCGTGCCGGTGAGGGCGCGGCCCAGCCGCAGGCCGAGCCCGACCGCCCACTGCGGGCCCAGCGCGGCCAGACCGGCCGCGACGTCGGCGGCGTCCCTCTCTGCGTACAGGCCGAGGACGGCCAGCGTGCCGCCGGGGGCGAGGGCGGCGGCCATCCGTTCGAGCGAGGGCCCGAACGGCATGTGGTGGATGCTGGCGATCGAGCTGACGAACCCGTACCCCCCGGGACGCGGCTCCGTCTGCGCCAGCGCGGCCACGCGGTAGTCGACCGGCAGGCGGGCGGGCGTGCGTTCACGGGCCGTGGAGATCATCCGCGGTTCGGGGTCGATCGCGTCGACGGCGATCCCGCGGGAGGCCAGGGCCCTGGCGAACCTACCGCCGCCGCACCCGACGTCGAGCGCTCGGGTGCAGTGCGGGGGCACGTGGCGGAGGAGGTGTTCGTGATAGTGGCTGTTGTGGTCCCAGGAGATGTCCACGGGACTCGGGGGAGGGACTGGGCTCATGCGCCCGGAGGCTATCCGGCCTGGCGCTTGGCCTCCAGTGCCTCCATGGCGGCGACGGCGGTGGCCACGGTCTGGTGGACCGGGACCTGGCGGTGCAGGCCGACCAGGCGGACGACCTTGGTGACGCGTTCGTTCAGAGCGGCCAGCGCCAGCGAGCCGCCCAGTTCGCGGACGGTCCTGTAGGCGTTGATGATGACGTTCAGACCGCTGGAGTCCATGAAGTCCAGACCGGACAGGTCCAGGATCAGCCAAGGACCGTGGTCCTCGACGGCGGACTGGATGTGTTCCTGGAGGTCGGCGGCGGTCGCGATGTCGAGTTCTCCCTCGATCGCGACGATGACGCTGCGGCTCTCCACCCGCGTGCTCAGCCCAAGCCTGTGCACGTTCACTCCTCCCGGCCCCACGTTGAGATGGTGAGGGGTCCCTTCGCTTAACCATACGCAGACCGGCGGACCACGCCCACCCGGACCGGCGCCACTCCCACAGAGCCGGTCCGACGTCAGGGGGGAGCGTATGGTACGTCCGCGAGCCTGGTAAGTCGTTGGACACACACGGTATAAGCGAACCGCCCGTTCGGGAATGGCATACCGGAAGAAATTTTCGCCTCCTGGGCACGAACTCGGCGGTGAGCGCCCGTTATATACCGTTGGCACCGGGATATTTCATGACATGGGATGCGCCATAGACACCCGGGCAGCGCTGCACGGCGGCGCCGCCGCCACCGGGCGTTCACCCGACGGACCGGACCCGCGCCCCGACCGGGGGAGGCGGACCGCGCCCCGGCCGCGCACCGCCGCCGCGTTCACCCGCCGGACGGACCCGGGCCCCCGGAAGGCTCCGCGCCGTGCTCCGGCCCCGCGCCGCCACCGCGTTCACCCGTCGGGTCCGCCCCCCGCACCGCGCCGCCTCCGGGTTCACCCTCCGGACGGGACCCGCGGTCCCGGCTGAAGGAGTCCAGCAGCGTGCGCGCGGCGAGGGTCGCCGTGGTCTCCCCCGACCGCACCCGCTCCTCCGTCCCCGGCAGGAGCGAGGCCACCCGGGGATCGCGCAGGAACGCGTCCATGAGCTGGTCGCGGACCTGGTCCCACATCCAGCTGACCCCCTGGCGGCTGCGGCGCTCGGCCAGCGCGCCGTCGCGCTCCAGCACCGCGCGGTGCCGGGTCACGGCGTCCCACACCTCGTCGAGCCCGTCGCCGGTCAGGCCGCTGCACGTGAGCACCGGCGGACGCCAGTCGGGGTGCACCGGCTGGAGCAGCCGCAGCGCCCGCGACAGCTCGCGGGCCGCCCTGCGCGCGTCGTCGGCGTGCGGCCCGTCGGCCTTGTTGACCGCGACCACGTCCACCAGCTCCAGCACGCCCTTCTTGATGCCCTGGAGCTGGTCCCCCGTGCGGGCCAGCGTGAGGAAGCAGAAGCAGTCCACCATGGCGGCGACCGCGACCTCGGACTGGCCGACGCCCACCGTCTCCACCAGGACCACGTCGAACCCGGCCGCCTCCATGAGCAGCATGGTCTCCCGCGTGGCCCGGGCGACGCCGCCCAGGGTCCCCGCCGTGGGCGAGGGCCGGATGAACGCGTCGGGGTCCACCGCCAGGTGCTCCATCCGGGTCTTGTCGCCCAGGATGCTGCCGCCGGTGCGAGTGGAGGAGGGGTCCACCGCCAGCACCGCCACCCGGTGCCCGGCCTTGGTCAGCCGGGTGCCCAGCGCGTCGACGAACGTGGACTTGCCGACGCCGGGGACCCCGGTGATACCCACCCTCCGGGCCCCGCCGGTGTGCGGCAGCAGCCGCACGAGCAGCTCCTGCGCGGGGCGCGCGTGGTCCGGGCGGCGGGACTCCACGAGGGTGATCGCCCGCGCCAGGGTGGGCCGGTGCCCGGCCAGGACCCCCTCGGCGAGGGCGTCCACGTCCACCCGACGGCGCCGCCCCGAACGCCGCGCGCCCGGCACGGAACCCTGCTCCGCCACGCCTGCCTCCCTCTTCCCGGTCCCGGCGCCGCCTCCCGGCCCGGAGGTCGGCGCCCCTTTCGCCCTGCCCTAGCCCAGCCGTTCGTCCAGCTGGTCGAGCAGGTCGACGGCGGCCTCGGCGATGACCGTTCCCGGCGGGAAGATCGCCGACGCGCCCGCCTCCCGCAGCGGCGCGAAGTCCGCCGGGGGGATGACCCCGCCCACCACGATCATGATGTCCCCGCGGTCCAGCCGGGCCAGCTCCTCGCGCAGCGCGGGCACCAGGGTCAGGTGCCCCGCGGCCAGGGAGGACACCCCGACCACGTGCACGTCGGCCTCCACGGCCTGCGCGGCGACCTCCGCCGGGGTCTGGAACAGCGGGCCGACGTCCACGTCGAAGCCCAGGTCGGCGAAGGCGGTCGCGATGACCTTCTGGCCCCGGTCGTGGCCGTCCTGGCCCATCTTGGCGACCAGGATGCGGGGGCGGCGGCCCTCGTCCTCGGTGAACTCCTCCACCCGGCGGGTCACGCGCTCCATGAGGTCGGCCGCGTCGGCGCTGCCCGCCGCCTCGTCCCTGTACACACCCTGAATCGTACGGATCTGCCCGGAGTGGCGGCCGAAGACCCTCTCCATGGCGTCGGAGATCTCGCCCACGGTGGCCTTGGCGCGGGCCGCGTCGACCGCCGCCGCCAGGAGGTTGCCGGTCAGGGCCTCGTCCGCCCGGGACCCGCCCCCGGCGGCCGCGGTGAGCGCGTCGAGCGCGGCGCGCACCCGGTCCTCGTCGCGCTCCTCGCGCAGGCGGCGCAGCTTCTCCAGCTGCTGGGCGCGCACCCGGGAGTTGTCGACCTTGAGGACCTCGATCTCGTCCGCGCCGTCGGGGCGGTACTTGTTGACGCCGATCACCGGCTGGCGGCCCGAGTCGATGCGCGCCTGGGTGCGGGCGGCGGCCTCCTCGATGCGCATCTTGGGCAGCCCCGCGTCGATCGCGGCGGCCATGCCGCCCGCCTTCTCGACCTCCCGGATGTGCTCCCAGGCCCTGGCCGCCAGCTCCTGGGTGAGGCGCTCCACGTAGTAGCTGCCGCCCCAGGGGTCCACGACGCGGGTGGTGCCCGACTCCTGCTGGAGCAGCAGCTGGGTGTTGCGGGCGATGCGCGCGGAGAAGTCGGTGGGCAGGGCCAGCGCCTCGTCCAGGGCGTTGGTGTGCAGCGACTGGGTGTGGCCCTGGGTGGCGGCCATCGCCTCCACGCACGTGCGGGCCACGTTGTTGAACACGTCCTGGGCGGTGAGCGACCACCCCGAGGTCTGGGAGTGGGTGCGCAGGCTCAGCGACTTGTCCCCGGTCGCGCCCAGGTCCCTGACCAGGCGCGCCCAGAGCAGGCGGGCGGCGCGGAGCTTGGCGACCTCCATGAAGAAGTTCATGCCGATCGCCCAGAAGAACGACAGGCGCGGCGCGAACACGTCCACGTCCAGCCCGGAGCGCTGCCCGGCGCGGATGTACTCCACGCCGTCGGCCAGGGTGTAGGCCAGCTCCAGGTCGGCCGTGGCCCCGGCCTCCTGCATGTGGTAGCCGGAGATGGAGATGGAGTTGAAGCGCGGCATCCGCTGCGAGGTGTAGGCGAAGATGTCGGAGATGATCCGCATCGACGGCTTCGGCGGGTAGATGTAGGTGTTGCGGACCATGAACTCCTTGAGGATGTCGTTCTGGATGGTCCCCGACAGCTTCTCCGGAGCTACGCCCTGCTCCTCGGCGGCCACGATGTAGAGCGCCAGGACCGGCAGCACCGCGCCGTTCATGGTCATGGACACGCTCATCCTGTCCAGCGGGATCCCGTCGAACAGCTGGCGCATGTCGTAGATGGAGTCGATGGCCACGCCCGCCATGCCGACGTCGCCCGCCACCCGGGGGTGGTCGGAGTCGTAGCCGCGGTGGGTGGCCAGGTCGAAGGCGACCGACAGGCCCTTCTGCCCGGCGGCCAGGTTGCGCCGGTAGAAGGCGTTGGACTCCTCGGCGGTGGAGAACCCGGCGTACTGGCGGATGGTCCACGGCTGGTTGACGTACATGGTCGGGTAGGGCCCGCGCAGGTAGGGCGGGATGCCGGGCAGCCCGTCCACGAAGTCCAGGCCCGCGCGGTCGGCGGGGGTGTACAGCGGCTTGACGCCGATGCCCTCGGGGGTCTCCCACTCCAGGGCGTCGGCGGCCTTGCCGGTCCCGGCCTCCAGCGCTGTGTGCCAGGCGGCGTGTCCGGAGGCGGTGTCGCCCTGGAAGGCGGGGAGCCGCGGCGGGACGTCGGAGAAGTCGGGGATCATGCGTGCGCCCCCTCGGCAGTGGCGGACGGTGCCGGCGGGTCGGCGAGCAGGACGTCGACCAGGTCGGTGAGGAGGGCGACGGCGTCGCACCCCCGGTGGGCGAAGGCGTCGACCCCGGCCTCGCGGTAGGAGTCGTCGGGCGCGCCCGCGAGCAGGATCCGGAGGGCCCCCGCGCGCCTGAGCGCCCGCGCGGCGTCCCCGGCCTGCTCGGCGTAGACCGCGTCGGAGGAGCAGAGCACCGCGACGCGGCTGCCCGAGGCGGCGAAGGCCTCCGCGACGGCGGCGGCGCCGTCGAGCGGGCCGGGATCGTGTGAGGCGACGCCGCCCGCGGCGAGCAGGTTGGCCGCGAAGGACGCGCGGGCCGTGTGCGCGGCGACCGGTCCCAGCGTGGCCAGGAAGGCGGTGGGCCGCCGTCCGGTGTCGCCCGCGCGGGCGTCGCTGCGGTCGCGCAGGGCCTCGTAGTCCTCGGCGTAGCGGCGCACCGGGAAGCCGCCGGGGACCGGGGCCGGCGGCCGCGAGGGGTCGGCGGGCCGCACCAGCGGGACCTCGTCGGCGTTGGGGAACTCGCTGACGCCGGTGAGCGGGGAGCGCCGGTGGGCGAGGTCGAGGCGGCGGCGCGTCCACACCGCGTCCACGCGCTCGCGCAGCAGGCCGTGCTCGACGGCCTCGGCGGCCCCGCCCGCGGCCTCCAGTTCCCGGAAGAACGCCCAGCCCGCCCGGTACAGGTCGCGGGTGAGCGCCTCGACGTAGAAGGAGCCCCCGGCGGGGTCGATGACCCGCGCCAGGTGGGACTCCTCGATGAGCAGGGACTGGGTGTTGCGGGCGATGCGGCGGGCGAAGTCGTCGGGCAGGCCCACCGCGGAGTCGAAGGGGGCGGCGGTGACCGCGTCGGCTCCCCCGACCCCGGCGGCGAAGCAGGCCACGGTCGTGCGCAGCATGTTCACGTGGGGGTCGCGCCGGGTCGTCATCGCCTCGGAGGCGGCGGCGTGCAGGCGCATGGCGCGCTGGTCGGCGGGCACCCCGCTGGCGTCGAGGACCTGGTCCCACATGGCGCGGACGGCGCGCAGCTTGGCGATGACGGCGAACTGGTCGGCGTTCGCGGCCAGGCGGAACTCGATGCGCCGTGCGGCGTCGGGCAGGTCCATCCCGGCGGCGTGCAGGGCGCGCAGGTAGGCGGTTCCCGAGGCGACGGCGAAGCCGAGTTCCTGGGCGTCGGAGCCGCCCGCGTTGTGCACGAGGCGGCCGTCGGCGACGAACAGCCCCAGGCCGGGGCGCCCGCGGGCCAGCTCCGCGGCCAGGCGGGCGGGGTCCATGACGTCGGGGCGCTCGCCCGCCAGGGCCGCGGTGCCGAGGGGGTCGATGCCCAGGTGGGAGGTGATCCGGCCGTCGGGGACGCCCGCGTCGGAGTGGGCGTCGAGCAGCGCGGTGGCGGCGTCGGCGTGATCGGCCCCTGCGTCCAGGACCACGGGCGCGAGGTCGAGGTAGACGTCGCTGAGGGCCTGGCCGAGCGCGGAGACGGGCAGGCCTGCGCCGCCGACGGCGATCCACAGCGAGCTGACGCCGTTCATGAGGTCGGCGTGCAGGCGCCGCCGCAGGACGGCCGGGTCGGCGTCGGTGTGGCGGGCGCGGATGTCCCAGCCCTCGGGGACCGACCCGCCGGGCCGGTGGCCCCGGGTGAAGGGGGGCAGCCCCGGGAAGCCGGGGTCGGCGGCCGGGGGGTCGGATGTGTAGAGGGGCTCGATGTCGAACCCGTCGTAGGTGTGCGTGGCCAGTACCGACTCGGGTGTGTCGGTGAGCCGGTCCTCGGGGACACCGCTCTTGCGCAGCACCCCCGCCACGAGTTCGCGCCACCGCTGGTGTGTGGCGGCGGGGAACCCGTCGGCCGGGTTGGGGGCGCCGGATCCGGCGGCCCCGCTCTCAGGGACGTCCATATAGTGGATGGTAGGGAATCGCGTTCGGTCGCGCCGCCCCGGGGTGTGGGGCGCGGCACACCGCGTGTCGGACCGGCCCGCCGGAGGAAGCGCCGGGCCCTCCCCTCGCCGCCGCGGCCTCTCCCCCGGGGCGTGCGGCGCGGTGTGTCCCTCCCGAGGGCGCGAGGCGAGCCCTCCCGGGGGCGGGCCGGACGCGCGTGGGCGGGCCTTCGCTCCGCCGGTGACGGTGCGCGCGCGAACCGCTCCCCCGCGTCGTCCGACGGCCAGGGAGGCCCCGTCCGCGGGCGCCGTACGGCGCCCGGCCCCGCCCTCGCCGGTTCCGTTCCGGCCCCGACCGCGTGCGCTGCCCCGGACGACACGACCGGGGAGACCGCGGAGTCCGCCGTCGGCTGCGACGAGCACGGCGGGCACGCGATCGGAAGGGTGCGGGCGGTCCACTCGGAGGCGCCTCCCGGCGGGCCGCCCGCGGGTGGTCCCGCTGAGGCACCCGGGCCCGGGCGGCCGGGATCGGCCCGCCGGGGCCCGGGAACGCGGCGCACGCGCACGGCCGCGAGTGGGTGCGCGCCTCCGTGCCTGCTCACAGCGGGAGCGGCAGCCTCGGGAGCTTCAGCGCCTCAGGAATCCCGCTCTTCACCGAAGTGTCACCACACGCGTTCTTTCAGTGAAGTGGAACACACTCCTGGTATTCGGTGAACCGACGGAGGGTGACGGGAGTCGGATTGGCGGGCCACCCCATGCTTTTCACGGTCCACGGCATCCCCCCAACCCCCATCAAGGACGAAAAGGACAGAGATGCCCTTCTTCCCCCCTCACGGCCGCTTCGCCCTCACCCCGGCGGTCTCCCTCTCGCTCGTGTTCGCCCTGTCCGCCTGTGGCGGCGGGGAGGACACCGCGGAGGCCTCGGCGCCCTCGGAAGAGGCCGTCGAGGAGACCACCGCCGCGGAGGGCACTCCGCCGGAGGCGTTGTCCCAGGAGGAGCTCGCCGGGCTCCTCGTCGAAGCCCCCGTTCCCGTCTCCAGACCCCAGGTGGACGAGTCCGCCCTGCCAGCCGAGCCCGAGTCCTCCGCGTCGGTGTCGGAGCGGGCGGCCTGGGCCCTGCTGACGGAGGTGACCCGCAAGGCCTCCCGCGTCGATCCGGGCGCCGCCGCCGCGTGTCCCGAGCAGATGACGGAACCCGTCGAACCGGGCCTGAGCTGCACCCTCACCTACGGCGGCCTGGACATGCAGTTCCCGGTCATGTCCGGGGACGGCGGCGCCGCCTTCCGGTTCGAGTACCCGGAGCTGCCCACCGTGCGCGAGGTCGTCGAGGACACCATCCGCTTCGACCACGGCGTAGAGGCGGTGTACTGCGACATGGACGACGTCGTGGCCGTCGAGCCGGGCGCGGAGCGGGCCCCCTACCTCTGCTACGCCCGGGACGGAGGGCTCGCGGGGTCGGACTCCCCGGAGGACACGGTCTCCCCCTACGAGGTCTTCGTGCTCATCGGGGGGACCCTGGCCACCTACCAGTACCTGGACGCGGAGTAGCGGCCGGGCCCGTCAGGGGGAGGACGAGGTGCCCTTCACCCCCAGCCATGTGGCGGCGGTCCTGCCCCTGGCGCGCACCGGGCTGCCGCCCGCGGCCCTGGTCGTCGGGTCGGTGGCGCCGGACCTGCCGTACTACCTGCCGCTGCCCGTGGCCGCGGCGACCACGCACGGCCCCGCCGGGCTGTGGCTGGACGTGCTGCTCGGCGGCGCCGTGCTGGCGCTGTACGCGTACGTGCTCCGGCCGCCGCTGCACGCGCTGGCCGGAGGGTCCACGGCACCGCGCGTCCGGGCTCCCCGGTCGGCGCGGGGGGCGACGCGGGTCGCCGCGCTGACCTCCGCGGCGCTGGCGGTGGGCTCGGTCACGCACATGGCCTGGGACTCCTTCACCCAGACGGGCGGGGCCCTGGTGCGGGCCTGGCCGCTGCTGAGCACCCCGGTGGCGGGCCCGCACCTGCTCTACAACGTGCTGATGTACGCGAGTTCGGCGGGCGGCCTGGCCGTCCTGGCCCGGTGGGTGCACCGCGAGCGCGCCCGCCGCGCGGGCACCGGGAGCGCGGGCCGGGAAGCGGGTGAGCGCTCCGGGCCCGTCCCCGGTGGCCGCGTGCGCGTCCTGGCCGTGTGCGCGGTGGCGGGCGCCGTGGCGGGCGGTCTGTCCGACCGCGCGCAGGTGAGCGGCTACGACCTCGTGCGGTGCCTGCTCGTCGGGGCGGTCACCGGCGGCGGGCTGGGCCTGGCCGCGTGGACGGCGGTCTGGTGGTCGCGGCGGCCACTGCGCCGCACGGCGCGCTGACACAGCGCCTTCGCGGTGACCGTCCGGACGGTCGCCGCGAAGGCGCGGACGCGGACCCCGCTCGGACCGGGCGGTGCGAGCCCGGCTCGCACCGGCCGCACGCCACGGCGTGGGCCGGATCCGGCCGGGCGCGCACCGCGGTTCCTCAGTCCCCGCCCCCTCGGGCGCGGGCCGCCCCGGCGCCGGTCAGGTCCGGACCGAACGCCGCGTGCACCTCCTCGGCGGTGAGGCCGTAGTACTCCGGGCTGTACTGGTGGCCGCCCGGGTTCGTGCGCCGGTCCGCCCGCGTGTAGGCGAGCGTGCGGGCCCGGGTTTCGGAGTCGAAGTCCTCGCCGAGGCTGCTCCAGACGCGTTCGGCCGCCCCGAGCGGATCGGACGTCAGCTCGCCGTAGGGCAGGTCCAGGAAGCGCTCCGGGCCGTGCTCGCGGCGCACGCGACGGGCCCGCTGGGCGCCCGCCGCCCAGATCTCCAGCCATTCGCGGCCGATCCAGTGCGGGTCCACGTCGCTGTTGTGGATGTGCATCGAGGCCTCGGTCAGGCTGGCCCACGACGCCATGGCCCGCACCGGGTCGCGGTCGGTCATGACGACCACCGCGTCGGGGAAGACGTTGAGCAGGGCGTCGAGGTTGAACAGGTGCAGGGGCGACTTGAGCACCCAGCGCCGCGCGGGACGCTTCCACTGCAACGCCTGGAACTGCTGCTTGAGGTAGGCGTAGTCGGGGGTGGCGTCGCGCCCCTCGACCCAGGCGCGGTAGTCCGGGGAGGCGGCGCGGACGTGGAAGAACATCCCGTGCGGCAGGAGGAAGACGCACTCCTCGGGTTCGAGCGGGTGCATGGGGTGGATGGTCTGGAACCCCGGCCCCATGGCGTCCATGCCCCGGACCAGCCTCCGCGCCAGCGCGAGGCGCTCGCGCCTGCTCACGGTGCGCTCGCCGGGCCTGCCCGTGTCGGGGACCGGACTCAGCATCTCCCACAGCCGCGGAGCGCGGGCCCGGACGTGCTGGGCCAGGAGCCCGTGGCCGAACGTCGTGCCCGTTCTGGGCAGTCCGGTGATGAACACCGGCCGCTCGACGGGCTGGGCCGCGATCTCCGGGTTGGCGTCGAGCAGGTGGAGCATGCGCAGGCGCGTCTCCAGCCGCCGCCGGACCTCGCCCCGCAGGCCGATCCGGCCGATGGGGGTGACGCCGGGCACCGCCTGCCAGGCGTCGTGGAGCACGCGCATGTCCGAGAGGAAGGGTTCGTCGGAGGGCCAGGGGAGCCCGCTGCTGGCGGAGGCCTCCGCCAGCATGGCGTCGAAGGCGCCCTCGTCGGCCCCCAGGCTCTGGTCGAAGGGTTTGAGCAGGGTGTTGACCGGGTTCATCCACCACGGGTGGTGCACGTTCACAAGCGCCCTCTCCTGTTGTGTCAGCCGCAGTTGGTGCCGTTGCGCAGGACCCACTCGTCGCCGACCGCGCCGCCCCAGTCCACGCAGTGGCCGGCGGCGTCGGCGTAGACCGGGCCCGCGTACTCCGTCCAGTCGCCCGGGTCGGTGTCCCAGGACGTGGAGTCGCTGCGTTTGAGGGCCGCGTCCATGTTGACGGCGCTGCCCGGGTCGGTCCGCACCACGACGACGCAGTTGCGGCCGTTGGAGTTGTTGTAGGTGAGGAAGACGGTGCCTCCGTTGACGGAGGCCTCGTTGACCACCCCGTATCCGCTCCCGCACTGGCCCCCGTAGGAGGCGGCGGTGGCGGGCGCGGGGGCGGCCACCGCCATGGTCAGTGCCAGGCCCGCCACGGCGGCGGCCCCGCGTACGAGGGTCTTCGGCATGTCTCTCCCGTCGTTTCGAGTTCCGGCCCCTACCACGGCGGGGTGCCCGTACCGCTGGTGCTGTGCCGCTCCACCAGGCGGGTGATGGTGACGGTGCCGTCGGCGCCGGTGGTGTAGGTGACCTCGGCGGTGATGGTGCGACTTCCCTGGTTGACGTAGCCGGTCAGGGCCGAGGGGCTGGAGGGGACCGAACCGGCGCCGCCGTCGCCCACCGATCCGCCCTGGCTCTGGCAGAAGCTCCACGCGCACACCACGGTGGCGCCGTCGAGCACGCCGTACTGTCCCGAGCCGCCGGAGGGCTGGAAGGCCACGACGTGCTCGCCCGGCGGGCGTGTTCCGCCCGCGCCCACCCCGGCGCCCACGGTGGCCGTCGTGGTGGTGGGCCCGCCGTCGGTGCCCTCCTCGTCCTCCCCGCTCCCGGAGGCCTCCTCGGAGGGTTCCCCGGAGGGGTCGTCGGAGGGCGGGGGGCTCTCCTGCGGCTCCTGGCCCACCGGCCCCGGGCGCCGCCGTTCCTCCGCGGTCTGCTGCGCTTCGGCCGCGTCGTCCGGCTCGTCCCCGAACCATGCGGCCACGGGCAGGGAGTCCCAGTTGCCGACCAGGGCCACACCGCCGAATCCCAGCCCCGCGAGCAGGACCAGGGCGCCCAGGGCTGCGCCGACCAGGGCCAGCACCCTGCCGGAGCCGCCGGAGCTCCGGTCGGGGGCCACCGCGAACTCGCGCTCGGGGGCGGCCTGCACGCCCTGCCAGGTGTGGTCGACCACGGCGGCCATGACGCTGCCCGCCGCCGCGGCGGACTCCACGGGGGCGTAGGAGCGCCCCGGGTTGCCCGCGGCGACCACCCCGCTGACCAGCTCCAGCGCCGTCGGCCGCTCGGACGCCTCCTTGCTGAGCGCACGGGCGGCCAGGTCGGCGAGGGGTCCGCTGAAGCCCTCCGTGTCCGGTTCGCCGCTGATCACCCGGTGGGCGACGGCGGCCGGGTCGCCTGTGCCGAAGGGCGGGCGCCCTGTCGCCGCGTAGGAGACCAGCGCGCCCCAGGCGAAGATGTCGTCGGCGGTGCTGGCGGGCGCGCCCCGGTAGTGGTCCGGGCTGATCCAGCCGGGTGAGCCCAGCACGGACCCGGTGCGGGTCAGCGCGGTCTGGTCGATCGCGCGGGCCACGCCGAAGTCCAGGACGCGGGGGCCCTCCGGGGACAGCACGATGTTGGCGGGTTTGAGGTCGCGGTGGGCGATGCCGACCTCGTGGATCTGGGCGAGCGCCTCGGCCACCCCGGCGGCCAGACCGAGCAGGAGCTGTTCGCCGAGCGGGCCGTTCTTGCGCATGTAGGCGCTGAGCGTCATGCCCCGCACCAGCGGGGTGACCAGCCACGGCCGTTCGGCCTCGGTGTCGGCGGCCAGCAGCGGCACGGCGCAGGCGCCGCCCACCCGGCGCAGGAGTTCCACCTCGCGGGCGAAGCGTGCCCGGAACTCCGGGTCGGCGGAGTACTCGGGGTGGATGAGCTTGACCGCGACCAGGGCACCGCCTTGGTCACGGGCCGCGTACACGACGCCCATGCCTCCTGAGCCCAGGCGCCTGAGCGGCCGGTAGGGGCCGATGCGCCCCGGGTCGGCGGAGGTCAGTTCGGTCGCGGTCGCGGGGAGAGTGACGGCTGAGGGGTGCGTACTCACTGCTGTCTGCTCACAGGTCTCGTTCGGGGCGGGGGGGCACGGGGTCCTCCCCCGGAGGGGGTGAGGGGAGGAAGGGGGCACACTCATGAATATCACCGGTCCCGGCCCGGCCGCCCCGCTCGGGGCGGCCGGTGGCGGTCACGGCAGCGGCACCCTCACCTGTTGGATGCGGCCGTCGCCCAGGTGCAGGTAGGCGGTGCCTGGGGTGAGGCGGGGACTGGACACGCCCTTGGGCAGGCGCATGCCCAGCACCTCGCCGTCGCTCTGGGCCTGCGGCGAGAGCAGGGCTCCCACGCGGTTGCGCTTGAGGTGGACGTGCCACCCGTTGAAGCCGCCCTGGAGGGCCTCGTTGGTTCCCGCCGCGACGATGCCCCACCCGGCGCCGACCATGCCGCGGGCGATACGGGTGAACTCCTTGCCGAGGTCGCTCTGGAGGAGGAGTTCGGCGTCGTCGATCATCACCACGGCGGTCTCGCCCTGGAACCGGCCCAGCGCCTCGTGCAGTCGGGAGAGCTTCGGCTCGGCCGCGTCCAGGACCCCCTGGACCCCCGGCTGGTGGCGCAGGTCCGCGAGCCGCGAGGAGCGCGGGGTGACCAGCAGGAGCTCGGTGCCGGCCTCCAGCAGCGACCTGGCCATCGTGGCGAGCATGCTGGAGCGTCCGGACTGGGGCGGCCCGCTCACCAGGAACGTCGGGACGCGCGACAGGTCGGCGCTGACCGCGGTCAGCTCGTTTCCGCCCACACCCAGCAGCGCGTGCAGCGGACGCGGGGCCCCGGAACGGTACCGGGCCGTGTCGGCGTAGGTGAGCTGGTCGGGCAGGACGTCCACCCGGAACGGGCGCGGCCCGGGTTCCTGCTGGGGCCGCCGGGACACGAAGTCGGCGATACGGGCCAGTTCGGCGCCCTGTGCCGAGCCCTGCGGGTCGCGGTTGAGCAGGGCGAGCTGGACCTCCATGGCGTCCCCGGCGCGGAAGGCCCTGCCGTCGGGGATCTCCTCGGGCAGCGAGCGGGCGTTGAGCCCCGCGGCGCTGTAGTCGCCGTTGTCGTTGCAGCGCAGCACCAGCAGCTCCTCGGTGGTGGAGGAGTACTTGGTGCGGGTCAGGAGGCGGTCGCCGGTGGCCACCACGTGCACGCCCACACCCGCGCCGTCGCGCATGAGGGTGGTGACGCCCTCCACCAGGGCGCCGTAGTTGTACTCGCCGAAGGTCTGCTCGAAGGCGTCCACGCGGTCGATGAACAGCACCACGTGGGCGGGGCGCTCGTCCGGCGCCAGCTTGGTGCGCAGCTCCTCCAGGTCGGCGCAGCCGTGCGCGGCGAGGAGCTTCTGGCGCCGGTCCAGCTCCTCGCCGAGCATGCCCAGCAGGCGCACGACCCGCTCCCCCTGCGTGCGCTGGGCCACCGCGCCGCAGTGCGGGAGCCGTTCCATCGGCAGCAGGGCGCCGTTGCCGCAGTCCAGGCCGTACATGTGCACGTCGCCGGGGTGGTGGGCCAGGGCGAGGGAGGCGGAGATGGTGCGCAGCGCCTGGGAACGGCCGGTGCGGCCCGAGCCCATGACGTGCAGGTGCCCCGTCCTGCCCAGGTCGAACACGTACGGGAACTGGCGCTGCTGGGCGGGCACGTCGACCAGTCCCACCGGAGCGGGCTGGATCCGGCCGTGCACGGCCTGCGGGGAACGGCCCCGCAGCAGCTCGGACAGGGTGAGCGCGGTGGGCAGCGCGGGCAGCCACGGGCTGGGCTGGCGGCGGGCGCCCGACCGCTCGGCGGCCTCCTTGACCGCGGCGACCAGGACGGTCAGGTCGGTGACCTCCAGGTCGCCGGTGTCGGCGGGGCCCTGGACGGCCGCGGGCGCGGGCAGTGCGAGGTCCGACCACTTGACGGCGTGCGCGACCGGGTCGGAGGCGTTGGCCGCGGCCACGACCCTGCGCCCGCCCACCCGGCCGGACTGGAAGGGCAGCAGGGAGGCGTGCCCCAGGCGCGCGTAGGCGCGCCCGGGGGTGTCGATGCCGATGTGCGCGGACTCGGCGGCGTCGATGACGTCCCGGCTCTCGGCCTCGTCGGTCATCCGCAGGGCGATGCGCAGGTTGGTGTTGGCGCGGATGTCGTTGGTGACCACGCCGCCGGGGCGCTGTGTGGCCAGTACCAGGTGGATGCCCAGGGAGCGGCCCCGCTGGGCGATGTTGACCAGGCCCTTGACGAAGTCGGGCAGCTCGCGGGCCATGGAGGCGAACTCGTCGATGACCAGCATCAGGCGGGGCATCTGCGGCATGCGCGGGTCGCGGTCCAGCAGTTCCAGGTAGTCCTCGATGTCCTTGGCCCCGGCCTTGGCGAGGATGTGCTCGCGTCGGTGCAGTTCGGCGCCCAGCGACACCAGGGCCCGGCTCACCAGGTGGGTGTCCAGGTCGGTGACCATGCCGACGGTGTGCGGCAGTTCGACGCAGTCCTTGAACGCGCTGCCGCCCTTGTAGTCGATCAGCACGAACGACATGGACTCGGGGCGGTTGACCGCCGCCAGGGATGCCACGAGGGTCTGGAGAAGTTCGGACTTGCCCGAACCGGTGGTGCCGGCGATGAGGGCGTGCGGGCCGTCCCGGCGCACGTCCACCGAGAACGGGCCGTCCAGGCCCGCGCCGAGCGTGGCGACGGTGCTGCGCCCCCCGGAGGCCCAGTGGGCGGCGATGGCCTCGCCGTCGGGCGGTTCCAGGCCGATGACGTCGAGCAGGCGGGCGCTGCGCGGAAGCGAGCCGCCGCCCTCGCCGACGCTGCTGTCGCGCATGGGCGCCAGGGCGCGGCCCAGCCGGTCGGCCCAGGCCGCGGAGGGCACGTCGGCGCGCACGTCCTCGACGTTGTCGAAGGAGGTGCGGCGCAGGCGCATGCCGTGCGGGGTCGAGCTGACCACGGCCTGGCACTCCTCGGGGAGCAGGCGCTCGTCGGCGTCCAGGCACAGGACGTAGATTCCGGCCTCGGGGCCCTCGCGCAGCAGCTGGACCACGCCGGGCAGCGAGCGGATGCGCCGGGCGCCGTCGAGCACCACCACGACCGCGGGCTGGTCGGCGGGGTCGCGCCGGGCCTGCTGGCGGGCCTCCAGGAGCATGAGAAGCTCCGACACCCGGCGGGCGCAGGTGGTGGCGTCGATACCGATCCGGCCGAGCGAGAGCTGGGGGCGGTCGCCGCGCAGGTGGGGCAGGTAACGGGTCCAGCGCCAGCGGTTGTGGTCGCCCTCCATGGACAGCAGGTACAGGTGCAGTTCGGCGGGGCTGTGCAGGGCGGCGAGCTGGGCGACCAGCCACCGTTCCAGGGCCTCGGCCCCCTCGCCGCGCCCGGCCACGCCCACGACCCCGTTGTCCTTGACCGACACGCTCACCGGGACGTCGCGCATGTTCCAGGTGACGTCGCGGCGGTGCTCGTCCTTGGTGGGGTCGCTCAGGACCACCTGGGAGGGGATGCTGCCGGTGCCCACGCGCAGCTGGGTGAAGTCCTCGTCGATCTGGCGGCGCTCCCAGAGCCGCGCGCGCGGGCCGGTGGCCAGCAGCAGCACGGCGGCGGGGTCGGGGCAGGTGTCGCGGAGCTTGCGCTGTTCGGCGACGAGGGCGTCGCGCGCGTCGCGGGTGACGCGCTCCTTCTTCTCCTCGTACTCGTTGAGCTGCTTGTCGTAGCGCGCCTTGGTGGTGCGCCGCTGCATGATCTGCATGAACAGCACCGAGACGGGGGCGAGCAGACCGATGAGCAGGTACTGGGGGCGGCCCATGATGAGCGCGCTGCCGACCGCCATGGTGATCGGGATGAGGATCATCATGATCAGCTGGGTGATCGGGCGGTCCGGCGGTTCGGGCGGGGTGGGCAGCTTGAACCTGGTCTTGGTGGGCGCCGGGTGCAGGCGGGGCGGGCGGTTGTAGTCCAGCCCGGTGCCGTCGTCGGAGGCCACCACGGAGGCGTCGGGGCGGTGGTTGGGCCACACCTCGAAGAGGGTGCCGCCCAGGGTGAGCTGCTCGCCCTGCGGCCAGACGGTGTCCGGGCCGACCTCGTCGCCCTCCAGGGAGCAGCCCCGGCCCCCGCTCGTGCCCAGGATGGTGGCGGTCCCGTCCGGGGCGACCCGGATCCGCGCCCAGTAGCCCTCGGATTCCACGGCGAGCACGGCGACCTCGTCGTCGCCGACGACGTAGTCGCCGGGGTCGAGGCGGACCACGCGCCCGGCGTCGGGGCCCGAGACCACGCGGACCTCGACCACGCCGGGAGGCTCGCCCTTGACCGGGGCGGGGCCGCCCACGCCGACGAGGGAGCCGTCGAGGAAGCCCGCGTCGGCCAGGGAGGCTGACGGGTCCACGGGCCGGTCGCCCAGGTACAGCGGCACGTCCTGGCCGGGTGCGCGGGGCAGGGTGCGCACCATCGGATCGACGGCCTCGGCGAGCTGGCGCACCGTGGAGCTGGGGTCGGCGTCGACGAGGACGTCCAGGCGCAGCGCGGAGGACGCCACGGGGCCGCTGCCGTCGGGGCCGTCCACGGCCGGACCGGTGGCTGGGGTCGCTGTGAAGAGGAGGCGCACGGTGGGACTGCTTCCGGGTTCGTCGTCGGGTCGTGGCGGGGACGGCGCGAAGGCGCCGCCCCGCCTTCCGGGTGGTGCCGGGGTCTTCCCCGGGATCAGCCCCTGAGGCCCTCGCCCAGCTTGTCGTCGGTCTCGCTGAAGGTCTCGCCGACGGTCTTGATGTACTTGCCGATGCCTTCGAGGCCCTTGTTCACACCCTCGAAACCGGTGTTGAACTCCTCGAAGAACGGACGGAAGTGCTTCTCGGCGGCCGGGGTGCTGTAGCCGTCCGAGATGAGGCCGTCGACCTTGCTCTTGATGCCTTCCAGGCGCTCGGTGAACTCGTTGAACTCCTGGATGAGGGAGGACGAGGTCTCCTCGGTCTTGTCGCTGTCGACGTTGTACACGGGCATGTGTGCCTCCTGCTGGTCTGGTCGGGTGGGTCCTGTCGCTCGTGCCCGCTCGGCGCGGTCGTGGCGGGGGCCTGGACCGTTTCCGCGAGCACCATTGTGGTGGATACGTCATTCCGCGTGGTGGTTCGCCCCGTTCACCACCGGACGCGGTCCCCTCAGGTGGTCCGCTCGACCTCGCGGAGCCGGAACCGCGCGCTCGCGGTGACGGCGTCGAAGAGGTCCAGGACCTCCTCGGCCTGCTGGGAGTTGGGGCTGGTGCAGCTGACCATGACGCGTCTGTCGAGCCCGGGGAGCTCGAAGGCGGTGTGCATGACGACCGACCGGACGACGGCGTCCTCCAGGTCGTGGTCGGCGATACCGAAGACGCGGCCGCACGTTCCCGCGCCGGACTCGGGAAGGTCGACCACGTCCTTGCGCAGCCAGGTGCCCTCACGAGCGGTGGCGGTGTCCGGGTAGACGTGCTCGATCATCCGGATCGGGTCCATGGCTTGTGCTCCCCTCCCCGCCGGGAAGGCGAACACGCAGACGGTCGCCATGAAGAAGCCGTCGTCGTACTCCTCGAAGACACCCGCCGCCGCCAGCAGGCCCGCTCCGACCACGTCGCTCGTCACCTGGGCGATGTCACCGAACATGTCGTCGAGGGCGTCCAGCTCCTCGGGCCTGTTCCCGTGCATCTCGACGGCCTGGGCGCGCAGCCGGGCGAGGGCGTCCCCGCTGAGGTCGTACTGCGTCCACGTCTCGGGGACGGCGATGTCGAACAGGATGTCGACCTCGGGGACGTCCTCTTCGAACTGGTAGGGCATGGAGGTGCCTCTCCTCTACTGCCTCGGGGTCAGACGGCGACCTGGTTGGGCGGAGGAGCGGGCTTGTCGCCCTCCGTCAGGCTCGCGCCCAGCTTCTCGTCGGCCTCCCGGAAGCTGTCGATGACCGGGGTGATCGCCTGGAGCAGGGCGCCCAGGTCCTCGGCCTGGCGCTCGTAGTTCTTCTTGCAGTCCTCGCCGTAGTCCTTGGCCTTGTCCACGAGGTCGCCGGGGCCGATGTCCTCGGACCTGTCCTCGGGGCTCTCGACGTTCTCGCCCGCGAAGGCGTTCTGGATGCGCCCCAGGGAGCGCTCCATCTCCTCCAGGGCGCCGATGTCGATCCTCACGACACGTGCCACGCGTACTCCCTTCCTCGGTGTGTGTGCGGTCCGGCCCCTAGAGGAGGTTGACCCTCTCGTCGAGCTCGGCGTCCCTCCTGGCCAGGTCCGCGCTCAGCGCCTCGGCCGCGTCCCTGACCGCGTTCAGCCGTTCCAGGACCCTCTCCTCCTCCGGCGTGCGGCTGGTGTCCGCCTCCAGCG
Organism: Nocardiopsis akebiae; assembly: GCF_018316795.1. NCBI lineage: Bacteria > Bacillati > Actinomycetota > Actinomycetes > Streptosporangiales > Nocardiopsidaceae > Nocardiopsis > Nocardiopsis akebiae. Next base: position 6,425,428 of record NZ_CP074132.1, read on the forward strand.
CACCGATCTCCGCGTCCAGCTCGGGGATCAGCTCCTCGTCGAGGAAGCCGGCCTGTTCCGCGATGGCACCCCTCTCCGCGGTGATGGCGGACTCCTCTTCGAGGTACTCCCCCGTGATCAGGTCGCGCAGGTCGTTGCGCACCGCCTGGTGGCCCATCTCCAGCGGGAAGGCCGCCAGATGGGACCCCGTGCCGTCCGTCGGCAGCGCGGTGGTCCCGGAGATCCGGCCCTCGGCCAGGCCCTTGGGAACGGCGGTACCCAGCTGGACGACGGCCTGGACGACGTCGGTACCCGTGAAGTCGCCGTCGGCGAACTCCTGCCAGGCGATCTCCACTCCCAGGCCGCCGAGGACGTTGACGAAGTTCTTGGCGAGCGTCAGGCGCATCTCCTCCAGCATGGCGCCGAAGCTGTTGAGGCTCGGCCGCACTGGGGAACGGTCCCCGTCCGGGGAGTCCCCGTCCCGCCGGCCGCCGGAGGCACCGGTGCCGTCGTCGGTGCGCGCGGGGGCTCCGTCACCGTCGGTCCGCACAGCCGGGGCGCCGTCGGTGCGGGGCGTACCGGTGAGGCCGCCGTCGTCGGCGCGTGCGCCGGGAACGTCCACCCGGTGCTGCGCGCCCCCGGGAGTGGTCACCCGGACGTGGTCTTCGGTGACGCGCAGGTCGGGACGGCCGTCGCCGCCGTCCACCCGGACCCCTCCCCGGCCGTCCCGGACCGTGCTGCCGGTGCCGTCGGTGACCGTGGTCCGGCCCGAGCGCGTCTGGGTTCCCTCGATGTCCCCCGACCGGAAGCCGACCTCGTCGGCCCCGCGGAACGGGGACGGGAGCCTGCCCGGCTCGGGCCGCACGCTGACGCCCTGGTCGGGGCGGGTGTGCCCGGTCATGCCTCCTTCGGGGTCCGCGGACACGCGCCAGCGCGGCGGGACCCTGCCCGCGTCCCCGGCGGTCTCGCCCATGCGCAGCGGGGGGTTGCCCTGGCTGTCCGGGGAGGGCCCGCGCACGTCGGTGCCGCGGGGACCGACGCCGATGGTGCGGTCGCCGTCGCGGACGGTGCGGTCCGCGTCGCGGGGCACGTCCACCCGGAGCCCGTCCGCGCGCGTGTGGACGGTGATCCCGTCGTCGGTGGTCACGCGGCCTCCCGTGCCCGAGTGCTCGGCCACCGGCCCGTAGGGGGGCGCCGCGTGCGTGGTCTCCCCCCTCCCCAGACCGGGCGAGGCCCCCGGCCGGGCGTCCGTCCGCGTCGTTCCGTCGGACACGTGGGCGCCGTCGGCGGAGCTGCGGGCGTGGACGCCTTCGGGTCCGCCCGCCACCACGCGCCCGGGACCGCCGGGCCTCTCGGGTCCGGAGGCGACCCAGTGGTCGCCGCTCCTCATCGCGGTGGAACCGTCGGGTTCGCGGACGGTCTGGAGCCGGTCTCCCCGGGCGTCCGGGGGCGTGCTCACCGAGGACTGGCCGTCGCGCGAGGTGGTCACGGTCCAGCCCTGGGGGGTGTCCACCCGCAGCGCGGGGTCCGAGCCCTGGACGAGGGTCACCCTGGTGCCGCCCGTGAGCACGCAGGGCTGGCCCGTAGCGGGATCGGTGCGCAGCGGCGGGTAGGGCCCGTGGGGGCGGCCGTCGGTGCCGTAGGAGCGCGTGGCCCCGTCGGTTCCGCGCACCTCCACGACGGTCCGGCCGTCCCGTTCGGTGATCCCGACGGCGGCACCGTCCTCAGTGCGCACACGCCCCGGCGCGGTACGGGTGTCCCCGACGGTGACGTGGCCGTTCGCGTCCTGGACGGCCCTCGGGGTCAGCGAGGGGTTGTCCGTCCTGATCTCGGCGCTGCCGTCCGGCCGGACGACCGCCCTGGAGTTGGCGCCCGTGGCGGCGCCCGCACCGTCACGGCCCTGCCACAGGTCGACTCCGCGCGCGCCGTCGGTCACCCTGACCTCGTGCTGGTCGGCCCGGATCCGGGTGTCTCCGGAGTCCACGGTGGCGCTGTCGGTCCCGCGGTCGTAGCTCTGCGAGGTAGCGCCCCCGGTGTCGAGCCGGTAGCCGTCGGGGCCGATCTCCGTGCTCCGGCCGGTGGCGGGGTCGGTCACCCGGGTGCGCGGCACGGCGGAGGAGCCGTCGTTCCCGGGCCGGGAGATCTCCGGGCCCCCGTTCTCGAACCGCAGGTCGACCGGCCCGTCTCCGCCCCGGGTGATGCGGACGTCGCCGTCGCCGCGGGGCTGCTGGACGGTGAGGCCGTCGCCGGTCCGGATGGTGGAGCCGTCGCCGTCCCGGGAGGCGGTGACGTCGCCGTCCGCGGTGGGGACGCGCACCTCCCCGTCCCGGTAGGAGGCGCCGGGGGCGCCGTCCGGTCCGGTCAGGGTGACGCCCCGCGGCTCGTCGTTCCCGCCGCGTGAGGCCGTGACCGACGCGCCGTCCGGCCGGGCCACCTGGAAGCCGTCGTCGGTACGCCGCACCGAGGTGCCGTTGACGTCCACTCCGTCGCGGGTGACGTCCATGGTGTAGTCGCCGCCGTCCGCCGGATAGCGGTAGGAGACGCTGCGCTCCCCGTCCGGTCCCCGGCCGGTGCGGTACTCGCCGAAGTCGCCGGAGGCCACGGTGCGGCCCTCCGCCGCTCCCGTGCCGTCGTGCGTGGCGGAGGGCACGCCGTCGTCGGGGCCGGCCGGGGTGTCTTCCGCCCGCGGTCCCGTGGGCGCTGCGGCCCCCTCGTCCTGGCCCGCCCGGCCGGATGCGGCCGGGGCCTCCCCGCCGGGCCGCCCCGCGGCGGAGGTGTCGTTCCGGTGCGGCACGCGGTCGTCGACCATCGGCTCCCCGGGCTGGCCCGGGCGCTGGGAGGGCAGGCGTACGCCCTCGCCCGCGACGTTGGCCCCGCCCGTGGAGCCCCCGTACTCGCCCTCGAAGCGCTGGCCCTCGGGACCGGGCCCGCCGTCCGTCGAGTCCGCGGTGGCGGAGGAGGTCGTACCGCCCTGCGGGGAGGCGTCCGGGCCGTCCCCCGGGGAGCGGGAGGGGTCGGCGGCTCCGGGAGTGCCGCCCGCGTCGGCGGTCGCGGGAGCACCGCCGGTGTCAGGAGCGGACGGGGCGACGGCGGGTTCCGACGTGGCCGGGTTCCCGCCCGTGTCGGAGTCGCCGGAGCCCACGGCGGCGTCGGGCGTGGCCGGAGCGGCCGCCGGTTCCGGGGTGGAGGGGATTCCGCCCGTGTCAGGAGCGGACGGGGTGACGGCGGGTTCCGACGTGGCCGGGTTCCCGCCCGTGTCGGAGTCGCCGGAGCCCACGGCGGCGTCGGGCGTGGCCGGAGCGGCCGCCGGTTCCGGGGGCGCGCCGTCGCCGACCGTGGGCGCGGGATCGGGCCCCGGAGCGGGGCCGGAGCCGCCGCCCGAACCGTCGGAGCCGCCCAGGAAGGACGGCAGCGATCCGTGGTCGCGGGCGGCGCCGACGGCGGCGCCGGGCACGTTGGTCGCGGCGGCGCTGGCGAGTTCGTACCCGAGGTCGATGTCCTCCCAGGAGGTACCGGCGGCCATCTGGACGGCGATCGAGGAGCCCATGCCGACGGCGGTGTCCCGGGCGCCGGTGGTGATGGTCGTGGAGATGATCGGGTGGTCCCGGCTGACGCGGCCCACCGTCGACGTGACGGTCCGGACGGCGCGGTTGCCGCCCACCGCGCCCCGTACCCCGCTGGTGGCGCCCCGCACCGCCGAGGAGGCGCTGCGCACTCCCGAGGAGATGCTTCCGGTCACGCGCGGAGCCGCGGCGGTCAGACCCCGGGTCACCGCGCGCCCGCCGCGCAGGAGCACACCGCCGGGGACGAGGGAGATCAGGTCCAGGCCGAGGGTGGTGACCGTCTCCATGTTGAAACCGAGCTTGCCCTCACGGTGGAGGGTGGACGCGCTGATCGCGAGCGCCCCGAGGGCCAGGGCGATGCCCAGGCCCGGGATGAAGATGGCGGCGATACCGCCGACCACGAGGATCGCCGCGTAGATGAGGGGGTTCTCCTCGACCCACGTGACGATCGCGTCGAGCCATCCCCACAGCTCGTTCGGATCGCCCTGCTTGGCCTCCTCCAAGGCGTTCTTGCAGGTGCTGACGGCGTCGTCCATGTCACCGAGCACCGTCTGGAGGCGCGTGACGTATGCGTCGCGGACGGGGTCGTCACCGTCCGTCTCCCGCTTCCACTCCTCGGGGTCCTCCAGGGCGAGGTAGGCCTGTTCGGCCTCGAAGACGATGATCCCGCTCTGCTCGCGGGCCGTCTCCAGCGCGCCCGTCCAGGTTTCGAGGGCCTTGTAGCCCTTCTCGTAGGCGTTGTGTGCCTTGTCCAGGTACTTGGGCAGTTCCTCGATGAGTTCCTTGAGGGCGTCGACGGTGCTGCCCTCGCCCAGTCGCCCCTTGTCCAGCCTCCGGAGGTCGGCGGCGGCCTGCTCGGCGGCGTCCGCCAGCCCCTCGTAGAACGTCTTGAGCGAACGTACGTCGTAGGCGGACCACGGAACCGGGTCCCCCTCCCTGTCGAGGAGGTCCCACCTGTGGTGAGTGCGCGGTTGCTTGGCCACGTCCCGTATCGCTCGCTTTCCAGATCGCAGAACGGCGCGGTTCAGGCGATCTCACACCTGCCACGGGGATGGGGAGGGGACTGTGCGGGCCCGGGGCCGGGGGCGCTCGGAGAGTCCGACATCATAGACTGCCACGCCCACGCGTGAACAGATGTCCCAGGGGCCCGCAAAGTTCTCCCGAACCTCGTAGGGTTTGCCTTCGCCCGTCCCTGGCGGTGTCCGCCGCCCCGCGGAACCGGCCCCGGGCCCGGCGACGCCGGTCCGCGCGGCACGGAAGGCGTTCCCCAGCAGCGAAGACAGTCACAGGAGAGAGCGAGTGACCCTGACAGCGGCGGCACGGTCCGGATCCTCGCAGGCGCGCCCCGCGCGCGGGGCCATGGCGTTCACGGCGGTCCTCGCCACCTGGTGCGCCGCGTCCGCGGGACCGGCCGCGGCGGACACCGCCACCGGCACGTACGACATCTGTCCCACCGTGTACTACTACGTGGTCCCGGAGGGCTCCCCCGGCCTGGAGGGCATCGCCGACCTCGTCCTGGGCGACCCCGGGCGCGCGGACGAGATCTACGAGTACAACGCGGGCCGCACCCAGGCGGACGGCGGCGCCCTCGGCGAGGACCGCCAGGTGAGCCCCGAGTGGCGCCTGGTGGTGCCCTTCGACTCCGGCGGCGAGGGCGTCTACGAGGGCTTGGACCCCCTGTGCGTGGTCTCGGTCGACCGGGCCAACGCGCTGGGGCAGGAACCGCCCTCGCCCCCTCCCGCCCCTCCCGCCTACACGCCTCCCCCGGAGGAGGAGCCCTCCGCGGAGGCCGCCTCGGGGGACACCGCGGCCGAGGAGGAACCGAGCATCGACCCGCGGCTGCTCGCGGCGGGCGCGGCGGGCCTGGTCCTGCTGACCCTCATCACCCTGTTCTGGCAGCCGATCGGCCGGGCCCTGGCCTGGCCGTTCCGCAGGGCCGCGGCGGCCCGGGCCGACCGTCCGCGGAAGCGGCGGCCCTCGCGCCCGGGAGCGGCCGCGCGGCGGCGCCGCGCCGCGACGGACCTGATCGCCTCCGACCCCGACGCGGCGCGGCGGGCCGGGACCGCGCACGCGGAGCTGGTCGGCGCGCCCGCCGACGTGCCCGTGCGTCCCGTGGCCCTGCTGACCACGCCCTCGGAGACGGCCGCCGTGGTACCCGCCGGGGCGACCCCTCCGGCTTCCTCCTGGCGGGCCGTGGACACGACCACCTGGCGCTACGGCAGCGGCCGGTCGTCGGCACCGGTGCGCTTCGGCACGTCCGTGCACACAATGACGGGGGCCGCGCTGCGGGGCGTGCTGGTGTGCCTGGGGCAGAAGGAGGGGACGGACGCCCTGGTGCACGTTGACTTCACCCGCGTGCGCGGGCTGCTGGCGGTGGACGGGGACCCGAAGGTGGCCGCCGACGCGGTGCGCGTGGTCGCCGACGGACTGCACGCGGCGGGCCTGCGGGTACGGGTGCTCAGGCAGGGGCGCCCCCTGCGCTCGCTGGTCCCCGACACGGTCCCGGTGGTGGCGGCCCCGGACCCGATCCACGGGCTGGACCCGGGAACGGAGGCGCCGACGGTGGTGGTGGTCCCGCGCCCGCTGGGCCAGGCCGACGAACACGTGCTGACGAGCCTGCCGCCGGACGTGATCGTGGTCGCCGCGGGCTCCTCGCACGCCGCGCGCTGGCAGTGGGAGGCCTTCGACGACGGCACGGTGCACACGGGCGCGCTGGGGATCGACGTGGTCCTGCGGATGGCCGAGCCCAGGGGCTGAGCCCGTCGCCCCGGTGTCCGGAGGCCGCCGCCGGGGCGGCCCCTCGGCGTCGCCGGTCAGCTGGCGCCGTCGTCCGGAGCCCCGGAACCCTCCGCGTCGGAGGGCTCCTCGGACTCCGCCTCGGAGGGTTCGTCCGGAAGGGGCCCGTAGACGAAGCGCTGCCGGTCGTGCACGAGGATGGCGTGCCCGCTCTCGGTGACCGCCTCCACGTACGCCGGGAGTTCGTCCTCGACCACGTCCATCGTGACGGCGTCGAGCACCAGCTGCCGGTCCTGTCCGCCGCTGGCGCGGGAGTCCCCGTAGACGAGGCCGTCGAAGGCGAAGGCCGGGGAGATCGACCCCGCCTCCTCCTCCAGGCCCCACAGGACCCCTCCCCCGGCCAGGTCGACCGCGACCACCGGCGCCGTACCGCTGGCCTGGGGCAGCAGGAGGGTCCCGGTGGCCTCGTCGTAGAGGCTGCCCGCGACGCCGTCGGGGTCGAAGGCCCCGGCGACAGGGTTCGTGCCCGGCTCCTCCAGGGTCCACAGGAGGTCGCCGGTGTCGGGGTCGTGCGCGGAGAGGGTCGAGGGCGCCTCGGACTGGGCCCAGCGCAGCAGCAGGACGTCCTCGCCCTCCGGCTCGTCCTCCCCCGGGGCCTCCCCGTCATCCACGTCCTCTCCGTCATCCCCGTCCCCGGCGCTCTCGGACGCGGACTCGCTCGCGGACTCCGACTCGCTCTCGGACCCGGTGGCGGAGTCCGGTTCGGGAAGCGTGTAGAAGCCGATCACCTGCGGCGCGGGAACCCGGGAGGATGTGGGCAGGCCCAGGTCCTCGTCCTCCCCCTCGACCGTCCACAGCTCCTCGCCCGGGGTGTCGGCTCCGACGGAACGGGCGTGCAGGACGGGGCCTCCGGTGGCGAGCAGGACCAGGTCCCCGCGTGCGGCCACGGGCACGCCCAGGGCCGGTTCCCCGGGCTCCCCCTCGGCCCCGGACCCCTGCTCCTCCTCGCCGGACCCGGATTCGGCGGCCCCCTCCTCCGGCTCGGCCGGAGCCTCGAACTCGTAGTCCCACAGCGCGTCGCCCCCGCCGTCGAGCAGTGAGAACGATCCGTGGGGCTCCTCCGCGGTCCACCCCTCGGGGCGGCGCACGGCGAGGCCGTCGAGGTAGGCGTCGCCCTCCCGCGCCGGTTCCCACAGCAGCTCGCCGCGGGAGTCGAGGACGAACGGCAGACCGTCGGCGTCCGCCATGAGCAGCACCCGCTCGCCGTCCCGGTCGGTGCCGAAGCCGTCGAGGCGAGCCGCGCCCTCCCACAGGGTCTCGCCGGTGGCGGCGTCGTGCAGCAGGTGGCGGTCCTCGCTGCCCGAGCTGACCAGGAAGGCGTCGCCGACCGGGCTGATGCGCACGCCGAGGGGGTCGGCGAAGATCTCGTGGACGCCGGCGGAACCGCCGTGCAGGTAGCGCAGCACCTCGCCCTCGACACCGGGCGGTGCCTGCCCCTCGAACACGGTGGGAACCGGGGCGGGCTCCTCCCCGGGAGGGGGCGCTGAGGGTTCAGGGTCACCGGTGCACGCGGTGGCCAGCAGCACCGCGAGTCCACAGGCGAGGGCCCTGGGCACCCGTGAGCGGCGCATGGACGGTTTCTCCCCACGAACGATGACGTTTACGGCAAATCCTAAGCCGCGCCGCGACGGGTGGACACAGGGAGAGCGAGTCGTTACAGCCATGGGACGTGGCGCGGGCTCAGGGCTCCACCTCGACGACCGTGGTCCCCCGCACCTCGAACTCCGCCCTCCCCCCGGTCAGCTCGGCCAGGCGGACCTCGAACCCGGGCAGGTCGGCCTCGGGCAGCGCCACCTCGATCCGGACCCTGTCGGCGTAGGCGACGTCGCGCACGGTCAGGGAGGAGTCGCGCAGATCGCTCTCCAAGCGCCCGCCGAGCACGTAGTCGGCGAACACGTCCACGACGAGGAGCTCGCGGCGCTCCAGGACCCCGAGCGCGTCCACGGCGGCGGACACCGCGTTGCCGTAGGCGCGGATCAGCCCGCCCGCGCCGAGCTTGACACCGCCGAAGTAGCGGGTGACCACGGCGACGGTGTCGGTGATCCCCCTGCGCCGCAGCACCTCCAGCATGGGCAGCCCCGCGGTCCCGGAGGGCTCGCCGTCGTCGCTGGAGCGCTGGACCTCGCCCTGGTCGCCGAGCACGTAGGCGGTGCAGTTGTGGTTGGCGCCCCAGTGCTCCCTGCGGCGCTCGGCGATGAAGGCGCGAGCGGCGTCCTCGGTGTCCACCCTGGCCAGGGCGCAGACGAAGCGGGACCTGCGGATCTCCAGCTCGTGCTCGCCGCCGTGTCTGATCGTTCGCATGTCACCTGTTCGGCAGGGGTCGTGGTCGTCCACCAGTGTCCCACCGCGCGCCGTGCCGGGCCGGGCCGCGCCGACAATGGGGGCATGGACGACTCCTCGATCGACGCCGCGCAGGCCCTCGCCGACCCCGTGCGCCGCAGGCTGTACGAGTACGTGGCGGCGGCGCGCGGAGAGGTCAGCCGCGGCCAGGCCGCGGACGCCCTCGGTATCCAGCGCACCCTGGCCGCGCACCACCTGGACCGGCTGGCCGACTCGGGCCTGCTGGAGGTGGCCCGCCGCAAGGTGAGCGGCCGCGAGGGGCCGGGGTCGGGCCGTCCGGCCAAGCTGTACCGGCGTGCGGACCGGGAGCTGTCGCTGCACCTGCCGCCGAGGGACTACGAACTGGCCGCGCACGTGCTGGCGGAGGCGGTGGAGCGGCACGGGGCCGAGGAGGCACTGCACGCGGCCGCCCGCGAGGAGGGCCGACGGATAGGCGCGGGACACCGGGAGGAGCCCCTGGTGGAGCTGTTGCGCGCCCGGGGCTACGAGCCCGAGGAGGGGGCGGCCCGCGCCACGGGCGGCGGCTCCGGACCGGACGGGGGCCCGGAGGAGGACGGCGGCGTGCGGCTGCTCAACTGCCCCTTCCACACCCTGGCCCGCGCCTTCCCCCCGCTCGCCTGCGGACTCAACCTGGAGCTGCTGCGCGGCCTGCTGGAGGGACGCGGCGGGGACGGGGCGGAGGCCCGGATGGACGCACGTCCGGGCCGGTGCTGCGTGGTGATTTCCAAAAATAATGAATATTGACATAGAAGACCGGCCGTGGTCTGCTGTGTCCCGTGAACGAGACCTCCCCCTCCGGGCACCACCTCGCCCAGATCAACGTCGGCGTCCTCAAGGCCCCCCTCGACGACCCCTCCATGGCGGGCTTCACCGCCCGCATCGACCCGATCAACGCGCTGGCCGACAGCGCCCCGGGGTTCGTGTGGCGGCTGGTGGAGGAGGGCAAGGAGGACGCCACCGGCCTGCGGCCCTTCGGCGGCGCCCTCCTGATCAACTACTCCGTCTGGCGGGACGTGGAGTCGCTGTGGAACTTCACCTACCGCAGTGAGCACCTGGAGCTGCTGCGCGGGCGCCGCGAGTGGTTCGAGCACCTGCGGGAGGCGTATCTGGTCCTGTGGTGGATTCCCAGCGGTACGATCCCCACTGTCGAGGAGGCCGGAAGGCGCCTGGACCTGTTGCGCGCCGAAGGCCCCACCCCCGAGGCCTTCACCCTCAGGTCGCCCTTCCCGCCCCCGGCAGAACGCGCTCCGCACGCCTAGTTATCCCTCGGGTACCTTGGGTAGTCTTGCGGGCGACCGCTGAGAGCAACCGGGAGTTCCGTCATGCGCATCACACCGTTCGCCGTCGGCCTGGCCCTGACCGCGACCCTCGCCACCGGTTGCGCGCAGTCCGACACCGCGGAGGACGACGGCTCGGCGGCCCAGGAGTCACCGCAGTCCTCGCCCAGCGCCTCCCCCAGCGTGACCGCGTCGATCTTCCTGCCTCCCGGCGAGGGCGCGGGCGCCATCACCTACGACGAGACCGCCGTGCCCGAGGGAGCCACCTCCGACGTGCAGGTGCGCACCCAGGACGGGCAGACCCACGTGCAGTTCACCGGCACCAGCCTGGAGGGGGGCCGCGACTTCGGCGCCCACGTGCACACCCGGCCCTGCGGCGACGACCCGGCCGACGCGGGCCCCCACTACCAGAACGAGCTCGACCCGGCCGCAACCGAGGACGAGCCCTCCAGCGACCCCGCCTACGCCAACCCCGAGAACGAGGTCTGGCTGGACTTCACCACCGACGACGACGGCAACGCCCGCGCGACCAGCACGGTGGACTGGGAGTTCCGCGAGGGCGAGGCCCGGTCGCTGGTGCTGCACGAGCACCACACCCACACCGGTGAGGGCGAGGCGGGCACTGCGGGCGACCGCCTGGCCTGCGTCAGCGTGGACTTCTGACGGACCGGCGGTCCCCGGAGCGCTCCGGGGACCGCGCCACGGCTCAGTCCGGGACGACCCGGCGCAGCAGGAGCCGCTCCCCCAGCGCCCACGCGCTGGAGGTCAGCAGGTACAGGCCCCCCGCCAGCGGCACGAACGCGGCGACCGCCACGGTCGTGAACTGCGTGTAGGTCAGGAGCCCGGGGAGCTGGGGCCGGCCCGGGTCGGCCTCGGCGCCCGCCCGCATCGCGGGCAGCACGAGGTAGCGGCGGTTGGCCCAGGCCACGAGGGCGATCAGGGCCAGGAGCGCGGCGAACACGGGAGCCGCGGACGCCCCGTCCGCGCCGCCCAGCAGGGTCGCGCCCAGTTCGACGCCCCCGAAGGTGTGCGCGAGCATCGCCTCCTCACCGCCGCCCGCGCCGATGAACACGCCGTAGAGGGCGATCATGACGGGGACCTGGGCGAGGGAGGGCAGGCAGCCCGCCAGCGGGGAGGTGCCCGCCTCGGCGTAGACACGGCGCTGTTCGGCGACGAGCCGTTCGGGGTTCCCGCGGTGCCGGGCGGTGATCCTCGCCAGCTGCGGGGCCAGGCGCGCGCGTGCCTTCTCGGCGCGGACCTGCACCACCCCCAGGGGGACGAGCAGGAGGCGCACGGCCACGGTCAGGGCCACGACGGCCAGACCGGCGGCCAGGCCCCCGGTGAGGGGGGCCAGCAGTGAGGTGAGGGCGGACAGGACGGTCGAGAGCAGGGTCATGGCGGCCGCGATCGGCCCGAGGCTGTACAAGGCGGGAAGGCCCTTCGTCCGGTGGGAGGGGAACAGACGTCGGGCCGCTCGTGACCGCGCGCACAGGGCGGAGCGCACATCCGGGGCGCGGCGCGTGCGGGCGCGCACGCGGGAGTGTGTCAGGGAAAGGGTCAGCGAGCGGCCGGAAGGGCCGCGCCGGGGGCTCTGGGACGGGGCCGTCCCGCCGCGTCGGGGTCACACAGGGTGAGCACGGGCAGGCGCGCGGACCTGCGGCGCATCGCGCGCACCGCTCCCGCGGCGGCGTCGCGCGCCGGGCAGGCCCAGGTGCCGCGCAGGACGTACCAGGCGACGGCCGCGCCGACGGCGGCGACCAGCAGCGCCAGGGAGCCGGGGACCGGCAGGAGTTCGGCGGGGACCACGCCCAGCATGAGGAACTCGAAGAACGCGAGGAGGAGGCTCATGACGCCCTCACCTCCCCGTTCCGGTCGAACCGCATTGTATGCGCGGCGGCGGCGCCCCACAACGCCCCGCCGCGCCCCGGGGCGGACGGCGGCGGCGGTCGGCGGGCGCAGAAATCCGCCGACACTCCGCCGGGGCTCCTCTCGGTTCTCGTGAAGCTGTAGCTAAATGACACAGAGTAACCAACTCCGTGCTCGCCGGGAGCCCCGTGCGGGCCGGCAGAGAAGGGGAGTTACCGTGCCGATCCGCCCTGCGAACCTCGCCACCATGTCCGCCACCATCGCCGGAGCGATCGCCGGGCTGTCGAGCAGACAGGACCAGGCTCCCCCGGTCCGGGTCACCTTCGAGTCCGGCTACCAGCAGACCGTGGAGAACGGGGGCTGCCGCACCCTCAAGACGGGGCAGGGGGGCGTCACCGGGATCTCCACGGAGAGCAGGGTCAAGTTCGCGCTCTTCGCGGGCACGAGCTGCCAGGGCAGCCGCGCGCTGGCCTCCGGACACGGCTCGGTGAGCTTCGGCGACCCGGTCCTGGCGGGCGCCATCGTCATCGGCTGAGGACCGGGCGGGCGCTCAGGCCCCCGCGGAGCCGCGGATGAGGGCGACGTCCGCGGGCAGGGCCTCCAGGACGTCCCCGGGCGAGCGCAGCACCGCGCCCGCGACCGCGTGGCCCAGCCGCAGCCGCCGCTCCACGGACAGCCCGTCGAGCAGGCCGGACAGGAAACCGGCGGCGAACGCGTCACCCGCGCCCACCGCCTCGACCACGTCCACCGGCGGGGACGGCACGAACACCGCGCCCTCGGAGTCGAAGCAGGTCGCGCCGTGCTCGGCGTCCTTGACCACCAGGACCGGCACCTCGGGCAGCACCGCCCGCACGTCCTCGGCCGCCGGGGTGCCCCACAGCCGCTCGGCCTCGTCACGGCCCACGAAGACCACGTCGGCGCGGCGGGCCAGGTCGAGCAGCACCGGCGCGGCGGTCCTGGCCCCCCACAGGGCGGGCCGGTGGTTGACGTCGAAGGAGCGCAGCGCGCCGTTCCCGGTCCGGCGGTCCAGCAGGTGCTCCACGAGCGCGGCGGCGCGCGCGGACAGGGCCGGGGTGATGCCGGACAGGTGGACCACGCCGGGGTCGCGCGCCCACACCCGCTCGGCGTCGGCGGCCGACAGGGCGGAGGCGGCCGAACCGGCGCGGTAGTACAGGACGCCCGCGCCGCCGGGACCGGTGTCCTTGACGTACAGGCCGGTGGGCCGCTCGGGGTCCACCTCCACACCGGTCACGTCCGCGCCGCACCCGGCGACGGCGCCGGTGACGATGCGGCCGAAGGGGTCGTCGCCGACCCGGCTGACCCAGGCGGCGGTGTGCCCCAGGGCCGCCAGGGCGACCGCCACGTTGGACTCCGCGCCGCCGGTGCCCACGACCAGCCTCGTTCCGGCCGCGAGCGCCTCGGCCGAGGCGAGCACCGCCATGGTCTCGCCGACGCAGACGGCGTCGGCACTGCTGGTCGGCTCGCTCCCCGCGGGGGTCGGGTGCTCGCTCACAGGCGGTTCCTCCGGACGGATCGGCCGGGCAGCCGGTCGGTGCGACGGCCGTCCCGGACGGTGAAGTCTCCCGACACGAGGACGTGGTGGATGCCCCGGGGGGCCAGGCGCGGTTCCTCGTAGGTGGCGCGGGCGTCCACGGTGGCGGGGTCCAGGACCACCAGGTCGGCGACGGCACCGGCCTGGATGACGCCGCGGTCGGTGAGGCCGAGTCTACGCGCGGGCCGGGAGGTGAGGTGGCGGACGCACTCCTCCAGCGTGAGCACGCCGAGTTCGCGCACGTAGTGGCCCAGGTAGCGGGGGAAGGTGCCCCAGCCGCGCGGGTGCGGCACGGCGCCGACGAGGATGCCGTCGCTTCCGGCGGTGTGGGAGCTGTGTCGCATGATGGTGCGGATGTTCTCCTCGTTGCCCACCTGGAGCAGGCAGCCGCTGCGCAGCTCGTCGGCCACGAGCAGCTCCATGTAGAGGTCGCCGGGGAGGCGCCCGCGCGTGCGCGCGAGGTCGGCGACGGAGGATCCGACGGCCCAGGACAGCCCGGGGTCGGCGACGCCGGTGACGACGATGGCGGACCAGTCCATGGGGACCCCGTGGTTGCCGTCGGTGCCCTCCTCCTCGATCTCGCGCAGGACGCGGGCGCGGGTGGGGGCGTCGCGCAGGCGCTCCAGGGTGGCGGCGGTGCCGCCGACCTGCACCCAGCTGGGCAGCGGTGCGCCCAGGTGGGTGGCGCTGGCCCGGTAGGGGTAGCTGTCGAGGGTGACGTCGAGGCCGTAGTGGACGGTGGCCTCGTCGATGGCGTCCAGGACCTCGGGGGCGCGGCCGCGGTTCTGCGGGAAGTTGACGTGGCAGTGCGCCAGGTGCAGGGCGACCTGGGCGCGGCGCGCGATCTCCAGGCACTCGCGGTAGGACTCCACGACCCGGGAGCCGTAGTTGCGGTGGTGGGGGCAGTAGTAGCCGCCCGCGGCGCGGACGGGTTCGAGGAGGGCGACGATCTCGTCGTCGGTGGCGTACATGCCGGGGGTGTAGGTCAGGCCGGCGGACAGTCCGTGCGCGCCGTCGGCCATGCCCCGGGCGACGATCCGGCGCATGCGGTCGAGTTCGTCGTCGGTGGGCGGGCGGTCCTCGCCGCCCAGGACGGCCATGCGCACGTTGCCCTGGGGGACGAGGACGGCGGCGTTGACGGGGGCGCCCGCGTCGATCCGGTCCAGGTACCCGCCGACGGTGCGCCAGGAGTGGTCGAGGTCGGGTAGGCCGTTCCACGCGGCGAGCTGGGCGCGCAGTTCACCGGCGGTGTCGTCGGTGACGGGGGCGTAGCCGAGCCCGTCCTGGCCCAGGACCTCCAGGGTGACTCCCTGGAGGGTCTTGGCCTCGTGCGCGGGGTCGGCGAGGACGGCCAGGTCCGAGTGGGAGTGCATGTCGACGAACCCCGGGGTGACCGCGAGCCCCTCCACGTCCACGACGGTGCCTGTGGTGCGCGCGCCGCCGGGTGGGACGATGTGGGCGATGCGGCCGTCGCGGAGGACGAGGTCGGCGCGGCGGGAGGGACCGCCGGTGCCGTCGACCACCAGTCCGCCGGTGAGTACGGTCTCGGAATGCACTGTTCCTCCGTTCGACGTACCGGTCACCCCGGTGCGGCGCGCGGCCGACCGGTGTCCGGTGTGGCCAAGATACGCTGCCCGGAAGAAAATTGGTAACTTTGTTGCCAGTAAAGCGCCCGTGAAACGGCACGGGCACCGGCGCGCGCACGCGCCGCCGGAGCAGACCAGCGAAGGAGTCCACGGATGTCCAAGAAGGCGGTCCGCACCGACAAGGCCCCCGCTCCGGCCGGGGCGTACAGCCAGGGAGTGGTCGCGGGCGGGTTCCTGTACACCGCGGGCTTCGGCCCGCAGGAACCCGAGACCGGCCGCGTGGCCCCGACCGTGGGCGAGCAGACCGCCCAGGTGCTGGCCAACATCTCCGCCGTGCTGGCCGAGCACGGCCTGACGCTGGACGACGTCGTGAAGGCGACCGTCCACCTGGAGAACCTCAAGGCGGACTTCCCGGAGTTCAACGCCGTGTACGAGGAGCACTTCAGCGCGCCCTACCCCGTGCGCACCACCGTGGGTTCGGACCTGGCGAACATCCTGGTCGAGATCGACGTGGTGGCCAAGCTCCGGGACTGAGCCCCGCCCGGCCGGCCGGGGCCCGCCCGGGCCCCGGCCTTGCCCCGCCGCCTCCGACCGGCCCCGGTCAGGCCTCGCGTCGGGCGCGGACCACCAGGTCGTGCACGGTGAAGGTCTCCTCGCCGACGGCCGCCGTCCCGGTGCGGACCTCGTCGGCCAGCACGGTCCACTCCCGCCGGGGCAGGGCCGCCACCACCTCGTCGCCCGTGTAGAACAGGTCCGGGTCCGGCGGGCGCGGTACGCCCTCCTCCAGGTCGCGGGGGTGGTGCGCGACGACCAGGAGTTCTCCCCCGGGCGCCACCGCCGAGGCCAGCGCGGCGAAGAACCGGGCGCGCCAGCGCTCGCGCAGGTGCATGAACTGCGAGGTCACCAGGTCGAACGCGCCCTCGTCCGGGGACCAGCGGGTCACGTCCGCCCGCTGCCAGGTGATGCGCCCTGGCACGTCACCGCCCCGCTCGCGCGCGTGGGCGGCTCCCTTGTCCAGCGCCACGGTCGAGATGTCGAGCGCGGTCACCCGCCAGCCGCGTTCGGCCAGCCAGATCGCGTCTGCGCCCTCGCCGCCGCCCACGTCCAGCGCCCGTCCGGGTTCGAGGTCTGCCGCCTCCGCCACCAGGTGGCGGTTGGGGCTGCCGCTCCAGATCCGCTCCCGCGAGCGGTAGCGCTCGTTCCAGAAGTCCTCGCCCATCTCCTCGGGCAGGGAGTCCGCCGCGTCCTCACCGGTCATGTCGACCACCTCCGCGCCCCACTCTCCACGCGCGGTCCGCGGGGCGCGACGTTCTTTGCCGTCCCGGCAAAACGTGTCGCCCGTCCGGGCGGACCGGGGCCGCCGTGGTCACCGGCTCTCCGGCGCGCCCCCGTCCCCCTCGGCGAAGTCGTCCAGGCACAGGTCCAGCAGCGCTTGGACCCGGTCCGTGAGCCGGTCTCGGTCGAGCGCGCGCAGCGCCGTGGCCCCCTCGACCACGCGCACCCTGGTCAGCCCCAGCATCACGGCCGAGAGCAGCGAGGCGTGCGCCCGGCCGTCGTTCCCGCCGAGGTAGACCGTCAGCGGGTCGATCATCGCGCTGGTGATCCGCCCCTGGTAGACCGCCTGGAGGTCGGGGTCGCCCGCGGAGTCGTCCAGAGCGCGCTGGAGCGCGGTGGCCTCGCCGTGCAGACGGCTCACCGCCTGCTCCGCCAGGCGCCGGGTGAGGGTGGCGGGTTCGCCCTCGATCAGCCCGGGGAAGACGCCGTCCTCGCGCAGTAGCTCGGTCAGCAGCCCGCTCTTGGCGCCGAAGTAGCGGTTGATGAGCGCGACGTTGACCCCCGCGTGCGCGGCGATCATCCTCGACGACACCGACCCGTAGCCCTCGTTGGTGAACAGCTCCTTGGCGCTGGCCAGAATGCGGGCTCTGGTGGCCTCCCGGCCCCGCGTCGGCCCGGGGCCGCCTCCGGTTTCCTCCGGACGGTCCATCTGCGTACCCCTTGGCGGCTGCGAACTGGCGGTCAGGACTCCAGGTTGACACTTCCGGAGAACCGTCGCATACCGAAACGTGCGGAGAGATATCGATTTGACAGGTCAACAGTGTTTACATATACCTGGGAGCAGGACGACGCCCCCGGCAGCACGCCGCGGGGCCTTTCGTGCGTCCGCGATCGGGGGCTTGTGTGGAACAGTCGTTGCGTGGAGGAGCCGGAACCGGGGACACTCCCCCGGGCGTCGAACCCCGAGCGGTCGCGCGGACACGGACCTCCGATGATCCCCTCACCGAGACACCCCTGACAGACGCCCCGAACGGGAGCGCTCCGGCCGAGGACGCCCCCGGGGACTCCTCCGCGGCGGGCGCCCCGGCCGGCTCCGCCGCCGACGAGGCCCCCGAGCTGCCCTCGCGCCGCGTGGTGCGGCGGATCATGGTCGGCCTGGTCCTGGCCATGCTCACCTCGATGCTCACCAACTCCATCGTGGGCACCGCCCTGCCGACGATCATGGGTGAGCTGGGCGGCCAGGACCGCCTGGCATGGGTCGCCACGGCCGCCCTGCTCACGATGACGGCCTCCACCCCCGTGTGGGGCAAGCTCTCCGACGTCTGGGGGCGCAAGCTCCTCTTCCAGCTGGCCCTGGGCATCTTCATCGTGGCCTCGGTCGCCGCGGGCCTGGCGCAGGACATCAACTGGCTGATCGCGGCCCGCGCCCTCCAGGGGCTGGGCGTCGGCGGGCTGGCCACACTGCCCAACATCATCCTGGGAGACGTGGTCCCGCCCCGGGAGCGCGGCCGCTACAGCGGACTCATCGGCATGGTGTTCGGTGTGTCCACCGTGCTGGGGCCGCTGGTGGGCGGGTTCCTCGTGGACAGCCCGCTCGGCTGGCGGTGGTGCTTCCTCATCACCGTGCCGCTGGCCCTGTTCGCCTTCGTCGTCATCCAGTTCATGTTCACCATGCCCTTCGTCCCCCGCCGCGACGCGCCGGTGGACTGGTTGGGCGCCGGGCTGATCTTCAGCGCCGCGAGCACCGTGATCGTGCTGCTCAGCCTGGGCGGCACCCAGTTCCCGTGGAACTCGCCGCTGTCCTACGCCCTGGGCGCCGGGGCCCTCGTGCTCACGGCCGCGGCCGTGGTGGTCGAGCGGCGGGCGCGGGAGCCGATCATCCCGGCACGCCTGTTCGGCGACCGGACGTTCGTGCTGTCCTCGCTCGGGTCGGCCTGCGTCGGGATGATGATGTTCGGCCTGATCATCTACATGCCGCAGTACCTCCAGATGGTGCACGGCATGACGCCGACCGTGTCGGGCCTGATGACGCTGCCGCTGGTGGCGTCGTTCCTGCTCACCTCGATCGGCTCCGGCTACGCGGTGGGCGGCAGCGGCCGGTGGAAGGCCTACCCGGTCACGGGCATGGCCCTGTGCCTGTTCGGGTTCGCCGCCCTCAGCCTGGCCTATCTGGACACCGGGCTGACCACGGTGGTCGCGGGCCAGGTGATGGTCGGCCTGGGGCTGGGCCTGTGCATGCAGATCCTGCTGCTGGCGACGCAGAGCGCCCTGCCCCTGGCGGACATGGCCACGGGCACGGCCTCGGTCGTGTTCTTCCGCAACCTGGGCGGCGCCACCGGCGTGGCCGCGTTCGGCGCGGTGATGGTGGGACGGCTCAACGGCGAGCTGGCCCAGGCGTCGGCCGACGCGCGGGCCCGGGTGGCGGCGGACGCCGCGTCCGGGACCGACTCGGGCGCGCGGGAGCTGTCGGTCGGGCTGTCGGAGGCGGCCGAGGCCGCGCAGGGCTCCCCCGAACTGGTGCACTCGCTGCCGGAGCCGGTCCGCGAGGTGGTCGTGGGCGCCTTCGACCACGCCATGCAGGGCGTGTTCCTGGCGGGGATCCCGATCGCCGTGATCGGGCTGGTCACCGTGGTGTTCATGCGGGGCGTGCCGCTGAGCGGGGGTTCGGCGGCCAAGCGCTGACGGCCGCGGGTCACAAGTAGCGGCGGAAGCCCTCGGCGGAACTGTCGAAGCCCAGCGCGGTGTGGAACCGGTGGACGTCCTGGCCGTTCTCGTGCGCCAGCAGCTCCACCTTGTAGCACCCGGCCCGCGTGGCGCGGTCGAGCGCGTCCTCCATGAGCGCCCGGCCGATGCCCCGGCCCCGGGCCAGGGGGTCGACCACGAGGTTGTCCACCACGGCCCAGGGCTGGGCGTCGTGGGTCAGGTTGGCCACGACCAGCAGGTCCAGGGTGCCGATGATCTGGCCGCGCTGCTCGGCGACGAGGATCGTGCGGTCGGGGTCGTTCTCCATCCGCGTCCAGGCGCGTACGGCGGCGGAGGACATGCGGACGTGCGCGCTCTGCGCGTGGGTGGTGTCGCCGAGTTCCCTGAGAAGACGCAGAATCGCACCGAGGTCCGACCGGATGGCCGCGCGGATAATCATGGCTGTCGGCATCGTAGCCGACAGCCTGCGACAAGGCGGACGTCACCCTACATCGGGCCACAAAACGCCGGGGGCGGGGACACGGTCCCCGCCCCCGGATCGCGTTCCGGGCCGGTGCTGCGCCGGGGCGCTCCGCGGGCCCCGGGGACTGCCTGGGGGACGGCTCCCCGGGCGCTCCCTTCCGAGCGCGGCCGAGGGGTCAGGGCTTGCGGATGACCCGGACGCCGTCCTCGCCCTTGGGCGGCTGGTTGTGGCCGGACTCCGGGTGGCGGTAGATGCCGGTGATGCCCGGGTCGCCGCCCTGCTCCTGGCCCTTCTGGCCCTGCTGGCCCTGCTGCTGGCCGGACTGCGGCTGCTGCGGACCCGCCTGGCCCTGCTGCTGGCCGGACTGCGGCTGCTGCGGACCCGCCTGGCCCTGCTGCTGGCCGGACTGCGGCTTCTCGTCGCCCTCGGGGGCGGGGCCGGTGAAGCGGGCGCCCTGCGGGGGACGGGGAGCGGACTGGTCCTGCTCCTTGGGGGAGGAGGCCCCCGCCGGGTCCTGGCCGGTCTGCTCCGGCTTGGCCACCGGCCTGATGCGCACGGTCGCCTCGTCCGGCTGCTGCTGGAGGGGAGGCAGCTTGGTGGTGGCCTCGTCCTTGTCCCCGGACGCGGCCGGGGCCGGCTTGGCCGGGGCGGGAGCGGCCGCCTCGGGACGGGACTGGGGCCGGGAGGGCTCCGCGGCGCGCTCGGGGTCCGGGTTCTTGGCCGCCGCGGCGGGCTTGGCCGGGACCGGCTTGGCGGGGGCGGGCGCGGCCGCCATCTCCTCGCGGGAGAGCCCGCTCTCCAGCGCGCCCGCCTTGTCCTCGGCCGCGACCAGGTCGGCCAGGGTCGAGTGCATGTCCTTGAGGCGGCGCAGCGCCTCGGCGTGCGTGGCGGTGAGGGTGGCGAGCCTGCGGTCCGCGGTGTCGTGGATCTTCTTCGCGCGCGCCTCGGCCTCGTTCAGGCGGCGCTCGCCCTCCTGCTTGGCCTGGTCCCGGAGCTGGTCGGACTCCTTCTTGGCGCTGTCGACCATCGAGTGGGCCTCCGAGCGCGCGGAGGACAGGATCCGCTCGGAGTGCTCCTCGGCCTCCTTGCGGTACTTGGCGATCTCCTCCTGGGCCTTCTTCTCGGCCTCCTTCACCTCGGACTCGACCCTGGAGCGGCGCTCCTGGGCCTCCTCCTCGGCGATGCGCAGGATCTCGGCCATGCGCTCGCTGATCTGCTCGTGCTCCGGCTTGACCTGCGCCTTCTCACGGGCGATGGCGAGGTCGCGCTTGTACTGCTCCAGCTCGTCGTCCAACCGCTGGAGGCGCTCGCGGAGGCTCTTGACCTGGTTGTCCGTCCGCACGAAGTAGTCGTCGACGTGCGCCTTGTCATAACCGCCCTTGCGCACCGTCGGAAACCTGTCCTGCTGGAGTCCGCCGCCCGGCAACATATCGCTCATGTGCCCTTCATGTCCTTACACCGTTGTGACTGTACGACGCAGAAGGTGCGAGTTGACCCGTACCCATTGTCACCACGACACCCGATTGGTCTCGTCAGCGACATACGCCCGATAGTGCTCTTTTCTGCATACCGACCCGGCCGCCTGGGGGCACCGGTCGGGAGCGGAGCGTAACGCCGTGGACACCGTCCAGGCGACCAAGGTAGACACGCGCGGCGCGGCCGCGTCAAGATCCCCGACCGGCACATCGCCGTGCGGACCCCGGTCACGTCCTTACTAAGGTATGCGCGATCATCCCCGTACGGGGGCAGAGCGGTCAACTTCCCGCTGATCCGCCCCCTCACGGGAGAGACGGACACGGCGGTACGAGACGCAGGGAGGGCCACGAGATGGACAACGGCCGCACGGAAGGCGGGCCCGCGGGGCCCCGCGTGGGCGGAGCGGACTTCGGACGACCGGAGGTCCACCCGAGCGCGTGGATCGCGCCCGGCGCGGTGGTGGTCGGCCGCGTGCGCCTGGGCGCCCGGAGCAGCGTGTGGTACGGGTCGGTGCTGCGCGCCGACACCGAGGACGTCGTGGTCGGCGAGCGGGTCAACATCCAGGACCAGTGCGGCCTGCACTCCGACCCCGGTGAGCCCGTCGTCCTGCACGACGACGTGAGCCTGGGCCACAAGGCGATGGTGCACGGCGCGGTCGTGGAGGAGGGCGCGCTCATCGGCATCGGCGCCATCGTGCTGGGCGGCGCCCGCGTCGGCCGGGGCGCGCTGGTCGCGGCGGGCGCCCTCGTGCCGCCGGGCAAGACCGTCCCGCCGGACACGCTGTGGGCGGGCGTGCCCGGCAAGGTGGTGCGTGAGCTCAACGACGACGACCGGCTGGTGCTCCAGCACACTCCGGCCCACTACGCCTCGCTCGCCGCCCAGCACCAGGAGGTCACCTGGGCCTGACGTCACGCCGGGCGGGGACGAAAGTCGTACCCGGGTCACCGGCCCGGTGGTCCGAAAGCACCGCGTCCGCCCAGGCCGGGTCCCCTCCTGGCTAACCCGGGTGACTCCGCCGCCTGGTCCTCACGGGTCATGCGCGCCGGTCCGCCCTGCGCGTAGCCTGGTACTCCTCACGCTCGCGTGGGTCCGGATCCGTCGCAACCGCACCCACGGCACTCCGGCGCGGGGTGTCCCGTCCTGCCGCGACACCGTTGTCCCAGGGGGTGAGCTCACGTGAACCACAGCCTCGACCTGCACGACCACCTCCACGACCACGTCGCGCTGGACGAGATCGAACTGTACGCCGAGGTGCTCATCGCGGTGGCCGACGCCGACCGCCCGCTCAGCCCAGAGGAGATCGACCGGGTGCTCGGGCTGTCCGGGACGCCCGCGGCCCCCGCCGAAGCGGCCCGCCCCGGCGGCCCTCTCCCCCGCGACGGGTCCGGTCCCGCCGACGGGACGGCACACGTCCGCGACCCGGCCCCCGAGCAGCCTCCCCGGGCGGCGGGCCCCGTGCCCGGCCACGTCGTCCGACCGCGCGACGAGGACCCCGGCACGCGGCGCTCGTGGTCCACCGATCCGCTCCCGGCCGAGTACCGGCTGCCGCCCACGGTGCTGCCCGCGCCCCGCGACGTGCCCGAGCCCCACATCCTGTGGTCCCCGCTGCCCCTCGCCCCCTGGCACGTCTGAGGCGGTCCCGCCCCGCCCACGGCCCGATCCGGCCACGGCGGCCCGTCTCCGCGCGCCCCGGTATGGGTAGTGCTTCTGTGGGCCCCGGCCCCCGGGAACCCCCCAGCAGCACACAGGAGCCCCTGATGCCACCAGGACCGGAAAGGCCGGACCGCGGCGACCGTCACCGCATCGGCCCCCGCCCCCGCACCGACGGCCGCGAGCCGGACGGCGCCCGTCGGGTCACCCTCACCATCGCCCTCGTCGTGACCTTCGCCTTCCTGCTGGCCACCTCGGCCGGACTCGGCTGGTTCCTCTCCGACGGCGGGCCGCTGTCAGGTTCGGCTCCGGAGTCGGCCGGGGAGGGCGGTGGCGCGGGAGAGGAGGACGGCGGCGCTGGGGGGACGGAGGAGGCACCGCGGGACCCGGCGGACGGCGGGGACGCCGGCGCGGACTCCCCGGCCGGGCTGGCCTACGAACTGCCCGGTGGGGAGTGGAACAGGCTCGGCGGCGAGGAGGTCCCCCCGGAGTACACCTCCTACGCGGTCCTCGGCCCGGCCGGGGACCCGGACGCGGTCATCGTCACCGGCACCGAGGAACTCGGTTCGGTGGAGCCGATCGCGGTGGCCGGGGTGCGACTGGCCGTGGACCTGGCGGCCGACCTGGCCGCCGAGGGCGGCGTGTGGGCCGAGCCCTCCGGCCAGACCGACGTGGACGGACTGCCCGCCTTCGGGGCGACCATGGGCGGCGGCTCGGGGGACACCTACGGCCGCTTCGTGATCGTGGAGCTGGACGACGGCCGGGGCGCGTTCATGCTCGGGGTCAACACCGCGGGCGGGGACGGCGCCAGCGAGGACATCGACGCGGCCTTCGGCTCGGTGGGCACACGCTGAACCGGGACGTCAGAGCGGCAGGACCGCGCGGAGCAGGAAGCCCCCCTCCGGGGTGCGGGCCGCGGAGAGGGTGCCGCCGCCCATGGCGACCCGCTCGGACAGACCGGCGAGCCCGTTGCCCGACTCCTTCCCGTCCTGGCCGCCGCCCCGGGCGCGGTCGTTGAACACCTCGACCACGAGCGTCCGGGGGCCCACGGCGCTGTCACGGGCGAGGGTGAAGCTGATCTGGCACTCGTTGGCGTCGCTGTGCCGCAGGACGTTCGTACCGCCCTCGCGCACCACCCAGGCGGCGAGCGCGGCGGTCTGCGGCGGCAGGTCCAGCCCCTCCAGTCCGGTGGCGACCGTCCTGGTTCCCCCCGCGTCGAGCACCGCGCGGACGGCCTCCGCCTCGCCCGCCAGGTCGACCTCCCGGTAGCCGCTGACCGCCGACCTCACCTGCTGGAGCGCCTGTCTGGCGAGCACCTGCACCTCCGCCATCTCCGCGCCCGCCCGCCCGGGGTCCCGCTCCACGAGCCGTCCGGCCAGCTGGGCCTTGACAGCGAGCGCGGAGAGGCTGTGCCCGAGCAGGTCGTGCATGTCGCGGGCGAAGCGGAGCCGCTCCTCGCTCACCGCCAGCTGGGCGCGGGCCCGCTGTCCCGCGACGGCCTCGCGGCTGATGTCCCACAGCCAGATCATGGAGAGCGAGGCTCCGGCGAACATCAGTCCGCTGAAGACCATCAACATCCACACCAGCAGGTAGAGGAGCGGCTGGAACTGCGTCTCGAACCCGTAGAACGGGACCACGAGCCAGGGCAGCGCCAGCAGGGCGGCGGTGACGTACGCGCTGCGCCTGCGCGGGGCGAGGAAGACCCCGGTACCCCACCACGCGGCCAGGAAGAACACGGTGTTGATCGGCTCCTGGAGGCACAGGACGACCACGACGATCAGGCCGAGCGAGGTCCAGTAGGAGCGCGGGTCCGGGTTCCGCCTGCCGTCCAGCCTGGCCCGGAGCATCACGATCAGCAGAACGGCGATCGGCACGGAGGCGACCACCCCGGTCAGGGAGCGCCACAGGGGCCAGTCCGAGGCCGCGGCCGTGATGACGTCCACCAGGGGCATCCCGACGACGAGCAGCGATGTGAAGCCCACCGAGACGATGACGATGCGCCGGGCGAAGCGGACCCTGCGGTCGCCCTCCCGGTCGGAGGCGGTGTACTCGGCGGAGGGCGTGCCGTGGTCGCTCAACGTGACTCCTCGGTGTGGTGGACTCCGCCGGACAGCGGAAGAACGGCTCTGAGCAGGAAACCGCCGTCGCCCGTACGGGTCGCCGACAGTGTGCCACCCTCCCGTGCGACGCGTTCGGAGAGCCCGGCCAGACCGCTGGCCGAGGCCGCGCCGTCCTCCGGTCCGCCACGCGCACGGTCGTTGAACACCTCCACCGCGAGGAGTCTCCCCCCGTGTGCGGTGCCCTCGTCCACGGAGAAGGAGATCCGGCAGCGGCGGGCGTCGCTGTGCCGCAGGACGTTGGTGGCCCCCTCGCGCAGCACCCGGGCGGCCAGCGCGGTCGCGGCCGGGAAGCCGTCGGGGCTCCCCCTTCCCGTGACGACGGTCTCGGTGCCGTTGGCGCGCAGGACCGCGCCGATCGACTCCACCTCCGCGGCCAGGTCCACACCCCGGTAGCCGCTGACCGCCGACCTCACCTGCTGGAGCACCCGTCGCGCCAGCTCGTGCACCTCGTTGATCTCGGCCGTGGAGCCCGCCGGATCGCTCTCCAGCAGCAGCTCGGCCCGTCTGGCCCTGACGGCGAGCGTGGTCAGGCCCTGGCCGATCATCCCCTGCATGTCCTGGGCGAACCGGAGCCGCTCCTCGCTCACCGCCAGCCGGGTACGGGCGTGCTCCCCCTCCAGAGCCTCGTTCGTGGCCTCCCACAGGCGGAACATGGTCAGGGCGACGAACCAGACAATGAGGGTCCAGCCCACCGAGAACAGGCTGGAGAACACCAGCACGAAGAGGGGTATGTCCACCAGTGTGACGGACGGGTGCAGCCAGGGCAGCACCAGCAGCGCGAGGCCGACCAGGAGGGAACGCCTCCAGGGGGCGGAGAAGGCCGCCACCCCCCACCAAGACGTGCAGGTGAGGAAGACGTACGGCGTGACCTGCATGAGGAGGCACACCGGGAAGAGCAGAGCGAGCGAGCCCCAGTAGAGCCGGGGGTCGGCGGTCCTCCTCCCGTCCACCCGGCTCCGGATCATGCACAGGCACAGCAGCGCGCACAGCAGGGCGACCGCGGTGGACACCGCGGGAGGCCAGATCCTGGATCCGTCCTCCGGGCCGACGGAGCTGACCCAGGACAGGAGCAGTTCCATGAACGGCGCGAAAGGCACCATCAGCGCCAGCGAGCCCAACGTCCACAGGATGTACCACCGCGCGAACCGGAGCCTGCGCAGGAGACGGGGGTTCATGCCCGCGTCGGCCCCTGGAACGGGAGAGGGGGCGCCCGAGTCCGCTGATCCGTGCCCGGCGGTGAACGTGTCCTGGGAACCCACCGCTCCTCCTCTCCTCCGCCGTGGCCGACGGCTCCTCCGCGACCGCCGTCGGCCGCACCACGACCACCGTAGAAGCCGCGGGGCCCTTCGAACCGTTGTCCGCGGGCCTTTCCGGGCCCGCGCGGGAAAGGCCGGGGCAGGCGGTCCGTCCCCGGCCTCCCCGGCACCCCGCGCCCGCCCTACGGCTGGCGGGGGTCCCACCTGAAGTAGCGGCGCACGAGCAGAGCCAGCACCGCGATCCAGGCGAGCATGATCCCGATGGAGGGCAGGGCCGCGACCCACAGGGCGGGGTAGCCCTTCTCCTCACCGTCCCCGAAGCCCCGGAAGGCGTCGTAGCCGGAGTAGGCGGTCTGCGCCATCTCCCCGGCGGGGACCGACGGGACGAAGCCGATGACCACGCGAGCGGCCTCCGGCAGGAACTCCAGCGGGATGAGACCGCCGCCCACGAACAGCAGGACCAGCATGGGCAGCATCGAGATCATCTGGGCGGACTCGGCGTTGCGGACGATCGGGGTGATGAGCAGCCCCATCAGGGAGAACATGACGGAGCTGAGGACGACGGCGACGGCGAGCATCAGCGGGTCCCGGGGGAGGCTGCCGAAGAAGACCAGGACCAGGGCGGCCACCACCACCGTGATCGCCAGGGAGAGGACCACCACGGCCCCGATGACGCCGCCGAAGACCGCCAGCTGGGGCACCCCGCTGACCCGCAGCCGTTTGAGGACCAGGGACTCCCTCCGCGCGGTGAACACGTTGGAGGGGTGGCCGACGCCCAGGATGAGCCCGATGGACCCGATGGTGGCGACCATGGCCATCTGCCCCGTCCCGAAGCCGGGGACGATCTCGTCGTTGGGGAGGTTCGTGGTCATGAAGGCGAAGAAGAGCGGCAGGGCCAGGTACATCCAGGCGGTCTTGTACCGCGCGAACAGGGTGAACTCGGTCCGGGCCAGGCGGACGGCCTGCTTGGTCCAGCTGACGCCGGGCCGGACGCCGGTGGCGTCGGTGGTGGGGGCGGCGGTGTTCGCGGTCATCGCGGTGTCTCCTCGAAGGACTGTGCGGGGCGGGGGCACGGAGCGCTGCGGCCCGTGTCAGACCAGGTCGGCGGCGCCGTCGGCGACCCGGAGGAACACGTCCTCCAGGGAGGCGCTGCGCACCTGGAGGCTGCGCAGGACGGTGCCGTTCTCCACGGCCCAGGACATGAGCGCGGCCACCGCGTGGTGCGCCCGTTCCTCGACGTCCCCCCGCGTGACCGTGTAGGTGGCCCACAGCGCCTGGCCGCGCGTCTCCACGGAGACGTCCGCGCCCTCGACGCGGGGCAGGTCGGTGGTGCGCACGTTCGGGGGCAGCACGAAGCTCACCCGGTCGCCCCAGCCCGCGAGGACCTCCTGGATCGTCCCCTCCACCCGGACCTCGCCGCGGTGCATGATCGCCAGCCGGTCGGCGAGGCGCTCGGCCTCCTCCAGGTAGTGGGTGGTGAGCAGGACCGCCACGCCCTCCCGCTTGAGGTCGTTGACGATGCGCCAGGTCTCGATGCGGCCCTCGGCGTCCATGCCGGTGGTGGGCTCGTCCAGGTACAGGACCTCGGGCCTGGTCAGCAGTGCCAGCGCCAGGTCCAGGCGGCGCTTCTGCCCCCCGGACAGCTGGCGGACCGCGACCCCGCGCTTGTCGGCGAGGCCGACCAGTTCCAGCGTCTCGTCCGTGTCCCTGGGCGTGGCGGCGAGGTCGCGGGCCAGGTGCAGGGTCTCGGCGACGCTCAGGTCCTCCAGCAGGCCGCTGCCCTGGAGGACGGCGTTGGTGCGCTCCCGGACTCCGGCGGGCTGGCCGTAGGGGTCGAGGCCGAAGACCCGGACACTGCCGGAGCTGGGGCGGCGGAAGCCCTCCATCGTCTCGATGGTGGTGGTCTTGCCCGCGCCGTTGGTCCCGAGGAGGGCGAAGAGCTCGCCGGGGCGGATCTCGAAGGAGACCCCCTTGACCGCCTCGAAGTCGCCGTAGTGCTGGTGCAGGTCGCGGACGACCACCGCCGGGCCGGTGGCGTCCTGTCGGCCGGGGCCGGTGGCCGCGGTGCTCGCTGTCGTCGTCATGTCCCCAGGTTCCCGCGGAACGGCTCACGCGGAACAGACGCCGTTATCACCGACCGCACGGGGGAACCTACCGGCGGGCGCACTGACAAATGTCATCGGGCCGGTGCGGCGGCAACTCGTCCGCGGTTCGTGGCGGCTCCCCCGGCCTCCTCGGCCGCGCCGGCCCTCCGGCGTCCGCTCATCCGCGGTCGTAGCCCTGGGGGACGGGGTGCCCGGCCAGCCGGTGCACCTGGACGGCGACGTCGTCGGGGGTGCGCGCCGGACGGGTGAAGGGCAGGTGCACGTCGCGGTACCCCCGCACGGTCTCCACCCGCAGCCGCAGCCCGAGGCGGTCCACGCCCAGGGGCCGGGGCCGGCCTCCGCGCGCGGCGCCCGGAGCGGCGGCCAGCAGGTCGCCCACCAGGTCCGCGTGGTCCTCGTCGAGGTGGCGCAGCCAGGGCGCCTCCCAGAGGCAGAACGGGTCGGGGCGCGCGGCGGCCAGTTCGGCCGGACCGAGCACGTGGGCCCCGTCGTGGTCGGACTGGACCACCAGGGCGGTGCGCAGGACCACCATCGTCAGGCCGTGGCCGATCTCCAGCAGCCCGTCGTCGGTGGCGGCCTCGGGCAGCCGGGCCGCGCGGGCGCGGGCGTCGGCGTGCTCCAGCGCCTCCACGGCGCCGCTCACCCACAGCACCGCCCGCACCCTGTCGCGCATCAGCACGGGTGACAGGTCGGTGAACTCCGCCATCACCACGGGGCCCTCGGAGCGGGTGGCCGTGAGCGGGTGGCCGTCGGGCAGCAGAAGGCTCACGGCGCCGTCGGCGTGCACGTGGCAGGGGGCGTCCTCCAGGTGCACGGTCCCCGCCTCGCCGAGCCGGTCCGAGGCCGCCGCCACGGTCACCGGACCGCCGCGGGCCAGGGTGGAACGGGCGCGGTCGGCGGGAGGGGGAACGGGGGCGTTCACGGGCGACCACCTCGAATAGAAGACAGTCAGGTAAGGCTAACCTAATACTCTCTTCTCCGGAAGCCCCCCGCGCCGCGCCCGCGGGTGCGGTGCGGTCGCGCGGAGGGAGGAGGGGGGAGCGTCCGCCGCCACGGGTGAGCCGCGCCCCGGCCGGGGCGCGCCGACGGCGCGGACGCCCCCGGGAGGGCTCATCCGCGCGCGACCGCCGGGTGGGCGACCAGGGTGACGCCGGAGGGCAGCGCAGGACCCCTATCCGCGCGCGACCGCCGCGACCGCCGCCTCCACCGCGGCGCGCTGGGCGTCCAGCGGGGCGCCCGGGGGCTGGCGCACGGCGCTGAGCCAGATCCCGTCCACCAGGACCAGCAGGAGTTCCACCAGGGCGTCCGGGTCCTGGCCGGGGACCAGTTCCCCCCGCTCGCCCGCCCAGCCGACGGCGGCGCGCAGAGCCGCGCGGGCCCGGGCGTCGAACCCGGCCAGCACCTCCGCGAACTCGGCGTCCACGGCCGCGCGGGCGTAGAACGCCGACCAGACGCGGGCCTCGGCCAGGCGCTCGTCGTCGGTCGGCAGCAGGTCGGTGAGGACCTGCCGCAGCCCCTCGGCGAAGGAGAGCAGACCCGGGCCGATCCGCACCCGGGCGAACCGCGCGGAGACCGCGTCGACGACCTCGTGCATGGCGAAGAGGAGAAGCGCCTCCTTGGTGCCGAAGTCGCGCTGGACGGCTCCGACGGAGAGCCCGGCCTCGGCCGCCACGGTGCGGATGCTGACGCTCTCCAGACCCTCGCGGGCGGCGATCCGGTGCAGGGCGGCGGCCACCTGTCGGCGGCGTCCGTCCTTGTCCACGTACCTGGGCACGGCCACATTCTGACACACCCCCCATTCTGATACGTTCGTATCGATACGGACGTATCGATGGAGTTGTCGAAGGGGAGACCATGGACCGACGGAACCGCGCCGCCACGGCAGCCCGCTGTCTGGCGACCGCCCTCGCGGGCACGGCCGCGCTTGTCGGCGCGGGCGCCGCCGCTCTCGTCCTGCTGCCGCCGCCCTCCTGGGCCGCGTGGCAGTACGGACTGCTGGTACTGGAGTTCAGCCTGGTGTTCGCCGCCCTGGCCGTCGCCGGCCTGGTCCTGGCCCTGCTCGCGGCGGGGCGTCCGCGCTTCTGGAAGGAGGCCGGGCGGCGTCCGGGCGCGGGGGGCACGGGAACGGTGTGGCGTCAGCGCCTCACCGCGGCGGCCGCCGCGGCCAACGGCGCGGTGCTGGTCGCCGCGCTCGTCCCGCCCGCGTCGGTCTGGTCCACCGCCCGCGCGGAGGGCGTCCGGCTCGACCTCGGCGAGTACGCCGCCGGACTCGCCACGAGCGCCGACCGCGCACCCGAGACCCGCGTCTACCTGCGCACCGGCGAGTCGGCGGTCGGGGACGCCTCCGACCCGCAGGAGCTGGAGCTGGACGTGTGGGAGCCCGCGCAGCGGGAGGGGGACGCCCCTCTGCCGATCGTGGTGAACGTCCACGGGGGCGCGGACGACCTGCCGCAGAGCCTCCTGCCCCGCTGGGACACGTGGCTGGCCGACAGCGGGCACGTGGTGTTCGACGTCGACTACCGCTACTTCCCGGACGGCGACTGGTCGGTACCGGTCTCCGACGTCAAGTGCGCGATCGGCTGGGCCCGCGAGCACGCCGCGGAGTACGGGGCCGACCCCGGCCGGGTCGCCGTCACCGGCCAGTCGGCGGGCGGCCTGCTCACCCTCCTGGCCGGGTACAGCTCGGACGAGGAGATCCCGCCGAGCTGCGACGTGCCCGACACCGGCGTCGACGCGGTCGTGGCCTGGTACGCGGTGGCCGACGGGACCGCCGAGGCGCCCCGGGTGCCCTGGCGGCAGCGCAACTCCCCGATGGGCGGGGAACTCCTGGAGGAGAGCGAGCGCCTGATGGGCGGCTCCGTGGAGGAGCTGCCGGAGGAGTACGCGATGAGCTCGCCCATCACGTACGTCTCGCCGGAGGTTCCGCCCACCCTGCTGATCACGCCCGGCCACGACCTGTTCGTCGACCCGGAGGACAACCGCCGCCTCGCCGCACGGCTCGACGCGGCCGGGGTCCCGCACCGGCACCTGGAGATCCCCTGGGCGGAGCACATGTTCGACCTCAACTGGGGAGGGTTCGCCAGCCAGGTCACCCGGCACGGCCTGGACGGGTTCCTCCGCGAACACCTCGCCGTCTCGCCCTGAGCGGTTCCCCCGGCCGGACCTCGCCGGTGAACGGCGCGGGGGCCGGGGCGCCGACCGCGTGGTCGGCTCCCCGGCCCCCGCACGGGTCCGGTGCCCTCGTCCGGGCCCCCGCGTCAGCCCCGGGCGTCGGCGGTCTCGGCCTCCTGCTCGGGGGCCTCGCCGCGGACCGAGCGCAGCAGCAGCTGGGAGACGTCCACGACCTCCAGCGTCTCCTTCGCCTCGCCCTGCGACTTCTTCTCGTTGATCGCGTCGCCGAGCATCACCTGGCAGAACGGGCACGCGGTGGAGACGGTGTCGGGGTTGGTGGTCAGCGCCTCGTCCACCCGCTCGGTGTTGATGCGCTTGCCGATCCGCTCCTCCATCCACATGCGGGCGCCGCCGGCTCCGCAGCAGAAGCCCCGCTCCTTGTGGCGGTGCATCTCCTGCGTCTTGACGCCGGGCACCTGCGCCATGATGTCGCGCGGCGGCGTGTACACCTTGTTGTGGCGGCCCAGGAAGCAGGGGTCGTGGTAGGTGATGTTCTCCTCCACGGAGTTGACCGGCGTGAGCCTGCCCTCCTCCACGAGCTTGGCCAGCAGCTGGCTGTGGTGCACGACCTCGTAGGTGCCGCCGAGCTGCGGGTACTCGTTGGCGAGCGTGTTGAAGCAGTGCGGGCAGCTGGCCACGATCTTGGTGACACCGGCCTCGTTCAGCGTCTCCACGTTCTGCTGGGCGAGCATCTGGAAGACGTACTCCATGCCCAGGCGGCGCGCGGGGTCGCCGGTGCAGGCCTCCATGCCGCCCAGCACGGCGAACTCGACGCCCGCCATGTCGAGCAGCTCGGCGATGGCCTTGGTGGTCTTCTTGGCCCGGTCCTCCAGGGCACCGGCGCAGCCGACCCAGAACAGGTACTCGGTGCCCTCGGGGAGCTTGTCCTCGACGACCTGGACCTCGACCGGGTTCTCCTCCCGGGAGGCCAGCTCCTCGATCCAGTCCATGCGCCGGTCCTCGGCCATGCCCCACGGGTTGGCCTTGTTCTCCAGGTTCTTGAGGAGCGTGTTGGCCTCGGACGGGAAGTTGGACTCGACCATCACCTGGTAGCGGCGCATGTCGAGGATGTGGTCGATGTGCTCGATGTCCACCGGGCACTGCTCGACGCAGGCGCCGCAGTTGGTGCAGGCCCACAGCTCGTCGGGGTGGATGACGCCGTTCTCCTCCTCGGTGCCGACCAGCGGCCGGTTGAGGAGGGCGAGGACGTCCACGCCCGCGTGGCTCTCGTCGGGCTTCTCGGCGAGGGTCTCCTCGGTGATGCCCTGGAGAAGGTACGGGGCCTTCTCGTAGGTGTGCTGCTGGAGGTCGAGGATGACCTTCTTGGGCGAGAGCGGCTTGCCGGTGTTCCAGGCGGGGCACTGGGACTGGCAGCGCCCGCACTCGGTGCAGGTGGTGAAGTCCAGGAGGCCCTTCCAGGTGAAGTCCTCCAGCTTGCCCGCGCCGAACGGGTCCTCGTCGGGGTCGGCCTCCTCGAAGTCGAGGGGCTTGGTGCCGGACTTGTCCATCATCTGCTTGGCCGCGCCCAGGGACGGGGAGCCGTCGGCGTTGCGCTTGAAGTAGATGTTGACCGGCGCGAGGAAGCGGTGCCAGCCGATGCCCATGGTGAGCACGCGGGCGATCACCACGAAGAACAGGTAGCTGATGATCAGCTTGAACGCGGCGACCAGCGCGATGGCGGGTTCGGCGATCGCGGGGTCGCCGGGCAGGATCGCGCCGAGGCCGGTGGAGATGGGCGTCGCCCAGGCCGGGAACGGGAAGTCGCCCATGGCCGACTTGAGACCGCGGATCACGAAGATCGAGATCAGCAGGCCCCACAGGTAGGCCTCGACGTAGTACGCGGTCCAGTGCCGGGAGTTGGTGAACCGGGACTGGCGGCCCAGGCGCTTGGGCCCGTTGAGCAGGCGGTAGACGGTCAGGCCGACGATGCCCACGAGGCTGGCGGCGGCGATGAACTCGATCGCCAGGCCGTAGAGGGCCCAGTCGTAGATGATCGGCAGCTTGAAGTGCGGGTCGAAGACCTCGCCCTGGGCCTCCACCACGGTGAAGACCAGCAGCGGGAACGAGACCATGACGAACCAGTGGGCGACGCCGATCCAGGGCCGCTTGAGCATCCGCCCGTGCCCGAGGATCTCGATGAGCGCCATGGTGAACCGCTGTCCGAACGGCCCCTTGCGCTCCGGCTCCACCGAGCGGCCCACACCCACGGTTCGCACGATCTGGCGGATACCCAGAGCGAACATGGTGAACGCGACCACGGCGAAGACCGAGGTGATGATGCCCAGTGTCAGGTACAGCATCGTCCGTGGCCTCCCATCCTGCTTCGTCGTCCGGTGCGCCACACACCGGGGGTCGAACTATATGTTACTAGTGAGTAATGCCGCGGTCGCCACCGGATGCCCGACCGCTCGCGGGACGGACGCCCCGCCGCCGTCGCCGCGGGCCGCCGGGTCGCGGAACCCGGTCGGCGCGTCCGCGCCGGTGCCGTCCGGCGCTGGCGCCGGTACCGGTGTGACAGGACCGCGCGGGTGTGCCCGAACAGGTCTCGGGCGCACCGCACGTCCTATATGTAGCGGACGGCGGACGCGGGGCGACTCGACGGGGGTATCGGTGACTTCACCGTCTCTCCCCTATTACCAGGTTGCGGCATCGCCGGGAGTGGAACAACCACGGATCCGCGGCTGTGGACGACCTCCGGGGGGCCGAGCGCGGGGTCCGCCCTCGCGAGCGTTGCGGCGCGGCGCGCGGGCACGGCCAAGCCCGGGACGCCCCGGGGCCCCCGTCCTCCAGTGTCGCGGAGGGACACGGCCTCCGGCAACGCCCGCCCTTCGCCTGTGGACGGCTCCCCGGGGCGGGGCCGGGCGGGGGTCAGGCGCAGCCGCCGAGCTCGCAGATGTCGGCGCGCGAGGTGGACACCTTCAGGTCGTCGTACCAGACGTAGCTGTCGTGGGCCGGGGCGAAGCCCTCGGTGGAGCCGCCGAAGAAGGACGAGAGGTAGGCCTTGTCCACCAAGTCGTCGTCGGTCACCAGGCGCAGGCCGGTGACCAGCGCGGCGGGCTCGCCGTTGTAGAAGACCTCGATCTCCCCGTCGGGCTCGGCCCGGCCGTCGGTGACCGTGTTGACGCGGACCCGCTGGGCGATGTGCACCCACTCGCCCCGGGGGAGGTGGACGACGGACCCGTCCGAGACGAGGGGCTCGGAGTCGCCGAACTCGCCCGCCTTGTCCATGTGGTAGTAGTACAGCTCCGCCTTGCCGTCGCGGCGCCAGACCACGCGCGAACTGTAGCCGTTCTCCCCGGTGCACACGTCCCCGCCCGAGCAGCCCGCGCCCCCGGCCAGCCCGAAGCCCAGCTTCCCGCCGAACGAGGTGGTCCCCCAGCTGAAGTCCTCGCCCAGGCGCGCCCAGAAGGACAGGTAGTACTCGCGCGCCGGGGAGAGCTGGAACGGCGCCAGCCCGCCGGACTCCTGCGCGCCGATCCTCCCCTCGGGGTAGAGCACGCGCAGCGACTGCCCGCCTCCGTGGGCGGGCACGGAGTCGTCGATGACGGCGCGCTCCTCCAGGCCCCTGGCGCTGGAGGCGTACCAGCCGTCCTTCTCCCACTCGTCGAGGGTGTAGGCGGTGCCCGCGGCCGGGCGCTCGAAGGTGTTGTGCCGGTACGTGGCCGAGAAGGCGTCCCCGGCGTCTCCCGCGGACGTGGGGCCGCCCCCGGCGGTCCCGGCGGCGTCCCCCGGCGGCAGCGCGACGCCGCCGCCGGACGTCGGGGTCTGGGCGGAGGGAGCCCGGACCTCACCGGCGGGTGCGGTGGTGTCCCCGATCGGCCGCGTGTCGTCCTGGGCGGACGCGGGGGCCGCGCCCAGCGCGGGCAGCAGCACCGCGGCGGCGAGCGCGGAGGCGAGCAGGGCCTTGGGCGTCACGGGCGTCTCCGTTCCAGGGGTACGGCGGGCGCCGCCCGGCGGCACCGGCGCTTCGGCACCGGCGCGTCGGCGGCAGGGCCATCGTCGACCGCCGAACGCCGGCGCCCGGCGCCGCGACACGGGCGTTTCCCTCCGCTTGACCGGAAGGCGCCCCTCCGGTGACCGCGCCTTCCGGGGCCGCCCGCGACCGCACCCCGAAGCCGCCCTAGGGGAACCCCGGCCCTCCCTGATCTTGCGGGTCAAGGTTCTCCCCGACTTGTCCCGGGGTTCGCCCATATCCCCGATCGGAGTGCCCAGGTCGGGAACATCCCGGTCCGGCCGCCCGTTGTCAGGACGTAGGAACCAACTTGAGTCGGGTCAACTCAACTGACTTGACAGCCCTCAACCGACGAAGCAAAATTACGTCTGAACGACTCAACTTTGACGGAGGAAGCAACCATGGCACGTGCGGTCGGAATCGACCTCGGTACGACGAACTCGTGTGTCGCGGTCCTGGAGGGCGGCGAGCCCACGGTCATCGCCAACGCCGAGGGCGCCCGTACCACCCCGTCCGTCGTCGCCTTCGCCAAGAACGGTGAGGTGCTCGTCGGCGAGGTCGCCAAGCGCCAGGCGGTCACCAACGTCGACCGCACCATCCGCTCGGTCAAGCGCCACATCGGCACCGACTGGACGGTGAAGATCGACGACAAGACCTTCAACCCCCAGCAGATCAGCGCCTTCGTGCTCCAGAAGCTCAAGCGCGACGCCGAGGCCTACCTGGGCGAGGACGTGACCGACGCGGTCATCACCGTCCCGGCCTACTTCAGCGACTCCCAGCGCCAGGCCACCAAGGAGGCCGGCACCATCGCGGGCCTCAACGTCCTGCGCATCATCAACGAGCCGACCTCGGCCGCGCTGGCCTACCACCTGGAGAAGGAGGACGAGGCCACCATCCTGGTCTACGACCTCGGCGGCGGCACCTTCGACGTCTCCCTCCTGGAGGTCGGCGACGGCGTCGTGGAGGTCAAGGCGACCAACGGCGACAACCACCTGGGCGGCGACGACTGGGACCAGGCCATCGTCGACTGGCTGGTCGAGCGCTTCAAGAACTCCAACGGCGTGGACCTGTCCAAGGACAAGATGGCCCTCCAGCGCCTGCGCGAGGCCGCGGAGAAGACCA
The DNA here is from genome assembly GCF_018316795.1 of Nocardiopsis akebiae. Lineage (NCBI taxonomy): Bacteria > Bacillati > Actinomycetota > Actinomycetes > Streptosporangiales > Nocardiopsidaceae > Nocardiopsis > Nocardiopsis akebiae. Next base: position 6,461,680 of record NZ_CP074132.1, read on the forward strand.
AGATCGAGCTGTCCAGCTCCAGCGAGTCGGCGATCAACCTGCCCTACATCACGGCCTCGGCCGAGGGCCCGCTGCACCTGGACGAGAAGCTCTCCCGCGCCGAGTTCCAGCGCCTGACCGCCGACCTGGTCGAGCGGACCAAGACCCCGTTCCAGCAGGTCCTCAAGGACGCCGGGATCAGCCTGGACCAGATCCACCACGTGGTCATGGTCGGCGGCTCCACCCGTATGCCCGCCATCGTGGACCTGGTCAAGGAGATGACCGGCAAGGACCCCAACAAGGGCGTCAACCCGGACGAGGTCGTGGCCATCGGCGCCTCGCTCCAGGCCGGCGTGCTCAAGGGCGAGGTCAAGGACGTCCTGCTGCTGGACGTCACCCCGCTGTCGCTGGGCATCGAGACCAAGGGCGGCGTGTTCACCAAGCTCATCGAGCGCAACACGACCATCCCGACCAAGCGCTCCGAGATCTTCACGACGGCCGACGACAACCAGCCGTCCGTGCAGATCCAGGTGTACCAGGGTGAGCGCGACATCGCCCAGTACAACAAGAAGCTGGGCGTCTTCGACCTGACCGGTCTGCCCCCGGCGCCGCGCGGCGTCCCGCAGATCGAGGTCGCCTTCGACATCGACGCCAACGGCATCGTCAGCGTCACCGCGAAGGACCTGGGCACCGGCAAGGAGCAGTCCGTCACCATCTCCGGCGGCTCCGCGATGTCCAAGGACGACATCGACAAGATGGTCCGCGAGGCCGAGCAGTACGCGGAGGAGGACCGCAAGCGCCGCGAGGAGGCCGAGGTCCGCAACAACGCCGAGTCCCTCGTCTACCAGACCGAGAAGGTCATCAAGGACAACGAGGACAAGGTCCCGGCGGACGTGCGCTCCGAGACCGAGGCCGCCGTCGCCGAGCTGAAGACCGCGCTGGAGGGCTCCGACGTGGAGGCCATCCGCACCGCGAGCGAGAAGGTCGCGCTGGCCAGCCAGAAGATCGGCTCCGCCATCTACAGCCAGGGCCAGCAGGGCGCCGAGGGCGACGCCGCGCAGGGCGCCCAGGGCTCCGCCGACGACGCCGACGTCGTGGACGCCGAGATCGTCGACGAGGACAACAAGGGCACCCAGGGCAACCAGCAGTCCTGATCCCGGGTCGAGTCGAGGAAGGAGGAGTGTCTCAGATGGCACCGTCGGAGAACACCAACGGCACCGGCGACGGTGAGGAGCGCCAGGGGCCGGTGATCCGGGACAACCGCCGGATCGACCCGGAGACCGGGCAGGTCCGCAACCCCGAGGCCGAGGGCGACGCGACCGAGGAGATCCCCGAGGTCGCCGAGGAGGAGGTCGTCGAGGCCGACCTGGAGGACGTCGAGGTCCCCGACACCCCCGAGTCGGTGGTGTCGGAGGCGATCAACGCGGACGAGCGGGTCGTCGAGCTCACCAACGACGTCAAGCGGGTGCAGGCGGAGTACGCCAACTACCGCAAGCGCGTGGACCGCGACCGCGTGGCCGTCCGCGAGATGGCCACCGCCCAGGTCCTCGGCGAACTGCTGCCGATCCTGGACGACGTCGGCCGGGCCCGTGAGCACGACGAGCTCAACGGCGGGTTCAAGGCGGTGGGCGAGGCCCTGGAGGCCGTGGTCACCAAGCTGGGCCTGGAGCGGTACGCGGAGAAGGACGACGAGTTCGACCCCAACATCCACGAGGCGCTCACCCTGGTCCCCGTCCCGGGTATCTCGGTCCAGACCGTGATCGAGGTGTTCCAGCCCGGGTACCGCATCGGTGAGCGGGTACTGCGCCCGGCCCGCGTGGTCGTCGGCGATCCCGCCGACGGCGGCGAGGAGGCCGCGTCCGGCTCCGCCGCCGAGGGCGACGGCCCCGGCGGGGAGTCCCCGGCCGCGGACGGCGCCGACGGCGGGGAAGACGACAGGTAACGGGTCCGCCCGTTGATCCTCCGGCCGCGGCCCCGCGTGAGCGGCGGCCGCGGCCGGAGCCGGACCCCGGCCCGACACGGTGCGGGGTCACATGGAAGCATCGGACGCAACCGGCACCAGCGGGGGAAGGCACCAGTCGATGAGCACCAAGGACTACCTGGAGAAGGACTACTACAAGGTCCTGGGAGTCTCAAAGACCGCCTCGAAGGACGAGATCAAGCAGTCCTACCGCAAGCTGGCCAGGGAGAACCACCCCGACGCGAACGCCGACGACCCCGGCGCGGCCGACCGCTTCAAGGAGATCTCCGAGGCCTACAACGTCCTGTCGGACGAGAAGCGCCGCAAGGAGTACGACAACGCGCGGTCGCTGTTCGGCGGCTCCTACCGCCCCGGCGGCGGCACCGGCCCCGGCGGGTTCGACGTGGGCGACCTGTTCGGCCAGGGCACCGGCGGGACGGGGACCGCGGGCGGCGGCGAGCGGCTGAGCGACCTCTTCGGCGGGCTGTTCGGCGGCCGCGGGCGCGGCGGGACCACCCGCAGCAGACGCGGCGCCGACATCGAGACCGAGACGACACTGACCTTCCGCGAGGCGGCAGAGGGGGCCACGCGCTCCTTCCAGCTGGCCAGCGAGGCGGCCTGTCCCACCTGCAAGGGCACCGGCGCCAAGTCGGGCACCGCCCCGCGGATGTGCCCCAAGTGCTCCGGCACCGGGCACGAGAACACCAACCTGGGCGGCTTCTCGCTGTCCGAGCCGTGCAGTGAGTGCAAGGGCCGCGGCCTGGTCGTGGACGACCCCTGCCCCACGTGCAGCGGCAGCGGGCGCGGCAAGAGCACCCGCACCGTCCAGACACGCATCCCCGGCGGCGTGACCGACGGGCAGCGGATCAGGATCAAGGGCAAGGGCGCGCCGGGCGAGAACGGCGGCCCGGCGGGTGACCTCTACGTCGTCGTACGCGTGAAGGAGCACCCGGTGTTCGGCAGGAGCGGCGACAACGTGACTATCACCGTCCCGGTGACCTTCCCCGAGGCGGCGCTGGGCGCGGACGTGCGCATCCCCACCCTCAACGGCTTCCCGGTGACCGTGAAGGTCCCGCCGGGCACGCAGAACGGGCACAAGCTGCGGGTGCGCGGCAAGGGCGCGAACCGCAAGGACGGCACCACCGGCGACATGCTCGTCACGATCGAGGTGGCGGTACCGAGGACTCTCAACGGGGACGCACGCGAGGCTCTGGAGAAGTTCCGCGCCGCGACCTCCGACTACGACCCGCGCGACGGACTCGAAACGCGGGCGAAGGGTGCGTGAACGACGTGAACGACTCCTTCGGCGCTGACGCTCCGGTCTACGTGATCTCGGTCGCCGCGGAGCTCGCGGGGATGCACCCGCAGACCCTGCGCCAGTACGACCGACTGGGGATCGTCTCGCCGGGCCGTGCGTCCGGCCGGGGACGCCGCTACTCCATGCGCGACGTGCAGACGCTGCGCCAGGTGCAGCGGCTGTCCCAGGAGGAGGGCATCAACCTCGCCGGGATCAAGCGGATCCTGGAACTGGAACACGAGGTCGAGCAGCTGCGGGAGCAGGTGTTCCACCTGGCCAACGAGCTGGAGGCGGCCCGCCGGGCGGTGGCCCGCCGGGGTCGCCCGGCCGACGGCGGCACGGGGGTGCGCGGCGAACTGGTGCGCCGCACCCGCGTGACGATCTTCAACACCGCCGAGCCCGGGAACGACGACGAGGAGCGGGGCAGGGGCCGCGGCGCCCCGGGCCGCGCCGACGACGAGCAGGACTGACGGAACTCCGCCACGGCGACACGGGGGCGCGGTCGGCCGTCGGACATCACCCCCCGTGACACGACTTGTGAAAGGAGTCACCGCGCATGAACTACAAGCTCACCAAGAAGAGCCAGGAGGCCCTGTCGGTGGCGATCCGCCGGGCCACCACGGACGGCAGTCCGCAGACGGAGCCCGTGCACCTGCTGGCGGCCCTGCTGGACCAGGCGGAGGGCATCACCCGCCCGCTGCTCAAGGAGGTCGGGGCCAACCCGGACGCGCTCCGGGACAAGGTCGAGGCGGCCGTCGGCGCGCTGCCCAAGGCGGCCGGTTCCACGGTCAGCTCGCCCAGCTCCTCGCGCCAGCTGATCGTCTCCATCAACACCGCGGCCCAGCGCGCGCAGCAGATGGAGGACGAGTACGTCTCCACCGAGCACCTGCTGGTGGGGCTGGCCGCGGACGGCGGCGAGGCGTCGAAGCTGCTCACCGAGGCCGGTGCCACCCCCGACGCGCTCCTGGAGGGGTTCGAGCGGGTGCGCGGCTCGGGCAAGGTGACCTCGGAGAACCCGGAGGACACCTACCAGGCCCTGGAGAAGTACGGGGTGGACCTGACCGAGCGGGCCCGCGAGGGCAAGGTGGACCCGGTGATCGGCCGCGACGGCGAGATCCGGCGGGTCATCCAGGTGCTCAGCCGCCGCACCAAGAACAACCCCGTGCTCATCGGCGAGCCGGGCGTGGGCAAGACCGCGGTCGTGGAGGGCCTGGCCCAGCGGATCGTGGCCGGTGACGTGCCGCAGTCCCTGGTGGGCAAGCGGCTGGTGAGCCTGGACCTGTCCGCGATGGTGGCGGGCGCCAAGTACCGGGGCGAGTTCGAGGAGCGGCTCAAGGCGGTGCTCTCGGAGATCAAGGAGTCCGAGGGCCAGGTCATCACGTTCATCGACGAGCTGCACACCATGGTGGGCGCCGGCGCCGCCGAGGGCGCCATGGACGCGGGCAACATGCTCAAGCCCATGCTGGCGCGCGGCGAGCTGCGCATGGTGGGCGCGACCACCCTGGACGAGTACCGGGAGAAGATCGAGAAGGACCCCGCCCTGGAGCGGCGCTTCCAGCAGGTCATGGTGGGCGAGCCCTCCGCCGCGGACACGATCGCGATCCTGCGCGGGCTCAAGGGCCGCTACGAGGCGCACCACAAGGTGCAGATCGCCGACTCGGCCCTGGTGGCCGCCGCGACCCTGTCCGACCGCTACATCACCGCGCGGTTCCTGCCGGACAAGGCGATCGACCTCATCGACGAGGCGGCGTCCAGGCTGCGCATGGAGATCGACTCCAGCCCGGTGGAGATCGACGAGCTCCAGCGCACCGTGGACCGCCTGAAGATGGAGGAGATGGCGCTCGACAAGGAGTCGGACCCGGCCAGCCGCCAGCGGCTGGAGCGGCTGCGCGCGGACCTGGCCGACCGGCAGGAGCAGCTCAACGGGCTCGTGGCCCGCTGGGAGCAGGAGAAGGCCGGCCTCAACCGGGTCGGTGAGCTCAAGGGGCAGCTCGACGACCTGCGCACGCGGGCCGAGCTGGCCCAGCGCGAGGGCGACTTCGGCGAGGCCTCCCGGCTGATGTACGGGGACATCCCGCAGCTGGAGAAGCAGGTCGAGGAGGCCAGCCGGGACGAGGAGAGGGCGGCCAGCCGGGGCGACGCCACCATGGTCAAGGAGGAGGTGGGCGCCGACGAGGTCGCCGACGTGGTGTCGGCGTGGACCGGCATCCCCGTGGGGCGTCTCATGGAGGGCGAGACCTCCAAGCTGCTGCGCATGGAGGACGAGCTGGGCAGGCGCCTCATCGGGCAGAAGGACGCCGTGGCCGCGGTGTCGGACGCGGTGCGGCGGGCGCGGGCGGGCATCTCCGACCCGGACCGGCCGACGGGGTCGTTCCTGTTCCTGGGCCCCACGGGCGTGGGCAAGACCGAGCTGGCCAAGGCGCTGGCGGAGTTCCTCTTCGACGACGAGCGCGCGATCGTGCGGATCGACATGAGCGAGTACTCCGAGAAGCACTCGGTGTCGCGGCTGGTGGGCGCTCCCCCCGGTTACGTGGGGTACGAGGAGGGCGGCCAGCTGACCGAGGCCGTGCGCCGCCGCCCGTACACGGTGGTGCTGCTGGACGAGGTGGAGAAGGCGCACCTGGAGGTGTTCGACACCCTGCTCCAAGTGCTGGACGACGGCCGCCTGACCGACGGCCAGGGCCGTCAGGTGGACTTCCGCAACACCATCCTGATCCTCACCTCCAACCTGGGGTCGCAGTTCCTGGTGGACCAGTCGCTGGAGGAGTCGGTGCGCCGCGACCGCGTGCTCGACGTGGTGCGCGCGACGTTCAAGCCGGAGTTCCTCAACCGGCTGGACGACGTGATCATGTTCGACGCGCTGTCCACCGAGGACCTGACGCGGATCGTGGACCTTCAGGTCGACAAGCTGGCCCGGCGGCTGGCGGACCGGCGGCTGGGGCTGGAGGTGACGGCGGGCGCCCGCGAGTGGCTGGCGCTGACCGGCTACGACCCCAACTACGGCGCGCGTCCGCTGCGCCGGCTGGTGCAGTCCTCGATCGGCGACCCGCTGGCGCGCGAGTTGCTGTCGGGCGACCTGGCCGAGGGGGCCACCGTGGTGGTGGACGTGGCCGAGGGCGCGGACAGGCTCCGGGTGACCTCGCGCGGCGCCGGGGAGGCGCCGGTGGCCTGACCCGGGCGCCGGGTCGTACACGGAGAAGCAGCGCGAAGGGCCGTCTCCAGGGGAGGCGGCCCTTCGCCGTGTCCGCGGCCGCCCGGTTGGCTCTCAGACCGGGATGACCCGTACGACGCTGTCGAGACCGACGAAGTCGCAGGTACCGAGGGCGCCCTCATCGAACCGGTCAGCCACGGTCGCCCTCCCCGACCCTGCCCTCACCACCGAAGAACGCGTCAGCTTCCCCGCGCATCAGTGCGAAGCCCACCCGGAGGAGCCTACGATGCCGTTCCGCCAGTTGCTCCGCGGTGAGGCGCCGACGACGCGGAACCGGGCTGACCCGGGCCACCTCAACCCCGTTGCGGGTCACGTGGAAGGTCTCCCCCGCCTCGACCTCTTCCATGGCGGAAGCCGCGTTGTTACGGAACTCGCGCTGGGTGATGGTCTTCATGCTCCCAGTGCGGCCCGAGGTGTCCCACCGTGCCATGCCCCGGCTCGGGGGCGGCCGGAGCACGAGAGCGCGAGGCTGGATCAGGCTCCGGCGAGCAGGCGGGCCTCCACCTCCGGGTCCAGGCCGACGCGGGGGCGGTCGGGGCGCTGTGGCGCGCCGCCCTCCAGGCCCCTCAGCCAGGTCCAGGTGTCGGCGACGGTCTCGGTCACCGGGCGGCAGCGCAGCCCCGTCGCGAGCGCCCTGGACACGTCACCCCGGTGCAGGGTGTCGTACAGCTCGCCGGGGGGCACCCACACCGGCAGCTCGGTCCACGGCTGGACGCCCGCGTCGAGGATGACCCGGGGGTCGGTCCAGCGCAGTTCGGCGTCCGATCCCGTGACCGCCGCGCACGCCTCCAGGAGCCGCTCGGTGGTGGTGTGCCCCGGCGGGCTCACCAGGTTGTGGGGGCCGCCCAGCCCGGCCTCGGCGGCGTCGAGGGTCCAGGCGGCCAGGTCGCGCGCGTCCACGTACTGCAACGGCAGGTCGCGCGGTCCGGGCGCCAGGACGGGACCGCCCCGGGCGATCCGCTCCAGCCACCAGGGCAGGCGGCCGATGTTCTCGTACGGTCCGAGGATCAGTCCCGCGCGCACCGACAGGGCCCGCTCCGCGAAGGCCGCCTCCGCCGCCAGCTCGCCGCCCCGCTTGTCCCGCGCGTAGTCGGTGCTCTCGGCCTCGGGCGAGGCGTCCACGACCGGCCCGTCCTCGTCCAGTCCGGGCGGGGCGGGGGACGCGTAGACGGAGCGGCTGGAGACGTAGGAGTAGTGCCCGGCCCGGTCGGCGAGCAGCTTCGCGGCGGCGGCCACCGCGGACGGGGCCCCCGACCAGGTGTCCACGACGGCGTCCCATCGTCCTTCGGCCAGCGCGCCGAGCCCGCCCGCCCCGGTGCGGTCCCCGTGCAGGGCGGTGGCACCGGGGGGCGCGGGGTGCCTGCCGCGGTGGAAGACGGTGACGTCCCAGTCCCTGGCGAGCGCGTCCTCCACGACCGCCCGCCCCACGAACTCGGTACCGCCCAGAACCAGAAGTCTCATGTCCGGGAGTCTGCCGGTCTGCGGCCCGACCCGCCAGGGTTTCCTGCTCAGGGCAGAACCGCGCGCGGGTCCGGCGAGCGGGAGTTCCGATATCGCCGGCGTCACCGGCCAACCGACGACGTGGGTCGTTCCGGCGGGAACCCTCCGAGCCCCGGACCGGCCCGGTCAGTCCTCGCAGGCGCGGGCGCGGTCCAGGAGCAGCGAGCGCTCGCGCTCGTTGCGGGTCAGGGACGCCGCGCGCTCGAACTCGGCGCGGGCCTCGGCCCGGCGGTCCAGCCGCACGAGCAGGTCCGCGCGCACGGCGGGCAGCAGGTGGTAGTCGCCCATCCCCGGCTGGTCCCGGAGCGCGTCCACGATCTCCAGCGCGGGCTCCGGGCCCGAGGCCATCGACACCGCCACCGCCCGGTTCAGCTCCACGACCGGCGATCCGGTGGCCCGGACCAGGGCCAGGTACAGCCCGGCGATGACCGTCCAGTCGGTGTCGGCGGCGGTGACCGCCCTGGCGTGCTCGGCCGCGATGGCCGCCTGGAGCACGTAGGGCCCGCCGGGTCGGCTCCGGTCCGGCGGCAGCGCCCTGATCAGGGCCTCCATCCCGCGTGTGATGAGCAGGCGGTCCCAGAGCGCGCGGTTCTGCTCGGCCAGGGGGACGGGTTCCCCGCCGGGTCCGACGCGGGCGCGCAGCCGCGAGGCGTGCAGCTCCATCAGCGCCACCAGCCCGTGCACCTCGCGCTCCTCGGGCAGAAGCTGGGCGAGTACGCGGCCCAGGCGCATCGCCTCCTCGCACAGCGTGGGGCGCGTCCACTCCGTGCCCGAGGTGGCGGTGTAGCCCTCGTTGAACACCAGGTAGACGACCTCCAGCACGGAGGCCACCCGGGCCTGGCGGTCCTCGCCGACGGGCACCTCGAAGGGCACCCTCCTCTTGGCCAGGGTGCGCTTGGCGCGCACGATGCGCTGGGCGACGGTGGACTCGGACACCAGGAAGGCCCGGGCGATCTCCTCGGTGGTGAGCCCGCCGAGCAGGCGCAGGGTGAGCGCGACGCGTGCCTCGGTGGACAGCACCGGGTGGCAGCACACGAACATCAGCCGCAGGAGGTCGTCGCCGAAGTCCTCCTCCAGTACGGCGTCGAACTCGGCCCGCCCGTCGTGCTCGGCGATCTCGCGGCCGAGGTCGGCCATGCGCCGCTGGAAGCGCTCGTCGCGGCGCCAGCGGTCGAGCACGCGGCGCTTGGCGACGGTGGTCAGCCAGGCGCCGGGTTTGTCGGGAACCCCGTCGCCGGGCCACTTCTCCAGTGCGCTGACCAGCGCGTCCTGGGCGAACTCCTCGGCGAGGCCGACGTCGCCGACCATGCGGGTGAGCGCTGCGACGAGGCGGGCCGACTCGATACGCCAGACCGCCTCGACCGCGCGCGTGGCGTCGGTGTGGCTCACGGGGCAATCTCAGCACCACGGGCACCCCGCCGCAAGCCCGCGCGGCGGCGCCGTGCGGGCCGTGCGCGACGCCCGGCGCGGCCCGCGGGTGCGCCGGAGCGCCGCGGACCGCACCGGCACGGTCGGGTCAGCCGCCGTGCGAGTACCCCTCGGCGCGCAGCTCGCGCTCGCGCTCCTTGAGGTGCTCGGGCATCTCGTCGCCGAAGTCGTCGGTGTCGAAGATCCGCCGCAGCACCAGGCTCATCTCGGTGTCGTCGCCCTCCGGCGGGTGCGGGCAGCGCTTGGCCCACTCCACGGCCTCCTCGTGCGAGGACACCTGGATGACCCAGTACCCGGCGACGAACTCCTTGGCCTCCGCGAAGGGCCCGTCGGTGACGGTCGCGCCGCCGTTGCTGAAGGTGACCCGGGTGGCCTCGGAGGCGGGGGCCAGACCGTCCCCGGCGAGCAGGACACCGGCCTTGACCATCTGCTCGTTGTAGGCGGCCATCTCCTCGAAGACCTCCGGGCCGGGCTCGTAGTCGGCGGCCTCGGACTCGGCGGTCGACATGATCGACATCATGTAGCGCATGGTGTTCGCCTCTCGTGCGGTGTGGGGGTCCGTTCCCCCGCTCTCGTCCACACGTCGAACGGCACCGCACCGGATCGACACCTCCCCGGATTTTTTTCTCGGGGTTCTTCTCCGCACCCGCGCCGCACCGCTCGCCGGGCCCGCTACCCGCCCGTCCGCCGGGTCCGCGCCGCACCGCTCGCCGGGTCCGCGCCGCGTCCCGGTGGCCGCAAACGGCCAAGGGGACGCCCGCCCGCGTCGCGAAGCGGGCGGTTCGGTAGAGTTCCGGCACGGTGCGGCGCGGAGGAGGGTGACGGGTGGGGATGTTCCTGGACACCGCCTTCGGTTTCCCGACCGTGCTGTTCACCCCGCTGCTTGTCGTCGTCGCGGTCTACTGGCTGCTCGTCTCGGTCGGCGCCACCGGTTCCGACGCGCTCGACAGCGTGGACGACTCGGGTGAGGCCGCGGGTCTGAGCTCCCTGATGAGCCGTGTCGGCCTGGGTGGGGTCCCGGTCACCGTGTCGCTGAGCTCTCTGATCTGCGTCGCCTGGTTCGTGAGCATGATGGGAAGCATCATGACCAGCCTCCTCCACACCACCTCCACACCCCTGCTCATCGCCCTGGGCCTGGTGGTCCTGCTGATCGCGCTCGTGGCCGCGTGGGCGGTCACCAGCGGCCTGGTCATGTCGGTGCAGCGCTTCCTGCCCAGCCGTAGCAGCGGTTCCAAGAACGAACTGGTCGGACGCACCTGCGTGATCCGCATCGGCGAGGCCAACGAGGGCTTCGGCCAGGCCGAGATCACCACCGCGGGCGGCGCGGCGATCTCCATCCCGGTGCGCACCACCGGCGGCGAGGTCCTGCCGGTGGGCAGCACCGCCCTGATCTTCGACCACAGCGCCGAGCAGGACGTCTTCCTGGTCACCTACTTCGACGCCGCGCTGGACCCCGGACAGGGCTGAGCCCGCGACGCCGCGGCTTTGCGGCCGTCAAGTAGAAGGTGGTACGCGGAACCGTTCGCGACCGCGCGGCGTCACATATGTCGAGCGCCCCCGACCGGGGGCCGGATCCCCGCCGCCGTACCCCCGCTCCCGACGCGCTTTCACCCCTCTTACGCACATCCCCTTGCAGAAAGAGACCCCCACGTGTTGCTGAGTGCCACCGCGAACGGCCAGGAGGCCGCGTCCGCGGCCTTCCTGACCGTCGGCGTCGCCCTTGCCGTCGGCGTCGTCGTCCTGATCGCCCTGCTCCTCATGGTCACCCGCCTCTTCCGCAAGGTCGAGCAGGGCAAGGCGCTGATCATCTCCAAGGTCCGCGACGTCCACGTCACCTTCACGGGCGCGATCGTCCTGCCGGTCCTGCACAAGGCCGAGATCATGGACATCTCGCTCAAGACGCTGACGGTGGACCGGCGCGGTCGCGAGGGCCTGACCTGCAAGGACAACATCCGCGCAGACATCAAGGTGTACTTCTACGTCCGGGTCAACGAGACCGCGGAGGACGTCAAGAAGGTCGCCAAGTCCATCGGCACCGAGCGCGCCAGCCACCAGGACACGCTCCAGGAGCTGTTCAACTCCAAGTTCTCCGAGGGCCTGAAGACCGTCGGCAAGCAGTTCGACTTCGAGGAGCTGTTCACGCACCGCGAGCAGTTCCGCCAGGCGATCATCTCCCTGATCGGCACCGACCTCAACGGCTACAGCCTGGAGGACGTGGCCATCGACGAGCTGGAGCAGACGCCGCTGCACCAGCACGACGCCAACAACATCCTCGACGCGCAGGGCATCTCCAAGATCACCGAGCGCACCTCGATCGAGCACAAGCGCACCAACGAGTTCGAGAACGACCGGCGCAAGGAGATCGACCGGCAGAACACCGAGACGGCCGAGACCCTCGCCGAGCTGGAGAAGCGCCGCGAGGAGGCCGCCGCCAAGGCCAAGCGCGAGATCGAGATCATCCGCGCCCGCGAGGAGGCCGAGACCGCCCGCGTGCAGGCCGAGGAGCGCCTCAAGTCCGAGACCGCCAACATCCGCACCTCCGAGGCGCTGGGCGTCCAGCACCAGAACCAGCAGCGCGAGATCGCGGTGGCCGAGAAGAACCGCGAGCGCGTCATCGCCATCGAGAGCGAGCGCATCGAGAAGGACCGCCTGCTGGAGGTCATCGGGCGCGAGCGCGAGACCGAGCTGAGCCGCATCGCCAAGGACAAGGAGGTCGAGGCCGAGAAGCGCGAGGTCGCCGACGTCGTCCGCGAGCGGATCGCCGTGGACCGCACCGTGGCCGAGCAGGAGGAGGCCATCAAGCGCCTGCGCGCCGTCGAGGAGGCCGAGCGCACCCGCCAGGCCGTCATCATCCAGGCCGAGGCCGAGGCCCAGGAGAACCTGGTCAAGGACATCAAGGCCGCCGAGGCCGCGGAGGCCGCCGCCAAGCACAGGGCCGCCGAGGAGCTCACCCTGGCCGAGGCCCGCCAGCAGGCCGCCGAACTGGACACCCGCGCCAAGATCCGCCTCGCCGAGGGAATCCAGGCCGAGGCCGCCGCGGCCGGTCTGGCCGAGGTGCAGGTCCGCCACCAGGACGCCGAGGCCATCGAGAAGGTCGGCCGCGCCGAGGCCGCCGTGGCCAGCGAGAAGGCCCGTGTCGAGGCCGAGGCCGTGGAGCAGAAGCTGCGCGCCGAGGCCGCCGGTCTCACCGACAAGGCCGAGGCCATGGCCGCCCTGGACCAGGTCAGCCGCGAGCACGAGGAGTACCGCCTGCGCCTGGAGGCCGAGAAGGAGATCCGCCTGGCCGGGATCAACGTGCAGCGCGAGGTCGCCGAGGCCCAGGCCACCGTGCTGGCCACCGGCCTGGAGAACGCCGACATCAACATCGTCGGCGGCGACGGCGCCTTCTTCGACCGCATGGTGGGCTCCATCGGTCTGGGCAAGGCCGTGGACGGCTTCGTCGGCAACTCCAAGACCGTGCAGGCGCTGGGCGGCAACTGGCTCAACGGCGAGGGCGACTTCGCCGCGGACATGCGCGGGGTGCTGGCCTCGGTGGACACCGAGGACGTCAAGAACCTCACCGTCTCCGCGCTGCTGCTCAAGCTGATCGGTGCGGGCGGCCCGCAGGCCGACAAGCTCGACGGCCTGCTCGGCACCGCCCGCTCCCTGGGCGTGGACCAGCTGCCCGCCTCCGCCCTCGCCAAGCAGTAGGGGAACCTTCGTGACAGAGGCCCTGTCCCAGGAGACCGAGGGGCCGGACGCCGGGGACGCGCGTTCGCTGGACGCGGGCACCTACGAGGTGCTCCGCGCCCGGCTGCGCGAGCAGACCGGCGAGCTGGCCCGGCGGACCGAACGGCTCAACGCGCGACGGCTGGAGGTGTTCGGCGGCACCGAGCTGACCCTGCTCGGCACCGAGCGCGTGCGCACCGAGCACAACTGCGTGCCACGGGACATCGTGAGCGTGGGGCGTCCGGCCGCGGACGGCGCCGACGGCGCCGTGATCCTGTTCGGCTACAACGTGTTCATCGGCATGCAGCGGGAGACCCACGTCCCCGACGTGTTCTCGCTGCACCGCTACGAGCGCGCCGACGACGGCTTCGCCTTCGCCGACGCGGACGGGGGCGCCGTCCCCGGGCTGCTCGACGACGAGCGGTTCCAGCAGGACTTCGGCCAGCTCTACCGGTACTACCGCGACGCGCGCCTGCTCCAGTTGCGCCGGGTCGAGGAGCGGCTGCTGGCCGTGTTCCAGACCGGCCCGCGCACCGAGGACGTGCGAGTGCTGCGGTGGTCGGTGTCACCGACGGGCGAGATCGCCTACCTCGACGCGCGCGGCGAGCGCGACCACGTGTTCCCGCCCGCGCACGACTTCACGTGGGTGGAGGCCACCCGCGAGGACCACGTGGCGGGCCGCCACCCGCACATCTCGATCCTCGACGAGCTGTTCGTGGAGACCGTCGGCGGCGACCTCACCATCAAGGTGGAGAACAACACCGAGGTCGGCGAGGGCGTCTACAGCGAGCCCGTGGACGAGCCGTTGCAGAGCCTGGCCGACGCGTCGGTGCACCACGCGCGGGTGGGCCCGCTCATCCTGCTGCGCGTGCTGCCCTACAACGAGACCGAGTGGCGCCACCTGGTCTTCAACACGCGTACCAAGGAGGTCGAGCGCCTCGACGGCATCGGCCAGTCCTGCCAGCGCCTGCCCGACGACCAGGGGCTGATCTTCCCCGGCGGCTACTACCTGGCCACCGGGGTGGCGCGGACCTTCGACACCGACGTCACCGACCTGGAGTTCGAGCGCGTCGTGCGCTCGCCCAACGGCGAGGACGTGCTCTACGTCTTCCACTCGCGCGCGGACGGCCGCAGCCTGCTGCTGCCCTACAACACCATCCGCAAGGAGGTCGCCACCCCGATCGTCTGCCACGGGTACTCGCTGTTCGACGACGGCACCATGACGGTGTTCCGCGACAACTCGGGCGAGCCGACCCGCGTGCACCCGATGCAGGTGTGGCAGACGCCGTACGCGTCGGACGTGTACGCGGCGGCGCAGCCGGTGGGGACCGGCCCGCTGGAGCGGATCGGCAACGCCGAGCTGGTGCGGGGCGTGTCCGAGTGCCTGTCGGTGGCGCGCATGGCCGAGGACATGCGGCCCTCCACCGAGGTGTTCGAGGCGCTCATGGCCGCCTGCCGCCGGGTGTCGGACCGGTTCCACTGGCTGGGAGAGGAGGAGCTGGGCGACCTGGCGGCGCCCCTGTCGCAGGTGCGCGACACCGCCGCGCGGGTGCTGGAGGAGTTCGAGACCGTCCAGACCCTGACCCGGCAGGCCGCCGAGACCCTGGCCGGGGCCGAGGAGGAGGCGGCCTCGCTCATCCGCACCGCCCGCGGGGAGGCCCCGCGCACGGCGGAGGGCTGGGTGGCGCGGCTGACCGGGCTGCGCCGCGCCCAGGGCCGGGCGGCCACGCTGCGCGAGACGCGCTACGTGGACACCGACCGCCTGGATGAGCTGGACGGCGGACTCGCCGAGGAGATCGACGCCACCGGCCGCCGCACGGTGGCCTTCCTGGAGCGCGACGACGCCTTCGCCGGGTACCACGACGAGGTGGCGCGGCTTGTCGCCGACGCCGAGGGAATCGGGGCGGTCAGCGCGGCGACGGCGGTCGGCGAGCGCATCGCCGAGCAGACCGAGGGCCTCCAGGTGGTCACCGAGGTCGTCGGCTCGCTGGACATCGGCGACGCCCAGGTGCGCACGCGCATCCTGGAGCGGGTCAGCGAGGTGATGGCCGGGATCAACCGGGCGCGCGCCACACTGGAGGCGCGGCGCGGCGAACTGCTCGCCCTGGAGGGGCGGGCGGAGTTCGCGGCCGAGTTCGCCCTGCTCGGGCAGGCGATCACGGGGGCGCTGGCCGCCGCCGACACCCCGGACCGGTGCGACGAGCAGCTGGGGCGGATCATGCTCCAGCTGGAGAACCTGGAGACGCGGTTCGCCGAGTTCGACGACTTCCTCGGGGAGCTGGCGGACAAGCGCGAGGACGTGTACGAGGCGTTCTCCACCCGCAAGCAGGGGTTGGTGGACGAGCGGGCGCGGCGGGCCGACCGCCTGGCGTCGTCGGCCGCCCGCGTGCTGGAGAGCGTTCAGCGCCGGGTCGCGACTCTGGACACGCTGGAGGACGTCAACACCTACTTCGCCTCGGACGCGATGGTGTCGCGGCTGCGGCGCACCTCCGAGGAGCTGCGCGCGCTCGGCGAGACCGTGCGCGCGGAGGAGCTGGACGGGCAGGTGCTGGCCGCCCGGCAGGAGGCGGGCCGGGCCCTGCGGGACCGCGCCGACCTCTTCGAGGGCGGTGCGGGCGGCGAGACGATCCGGCTGGGCCGGCACCGCTTCGCCGTGAACACCCAGCCGATCGACCTCACCCTCACCCCGCACGGCGGGGAGATGTCGGTGGCGATCACCGGCACCGACTTCCGTGCGCCGGTCACCGACGAGGGGTTCGGGCGGACCCGGCACCTGTGGGACCGGGTGCTGGTGTCGGAGAGCCCGCAGGTGTACCGGGCCGAGTACCTGGCCGCGTCGGTCCTGGCCGCGGCCGAGGAGGGCGCGCAGGGGCTGTCGCCGGAGCGGCTGGCCGAGGCGGACGCGGGGGGCCGGGACGGGTCGTCGCTGCCGGACCTGGTGCGCGGCTTCGCCGAGGCCCGCTACGACGAGGGCTACGAGCGGGGCGTGCACGACCACGACGCCGCGCGGATCCTGTCGGTGCTGCTGCGGCTGCGCGCGGGCGCCGGGCTGCTGCGGTACCCGGGCGCGACGCGTGCCGCCGCGCAGGTGTTCTGGGCCTTCGGCGCCGACGAGGAGCGGCGGTCGGCGTGGCGGACCCGGGCCGGTTCGCTGGCGCGGGCCCGCGAGGTGTTCGGGGTGCGCGGGTCGGCCGCGGTGGACGCGCTGCGCGCGGAGCTGGCGGCGGCCGTGGACGGGTTCCTCACCGACACCGGGCTCCACCAGGAGGCCGATCTGGACCTGGTGGGCGAGTACCTGTTCGAGGAGATCGCGGCGGAGGGGCCCGGGGAGCGGGGGTTCGTGACCGGCGCGGGCGCCCGTCTGCTGCTGGACCGGTTCCACCGGGCGGTGGGCAGTGCGCAGGAGAGCACCCGCAAGGCCTTCGAGGAGGACCTGCGCGCGCTCGACGGCGACCTGAACGCGCGCCACCAGCTCGTGGCGGCCTGGTTGGAGGCGTTCGCGACCACCCTGGAGGAGGTGGACCCGGGCGACCTGCCGGAGGCCGCCGCGATCGAGCTGACCGGCGGCGCGGTGGAGCGGTACGAGTCGTCGGCGGCCGTCGCGGAGGACGTGGACGGGCTGCTGGGGTCGCACCCGCGCGTGCGCGAGCGCTCCCTGGAGCTGCGGCTGGACGAGTTCCTGCCGCGCACCCGCCGGTTCCGGTTGGAGGAGGTGCCCGCCTACCGGGACTTCCAGCGGCGCCGCAACGAGCTGGTGGCGGCCGAGCGCGAGCGGCTGCGGCTGGAGGAGTACCGGCCCAAGGTGATGAGCGGGTTCGTCCGCAACAGGCTCCTGGACGAGGCGTACCTGCCGCTGATCGGCGACAACCTGGCCAAGCAGCTGGGCGCGGCCGGGGACGACAAGCGCACCGACCAGAGCGGCCTGCTGCTGCTCATCTCCCCGCCCGGCTACGGCAAGACCACGCTCATGGAGTACGTGGCCAGCCGTCTGGGGCTGGTGTTCGTCAAGGTCAACGGGCCAGCGCTCGGGCACGCGGTGACCTCGCTGGACCCGGACGAGGCGCCGGACGCCACCTCACGCCAGGAGGTCGAGAAGATCTCCTTCGCGCTGGAGATGGGCGCCAACACGATGCTGTACCTGGACGACATCCAGCACACCAACCCCGAGCTGCTCCAGAAGTTCATCTCGCTGTGCGACGGCCAGCGGCGCATGGAGGGGGTGTGGAACGGGCGGACCCGGACCTACGACCTGCGGGGCAAGCGCTTCGCGGTGTGCATGGCGGGCAACCCGTACACGGAGCAGGGCAAGCGGTTCCGGCTTCCGGACATGCTGGCCAACCGCGCCGACGTGTACAACCTGGGCGACGTGCTGGCGGGCAGGGAGGAGCTGTTCGCGCTGAGCTACGTCGAGAACGCGCTCACCTCGAACCCGACCCTGGCCCCGCTGTCCACGCGGAGCAGGGATGACGTGTACCGGTTCGTGCGGATGGCGCGGGGCGACGACTCGGTGGGCGCGGACCAGCTCGACCACCCCTACTCGGCGGTCGAGGTGGACCGGATCGTGTCGGTGCTGCGCAAGCTGCTGCGGGTGCAGGAGGTGGTGATGACCAACAACGCGGCCTACATCGCCTCCGCGGCGCAGTCGGAGGAGGCGCGCACCGAGCCGCCGTTCCGGCTCCAGGGCTCGTACCGCAACATGAACCGGCTGGCGGAGCGGATCGTGCCGGTCATGAACGACGCCGAGGTGGAGGCCGTGATCGACGACCACTACATGGGCGAGGCGCAGACCCTGACCTCGGGCGCGGAGGCCAACCTGCTCAAGCTCGCGGAGCTGCGCGGGGTCATGACCCCCGAGCAGGAGGCCCGGTGGACGGAGGTCAAGGAGGCCTTCCGGCGCGGCCGAGCGCTGGGCGGCGCCGAGGACGACCCGATGACCAGGGCCATCGGCGCGATGGGCCTGCTGGCCGACCGGGTGGGCGAGATCGGCGCCGCGATCGGGCGGGAACGGGGCTCCGGGCACTGACCGGATGACAACGTGCGGGCCGCCACCCGCTGCGGGTGGCGGCCCACATGATCATTTCCCGTGGTGGTACCGGAAGGCGGCGATGCGGATCTCGTCCCCGCCGATCCGGTAGACCAACCGGTGTTCGTCGGTGATCCGCCGGGACCAGTACCCGTGGAAGCCGTGACGGAGGGGTTAGGGCTTGCCCATGCCGTCGTTTCCGTTGCGGTCGATGTCCTTGATCAGGGTGTTGATGCGTTTGAGGATCTCGCGGTCCCGGCCCTGCCACCAGACGTAGTCCTCCCAGGCGCCCTGCGCCCGGACGAGGTCCATTCGGCCAGGCCCCGCTCCATGCCCTGGTCGGACTCCGACTCCTCGACGGCGGTGACGAGGCGTCGCGCGTTCTGGGGGCTGCGGAGGAGGTAGGCGGTCTCCTTGAGTGTCTCGTACTCCGACAGCGCCATCATGACCACGGGCTCGTGTCCGGCTCTGGTGATCACGACCTCCTCGCGGTCGTTCACGACGGAGTCGAGCGTGGCCGCGTAGTTCGCGCGGGACTCCGAGTAGCTCACCGTCTTCACAGCTGCGCCTCCTGGTTCCGTCACCGCTCCCATCATGTACAGCATTCCGTACGCATGCTGCTGGGCTGTCGTCTCCGGTGGGGTCAGAGGCGGACGGGTTCGCGCGAGGGGTCGGTGACCATCCTCGGGTCGCGGTCACGCAGGAGGGCGACGAGCGGCGCGGCGGTCCCCGCCTGCTGGATCGCCTCGCCCTCCTCGGCCAGCAGACCGACGAGCTGGAAGAAGAGGACGATCCCGTTGGGGGTGTCCATGGCGCGGATCTCGGTGTCGGGGACGATGACCAGCGAGGTCATGTCGCCGTTGGCGGGCTCGCCGCCGAGCGGGGACGGGGTGACGATCCAGTGGCCCACGTCCAGGTCGCTGCCCGCGACGAAGCGGTCGGCCAGGGCGTGCATGACGCGCAGGATCCAGGCGGGCACGGCCTCGTCGCCGTCCTCGCGCGGGACGCGGCAGGTGAACTCGAAGCCCGACCCGGAGACGCGGGGCTCCCCGCTGGTCTTCTCCCCCAGCTCGGTCAGGCCGAAGGACACCAGCAGCCAGTGGCCGTCCAGGGGGTAGGCGAGCACCCCGTCGAGACCGTCGGCGGGCTTGCCGTCCGGCGCGAACTGGATGGTCAGCGGCTGCACGTCGGGGTACCGCTCCGCCCACTCCTCGTAGATCCGGACGAGTCCGGGCAGCATCTCCAGCATCGCGTCGTCGCTCTCCAGCTCGGGTGACGGGTCCGGGTCCGAGGATACGAGCGCGCCGTGAGCGCGCGGGCCGGGGACGGATGCGCCGGGACGCCGAACGGGCGCGGCGCGGGCGGTCGACCGCGGGCGGAAGGCCGGGGGCTCCCCGAGGAGTGTTCGGGCGGCGCGGAACCGCCGGGCCCGCCCGGGAGAATCCGCGCGTTCTCCCGGAAAGGAGAACCGCGGAGCCCGAACAAGCATCCAAGGCGAACGGGTCGATTTACACGACTCATGCGTCCGCCGATAGGAGGCGGCCGCCCCGCCGTGGACAAATCGGGGGAACCAGCGACGGCTAACGGGATATTTAGCTCCCGCCATTGATCATGGGTACCGGCTGCGAGGCCCCCCCCGGCCACGGAACACCTGGGGTCGAGCCAGCCTGCACAGACAGCGATACCGAACAGGCGAAGGTCCATCCTTCCCTCACCCGGACAACACAAACCAACCCTGCACGATCAACCCTTGAAATTTCATGGCGGAATCTCTGATCTCCCTGGAACGACGCCACTGCAGCACCCCAGGATTTCACCGATATCCTCGACACGTGTTTGAGCAGCCCGACTAGGGGAAAGTCGACACATAACGCACTCATCCCCCAATCCCTGGTGAGTCAATTAACACACCGCTCCCCATAGGAAAGGAACACGATGAATCGCGACATCCGCACGAGCGCGCTGGCCGTTCTCTCCGCAGGCCTGCTCACCCTCGGTGCGACCGGCTTCAGCCCGGCGGCGGCCGCCGAGCAGCAAGGAGCCGGGAACCAGGGTGTGGAGGCCAGCGCCGACGGGTTCACCGGAACCCTCTCCGGCGAGGTCGTGCACCTGGCTCCGTACGAGTACCTCGTCGGTGACCAGGCGTTCTACGTCACCGAGGACACCGAGATCCTCGGCGGCCTGTACACCTGCGCACCCGAGGTCCCCAACGACGACATGACCGGGACCGTGGAGTGCGACATGGAGGAGTTCGAGGCCGAGCTGAAGGACGGGACCGTCGTCCTGGCCGGGGTCGAGGTCGAGGACGGCATCGCCCAGACGATCACCGAGTTCCAGCCCTGATCCCCGGGAACCGGGACAGCGGCTGAGAGGGCCCGAAGGGGCGGCACTCCTCCACGGAGTGCCGCCCCTTCCCTGTGACCTCAGCCGTTCCGCGCGGCGGCAGTGCACACACCGGCCCCCAACCGGAGGGGGCCGTTGCCTACGGGAGCGGCAGCGGCCAGCGCTGGTCGCTCTCCGCCGAACCGAACCGCACGTGCTGGTCCCCGGGCGTGACGGTGACGCCGAAGGCGCTCCAGCCCGGCTGGCCGTTGGCGAGCCACCACCGGTGCGCTTCCTCCACCCGCGCCCCCGGGCAGGGCGTCGGTCACCGGTTCTCCGGCGATCCCGATGGTCAGCGTCTCGTCGGCGTAGACGTGGCGGACCCAATCCTCACGCTGGTCGGGGTCCTCGCCGGACAGGAGCCTGTAGCGCGCGCCCCGCGGGGTTTCCTCGTGCAGGGCGAAGGCCGGGACGAAGACGCCCCGGTCCACGCGTCGGAACGCCTCGGTTAGGCGGTCGCCGGGCACCAGCGCGCCCTCCTCGACCAGAAGGTCCACAAGCGCGGACGAGGGTTCGGATACGACTCCGGTCAGGCCTGGCCGTTCTCCGTTCGTCCGGCGGCGCTCTGCCCCGTGGGAAGGACGTTGTTGGGGTCGTCCAACCACACGCGTTGGCCCCCGCTGGTCACGGTCACGCCGAACCGGGAGTGTTCCGGGCGGCCCGCCTCCCGCCACCAGGCGTGGGCCCCGGCCAGCTCGTCGAAGAGGCGGCGCGGGCCGTGCTGGCGAACCCCGAACTCATGAGAGCCGGACCGGATCCGCCACGAGGCCCACGAGCCCGAACCGGGGTCCATCAGGTACACCGTGTAGTCCGGGTTGCCCGGCACGTCGTCGTCGAAGACCAGCAGGTCCTTCATGCCGGGGACCCGCAGGCCGATCGCGAAGCTCGCGTCGAAGTCACCGACCGGCTCGTACGGGTGCAGGTCCGTGGTGCTCTCGGCGTACTCGTGGTCGGGACGGACGCGCTCTTCGAGCGTGCCGTGCGGCGTCCGCTGGCCGCGCACCCACATGAAGCCCGCGTTCCCGCCGAACCTCCCGGACGCCGTTCCGTCCGCTCCGACCCGGAGGCGGAGCAGCGTGCCGTTGTGGAAGCTCGTCCCCCACGGGGTCACGACCCGCCCGCCGGGCGCCGTCTGCTCCACCCACGGGTAGGGAACCCGCTGGACGGCGGCGGTCGCCAGCACCCGGTCGTAGGGGGCGTCGGGCGGACAACCCTTCTCACCGTCCCCGACGACCACATGGACACCGTGGCCCTCCAGGTTCTCCTCGGCCCGCGCGGCCACGGCCGGGTCGATCTCCACCGACGTCACGTTCCCGGCACCGACCCTGTCAGCGAGCAGCGCGGCGTTCCATCCGGTTCCGGTGCCGATCTCCAACACCCGCTGACCGGCGGCGAGGTCGGTGGCCTCCAGCATCAGCGCCACGATGCTCGGCATGGACGCCGACGAGGAACTGTATCCGCGCCCGGTCGGGTCTCCGTCGTCGATCTGGGTGATGACCGG
This sequence comes from Nocardiopsis akebiae, assembly GCF_018316795.1. Lineage (NCBI taxonomy): Bacteria > Bacillati > Actinomycetota > Actinomycetes > Streptosporangiales > Nocardiopsidaceae > Nocardiopsis > Nocardiopsis akebiae. The sequence continues at coordinate 6,483,669 of NZ_CP074132.1, forward strand.
CCGGTCGGCGTAGCAGGCACGCGACCACGCCTCGGGGTCATCGGCCCTGTCGAGGGTTGTCAGCTCGTCCCCGTCCTCGACCCAGATGCGGTCGGGGATGAAGCGGTGGCGGGGAACCCGCTCGAAGGTGTCCCGCCAGGCCGGGGAGGGGGCGATCTCCTCGACGAGGCGGGACGAGAGGTGTTCGGGGTTGGTCATTTGTCGTCGCGCTCGTGCTTTCCTCCGCCACTGCCACCGTCGTTGGGGGTGGGCGGCGGAATGGGGCGGTCGGGCTTGTGGCCGTCGCTGGTCGACTTGTCCTCACGTTTGCCCATGGCGGTCTCCTCGGTGTGAGAGGGCGGTTGATGTGAAGGTAGTCCCGCCAGCACGCTGCGTCAGGACATTGGCCGGGATCGGTCTGTCCGTGTGACCGGGTGCTGACAGGGGAAATGCGGTCCTCTGGTCGGTTCAGGTAGTGGTGCGGAGGGTGTCGATGAGGCGGGCGATCTGCGCGCGGGACTCGCCGTCGGGCGACTCCAGCAGTGTCGAGAGGTTCGTGGAGGACATAGGGAGTTCCTTCCTTGCTTCGGATACCTCGCGCCAGGTCGGCAGACCGTCGCGGACGCGCGGACCGGCTCGTGGCGGCGCTACGGGATAGGGGCGGATTCATCCGGCTGATTCAGGAGGACGGCGATGTGTTCCTTGGGGTAGCGGCGTGCTCCGCCCGGGGTGCGGAAGGGCCGGAGGACGCGGTCCCAGTCGCCTCGGTGGAGGCTGCGGGGGCGGATGTTGAACAGGGCGGCGACTTCGCCGGGGGTGAAAACGTCGGGGCGACCGTCGAGGAGGTAGCTGTAGTCGGGCATGAGGCGCTTTCCGTGTTCGGCGGGTGGGCGTAGCGAGGCAGTGCCGTTCCTCAGACCTTGGTGGTGGGAGCCCCGGCCCGCTTCTCCCCGGCGCGGTCGATGAGGGCGCGCACCGTCAGGGGTTCGCCCGCGTTGCCCGTCCAGTCCCAGGACACCGACAGCTCGTCCAGCATCAGCAGCCCGTTGCCGGTGGCCTCCAGCGGTTCCGTGGGCTTTCGCGGACGCGGAAAGCGGACGGGCTGGTCCGGCCTGGGGCCGTCGTCAGTGACCGTCAGGGTGTAGGTGTGGGGCTTGCGATGCAGCGTGACCCGGACGGTGCCGCCGGGGTCGCCGGAACGGCTGTGCTGCTGCGCGTTGGTGACCAGCAGGCTCACGGCAAGCACCAGCGGAAAGGCCGCACGGCGCGGGGAGCGGGCGTTGCGGTAGGCCCAGTTCCGGGCGATCCCGACGTGGCGGGGGTCGCTGCCCAGGACGATGCCGCAGCGGTCGGAGTCGTCGAACCGCATCCGCCAGGGCGGTTGGAGCGTCGGCGTTCGGCGGCCGGTAACGCCTTCCGGGGTGGACTGACGAGGGATAGCCTGGTTCATGTTCGTACCTGTTGTCGTGAGAAGCACGGGTTCCGGACCAGGTCCCGGGGTTGTCAGTACAGCCGCCGGGACTTTTCTTCGGCCGTCGTCACAGTCTCATCGGAAGGCTCATCTGATCTACCGATCGCTGGGAAATGCGAAATTCTCAGGTAAACCCTGTTGGCGCCTGATAGCGGACTGGTAAGAAGCTGTGCATGGCGAACGAGGTCGATCCGAAGGCTCGGAAGTTCGGCGCCGAGGTGCGCCGGTTCCGTGAACAGGCGGGACTTTCACAGAGCAGGCTGGCAAGCCTGCTACCAGCGTCCCAGGCGACGGTCAGTGATATCGAGCTGGGAAAGACGCCTGCCAAAAAGGACACGGCGGAACGAATTGACCAGGCGCTTAACAGCGAAGGTCGCCTGGTCGCCGTGTGGGAGGAACAGCACGAGGCCTACACGCCGCCGGACTGGTACAGGAAACTGCCGATCGTGGAGCAGAGGGCCACCCAGATTCAGCAGTACCACCCGTTGCTCATCCCCGGACTTCTACAAACGCGCGACTACATGCGCGCCTCGATCCGGGCAGGAAACCGGGCTGACTCGCAAACGGCGGTGGAAGCGAAGGCGAAGGAGCGCACCGAGCGACAGGTCATCCTGGCCCGCGATGACGCCCCCTTCTTCTCGGTTGTCCTAGACGAGACCGTGCTGTACCGGCGTCTCGGCAGCCCTGACACCATGAGGGAACAGCTTGGGTACCTGTTGGAGGTCTCCACGCGGAGCAGAGTGGAGATCCTGGTCGTCCCCGCCGATACCTGGGACCACCCGGGACTCGACAACGGCTTCATGCTGCTGAGAGTCCCGGACGCCGGGATGCTCCTCTACCTGGAGACCGGATCAGTTGGAGGCGTGATCGTCGACGCGGACACTGTCGAAGAACACGTATCCCGCATGGGAGACCTGCGGGGATTCGCACTCCCTCCGGATCAGTCACGGTCGCTGCTCAAGAAAGCACAAGGAGAAGTTGAGTGATGATCGAAGGAACGTGGTACAAGTCCACGTACAGCAAGGCTGAAACCAACTGCCTGGAGGCCCGCTTGAACACCCCCTCATGGCACAAGAGCAGCTACAGCATCGCCGAAACCAACTGCGTCGAGGTCGCCGAGGGTGCCACCACCGCCGTGCGGGACACGCAGAACCGCGAGCTGGGACACCTGTCGTTCGCGGCCACCGAGTGGACCGCGCTCGTGGACTCGCTCAAGAGCCTCGGCTAGCCACCGGGAGCTACGGAGCGGCGCTCCTCGTGTGGTGCCGCTCCTTCTTTATGCCTCCACACAATTCCGGACATTCACAACAAAAGCCATCAGTTGCGGCGTTAGATACCAACCAAAGTGAACCCGGCGGAGCCAGCCAATAACCCCTCTACAGGGCCCTGAGCTGCGGCGATGCCATCAAGCCGAAATTACCCTGGAGTAGTTCGCAGAAAAGTTCGCTTCCACTCCACCCCTGCCCTTAATCTGACACCGGACACACAACTCCATCCACACAATGACCCCGCGACGGTTAGACACCGTCCGGGGCCGTGGCCAGCAACTCCACCCTTTGAGACAAGGAAATTGCCAGCATGCGCCAGTTTAGCGCTGCGGCCCTGATCCGTGCCCTCGGCACGGTCAAGGCCCTCTTCGCGCCCCCGTGCGGACGCCACTCCGCCACCGGCGGCCGTCGCCGCCGCTCCACCCGGGTCCGCCGCTACGTCCCGGTTCCCGCCCAGGTCCGCGTTCCGGTCGAGGCCGCCACACCTCCCGCACGAACCGACCGGGCTCCCGAGCCGCCCAGGCACCCCGAGCGCCCCGCCGCTCCCGGCCCTGTTCCCGGCTCCGTCCCCGCCGCCGCTCCCGCTCCAGCCGCCGCGCCCCGTCTGGCCCCGCCGAGCGCACGCTTCCCCGCCGACGACATCGCCCTGGTCCGCCCCTACTACGCGGCCCGAGAACAGGCCCGCGCAGAGGCTCGCGCGGGAACCCGCGAACCCGGAGCCGCGCGGGTCCGGCACGAGGTCACCATCCGTCTCGACCAGCAGCCCAGCACGAACACCCCGTTCTCCGGCGACCTCCTGGCGACCGGCTCCGTCCCGGTCCCGGCCCGGGTTCCCGCCCCGGTCCCCGCGCGGGCCTCCGACCCCGCTCCGACCCCGGTACCCGCCCCTCGCCCTCCGTCCCCCGCCTGCGAGGACCCCGAGGACTGGCGCGCGTTCACCCGGCTCGCCCGCGTCTGGCTCGACCAGCAGCAGCAACGAACCGAGCGGACGCAGCGAGCACAGCAGACACATCAGCCCCGCGCGGAGCACTGCCGACAGGCGGTCCCGGCATGATCTTCCTGACCACGCCCAAGGTTCCGCGCCCCCTCGTCCGCTGGGAGCACCGCGTCTACCCGGGAACACTGGACCAGCTCGCGCGGGTCCGCGCCGACCTCGCGGCCGACCTGGCCGGTTTCGACGGCGACTTGGTCGAGACCGTGCGGCTGTGCGCCAGCGAGCTGTTCGCGAACTCCGTCAAGTACACGGATTCAGGAGAGAGGGACGGCGAGGTCGTCCGCGCGCTGTCGATGCCCAACGCGCGAACGCTCCGGTTCTCGGTGAGCGACTGCGGCGGAGGCGGCGCGATCCCGGCCGTCCCGGAGGAACGGACGGAGGACGAGTGGAACTGGGCCGAGGGCCAGCGCGGGCTGCTGCTCGTGGAGAACCTGTCCACAGCCTGGGGACACTTCCGTCTCGCCCCCTGGGCCGACCTGGGAACCCACGTGTGGGCCGCCTTCGCCGTCCCCCCGGGCGGCGCCCCGCCCGCCACGCGCCCCTACGTCCTCATCGACTGAGGCCGGATTCCGGGCGGGGCGGGGAGGCCCGGGCCAGCGCCTCCCCGCCCCGCGCGAGCCCGCGAACAGCCCGTTCAGCGCGCCTCACGAAAACTCGCCCCTCCTTTTGGTATCCCCTGGGACACAACTCCCTCCCTCCCACTGGCGCCGGTCGCTACTGGGTAGTAACATTGACTTGTTACTAGTCGGTAGATCCGCGTGTACAGACACCGCGGCCAGGGACACAGCGGAGCTGTCCATGACGCATTACAAGAGCAACCTGCGCGACATCGAGTTCAACCTCTTCGAGGTCTTCAAGCGCCAGGACGTCCTGGGGCAGGCCCCCTTCGAGGAGCTGGACGAGGAGACCGCCCGCACGATCCTGGACGAGGTCAACCGCCTCGCCACGGGCGTCCTCGCGGAGTCCTTCGAGGACGCGGACCGCAACCCCCCGGTCTTCGACCCGAAGACGAACACCGTCGCGCTCCCCGAGAGCCTGAAGAAGTCCTACAAGGCCTACATGGACGCCGGCTGGTACAACCTCGACCTTCCCCAGGAGCTGGGCGGCCTGGGCGCCCCCCGCTCCCTGGTCTGGTCCGCCGCCGAACTCATCCTCGGCGCCAACCCCGCCGTGCACATGTACTCGGCCGGGCCCGGCTTCGCGAGCATCCTGCACTCCGAGGGCAACGAGGAGCAGAAGCGGTTCGCCGAGCTGGCCATCGAGCGCGGCTGGGGCGCCACCATGGTCCTCACCGAGCCGGACGCCGGGTCGGACGTCGGCGCGGGCCGCACCAAGGCCGTGGACCAGGGTGACGGCACCTGGCACATCGAGGGCGTGAAGCGCTTCATCACCTCGGCCGAGCAGGACATGACCGAGAACATCTTCCACCTGGTGCTGGCTCGCCCCGAGGGCGCCGGCCCCGGCACCAAGGGCCTCTCGCTCTTCCTGGTCCCCAAGTACCTCATCAACGAGGACGGCTCGCCCGGCGAGCGCAACGGCGCCTACGTCACCAACGTCGAGCACAAGATGGGCCTCAAGGCCTCCACCACCTGCGAGCTGACCTTCGGCGACAAGCACCCCGCCATCGGCTACCTCGTGGGCGACAAGCACGACGGCATCCGCCAGATGTTCCTCGTCATCGAGTACGCGCGCATGATGGTCGGGACGAAGGCGATCGCCACCCTGTCCACCGGCTACCTCAACGCCCTGGAGTACGCCAAGGAGCGCGTGCAGGGCAACGACCTGGCCGCGGGCAAGGACTCCCCCAAGGTGACCATCACCCACCACCCGGACGTGCGCCGCAGCCTCATGACGCAGAAGTCCTACGTGGAGGCCATGCGCGCCCTGGTGCTCTACACCGCCACCCAGCAGGACGCGATCCAGATCGCGCACCGCACGGGCCAGGACGCCGCTGAGCTGGAGGCCATGAACGACCTCCTGCTGCCGATCGTCAAGGGCGTGGGCTCCGAGCGCTCCTACGCGCTGCTCGCCGAGTCCCTCCAGACCCTGGGCGGCTCCGGGTTCCTCCAGGAGTACCCGATCGAGCAGTACATCCGGGACGCCAAGATCGACACCCTCTACGAGGGCACCACCGCGATCCAGGCCCAGGACTTCTTCTTCCGCAAGATCGTGAAGAACGGCGGCCAGGCCCTGGGCAAGCTGGCCGGGGAGATCAAGGCCTTCGCGCAGAGCGACGCGGGCAACGGCCAGCTCAAGCAGGAGCGCGCGCTGCTCCTGGAGGCGGCCGAGAACGTCGAGAAGATCGTCGAGCTCATGGTCGGCCACGCGATGGGCTCCGCCGAGGACGCGCGCGAGCTGTACAAGGTGGGCCTGAACTCCACCCGCCTGCTCATGGCCTTCGGTGACGTCGTCCTGTCCTGGCTGCTGCTGCGCCAGGCAGAGGTGGCCCTCAACAGCATCGACGGCGCCAGCGACGGGGACAAGGACTTCTACACCGGCAAGATCGCCGCCGCGCGCTTCTTCGCCGAGCAGTTCCTGCCGCGCATCGCCGCCGAGCGCCGCGTCGCCGAGGGCGTGACGGTGGAACTGATGGACGTCCCCGAGTCCGCCTTCTAACCGCGTCGGACCCAGCGAGAGGGCGGGGCGGCCACCGGGCCGCCCCGCCCTCCGGTCACCCCGCCTCCGGCGGGGACCACACGTAGGGGGTCGTCGTGGTCACCTGCTCGAAGCCCAGGCGGCGCAGGATCGGCGCGCTGTCCTCTGAGGCGTCCACCTCGAGGTGGCGGGCCCCGCGCGCGGAACGCACCCGCTCCGGCACCGGGGCTCCGGTCCCACACGCCCGGAACGCGCCGGTCCTGGCCCCGCCGCTCCGCGTCCGCGCCACCCGTCCCACGTGTACGGGGTGTGGCGCTGGGTAGCCGCTCACCCGAGCACGTGCGCCGCCGGGGGCGCACGGAAGGGGGCAGAGCATGGCAAGCGACGACCGCGTCGAGGGAGCAGGGGAGTTCGACGACTACGACCGCGTGGCTGTGGTGACGGGCGCGGACAGCGGAATCGGCCGGGCGACGGCGATCCGCCTCGCGCAGCAGGGCTTCGACGTCGGCGTCACCTTCCACAGCGACGCGGAGGGCGTGCACCGCACGGAGGCCGAGATCCGCGAGACCGGCCGCCGGGTGTCCGTTCGCCAGCACGACCTCTCCGACCCCGTGCGGGGCTCGGAGGCCGTCGCCGAGCTGATCGAGGACCTCGGCGGCATCGGCGTCCTGGTCAACAACGCGGGCACCGGCTCCGGGGAGCACCTGCTGGAGACCAGCTACGAGCGCTGGCGCGAGGTCCTGTCCGTGGACTTGGACGCGCCCTTCCTGTGCTCGAAGACCGCGGCCGCGCACATGCGCGAAGCCGGTCGCGGCGGCCGCATCGTCAACGTCACCAGCGTGCACGAGGAGTTCCCGCGGGTGACCGCGGGCGCCTACTGCACCGCCAAGGGCGGCCTGAAGCTGCTCACCCGCGTCCTGGCCCTGGAACTGGGTCTGTACGGCATCACCGTGAACGCGGTGGCGCCGGGCGAGATCGCCACGCCCATGACCGGCCAGCACGAGGAGGAGCCCGCGCTGGACTCGCGCGCCGGGTACCCGCTGCCCCGGCCGGGCCACGCCTACGAGGTGGCGGAGGCCGTGGCCTTCCTCGCCAAGCCGGAGGCGTCCTACGTCACCGGCGCCTCGCTGTTCGTGGACGGCGGGCTCTCCCTGATGGGCCCGCAGGCCGGGGGCGCGCTCCAGGACGCCACCTGGCGCGCGGGCTGACCCGTGCCCGCACCCGGAATCCGCCGCCGCGGTCCGCTGGGTGGCTCCGGCCCGCCCCGGCGCCACCCAGCGGACCGTGCGCGGCGGTCCCCCGCTCAGGGGGCGGTCCCGTTCCCGGCGTCACCGTCGGCGGCCGACGGCGGCCCACGGAAGCGGGACCGCCGCCGCACACCACCGAGTCCCAGCGCCCCGCGTCGTCGGTGTCGCGACGCGCCGTCAGTGTTCCTGCGCGTCGTCAGTGTTCCGACGTGCCGGGCTCCGCACCGGACTCCGCGTCGGGCTCCTCCGCGACCGACCACCCGGACCAGTGGCGGACCTCCACCAGGATGATCGCCTCCTCGGGCGGCGTGTCCCGGTACTGGGGATAGCGCTCGACCAGCCTGTCGCGGGCCTCCGTCCAGGCCGGGCCGTCGTGCAGGACCAGCGCCTCACCGTCCGCGCGGACCCACCACAGCCGGTCCCAGTCGTCGGAGTACTCGTCCGCGAGCAGCGACACCCGGGGATTGCCCTCGATGTCGAGCAGCCGCCTGAGCCGGTACGTGGTCTTGGGCTTGCGGTCCACGGGGATCGCGATCGTGTCGCCGTAGGCCGCGAACACCACGGGCACCAGATGGGGCTGCCCGTGCTCGCCCACCGTGGCCAGCCTGGCGACCCGGCTCCGCGCGAACATCTCCCTGGACCGTTCGGGACTCCACCTCATGACAGAGAAAATCCCACGCGGCCCCGGACGGCACAAGAGGCGCGCACGCCCCTCTTTCTCCCCTCACCCCCGCGCGCACGCGCGCGAGGCCCCGAACGGGCCCTGCGGTCTCGGGGGACGCTTCTCGTCCCCGCGCACGCGCGGGGCCCGCCGCGCCCACCGGAGAGGCGGTTCGTCCCCGTCCCCGGGCGCGTACGGAGCCGTGCACACGGCGGAGGCCGGTCGCCGGACCGGCCTCCACGAGTAAGAACGCCCCCGTCCCCCGAAGGTCCTCGGCTCCGCGGACCGGGGACGCGCCTCTCCTCCACGCGCGCGCACGCGCGGGAGCGGTTCCGGTTCAGGCGGGAGGAGGAGCGGTCCTCTTCTCCACGCGCGCACGCGCACGCGCGCGCGTGGTACGGGGTCCCGGGTGTACTGACCCGAGGGGTCAGGCCCGGGGACGGCGGAGGACGAAGAAGTACAGCGCCGCGGTCGCGCACACCGTGGCGACGGCCATCGGCACGAACGCCAACTGGTAGGCCTCGGGGCCCTCCGGCAGCGCCTGGAGCAGCGCGCCCGCCGCCACCGTGCACACCACCGCGGTCGTGAACCCGCTCATGTTCACCAGGCCGGAGGCGACGCCGGTCCGGCTGGCGGGGATGCCGTCGCGCGCGAAGTCGAAGGAGACCGTCGGCGCCAGGGTCTGCCCGATCGCGCTCACCGCGAGCACCGTCAGCCCCACTGCCACCGGGGTTCCCCCGGGCCACGCCACCAGCAGCAGCCAGCCCAGGCTCAGCACAGTGCTCAGGGTGAGCCCCAGCCACCGGCGCACGCCGGGTCTGCGCCCGATCAAGACGCCCGCGAGCGGAGCCATCCACAGCCCGCCCGCGGCCAGGGCGGTGAGGGTGAGGGCCGCGGTGTCCTCGGACAGCCCCAGGCCGCCCACGAGGAACGGGTAGCCCCACAGCACCATCATCATCGTGAACGGGGCCATGACGGCCGCGTGGTGGGCCATGCCGATCTGCGGGCCGCGCGAGCGCAGCGCCTCCTTGAGCGCGGCCCACACCGAGATCGGGTCGGCGACCGTGGAGCGGCCCGCCGCCCCGGCCGGGCGGTCGCGCACGACCACCAGCATCAGCAGGGCCATCAGCGCGGTCAGGGCCGTGGTGGCCAGGAAGGCGGCCACCCAGCCGAAGCCCTCCAGGGCCCAGGCCATCGGCGCGGCGCTGGCCACCTGCCCCGTTCCGCCGACCACGCCGGTGAGCCCGCTGACGAGGGCGTAGCGCGAACGCGGGAACCACAGGGCAGCCAGCCGGATGACGTTGAGGAAGACCAGGGCGTCGCCGAGACCGATGAGGAACCGCCCGGCCACCGCCACCTCGATGCCGGGGGCGAGCGCGAACAGGCACGCGCCGACCGTCATCGCCGCCATGCCCATGACGAGCGTGTAGCGGGGGCCGAGCCGGTCGGCCAGCAGCCCGGTGGGGACTTGGAGGACCACGTACACCAGGAGTTGCAGCATCGGCAGGAGGGACAGCAGAGCCGGTCCGACGTCGAAGCGGGCCTGGGCCTCCAGGGCGGCCACACCGAGACCGTTGCGGTGCAGCATCGCCAGGAAGTACCCGCCCACGGCGACGCCCCACACGAGCCAGGCCCTGGCGCCGCCAGCGGGTTCGGAGGCCACGACGCCCTCCCGTGCGGTAGTCCGGTCACCGGATGTCTCGGTCTGTGTCACTGGGCGACTTCTCTCCGTTTCGTACGACCTTTCCAGTGTCCTCCACATACGGGACCAGCCCTTACACCGGGGTGAAAGCGGGGGCAAAACCGACGGGAACACCGGCATGTCGGGAGAGGGCGCGGACGACAAAGCCGGGGTTTGAGCGGGTCAAGGGCCCGTAACCTGCACAAAGTCGCGGAGAGTCACGACAAACACGCCAAGAGTGGCCACAACGAGTGACACTGGCGACATCACCCACGCAAACGGACAGGCTTTTCGCGACGCCCAAAAAACGGCCAGGCGTTCGGAATACCCGCCCTGAGCTGCTGGTTCTTGGTTTGGTGAAGTCGAGACACATTCGTTAAATGTGATATTGGTCACTTGTAGAAGCCTCGACTACAAGGGGTCAGTTGCTGCTAGCATCCGGAGCGCAAAGAATAACTACGAGGTAACGACATCGTTCACGCCTCACCAACTTTGTGGAGGGAACCCGCCAAGGCCACCTGAGGCGGGAGCACCTCGATCCGCGGCGACGTGGCCGCACAAGCGAACACGGCACCGCGGCAACCTAGACCACTGGAGACGACCTTGAGTCACTGGCGCCTGAACAACCCCCGGGCCTCCCGGGCGAAATCGGCCCTCGCCAGGCGAATCAAGCACAAGCCCCGCCACGCCTTCTGCGCCCAGCGCGCGATCACGGCACTCCTGGGCGAGCTCGCCTCCGTGACCCCCCGCCAGTTCTACTGGTCGGGCAGCTCCGAGCTGGCCGTCGTCTCGGTCCAGCGGGACGTCAACGTCTGGTGTCGCGACGGCCGCTTCTTCTGGAACGACCTGTTCCACGGCGGTCCGGTCTCGCACCCCGCGAGCGACCCCGTCGGCGCCGCCGAACTCCTCAACCCCTTCGCGCAGGGGCCCGAGCCGGTCTACGGCCACGGCAGCGTCATCAACCACACGGTCGCGGCCTGAGACCGCACGGCCGACTCTGAGACCTCCCGGTCAGCGGAGCCGCTGAGCCCCCGGCCGCCGCCCGCGGAGCCCGCTCCGCACACGTACCCCGTCCGCGCACTCCCCTGTCCGGTGCGCGGCCCCCTCAGGGGCGCCGAACGCGCCCGGCACGCCTGTCGGCGTTCCCGGGCCCCGCGCGGGCCACGTCGCCCCCCGCGGCGCCGTCCTCCCGTGGAGACGACCCTCTTCCCCGCACACGCCCCTCGGCCACCTGTCCGGCGCGCGTGCGGACGATTCTCTTGTCACTTCGCCCTACCCGCGCAGAAGGACTCGACACGTCCCGGTCCGGCGTAAAGCCGAGACCCCCTGGTACGCGGGCGTTCCCGCGCCCCGGTCCCACGGGCCCCGGTCGGCCTTTCGCCCGCCGCGCGCGCCTCCGGCACCCTTCCGGCCGAGAGATCTTCGGACCTAAGACACCAAAGACTGACAGAAGGGCACATAACCTGCCCGAACCCTCCAGGACCATTCCCCACCAGCGGCCTCCTGGGGTTACGGTGGCTGCTGACAACCACACACGCACCGGCCCGGAGACGACGGGCCGTCCTCGCTCACCCCTGTGACACCCCCCAGAGGACCCATGCGCCCCCTCCACCCCGAAGAACCCTCACACCTCGGGGAACGACGCCGCCGCTCCCTCCTGCGCGCGGCGGCGCTGGCCGGTGTGGTGGTGCTCCTGGTGAGCGTGGGGCTGTACTCCTTCACCGCCCCCTCGTGGGACCCCGGGGCGGCCGAGCGCGCCGCCGACTGCTCCGCGACCGGATCGGCCCTCTCCGAGAGCCTCGCGGCGACCGGGACCCCGATGACCTCCTTCCCCGAGGACGTCCCGCTCGCGCTGTCCTTCTCACCCGACGGCTCCGTCCTGGCCGTCTCCCAGATCGACACGGTGACCCTGTGGGACTGGCGGGAGTCGCGCGCCATCGCCCGCATCGACCACGACTCCTCAGCCGTGCCGCCGACCCCGGCGGCGTTCAGCCCCGACGGGTGCCTGCTCGCCTACGGAACCCTCGACGGCGCCTCCGTCGTCGACCTGGAGACCGGCCGGAGGCAGGACGTCGGCGAGGAGAGGGCCGTGCGGTCGATCGCCTTCAGTCCCGACGGCTCCTCGCTCGCGCTGGGCGTGCGCGGCGACCCCGACGGACGGCACCTGCACCTGCACGACACCCGCACCTGGGAGCTGGAGGCGCGGCTGTCCGGCTCGGGCGTGCTGGGCTCGATCAGGTACTCGCTCGACGGCAGCGTGGTGGCGGGCGGCGAGGAGGGCGGCGGGATCGCCGTGTGGGACACCGAGAGCCTCTCGCTGCGGGGCCTGATCCGCGAGCGCTCCGGTGTGGGCGCGGCATCGTTCGACCTCGTCCCGGACGGCTCGGCCGTGCTGCTCATCCGCTCCGGCTCCGTGTTCCTCGTCGTGCCCGGGACCGGAGCGATCGTCCGCGAGTTCGTCCCCGGCCCGGACGAGGGCGTCCTGGTGGACGTCGCCTACAGCGCCGCGAGCGGCCGCGTGTTCGCCGCCCGTCTGGACCCCGCCACCGGCCGCGGCGACATGGTGGCGTGGCGGTACGCCTCGGCGACCGAGGTCGCGCTGGGCCCGGAGCTGCCCCGCGTGTTCCCCATGGCGCTGTCCCAGGACGGGTCCCGGGTGGCGGGCCTGCGCACGGGTAGCGGCGACGTCGCCGTCTACGACACCGAACTGAGTCTGCTCAACGTGCTCACGCCCTGAGCCGGGCCGCGTGCGCGCGGTGGACCCGGGCCCCCTGGAGGGCTGGACGGGGAGGCCGCCAACGCGTGGGGCCGCCGCTGTCGTGACCTCCGGACCGGCCGGCCCCACGCGCCGTGGTCTTGTACCCATAGCGAGGTTCGAGCGCCGACACCGGCTATAAGTACAAGATCATCGCGGTTCAGAACCCGTGCGGCCGGTCCGCTAAGCGCCGGTGGAGGCGAGGATCTCCTCCGCCGCCGTGAGGGCGCGCGCGACCATCTCCTCCTCGTCGGCGTAGGGGACGCCCTCGTAGTCGACGACCTCCGTCGCCGAGTAGTCGACGCTCACACCGACCTGGCCCTGGACCACCTGGAGGTCGACGTCGGTGCCCTCCGGGTCCACCTCCACGACCGCGTAGTCACCGATCTCGATCGAGGGGTCGGCGTCCTCCTCCGCGGGTGCCGAGGTGTCCTCCTGGTAGGGGCCCTCGTTGATCTCCAGGCGGTAGGTGAGACTGTGGCTGCGCGGCGGCGGACCGACGCTCGTGGCCACGGTGATGCACGTCATGGACAGGCCGCCGAGATTCTCCACGTCCTCGGGGTCGGGGACAGCGGCGTCGGACTCCTGGCTGCCGGCCCGGTCGTCGGGCGGACCGAGCAGCTCGGTGAGGGTCTCCTCGGAGAGCACCCGGCACAGGTCGTCGGGGGCCAGCTCCATCGGGTCCACCAGCTCGACGGCCGCCTCGGGGGTCCCCTCGGACGGGGATGCCTGGGCGTCGGCCGCCGCGGTGTCGGAGGCGTCCGCGGCCTGCTCCGGCTCCGCGCCGCCGCAGGCGGTCAGCATGAGGGCCAGGACCAGCGCGGTCGCGGTCTTCGTCGTCTGGGGCGCAGGGGACACCGGGGGTTTCCTTCCTGGGGAACGCGGACGGCGGACACCATATCGCCCTCCTCTCACATTCCGTCACACAGCGTCCCGGGCAACGCCGCCTTCCGCAGGCCGCGACCCGGTGTCCGGAACAGGCCGGTAACGTTCCGGGGACCGCGTCCGCGTTACACAATGGGGCGGGTACGCAACCGCCACGAAGGGACCCGCCGCCATGCCGGACACCGCTCTGGGCCGCCGCGCCCGCCGCACCAGTCCCGCCCTGTCCGCGCTGGCCAGGCTGATCGGGAACACCGGCGCTTCGGCGCGGTCCTCGTCGGCGTTCGGCGAGGCCGTGGTCGCGGAGGGTTCCACGGTCGTCCCGGTGGCCCGGGTGACCGCGCTGACCATCATGGGCGGGGGCTCCAGCCGCCTGTTCGTCGCGGGAGGGGACGGGGCCGGGGGCAGCGGCTTCGTCCGGGTGCGGCCCGCGGGCTTCCTGCTGATCGACCGGGAGGGGGCGCGGTACCGCCCCATCCGGCAGCCCGCATCGCTCCTCGTCATCCCGCTGGCCGTGGTGACGGCCGCCGCGGCCACCCGCATCGTGGGCGTCTCGCTGCGCGAGGCGCGCCGCCGCCGCGCCCTGACCGCGATGCGGGAGTCCCGCGAGGCCGCGCGGACCTCCTGCCGAACCGAGCGCACCGACTGACCGGCCGAGCCCGGACCCGCCTCCGGGCGGCCCGGGCCGTCGCGGGGCTCCCGCCCCTCCCCGGGAACCGCGTCGCGCCGGACGCCGCCCCCCGCAGGCCCCGCCCGTTCCCCGGAGAAGGCCCGCCCTCAGGACTACGAGGTCATCCGCTCCACGAACGCGAACAGGCCCATCCCCCAGGCGAACACCGCGCACATCGCGATGATCACCAGGATCTCCGTCCAGTTGAGGATGCGGCGCAGCGAGGCCCGCGGCACGTCGGTCAGCCGCACCCAGCTCAGCACGCCCAGCGCGATCCCCGCCACGAGCGCGAGCAGCGGCAGCCACGGTGCCAGGAACGCGTACTCGCCGACCGTCGCGACACCCGCCGCGCCCAGGCCCAGCACCCCCGCCAGGCGCAGCGGCAGCACGTGCCGGATGCGGTCGAACAGCCGGGAGCGCAGCACCAGCAGCAGCGAGAGCAGCGCGCACAGCAGCAGGTCGGGCAGGCCCGCGGCCAGGTAGGCCAGCAGCACGGTCGTCGCGCCGCCGCTCACCGCCGCGCCCAGCACGACGCCCAGCAGGATGCGGTCGGTGTTGCCGAAGGTGTCCTCGAACCGGTCCGTGGTGACCTGCCCCGAGCGCCCCACCTCGTAGTCGAGCCCGGACAGCCCGCCCATCACCATCGCCACGCGCGGCAGCGCGCCCACGCACAGCGCCAGGACCAGCCCCATGGACCGCGCCCCCTGCACCGGCTCCACGAAGACGCCCACCACCACGAGCACTCCGGCCGTCACCGCGACCACTCCGAGCGCGCAGATGTAGGCCAGCCCCGTCTCGTGCGTCGTCCAGCCGATCACCGCCACCAGCAGTGCGCCGGACAGCGCGAAGGCCGCCTGCACCAGGAAGTCGGCGTCGGTCAGCAGGTTCGCGGCGAGCACGGCGGTGACCGCGCCCCACGCGCAGGCCGTCGCGAACAGCACGTGCGCGACGGCGGGCAGCGGCCTGCGCGCGGCGAGCAGCATCACCGCGACCGTGAACAGGGTTCCCGCCGAGGCGATCCCCAGGTGCCAGGCGGACGGGCTCAGCCGCGTCATCAGCCCCAACAGCAGCAGGGGCCCGACTGCCGCGACGAGGAGGCCGAAGGACAGCGTGGTCGTGGGGTTCCAGATGTGCGCGGTGGCGTCGACGCGGTCCTCGACCGCACCGCGGACGTCGTCCACGTGCGCGGGCCTGCCCGGCGCGGTGCGGCGGTCCAGCATCAGCACGTCGCCGTCGTAGACGCCCGCGCTCTCCAGCGGCTGGTCGGGGTGGACGGGGTCGCCCTCCACGGTGGTGAGCGTCCACGCGGCGGGTTCGGTGCCCTCCTCCTCGGGTGCGCAGACCTCCAGGATGCGGGGCATCAGTGTGGCCACGGGAACCGTTCCGGGAAGTGCCAGATCGGCCCAGCGTTCCGGTCCGGTCACCGTGACCCGGCAGTATCCACTCACACCAAGAATTCCTTTGTCGTTCGTCGTGGGCGGTTGTCACCCTCGGGGGGAGACGGACGCGAATTAGGCGATTCGCGGGGATCGCGAGATCATTCCTAGCGTAGCCACCCAGACACCAGCCCCCGTAGGCGGACCGAAAGAGATCCCCGTGGCGACGAGACCCGTACCCCGCCCAGCTCGCAGCGTCCCGACTGCCCCCGGGAACACTCCGCTCGTCATCGCGACCCCTCCCCAGATGCCGGAGAACCCGCCCTCGTCGAGTTCCGGCGCGATGATCATCATGCCGATCATCACCGGTTCGGGCTCTCTGCTGATGTCCATCACCATGGGCCACCGTCCGCTGATGGCCGTCGCCGGCGTGATGATCATGGTCGCCAGCGTGGTCGTCGGCATCATCATGTTCGTGGCCCAGCACAACGGCCCGCGCAAGCGCATCCGCGAGCAGCGCGAACGCTACGTCGACTACCTCGACCAGCTCCGCGAGATCGTCCGGGACGTGGCCTCCGTCCAGCGCGCCGACAGCGCGTTCCGCCACCCCGACCCGCAGCTGCTCGTCGATCCGGCGCGGTCGCGGACGCGCCGCTGGGAGCGGCGGGCCGCCGACCCGGACTTCCTGGACCTGCGGGCGGGCACCGGGACGCGCCCGCTGGCGCGGCGGCTCAGGCTCAAGGTCGACACCTCCTCGCCGCTGATCGTCTACGACCCCGTGTGCCAGGGGGCGGCCGACCAGCTCATCGAGCTGTACGCGAACGTCCCCGAGATGCCGCTGGTCCTGCCGCTGCGCGAGCACGGCGTGGTGTCGGTCGTGGGCGACCGCGAGGCCGCGCGGGGGCTGGCCCGCTCGCTCGTCGCGCAGATGGCCACCTTCCACTCCCCGCACGACCTGCGGATCGGCGTGGTGCGCGACAACAAGCTGCGTTCCCACTGGGAGTGGCTGAAGTGGCTGCCGCACAACACCTTCGACGAGGCCAAGGACGGGCCGATGCCCGCCCGTTTCGTCGCGGTCAACACCGTGCAGATCGCCGAACTGCTCTCCGACGAGATCGAACGGCGCACCGTCGACCTCCAGCGGCGCCGCGGCGCCCCGCCCGGTCCGGGCACCCAGCGCCTGGTAGTCGTCCTGGACGGCGAGTACCAGTCGACCCTGTCCGGTCTGCACGCCGAACCGCCGGTGTCCTCCCTGGCCGACCTGGGCATCCACGTGATCGCCCTGGTGGCGGACCGGCGCGAGGAGCCGGAGGGCGTGGACCTGCGGCTGCGCATCGACGCCGACGGCACGCTGACCGAGGTCACCGAGCACGCCGACACCTCCGAGGACGCACCGCGCGTCCCGCTCCAGGGCCGCGCCGACCGGTCCGACGTCGCGCACCTGACCGCACTGGCCCGCGTCCTGGCCCCGTACGGCATCGCCGTCACCGACGGCGACGACGCCATGCACGCCACCGTGGGGCTCCCGGAGATCCTGGGCGTGGCCGACGTCGCCCAGCTGGACACCCGGCAGACCTGGCGCAGGCGCAGCACCGGCGACTACCTGCGGGTGCCGATCGGCGTCGGACCGAGCGGCAACACGGTGCTGCTGGACCTGAAGGAGTCGGCGTTCGGCGGCATGGGCCCGCACGGCCTGGTGGTCGGCGCGACCGGCTCGGGCAAGTCGGAGATGCTGCGGACGATGGTGGCCTCGCTGGTCATCAACCACTCGCCGGAGTCGCTCGCGCTGCTGCTGGTCGACTTCAAGGGCGGCGCGACCTTCGCCGACACCGACCGCCTGCCGCACAGCACCGGCCTGATCACCAACCTGGCCGACGACGACTCGCTGGTCCTGCGGTTCCGCGAGGCCACCTACGGCGAGCTGGTGCGCCGCCAGCAGATCCTCAAGGACGCGGGCAACCTGCCCAACCTGCACGCCTACGAGGCGGCCCGGGAGAACGACCCCGGCCTGGAACCGCTGCCGCACCTGCTGATCATCATCGACGAGTTCTCGGAGCTGCTCACGGCGCACCCCGACTTCGCCGAGCTGTTCGTGGCCATCGGGCGCATCGGCCGGTCGATCGGCGTGCACCTGCTGCTGGCCACCCAGCGCCTGGAGTCGGGCAAGCTCAAGGGCCTGGAGTCGCACCTGTCCTACCGGGTGGGCCTGCGCACGTTCTCCGAGGCGGAGAGCCGCGAGGCCATCGGCGTGGGCGACGCCTACCACCTGCCGCCCGAGCCGGGCTCCGGCTACCTGAAGGTGGACACGTCGGTCTTCGAGCGGTTCAAGGCGGCGATGGTGTCGCAGCCGTACGAGCCGCCGGTCCGGGAGGAGAAGGAGGAGCACGAACCGGTGCTGCCCCTGCTCTCCTTCAACGGGCTGAACAAGGTGACCGGGGCGGGCTCGCTGGTGGAGTCGCTGGTGGAGTCGATCCGCGGCCGGGCCGAGGAGTCCGGGCGAAAGGAGGACAAGCGCACCACGCTCCAGGTCACGGTGGACCGGCTGGTGGCCTCGGGCGCGGAGAAGGTCCGGCCGATCTGGCTGGAGCCGCTGCCGCGGCTGCTCACCCTCGACAGGGTCCTGGAGGACCTGGGCGAGGGCGAGGACCTGGAGGGCCCCGGAACCGAGCCGCGCCCGTCGGACATGCGCGCCGTCATCGGCCTGACCGACATCCCCCGGGAACAGCGGGTCGTTCCGGCCGAGATGGACTTCACCGGCGCCGAGGGCAACGTCATCGTCCTGGGCGGCCCCCAGTCCGGCAAGTCGACGCTGCTGCGCACGGTGGTCGCGAGCCTGGCGTGGCGGTACCCGCCGGGCCGCGTGGGCGTGTACGCGATCGACTTCGGCGGCGGCGCCCTCCAGGCGATGGAGGAGCTGCCGCACGTGGCGGGCGTGGCCGGGCGGGCCGACCCGGAGAAGGTGCAGCGGGTGCTGGTGGACGTGCGCGCCCAGCTGGACCGGCGCCAGCGCGTGTTCCGCAAGCACCGGCTCGACTCCCCCGCCGCGCTGCGCCAGGCGCGCGCGGACGGGACGGTGCCCGCGAACGTGGTCGGCGACCTGTTCCTGCTGGTCGACGGCTGGTCCTCGGTGCGCGACACCTTCGACGAGGCCGACGAGGTCCTCATGGACATCGCGACCCGCGGCCCGTCCCTGGGCGTGCACACGATCCTGACCGGAGCCGCCTCCTCGCAGATCCGGTCCCGGCTGCAGGCGCTTTTCGGCGGCCGGTTCGAACTGCGGCTGAGCGACCCGATGGACTCGGGGATCGGGCGCAAGGTCGCCGAGGCGCTGCCCAAGGACACCCCGGGGCGCGGCCTGACCGCCGAGGAGCACCACACGCACGTGGCCCTGCCGCGGGTGGACGCGGTGGCCAGCGACGAGGACGTCACCGACGGGATCCGGGACCTGGTCAAGCGGATCGGGGAGCGCTGGCCGCAGAAGGCCGTCCAGGGCGTCAAGACGCTGCCCTCCAAGGTGGAGCTGTCCGACCTGCTCAAGGGCCGCCGGGCGCCCAAGGGCCGCGCCGCCGAACTGGTGGTGGGCCTGGCCGAGAGCACGCTGGCGCCGGTCACCACGAACCTGTCCCGGGACCCGCACCTGGTGGTGTACGGCGACCCGCAGACCGGCAAGACGGCCCTCCTGCGCGGGCTGGTCAAGCAGATCGTGCAGCGCCCGCCCACGGAGATCGGCGTGGTCATGGTGGACTTCCGCCGCAGCCACCTGGAGCTGGTCCCGGAGGACCACCTGCTGGCCTACTGCACGAGCGCGGAGCAGACCCAGGCGGTCGCCGCGAACCTCGCGGGTTCGCTGAAGCAGCGCCTGCCGGGGCCGGACGTGACCCCCAAGCAGCTGCGTGAGCGCAGCTGGTGGAAGGGCCTGGACCTGTTCATCGTCGTGGACGACATGGACATGCTGGGGGCGAGGGCGAACCCGCTCGCGCCGCTGGTGCCCTTCATCGCGCAGGGCTCCGACCTGGGGCTGCACATCATCGCGGCCCGCCGCACGGGCGGTTCGGCGCGGGCGATGTTCGAGCCGGTGCTCCAGGCGCTCAGCGACATGGCCACGCCGGGCGTGCTCTTCTCCGGGGACCGGATGGAGGGGCGCCTGGCCAACGGCACGGCGTCCAAGCAGCTGCCGGTCGGCCGCGCCCAGCTGGCCCGCCGCGGCCAGCGCCCGGACCTGGTCCAGGTCGGGTGGAGCGAACCGCCAGCGTGACCCGGCGCCCGCGGCGCGGCGCGCGGCGCGGGCCTCCGGGCAGTACGGACCCCCAGGTGTGAGGGCCTTGCCCCGGCAGGGGCTTCGCGGCACCGGCCTTCGGTGCGCGTACCGGCGCGGCGCACCCGGCCGGGGCGCCGTGTCGTCGCGGACCGGATAATGGGTACCGCGTCCCGGAGCGAACCTCGGCGTCCCCGGGACAGTCACACCCCGTGCCCCCGCGGCCTCCCGACCGACCCCGTCCCCCCGAAAGGCAGCTCCATGCGGCGCCCCCTCGCCCTGACCTCGGCAGTGTGCCTGCTCGCCCTGACCGCGTGCACCGGCACGTCCGGCGGCTCCGACGGCGAACCCGGAACCGGGGAGGAGCTGGCCGAGGAGGGGCTGTCCGGCCTGGCCCTGCTGCACCGTGGCTTCGAGGGCGGTGACCCGGAGACCGACCAGGTCCTGGTCTTCCACGACCCAGCGACCGGGCAGCCGCTCCAGCGGATCGCGCTGCCCGACGGCGCGGTCGACCCGATGGCCCGGGACCTGGCCGTGCACGCGCAGTTCTCCGCCGACTGGACGCACTTCGCCTACGTCACCGAGGAGCCCAACGCCGTGCAGGTGGCGGCGCTCACCGATCCGCAGGAGTCCGGCGCCGAGGAGGTCTCCTACCAGCAGGTCGAGTCCGTACCCGCGGCGGAGGGGGAGGTCCTGTCCCGTCCGGTGATCAACGGCGACCGGCTGTGGTTCGTCTCCGACACCCCGCAGGACGGCGTGCCCCCGCAGGTGCTGTCGGTGCCCCTCGAGGCCCCGACGGGCACCCCCAACCAGGAGGGCAGCCTCCTGATAGGCGAGAACCAGCGGCCCAGCGACTGGGCGCTGACCCCGGACGGGTCGCTGCACATCCGCAACAGCGTGCAGACCCGGCAGAGCAACGCCGTGGACGGCGGCACCCTCGTGGTGCGGGAGACGGCGGGCAGCGTCGTCAACGCGACCCTCAACGTCGACGGAGGCCAGTGGCAGACGTTCGACAACTCCCTGGTCTGGGGCGGGGGCACCGCGCTGCTGCGCCCCGACCCGCCCGCCGGCGGCGGGGAGCCCCCGGCGGGCGCGTACCTGGTGACCATGGAGGAGCAGGGGCACACGGCCACACGTCTGCTGGAGGAGGGCGACGGGCCGGTGGTGCAGTACGCGCCCTCGCCCGAACGCGACGCGGTCCTGCTCCAGACCAGCGGTTCCTGGCACCTGGTGGACCTGGCCGGGGGCGAGCCGGGAGAGGCCGCGGAGCTCTTCCCCCGCTTCCACGACTCGTCCATGGACGGCTGGCCGCTCGCGGTGCGCTGGGTGACGGAACCCGTGGCCGCGGACCCGGGCGCGAGCCCCGGCGCGGGCGGCGGGTGAGGGCGGCCGGGCCCCGGTCCGGGCCGGGCCCGTGGCCGGAAGCGGCCAGCCGCCGCGTGCGGGACACTGCCTGCGATCAGGCCGATCACCGCCCGACGACCGATGTCACAAAAGCACACCTCCGTTGACCGAAAGGTGCGATCCTTACTATCGTCCGTAATCTCCCCTCTTTATCGTGGCCACACGAATCCCCGTGCGAACGCGGCCCGAGACGGAACGAAGAGGCGGCCCCTTCCACCCCCAACTCCCGGGAAAGGCACAGATGTCCCACGCCGGTCTTGAAAACGTCAACAGCCTCGCGGTCGGCGGTGAGCAGCTCGGACAGGAGTCCGAGGGCATCCGCACCCAGATGAACCAGCTCATCCAGGACATGAGCAACGACGCCGACGCCCTCCAGGGCGAGGCCCTCGCCCGTTTCCGCGAGGCCCGCGAGCAGCTCACCGAGCGCTTCGACGAGCTGATGTCCTGGTGCAGCCAGAACGGCATCAAGCTGAACGAGGGCCAGGGGCAGTTCAACATCACCGACTCCGACTCCAGCTCCGACTACTCCCAGGCCGGAAGCGACCTCGGCGGCCTCTCCCGCCCGGTCAACGCCTGAGTCGTTCCCCCTCCCCCACGCTCTCCCCAGAAAGGTTTCCCATGAGTCAGTTCGACGTGTACGGCGACGTCGCGGGCCTCCAGGGCCTGGCCGAGGACCAGCAGGCCCACCTCGGCCGCTTCTCCGCCATCATGAGCCAGATCAACGAGCAGTCCGAGAGCACCGTCAGCCAGTGGGAGGGCTCGGGCAGCGCCCAGTTCCAGGCCAAGGCCACGGAGTTCGACACCCAGTTCTCCGAGGTCAACGCCGCCTTCGCCAAGGTGATCGCCGCGACCGGCAACACCGCGGACAACTACGGCAGGCTGACCCGCTACCTCGACGGACTGTTCTAGTAGGCTGAGCGGCGATGTCGTCCCCATCCCCCTCGTCCGCCCCGGCGGACCCGGATCCGCAGCTCCCCGAGGCGTTCCACTACACGCCCAACGAGGAGAAGTACGTCCTCCAGGCGGACGCCCTGCGGCACCGGCAGCTGCGGTCGGCCCTCATGTACGGTTCGAGCCGGTACTGGCGGCGGCGGCAGCAGGTGTGGCCCGCGGTGATCGGCGGGCTCATCCTCGTCGCGCTGATCTGCGGTGTCATCGCCCTCATCGGGGCCTTCGGCAAGCAGCAGGAGGTCAACGAGGAGCGCGGTTGGGGCACCCGCCAGCAGATGTTCCAGAGCCCGGCCACCGAGGCGCCCTCGTCTCCGTAGCACCCGGTGCCGTCCTCCCCGTCGTCTGACGGGGATCCTCCACACCACGAACACCACCAGGGGGTCGCTCTCCCATGTCCGGCTCCGAGCACGCCGCCTGGGCGCCCGGTTACGGCAACCCGGCCCTGCTCCGCCAGGGGCGCCGCGCCCGGATCGTGCGGGCCACGCGCTCCACGAGCGGTGCCGACGTCGTGCTCAAGGTCCTGCCCGAGCACCTGGGGCGCGCCGAGCTGAACCAGTTGCGCGAGCTCAGCGGGGTTCCCGGTGTGGTCCCCCTGCTCGACGCGGGGACCACCGCCGACGGTGACCTGTTCGTGGTGCTGCCGTTCTACGCGGACGGCTCCTTCGGCGACATGCTCGCCCGTAGGGGACCCGCTCCGATCCAGGAGGCGGCGGCCGTCTCGCGGAGCGTGGCGGCTGCGCTGGGGTCGATGCACGGACGCGGGCTGCTGCACGGGGACGTGTGCCCCGGCAACGTCCTGCGTGCGGGCCGGACGCCGGTGCTGACCGGTTTCGGTTCCGTCCACCGGTCCGGGGAGGCCCTGCCCCCGCCCGACCCGGCGACGGAGTCGTTCCTGCACGCGGCGCCCGAGGCGCTGCGGGGCGAGGCGCGCACGCCCGCCTCCGACGTCTACCAGCTGGCCTCCACGGTCTGGACGATGCTGGTGGGGCACACGCCGTTCTCGTCGACGGACGGAACGCCGTTCGACCCCCGCGACTACGCCGAGCGCGTCCTGACGCAGGACCCCAAGCCGGTTCCACGCTCCGACATCTCCCGCAAGCTGCGGGGTGTGCTCACCCGGGCGCTGGCCAAGCTGCCCGAGGAGCGCTTCGCGACCCCGGCGGCGTTCGCCTCGGCCTTCGAGCAGGCGCGCACGTCCCGGCCCGCCGCGACGCTGGGCGCGACCGGCGGCCAGGAGCCCCTGAGCGGTGCGCAGGCACCGGTGTCGGGGCCGCAGATCCCGATGAGCGGACCGCAGGCTCCCGTGTCGGGGCCGCAGATCCCCGTGTCCGGTGCCCAGGCGTCCATGGAGGGCTTCCAGCCCCCGGCCGCGGACACGCGGACTCCGCGCTCAGGGCCCCAGTACCCGATGGCGCCGCAGGCACCCCTGCCCGGCCCCCAGAGCCCGGCGTACGCGCCGGACCCGGCGGCGTCCGGTCCGCAGCATCCGGCTCCGGGCCACGAGGCCCCCGTGCGGGAGCAGCGCCCCCACGCACCCGATCCGCAGACGTCCGTGTCGGGGCCGCATACGCCCATGTCGGGTCCCCAGACCCCGATGAACGGGCCCCAGCTTCCGCCTCCGCCGTACGCCGCCGGCCCCCAGCAGGACGCCTACACACCCTGGGCGGGTCCGCAGACTCCTCCCCCGGCACCTCCCGAACCGCAGACACCGCCCGTCGCGGACGTCCCGCCCTCCCCGGCCCTCCCGCCGTCGGGTCCGCAGGACCCGCCCGCCACGGCGCGGTTGCGTCCCTCGGGCCCCCAGGCCTCGCACGCGCCCGCCGCCCAGCAGGTCCCGCCGCACGCGCCGCCGCTCCCCGGGGAGGCGGCCCAGCACCCGGAGACCGGACCGCAACAGCCTCAACAGCCGCGTTCACGGGAACTCAGGCCCCGCCCCACCGGGCTGGAGGGGAGCAGGCTCCCGGCCGTCGACGCGGGCGGCACCGCCGAGATCATGATGGCCAAGCTGCGCGGCGAGGAGATCTCCGCGCTGCGCGCCTGGTCGCGCCTGGAGGGCTGGACGGGCACCGCCGAATCCTCCGCCCTGCCCGTGGACGAGTCCGAGCGCGTCGAGGACGACACCCCCTCCTGGGGTCCCGTGTCCGAGACCGAACAGCACCAGCCGCGGTGGCGCCGCCACCTCCACATCGCCGTGACCGTGTGCGGCATCCTCATGGTCACCAGCGTCTCCGGGGTGTTCGCCGCGCTGGAGTCACCGGCCCCGGTGGTGGCGGCCGCCGAGCAGGAGGCCGAACCGGAACCGGCGGCCGACGAGGAGACCGCCGAACCGGTCGTCGATCCCTCGGCGCCGTCCGAGGTCTCCGCGCCGACCGGCGTCCTCCTGGCGGACAGCCTCAACGCCGTCGAACTCAGCTGGACCGACAACAGCGGCGGCACCGCCTCCTTCTTCGTGCTGGGCGGTCCCTTCGGCCACGAGGCGGCCACACTGGTCCGGACCGGCCCCGGCGTGGTGTCCGCCCAGGTCTCCACCGGCTACACGGGCATGGAGTACTGCTTCACGGTGATCGCCGTGGACGGCTCCGCGTCCGCCGCCGAGGAGGTCTGCACGACCCGCGCCGCCGACCGCGCCGAGGCCGAGCGCCTGGCCGAGGAGGAGGCCGCGGAGGAGGCCGCCCGGGAGGCGGAGGAGGAAGAGGCCGCCGAGGAGGAGCCCTCGCCGTCCCCCGACCCGGAGGAACCCGCGGAGTGAGGCGCCGCGCCGGAACCCGGGCCGCCCCGGGAGCGGCCGCGTCCCGGGCCCCCGCCGCGCACCCCGCGCGGCGCCTCCGCCCGCCGGAACCGCCCGCACCGGTGTGATCTGCGACGTATCGCCCGAACCCGACCTCGGATAGCGTCTTCGGGTTGTGTCGCGCGTGTGCGGTGGGAGCGCCTCTTGTCCGGGGTCTTGATCGGTTTCGGTGTCATCACCAGCGTCGTCGTCATCGGCTACATGCTCGGGCGCCTCCCCCTCCTCGGTCCTGGGGCCAGGGAGGTGCTCAGCAAGCTCGCCTTCTACGTGGCCAGCCCCGCGCTGCTGTTCACGATCCTGGCCGACGTCGACCTCTCCGTCCTGGTGTCCGGGCCCGTCGTGGTCAGCGTCATCAGCGTGGCCGTCGTGGCGTTCGCCTTCGTCGTGTTCGGGCTCGTCCGGCGCCAGGGCGTCGGCCCGACCACGGTCGGCGCGCTCGCGTCCTCGTACGTCAACGCGGGCAACCTGGGCATCCCCATCTCCGTCTACGTGCTCGGCGACGCGTCCCTGGTCGCGCCCATCCTGCTCACACAGCTCCTGGTCCTGGCCCCGGTCGGCCTCACCCTCCTGGACCTGGCCGACGGCGACGTGCGCGGGGCGGGCCCCGTCTTCCGGCGGGCGCTGGGCACGCCGGTCCGCAACCCCGTGGTGATCGCCTCCCTGGCGGGCGTGGCCGTCTCCGCCTCGGGCTGGGTGCCGCCCGAACCGCTGATGGAGCCCTTCCACCTGATCGGCGGCATGGCCGTCCCCGCCATGCTGCTGGCCTTCGGGATCTCCCTGCACGGCAGCCCGTTCCCCGGCCGGGGTCCGGAACGGGTGCCGATGCTGTTCGCCGTGGCGCTCAAGTCCGCGGTCCAGCCGCTGGTGGCGTGGGCCCTGGGCGCCCTGGTCTTCGACCTGGACGCCTCCAGCCTGTTCTCCGTGGTCGTGCTGGCGGCCCTGCCCACGGCTCAGAACGTCTTCAACTACGCCACCCAGTACCGCACCGGCGAGGTGATGGTCCGCGAGGTGGTGCTCGTGACCACCTTCCTCACCATTCCCGCCCTGCTCACCGTCACCTTCCTGCTGGGGTGAGCCGGGGCGTAGTCCGCGCCGTGCTCCCGGAACCGCCGGGCGGCGCGGCGAACACCGCGACCAACTGGTAGGTCTTCCCCGGCCGCACCCGCCCGCTCCCCCTCCGCTCCGTGCGCGGGACCCCCGGTGGTGCAGCTGGCTGTAGTACCGGAACGCCCGTCCGCACCAGTGCTCCGAACAGCGCCGAATCCTAGGTTCGAGGGGTAGCGAAAACACCCCGGGAGCCCCTGATGCCACGAGTTCCACGCGTCCTGCCGATGCTGGCCGCACCCCTGATGATCGCCGCCGTCCTGGCGCCCGGGGCGGCCTCGGCCGCCGCCGCGCCCGGCGCCCCCACCGCCCCGTCGACCGCCCCGGCCGAGGCCGTGCCGCTCAACCCCGAGACCGCGCGGGAGTTCGTGGACACCCGCGTCGCCGAGCTGCTGGAGGAGCACGGGGCGCCCGGCGTGGCCGTGACCGTCGTGGCCGGGGGCGAGCAGGTCGCCTCCGCCTCCCACGGGTACGCCGACCTCGCCACCCAGACCCCCATGGACCACACGGTCCACACGCTTCCCACCGGCTCGGTGTCCAAGTCCTTCACCGCGGCCGCCGCCCTCCTCCTGGCCGAGGAGGGGGAGATCGACCTGAACGAGGACGTCAACGCCTACCTGCCCGAGGCCGCCCGGCTGCCCATGGACGGCGTCACGATGCACCACCTGCTCACCCACACCGCCGGGTTCGCGGACGTGCTCGACTTCCCCTCGGCCGGGGACACCGAACGGCACATGAGCCTCCAGGAGGTGTACAGCACCCTCAAGCCCGAGGAGCTCTACGAGCCCGGCCGGTTCACCGCCTACTCCAACCACGGGAACGGTCTGGCCGGATACGTCGTCCAGGAGGTGAGCGGCCAGCCGTTCGAGGAGTACGTCGCCCAGAACCTGTTCGAGCCGCTGGGCATGGACAGGAGCGCGTTCCTCCAGATCTACGACGCCCGCGAGGTCTACGAGGTCCCGACGTTCCACCTGCCCGACGGCAGCACGGCCGGGGACCTGCACGTCTCCCAGGCTCCCGCGGGCGCCTCCCTCGCCTCCACCGACGACATGGCCCGGTTCATGCTGGCCCTGCTGGGCGACGGCGAGATCGACGGCGAGCGCGTGCTGCCCGCCGGGGTGGCCGAGCAGATGCTGGCGAGCCAGCACGAGTCCCACCCCGAGGCCCCCGCCGTGGGCTACGGCACCTACCAGTGGCGGGGCGGGGACTCCCCGGTCATCGGCCACGCCGGCGACCTGGACGGCATGCACACCGCCTACACCCTGGTCCCGGGGATCGACGCCGGGATGTTCGTCGCGGTCAACGGCGACGACTCCGTCCAGGGGAACCCCCTGGAGGACCTGCGGATGACGGTGGCCCAGGAGTTCTGGGACACGTTCGACCCGCAGGCCGCGCCGACCGGTGAGGCCGACACCGGCGCCGACCTCGGCGCCTACACGGGCACCTACGTCAGCAGCCGCCGCTCCGCCAGCGGGCCAGGCCAGATCGTCTCCCTCTTCGACAACATGACCGTGCGCGACGCCGGGGACGGCACCCTCTCCGTCAGCGGTTCGATGGCGGCGGACGACCGCTGGCTGCCCATCGGCGGCGGGCGGATGTCCGCGGAGAACGGCGCGGACCGGCTGACCTTCCTGGAGGAGGACGGCGAGGTCGTCGCCCTGGCCACGGACTCCAACGCCACCCAGGTCTACGAGCGGACCACCCCGCTGACCAACCCGATCACGCACGGCGTGGTCGCCGCCGCCGGACTGCTCGTCCTGTTCACCGCGTTCGTGCAGTTCCGCCGCGCACCGGACCGGTTCACCGTCCTGGCCCGCACGCTGGCCGCGCTGACCGCGCTGAGCTGCTTCGTCGCCGTCGGGCTCGTCGCGTACGGGCTGTTCGACAGCCACACGCTGCAGCAGTGGATCTTCAGCGAGTCCCTCGCGCTCACGCTGCCGCTCGCCGTCGCCGTCCCGCTCACCCTGGCCACCGCGGCCGTGGCCGTGACCGCCTGGGTCAGGGGGTGGCTGCGCCCGGCCGGGCGGATCCACCTCTCCCTGGTCGTCCTGGCCGCGACGGCCGTCATCCTGACGGGGGCCCGGTACGGCTTCGTGTGGCTGGTGTCCTGAGCGGGCCCGGGTCCGGAGCCCCGTCCTGGTTCCGGACCCGCCTCCGGCCCCGGCTTCAGCTGAACAGGAGCTAACGAACCGAGGCGAAAGGTACACACGCGGCGCCTCTCCGGGTAGCATCCCCACAGTTCAGGGGAACGGCGGAACTCCTGCCCCCGGCCGCGCGTCCCACCCGTTGTCCGGACCCGCTCCAGTGGCCT
The DNA here is from genome assembly GCF_018316795.1 of Nocardiopsis akebiae. Taxonomy (NCBI): domain Bacteria; kingdom Bacillati; phylum Actinomycetota; class Actinomycetes; order Streptosporangiales; family Nocardiopsidaceae; genus Nocardiopsis; species Nocardiopsis akebiae. Next base: position 6,512,061 of record NZ_CP074132.1, read on the forward strand.
CCACGGCCGCGGGCGGGCCTTCCGTGCGTGGAGGGCGTCGTGCCCCTCCCCGCGGGTTCCGCGTTCGAGGAGAGGAGACCCCCACATGACCACCGAAGCGGGCGGCAACCCGATCGAGGGGATGCGGGGCGGTGAGTACGCCGAGACGCTCGCGGCCGCCATGGCCGGACTCGCCGACGCGTTCGACCTCCTCATGGAGGACGCGGAGAGCGCCTCGGGCCACGACGACGTCAGGGCCGGGTTCAGCGCGTTCAAGGAGAACACCGCCCAGGCCCTCATCGACGTCCAGGCGCTCGGGCTGACGCTGGCCGACAACGTCCAGGCGGGCGCGGCGGAGATCGCGCGGAACGACCTGGACAGCTCGGAGGACTTCGGCCACCCCTGGGAGTCCCACCGCGACATCAACTTCCAGGGCTGACGGCTCCCCCGCCGACCCGCCCCGCCCCCCTTCGCCCCGCCCGCAGCCCTCCGAGGAAGACCGTGGCAACCTTCTCCGTCATCTTCGTCCCCCGCGACTTCTACTACGACTCCAAGCCCGTCTACGACTGCGCGGCGGACCTGGAGATCCTCAACGCGCGCGTCCTCGGCCGGGCCGACGACCTCAACGGGAGCTTCGACTCCGCCGCGGGCGAGTTCACCGACGTCATCGCCTGGGACGTCCGCAGCCTGTCGGAGGAGGACCTCCAGAACTGGCGGGACGCCGCCGTCTCCGTCACCTACGCCGCCTCGGTCGCCGAGATGTGGGCGGACGCCGTCAAGGCGTTCCACGACGAGCGCGAAGCGCAGATCACCAGCTGGGAAGGCAGCAGGACGGAGAAGGAGAACGCCGTCCCCTCCAAGTACCAGGACGACCACATCACCTCGTCCCACCCCCAGGCCGACGGCTTCCTGTGGACGGACTGGGGCGCGGGGGACGAAGCGCGCTGCCGGGCGCTCTACGACGAACTCGTCACCGTGCAGGAGGGCCTCATCTCCCGCGAGCAGACCAACTGGCAGGGCCTCCAGGACAGCGCCGAGGAGATCCGGACGATGCTCGAACAGGGGCCGACCCCGGAGAACGTCCGCAAGCTCATGGACGCGGGCAACGCCAACTGGGCGTTCCTCAACCTCGACCCCTCCCGGTACTCCTCGCTCATCGACGACAGCGAGCTCACGCCCGAGAACGCCGAGCAGTACGCCGACGAGCTCGCCGCCTACTGGTCTGGTGACAAGCCGCTGGACGACCGCTACCACGAGATGATGCTCGTGCTCACGATGGTGGGGACCGGCGCCCGGCAGAACCAGCAGGACGGCACGCCGCTCAGTCCCGAGGAGATCGCGTTCCTGGAGGAGTTCTACGCCCAGTTGGAGGAGCCCTACCGCAGGGACGGGGCCGGGGCGGGCATCATGGTCTACCCCGAGCTCATGACCGAGTCCGACATGAGCGACGAGGAGCGCGAGGACGCCCTCGGCGTCCTCGGCAACGGGCTGCTCGCGCTCTCGGACCCCGCGCTCGGCGGAGGGTACGACAACCTGCCCGAGAGCTTCCGGTACGCCGTCGAGGGCTCCTGGATCAACCCCGACGCCGAGAACAAGCTCCCCGGCACGCCCGTGGGCATGGGGATGGACATGAAGGCGCTGTCCGCCTTCATGGAGCACACGGACGAGGGCCTCCAGGGCGGCTACGGGCTGTCGACCAACCTGCACCTGACCACCGGCGCGTTCCTCGACGCCTGGGGCGACGACCCCGACCCCGACGGGGTGCTGCCCGACTCCGAGCAGGTCTCCCACATCATCGACGTGGCCAGCCGCAACACCGACGCCAACTACTACATGCTCACCGGCGACCACCTCGATGGGGAGGAGGGCGTCGACCACGGCGACGAGGACCTGCGCACGCGGGCGCTGGAGGGCACGCTCACCCACGAGTGGCACGACGACGGGCGCACCGCGCGCCAGCTCACCGACTGGCTGGCCGAGGACATCCACAGCGAGGACCCCGACGTGCGCCAGCGGGCCGGGGACGGTTTCGCCGGGTTCATGGAGACCATCACCGACAAGGACGTGCACGAGGCCCTCGTCAACACCGGCGTGGACGTGACCGAGGGGGACAACGAGTACTCCGACGCCTCGTTCACCCAGTTCAACGGGGAGCTGGCCGACAGCCTCGCCGACGTCTTCGACGCGCACATCTACAGCTTCGCCAACGGTGAGGTGCTGGGCGGCGGTGACGTGCCGAACTCGGGTGTCGGGGAGTTCGAGGCGGACAGGAGCTTCGTGAACATGGGGCCCGACGAGCGGGCCATGTACATGCAACTCCTCATGGGCAACGACGAGACCGCCGGACGCGTGGTCAACTCAGTGGACGCCTACCAGCAGATCGAGTCGTTCGCCTTCCTGGAGACCGGAAACGAAACGGCGGCCGCACGCGGCGCCGGACAGCTCCAGGGTCTGCTGGAGCGGGCCCTGTGGCTGGAATCGGAGGACCGCACCGCCGATCTCGGTGAACAGGTCGATCGCCAGACACAGATCGCCGAGTTCGTGGTGGGCGAGGCAGCGGGTCTGTCCGAGAAGATCCCGGTCATCGGCGTCGCTGTCTCCAAGGGGCTGGAACTCGGTCAGGACAGCATCGTGAACGCGATCATCGACGGCGAGTACGAGGTCTCACCCCGGTTCCCCGTCTACACCAGCGAAGAAAGCATCCTGCGGAACTTCCGGATGGAAACCCTCGACTACCTGTCGCAGAACACCCCCCAGGCGTTCCAGGACGACACCCAACGCGGCGATTTCAGGGTCCTGGTCGACAGCGGCGTGGTGACCATCGAACGCGACGGACGGGTGCTCGACGCTTCCGACATCACCAACGACTTCGTGTTCGACCAGACCGTCACGGTCAGCGTCGCGGGGGGCACCGACTGGTCCGAGTTGGACAGCGACGACCTCGACGGTGTCGACGACGCCCTCTCCGGGATCATGGACACGACACATATCTACGGCGAGTACATCGACGAACACGGCGAGCCCGTCAGACACGACGGCGCCAGCGAAACGTGGGTGGGCCAATTCGTCGACGTGTACACGGGTGCCTACGGCGAGACGAGGGACTACTTCAACGGTGAAGTCGAAGGTTTCCGTGATCCGAAGGAGGAGGCTGGATCATGACGGACTGGGCCATCGCAACGTTCCCGCGTCCGAACCGTCTCGGGAGGAGACTTTGATCCGCCGTAAGGGCCGTGCGCCCGCCTTCCTCGCGATCACCCTGTCTGCGTGCGCAGCGTTGACAGCATGCTCCACAGCTGAGCCAGAACCTGAAAGGGGAGGGCTGCCACCGGACTACGTCTCGCAGTTCTGGGTCGAACGGCAGGTAATGCTCCACACCCTCGACCGCATGCTCGTCGAGAACGACCCAGAAGAGGTTCTCGAGAACAGCACCGGCAGCCGGGACAGGCTGTTCGAAGCCCGCGTCCTCCAGGAGACCGAGGACGGATACACCGTCGAACTCGACTATGACGAGTGGCGCGCCGAAGAGGCCAGTCCCATCAGCCGGATCGACGCCGCTCTGGCCAACGCCACCGAATTCAACGAGGTCACCTGGTGCGGTGAGGCCGTCAACGGTGAGGATTTCGTCCACGCCTACATGGACGAGTTCTGGGAGACCCTCGACTCCCACGAGGAGTACACGGCCAGCATCGCCGACTACGTCGACTGCGGGGACGGCACCCCGTAACCCTCCCGGTCCCTCCGGGGACGGGCTCCCCTCACGGAGGGGTGCCGGTGCGACGACCTCGCACCGGCCCCCTTCGCGCTCTTCCGAAGGCCCCTACCCCCAGGCCAGGGCGGTCAGCTCCGGGTCCTCCAGCGCCGTGCCGATGTCGCGCAGCACCTTGGAGCCCAGCTCCCCGTCGACCAGGCGGTGGTCGAAGGACAGCGACAGGGTCGTCACCTTGCGGACCTTGAGCTTGCCCTTGTGCACCCAGGGCGTGTCCCGGATCTGCCCGAAGGCGAGGATGGCCGCCTCGCCCGGGTTGAGGATCGGGGTGCCCGCGTCCACGCCGAACACGCCGACGTTGGTGATGGTGATGGTGCCGCCGGACATGTCCGCCGGGCTGGTCTTGCCCGCCCGGGCGGTGTCGGTCAGCCGCTTCAGCCCCGCCGCCAGCTCCGGCAGGGTCATGGAGTCGGCGTCCTTGATGTTGGGCACCACCAGGCCGCGCTCGGTGGCCGCCGCGATCCCCAGGTTCACGTAGTTCTTGACCACGATCTCCTGGTTCTCCCCGTCCCAGGAGGCGTTGACCTCCGGGTGCCGCCGGACCGCCATGAGCAGGGCCTTGGCGACCAGCAGCAGCGGGGACACCCGCACGTCGGCGAAGTCGGGCCGCTCGCGCAGGCGCGCGACCGCCTTCATCGTCCTGGTGACGTCCACCTGGAGGAACTCGGTGACGTGCGGAGCGGTGAACGCGCTGTCGACCATCGCCGCGGCCGTGTGCTTGCGCACGCCCTTGACGGGCACGCGCCGCTCGCGCGCGGTGCGGTCCGCGGCCGCCACGGGGGCGGTCTCCGCGGCCTCCGCGGCCTCCGGACCCACCGGAGCCCGACCGACCGCGGCCCGCACGTCCTCGCGGGTGACGACGCCGTCCTCCCCCGTGGGGGTGACCGACGCCAGGTCCACGCCGAGGTCCTTGGCCAGCTTGCGCACCGGCGGCTTGGCGAGCGGGCGGCCCGGCGCCCGCGCCGGGGCGGGGGCAGGGGCAGGGGCGGCCTGCGTCTCCCGCACAGCGGGCGTGTCGGCGGGCGCGGGCCCGCTGACGCGCGGCACGGGCGGCGACGCCGGTGCCGAGGGGACCGGGCGGCGGCGCGGGCGGCGCTGGGTGGAGGCCGCCTTCTCGCCGTAGCCGACCAGCGGCTTCTCCCGCTCCTCGGAGTCCGCCGACGGGGCGGCCTCCGGGGCGGAACCGCCGGAGCCGTCGTCCACGGTGATGATCACCGCGCCGACCTCCACGGTCTGGCCCTCCTCGGCCAGCAGCTCGCGCACCGTCCCCGCGAACGGGCTGGGGAGTTCGACGACCGCCTTGGCGGTCTCGATCTCGCAGATCATCTGGTTGACCGTGATCTCGTCACCCGGCTTGACGTACCAGGTGAGGAGTTCGGCCTCGACCAGGCCCTCCCCGACGTCGGGCAGCTTGAACGACTGCACTCCGCCGACGGCGGGTGCGTTCTTGGAAATCGCCATGTCCTTCGGTTTCCCCGATCCCTAGTACGCGAACGCCCGGTCGACCCCGTCCAGGACCCGGTCCAGGTCCGGCAGGTAGTGCTCCTCCAGCCGGGACTGCGGGTAGGGGGTGTCGAACGCGGCCACGCGGATGACCGGCGACTCCAGGTGGTAGAAGCACTCCTCGGTGACCCGGGCGGCGATCTCCGCGCCGGGGCCGCCGGAGAGGGGGGCCTCGTGGGCGACGACCAGGCGCCCCGTCCTCTTCACCGAGGCGAACAGGGTCGGGTAGTCCACGGGGGACAGCGAACGCAGGTCGACGACCTCGACGGAGTGGTCGGTGTCGGCCTCGGCGGCCTGGAGCGCCGTCTTGACCATGGGCCCGTACGCCAGGAGGGTCACGTCCGTGCCGGGACGGACCACGCGCGCGGCGCCCATCGGGGCGGCCTCGGCGATGGACGCCCCGGTGTCGACCTCGGCCTTCTCGTAGTAGCGCCGCTTGGGCTCCAGGAAGATCACCGGGTCGTCGGAGCGCACCGCCTGCTGGATCATCCAGTAGGCGTCCTCGGGGTTGGCGACCGACACCACGCGCAGCCCGGCGGTGTGGGTGAAGTAGGCCTCCGGGGACTCGCTGTGGTGCTCGACCGCGCCGATGCCGCCGCCGTAGGGGATGCGCATGACCACGGGCATGCTGAGCGTGCCCGCCGAGCGGCGCCGCATCTTGGCCAGCTGGGTGAAGGTCTGGTTCGCGGCCGGGAAGAAGAAGCCGTCGAACTGGATCTCCACCACGGGACGGTAGCCGCGCATGGCCATGCCGATCGCGGTGCCGACGATGCCGGACTCGGCGAGGGGGGTGTCGATGACCCGGTCGGCGCCGAAGTCCTTGTACAGGCCGTCGGTGACCCGGAAGACGCCGCCGAGCCTGCCGACGTCCTCGCCCATGACCAGGACCTTGGGGTCGTGCTCCATCGCGGCGCGCAGACCGGCGTTGATGGCCTTGCCGATGGTGAGGTTGGTTCCCATGGCCTAACGGCCCCCTTCCGCGCCCGCGCCCTCGAAGGAGGCCAGGTAGTCGGCGAATTCGGACCGCTGCTGGTCGATGTGGACGTTGGGCTCGGCGTAGACCTCGTGGAAGATGTCGAGGGGCTCGGGGTCTGGCAGGGACCGGCACTCGGTGCGCACCCGCTCGCCCAGACGGTCAGCCTCGGCGTCCACGGACGCGAAGAACTCCTCGTCGGCGTGGCCGCCCAGCTCCAGGTAGCGGCGGACCCGCAGGATCGGGTCCTTGGCCTTCCACTCGTCGAGCTCGGCCGACGCGCGGTAGCGGGTGGGGTCGTCGTTGGTGGTGTGGGCGCCCATCCGGTAGGTGAACGCCTCCACGAGCGTGGGGCCGTTGCCCTCGCGGGCGTTGGACAGCGCGGCGCGGGTCACGGCCAGGCAGGCCAGGACGTCGTTGCCGTCCACGCGCAGGCCGGGGAAGCCGAACCCGGCGGCGCGCCGGTAGATGGGCACGCGGGCCTGGCGCTCCAGCGGCTCGGAGATCGCCCACTGGTTGTTCTGGCAGAAGAAGACCACCGGGGCGTTGTTCACCGAGGCGAAGTTGAACGCCTCGTTGGTGTCGCCCTGGCTGGTGGCCCCGTCGCCGAAGTAGGAGATGACGGCGGTGCCGTCCTCGCCGACCGCGCCGTCGCGCTGGACGCCCATGGCGTAGCCGGTGGCGTGCAGGGCCTGACTGCCGATGACGATCGTGTACAGGTGGAAGCCGTGCTCGTGGGGGTCCCAGCCCCCGTTGGTGACACCGCGGAACATGCCGAGCAGCTCGCGGGGCTCGATGCCCCGGCACCACGCGACGCCGTGCTCGCGGTAGGAGGGGAACGCCATGTCCTTCGCGCCCAGTGCGCGCGCGGAGCCGATCTGCGCGGCCTCCTGGCCCAGCAGCGAGGCCCACAGGCCCAGCTCGCCCTGGCGCTGGAGGGAGACCGCCTCGCTGTCGAACCTGCGCACCAGGACCAGGTCGCGGTACAGGGCGCGGATCTCCTCGGCGCTGATGTCCAGGGGGTAGTCGGGGTGCCCCGTCAACTCCCCTTCCGGTGTCAGGAGCTGGATCAGCTCCGGTTCCTCGTGCACGGTCGTGTCCGACACGTTGCTCCCTCGGGTTCTCGGGGCCGAATTCGCGTGGGTGAACGCTGATCGGCCGAATCACGGTCCTCGTCCCACCCGGGGTGGTGGGCGGGAGTTGGACAGCCCTCTCCATATCGTGACAGACCTCACCATGGAGAGCGCAAGCCCTCAGCGTCACCTTTTCAGCTGCGGGCCCCATGATCCCCGATCGGCGACCAGGGCGATTACCAGGGCTTCCTAGCACTTACAAGGGTTTCCAACGACTTTTCGGGGACGTGGCCGCGACACGCCGGAGACCGGCCGCCCCGGACGCGGAGGGGCCGCGCGCCCGCCCCCCCGGCACCGGCGGGGAGTCGTCGGTCCGCGGCCCCTCCGGACACGCCCGCATGACATCCGTCATGCGACGATCGCTGCGAAACGCGGAGGAACCGGATGATCGGCGCTACTACTGCGCGCCGTCCGCCGAAACTAGGTTCGGAACATGGACCGCGACGACGAACACCCCTCCGCCCAGCCGACCCGGACGGCTCCCCCGACCACGGGTGCGGGCCCCGAGTACCCCCCGCCCGGGGCCGACCCCACTCCCGGGACGAAGCGGCGGCGCGGCCCCCGCCCGGTCCCGCCGGGCGTGCCCTACCACCGCGTCCTCGCCCACGAGAAGCGGCGCGTCTGGCGCGGCATCGCCGCCCTCGTCCTCTTCGTCGGCGGGATGCTGGTCTTCTCCTTCGCCGTCGGATTCCTCGGCGCGTTCGTCGACCTGGCGCTCGGCCGCTCCAGCGTGATGCTGGGCGGAGACGAGTTCACCCCCGTCGCCCAGGCCTCCGCCCTGCTCGGGCTCGCCCTGCTCCTGCCGTGGAGCATGCTCATCCAACGGTGGCTCTACGGCGTGAGGGGCGCCTCGCTGCACTCGGTCCGGTCGCACTTCCGGGCCGACGTGCTCGGGCGGACCCTCCTGGTGATCCTGCCCGTCTGGACGGTCTACATGGCCGTGTTCTCGGTCTTCACGCCCTATCCCGAGACATCCTGGCTGTTCGCCGACCTCATCGCCATGTTCGCCGTCATCCTGCTGCTGGCGCCGTTGCAGTCGGCCGGTGAGGAGTACGGTTTCCGCGGGCTCGTCTTCCGTGTCGCCGCGAGCTGGGGCCGGAGCGCGCGCACCGGCCTCGTTCTCGGCGTCCTCGTATCGAGCCTGCTGTTCATGCTGGCCCACCTGGCCTTCGACCCGTGGCTCAACCTGTACTACTTCACGATGGGCGTCGCCCTCGCCCTCATCACGTGGCGCACGGGCGGTCTGGAGATCGCCGTGGTCATCCACGCGGTCAACAACACGCTCGCCTTCCTCATCACCGTGATCACGCGCACCGACGTCATGGAGGGGATGGACCGGTCGATGGGCGCCGGGTCGCCCGTCATGCTCGTGCCCTGCGTCCTCCTCATCGCGGTCACGGCCGTGGTGTGGCTGCGCACGCGAAGGACGGGACCGGAGGCGACCCCCGTGGAGTCGGCCCCGACCCCGGCGGAACGGAACGCGTGATCGGTCAGGGGGAGGGCGGGCCCTGTCCACGGGCCCGGTTCGAGTACCGGGCGGGAGCGTCGGACCCGGGGCGCACCCGTTCTCCGGGTTCGGGGGGCGGGCCCTTCGCGGCCGGTTACTCGGCGGCGGCGTGCGCCCTGGAGGCGGGGACCCTCATGCCGCGGTCGCGGGCGTAGTCGGCGAGCATCTCGCGGAGCTGGCGGCGGGCGCGGTGCAGCCGGGACATCACCGTCCCCAGGGGCGTCCCCATCCGCTCGGCCACCTCCTTGTAGGCGTAGCCCTCGATGTCGACGAGGTAGATGACCTCCTGGAACTCCTCGGGCAGACGGGCGAGCGCCTGCTTGATGTCGGAGTCGGGCAGGTGGTCCAGGACCTCGTTCTCGGCCGACCTCATGCCGGACGACGTGTGCGCCTCGGCGGCGGCGAGCTGCCAGTCCTTGATCTCGTCGGTGGTCTCCTGGCGCGGTTCGCGCTGCTTCTTGCGGTAGCTGTTGATGAAGGTGTTGGTCAGGATCCGGTAAAGCCAGGCTCGCAGGTTCGTACCCGCGCGGAACTGGTGGAAATTCGCGAAGGCCTTGGCGAAGGTCTCCTGCACGAGGTCCTCCGCGTCGGCGGGGTTGCGGGTCATCCGCAGGGCCGTGGGGTAGAGCTGGTCGGCGAACGGCGTCACCGCGGTGGCGAAGTCCAGCGTCTGCTCCCCGTCGCGGGTCTCACCGGTCGTGGAGGCCTGGTCCATTTCGATAGTCGTCAAGATTCCCCCTCAGGACGACCGGACGGTCACTTCCACTCTGTAAGACGCCGCCGAAGGCCTCCAATGATGACATCAATCCGCGTGATACGAGTCACGGGACCCCCGAAACAGTCACCGTCACTGTCCAACGTGAGGTAAAGGCCCGGCGCGCCTCCTGGTCAGGATGCCTACCCGTTTGCGCGTGCCGTACGCTTGCGACGTTCCCCTCCCCGCCGGTCCGGGGAGGCGGCCCGCCCGCCGCAGGCACGTGCGGCACACCCCTTTTCCTTGTGGAGGACCCTGTGGCCCGCGTCGTTGTTGACGTCATGCTCAAGCCCGAGATCCTGGACCCCCAGGGCCAGGCCATCGCCGGGGCCTGCTCCCGGCTGGGCTTCGAGGGGATCGAGCAGGTCCGCCAGGGCAAGCGCTTCGAGGTCGAGGTGGAGGGCGCGGTGGACGAGGCCAAGCTCGCCGACGTCCGCCGCCTGGCCGAGACCCTCCTCGCCAACACCGTCATCGAGGAGTACAGCGTGCGCGTGGAGGACTGACCTCCGCGCGTGTGATCCGGAGCACTCCTCACGCCGCGCCCGTCCCGGAATCCGCCGCCGCCGGAAACCCGCGGAGAAATCCGCGGGAATCCGTCCGCACGGTGTCCGACGTGCCCGAAGCGCCGGAGAGAACGGCCGCGTCCCCGGCGGGGACGCGGCCGTTCGTTTTACTCCGTCCGCCCCCGGGGAAGGTTCCTAACGTGCCGGGATGAACACGACAACGGAGCACGAGAGGTGTACGTATGGACGCCGATTTCTCGATCTCCCTCCCCAGACAGGCGTACACGGTCGCCGTCGCACGTGACGTCCTGGGCACCCTCCTCGTTCGCGCGGGAGTGTGCCGGGACTGCGTAGACGACATCCTCCTGGCCGTCTCCGAGGCCTGTGCCAACGCGATCGACCACGGCGGACCGGCCCGTGACTACAGGGTCGAGGCGGAGATGGGCGGGCGATGGTGTGAACTGCGGATATCCCATACCGGGAGAGCGCCCGATCCCGTGGCGCTCTCGGAGCGGTTCACCACCGACCACACGCCCCTCCCCGGTCTGGAAGCGGAATCGGGCAGGGGCATTCTGTTGATGCGCTACCTCATGGACGAGGTCGCCTTCGAGGGGGAACCAAGGACGACGGTCCTGCTGCGCAAGCGGCTCACGGCTTGCGACGGACCGCCGGAGGGCAGCGCCGCCGAGCAGGTGCCGGCCCAGCGCTACGCCCTGATGTGAGCAGGCCGAGCCGCGTGTCCCCAGGCCCCGGGACGCGGCGGCCCGCGGCCAGGGCCGAGACCGCGCCGACGGCGCGCGTGTCCGCCGCCCCGCCGCGAGTGCGGGCCACCCCGTGACGCATCACACAGGGCCCCGCCCACAGCGCCGGTTCCGCCTGTGGAATGCCACACCGGAACGCGGCGGGTGACCACGGGAGTTCGGAGCATCCTCCAAGGGAAGGGCCCCCGAAGGGCTCCACCGTCGTACCCGACCACAGGTGAGCGGGTACGCTGCGGAGTGCGGACGCACCGTCCCCAGGGACGGGGCCAGGCAGCGGCGTCTCCCTCGCCGCACTCTCCCCGTGCACGCGGGGACGGACTCGACCCGATCTCTCGGAGTGTGCTCATGACAGCCCGTGTGGGCGTCGTCACCTTCCCCGGCTCCCTCGACGACAAGGACGCCGCGCGCGCCGTCGCGCTGGCGGGCGCCGAACCCGTCTCGCTATGGCACGCGGACGCCGACCTCAGGGGCGTCGACGCCGTGGTCCTGCCCGGCGGATTCTCCTACGGCGACTACCTGCGCTGCGGGGCCATCGCCCGGTTCGCCCCCCTGATGTCGGAGCTGGTCCCGGCCGCCCGTTCGGGCGCGCTGCCGGTCCTGGGCATCTGCAACGGCTTCCAGATCCTGTGCGAGAGCCACCTGCTGCCCGGAGCCCTGACCCGCAACTCCTCGCTGCGGTTCGTCAACCGCGACCAGGTGCTGCGCGTGGAGAACACCGGCACCGCGTGGACCGGCGCCTACACCGAGGGCCAGGAGGTCCTGGTGGTGCTCAAGAGCGGTGAGGGCAGCTACGTCGCCGACGAGCACACCCTGGACGAGCTGGAGGCCACCGGCCGCGTCGTGGTCCGCTACGTCGGCGGCAACCCCAACGGCTCCCGCCGCGACATCGCCGGGATCACCAACGAGCACGGGAACGTCGTCGGCCTCATGCCGCACCCCGAGCACGCCGTCGAACCGCTCACCGGCCCCTCCGACGAGGGCCTGGGCTTCTTCTCCTCGATCCTCGCCCACCTGGCCGCCGGTTCGCCGGTGAACGCCTGAGCCGCATCCCGAACTGGAGGGTTGGCCGATGATGGGGCTGCTGCGCTCCAGAAGGACGATGTTCGTCCTCGTGGGGCTGGTCGTGGTCGGACTGGTGGTGTCCGCGGGCATCGGCCTGTTCAACGCCATCGGCTCGGCGCCCGTCGCCTCGCCGCCCCCTCCCCAGGGCCAGCAGGACGGGGGCCGGGGCGGCGCCCCGTCCCAGAACCCGCCGCCGGACGCGGACGTGCTCGGCCAGGCGCCCTCCGGTCTGAGCTACGTCTCCGACCCGGAGGCCGACGTCTACTGCGAGGGCACCGAGTGCGTCCGGCTGGTCATGGTCATGACCGAGGACGGTGAGCTGACCGAGGACTCGCGCGAGACCGTCGACGCGGTGGTCTCCCACCTCCTCGGCCGGGGCTGGGAGGAGCAGGAGCCCCAGGGAGCGCCCGCGGAGCAGGTCTTCCTCAGCGACGGCGAACACATGCTGGCCGATACCTCCGCCCACGACGAGCCCGACTCCCCGGCGACGCTGATGCTCGGCGACGCGAGCGGGCCCCAAACGCCCTGACCCGACCTTCCGCGCCGTTGGTCGGACGCCACGGCCCGGCTTCCACCCGAACATCCCGAACGGAACCACGCATGTCTGAAGCACCTGGTCTCGACACCGTCGCCGTGGCGCACGACAACCCCGACACACCCCAGCCGTACGCCGAACTGGGCATGGCCAAGGACGAGTACGAGCGGGTACGCGAGATCCTGGGCCGCCGCCCCACCTCCGCCGAGCTGGCCATCTACTCGGTCATGTGGAGCGAGCACTGCTCCTACAAGTCGTCCAAGGTGCACCTGCGCCAGTTCGGGGAGAAGGCGCCCGAGAACGACGCCCTGCTCGTCGGCATGGGCGAGAACGCGGGCGTGGTGGACGTCGGCGACGGCCGCGCGGTCACGTTCAAGATCGAGTCGCACAACCACCCCTCCTACGTGGAGCCGCACCAGGGCGCGGCCACCGGCGTGGGCGGCATCGTGCGCGACATCCTCACCATGGGCGCCCGCCCCGTCGCGGTGATGGACGCGCTGCGGTTCGGCCCGGCCGACGCCGACGACACCAAGCGGGTGCTGCCCGGCGTGGTGTCGGGCATCTCCTTCTACGGCAACTGCCTGGGGCTGCCCAACATCGGCGGTGAGATCGGCTTCGGCGCCGGGTACATCGGCAACCCGCTGGTCAACGCGCTGTGCATCGGCGTGATGCGGCACGAGGACATCAAGCTGGCGCAGGCGCCCGGCCCGGGCAACAAGGTGGTGCTGTTCGGCTCCACCACCGGCCCCGACGGGATCGGCGGCGCCTCGGTGCTGGCCAGCGCCACCTTCGACGACGAGTCGCACGCCAAGCGGCCCAGCGTGCAGGTCGGCGACCCGTTCATGGAGAAGCTGCTCATCGAGTGCAGCCTGGAGCTGTTCGAGAAGGACCTGGTCGTCGGCATCCAGGACCTGGGGGCGGCGGGCGTGTCCTGCGCCACCACCGAGCTCGCGGCGGGCGGCACCGGCGGCATGCGCGTCCAGCTGGACCGGGTCCCGCTGCGCGACCACCGGCTCACTCCCGAGGAGATCCTCATGAGCGAGTCGCAGGAGCGCATGATGGCGATCGTCGAGCCCGCGAAGCTGGACGAGTTCCTGGCCACCTGCGACAAGTGGCAGATCCTGGCCACCGAGATCGGCGAGGTCACCGACGTGACCCCCGAGGAGGCCGAGCGCGGCGGCCGCCTGGTGATGACCTGGCACGGCGAGACCGTGGTGGACATGCCGCCGCGGACCGCCTCCGACGAGGGCCCCGTCTACCAGCGCCCGTACGCGCGCCCGGCCTCGCAGGACGCGCTCCAGGCCGACGACGCGGGGAAGCTGTCCCGGCCCTCCGACGACGCCGAGCTGCGCGAGCAGGTGCTGCGCGTGCTGGGCGCCCCGGGCGTGGGCGACCCGACGTGGGTCACCCAGCAGTACGACAGCTACGTGCGCGGCGACACGGTGGTCTCCACCCCGCACGACGCCGGGATGATCCGCGTCTCCGACGACTCCCAGCGCGGCGTGGCCCTGTCCACGGACGGCAACGGCCGCTTCACCCGGCTGGACCCGTACACGGGCACGCAGCTGGCCTACGCCGAGGCCTACCGCAACGTCGCCGCGACGGGCGCGCGCCCGCTGGCGGTGACCAACTGCCTCAACTTCGGCTCGCCCGAGGACCCCGGGGTGATGTGGCAGTTCGCCGAGTCCACCCGCGGTCTGGCCGACGCCTGCCAGCAGCTGGGCACCCCGGTGACCGGCGGAAACGTTAGCTTCTACAACCAGACCGGCGACGTGGCGATCAACCCGACCCCGGTGATCGGTGTGCTCGGCGTGATCGACGACGTGCGCACCCGGCTGCGGACGGCGTTCGACACCGACGGCGCCCGGGTGTTCCTGCTGGGCGAGACCCGGCCGGAGTTCGGCGGCTCGGCGTGGGCCGACACGGTCCACGCCCACCTGGGCGGGCTGCCGCCGAGGGTGGACCTGGCCGCCGAGGCCGCCCTGGGAGAGGTGCTGGCCGCCTCCGCCGAGCGGGGCCTGGCCGAGGCCGCGCACGACCTGTCCGACGGCGGCCTGGCGATCGCGCTGGCCGAGTCGGCGGTGCGCGGCGGCCGGGGCGTGCGGGTGACCGTGGACGGGGACGTGTTCACCGCCCTGTTCAGCGAGTCCGGCGCCCGCGCGGTCGTCGCGGTGCGGCCGGGCGAGGAGGAGGCGTTCGTGGCGCTGGCCAACGAGCACGGCGTGCCGGTGGAGCAGATCGGCGTCGTGGGCGGCGAAGCCCTGTCGGTCACCCACCCCGGCGGCGCCGTGGAGATCGCGCTGACCGACCTGCGCGCCTCCTACGAGGCGGCCCTGCCCGCCCTGATGGACGGCGTGTGACACTGACCGTTCGCGGCGGGGGCGTCCTTCGGGGCGCCCCCGCAGCGCCGTCTCAGCCGCCCCTCGTCTGCTCACCTCCGCGCGCGGCGTCCGGAGGAGGTTTTCCGCGTGGTTGCCGCTGATTGGGTAGGGGGCCGGGAAGGAACAGTGGACCGGGTCCCCTGCGGTACGCGCGGGGTGCCCGGAGGCCGGGAGCGTACGGCGACGGAAGGGAGCGGACGTCATGCGACGCGGCAGGTTGAAGGGCCCCCTGGGCAGCCACGAGCGTCCGGCGAGCGCCCTGGGTTTCCGTGCGGTGCTGGCCGTGTTCGGCGCCCTGGTACTGCTGCTCGGCGCGATCGCCGCGTACGTGTGGACCGACCAGGTCTGGCTGGTCGTCCTGCTCGGCGCGGGCTTCGTCGCCGCCTGCGTGAACGTGTACTGGGTGTCCAGGCGCCGCAGGCACGAGCGTCCCTCTCCTTGACGGTCAGGCCGCGGGGGTCGGCGTGACGGCCGCCGACCGGTGGCCGGAGCGGGACACGTCCGGGCGCTCCCGCGCCCGGATCCCGGTGGTCCCGGTCGCCGGAGTGCTCACCGCGTGTCCTCCCCGGCCGGGGCGTCCCGGCGGATGAGGTCGGCGGCGCGCTCGCCCAGGGCCAGGACCATGACCATGGGGTTGGGCGTCGGCAGCGTGGGGAACACCGACGCGTCGGCCACCCGCAGGCCGCGCAGCCCGCGCACGCGCAGGCGCGGGTCGACCACGGCGCCGTCGTCGTCCGCGGCGCCCATCCGGCAGGTGCCCGCCGGGTGGTAGACGGTGTGGGCGGCGCGGCGGCCGTACTCGGACAGCTCCTCGTCGCTCCGCACACCGGGACCGGGGGCGACCTCCCGGGCGATCCAGGACCGGAACGGCTCGGTGGCGGCGACCTCGCGGGCGATCCTGAGGCCGTCCACGATCGTCCTCTCGTCGTAGCCCTCGGGGTCGGTGAAGTACCGGAAGTCCAGCGCGGGCTTCTCACGGGGGTCAGCGCTGGTGAGGCGGAGTTTGCCGCGCGAGCGCGCGCGGGGGATGTTCGGCGTCATGCAGACCGCGTATCCGTCGGGCGGGGACTCGTAGCCCAGCCGCTTCGTGTTGTCGTCGAAGGGGACCTGGTAGATGTGGAACATCAGGTCCGGCCGCGGGTCGGAGTCGTCGCGCCGCACGAACAGGCCCGCGTCGGAGTGCATCACCGTGTTCGCCGGGACCGGCCTGCTGGTCTCCCACATGATGATCGACTCGGGGTGGTCGAGCAGGTTCTCGCCGACGCCGGGCAGGTCGTGGCGGGGTTCGACGCCCACCTCCCGCAGTTCCCCGGCGTTGCCGACCCCCGAGAGCATGAGCAGCCGGGGCGAGTCGACCGCTCCCGCGCACAGGATCACCTCGCGGCGGGCGCTGACGGTGGTGCGCGTGCCGTCCGCGGCCGTGGCGCTGACCCCCGTGGCGCGGTCGCCGTCGAACAGCAGCCGGTCCACCCAGGTCTCCAGCATGACGGTGAGGTTGTCTCGCACGTCCATGATCGGGTGGAGGTAGGCCACCGAGGCCGAGGAGCGGTGGCCGGTGTAGGGGTCGTAGGCGATGGACAGGAAACCCGCCCCGCACGCGAAGCCGCCTCCGTGCGAGGTCAGGGCGTTGAAGTCCTCCACCACCGGGACGCCGGCCGCCTCGGCCGCCGAGGCCACCCAGTCCTTGACCATGGTGTTGCGGTCCTTCTCGGCGACCGGGACGATGTTGCACTTGATCCGGTCCGCGTAGGACTGCACGGTGGCGTTGTCCCAGCCCTCGGCGCCCGCCGCGACCCAGTCGTCGAGGTCCTCGGCGAACGGCCGGAAGCTGATGAGCGTGTTGTGCGAGGAGCACCCGCCGAGCACGCGGGCCCGCGAGTGCAGGATGTGGGAGTTGCCGCGCGGCTGCTCGACGGTGGTGTAGCCGTAGTCGAGCTCCCCGTCCAGGACGCTCAGCCAGTCGCGCAGGCGCAGGACGTGCTCCAGGCCGCGGTCGTCGGGACCGCCCTCGACCAGGCACACGGTGGTGCCGGGGTCCTCGGTGAGCCGGTTGGCGATCACCGAACCCGCGGTGCCGCCTCCCACGATCACGTAGTCATAGGTGCTCTCGGTCGGGTCCACGGTCCGGTTCCTCTCGTCGCTCGTCACCGTCAGCCGAACCAGCGCTGCGGTTCGGGGGACAGGTTGCGGTAGACGTGCTTGGCCTCGCGGTACTCGTCCAGGCCGGCGAGCCCGAGTTCGCGGCCGATCCCGCTGCGGCCGTAGCCGCCCCACTCGGCGCCGGGGAAGTAGGGGCCGTAGTCGTTGATCCAGACGGTGCCGTGGCGCAGGGCCGCGGCGACACGCTCCCCGCGGGCGGTGTCGTCGGTCCACACGCCGCCGGAGAGGCCGTAGTCGGTGTCGTTGCCCAGCTCGACGGCCTGCTGCTCGGTCTCGAAGCGCTCCACGGTCACGACCGGGCCGAACACCTCGGTCTGGACGATGTCCATGGCGCGGTCGCAGTCCACGAACACGGTGGGCCGGTAGAAGTAGCCCTGCGCGAGGTCCGGGTCGTCGGGCCGCCCGCCCCCGGCGATGATCCGGGCACCCTCCTCGACTCCGCGCGCGACCGCGGCCTCCACCTTGGCGCGGTGCTCGGCCGACACCAGCGGGCCGCAGCGCACGCCCTCGTCCTGGCCGCGGCCGATGCGGATGGCCTCGGCGCGGCGGGCGAGTTCGGTGGTGAAGGCGTCGTGGACGTCGTTGTGCACGATGAGGCGGGCCCCGGCCGAGCAGACCTGTCCGGAGTGGAAGAACGCGGCGCTGAGCGCGTAGTCCACGGCGGTGTCCAGGTCCACGTCCGGGAAGATGATGTTGGGGTTCTTGCCGCCGAGTTCCAGGGCGACCTTCTTGACCGTCTCGGAGGCCGCCGCCATGATCCGCCTGCCGGTGGCCAGACCGCCGGTGAAGGAGACCAGGTCCACGTCGGGGTGCTCGGACAGCGGGGCGCCCGCGTCGGGCCCGCTGCCCGTGACCAGGTTGACCACGCCCGCCGGGACGCCCGCCTCGGTGGTGAGCTCGACCAGCTTGGCGGTGGTGACCGGTGTGATCTCGCTGGGCTTGACCACCATGGTGTTGCCCGCGGCCAGGGCCGGGGCCATCTTCCAGGCGAGCTGGAGCAGCGGGTAGTTCCAGGGCGTGATCATGCCGCAGACGCCGACGGGCTCGTAGACCACCTTGCTGTGCACGCCCTCGGGCGCGGAGACCAGGCGGCCCGCGTCCTTGTCGGCGAGACCGGCGTAGTAGCGGAAGACGCCGGTGACGTCGTCGACGTCGATCCCGCCCTCCTCGATGGTCTTGCCGGTGTCGAGGGACTCCATGACCGCGATCTCCTCGCGGTCGCGCTGGAGCAGGTCGGCGATGCGGTCGAGGACGCGTCCGCGCTCCCCTGCGGGGGTGCGGGGCCACTCCCCGCCGTCGAAGGCGCGGCGGGCCGCGGCGATGGCCTCCTCGGAGTCGGCCCTTCCGCCCTCGCTGACGATGGTCAGGACGGAGGCGTCGGCGGGGTTCAGGATCTCCCGCACCCGGCCGTTGCCGGCCGCCCGCCACCGGCCGTCGATGTAGAGGCTGGTGGCCGTCGCCGACCCCGGTTCCGCCAGGTACGGCACGGACGGAAGGGTTACGTAGAGCTCGTTCACGGGTCCGGTTTGCCCCGGATCGTTAGTCACAAACAGCCTCGTCTCATCCGACTCTTCCGCCATGTCCGCCCTGGAAACAGGGCCGATCCGCGCGAGCGACCCGGCCCGGCGGGGTCGCCCGAGGTCCGGCCCGCGTCGCACCCGGGCCAACAACTACTCGGGGCGGCGATCGGGGGAGCGGCGGAACACCCGCGCCTGGGGAAGACGGGGACGAGAGTTTGACGTACATTGAGGTGTGCCCTTAGTTGAGGCAAACCTAAGCGGGTTCGTCCGGACTCCCGAGCCCCCGCGGCACGGACCGCGCCCACCGCGCACCCCTTGAGGAAGGCATGCTGCTCGAACAGGAACGCCGCGACGTGTGTCTGACCGCCCGCGCCCTGGCCGCGGACCCGGGCACCGCGCCCGGCGAGTCGGGGACCGTCAGCGTCCGCAGCGGCGACCTGGTGGTCGTCACGCCCCACGGCGTCCGCCTCGACCAGATCCAGCCCGCCGACTGCCCGGTGATGTCGCTCGACGACCGCGTGCTGGAGGGAAGGCGCGACCCAGCCGCCGAGGCCACCCTGCACATGGCCGTGCACCGCCTGTCCGCCGAGCACGACCGCGACGTCACCGCCGTGGTCAACGCGTTCACGGCCGACACCGTCGCGGTGTCCTCGGTCCTGGCCGAGCTGCCCGCCATCCACCACCGCGCCGCCGGTCTGGGCGGGGCGGTCGCCGTCACCCCGTACACCACCTACGGCACCGGCGAGATCGCCGACCACGCCGTCAAGGCGCTCAAGGGCCGCGACGCCGCGCTGCTCGCCGACCACGGCGGCCTCGCCCTGGGCCGCGACCTGGGGCACGCGCTGGAGAACCTGCGGCTGCTCGACTGGCTCAGCGGCGCGTACCTGAGGGCCCGCCAGCTCGGCGAGCCCCGTGTGCTGTCCGAGGACGAGCTGGCCCGGGTCCGCGAGCGCGACGCCTACGGCTGGGCGGGCCCGGACATCCTCTGAGGCCCGGAGCGCGGCCGCACCGCCCAGGACGGCCCCCGCACCGTCACGCGTCCTCGTCGTCGGGGACCTCGTTCGGCCGTGTCCAGGCCAGGAGCAGGAGGGGGGTCGAGGCGTGCACCATGTAGATCATCCACAGCACGGGCAGGGCCAGCTCGCTGGTGAGGGACGCGGAGAGGAAACCCCCGATGGTCCCCGCGAAGAACACGATGAGTATGAACACCGACGTCGCGTTGTGCCCGATCCGGGTTGCCCGGTCCAGTTCGGTGCGCTGGCGCTCGTCCAGCCCTCGGTAACCGACCATCAGGTCCGTGGCCTGGCCGAGCCGCGCGTGGACCGTGAACCACGCTCCTAGGAGGCCCGCCACCCCGATCGCCTGGACAGCCGCCCTCACCGGGCCGGGGTCCGGCTGGGTGGCGGCCCACGTGAGCACCGCGACGGCGAGGGTGATGAGCACGTGCAGCACCACGTAACAGCGGCGCCTCGTCCGGGAGGCCCGGAGCCGGTGGGGGTAGGGCAGTACGAAGACGTCGTCGAAGAAGGACATGGCATCTCTCCTCTTGCTAGTGCGGGTCGGTCACTGGCCGATGCGGGGGAAGGGCTCGGTGGAGAAGACGACCTCCACCGGAACCTCGAAGTAGCGGGCGATACGCAGGGCTAGGTGGAGGCTGGGGCTGTACTCGCCCCGCTCCAGGTAGCCGACCGTCTGGTAGTGCACGCCCAGCGCCTCGGCCAACTGGCGGCGGGAGACGCCGCGCTCCGCCCGCAGCATCGCGATCCGGTTGTAGACGGCCTCGCCGCCCCCGGCCGCGGCCCTGACACGGCGGCCGGTCGCCCCGCCGCTCTCAGCGGACACTCCGCACCGCCCCCTCCCGGACCGCCTCGGCGCCCGACCGGGCATCCGTACTCATCACACCGGTTCTCCGTTCCGTCATCCTCCTACTGCCATTGATAGTACATGTACTACGTCCTGGATAACAGGGGATACGGGTCGGCGCCGAAGGCGGACCACGGGAAGCGGTGGACCGCCCCCGAGCGGGGAGCCGGGCCGCCACGCGGAGAACGCGTTTCGAACACGGTGCCGGGGAAGAGGAAAAACGGGTGTGGACAACCCCCCACGCGGCTCCCGGAACGGGACAATGGTGCTGAGAACGACGCCGAACGGCAGGAGACCCCATGCGTTGCAGCTACATCAGGCTCCTCGTCAACGACTACGAGGCCTGCTTCCGCTTCTACTCCGAGGTGCTCAAGCTCCCCGTGCTGCGCGGGGACGAGGGCAGCCGCTACGCGGAGTTCGACGTCGAGTCGGGGACGCGGCTGGCCATCAACCAGCGTGAGGTGATGGCGGAGGCCCTGGAGACCGACACGGCCGACCCGGCGCTGCCGAACCAGGACCGGTTCGCGGTGATCTTCGAGGTGGACGACGTCGACACCACGGCCGCCAGACTGGTCTCGGACGGCGCCCGCCAGGTGATGGAGCCGCGCGACTGGACCGCGTGGGGCATCCGCGCGGCGCACTTCCGCGACCCCGACGGCTACCTGCTGGAGATCAACAGTCCGCTGATCCCCGTGGCGGAGGTCTGATCCCGTCTCCCGGGGCGGGTCCTCCTCAACCGGACAGGTGCTCCACCAGCAGCTCGTTCACCCGGTCCGCGCGCTCGACCCCGAGCAGGTGCGCGGCGCCGGAGACGACCTCGAACCGGGCGTCGGGGATCCCGTCCGCCAGCCTGCGGCCGTGGCCGGGCGGCAGCATCGGGTCGTGGGCGGCCGACACCACCAGGGTCGGCACCCGCACGGAGGCCACCAGGTGGCGCTGGTCCATCCCGGCCACGGCGTCGCACACCGAGGCGAAGCCCTCCGGGTCGAGCCCGCCGAACTCCTCGGCCAGCCGGGCCACGACCCGCGGCCGCTCCTCAACCATGTCCGGGGTGAACCAGGGCCGCACCACGTCCGCGGTCACCGACTCCAGGCCCGACGAGCGCACCCGGGAGGCCAGGAGGTCCCACCGGTGCGTCCGCGGGGTGCGGGGCGCCGCGGCCAGCAGCACGAGGCGTTCCAGGGTGCGCGGTGAGTTGGCCGCGATCCACACCAGCAGCGCCCCGCTGAGTCCCGCACCCACCGCGTGGACCCGGGTCAGCCCCCGGGCCTCCAGGACGCCGAGCAGGTCCAGGGCGAGTTCCTCGACGGTGTAGGGGCCCTCCGGGGCCGGAGAGGAGCCGTGCCCCCGGTGGTCGACCCGCAGGACCCGGTGGTCGCGGGTGAGTTCGGGCAGCTGCGGTTCCCAGACCGACATCGTGGTGCCGAAGGGCGGCACGAGCAGTACGACGGGCGCGTGCCGGGGACCGTCGAGCCGGTGCTGGAGCGGAATCAAGGTCATGGAACCTCCGAGTCGCCAGAACGCCAGGTTATCGGCAGAGCCCCGTTCGGGGCCGCACCCTTTCTCCCGTTTTCCGTCCAGTGGAGGACCGTAACTGACCTCCACGCTTCCTAGAGTCCTCGTGTACCGAGTCGGACAGGGCGAGAAAGCGGTGGTCATGGTGGTCACGACGGCGACGAGCACGGTGGACGTGGAGCGCGCGAGCCTCCTGCGGTCCCTGGAGGACCAGCGCGGCTTCCTGCGCCTCACGGTCCGGGGCCTGGACGACGAACAGGCCGCCCGGCGCACCACGGTGAGCGAACTGACCCTCGGCGGACTGGTCAAGCACGTGACCCGGGCCGAGCGCGACTGGATCCGGTTCGTCCGTGAGGGAGCGGTCCACCCGAAGGTGGACTACGAGGACCCGGCCACCTGGGAGGAGCAGGCCGACAGCTTCCGGTTGCTGGGGGGCGAGACCCTCGACGGCGTCCTGGCGGACTACGCGCTGGCCGCGCGGGAGACCGAGGAGTTCGTCGACGGCCTGCCGGACCTGGAGGTCAGCCACCGGCTCCCGGACGCGCCGTGGTTCCCCGAGGGCGCCTCCTGGTCCGCCCGCGACGTGCTGCTGCACATCATCCGTGAGACCGCGCAGCACTGCGGGCACGCCGACATCCTGCGCGAGGCCCTGGACGGCCAGAAGAGCATGGGCTGACCCGCATACCCGCTCCGCCGACCCGCCACGATGACGTGCGTGGTTATGACCGCTTACGCCGCCTGGAGGCAGCGGGCCGATCAGGTTGGAGCCGGGGATCCGCCCTGACCCGGAAACGGCGGGGGGCGCCCCCACTGACCAGTGGGAACGCCCCCGGTTACGAGGTGGCGAGGGTCGCTTCCGCATCCCCCCTCAAAGTACGGAAGCGACCCTCGCGCTGGGAAGCGGCCGGCGACTCCTCCCCCCTGGAGTCGCGGCCTTGAAGGCCTGCCGCGGAAACGACCCGGTCGTTCCGCGTTGATGGAGACACTACCCACCCCAACCTCGAAGAACAACCCTGAGTCACGATGAACTACTTAAAGTGATCGTCATTCCTCGGCAGATGGCGGGCCAAGCGTGCGTGCGTAGCGTCAAACCGGGGTCATGACGGGGCGCTCGGGGACCGCGCTTAGCCTGGTCTGGTGAGATCACCGCTCCTCAGCCCACGGTGGCTCGGCATCCACCTGCTCGCCTTGCTGATCGGCGTCGTCTGCGTCGCCGGTACCGCCTGGCAGTTCGTCCGCGCCTTCGAGCCCGACCGCGAGGTCATCACCAACCCGGTCGAGGACCTGGCCGGTGCCGTGCCCGTCTCGGACCTGCTCGAACCGGGCCAGTACATGCACCCGGACTCCTTCGCCAACAGCGCGGTGGAGGCCAGCGGCAGCTACGACGCGGACGCCCAGCTGCTGGTGCCGCGCGTCGTGGACGGCGTGCTCGGCTACGACGTCATCGTGCCCCTGGTCACCGACGACGGCGCCGCCGTCACCGTCAACCGGGGCTGGGCCGAGGAGGGCCAGGACATCCCGCCCGCGCCGGGGGGCGAGGTCACGGTCACCGGCTGGCTGCTGCCTCCGGCGGGCTCGGAGGGGGTCGTGCCGGTGGACGTCTCCGAGGGCCAGGTCGAGCGCATCGCCGCGTCCGTGCTCGTCAACGAGTGGGACCACCCGCTCTACGAGGGCTACGTCACCCTGCCCGAGACGGACCCGGCCACAGCCTCGCTCGTCCCGGCGCCGCCGCCCGAACCGCCCACCGGGTTCACCGTCAACTGGCGCAGCCTCAGCTACACCGTGCAGTGGGCGATGTTCGGCGTCTCCGCCGTGGTCTTCTGGGTCCTGCTGATGCGCCGGGAGCTGCGCGAGAGCGGCTCCCGGGAGGATCAGCCCGCGGTCGCGGGCTCCTGAGGCCGTCCGGCCTCGCGGTCCTTGGCCTGCTCCGAGCGCACGATCCGGTGCTCGACCACGAAGCCGAGCACGGGGATGGTGCCCGCGAGCGCCACCCCCAGCGTGCGGGAGGCGCTCCAGCGGCGGTCCAGGGCCACCCACAGGACCACGAAGACGTAGGCCATGTAGATGTAGCCGTGCGGCATCGCGATGTAGAGCATGAGCGGCGACTCGGGGCCGAACCAGTGCTCCAGGCCCTGCGGCGCGGCCACCAGGGAGAACCGCGCGGTCTCCCCGACCAGGTACTTGGCGGGCATGGCCACGAAGGTCAGGCCCAGCAGGAAGACTCCGGTCACGTACGCGAGCACCCGGTACAACGCGAACGACACGCGCCTCTTGTCCACGGCTGATCCCCCTCAGACGACTGCGTCCCCGCTCCGGCAGGACAGGTCCGCGGGCGGGCGGAAATCAGCCTAAACGCTGTCCGGCACCCCGGGCGCCCGGGGTACCCGGGGCCGGACGATCTCACATCACCGCAGGTCGGGTCACCTGCCCGGGACGCGGTCCGGGCTGCTCCACCGGCCGTCGGACTCGGTGGTCCAAGCCTTGGGGATCATCCGCAGCGCGAGGTAGGCGTCCACGAGCCGGATCGGGAGGAAGAGCAGGCCGTAGAGCAGGTAGGACGGCCGCCGCCGGATGGCCGCCATCAGGCAGGTGAGCATGTAGTCCGGGATGAACAGGCCGACGGCGATCGCCAGCAGCGGCAGGAAGGCCGTCACCGCCGTGAAGGCCTCCCCGGCGAAAGGCAGGTCCAGGAAGAACTCGCCGCCCAGCGTCCCCGCCAGGACGAACAGGCCGACGACGGTGGTGACCAACAGCACAGCGGAGACCAGGACGACCTCCAGGATGTACAGCGCCAGGCAGGCCCAGAACAGGCTCGGCCACACCCGGTGGCGCCGGACGGTCTGCCAGAAGCCCAGCGTCCACCTGGTGACCTGCTTGTAGTAGTCCCGGAAGGTGAACGGGTCCTGGCTGTAGGCCTTGGTGTCGGGGTTCATCGAGACCCGGCCGAGGCGCTTGTGGTGCACCTCGAAGGTCATGTTGAAGTCCTCGATCACCAGCCCCTTGGGGTTGACGTCGATCTCCCTGAGCGCCTCGCTGCGGTAGACGCTGGCGAAGCCCGGCACGATGAAGGCCGTGTTGGCGTGCCGCCAGGTCTGCCCGAAGCGCATGAGGTACTGGAGCATGAAGTACAGGCGGTCCCGGTAGGCCGAGATCATCCGGCCGACGAAGCCGCGCTCCTTCGGCTTCCACTCCGAGACGACGAAGCCCGCGACCGCCGCCACCGACGGGTCGGCCAGCTGCCGCCGGGCGCCCTCCACGTACCCGGGGTCGAGCTCGGTGTCGGCGTCCAGGATGAGGACGCCGTCGTAGTTGTCGGTCAGCGAGAACTCCTCGATGACCGCCTCGATGGCCCCGGCCTTGCCGCGGTTGGTGAGGAGTTCGAGGACGTTCACGCCGGTCTTGGCCGCGATCTGGGCGGTGGAGTCCCTCGACGAGTCCGAGACCACGTAGACGTCCCAGCGGTCGAACAGCCCCGTCGCGGAGGCGATGGCGCCGCCGATGACGGGTTCCTCGTTGTGCGCCGGGATGATGACGGCCAGGGACACCTCCCGCCCGGGATCCGCCGCCCGGGCCGCCACGGCGGCCGAGGCGCCCGCCTCGGAGGCGTCGCCGCCCCGCTCGGCGAGCGCGGTGCCGCCGGAACCGCCCGCGCCCACCAGGACGCGTTCGCGGGCCCCGCCCCCGACGGCGCCGCGGTGTCCGGCGCGCGGCGATCCGAGCACGGCGCGCACCGAGTCCTCACCCAGGCGCACGAGTCCGACGACGGTCCACAGCAGCAGGTTGGCGCCGAAGGCCAACCACAGGAACACGTAACCCAGGGCGCCGAGACCGGAGGCCTCGGCCACGTCCGTCGCGTAGCCGAACCAGTAGACAAAGAGTGCCGCGGCCAGGGCTAGGGCGATGAGCCCGATCAGCAGGCCGCCTATGAAACGTGCGGTACGCACAGCGCTAGGACCCTCCGAAGTTCTCGGTTTCGGACCGACATTAACCCGCAAAGTCGGTGTTATCTTGACGCCCTACGACACCGAGAGGTTCACCCGGGTTCGCGTCCTATGTAGGCCACACAAATCGTATACACGGGCTTGCGGAAGATGGTAACCATAAGAGGATATTTGTGAGCAGTAGCTACGGCTCGTCTGTGGTTTGTCCAATATTGTCCAGATTCTGGAAAAGTCTGCGGAAAGTGACCAGCGGAGAGAAGGAGAATGCTCGGAGTGATCGGCGTTCCGTCCTCATCCTCATCCGGTTCCACTCGAACCCCACAGGGCACCAGCCCGGGGGGTCACTCCGCCATGAGCAGCCAGGACGGTGCGTCACGCACCGTGGCACTGCACCAGCCGCACTACCTTCCATGGCTGGGGCTTTTGGATAAAATTGACCGTTCCGACCGTTTCATCATCCTCGACAACGTCCAGTTCGAGCGCCGCGGATGGCAGAACCGCAACTACGTCGGCGGCGGTGGAAAACCCGTCCTGCTGACCGTTCCGGTCGTCCAGGGCAGCCGGAACGACCTCATACGGGACAAGGTTGTTGACAACAGTCAGAAATGGAAGTCAAGACACTACAAGGCACTCGCGGAACACTGTTACCGCAAAGCGCCCTACTGGAAGGATTACCGCGACGAAATCGCCCACCTGTACGAACAGGAGTGGGACGGTCTCGCGGACCTGTGCGTAGCGACCACGCGCATGCTGATGCGGTGGTTCGGGATCGACACGCCGCTGCTGCTGGCCAGTGAGATCGGAGACTTCCCCGGCCGCAAGAGCGAGCTCCTCGCCCAGATCTGCGCCAAGACCGGCGCGCACACCATGCTCTCGGGCGACGGAGCCCGGGACTACCTGGAGCCCGAGACCCTGCGCCGCTACGGGATCGGCGTCCGGTGGCAGGACTTCCGCCACCCGGTGTACCCGCAGCACGGGCGCGCCCCGGCCGACTTCGTCCCTCGTCTGTCGGCGATCGACCTTCTCCTCAACACCGGCCCGGAGGCACTGCACGTGCTCAGGCAGGCGAGAACCCAGAGCTGACCCGGACACGGGTCCACCACAGCGCCGCTCCACCGGGCGCGGCGCCGCTCCCCGGGAAAAACCCGATCGCTCTCTAGGCAAAGGACGGGAAACGGTATGACGACGGACTGGTCCCAGGAACGCATCCTGGTGTTCGCGCCCCACCCCGACGACGAGACGCTCGGCTGCGGCGGCCTCATGAGCAAGGCCAAGGCGGCCGGTGCCGAGGTCTTCGTCCAGTTCCTCACCGTCGGGGACACGGCCGACATGTCTCCCAAGGGCTTCTCCACGGCGGAGGAGCGCTACGCGGAGATCAAGAAGGTCGCCGACCACTTCCGCTGGGACGACTGGCACATGGCCCTGCCCGGCGACCAGTACCACCTGAGGCTCGACTCCGTCGCCCGGGTGGACCTCGCCCAGCTGATCGAGCGTGAGAGCCCGCTGTCCATCGAGCGGCTCCGACCGACCGTGGTGCTCGGACCGCACCACTCCAGTTACAACCAGGACCACCGGGCCGTGGCCGAGGCGGTGCACACCGCCCTGCGCCCGTCCAACACCGCGCTGCGCCACCACCCGCACCTGGCCCTGTCCTACGAGGAGGCCGCCGACCACTGGCGCTCGGAGCCGCTGTGCCCGCCCAACCTCATCGTCGAGCTGGACGAGGTGCAGGTGGTCGACAAGCTCCACGGCATGCAGCTGTACGGCTCCCAGT
This sequence comes from Nocardiopsis akebiae, assembly GCF_018316795.1. NCBI lineage: Bacteria > Bacillati > Actinomycetota > Actinomycetes > Streptosporangiales > Nocardiopsidaceae > Nocardiopsis > Nocardiopsis akebiae. The sequence continues at coordinate 6,539,694 of NZ_CP074132.1, forward strand.
CCCACCAGCACCCGCACACGCGCTCCGAGCCCACCCTGCGCAGCCTCGCCGTCCTGCGGGGCATGCAGGCGGGCGTGGCGCTCGGGGAGGGCTTCCACGTGCTGCGCTGCCTGGCCTGAGCGCTCCCGAGACCGCGGTCGGCGGTGCCGTGCGCGGCCCCACCGTGCGCCCGGCCGCGACGACCGCGCACACACGCCGCTCCCCGACGGGGAGCGGCGAGAGAGAACACCGAGTGGAGGGGAAACCATGAAGGCTGTAGTCACCGGAGGAGCCGGCTTCATCGGCTCGCACCTGTGCGACCACCTGATCGCCCGGGGCCATCAGGTCACCGTCCTGGACGACCTGTCGACCGGGTCCCCGGCGAACCTGGCCCAGGCGCAGGGCTCGCCCGGGTTCCGGTTCGTGGAGGGGGACGTCCTGGACCGGGAGCTGGTCGACTCCCTGGTCGCCCCGGCGGACGCCGTGTTCCACCTCGCGGCGGCCGTGGGCGTGTACAACATCGTCGACAACCCGCTGCGCTCCCTGCGGATCAACCTGCACGGGACGGAGAACGTGGTGGAGGCGGCCGTGGCGCACCGCGTGCCCTACATGGTCGCCTCCACCAGCGAGGTCTACGGCAAGAACGACGCCGGCGGGCTGAAGGAGGGCGACGACCGCGTCTACGGTCCGGCGACCAAGAGCCGCTGGTCCTACGCCGCGGCGAAGGGGCTGGACGAACTCGTCGCCTACGTGCACGGCGTCGAGTCGGGCGTGCCGTGCGTCATCACCCGCTTCTTCAACGTGGTCGGCCCCCGCCAGACGGGCCGGTACGGGATGGTGGTCCCGCGCTTCGTGGAACAGGCGCTGGCGGACGAGCCCATCACCGTGTACGGGACGGGGACGCAGCGCCGCTGCTTCGGCTCGGTGTTCGACGTGGTGCCCGCGCTCCTGCGGCTGATGGACACCCCCGAGGCGTACAACCAGGCCGTCAACCTCGGCGGGCACGAGGAGGTCTCCATCAAGGGCCTGGCCGACCGCGTCGTGGAGCTGGCCGGTTCGAGGAGCGCGATCACCTACGTCGACTACGAGGAGGCCTACGGCGAGGGCTACGAGGACATGCAGCGCCGCTACCCGGACACCTCGCTGGCCGAACGGCTGATCGGGTACCGCCCCGAGCGCGACCTCAACGACATCATCCGTTCGATCATGGAGCACCGCCGCGCGGTGGGCTCCGTACCGCAGCCGGCGTAGCCGAACCGGAAGGGACCGGTCCGGGGCGCCCTCTCCGCCTCGGCCGACCGAGACGAGACAGGACGACGAAGGGCCGCGGCTCCAGCCCTTCACCCGACGGGCCGGTCGCGCGTCCCGACCGTGTCCCGGTGCTCCCCCATGTCCGCACGAGGGCGACCGGCGCCGGTGGACCGCGGGCCCGCAGAGGGTATGGACGGGTGCGTCCGCCTCCGGGCGGCGCCGACGAGGGGGCCGGGCCCTCAGGGTGCCAGCAGCACCGTCACCACCAGGACGCAGCTCAGGGCGAGCACGCCCGCGCACAGGAGCAGCATCGCCCACGGTCCCGCCACGGACGGCGGGGGCCGACCGGTTCCCGGAGCGGGCGCGCCGTGCCCGCCGGCCCGCCACCGCAGCCACACGTGCGCGGCCAGCACCCCCGCCAGGAGCAGCAGTCCGACCGCGGTGGCCACGCGCACCTCGGGCGGAGCCTGCGGGAAGGTGTCGTCGCCGGGAGCCAGGGAGCCGCGCAGGAACAGCAGTCCCACCACGACCAGCAGGGCGATCGTGCGGTGCCAGGACATCAGGGTGCGCTCCGGTTGCATGCCGGGGTCGCGTTCGACGGGAGTGCTCACAGGAGGTGGCCCAGCAGGACCAGGGCGCACACCAGCCCCACCGCCAGGGCGGTGACGAGGGGGAGAGCGCTCAGTTTCAGGGCCGCGCCGCGGCTCATGAGCCGCTGCACGCGGTACCAGCGCAGCGGGGCGTAGACGGTGATGACCCCGGCCAGCACCGCCAGCAGCAGGCCGACCGCGGTGCGCGGCCCCTCCGCCCAGCCCAGCGGGAGCAGGTGCAGGACGGCGACGGCGCCGGCGAGCAGGGCCAGCGCGGTGCGCACCCAGGCGAGGAAGGTCCGCTCGTTGGCGAGGGTGAACCGGTAGTCCACGGAAGGGCCCTCCGCATCCCGCGGAGAGGCTTCGGAACCCATCCCGTACCCCCTTTCAACAGGGGCGATACCGGGTTCGCCCCCGAACCGGGCCGAGCCCGCCCCGTGGGGCCCGCGTCCCTCCAGTCGACACTAGCCGTCGTCTCTCTTTCCTCCCAAACAGGTATGTAAGGCGTGTTATGGCGTAAAACAGCCGGGGTGAGGGGTGGTTCACCGGCCGAGGCAGGCATGCGGAACAAACGAACGGGCACGACCGCTGTAGCACTGAGAGATGGCGGTTGGCCGACGGTCGACACCAACCAACGAACAGATACAGGAGACCACGTGCCCACGGTCGAGCTCACCAAGGACAACTTCGCGGAGACGCTGAAGGACAACGACTTCGTCCTCATCGACTTCTGGGCGGACTGGTGCGGTCCCTGCCGGCAGTTCGCCCCGGTGTTCGAGACCTCCTCGGAGAAGCACACCGACATCGTCCACGCCAAGGTGGACACCGAGGCGCAGCGCGAACTCGCCTTCGAGTTCAAGATCCAGTCCATCCCGACCCTGATGATCGTGCGCGAGCGCACCGTCATCTACAACGAGCCCGGGGCCCTGCCCTCCGAGGCCCTGGAGAGCCTCATCACGCAGGCCAAGGAGCTGGACATGGACGAGGTGCGGGAGAAGATCGCCGAGCAGGGCGGCTCCCCGGAGTAGTACTTCCCGGAGCGGCGAGAACCGGTTCCGCGCGCCCCGGACGCCCCCTCCCTTCCCGGAGGGCGGAGTCCGGGGCGTTCGCGCGTCCTGACGGGGCCCGACCGGGCGGGCGCGGCGGCGGCCTCCGGGAGGGGCGCCGCCCCGTCCCGGCAGGAGACCGGACCCCGCCCCGGTAGGACCGAAAAGGTGGGATTAGGAAGACCGAAAAGTCATCAAGAGGTTTGCGGCCGGTCACCTGTCCACCCGTCCGGCGAGTTTCGGCCCGCCTGGGGCCCGATCCCCCCGGGCGGGAGGAACCGCACTCCAGAGGTGGTCCGCCCCTCCTTCGGTGACGGGAGGACAACGCCTCGCGATCGCCGCGCCTCCGAGTTCACCGCCCACGTTCACCTTCGCCACGGGGTTCGTTCACCGCTGCTTCATACGGACATATTTGCATGGGTTCGACCGCGCTCCGCGGCTCCGGCCGCGCACCTCCCGCGCACGCACAGTCCGACCCGGAAGTGGCCTCATGTCTGTCAGCAACACCGCCTCCACTCGCGGCACCGAGACCGGTCGCGGCGTCGCCCCCGACACCGTCCGGTACAACCGCGAGGTTCCCGACCTGGGCGACCCCGTCTTCGACGTCTCCGGGCTCTCCATCTACTACGGCTCCAACAAGGCCGTGCGGGACGTGGACCTGAAGGTGGGCCCCCGTCAGATCACCGCGATGATCGGGCCGTCCGGCTGCGGCAAGAGCACCGTGCTGCGGACCCTGAACCGCATGAACGACCTCATCCCCGGCGCCCGCATCGAGGGCAAGGTCACCTACCACGGCGAGGACCTGTACGCCTCGGAGGTGGACCCCATCGAGGTGCGCCGACGGATCGGCATGGTCTTCCAGAAGCCCAACCCGTTCCCCAAGTCGATCTACGACAACGTGGCCTACGGCCCCAAGATCAACGGCGTCCGCGGCAACATGGACGACCTGGTCGAGGAGACGCTGACCAAGGCCGCCCTGTGGGACGAGGTCAAGGACAAGCTCAAGGAGAGCGCCTTCGCCCTCTCCGGCGGCCAGCAGCAGCGCCTGTGCATCGCGCGCACCATCGCGGTCAACCCCGAGGTGATCCTGATGGACGAGCCCTGCTCGGCGCTCGACCCCATCGCGACCCTCAAGATCGAGGACCTGATGTACGAGCTGGCCAGCGAGTACACCATCGTCATCGTCACGCACAACATGCAGCAGGCGGCGCGCGTGTCCGACCGCACGGCCTTCTTCACCGCCGGTGTGGACGACGCGGGCGACCGCTACGGCAGCCTGGTGGAGTTCGACGAGACCGCCACGATCTTCAGCAAGCCGTCCGACCAGAGGACCGAGGACTATATCAGCGGTCGCTTCGGCTAAACCGCCGACCTCCGGCCCTTCCTCGGACCGGGACCGCTGATCGGTGGGGCCGCTTCGACCAAACCGCCGACCTCCGGCCCTTCCGCGGACCGGGACCGCTGATCGGTGGGGCCGCTTCGACCAAACCGCCGACCTCCGGCCCTTCCGCGGACCGGGACCGCTGATCGGTGGGGTCGCTTCGGCCAAACCGCCGACCTCCGGCCCTTCCGCGGACCGGGACCGCTGATCGGTGGGGCCGCTTCGGCCAAACCGCCGACCTCCGGCCCTTCCGCGGACGCGGACCCTCCGGTCGCGTCCGCCGACCGGAGGGCCGTTTCGGTCAGGCCGGAGCACCCTCCCGGGGATCCGCCCCACTGTTCCTTCGACGAAGTGGACCTCCCATGCCCGCGCTCACAACGTCCGCATCCGTCCCGTTCCCGGGCACCCCGGTCGAGGACGAACTGGTCGAGCGCTCGGAACGGTCGGAGGGACCGCTCCGGGTCCTGCTGGTGGAGCCCGAGTCGGAGCAGTCGCACCAGCTGGTGCTGTCGCTGAGCGGGCACGACGTGGACATCACGGTGTGCGTGGACGGCGCCGAGGCGCTGTTGCGGGTGGGGATGATGCGACCGGACACCCTGGTCACCAGCGCCACTCCGCCCGAGGTGGACCTGGAGACGCTGGTGCGGGTGACCCGGCGGGCGACGGACATCCCGATCCTCATCGGGGTGGGCCCCGGCGACTCCCAGCGGGCGATGCGCGCGCTGGCGGCCGGAGCCACCGCGTGCGTCAACCGCCCCTACCGGATCCCGGAGCTGGCGGCGCTGCTGCGCGGCTCCCTCCCGGGACCGGACGGCGGAGGCCCGGACGGCACCGTCTCCTCGACCGCGCTGCGTTCGGGCGCCCTGGAGCTGGACGCGCTGGGGCACCGGCTCTTCGTGGACGGCAACCCGGTCAACCTGGCGCTGCGGGAGTTCGGGATCATGGACTTCCTGCTGAGGCACAGCGGCAGGGTGGTCAGCCGCGAGGAGCTGTGGACCGAGGTCTGGCACAAGCCGCTGCCCCCGGTGAACAACACCATCGCCGTGCACATCCGGCGCCTGCGGCACAAGCTGGGTGACTCCGAGGCACAGCCCAGGTTCATCCACACGGTCCGCGGGATCGGCTACCGGCTGGACACGGCGAACGGTTCCTGAGCGGAGGGAAAGCGCGGGACGGGATTCGTGAATTCCCCTCCGCCGGGTCCTTTCGGTGATGCCGACGAGACCCCTTGTTCATCTTCACGTCACCTCACTCCGAGACGAACGCGAAGATGAACCGCCGAACAATCCGACGTGTCACCTCCACCACCGGGAAACCACCGTGCCGCCCCGGTATCCAACGCCATACCCGCAGGTCATCACGGCCAGTCCCCGGAACATGACAGAATCCGCGCGGAGCCGGAAACACGAACCCGTTATCAGATGGTTACCGCCATTCACTTCGCATTCATCCTTCTTCTACCATCCCGCCTCCATTTCGATGACACAGCGTCTTCCTGCGCACTTACTGTCGTTTCACGTCAGCCCCGACAGCGGTGATTCAACGAGGAGAACTACGACATGCGCAACGGGCGTTCCAAGCTCGCCGTCCTGGCGGCCATCCCCCTGCTCGCGGCGGCGTGCAGCAGCGGAGGCGACACCGCCGGTGACGGCTCCGGCGGCGGCGGGGGCGACCTCAGCGCCTCCCTGACCGGTGCCGGCGCCAGCTTCCCCGACCCCCTGTTCCAGGACTGGATCTACACCTACTCCAACGACGTCCAGCCGGGCGTCAGCGTCAACTACCAGAGCGTGGGCTCCGGTGCCGGCGTGGAGCAGTTCCTGGAGCAGACCGTCGACTTCGGCTCCTCCGAGGAGCCCCTGAACGAGGAGGACCTCGCGGCCGCCTCCGAGGCTCGCGGCTGTGAGGCCGTGCAGTTCCCGGTCGTCTTCGGCGCGGTCGTCATCGCCTTCAACAACCCCGAGCTGGACGGCCTGGTCCTGGACCCGGCGACCATCGCGGCCATCTACGACCGCGAGATCACCACGTTCGACGACCCGGCCATCGCCGAGCTCAACCCGGACATGGAGCTGCCCGGCGACGAGATCATCCCCGTCCACCGCTCCGACAGCTCCGGCACCACCTACGTGTTCTCGCACTACCTGAGCACCGAGGTCGACTCCTGGGCCGAGGAGTACGGCGAGGGCAAGGAGATCGAGTGGGCCGACGGCCTGGTCGGCGGCCAGCAGAACGACGGCGTCGCCCAGGGCATCACCCAGAACCCCGGCGGCATCGGCTACGTGAACCAGTCCTTCGCGCAGGAGGCGGGCCTGTCCGTCGCCCAAATCGTGAACGAGGACGGCAACCCGATCGAGCCGACCCTGGAGTCCACCATCGCGGCCTCCGAGGAGGCCGACATCCCGGAGAACTTCCAGTTCGCGATCGACAACATCGGCGGCGAGGGCTACCCGATCGCCGGTTCCAACTGGATCTTCACCTACACCTGCGGCTACGAGCAGGCCAGCGCCGACGCCATCATCGACTTCTGGACCTGGGCCCTGACCGACGAGGGCGCCCGCGACCTGGCCGGTGAGCTGGGCTACGCGCCGCTGGGCCAGGAGCTGACCGACCGCGTCGTCGCCGAGCTGGAGAAGACCAACTCCGCCGAGGGCGGCGCCGACGCCGGTGCCGAGGAGGAGGCCGGAGCCGAGGAGAGCGCCGAGGAGAGCGCTCCCGAGGCCGAAGCCACCACCGAGTAGCAACGCCCCGCGGGGCCGGGAGAGTCGTCCCGGCCCCGCACGCCTTCTTCCCAACCCCCGCCCCCGCCCCGGGGCGGGACGCTCTCCACTCCCCACGAAAGCCACAGAGGAGAAGCACATGTCCACCGAGGCCCGTGAGGCCCCCCAGGCCCCCGAGGACTCCCGGCGGGGGACGCTGAAGTCCGGCAAGGGGCGCCTGGGCGATCCGATCTTCAAGTGGGCCGTCGCGGCCTGCGGCACCCTCGTCCTGATCATCCTGGCGCTGATGGTCATCCGGACCACCAGCGAGGCCTGGCCGGTCTTCGCCAAGGAGGGCTTCTTCGGCTTCCTCCTCGGGCAGGACTGGCAGAGCGGCGGCTCGCGCACGGAGATCACCGGCGTCTACGGCGCCTGGCCCTTCATCTACGGCACCCTGGTGACGGCGGCCATCGCGATCGTCATCGCGCTGCCGCTGGCGATCATGGTCGCCGTCTACCTGACCCACCTGGCCCCGCGCCGCCTCGCCAAGCCGCTGTCGTACACGGTCGAGCTGCTCGCCGCCGTACCCAGCGTCATCTTCGGCCTCTGGGGCCTGCACTGGTTCCTGCCGAACGTGATGCGGCCCTTCTTCGTCTGGCTGGAGAGCACGTTCGGCTGGTTCTTCCTCTTCGAGGGACCGGTGCGCGGTGTCGGCTACCTGCCCGCGGGCATCGTGCTGGCCATCATGATCCTGCCGATCATGACGGCGCTCATCCGCGAGGTCGTCGTCGTCCAGCCGATCGAGCAGCAGATGGCCGCCTACGCCCTGGGCTCCACCCGGTGGGAGGTCATCACCAAGGTGATCCTGCCGGCCAGCTTCTCCGGGATCGTGGCCGCGGCCATGCTGGGGCTGGGCCGCGCCCTCGGCGAGACCATCGCCGTGCTGATGCTGATCGGCGGCACCCAGGGGTGGAGCGGCAGCCTGTTCGGCACCGGAAGCAGCATGGCCTCGCACATCGCCGCGTCCTTCGGTGAGGCCTCGCCCGAGGTCCGGACGGCGCTGATGGCGATCGGCGTCGCCCTCTTCCTGGTCACGATGATCGTCAACATCCTGGCCCGCGTCATCGTCTGGCGCCTGGGGCAGTTCACGGGAGACTCCGCCGTATGAGCACAGCAACCACCACTCCTCCGGACGCCCGGCACACCCCCCTGAGCCAGCGCCCGCCCGGCTCGGGCTTCCGCAGGTTCAAGGACCGCTCGGCGTCGGTGGCACTGACCGCCGCGATGGTCCTGGCCATGATCCCGCTGGTCCTCATCATCTTCGAGGTCACCCGGCGCGGCATCGGCGTCGTCAACCTGGAGTTCTTCACCGCGACCGAGCCCCCGCCGCGACGCGAGGGCGGCGGTTACGCCGCCGGGTTCTTCGGCACGCTGTACATCATGGCTCTCGCGGTCGTGATGTCGATCCCGTTCGGCATCGCCACGGCCGTCTACGTCGTGGAGTACGGCCCCAACCGTCTGACCGGCGCGATCCGCTTCTTCACCGACGTGATGACGGGTATCCCCTCGATCTTCGTCGGTCTGTTCGTGTACGGCCTGATCGTCATCGGCTGGGGCCAGATGGGCTTCGGCACCTTCGCCGGCGCCCTGGCGATCGCCATGATGATGCTGCCGATCGTGACGCGGTCCGCGGAGGAGATGCTGCGGCTCGTGCCCAACGAGATGCGCAACGCCAGCTACGGCCTGGGCGCGCGCAAGTGGCAGACCATCGTGCACACGGTGCTGCCCGCCGCCGCCCCCGGTCTGACCACCGGTTCGATGCTGGCCGTCGCCCGCGGCATCGGCGAGACCGCACCGCTTCTGCTGACCGCGTTCGGCACCGGCCTGGTCGTGACCGCCTTCCAGGGCGAGCCGCAGGGCGCCGTGCCGATGCAGCTGTACCGGGGCGCCATGCAGCCCTTCGAGGCCGGTATCGACCGCGCGTGGGGCGCCGCCCTGTGCCTGTTCCTGCTGGTGCTGCTGTTCACCGTGATCGCGCGGTGGATCGGCTCGCGGGCCTCCGTGGGCAGCCGCTGACGACCCGGCTCCGAGGGGCCGTGCGCCGGAGGGCCCTCCGGTGCGCGGCCCCTTCGGCTCTGCGGGCGCCGACGTCCCGCCGGCTTCCCGAACCGCCCCCTCACCGGTAATCTTGCGCCGGACCCGCCACCGCGACTCCCTGGAGACGAACGCAGATGCCCGACACCAACGAGTACGCGACGACCTTCGCGTTCGTCGACGCCGACAGCGACGGTCTCATCTCCGCGCAGGAGTACGCCGACCTGATGCACCGCCTCGGGGACAGCTGCACGGAGGAGCAGGCCATGCGCGCGATCGAGGCCATGGACCAGGACGGCGACGGGCTGATCACCCTGGACGAGTTCACGGCCTACATGTCCGACGCCAAGAGCTGAGTCCCCGGCGGGGGCCGCCCCGCGGTGCCGCCCGCGGGCGGCACCGCCGCGAACGCGGCCGCCCGCCTCAGCGCGGCTCGCGCGCCAGGTAGACGGTGTCGGGCACCCCGCGGGCGACCGGCACCTCGATGACCTCCACCGAGGCGAACCCGTCCCGCAGCGACTCCTCGAAGGCGGGCACCGCGTTGGCGCTCCAGAAGGCCAGGACCCCGCCGGGGGCGAGCAGGCGGGTGAGCTGTTCCAGCCCGGCCGCCTCGTATAGGCGGTTGTTGTTCTCCACCACCGTCCAGTCGGGCCCGTTGTCGGTGTCCAGGCAGACCACGTCGTAGCGGACGGGGTCCGCGGCCGAGGACGCCTCCTCCAGCCAGGACACGATGTCGGCGTTGACCACCCGGCAGCGCGGGTCCCGGTGCACGTAGTCGGCGGCCTCGCCCAGTTCCCCGTCGTGCCAGGCGATGACGTGCGGTTCGAGTTCCACCACGTCCACCACCGCCACCCGGGGGTGCTCCAGGGCCTCGCGGGCGGAGAAGCCCACGCCCAGGCCGCCGATGAGCACCCGGGAGCGCGAGCGGCCCGCGGGGAGGGCGGCGAGGCCGGCGCGCACCATCTCGCGCTCGGAGGTGCCGTCGCGGGTGTCCATGAGGAAGACGCCGTTGGAGTAGATCTCGTAGTGCGCGCCCACGCGGCGCAGCACGAGGTCGCCGCCGGTCTCCCCGGTCACCCTCGCCAGCGTGACGGTCTCCTCCTCGGGCTCGCGGAAGGCGGGGGCGGTGTACGTCGTCGGCTGGTCCATACCCCACATTGTGCCCGTCCGGCGCACGCACCCGCGTTCCCGTCGAGGGGACGGACGGCGCTCCGCCCGGGGGGTCGTCGCGGACCGGGGGTTACCGAAGAGTAGGGTCGGCATCCACCCCACCGAAGGAGGAATCCATGCAGCTGAAGCGCGGGCACGGCGGACTGCTCGACCGGGTGCGCGGAGCCGCTCCCTACGCCCTCGGCGGCCTGTTCGTGGCTTCGGGCGTGCTGCACTTCGCGGCGCCCGGGCCCTTCCGGGCGATCATGCCCCGCTCCCTGCCCGCGCCGCGCGCGTGGGTCTACGGCAGCGGCGCGGCCGAACTGGTCTGCGGCGCGGGGCTGCTGACGCGCCGGGCGTGGGCCGGACCGGCGAGCGCGGCCCTGCTGCTCGCCGTGTGGCCCGCCAACGTCCAGATGGCCCTCGACTCGGGCACGGGCAGGCTCCGGGGCCCGGCCGACAACCGCCTCGTGGCCTGGGGCCGCGTGCCGCTCCAGATCCCGCTCGTCTGGGCCGCCCTCCAGGCCGGCCGCGGGGACCGGGAGGACTGACCGGCGGCCCGCACCGGGGCGCGGCCGGGCCCCGAGCGCCCGCTTGCCCCTCCCCTTGGGGGAGGAGCCACAGTGGAACCATGCTTCCCATCGGTTCCTTCAGTGAACTCACCGGCCTCTCACACAAGGCGCTGCGCCACTACCACTCCCTCGGGCTGCTGGTCCCGGCCCGCGTGGACGAGGACACGCAGTTCCGCTGGTACACCGTCGACCAGATCGAGCGCGCCGGGCGGATCGTCACCCTGCGCCGCGCGGGCATGGGCCTGGACACCGTCCGGCGCGTGGTGGACGACCCCGGCTTGGCCCCCGACGCGCTGAGCCGGCACGCCGAGGACCTCCGGCGCGAGCGGGAGGACCAGGACCGGGCGCTGGCGGAGGCCCTCGCGGTCCTGGCGTGGGAGCCGGAGGTGGAGGTCCGGCCCCGGCGGGCGCGCACGGCCCTGACGGGGGTGACCGCGCTCTCCCCGGACGGGGACTTCGACCCGGACCGGGAGCGCGCCGAGGCGCACGCCCTGGCCGAGCGGCTCGGCGCGCTGGCCGACGAGCGCGGGTGGCGCGCCGACGGACGGTGGTGGAAGAGCCTGGAGCCGGGGGCGGACGAAGCGGGCTACCGGGTGTGCGTGCCGGTCGCGGAGGCCGGGCCCTCCCCGTCCCCGCTGCCGGAGGGCGTGGAGCTGGTGGAGTACGCGGAGGGCACCGAGGTCCGGCTGCTGATGCCCGGCCGGGAGAGCCTGGGCGGCCTCACCCTGGCGCTGACCCACCTGTTCGGGCACGAGGTCGAGGGCCTGTTCGCCGACGTGGGCGCCCTCCGTCAGTCGGAGTACGACGGAGGTGTGGAGTTCGCCGTCGGGTTGCGGCCCCTGGCGGAGGCTCCGGAGTGAGGGCCCGCGGACCCGGGCTCCGCGTCTGAGCGCACAGGACCCGCGGCTCCCGCGCCCGAGGCGCCCGTGTCCGGGGGCCGCGCCGACCGCAGCAGGGCGCCCAGCGCGGCGGCGCCTTCGAGCAGGGCCGCCGACCGGGCGTCGATGCTCGCGTCCCGGGCGGCCAGCGCGGCCCTCACCTCGCCCCACCGGTGCGCGCGGCGCAGCTGCGGCATCAGGGTGCGCAGCGGTGCGACGCGGTACCCGGCCATGCGCAGCTGGTGGACGATCCGCGCGTCCCGGGCGTCGGCGGGCGAGTACCTGCGCGCTCCCCCGGGGGAGGTACGGCCGGGCACGACGAGCCCCTCGGCGTCCCAGTGCCGCAGCGTCGAGGGCCGCACACCGAGCGCTGCGGCGAGCTCGGAGACGCCCATGGAGTCCGCCGGGCGGACGTCCCCGACCGGCTCCGCGGCGATCGCCTCCGCGGCCTCCCTGGCCAGTCCGAGCTCCCGGCGCTCGGTGTGGAGCCGGGCGTGCGCGGCGTCCAGGAGGGCGAGCGGGTCCGAGGCCGGGTACCCGTGCGCGGCGCGCACGATCCGCCCGGCCTCGACCGGACCGGTCCCGGCCGCGAGGGCCCGGTAGGCCAGGGCCGAGCACACGTGGGCCTCGGCGTAGACCCGGTAACCCGAGGCCGTGCGCGCCGCCGGGGGCAGCACGCCGTCGCGTTCGAGGTTGCGCACCTGCTGGACGGAGTACCCCGAGCGCCGGGCGACGTCGATCGTGCGCAGGGCGGTCGAGTTGCGACTTTCCACTCCCCCACCTCGCACTCCTCGGGAAAAGCCTCCACGACCACATGAATGTAACGCTGGAACGCATGAGCATCGAAGAGATCACCGCGTTCCTCGGGAGCCTGGAGGGCGTGCTGACCATCAGACCGGGGCCGGGCGACGGTTCGCCCGAGATCAGCTGGGGCGACACGTTCTTCTACTACGCGCCCGACGGCGCCGTCCCCGCCGCGACCCAGCCCTTCGCGACCGTCGTGACGAAGGACTACCCCGACGACCGGGCGTCGCGGCTGGACCGGCCCGGCGTCTTCCGGCTGAACGTCGCCGCCGGAAGGGAGGCCTTCGTGAGCTGGACGGGCCGTGAGCCGCGCGAACCGGCCGACCCGGGCGCGGACCCGAGCGCGGCGGACACGGTGGTGGCGCACCCCGTCTACGGCGGCCTGGGCTGGCTCTCCGTGGTGAACCCCGGGCCGCGGGCCGGGGAGGCGGCCCGGGAGCTGCTGCGCACCGCCCACGGCCTCGCCCGCGCGCGCCGTCAGCGGCGCACCGGGACGGAGCCGGACTGACGGGCGGTGTCGGGCCGAGGGGCGGCTCGGAGGAGCGCGAACATCCCGTGCGGCACCGAAGGAGCGGCGGGGGACGGCATGGACGCCGCCCCCGCCGGTCCGGTGTTCAGGACACCGCCTACAGGCGGCAGGCGTAGATGTCGGTGACCAGGATGGCGCGGGCGCCGAGCTGCCACAGGTCGTCCATGATCCGCTGGGCGTCCTTGCTCGGCACCATCGAGCGGACCGCGACCCAGCCCTCCCGGTGCAGCGGGGAGACCGTCGGCCCCTCCATTCCCGGGGTGAGCGCGACCGCCGCCTCCAGGCGTTCGGCGTGCACGTCGTAGTCCATCATCACGTAGTCGCGGGCGACCAGGACGCCGCGCAGACGGCGCAGCAGCGTGTCGAACTTGGGGTTCTCGGGGGCCCCGGACGGACGGATGACCACCGCTTCGGAGACCAGGATCGGATCGCCGAAGGTCTCCATGCCCGCCTGGCGCAGGGTGGTGCCGGTGGAGACCACGTCGGCGACGGCGTCGGCGACGCCGAGCTGGACGGAGCTCTCGACCGCGCCGTCCAGGTGGATGACGCGGGCGTCGACGCCCTGCTCGTCCAGGTAGGAGCGCAGGAGGCCGTCGAAGGACGTGGCGACGCGCTTGCCGTTGAGGTCGGACACCTTCATGCCGGCTCCGCCGGGCGCGGCGAAGCGGAAGGTGGAGCCGCCGAAGCCCAGCGGCAGGACCTCGTCCACGGCGGCGCCGGAGTCCAGCAGCATGTCGCGGCCGGTGATCCCGGCCTGGAGGATGCCCTCGCCGACGTAGACGGCGATGTCCTTGGGGCGCAGGAAGAAGAACTCGGTGTCGTTGTCGGGGTCGATCATGACCAGGTCGCGGCTGCTCTTGCGCTGCCGGTACCCGGCCTCGCGGAGCATCTCCACGGCGGGTTCGGAGAGCTGGCCCTTGTTGGGCACGGCGATTCTCAGCATGTCGGGCATGTTCACGGCTTTCTCGTGGCTGCGTGTACGGGGACGTGGCGTCGGTGGCCGGATGCGCGCGGGCGGCGCGTCGGCCTACAGATGCTTGTAGACGTCCTCCAGACGCAGGCCGCGGGCCAGCATCAGGACCTGGAGGTGGTAGAGGAGCTGCGAGATCTCTTCGGCTGCCTGGTCGTCCGACTCGTACTCGGCGGCCATCCAGACCTCCGCCGCCTCCTCGACGACCTTCTTGCCGATGGCATGGACGCCGGCGTCGAGCTGGGCGACGGTCCCGGAGCCCTCGGGGCGGGAACGCGCCTTCTCGGACAGCTCGGCGAACAGCTCTTCGAAGGTCTTCATGGTGTCTTTCCTCGACAGACAGATGCGCTACCAGGGTAGGCGGTCCGGCGCCCCGGCGCCGCACCCTCGCGGGGATGTCTCATCATGTGGGAGGCGGCGTGCGCCACACCGCGCCACACCGCGCCGGGACCGTCCCGGCGCGGGGCGGCCGTCGCGCCCCGGCCCGGTTCACCACACCCTGCGGGCGGCGGCGCGCACGATCGGCTTGGGGATGAAGCGCAGCAGCCCCGTGGCCGCCTTGTACTGGGCCCCGGCAACGACGCTGGAGCGCCCGGCCGCCCAGGCGGTGAGGGACTCGCGCACGACCTGCTCCTTGGGGACGAACGCGAACGCGGGCATCCCGCTCTCCTGGACGCCCCTGGTCATGTCGGTGCGCACGAACCCCGGCAGGACCGCGGTGACGTGCACGCCGTGCTCGGCGACCTCGGCGGCCACGCTCTCGCTCCACAGGGACACGAACTTCTTGCCCGCCCCGTACACCGAGCCGCCGGGGTTGGCGGTGATCTCGCCCGCGACGGAGGAGAGGTTGATGACGCCGAGCCTGGTCCGGCTCGGCAGGCTCCCGCGGCGGGCGATCTGGACCGGCAGGACGGCGCGGGTCAGGTGCAGGACCGCGCGGACGTTGAGGTCGATCATGGCGTCGATCTCGGAGGGCTCCTGCTCGACGAAGGGACCGCCGTCGCCCCGCCCGGCGTTGTTGACGAGCAGGTCCACGGGGGCCTCGTCGCCGCCACCGTCGGCGGACAGGCGTTCGGCGACGAGCGAGAGGCCCTCGTCGGTGCCCAGGTCGGCGGGCAGGGGCTCGACGCCGACCCCGTAGCGTCCGCCGATCTCCTCGGCCAGGGCCTCCAGGAGTTCGCCCCGGCGGGCGACCAGGACGAGGGAGTAGCCGCGTTCGGCGAGCCTGCGGGCGTACTCCTCGCCGATCCCGGTGGAGGCCCCGGTGACCAGCGCGGTCCGTGGGTGGGCGGGGGTCTCGGAGGTGCTGGCCGGTTCGCTCATCCCCCCAGGGTAGGCCGTCGCCGGTCGCGGGGACAGGGCCCCCGGCGGGCGCCGGACCGGCGTGCGCGCGCGGCGGCGCTCTGCGGCGCCCCGGCCCGCGCGGCGCTCGCCTCGTCGCCGGAGTTCCCCTTCCCGCGGTGGGCATGGACACACACGGTTTCACCTGGGCTTTCCCAGAACGCGGCCGTGCCGACTCCCTTCGGGGAGGGGTGAGGCGTTAGCGTGCGTGTATGTCCGAGACCCACAGCCCTGCCGGACCCCTTTCCTCCCTGAGGTTGGACGAGCGCCTGCGCGACACCCGACTGTTCTTCAGCCAGGCGCTGCGCACCTTCCACGCCACCGGTTCCATCCTCCCCAGCAGCGGTGCGCTGGCGCGTGCGATGGCCGAGTACGTCCGGCGCCGACCCGAACCCGACCGCCCGCTGCGCATCCTGGAGGCCGGAGCCGGGACCGGCGCGATCAGCCGCGGGATCGCCGCCTCTATGCAGCCGGGGGACACCCTGGACCTGGTGGAGGCCAACCCCGAGTTCGCCGCCCACGTGGAGGGGCTGCTCAAGACCGACCCGGTCATGACGCGGGTGGCCGACGCCTCCCGGGTGCACGCCAAACTCGTCAACGACATGGGCACCGACCGGTCCTACGACGTGATCGTGTCCGGCCTGCCGTTCGCGAACTTCACCGCCGACGCCGTGCGGGAGATCCTGGACTACTACTTCGAGGTGCTCGAACCGGGCGGCACCATGTCCTTCTACGGCTACCTGTACACCAAGGAGGTCAAGGCGGTCATCGCCCGCCGCGAGGACTACCTGCGCCAGGCCCGCACGAGCTGGCTGGTCCAGGAGTGGATCGACCGCTACGGCATCGGCTCCGAGAAGGTGTTCGCCAACGTCCCGCCCGCGTGGGTGCACCACCTGCGCAAGCCGGAGAAGGACTGAGCCCGCCCCCCACAGCCACGGACGGGGGCCCGCCACGCGCGTGGCGGGCCCCCGCGTTCCCCGGGGCGGGCGCGGCCCTCAGGCCAGCGCGGTCCGGATGAGGCTGTCCAGCAGCTCGGGGTACTCCAGGCCCGCCGCCCGCCAGATCTGGGGGTACTGCGAGTGCGCGGTGAACCCGGGCAGGGTGTTGACCTCGTTGACGACGGGTTCGGTGCCGCCGCGCAGGAAGAAGTCCACGCGCAGCAGACCGGAGCAGCCGACCGCCTCGAACACGCCCAGGGCGAGGTCGCTCAGCTGCGTCCGGAGCCCGACCGGCAGGTCGGCGGGGATGTCGAAGACCGCGTCGCCCCCGTACTTGGTGTCGTAGTCGAAGAAGCGCTCCGCGTCCGCGACCCGGATCTCCAGCGGCGGCCCGGCCTTGAGCGCGCCGTCGGGCAGTTCCAGGACGGCCAGGTCGACCTCGCGGCCGACGACCGCCTCCTCCACCAGGACCTTGGTGTCGAACTCGCGCGCGGTCTTGACGGCGGCCTCCAGCTCCGACCAGTCGCCTACCCGCGTCACCCCCAGGCTGGAGCCGCTGCGCGCGGGCTTGACGAACACGGGCAGACCCAGCTCGGCGCGCTCCTGCGGCGAGACATCGTCGTCCGGTCCGCGCAGCACCACGTCCCGAGCGACCGGCAGCCCGGCAGCGCGCAGCAGCGTCTTGGTGGTCGCCTTGTCCATACCGGCGGCGCTGGCGAGCACGCCGTTGCCCACGTAGGGCACTCCCAGGAGTTCGAGCATCCCCTGGATCGTGCCGTCCTCGCCGTAGGGGCCGTGGATGACGGGGAAGACCACGTCCGCCTCGCCCAGCGCGAGGATCGCCTCGCCCAGGCCGTCGCCCGTACGCCGCTCCCCCTCGCCGCCGGGCTCGGGGGTCAGGGCCAGCAGGCGCTCGGCGTCCAGCGCGGCGGGGTCGTCGGTGTCGGTGCCCACCACCCACGCCCCGGCGCGCGTGATCCGCACCGGGACGGCCTCGTACCGCTCGCGGTCCAGGTGGGCGAGAACCGACAACGCCGACGCGCACGAGACGTCGTACTCCCCGTTGCGTCCACCGAAGACGACGGCGACGCGTGTCCTTGCCTCAGGCACTCGATCTCTCCTTGCTCGGTACGCGCGGCACGGGCCGCGCCAGGTCCTGGTGGAGGCGGGGCACTCGCGCGCCCACGCCGGTGAGGATCTCGTGGGGGATGGTTCCGGCCCAGTCGGCCCACTCCTCGACGGTGGGCTCGCCGCGGTCGCCGGGGCCGAACACGACCACCTCGTCGCCCTCGCGCACGTCCACGCCGCCGACGTCGACCACGAACTGGTCCATGGCGATGCGTCCGGCCACGGGGCACCGCCGTCCGGCGATCCACACGTAGGCCCGGTCCCCCGCCGCCCGGGGTACGCCGTCGGCGTAGCCGAGCGGAACGAGGGCGAGCAGGCTCTCGCGCGAGGTGGTGTAGGCGTGGTGGTAGCTGACACCCGTCCCGGCGGGGACCCGGCGGACCATGGCCACCCGGGCGCGCAGGGTCATGGCCAGGCGCAGGCCGAAGCGCCTGCCCTCGACGGGCTCCACTCCGTAGAGGCCGACACCGGCCCGGACCAGGTCGAAGTGCGTGGCGGGTTCGTTGAGGATCGCGGCCGTGTTGGCCAGGTGCCGCAGCGACGGGTCGAGCCCGGCCGCGCGCGCCTGGGAGAGCGCCCCCTCGAAGGCGGTGACCTGCTGCGCGGTGGTCGCCGCGCCGGGCAGGTCGGCGGAGGCCAGGTGCGACCAGACGCCGCGCACCCGGACCAGGCCGTCCAGTTCCAGCACGCGGGCCAGACCGACCAGTCCGGGCCAGGCCTCCGGCGGCGCGCCGTTGCGGCTCAGCCCGGTGTCGGCCTTGAGGTGGACGTGCGCGACACGGCCCGTGCGCACGGCGGCGTCGGCCACGGCGCGCAGGTGGCCGACCGAGGGGACGGACAGGTCCACGTCGGCGGCGACGGCGGAGTCGAAGTCCTGGTCCGCGCGGTGCAGCCAGCACAGCACGGGGGCGCGCAGCCCGGCGCGGCGCAGGGCGAGCGCCTCCTCCAGTGAGGTCACGCCCAGCCAGGTCGCTCCGGCCTCCAGGGACGCGCGGGCCACCTCCACGGCCCCGTGGCCGAAGCCGTTCGCCTTGACGACGGCAAGAATTTCGGAATTGGTCCGCTTTGCCATGAACCGTACATTGTGGGCGATCGCGCTTATATCAACGAGGGCCTCACCCAGGGGCGAGGCCGGGTGTCCGGGGACGTGGAGCGAGCGCTCCCCGGGGTCGGTCGACGGCATGACCAAGAAGTAGACACGACGCGCTGTGAACAGAATGTGAGCGCCGCCCCCGCTCCGCCCCGGAAGACGCCCGCCGAGCGCGGAGGGAGAAGGAAGAGCGTATGAGGGTCTTGGTCGTGGACCACGGAGAGGACCCCGCACAGCCGACCGCCTCATGGCTGCGGGAGGCCGGTTTCGCCGTGGACACCGCCCCGGACGGGGAGACGGCGCTGTACAAGCTCGCCGTCAACGAGTACGGGGTCATGCTGCTCGAACGGACGCTGCCGGGGCTGAGCGGGAACGAGGTGTGCCGCGCGGCCACCACCCTGCACGGCCAGGTGCGGGTGCTCATGGTGAGTTCTCCCACCAGCCCCAAGGAGCGGCTCGCCGGTTTCGAGCTGGGCGCGGACGACTACCTCATCAGGCCCCTCGACCGCGAGGAGATGATCGCACGGGTCCGCGCCCTGGCCCGGCGGCCGGGCCGGGCCGAACCGCCGGTTCTGGAGCGGTCGGGCCTGCGGCTCAACTCCACCCGCTACGAGGCCTCCCGCGACGGCAGGCCGCTGCACCTGTCGCCCAAGCAGTTCGGGGTGCTGGAGGAGCTGCTGCGCGCCGACGGCGCCCCGGTGTCGGCGGAGGCGCTGCTGGAGAGGGTGTGGGACGAGAACATCGACCCGTTCACCACGATCGTGCGCGTGACCATCCGCTCCCTGCGGCGCAAGCTGGGCGCCCCGAACCCCATCCAGACCGTGCCCCGCGTGGGTTACCGGCTGAGGTGACCCGGATCCCGGGCGGGACGGGGACCGCCGGGCCGGGCGGTGGCCGGGGGGCCGCCGCCGAGCGCCGACGTGTCCCATCGCACGTCCCTCGCCGACGGAGAGCACGCGCTCCCCTGCGCCGCCACGATCCTTCGCGACGGTGGGTGATCACAGGCTCGTCCGAGTCAGGTTCCGCGGCCTTTGCCCTTTTTTGCGACTGATTCGTGACCTGCATCACTGGAATCTGAGGTCGCAGGTACCGGTGGGACGCAGGTAGTCTCGCGTTGACTTCTTGCGGACCGGATCTTTGCGTTCGGCACCACCTCTCGCCCACGCACACGTGAAGAGCTCCTGAGGATCCCTCTGACGTCCCCGGAAGTCCCATCCCGCGCCACAAGCCCTGGGCTCACCTTTGTGCACACCCCTACCAGCGTGAACCAGAAGCATGCGCGCGGATTCCTACAGATCATCCGATTCCCCAGGTCAACGCGGACCAACGGAGGAGGCAGCGTGACGGTCACCCAAGCGGTCGAAGCGGTTCCGGGCGTCCCGGAGGACACCGCTCCCGCGCTCATGCCCGTGGACGTCCGGCAACGCGTCTCCGCCCTCGCCAGAACCTCGCGGCTCCTGGTCGCCTGCGACTACGACGGCGCCCTCTCCACCGTCGACCCGGCCGACCGGCGCCCGCTGCCGGAGGCCCTGCGCGCGCTGCGCGACCTGGCCGACCTGCCCGGCACCGTGTGCGCGGTCATCTCCGGCCGCCCCCTGCGCGACCTGGCCGCGCTCTCGCGCCTGCCCGCCGAGGTGCGCCTCGTGGGCGCCCACGGCACCGAGTTCGACACCGACGTGACCGTCGATCCCGACCACCGCACCGCAGACTCGCCCTCGGACAAGGCCGCCGCCCTGGAGCTGCTGCGCGACCAGGTCGAGGCCACCGCCATCCTCTACATCGGCGGCGGCGAGGGCGAGGAGCCCGTCTTCATGCGGCTGACCGGCGCCGACGCGGGCGTGCGGGTCGGCGAGGGGCCCACAGTGGCCTCCCACCGCGTGGCCGACACCCCGACCGCCGCGGCCCTGCTGTCCGCGCTGGCCGCCGAGCGCCGCTTCTGGGTCTTCGGCGAGCGCCCCACGCCCATCGAGCGCATGTCGATGCTCTCCAACCAGGGCTCCGTGGCCCTCGTCGGCCCGGACGCGCGCCTGCTGTGGTTCTGCCACCCCGAACCCGACTCGAACGCCGTGTTCGCCGAGGTCCTGGGCGGCCGTCAGGCGGGCGTGTTCGCCGTCGCCCCCGCCCACGGCGGCCGTCCGCTGGGCCAGCGCTACCTGCCCGGCACCATGACCGTGCGCACCCGCTGGTCGCGCATGGACGTCACCGACTACCTCGCCCACGGCACCCCGCAGGGGCGCACCGACCTGATCCGGGTGATCAGCGGCGTCACCCCGGCCACGGTGGAGTTCGCCCCCCGGCCCGACTTCGGCCGCGCGCCGGTGCGCATCACGCCGCGGGAGGACGGCCTGCTCGTCGAGGGGGCCGACTTCCCGATGGCCCTGTACTCGCCCGGCGTGGAGTGGGAGATCGACCACGACGGCGTCTCCGACATCGCCCGCGCGGTCGTCCACCCGCGCTCGGAGCAGCCCGTGGTGCTGGAGCTGCGCTGCGGCACCGACTCCCTCGTGCGCGGCACGCTGCCCGAGTCCGAGCGCCAGCGGACCTCCGGCGAGCACTGGTCGCGCTGGCTCGACGGCCTCACCCTTCCCGACACCGCCCAGCAGCTGGCGGCGCGCTCCGCGCTCACCCTGCGCGGCCTGTGCACCCCCTCCGGGGGCGTGATGGCCGCCGCGACCACGTCGCTGCCCGAGGAGATCGGCGGCGTCCGCAACTGGGACTACCGGTACTGCTGGCTGCGCGACGGCGCCCTGACCGTGCAGTCGCTGGTCTCCCTGGGCTCGACCGCCGAGGCCGAGGAGTTCCTGGACTGGGTGCACCGGGTCGTGGACTCGCTGCCCGGCCCGGAGACCCTGCGCCCGCTGTACTCGCTTCGGGGCACCAACCTGGGCCCGGAGGAGGTCATCGAGTCGCTGTCCGGGTACGCGGGCTCGCGGCCGGTGCGGATCGGCAACCTGGCCGACCACCAGGTGCAGCTGGACGTGTTCGGCCCCGTCGTGGAGCTGATCGAGAAGCTCTCCTCGGTGCGCGGCACCCTGGCCGACCGCGACTGGGACCTGGTGCGGTCGATGGCCGAGGCGGTCGCCCGCCGCTGGCACGAGCCCGACCACGGCATCTGGGAGGAGCGCGACGAGCCCCGCCAGCGCGTCTACTCCAAGGTGATGTGCTGGTTGACCCTGGACCGCGCCGTCGCCCTGGCCCGCGTCTACGGCCGCGAGGTGGACCCGTCCTGGCCGGACCTGCGCGACGGCATCGCCGCCGAGGTGCTGGACAAGGGCTGGAACGAGGAGGCGCAGGCCTTCACCACCGCCTACGACGGCACCGACCTGGACGCCGCGTCCCTGCACATCGGCCTGTCCGGGCTGATCGACCCGGCCGACGAGCGCTTCCAGGCCACCGTGACCGCCGTGGAGGCGGAGCTGCGCAGCGGCCCGACCGTGTACCGGTACCACCGCGACGACGGCCTGCCGGGCGGTGAGGGCGGCTTCCACCTGTGCACGGCGTGGCTGATCGAGGCCTACCTGCTGACCGGCCGCCGCGCGGAGGCGGACGAGCTGTTCAAGCACCTGGTGGACTGCGCCGGACCGACCGGGCTCATCCCGGAGGAGTTCGACCCGGTCACCGAGCGGGCGCTGGGCAACCACCCGCAGGCGTACTCGCACCTGGGCCTGATCCGCTGCGCCCAGCTGCTCGACCGGCTCTGAACAGGGACCGCCGGGGCGTCCGCGGCGCGCTCCCGGGCCCGTGGGGGCCGTGGGAGCGCGTCGGCGGGCGCCCCTTCGCCGTGGGACGGAGCCGCGGCGTCCGGCGGGGCCGGTCAGTGACCGGCGGGACCCGCCTGACCGGGGTGCCCGCCCTGGCCGGGGTGATCCGGATACCCGCCGGGGCCGGGGTGGCCGGGCTGTCCGCCGCCGTCGAGGTGTCCGCCGTGGCCCGGCTGGCCCGGGTAACCGCCCTGGCCCGGGTAACCGCCCGGGAGGGGCTGGTATCCGGGGTCGGTCACGCGGAACCACTCCTGGGCGCTCTCGGTCCGGATGAGCAGCAGGATGACAGCCATCAGGACCACGCCCAGGGCCGGGTTGGACGCGTCGGTGAGCAGGTTGAGGAGCGCGCTGGCGAACCCCAGTGCCACGACGACGAGCACGAGCGTGCGCGCCCTGTTCCCGCCCTTGCCCAGGGCGACCACGACGTAGACCTCGAAGGCCGTGAGGGCCAGGCTGAAGAGCAGGATGGCCGCGAGGCCGCCCACCCCCATGTCCATCTCCGCCTCGACCTGCGCGCTGGGCAGGTTGGCGAGTGCGACGAGGCCGATCAGGGCCAGGGAGTAGATGACGGCGGCGAGCACGATCCTGATGATGAGGATGACGCGGACCGCCTTGAGCGGGCCGGGCATCGGGGGTGCGGGAGTGTGGGGGTTCACGGGGCAGAAGCCTTCCCGGTCGGGGTCGTGAGCGGGACGAGGGATGTTTCGTATCTACGACTTCCGCGGGGCGGAAACGGTTCCCTCCCGGGCTGGAACAGTGTTCGGCCCGCGACCGCAGAGCGGGCGGCTCCCAGGGGATGGGAGCCGCCCGTGACACCGGGGGGCGGTGTTGAATGTGGTGTCTTCCCTTTGTCGGGCCGCCTAATCATCCGCCGGTCCGGACGCTGGCGGGAGGGCCCGTCCGCAGCGGACGCGGACCTCACCGGAAGCGCGGGCCCTCCTCAAGGCGCTCGCGCACACCGGGCCACTCGTTGCGCAGCACCGAGTAGTACACGGCGTCCCGGCGGCGCCCGCCCGGCATGACGTTGTAGCTGCGCAGGACGCCCTCCTCCGTGGCGCCGATGGAGCGCAGGCCGCGCCGGGCCCGCTCGTTGAGCACGTCGGTCTTGAACTCGACCCGCTCCGCGCCCATCTCCTCGAAGGCGTGCCGCAGCAGCAGGTACTTGGACCAGTGGTTGATTCCCCGGCCCCTGAAGTCGCGCCCCAGCCAGGAGCTGCCGACCTCCAGCCGCAGGTCGGGCTCGGACATGTGCCCGTAGCTCATGCTGCCCGCGATGCGCCCGCTCGCCTTGTCGGTGACGGTGAACGTGGAGCGCTCCCCGCCGTCGCTGGCGGCCAGGCAGGAGTAGAAGAACCGGACGAAGCTCGCCTCGTCGTCCACACGGGCCACGAAGTGCGTCCAGATGTCGGAGTCCATGGCCTGTTCGCGCCACCCCTCGCGGTCCGTCTCCACGAGGGGAGTGAGCAGCACGTGCTCGTTCTCCAACCGGACACGCGACTGCTCGGACCACGACATGGGCACTCCTCCGGTGTACGGCGTTATGTCCGTTGCGGATTGTAGTGTCGCCCCCCGGACCGCCAGTCGAGTGGGGTACCCCACACGGCCGCCGCCCCGCCCGCCTCCCGTCCGCCCTCCGGGGACGCACCGGGCCGCCTCGCGCGCGGCGCCCGCCTGTCGGACCCGGCCGGTAGTGTGCCCCGACCGACCGGCAATCCTGGAGGAGCCGAGCGATGGCCGCCACCGACACCGTCCTCTCCCGGCGCGCGCTCAACCGCGCCACCCTCGCCCGCCAGTTCCTCCTGCGGCGCGTGGACCGTCCGGTGACCGAGGTCGTCTCCCACCTGGTCGGCCTCCAGGCGCAGACCACGCACACCTGGTACGTCGGGCTCCAGAACCGGATCGAGGACCCGTCCCCCGAGGACGTCGGCCGCCAGCTCACCGACGGCGAACTCGTCCGCGCCACCCTCATGCGCGGCACCCTGCACCTGGTCACCCCCCAGGACTTCCGCGCGCTGCGGCCCACGGTCCAGCCCGTCATCGCCAGCGGCCTGGCGCACAGCGCTCACGGGAAGGCCACCGCCGGAATCGACCTGGACGCCGTGGCGGACTCCGGGCGCGCCCTGCTGGTGAAGGAGCCGCTCACCCCCGGCGAGCTGGGCGCGCGCCTGGCCGAGCGGTGGCCCGGCGTCCCCGGCGACGACCTGTCCTACGCGGTGCGCTCCCTGCTGCCCGTCGTCCAGATCCCCCCGCGCGGGGTGTGGGGCTCCTCCGGGCCGCCCGCGTTCGCCCCCGCCGACACCTGGACCGGTCTGGCCATGGACGCCGAGCCGGACCCGGAGGCGCTCGTGCTGCGCTACCTGGCCGCGTTCGGACCGGCCACCGTGAAGGACGTGCAGGCCTGGTCGGGGCTGACCCGGCTGCGCGCGGTGGTCGACCGCCTGCGCGAGCGGCTCGTGGTCCTGCGCGGCGAGGACGGCGCCGAGCTGTTCGACCTCGCCGACGCCCCGCGCCCGGGACCGGACGTCCCGGCGCCGGTCCGCTTCCTCTACGACTTCGACAACGTGCTGCGCGGCCACGCCGACCGCGGCCGGATGCTCTCCGCCGGGGATCTGGGGCGGCTCGCCTCCCGCAACGGGACGCCGCCCGCCACGGTCCTCGTGGACGGCCGGGTGCGCGGCTCCTGGAAGGTGGTCCGCGCCAAGGGGACGGCGGCCGTGGAGGTGACGCCGTTCCGGCCGATCGGGGCCGCCGACCGCGAGGAGGCCGAGGCCGAGGGGCTGCGGCTGCTGGCTTTCCTCGCGCCGGAGCGCGACGCGCACGAGGTCCGGTTCGCGTCGCCCGACTGACCGCCGCACGTACCCGTGGACGCGGACGGATCCTTCCCGACGGGGTTCTTCCGGTGTCCGAGATCGACGCGTGTGACCGGACCACGGACACTACGTGTGGGTATGGAAGGATTCACAGGTGACCGATGAGTTCCGTGCCGCGTTCCAACGCGTGCTCGACACCGCAGCCAGCCAGGCACCCGCGTTTCCGGCGGCCGTGCACGACGTGTTCCGGCTGTCCTCCCAGGTGCCCGTCGAAGAACTCGCCATCGCCATGGAGGCGCTGGCCCCGGTCCTGGGCGACAGTGAACCCGTCGCCGGGATCGCGGCCGACCTCGCCGTCCTGGCCGGCGCACTCGTGGAGGCCGGAGCGCCCGCGGGACAGGTGGGACTGGAGGTGCTGCGCCAGCTGGGAAGTTACGGTCAGGCCGCGGTCGCCTTCATGCACGCGTGGGACAAGACCGGCGGCGGACAGCTTCCCGCGCCCAACGACGTGTCGGCGGCCGACGAGCAGCGCGTCGAGGAAGTCCTCGGGGAGAACGCCCCGCTGGCCACCGTGGGCTGGTGGACGTCCCTGCGCTACGGGCTGGCGGCCAAGGCCATGCTGGGCGACCCCGGGGTGCGGGCGGCCGTGCGCGCCGACTCCAGCGCCCTGGAGGGGCTGACCCAGATCGTGCACGCGCTGTCCACACAGCTCAGCGAGTTCGTCGAGGTGAACGAACTGCTGCGGATGGCGGAGGCGAGCACGCTCCTGGTACTGGACCGGACCTCGCGCCGGGGCTTCCAGGTGCGCTTCGACGGGATCGGCGACAACTTCCAGCTGCACACGCTGCTCGCGGACGCGCTGATCGGCAAGGAGGGGCGGCTGGTGCCCGGCACCCGGCCCGACCCCCGCTGGACCGCCGCGTGCCTGGACGCGCCGGTGGACCCGCTGGCGGACGTGGTGCGCGGGGAGTGGGACCTGGTCGGCGGCGACGGCACGTGGGTGGGCAACGAAGCCCTCCCCGGGGACATCCCGCTGGTCGACGGCACGCGGGTGCTGGTGCTGGAACCGCAGTCGCTCAGCCACTCCTGGCGGGCCGGGCGCAGGCACCCGCACATCCCGGGGTCTCTGGAGGTGCTGGAGGAGCTGCGCCACGAGGACGCGGCCGCGTGGTGGACGCGGATCCACATGGCCGGTTCGGTGCGCCATCCGATGGCGCCGCCGATCGAGCACGACGAGACCGGGACCCACCGGACGCAGGCGCCCCGCCACTTCGGTGTGGCCGCGCACTTCGCCGAGGTGGACTCGGGTCCGATGTCGGCCTCGTTCCGGTCGCTGGAATCGGAGGCCGATGACGACCTGCTTACCGGGGAGACCGGCGCCGCGGCCGAGCCACCGCAGTCCCAGCCGGAGCCGTGGGGGACCCCGTCACAGGACCGGAGCGAGCCGTCCGGGGCCGAAGCGCCCGAACCCCAACCCCGGGCCGCCGACCCGCTGCCCTCCCGGACGTCTTCGGAACCGCCGGAGGCCCCCCGGTGCGGGGACCCGCTCGCGGACCCCTTCTCGGACCCGCTCTCGGGTCCGCAGGAGCCCTGGCGGCCCGGAGGGGCGGTGGAGGGGCCGGACTCCTGGGGCGCCGCGGAACCCGCGGAGCCGATGAGCGAGTGGCGCAGCCCCGAGCCGCTGGGCTTCCGGACCCCCACGGAGGCCGACGAGGGTGCGGACCGGGGCCAGCCCTGGCCCCTGGCCGCTTCGGAGAACTCCTGGAGCGCCGCGGAGCCGATCGGCGAGTGGCGCAGCCCCGAGCCCCTGGACTCCCGCCCCTCCGCGGAGCCCGGGGGCCGGGCGGGCCAGGACCGGTCCTGGCCCGCCGCGCCGGAGGACCCGCTGGGCGCCTGGGGGCGGCCGGAGTCCCCGGAGGACGGGGCGGCGGCCCCCGCCCAGCCCCTGGACGCGGCGGATCCGGCGGAGGCGGAGAACACGGCGGACTCCGGGGACGACGGCGACGGCAAGCGCCCCGGCGCCCGTCTGCTGCCGCCCATGCCGCCGGGCGTCTCGGACAGCTGGGCGTGGGCTCCGGGCTGGAAGTGGCCCGCGCCTCCCGGCTCGTCCGACTGAGCGCGGCCCTCGGCCGGGGAGGGCTTCCCCGGCCGCGGACGGGATGACGGCCACGGGTGGGGGTACGGTGTTCGGCGCCGCCCCGCCGGACCCCGTACCGGTAGCGCCGTATGACAGGTGTCATGCCGCGGCACCGGCGGCTCTCACACCGACCCGGTGACTCCTGCCTCTGGGGGCGGGCCTCCCCGGTCGGCCAAGCTTGGGGGTATGACGACGTTGAACAGCGACCGCCCCGGCACCGACGCGCGGTCCGGAGCCGGAACGGGTTCCGGGTCCGGAAACGGAACGGGTACCGGCTCCGGGTCCGAGTCCGCGGCCGTGTCCGGGACCGCGCACACCGGCGAGGACTCCCCGCGGGCGGGCGGCGCGCCCCTGTCGGCGGAGGAGCGCAAGGCCGCCGAGAGGGAGGCGCAGAAGGAGGAGGCCCGGGCCGCCCTGCGCGCGCTCAAGCCCTGGGAGGGCAGGGCGACGCGGCAGGACAAGGCGCTGATGGCCGCCTTCGTCGGCGTCCCCCTCCTCTTCATGGCGCTGACGCCGCTCAAGCCCTTCCTGATCGCCCACCACCCGGTCCTGCTGGAGTTCGTCACCGGCAGCAACGCGGCGGTCGGCGCGGCCGCGGCGTTCGCGCGGATCGGGGAGATCCCCCTGTGGCTGGTCGTGGTCGCGGGCGTCGTCGGCAAGGTGAAGATCGACTGGCTGTTCTGGTGGGTCGGCAGACGCTGGGGCCGCGGTTTCGTCAACCTCATCGCGCCGGGCGACAGGGCGCAGCGCTTCGCCGACCGGGCGCAGGACATGAGCCCGTGGATCATGCCGGTCGCGCTCGTCCTCAGCTACCTGCCGGGCATCCCCACCGTGTTCGTCCTCGTCATCGCGGGCTGGACCGGGATGCGCCTGGTGCCCTTCCTCCTCCTGGACGCCCTCGGGGCCCTGGTCCTGACCGCGTCCGTGGCCTCCGTCGGCTACGCGGCGGGCCAGACCGGGGTGGACATCGTCCTGCTGGTCGACAGGTACGCCCTCTGGTTCACCCTGGGCATCGTCGTCGTCATGGCCTTCGTCCCCGTGTTCAAGCAGAACCGAGCCCGGAAGCGGGCCAAGGCCGCCGAGGGGGCCGGGGCCGCCGAAGGAGCCGGGGCCGCCGAAGGAGCCGGGGCCGCCGAAGGAGCCGGGGCCGCCGAAGGAGCCGGGGCGGCGCGGGGCGACGAGGGGGTACAGGACCCCCGGGACTGACACCGCGGACCGGGACCTCCCTCGACCGAACGCGCGCGACCCCCTGTGAACAGGCGCTTCCACGGAAAGTACCGTGAAGGAAGCGACTGGTCACCCACGTGCCGGGGGCGCCCGACTAGGCTGGCGTTCGGCAATCCGACAACCCGGGCAAGCCGACTGCGCTGGGTGCGTCACAAACACACTCAAGGAGATCCCGTCATGGGACAGCGACACTTCGATCTGGTGGTTCTCGGCGCGGGCCCCGGCGGCTACGTGGCCGCCATCCGCGCCGCCCAGCTCGGCCTGAAGACCGCCGTCATCGAGGAGAAGTACTGGGGCGGGGTCTGCCTCAACGTGGGCTGCATCCCCTCCAAGGCGCTGCTGCGCAACGCCGAACTCGCCCACCTGTTCCAGAACGAGGCCGACTTCTTCGGCATCAAGGTCGAGGGCAGGGTCGAGTTCGACTTCGGCAAGGCGCACAGCCGCAGCCGCGAGGTGGCGGACGGCCGGGTCAAGGGCGTCCACTACCTGATGAAGAAGAACAAGATCACCGAGCTGAACGGCCGGGGCACCTTCACCGACGACCACACCGTCGAGGTCAGCGGCGAGGACGGCGCCACCGAGACCGTCACCTTCGACCACGCGGTGATCGCGGCGGGCTCCTCCACCAAGCTGCTGCCCGGCACAGAGCTGTCCGAGCGGGTCGTCACCTACGAGGAGCAGATCCTCACCGACACCCTGCCGGAGAGCATCGTCATCGCCGGTGCGGGCGCCATCGGCGTCGAGTTCGCCTACGTCCTGGCCAACTACGGCGTGGACGTGACGATCGTGGAGTTCCTCGACCGCCTCGTGCCCACCGAGGACGAGGAGGTCTCCAAGGAGCTGGGCCGCGCCTACAAGAAGCTGGGCGTCAAGGTGATGACCTCCACCCGCGTGGAGTCGGTCGAGGACACCGGCGAGGGCGTGCGCGTCACCGTGAGCAGCGGCGGCAAGGAGCAGACCCTGGAGGCCGACAAGCTCCTCCAGGCCATCGGCTTCGCCCCCAACGTGGAGGGCTACGGTCTGGAGAAGACCGGCGTGGAGCTGACCGACCGGGGCGCGATCGCCATCGACTCCCGGGGGCGCACCAACGTCCCGCACGTCTACGCGATCGGCGACGTCACCGCCAAGCTGATGCTGGCCCACACCGCCGAGGCCATGGGCATCGTCGCCGCGGAGACCATCGCGGGCGCCGAGACCCAGGAGATCGACTACCGGTTCATCCCGCGCGCCACCTACTGCCAGCCGCAGATCGCCAGCTTCGGCTACAGCGAGAAGGAGGCGCGGGAGGCGGGCTTCGACGTCCAGGTCGCCAAGTTCCCGTTCATGGCCAACGGCAAGGCGCACGGCCTCGGGGACACGCGCGGTTTCGTCAAGATCCTCTCCGACGGCAAGTACGGGGAGTTCCTCGGCGCGCACATGATCGGCCCGGACGTGACCGAGCTGCTGCCCGAGCTGACCCTGGCCCAGCAGTGGGACCTGACCGTGCACGAGGTCGCGCGCAACATCCACGCGCACCCCACGCTCAGCGAGGCGGTCAAGGAGGCCGTGCACGGCCTGGCCGGTCACATGATCAACATGTGACGCGCCGGCGCCCCGGGCCCCGCCGTCCCGGGAGGGCGGCGGGGCCGCGCCGTACCCGCGCGGGCGCCGTCCGCCGGAGGCGGGCGGCGACCCCTGCCTCGGGCGCTCCGCGGACTTGCTAAGTTTCGTGTGTCCCCGCCGGATCCCCACCCCGAACTCCGGCGCTCCCCCGACCGAAAGCCATCCATGCGCCTGATCCCGTCCACCCCCCTGTCGTGCCTGGGCACGGCCGCCGCCGTCGCCGTCGTCGGCGGGTTCGTCCTCGTCGGCTTCGGCGTGATCGACCTCGACGAGTTCGAGATGGACCTGTCCTTCGGAGACGGCGTGGACCTGCCCTTCGGGGACGGTGAGGAGGCGCCGGAGCAGGAGGCCGGGGCCTCGCCCGGTCCCGAGGAGGAGCAGGCGGAGCAGGCCGCGCCGGAGTACGGGCTGCCCGAGTCGTGCGCGGCCGCCGGCGCCGCGGAGGTGGTCGGCGAGCTGGCCCCGGGACAGGTTCTCACCGAGGAGGTCGGTGAGGTGGAGGGCGTCGACGGCGCCGAACAGGTCGTGTGCTCGTTCAGCGACGGGAGCACCGGACCCGGCGCCTCCTCGTTCACGCTGGTGTTCACCCTGAACGCCGACCCGAGCGCCAACCCGGACGTGGTCCGGGTGCCCGGGGAGCAGGAGCAGATGAACTGGGAGGTGGACATCGACGTGGACGTGGACACCTACCACACCGAGGAGTCCGACTCCCTGGGCGGCGACCTGGAGTACGTGGGCACCGTGGACGGCTCCAGCCGCCACCTGTACCTGGCGCTGCCCGACGAGCTGTACGTCACCGCCATCGCCTACGGCGGGGAAGTGCCGCGCGAGGACCTGGAGCGGGTGGTCATGCTGGCCGCCGAACGCATCCGGGGCTGACCCGCGACGCGAACGACCGAGGGGGCCGCCGGTGGGCGGCCCCCTCGCGTGTGCGGGCGGTTCGGTCCGGCCCGCTAGTACTCCACGGGGATCTCCTCGAACTCACCGAACGGGCCCGCCCGCAGTGTCAGCTCCTCCACGTCCACCGGCGGCGCGGGGAAGACCGCGACCAGGCTGTAGGTGTTGTCGGGCTGGAGCGTGTGGACCTCCTCGGCGAAGCTGCTGTAGCGACCCTCGCCGAAGTCCATCTGGGCCACGTAGCGCACCAGGCCGCTCTCCGGCTCCAGCAGTTGGAAGCCGCCGAGCGTGCCCTTGTTGAACTGCTCGGGGCCACCCGCCTGGATGGCCTCCTGCCCGCCCATGTCGGGCATGGTCGGCTCGTCGGTGGTGTTGGTCAGCGCCACGGTGCCGACCACGTACGCGCCGTCGCGGCGCAGCGGGTAGACCTCCAGGCGCACCCCGTCCAGCTCTCCCTCGGCCACCACGGACCCCGGGTCGTCGTCGTAGGGCGCGGGCCAGGTGACGTTGCGCTGGGCCGCGCCCAGGGCGTCGTCGTCGTACTCCTCCTCCTCCGTGGTCTCCACGGTGGTGTTGAAGACGTAGGAGAACTCCACGCGCCGGTTGCGCGCCCGCGCCTCGTCGTCGTCGGGGCCGCCCTCGCGGGCGATCGGCTCGTGCTCGCCTCGGCCCTCCACCTCCAGGGTGTAGTCGGTGCCCAGCTCCTCGGCGAGCAGGTCGCGCACGCTCTCGGCCCTCTGAACCGACAGGTTGTCGTTGTAGGCGTCGTCGCCGATGCTGTCGGTGTGGCCGATGACCGTGATGACGGGCTCGTCGGGGTCGACGTTGCGGGCCAGGCTGGTGGCCGCGCGGCGCACCACGTCCTCGGCCTCGGGGGTCAGGTCCGAGCGGTCGAACTCGAACATGACGTCGGAGTGCAGGGAGATGATCTCCCGGTCGCCGTCGCGGGTGGTGGAGGCGATCTCGGAGTCCACGAAGCTCTGCACCCAGCCCTCGTCGGCCACGGCGTCCTCGTCCGGGCGGCGGTTGGCGAAGGTGAGGCTCTCCCCGCTCGGCGGCGGGTCGTCCGGGGTGAGGTGGTCGGCCCCGTTGGGGTCCTGGGGGTCGGCCCGCTCCTCCTCCACGTCCACGACCGGGATGCCGGTCATGGCCCCGAGCCCGCTGCCGACGAACGTGACCTGCCGGACCTCGTCGGGCAGGCGCGGGAAGTAGCGCACGTACTCGTTGGTGACCCCGTCGTGGACCGGGTAGAGGCCGTCCTGGTTGGGGCTCTCGGAGCCGTACTTGAGGCCCTCCTCGTCCAGGAACTGCCGGTAGACGCGGCCGGTGAGCGGATCGACCAGGGTGTGGGCCATGCTCATGTTCCGGTTGGGCCCGGTGAACTCGTCGAGGTAGGTGACCTCGTAGTACATGACGGTGTAGTCGTCGGTGCGCTCCAGACCGGTGACGGCGAAGCGCATTTCGTTGTCCCGGCCGGTGTCCTGGAAGATGCGGCCCTCGCGGACGTAGGGGAACTCCTCCCTGACCTCGGGCGGGCCCGACGCGCTTCCGAAGGTCTCGGACCACCAGTCGGACACCCCCTCGGTGACCGTACAGCCGCTGAGCAGGAGGCTGCCCGAGACCGCCAGCGCGACCAGGGGTAGGGGCGACTTCCTCGCCATGTGGGGGAACTCCGATCGTTGAGGAGACGTACGGGCAATATCCTCCTGTACGCGTGGGGCGGAACCGACCGCCCTGCCCGCTGTTGGCGGGTTACGTCCGCTTGGCGGCCGGTGCCCGGCGCGGGGCGGTCCGGTCGGCGCGGGACCCCCGGACGGGTCCCCGACGGATGACGGGCGCGGGTCCCGGCGGGGGCCGGGACCCGCGGTGGACGGGCGGCGGACGCGCGAGGAGTGCCCCGGCGCCTGTCTGCGGCACCGCGCCACCGCAGGTCAGGGACTTCTTCGCGCGGACCGAAAAAAATTCCGCGGAAACACCCATCCGCCCCCGCGTCGGCCCCGAATGACCGACGTGACCACCGAGACACGCGGGAACACCCCGCCACGCGACAGGCGACGGGTCGTCGTCGGATCAGTCGTGGGGCTGCTCACGGTCGGCGCCTCACTGGGCGCGGCCGAGCTGGCCGCAGGACTGCTCCGCACCGTGTCTCCGGTGATCGCCGTCGGCGACACGGTCGTCGACATCACACCGCCCTCCCTGGTAGAGGCGGCGATCGATCTGCTGGGCAGAGCCGACAAGGTCGTGCTCGTGGCCGGGATCGTCGCCGTTCTTCTGGGTGTCGGGGCCGTACTCGGCACGGCGTCGCTCCGGCGGCCCGTCGTCGGGTACACGGGGTTGGCGGTGTTCACCGCGGTCGGGCTGGCCGCCGTGCTTCCGCACCGCTCCGACGACCCGGGCGCCCCGGTGCCCGTGCTCGTCGGGGCGGTGGCGGGGGCTCTGGCCCTGGCGCTCCTGGTGCGCGGCGCGCGCGGGACGCTCCGGCCCGAAGCGGACTCCGGACCACAAGGGATGGGCGATCCGAGGACACCGGCGGACGCGGAGGAGGCTCCTGCCCCTCCCGTGGCCGGATCGGACGGGGGCCCGGGCAGACGCGGTTTCGTGCTGACCGCGGCGGGCGTCCTGGCCGTGTCCGGCGCCGCCGGTGTCCTCGGGCGCCTGCTGCCGACCCTCGGAGGCGGTGCGGGCTCACGCTCCGCCCTCACCCTTCCCGCGGCGGCGAACCCGCTGCCGCCGCTGCCCGCCGCGACCGAACTGGGCGTTCCGGGGCTGACGCCCTTCACCACGCCCAACCGGGAGTTCTACCGGATCGACACCGCCCTCACCGTTCCCCGGCTGGACTCCACCCGGTGGACGCTGAGGGTGCACGGGATGGTGGACCGCCCCTTCGAGATCGACATGGACGAACTGCTCGCCGAGGAGCTCGTCGAGGCCGACATCACCATGACCTGCGTGTCGAACCAGGTCGGCGGCGACCTCGCGGGCAACAGCCGCTGGCTGGGTTTCCCCCTGGCCGACCTACTGCGGCGCGCGGGCGTGCGGTCCGGCGCCGACCAGATCCTCAGCACCTCCGACGACGGCTGGACCTGCGGCACGCCGACCGAGGTCGTCATGGACGGGCGCGACGCGCTCCTGGCCGTGGGCATGAACGGGGAGCCCCTCCCCCACGCGCACGGTTACCCGGCGCGCATGGTCGTCCCGGGCCTCTACGGGTTCGTCAGCGCCACCAAGTGGGTCACCGACATCAAGCTGACCCGCTTCGCCGACGAGCAGGCCTACTGGGCGCAGCGTGGCTGGGCGGTGCGCGCCCCCGTCAAGACCATGTCCCGCGTGGACGTGCCCGCGCCCCTGAGCCGGGTGGACTCCGGAGAGGTCGTCCTGGCCGGAGTGGCCTGGGCCCAGCACCGCGGGGTCGACGCCGTGGAGGTGAGGGTGGACGGAGGCGAGTGGCAGCGGGCCGAACTCGCAGCGGTCCCGGGCATCGACACCTGGGTCCAGTGGGTGGCCGAGACCACCGTCGAACCCGGCCAGCACTCCGTGGAGGTCCGGGCCACCGACGCCACCGGGGCCACCCAGCCCGCCGAACGGGTGGACCCCGTGCCCGACGGCGCCACCGGCTGGCACGGCATCCGGTTCACCGCCGAATAGGCGCACTCCTCGACCAACACCGGCGCAAGTCGGTGACGAGAGCAAACAGAAGTTAACCAAGTTGAAGGAGAAAACAATGATCCGCAAGAGCAGCCTCACCATCACGGCCGCCGCTGCCGCGCTCGCCTTCGGTCTGACCGCCTGCGGCGGCGACATGGGCGGCGAGGAGGAGGCCACCGAGGAGACGCCCACCGCGAGCGAGTCCGAGAGCGGCGACATGGGCGGAGAGGAGGGCACCACCGAGATGGCGGGCGAGAACTTCGGTTCCGGCTGCGCCGAGGTGCCCGCCGACGGCGAGGGCAGCTTCGAGGGCATGGCGGACGACCCGGTCGCCACCGCCGCGTCCAACAACCCGGTGCTGTCCACGCTGGTGACGGCCGTGACCGAGGCCGACCTGGTGGACACGCTCAACTCGGCCGAGGACATCACGGTCTTCGCCCCGGCCAACCCGGCGTTCGAGGCGATCCCGCAGGAGGACCTCGACGCGCTGCTGGCCGACCAGGAGCAGCTCACCGAGGTGCTGACCTACCACGTGGTCGAGGGCCGCCAGACCCCGGCCGACCTGGAGGAGGGCACGTTCACCTCGCTCCAGGGCGGCGAGGTCACCACCGAGGGCTCCGGCGAGGACTTCACGGTGAACGGCGAGGCGTCCGTCATCTGCGGCAACGTGCAGACCGCCAACGCCACGGTGTACATCATCGACGGCGTGCTGATGCCCGCCGAGTAACTCCGGCACGGTACGACCCCCGGGCGGTCCGAGCGTTGAGGCCGGGCCGTCCGGGACCAACAGCGCCCCCGAGGGCACACGGGGCTCCGTGGACTCCACGGGGCCCCGACGGGCGCACTGCGCAGGAACAGCCGAACGGTACGGCTGACGTGCGATTCTGGAGGGGTCGGGATCCTTCGGGGCACACCCGGCCCCGTCCAGCGCACGGACGGGGCGAGCGACGCAGGACCACCAGGAAGAGGAGCGGATGGACGAGCACGCCGCGATACCCCGGGGCCCCCGCGGGTCGGAGGCGGAGCCGCCGGTTCCGCCTGCCCAGCGGCTCACGGAACTGCTCCGCCAGGTGGCCCGGGGCGATGAGGGCGCGTTCGGCGAGGTGTACGACCTGGTCATCCCGTCGGTGTACGGGCTGGTCCGTCGTGTGCTGCGCGACCCCGCCCAGTCCGAGGAGGTCGCCCAGGAGGTGATGGTGGAGGTGTGGCGCACCGCCTGCCGTTACGACGAGCGGCGCGGCAGCCCCCAGGCGTGGGTGATGACGCTCGCGCACCGCCGGGCGGTGGACCGGGTGCGCTCCGAGCAGGCCGCCACCGACCGCGAGGCCAGGGTGGCGGCGGCGAGCACGCAGCGCCCCTACGACGAGGTGGCCGAGGAGGCCACGAACCGTCTGGAACGCGAGCGGGTGCGGCGCTGTCTGGACACGCTGACCGAACTCCAGGGCCAGTCAGTGCGTCTGGCCTACTACGGCGGATACACCTATCGTGAGGTGGCCCGCCTGCTTTCGACGCCGTTGGGCACCGTGAAGACGCGGATGCGCGACGGTCTGATCCGGCTACGGGACTGCTTGGGGGTGGAGTGGTGAGGAGGACACTGGGCCAGGACCCGCACATCCTCTCGGGAGCCTACGCCCTGGGTGCCCTGTCGCCGAGCGAGAGCATACGGTTCGAGGACCACCTGGCCGAATGCGACTCCTGTGTGCAGGAGACGCGCGGTTTCACCGAGACCGTCTCACTCCTGGGCACCGCGGCCGCCGGTACGCCGCCCGCCGAACTGCGCGGGCGCGTGCTGGAGGAGGTGGCGCGCACCCGCCAACTCGCGCCCGCTCCCGAACGCCTGCCGGCGCCGCGCCGGAGTCGCTGGTCCTGGGGTCTGGGACTGGTGCTGGCCGCCTGCCTGGCCGTCGTGGTCGCGCTGGGCGCTGTCGTCGTCGACCAGGTGCGCCAGGTGCGCGACCTGCGGGAGAACGAGCGGCAGATCGCGGCGGTGCTCTCCGACCCGAACGCCGGCTACACCACGGCCGAGCCCATGGAGGGCGTGTCCGTGACCGTGGTGCACTCCGAGAGCAGCGGGCGGCTCGTGTTCAGCGCCCACGGCCTGGAGCGTCTGGAGGACGAGGACTACCAGCTCTGGCTGACCCGTGACGACGGCAGCGTGTACTCGGCCGGGGTGCTCTCCGTGGACGATTCGGGCTTCGTGCTCCCGGTGCTGGCCGCGCCGCAGGACGAGGCCACCGGGGGCGTGGCCGTCACCGTCGAGCCCGAGGGCGGCTCCGAGCAGCCCACCTCCGATCCGCTGATGGCGATGCCCTTCGAGGGCTGAGGGCCGGTCGCCGTCCGGCCCCGGCCGGGCGGCGACCGGTTTCACGCCGGTCGTCGGACGGCCGATGACCGGTCCGGCCCCCTGGCCGGGCCGCCTCCCGTCACCCGGGCGGCGGTGCGGCACCTGACCGGCCGTGGCCCGACCGCTCGGCCCCTTCGGGGGGCGGGGCCGCGGTCAGGCCACGGCCACCTCCCCGAGCCGGGGCGGGTCGCGCGTGACCGGGGAGAGGCTGAACAGGACGGCGGGCACCGAGACCGGCGCCATCGCCAGGAAGACCCGGGCGGTTCCGGCGCGGTCGAAGACCACCCCGATGCCGGGGATGCCCAACGGCTGCGACACCGGCGCCGTGAACGCGGCGGCGCCCAGGGCGCGGCCCTGGTAGCGGTCGCTGACCGACGCGGTGACGTAGCCGTGGAACACGGCGTTCACACATGGCACGATGGCGAACACTCAGCCCACCAGCACCCCGAGGAACATCACTTTGGGCGCGAACAAGAGCCGGGCAGGGGCGCGCGGCCTCAGACCGTCTGCGGTCTGGTCGCCTTGCCGTCGAGCCAGAGTTCGGTGGAGGCGTCCCGGTGGGAACCGGTGGTGCCCACGTGCTTGGCGCTGATCTGCGGACCCTTCTTGATGACGTGGACCAGGGCCATCGCGTGGCCGCGGCCCAGCCCGTAGTCCTCGGCCAGCCACTGGACGATGGTGCCCGCCTTGACCGAAGGGTCGTCGTAGCCCTTCTCCTTGGCACGGTCGACCAGCGTGCGCGGGGTCAGACCGGTCTTGTCCTCGACGGCATCCAGATAAGCCTGGAACGACATGGGGGCCTCCTCGACTGGGCAGGCCCCGATACTCACACGCGCCTGCGACATTCCGGCGACGACGGCCCCAGCCTCCGAGGCGGCCCCAGCCGCGCCGCAGGAGTCGGAGCGCGCGGGCCCCCTCCGCAGGCGTGTCAGCGGGCAGCAGGGTCGTCCACAAGCGCGGCAGCGGGGTGGTGGACGGCTCCCGGGAGGGGCATGCTGTTGACGGGGGCGTCCGGCCTCCGCGCCGTGGAACACGCCCCCCATGACAGGTGTGCCCGCCGCGATCCCGGCGCCACCCCGCACTCCCCGGCCTGTGGACGACCGCCTAGCCTTGCCGGATGCCCCTTCCGCCCCCGGAGCCCTCTCCAGCCCCGCTCACTCTCCCCGCGCTCCGCCAGAAGCCCTCCCCGGGCCCGTTCCCTCCGCCCGCGCCCTGCCGGGCACCCGCCCCGCCCCCGCACCGCCGGGCATCCTGCCCGTCTCCCGCCCCCGTCCCCCGCCCCGGCTCCGCCCCGTGACCCCGTGGGTCGTGGCCGTGGTCCTGCTCGCGGCGCTGCTGCACGCGGGCTGGAACGCGATCGCCCACTCCATCACCGACCGCCTGCTCGGGTTCGCCCTGATCGGCCTCGGCGGAATGCTCGCCGCCCTCCCCTTGCTCCCGGTCGTGGGCCCGCCCCCGCGCGAGGCCTGGCCGGTCCTGCTCGCCTCCCTCGCCGCCCACCTGCTGTACATGAGCCTGCTGATGGTCTCCTACCGGACCGGCGAGTTCGGCCAGGTGTACCCGATGGCACGCGGCACGGCGCCGTGGGTGGTCGCCCTGACCGGCATCCTCCTGCTCGGCGAGTCGACGCCCCCGTCCGTCCTGACCGGGGTCCTGGTCGTCTCCGCCGGACTGACGACGCTGGTGTTCGCGGGCGGCCGCCCCTCCCGCGCACAGTTCCCGGCGCTGCTGGCGGCCTTCGCCACCGGCGTCAGCATCGCCGTCTACACCGTGGTCGACGCCCACGGGGTCCGCCTCACCCGGGACCCGCTGGGCTACATCACGTGGCTCATGATCCTTCAAGGACCGGTGTTCTTCGTGGTGGCGGTGTTCACCCGCCGCGGCGCGCTCCCGCGCCAGCTCAAGCCGGTCTGGAAGTTCGGGGTCCTGGGCGGCGTGGTCAGCGCGGTCGCCTACGGGCTCGTGCTGTGGGCGCAGCTGACCGGCGCGGTCGCGGGCATCGCCGCGCTGCGCGAGACGAGCATCGTCTTCGCAGCCGTGCTGGGCGCGCTGCTGTTCGGGGAGCGGTTCGGCCCCGTGCGGATCGCCGCGTCCGCCATCGTCGTGACCGGAGTAATCCTCCTGGCTTTCTGAGCGTCTTCATGACTCTGACCAGCGCTTACCCGTATCGTTTCCGGCGTGACACGAGCCTCGTCCTTCTCCGGGTCCGCCGCAACGGACACCGGCACCGAAACCCGTTCCGACACCGCCGCCGGAACCGACCCCGGGTCCTCCCGCACGACGGACACCGCGTACGAACACGGGCCCGAATCCGCCGCCGTACGCGCGGTCTGGCAGGGCTTGGGACTCCCCGGACTCATCGACGTCCACACCCACTTCATGCCCGACAACGTGCTGCGCAAGGTGTGGGCCCACTTCGACGCCCTCGGCGGCCTGTGGCCGATCACCTACCGCTTCGACGAGGACGAACGCCTGTCCCTGCTCCGGGGCTTCGGGGTGCGGCACTTCACCGCCCTCTCCTATCCGCACCGGCCCGGCATGGCCGCCTGGCTCAACGACTGGGCGGGCGACTTCGCCGACCGCAACCCCGACTGCCTGCGCAGCGCCACCTTCTACCCCGAGCCGGAGGCCCGCGACTACGTGGCCGCGGCGTTGGACGCGGGTACCCGCGTGTTCAAGGCACACCTCCAGGTCGGCCGCTACGACCCGCGCGACCCGCTGCTGGCCGACGTGTGGGGGCTGATCGCGGACGCGGGCACGCCCGTGGTGATCCACTGCGGTTCGAGCCCGGAGGCGGGCCCGTTCACCGGCCCCGAACCCTTCGCCGAGACCCTGCGCGCCCACCCCGGGCTCACCGCGGTCATCGCCCACGCCGGGGCTCCCGACTACCGCGCGTTCCTGGACCTGGCCGAGCACCACGAACGCGTCCACTTGGACACCACGATGGTGTTCACCGAGTTCTCCAAGGACTGGGCGCCCTTCCCCGACGGGGAGGTGCCCCGCCTGAAGGGTGTCGCGGACCGGATCCTGTTCGGCACGGACTTCCCGAACATCCCGTACCCCTATCTCGAACAGATCGAGGCCCTCGCCTGGCTCGGCCTGGGCGATGACTGGCTTCGGGGAGTGCTGTACGGCAACGCCGCCCGGCTCTTCGGACTCTGAGGGCCGCCGGCTTCCGGCGCCCGACGCTGGACAGCCGACGACCGTCCGGTGATGGTGGTCGTGGGGCGACCGCCTTCGGCCACCGCCCCGACCACCGCCCACCATCACCGACGCGGAAAGGCACCCCGGCACCATGGAACTCGCCCTGACTCCCCTGGAGTTCGCCCGCCGCACCCGAAGACTGCACCCCCGGCGCGAGGCGGTGGTGGACCGTGGCCTCCGGCTCACCTACGAGGAGTTCTTCGACCGCTGCGACCGCTGGTCCTCCGCCCTCCAGGGCATGGGGGTGTCCAAGGGCGACCGCGTCGCCTACATCTCCCCCAACACCCACGCCCAGCTGGAATCCTTCTACGCCGTGCCGCAGCTCGGCGCGGTGCTGGTACCGGTCAACTTCCGGCTGTCGGCGGACGACTTCGTCTACATCGTCAACCACTCCGGGGCGCGGGTCCTGTGCGTGCACGCCGACCAGCTCGACGCCGTGGACGGCGTCCGCGACCGGATGCCGGGCGTGGAGCGGTTCGTCGCCCTGGAGGGGGCGCGCCCGGGCTGGGAGGACTACGAGGCCCTCGTCGCGCGGGCCGCGGCGGACTACGTCCGCCCCGGGATCGACGAGACGGACCTGCTGACCATCAACTACACCAGCGGCACCACGGCCCGGCCCAAGGGCGTGATGATCACCCACCGCAACGCGTACATGAACTCGGTGGGCACCCTGCTGCACCTGCGGATCGGCGTCGACGACCGGTACCTGTGGACGCTGCCGATGTTCCACGCCAACGGCTGGACCTACACGTGGACGGTGACCGCCGCGGCCGCCACCCACGTGTGCCTGCCCGCGATGGACCCGGCCGCCGTGTACGAGCTGATCCGCTCCGAGGGGGTCACCTGGCTGTGCGCGGCCCCCACCGTGCTGATCATGCTGTCGAACGCCCCCGAGGAGGTACGCGGCGAGGTCCCGTCCGGCGTGCACGTGGTGACGGCCGGGGCCTCCCCCGCAGCCGACACCATCGAGCGCCTGGAGGATGGTTTCGGATGGACCGTCACCCATGTCTACGGGCTGACCGAGACCACGCCGTTCATCACCGTGTGCGAGCCGCGAGCCGAGCACGGCGGCCTGTCCCAGCGCGACCGCGCCGCCGTCAAGGCACGCCAGGGGGTCGAGCTGATCACCTCCGGCGAGCTGCGGGTGGTGGACGCCGACGGCGTCGAGGTGCCCTGGGACGGCACGACGGTCGGGGAGATCACCGTGCGCGGGAACGTCGTGATGAAGGGCTACTACAACGACCCGGAGGCCACTCAGAAGGCCATGGGCGACGGCTGGTTCCACACCGGCGACGCGGCGGTCACCCACCCGGACGGGTACGTGGAGATCCAGGACCGGATCAAGGACGTCATCATCTCCGGCGGGGAGAACATCTCCTCCGTCGAGGTGGAGGGAGTCCTGCTGCGGCACCCGGCCGTGCTGGAGGCGGCCGTCGTGGGCGTGCCGCACGAGCGCTGGGGCGAGACACCGAAGGCGTCCGTGGTGCTGCGCGGGGGCTCCGCGGCCACGGAGGAGGAGCTGATCGCCTTCGCCCGCGACAACCTGGCGCACTTCAAGGCGCCCACACGGGTGGAGTTCGTGGAGCAGCTCCCCAAGACGGCCACCGGCAAGATCCAGAAGTTCGTGCTGCGCGGGGGCGCGTCCGCGGTGTCGCGGCAGTAGCCGCCGGGTCCGGCCGGGGCCCGCGCCCCCGCAGGGCGCGGGCCCCGGCCGGGCGGCGTCCGGATCATCCGGGCGGCCAGTTGAGCAGGACGAACCCGGCCTGGAAGGGGTCGGAGCAGACCATGCGGCGCCCCACACCCGGGATGTTCTCCGGCGCCGCGTGCACGCGTCCGCCCGCGGCCACGACCCTGCGGGCGACGGCGTCGCAGTCGGCCACCGCGAACACCGGATGCCAGTCCTCCTCCCCGCCGAACCGGCCCCCGTGCCCGGGTCCCGCCTGCAGGATGCCCCCGTGGGTGCGCTCGTCACCGGTTCCCGCGGGGCGCAGGACCGTGTACCCGCCGACCTCCTCCCCCCCGAGGGACGGGTCGAACGGGCTGAGGTCCCACTTGAAGACCCCGGTGTAGAACTCGGCCGCGCCGCGCGCGTCGGTGGTCCGCAGCTCCACCCAGCAGAGGCTGTTGACCCGGCCCACCAGGCCGAGGTACATCTCCCCCCGCCAGACGCCGAAGGAGGCGCCCTGCGGGTCGCGGAACAGCGCCTGGCGGCCCAGGTCGAAGATGTCGAACGGCTCCACCAGGAGGGTGCCGCCCAGCCGCTCCACGCGTGTGATGGTGTCCTCGATGTCGGAGTCGGCGAAGTACACCGTCCAGGAGGGTCGGTCGCTCTCCCCCATGACCGGGCTGACGCCCGCCGCGGGAAGACCCTCACCGCACAGGAATTTGTAGCCCTCCAACTGCCGGATGTGCGTCTCGGAGCTCCAGCCGAACACGTGCTCGTAGAAGGCTGTCGAGGCCTCGACGTCGGGTGAGGACACCTCGACCCAGCAGGGCGACCCGGGTGTGAAATCCGTGCTGATCATCGCTGTCCCCCTCCGTGACGGCACACCACCCTTCGGTTCCTTCCCCGGTGAGGGAGGTTTCGGGGATGGGAGGGGCAAAGACTCACACAACTCGCCGTTGCCGGGCCCGTCCGCGGACGGCACGCGGCGCGCCCGCCAGGGGGGTACGGGGCCGTTCGGGCCCGGCGGCTCCGCCCGCGTCGGCCCGCTGCCGACCGCGGCACGGACGCGCTCAGTGCCTGAAGTGCACGAACAGGCGCCCGAAGTTCTTGGAGTCCTTCTCGACCCGGTGGTAACGGGCCTTGACGTCCTTGCGGTCGAGGAAGCGCAGCACCCGCTTCTTGAGCTGCCCGGACCCCTTGCCGGGGATGATCTCGATGCTCTTGGCGCCCGTGCGCTCGGCCTCGTCCATGATGTCGTTGAGGGCCCGGTCGATGTCCCGTCCCTTGTTGAAGATGTCGTGCAGGTCGAGTTTGAGCCGCACCGTGCCTCCTCCGCGTCCGGTAGCCGGATCATACGCGGCACGGCCCTCTCCCCCCGGTGCCCGGGACCCGTGCCCGCGCGTCCCCCGTCACCCCCCGAGGCGCAGGGTGAAGACCATCCGGTCCACGCCCGGCCCCTCGTAGTCGGCGTGCGGCCCGGTGACGGTGAAGCCGTGGGCGCGGTGGAAGGCGATCGAGCGCTCGTTGGCGGGGGAGGTGACCGCGCGCACGACCGCGCACCCGCGCTCCCGCGCCCCCTCCGTGAAGCGCCGGTACAGCCCGTTCGCGAGCCCCGTCCTGCGGTGTCCCGGGGCCACCCCGGCGAAGTGCACGTACGCCTCCTCGGGCACGGACTGCGAGGGGAAGCCGACCAGGAAGCCCGCCAGCTCCCCCTCAGCCTCGGCGATGAGGCTGGTGGTGTGGAAGTGGTCGAGGAAGAGCCGGGGGAGGATGTGCGCCACGGGACGCCCCCACCAGTCGTCGCAGACCGCCAGGATGCGCCGGTGGTCGGAGGGGAGGGCGGTCCGGACGCGGACGTCGGTCATGCGGGGGCTCCCGGTCGTCGTCGGAGGGGTGTTCCGGGCCCGGAATACCCGCCGACGGGTACGCGAACCCCTTCCGCGGCCCGTCCGCTCCGGGTGCGCGGAACCGCTCAGGGGCGCCCGGGCCCCCGCTCCGGGACCGGCGCGCCCGGCTCCCCCGTTCCTGCCTCCTCCGCACACACCCGCGCCAGGGGTTTTCGCCGTCCGGACGCCGCCCCGACACCCGACCGAAAAGCCCTGGACCCGCCGGAGGCACGGCGGGGATGATCGCGACCATGGACCGGGGAGGACTCGTACGCGCCTCCGGGTTCCCGGCGCGTGTGCTCCGCCACGACCCAGCCCGCGCGGGGTACGGCTCGGCCAGCAGGGCTGGGTCGGGGTGGACGGACTCCTCGCGGGCCGTGGAAGGGCTGGGGTGCGCCTCCGCCGCGCGGCCCTCCGGGAGGTCGTCGTCACCAACGACGAGAAGCTCTTCGCTCTGAGTCCGGACGGCTCCCGCGTCCGCGCCCGGCAGGGCCGCTCCGTCCGCGTCGCCCCGGGGCCGGAGCCGAGCGCTCCCCCCGCCCTGCTCTACCACGGCACCGTGGGCCGACTCCTGCCCGCCGTCACCGCTGAGGGGCTGCGGCCGATGCGGCGGCACGACGTCCGCCTGTCCCCCGACGCCGGGACCGCCCCCAGGGCGGGCGCCCGGCGCGGCGTACCGGTGGTCCTCACCGTCGCCTCCGGACGGGTGCACGGCGACGGCCACGCCTTCCGGATCACCGGCGACGGAGTGCGGCTGGTGCCCGCCGTGCCCCCGGAGTACCTCGGCGAACCCGTCCAGGGCCGGGGCGGCGAAGTGCCGGGGCGCCGCCCCCCGTTCCTTCCCGGGCTCAGGGCCGGTCCGCGGAGAAGATCGCGGTGCCGGGGATCATCCGGCCGCGCACCGGACCCCAGCCGCCCCACACCCGGTCCAGCCCCTCGGGCCACTCCGGTTCGACCACGTCCCGCAGCACCAGGCCCGCGCGGGCGATCCCGCGCACCCAGTCGCCCACCGTGTGGTGGTGCTCCACGTAGACCGCGTTCCCGCCGTCGTCCTCCTCCACGTAGGCGCGGCGGTCGAAGTAGGACTGGTTCACGGTGAACCCGTCCTCCCCGGGGTCGTCCGGGAAGCTCCACCGGACCGGATGGGTCACCGAGAACACCAGCCGCCCTCCCGGCCCGAGCACCCGCGCGGCCTCGGCCAGGGCGTCGTCGGCCGAGGACACGAACGGGAAGGCCCCG
Source organism: Nocardiopsis akebiae (assembly GCF_018316795.1). Taxonomy (NCBI): domain Bacteria; kingdom Bacillati; phylum Actinomycetota; class Actinomycetes; order Streptosporangiales; family Nocardiopsidaceae; genus Nocardiopsis; species Nocardiopsis akebiae. The sequence continues at coordinate 6,584,545 of NZ_CP074132.1, forward strand.
AACGAGGAGAACACCACGTCGAAGGAGGCGTCGGCGAACGGCAGCCGCTGGGCGTCGGCCTGCACGGCCGCGAGCGAGTGGCCGGTCCCCTCATCGATCCTGCGCGCGTGCTGGAGCTGGCGGAAGGACAGGTCGAACCCGACCACTTCGCGCACCCCCCGGGCTCGCAGCCACCGCCCGCACTGGCCCGCGCCGCAGCCCACCTCCAGCACCCGGGCCCGCATGAGGTCCTCCGGGGCGCCGAGCAGGCGCGCCTCGGCCTCGGTCAGGCCCTCCGGACACCACACGAACCCGGCGTCGCCGAGGAAGCCCCCGTGCTCGGCCTGGTAGGCGTCGGCCGCGCCGTCCCACCACCGGCGTCCGGCGCGGGCGCTCTCCTCGGCGTCCACGGCGCGGCGCGCCACGCGCCCGGGATCCGGATAGCCGTCATCGTTCATGGGGCCAAGCCTCCCAGAAAGGCGCGCGTGCACGGGGCCGCGGCGCGTACACGGTGACCGGGCGGCCGGGCGCCCCGCGACCGGACCCCGCAGGCGGAAGCCCGCGGTCGCGACGGACGCGCCCCCGTGTCAGGCGGCCCCGTACCCGCCCCTGCCCGCGGTCGCGCCGGAGCCCCCTCCGGACTCAGCGGGCCCCTCGGAACTCCGGTTGGACCCCACGGTCTGGGCGGACTCTGCGGCCTCGGCGTTCGCACCGGTCTCAGCGGCCCCGGCGGTCTCCGCAGCCCCTGCGACCTCCTCGGTCGCGTCGGACTCCCCCGCCTCGGCCTCGCGGGCGTCCCGGATCTCGCGGCGGACGAGGAACACCCATCCGCCGACGGCGACGACGGCGAACACCCACCACTGCACGGCGTACGACGCGCTCATCCCAGCGTCCTCCTCGTGCAGGGCGACCGGTTCGGGCGCCGCCTCCGGCATCGGGTCCTGCCGGGTCAGGTCGACGTACCCGCCGTAGACGGGGTAGGGCAGGTCCGCGGCGATCCGGTCCACGTCGACCATCATCAGCTGCCCGTCGGGCAGGTCGTCGCGGTTGCGCAGCCCGGTGTTCTCCTCGGTCTCGGAGTAGTGCAGGCGCCCGGCCACCTCCACGGGGCCCTCCTGCGCGGGCGGCACCTGCGGCTGGTCGAGGGCGGTCTCGCCGCGCTCGACCCATCCGCGGTTGACCAGGACCGCGGTCCCCTCCTCGGTGACCAGGGGGGTCAGCACGTGGAAGCCCACGCCCCCGGAGCCGTCGCGGTTGCGCAGCAGGATCTCGTGCCCGGTGTCCCAGGTGCCGGTGGCCTCGACGGTGCGCCAGCGGTCGTCGGGGTCGACGTCCTCGCCGACCCGGGTCAGCTCGGCCACCGGTACGGGGTCGGCGGCGAGGTTGGACTGCTGGAGGTCGACCGCCGCGCCGCGCTGCCCGGCCCGGTCCAGCTGCCAGAAGCCCAGCCAGACGAAGCTGGGCACCAGCACCAGCACCAGCGCGTGGAAGGCCAGCATGCGTTGCGAGAACAGGACTTTGAGCACGTCTTCGAGGTTATGAGACTCCTCCGTCCGCCTCGCACCGCCCCTCGCCTCCGTGTACCGCGCGGCCCCCGTCCCGCCCGAGCGGCCCGCCGCCGCGGTCGGGTGCGGCCGCCGCACCCGTACGGAGGTCCGTACGCGGACGGGGCCGCCGGTCACCGGCGGCCCCGCGTGTGTGTGGGCGGGGGACTCGGGCCCCGCGCCGGTGCTACTCGTCGTCGCCGGTCGCGGCGGCGGCCTTGCGCTTGCGGGCGAAGTACAGCCCCGCGCCGCCCGCACCGACCGCGGCGACGCCCGCGGCGACCAGACCGGCCAGGGCGCCACCGGTCACGGGGAGCTGCTCGTCGGCCTGGGGCCCGGTCGGCTCCTCGCCGGTGCTGGTGTCGTCCTCGCCCTTGTCCTCCTCGCGGGGCTCCTCGGGCTTCTCCTCGCCCGGCTCCTCGGGCTTCTCCTCCTCCGGCTTCTCCTCCTCGGGCTGCCCGGGCTCCTCGGGCTTCTCCTCGCCGGGCTCCTCCGGCTTCTCCTCCTCGGAGATGATCTCCATGCAGGAGCCCTCGGCCAGGCCGAGCACGGACACGGCGTTGCCGCAGATGTCGACGGCCGCGTCCACCGGGACCACGACCTGGTTGCCGCTGCCGATCCCGCCCGCGCCGCTGGTGGCGGTGTCGGGGGTGCCCTCGTTCTCGGGGGAGGCCTGGATGATGTTGATGATGGTGGTGCACTTGGCGCTGGAGCCGCCCAGGATGGCCACCGAGTTGCCGCAGATGTCGATGGCGGCGTCCACGGGGACGATGATCTGGTTGCCGCTGGCCACACCGCCGGAGCCGTCGGTCCTGGTGGTGGGCGCGTCGGCGCTCTCCTCCTCCAGGACCTCGACCACCTCGACGCACTCGGCCTGGCTGATGCCGCCGACCGCGACCGAGTTGCCGCAGGCGTCGATGGCGGCGTCCACGGGGACGATGATCTGGTTGCCGCTGGCCACACCGCCGGAGCCGTCCGTGGCGGCCCCGCCCTGACCGCTGGCCTCGTAGAGGACCTCCGAGACCTGGGTGCACGTGGCGCTGGAGATGCCGAGGATCGCGATCGAGTTGCCGCACAGTTCGGCCTCGACGTCCACCGGCACGACGATCTGGTTACCGCTGCCGATCCCGCCGGAGCCGCTGGTGGTGGTGTCGGCGAAGGCCGCCGCGACGGGCGCCACGACCAACCCGGCGGTCATGACGGTCGCGAAGGAGTAACGGAGTGTGTTGCGCATGTGCGGAGGTGACCTTTCACGGATACGGCTTGGGGATCGCGCCGTTGCGACGCTGGTCCGCGACAGGACCGGTGCCCGTGTCGTCTCGCGGGTCCGGCTGTCCACGGCGGGCGGGTCCGCCAGCAGGGAAGGCTGCGTGGCGGCGGGGTGACCCGCGTGTGTGAAGTCGCGGTTCGAAAGCTCGCGGAACCGCCGACGGACCGAAACGTTAGCAAGCCGTCGAAGGCTCGCAGGCGTTTTCGGAAAATACACTTCCCCAGTATAAGTACAGCCAGCAATGCATTAGCCACATGGAGTGATAAGCAGAGCTCAAAGCGCACCCTTTTGGCTACCCTGTGCTTATAAGCACCCACTCTGGGTTGTCATGGAAAAATAAAATTTTCCGGGTAAACCGCGGATGCGAACCTACTAAACAACTTAGGAGATCCGTATCCGAGCCACCCGTGGGCGCCCAAAACCCTATGCCAGCTTTCCTGTCCCTTGCACGGATAATTCCTTTCTGGGAGAAAATCCGGAGAAGAGGGGAGAGCCCGCGGAATCCGGCCGGGAGCACCGTGCCGCCCGTAGGACACGACCACCGGAACCGCCGCCGGGGCCGCGACCGCCGCGCCCGCGCCAACCGGGGACGAGTCCGGCCAGGACGCGCGCCCCGGACCGCGACCGCCGGAAGACGCGTGTGCCGTTCGTCACCAGGGCGCGCGAACCCCCTCGGACCCAGGGGCTCCAGGGCCCGACATGACCCTGAACTGGACAAACATAACGAAAGCGCTGGTCACGCGCACCTACCCTGAAACCGGCCGTCGATACCGCCAGCACTCGGGCTCGGTGACCGCACCCCTGTGGTAGGGGCGCGAACACCCGTGGTCATCGCCGGTGACGGAACGAGGAACCCGAGTCCCTCCAGCCACGAAGGCCAACCGGAAGCGTGTGACGTGCGTCCTAATTATCAGGACATGCCCCGTTTCCCCCGCCCCACTGGAGCATGATGCAACCCGTATCCCCGCGCCCCCGCGCGCGCACCGCGGTCGGCGCCGCGGCACTGGCCCTCGCCCTCCTTCCCAGCGCCTGCTCCGCGGGCGACGAGGCTCCGGACCGACCCGAGGGCGCGACCGCCCCCACCGGCGAGGGCACGGAGCCCGGGGCCCCGGAACCCTTCACCGTCGCCTTCGGCGGTGACGTGATGTTCGAGGGCCTGCTGGAACCGGCCCTGGACGACCCGCGGACCGCGCTCGCGCCGATCGCGCAGCAGCTCTCGGTCGCCGACCTGGCCATGGTGAACCTGGAGACGGCGGTCACCGAGGGCGGCACCCCGGCACCGGACAAGGCGTACGTGTTCCGCGCGCCCGCCACCGCCCTGGAGGCCCTGGACGCCGCCGGGGTGGACGTGGCCACCGTCGCCAACAACCACGGCATGGACTACGGCGCGGACGGGCTGGCCGACACCCTCGCGAACGGCGAGGCCTCGCCAGTGGCGCTGGTCGGCGCCGGGCGCGACGCCGAGGAGGCGTACACGCCCCACGTCGCCGAGGTCAACGGCCAGAGCGTCGCCCTGTTCGGCGCCACCGACGTCATGGACGACCACCTCGCGGCGGAGTGGACGGCGGGCGAGGGCAAGCCCGGCCTGGCCTCCGCCAAGGGCGAGAAGAAGCAGCGGCTGCTCACCGCCGTCTCGGAGGCCGCCGCGGAACACGACAACGTGGTGGTCTTCCTGCACTGGGGCCTGGAGGGCTCGCACTGCCCGCTCCCGCACGCCCCCGCACTGGCCCGGGAACTGGTCGACGCCGGCGCGTCCGCCGTCGTCGGCGGCCACGCGCACGTGCTGTCCCCGGGCGGGTTCCTGGGCGACTCGTACGTGCACTACGGCCTGGGCAACTTCGTCTTCTACAACTTCGAGGGCCCCACCGCGGAGACGGGCGTGCTCACCCTCACCTTCGACCAGGGCAGCGTGATCCGGTCGGACTGGGCCCCGGCGCGGATCCGGGGCGGCGTCCCCGTCCCCTACGAGGGCGGGGACGCCGCACAGGCCGCGCGGACCTGGGTGGACATGCGCGCCCAGTGCGGGCTGCCGCTGGCCGACTCGCCCGCCTAGGACCGCGGCGGCCGTTCACGCACCCGACAGCCGCACCGGCGACAGTTCCGGCCAGGACGCTAGCGCAGCGCCGCGACCTCCGCCGGGTCGACGCCGTGGCGGGCGGCGACCTCGCCGATCTCCGCCAGCAGCGCGTGGCGGCGGGCCGCGCCCAGGTAGGAGGCGTGCACGCCGTTCGCGGCGAGCCCGACCAGGTCGGCGGCGTCCAGCCCCAGCGCGTGCGCGGCGCGGTACTCGTTGTTCAGGTCGGTGCCGAACATGGTCGGGTCGTCGGTGTTGAGGGTGACCAGCAGACCGGCCTCCAGCATGCGGGGCAGCGGGTGGTCGCCCAGCTCTGCCACGGCGCGGGTGCACACGTTGGAGGTGGGGCTGACGTCCACCGGGATGCGCCCCTCCGCCAGGCGGCCGACCAGCGCCTCGTCGCGCATGGAGTCGATGCCGTGGCCGATCCGCTCGGCGCCGAGCGCGTCCAGGGCCTCGCGCACCCGTTCGGGGCCGCCGTGCTCACCGGCGTGCGGCAGGCTGGCCAGCCCGGCGGCCCGGGCCCTGCCGAACACCCCGGCGTACTGCTCCAGCGGGGTCTCCACACCGCCGACGCCGAAGCCGACGACGCTGGGCGGCGCGTCGCGCAGGACCGCCTCCACGGTGGCCTCCGCGCTCTCCAGGCCGAAGTCGGCGGGGAAGTCGGGGATCCACCGCAGCTGGATGCCGTGTCGGCTCTCGGCCGCGCGGCGGGCCTCCTCGATGCCGTCGAAGACCACGCGGGCGGGCACCCCGCGCATCAGGTGGGTGTAGAGGCTGACGTGCATCTCGGCGTAGCGCACGTTCTGCGCGGCCAGGCGTTCGGCGACCGCCGAGGCCAGGAGTGCGAAGTCCTGCTCCTCGCGCAGGGTCGCGACCGAGGCGAGGTAGACCTCGACGAAGTGCGGGAAGTCGGTGAAGGCGTACCAGTCCCGGAGCGTCTCCAGGGTGTCGGGGACGTCGGTGACGCCGTGCCTGCGGGCGAGGTCGAACAGGGTGTCGGCGGGCATCGATCCTTCGAGGTGGACGTGGAGTTCCACCTTGGGCAGGTCGCGGACGAGCGCCTCGACCTCGGGAGGCGTGGAGTGGGTGTGCATGGCGACAAGTTACGCGTGCCGAGGGGTCGCCCCAAACCCTCGCGGGTCAAGTTCACAGCCGTCCGTCAGAAGCGGGCCCGGATACGGTGAGGTGGTGGTCCCCCAGCCCCCGCCGAGGTTTCCGCGTCCGCCGTCGGGCGCTGCCGTGTTCCGTGCGCGCAACCTGATCCGCTCGCAGAACAGGCCGCGCCTCTTCGCCTACCTGGTCTTCGGGACCGTCCTACTCCCGCTCTGGCTGATCCTCCTGATCCCGGCCGGCGAACTCACCGACTCCCGTGCACAGTTCCTGGCCCACTCAGGTGTCGGGCTGGTCCTTGTGGTCGGGGCGACGGTGCTCTTCGGTGAACTGGTAGCCCGGGGAGTGCGCCGCTCTTCCGGTTACGTCCCACTGCCGGCCAACGCCGATCCGTACCGGCTGGCGACGGCCGAGAAGCTGGTGGAGGAGGGGGTACTGTGTCCCGACCCCGCAACCAACTGGCTGGCACGGATCATGGCCGAACGAAGGCTGCGGGAGTACGGGATCCGGTTCCCCCGCCGCACGTCCGCCTTCTGGGCGGTGGCGGCCTCCGCGCAGACGGGACTCCTCGTGTGGTGGCTGACGACGGACGGCCTCTCCGTGCAGACGGTGCTCCTCTTCTTCACGATCCTGGTCAACGTGCTGCTCGTGCTCCTGCATCCGACCATGGCGGCTCGGGACAGGCGTTGCGCCGAGGCGGTCCGCGACGCCTACGACCACCACGCCGCCGAAGGATGACACCCCTGGGACCCGATCACCGCGTCCCCGGCGACTCCGCGCGCGACGCGCCCCGGGGCACGGCACCAGCCGGGCGCGTCGGCCGACGCGCCCGGCGGACTGGTCAGGCGGAGGGCGCGGCGCCGTTCACGCGGCGCGGCACGCCCAGCGGGTTGTCGTCGCGCAGCTCCCGGGGCAGCAGGGACTGCGGCACCGACTGGTAGGTGACCGGGCGCAGGAAGCGCCGGACCGCGGTGGTGCCCACCGACGTGTGCAGCGGCGCGGTGGTGGCCGGGTAGGGGCCGCCGTGGGTCATGGCGTGGGTGACCGCCACCCCGGTCGGCCAGCTGTTCCAGAGCACCCGTCCGGACAGGGACGCGCCCAGCGCCAGCAGAGCGGGCGCGATCTCGTCGTCCTCCTCGCCGTGCACGGTCACGGTGAGCTGGCCGCCGAACACCCCGGCCGCCTCCAGCAGCCGCCGCTCGTCGGGGTAGGTGACCACGAGCGTCGCCGGGCCGAAGCACTCCTCCAGGAGGGTCTCGGCGTTCTCCAGGAGGGAGTCCAGGTCGGTGCGCAGCAGGGACGGGGTCCAGTCGTCGCCGGTGCGCACGCCCTGGACCAGCACCTCGGTGGCCGGGTGGGTGCTCAGGGCGTCCAGTCCGCGCACGAAGCCCTCGGAGACCCGCTCGTTGAGCAGCGGGGCGGCCGCGCGCCCGCCGAAGTCGGCGACGAGGGCGTCGAGCTCGGTCTCCTCCGGCACGAACAGCACGCCGGGCTTGGTGCAGAACTGGCCCGAGCCCATGGTGGCCGAGTCCGCGTACCCGCCCAGGATCTCTTCACCGCGCGCGGCGGCGGCCGCGCGGGTGACGAACACCGGGTTCACGCTGCCCAGCTCCCCGTAGAAGGGGATCGGGTCCGGTCGCGAGACCGCGAGGTCGAACAGGGCCCTCCCGCCGGGGATGGACCCGGTGAAGCCCACGGCCCGGGTGAGCGGGTGGGTGACCGCGCGCTTGCCCGTCTCCACCCCCTCCACCAGGGCGAAGCAGCCCTCGGGCGCCCCGGCGCCTTCGAGCGCCGCGACCAAGATCCCGGCGGTGCGCCGGGCGAGCCGGAGGTGCCCGGGGTGGGCCTTGACGACCACGGGGCATCCGGCGGCCAGGGCGGAGGCGCTGTCCCCTCCTGCCGTGGCGAAAGCGAACGGGAAGTTGCTCGCCCCGAACACCACCACCGGGCCCAGCGGGACCAGCAGGCGGCGCACGTCCGGACGCGGGGTGCCCCAGTCGGGGTCTGCCGGGTCCACGGCGGCCTCCAAGTAGGAGCCCTCCTCCAGGGTCTGCGCGAACAGGCGCAGCTGGAAGGTGGTGCGGCCCAGCTCCCCCCGGCAGCGCGCCTCGGGGTAGTGCGCCTCCTCCATCGCGATCGGCACGAGCTCGTCGGCGGCGCCGTCCAGGGCGTCGGCGACGGCGCGCAGCAGTCCGGCGCGCTCGCCCGGGGCGAGGGCGGCCAGGAGCGGCGCCGCGGCGGCGGCCCGTTCCATGACGGCGTCGAGTTCCTCCGGCGTGGTGTCCGGGGCGGTGGTCATGGCTCTCAGCCTCCAGGAGGGTGTGTACGCTGCGTCGGCCTTGATCCAACCATGCCAGAGCCGATCAGGAAAGCGCTATCCACACCCGGGGCGTGCTGTGCGCGAGCAGCGCCCGGGAGGGCCCGGCCCGGGTTCCCCCCGCTCCGGTCCGCTGGTCGCGCGCGGGGAGGGGGGCGGAACGAAACTGGAATTTCCCCGGAACCAGGTGATTCCGGAAAGGCATCATAGGAGCTGTGACGACAAACTCCCGAAGCTCAACACCCCCGCGGTCACGACGCTCCCCAGGCAGCACGGGGGGCGACCACACGTCACGCGAGGGCCGTGGACGAGCCAGCGTCGCCCACGACGAACTCGCCTTCGCGCAGGCGCCGCTGCGGAGGCTGCCCGCCCAGCAGCGCAGCATGCTCAGGGTCCAGCGCATGCTCGACTGCTGCGCCGAACTCCTCGACGAGGTCGGCTACGACAACCTCTCCACGACCAGGATCGCCGAGCGCGCCGGGGTCGCCATCGGCTCCGTCTACCAGTTCTTCCCGGACAAGAAGGCCATCACCCAGGCCCTCGGGCTGCGCTTCCTCGACCAGTTCGGCACGCGCGTCGCCGAGCGCCTCGCCGACGCCTCCTTCAGCCACTGGACCCTGGCCGTGGACGCGGTGGTCGACGAGTACATCGACATGCACCGCCACGTGCCGGGCTTTCGCAGCCTGCACTTCGGCGACATCGTCGACCCACGCCTCCTCAACGGAGGCGCCGACAACAACCGCGTCATCTCCATCCGCCTGCGCAGGATCATCGTCTCTGTCACAGGCATCCCCGACAATGAGGAGCTCGACCGGGCCATCGACGTCGCCGTCGAGGCCGCGGACGCGGTGCTCAAGCTCGCCTTCCGCGACGACCCCGAGGGCGACCCCGCGCTCATCCGCGAGGCCAAGCACCTGGTCAGCAGTTACCTGTCCCACTTCTCCCAACGCAACGGAGGCGACCATCCGTGGTAGCCGACGCCGGCACACTCTCCCGACCCGTCACCGGAACGGCCGCCGGAGTGCCCTTTCTGGCCCTGCCGCCCGCCAGCGGTGACGTCCCGGCCCCGCTCGTGTTGGGTCTGCACGCCTTCGAGCCGCCCCGGGCCGAGGCCGCCCTGGCCGGAACCGCGCCCATGGCCCCGCTCCCGGCCTGGCGGGTCTACCTGGGCCTGCCCCTGTTCGGGGCCCGGCTCCCCGAGGGCGGCGTCGCCGAGATCAACCGGCGCGGCGAGCGCGACTACCTCGTCGAGCTGTTCGGCCCGGTGGTGGAGGAGGCCGCCGCCGAACTCCACCGCGTCACCGCCGAACTGCGCGCCGCCTTCCCCGTCACCGACGAACCCGTGGGGCTGGTCGGCGTGGGCGCCGGGGCCGCGGCCGTCCTGCTCACCCTGGCCGAGGGGCGCCTGCCCGTCGGCGCCGCCGCCGTCGTCAACCCGGTCGTGGACCCCGCCCTGGTCATCGCCGCGCGGGAGCGGCGCACCGGCACGGCCTACGAGTGGACCGAGCAGGCCCTGAGCACCCGCGACTGGCTGGACTTCGGCGGCCGCGCCGAGGAGGTCTCCCGCGACCGCGTCCCCCTGCTCGTCGTCAGCGGGGGCCGGGACGAGGTCGTGCCCCCCGAGCACGGCCGGTCGCTGCACGACGCCGTGGCGGCCCACGCGCCCGAGCATGCGCTCCGTCACATCGTGGTCCCCGACCTGGCCCACGCCATCGGTCCGGAACCGGGTCTGCGACCCGGGCCGCTCACCCCGGGCGGAGTCCTCACCGATCGGGCGCTGACCGAGTGGTTCCACCAGCACCTGAGCTCTTCCGACCAGGTCCGGACGGCGGAGTAGGGGCTCCGGCGGGCCCGCCTGGCGCTCCGTACGCTCCCCGGCCCCGTGCGAAACCCCACGTTCACCCGGTGCACCCCGGCGTCTCCTCCCGCGTCCCCTCAACGGACGCCGGCGCGACAGCTGGTGCGCGTTCCATGGGATCATCCAGTGGCGGCCGCACCGAGCGGCCCACCTGACCGTTTCGACTCATCCTTCAGGAGGGCGAACCACGTGACGGAACCGGCACCGGTCTTTGCCAGCGGGGTCGACAACGAGCGGTTGAACGCGCAGCTCCGCTTCCTCCTGGAAGTCGACAAACTCAAGCGCATCCTGCGGCAGTCCCTCCTGGTGGACGGCTCCCGGCGGGAGAACTCGGCCGAGCACTCCTGGCACCTGGCCCTGTCAGCCCGCACCTTCGCCGAGTACGCGCCCGAGGGCACCGACATCGACCGCGTCGTCGAGATGCTGGTCCTCCACGACATCGTCGAGATCGACGCCGGGGACACCTTCCTCTTCGACACCGTCAACTCCCGGACCCAGGCGGAGCGCGAGCGCGCCGCGGCCGACCGCATCTTCCCCCTCCTGCCCGAGGACCAGGCCGAGCGGGCCCGCGAGCTGTGGGAGGAGTTCGAGGCGCGCGCCACCGCCGAGGCGCGGTTCGCCCGCGCGGTCGACCGGCTCTCGCCCATGCTCGCCAACTGGCACAACGAGGGCGGCACGTGGGTGCGCTTCGGGATCACCCGGGCGCAGGTGATGGAGAAGGTCAAGCTGATCCAGGAGGGGTCGGAGGCGCTGGGCGCCTACGCGACCGCCCTGGTGGACGACGCCGACCGCCGCGGGTACTTCCGGTCCTGACCCCGGCGGAGTCCGGCGCGGGCCCCTCGCGGGACACCGCGGCGGTCGCCGCGAGACCGCCCGGGGGTCGGGCGGGGCGGGATCAGACCCGGCCCATGAGGATCTGGACCGCGGCGGACAGCCCCACCAGCACCAGGCACACCCGCAGGGCGGCCGGGCTGAGCTTGCGCCCGAACCTCCCGCCCAGGTATCCGCCGATGATGGTCCCGCAGGCGATGAGGCCGACCACCGGCCAGGCGGGCTCGGCCAGGACGATGTAGAACACCGAGGCGGTGGTGTTGACGATGGTGGCGAGCATGTTCTTCAGGGCGTTGAGCCGCTGGATCTCCTCATCCAGGGCGGTGCCCAGGATGCTCATGAGGATGATCCCCTGGGCGGCGGCGAAGTAGCCGCCGTAGGCACCGGTCCCGTACGCGCCCAGCGGCAGCAGTGGGCCGCCGTCCCTGTGCGCGGGCCTGCGCGAGCGGACCCACCGGGTGATCCGCGGCTGGAGGACGATCAGCACGCAGGCGAGGCCGATCATGAACGGCACCACGGCCTCGAACACACCCGGGGGCAGGTAGATCAGCAGCAGGGCGCCGGTCACCGCGCCGAGGAAGGACATGCTGCCCAGCCGCAGGATGCGGGCGCGCTGGCCCGCCAGCTCCCGGCGGTAGGCGATGGTGCCGCTGAGCGTCCCGGGGGCCAGGCCGATGCTGTTGGAGACGGTGGCGGTGATCGGCGGGTAGCCGAGCGCCAGGAGCACGGGGAAGGTGAACAGCGTCCCCGACCCCGCGATGGCGTTGATCCCGCCGGCAGCCACACCGGCGAGAAGGATGACCGCGGCCTCCCAGAGTTCCATCCGCCCAGCTCTCCCTGTCCGCCCCCGACGGTCGAGGGCGACAACAGACTACGAGAGCGGGTCATCGGATGATCATGCCGGGATGCGCCGAGAACCCGGGCCCGGTACTGGACCGGGCCCGGGCCCTCGCGGTCCGGCCCCCAGACGGCGGGTCCGGCGCCGGGGGGCCGCTTCTCGGGGCGGGCCCCGCCGCACGGGACGCGCCCCCGGCCGGCCGGACGGCGAAACCGGGTCAGGGGGCCCGGACCACGTCGTCGCGCAGCCGGTCGAACGCGGCGCCGACCCCCTTGAGGGCCTGTCCCATCTCGGCCGGGACGACCCACACCTTGTTGGCGTCGCCCCGGGCGATCTCCGGGAGCTTCTGGAGGTAGTGGTAGGCCAGCACGTCCGGGTCGACCCGGCTGGTGTGCAGGGCCTTGAACACCATGTGGATGGCGTCGGCCTCACCGCGGGCCCGGGTGGTCTGGGCCTCGGCGTCGGCCTTGGAGGTGAGCGCCTGCGCCTCGGCCGCGCCCCTGGCCCGCAGCACCGCGGCCGAGCGCTCGCCCTCGGCGCGCAGGACCGCGGACTGCTTCTCGCCCTCGGCGCTGAGCAGCTGGGCGCGCTTCTCCCGGTCGGCGCGCATCTGCATCTCCATCGCCTCCTGCACGGAGGACGGCGGTTCGATGCCCTTGAGCTCGATGCGGCTGATCTCGATGCCCCAGTCTCTGGTGGCCTCGTCCAGCACGGCCTTCAGCTCTCGGTTGATCGCGTCGCGGGAGGTGAGCGTGCCCTCCAGGTTCATGCCGCCGATGACGTTGCGCAGCGTGGCCAGGGTCAGCTGCTCGACGGCCTGGATGAAGTTGGCGACCTCGTAGGTGGCCCGGTAGGCGTCCACGACCCTGATGTAGACCGCCGAGTCGACCTCGACCGCGAGGTTGTCCTCGGTGATGGCCGACTGCGGCGGGAAGCTCACGACCTGGACGCGGCGGTCGATGCGCTCGCGCACGTGGTCCACACCGGGGACGACGATGTTGAAACCCGAGCTCAACGTCCGGTGGAACTTACCGAAACGCTCGACGACGTCCTCCATCGAGTGCGGAACGATACGCACGCTCCGCCAGAAGACGAGCAGTAGAACCGCGACGAAAAGCGCCACGATGATGATCATGGTCATGGGGCCGCCCCGGTTTCCGGACGGAGGACGTCATTCGGTATCGGCATCTGGGCAGCTCCGGATCTCCAGACGGGGGTGACAGGCGGGCACGGACCGCGCCCGGCGGCCCCGCCCACCCGAAGATCATAAAGCGCGCCGAAATGGAGCGATCCGCTCACCGTCCGCTGACGCTACCCCATATGCGCCGGGGCGACCACATCCGGACAGAAACACTGTTTATGGTCAATACATTTGCTCAGTTAACGCAATCCAATAACGGGATAATCTGTCGCCGGGGGCTCATGCGCGCGGAGGGGACACGTGCCCGGACGACCGGGTCGCCGCACGCCCGGGACCCGGTGCGGGGCGTCCGCCCGGACGGGCTCCGGCGCACCCGTGCCGCCGCCCCGGACGGGCGCTCCCTCAGACGGCCCGGGCGCTCCAGCGGTCGCCGTCCCTCTCCACCTTCAACGCGAGCCCGAAGGTCTCCGACAGGTGGTCCGCGGTCAGGACCTCGTCGATCGGCCCGGACCGCACCACCGAACCCCCGCGCAGCAGCAGGGCGTGCGTGGTCCCGGCGGGGATCTCCTCCACGTGGTGGGACACCACCACCAGCGCGGGCGCGGCCTCGTTGCGGGCCAGGCTCCCCAGGCGGCGCACCAGGTCCTCCCGCCCGCCCAGGTCCAGCCCGGCGGCGGGCTCGTCCAGGAGCAGCAGCTCCGGGTCCGACATCAGCGCGCGGGCGATGAGCACGCGCTTGCGCTCGCCCTCGGAGAGGGTGTGGAAGCGGCGGTCGGCCAGGTCGGCGACGCCCCAGTGGCCCAGCAGGGCGCGGGCGCGGCCGTAGTCCGGGTTCCCGTACTCCTCGCGGAAGCGGCCCACGTAGCCGTAGGCGGCGCTCAGCACGATGTCGAGGACCTCGGTGCCCTCCTCGATCCGCGACGCCACCGAGGCGCCCGCGTAACCGATCAGCGGACGCAGCTCGAACACGTCCACCCGGCCCAGCCGCTCGCCGAGGATCTCCACCTCGCCCGCGGTCGGGTGCGTCTGGCTGTAGGCCACGTTGAGCAGCGTGGTCTTGCCCGCGCCGTTGGGGCCCAGGACCACCCAGCGCTCGCCCTCCAGGACCGTCCAGTCCACCCCGTCCAGCAGATGGGCGTCGCCCCTCCGCACCGTGACCCCGCTCAGGCCCAGAACACGCCCGTCCATCGTCCTCCCTCACGTCACGTCCCACGCCGGTGCACGGGCCGCCCTACCCTGAAGCAATGCATCTCTCGTCCGCACCACTCGTCGCCTGGGGCAACGCCTGGCTGGCCGGACACGTCGGCCTCGACGAGGCCGTCGACGCCGTCGAGCGGCGCGGTGGTCCCAACCTGATCGGGACAGTACCGGCAGTGGACCTGCCCTTCGACAGCGGCGTACCGCTGCGGGCCGCACTGACACGGCTGCGCGGCCTGGGGCTGTCCGCCTTCCGGTTGGCCCTGCCCACCTGGGGCGATCCCCTCGGGCTCGTGGGCCCCGAGGAACTCAACCAGGCCGCCGTCGAGGCGCGGGAGGGGGTGCTGGTGCGGCTCGCCGACCGGCAGGTGGGCCTGGTGCCCTCCGCCGACCGGCGTGGTTCATCCTATGTGGGCGTTTCGTGGACACCGTATCCGGCGAACGACGCACTGCCGCAGGTACCCGGCCTGGCCGAGGCGGAGCAGGCGCTGAAGCTCGCCCTCATCGAGGCCGCCCGGGCCATGGAGGGCGTGGACGACGTCGCCCCGTTCGCACCGGACGTGCACCGACGGCTGGACGAACTGGGCGGCGGCCCGCCCTCGCTGGCGCGCGGGTACCCGGCCCGGGCGCACCGGGTGGCGGAGCAGGCGGCACGGCTGGCCGAAGTAGTGGAGCTGGCCGAGCCGTCCTCGGGACGGGGACTGACCGCCCGGCAGGCCACGGCCCGCTCCGAGTGCCTGCGCGGGCTCGACGCGGCGGTGCGCAGGGCCCTGGTGGCCGCGCACGGCGCGATCGACCCGTCCGACCGGGGTGTGCCGGGGCGCTGAGCGGCCGCTCAGCGCGACGCGCGCTCCGCGCCCCCTCCGGCGACGCGGCGCACCCACACCAGACGGAGGACGCGGACCGAGGCGACCGCCGCACGGGCCGGGGCGAGTCTTGCTCGCCGAGGCCACGGCCATGGGCGTGCGCTCGGTGGCGGGCTCCCCGCCGGGGGTGGTGCCGTACCCCTCCGCGTGGACGACCTCCGTGCCGAGGGTCGGGACCACGGCCGCGCCGGGGAGGCCGGTGGCCTCCGCCACCGCGGCCCTGCGGCGCGCACCACCCCGCGGCCGCGTGCCCGGTCCCGGCACGCGGGCCGCCTGCCGCGGGTTCGGCCGGGCGCGGAGGCCCTGGTCGGGGACGGGCGGGGGTTGTTCCGCGTGGGCTCGCGGGCCACTCTGGAGGGGGATGGGAACACCCTGGGACGGGGAGCGGGATTCTCGGGGTCGGGCCAGGGGCGTTACCTGATCCCGTGGAGGCGGAGAATGCCGATACTGGACGTGTGGCAGGCCGGGCCCCCGGCCCCACGGAAGGAACGAGGAGACCCGTCATCATGCAGCCCGAGCACATCCGAGCCTCCGACGCGGACCGGGACAAGGTTGCCGAGCGGCTGCGCGAGGCGCTGGCCGAGGGCCGCCTGACCCCGGTCGAGCACGAGGAGCGGCTGGAGACCCTCTACCGGGCCAAGACCATGGGCGAACTCGGCCCCATCGTGGAGGACCTGCCCGTGCCCGGCCACGGCTACGACTACGCGTCGATGGAACGGCGTTCCGACGCGCCCAGCGGTATGGAGATCCTGGGCAGCGAGGCGCGCGACCTGGCCGGACAGAGCAAGGGCTCGGAGAACCTGGTCGCGGTGTTCGGCGGCTGCGAGCGCAAGGGCCGCTGGCTGGTCGAGCCGCGCACGAACGTGTCCGTGCTGTGCGGCGGGGTGGAACTGGACCTGCGCGAGGCGGTGCTCAGCCAGCACGAGGTGACCATCCAGGTCGCGGTGATCATGGGCGGGGTGGACATCGTCGTGCCCCACGGGGTAAGGGTGACCAACAACACGTCCGGGATCCTGGGCGGCGCCGATCTGCACGGAACCGACCAGGTCACCGACCCGAACGCCCCGGTCGTCCGTCTGACGGGAACCTGCATGCTGGGCGGGGTGGACGTCAAGGCCAAGGGCCCCAAGCGAAAGAGGAAGAGCCGGAAGGACAGGTGACGTACGTCGCGCCTCCAGCTGTCCACATAGTGAACTAGCTGGGAAAAGGGCCAGCCCTGCGCGACACCCCTTGGCAACGGCCGAGTACCGTGGACACCGCCATGAATGAGAAATCCACGCTGTTGGTGACGGTGACCGGCCACGACCGTCCGGGCATCAGTGCTCGTCTTCTGAGCACCCTCTCCGTCTTTCCGGTGACCATCGCCGACCTGGAACAGGTGGTCCTCGCGGGCCGCCTCGTGCTGGGCGCGGTCCTGGAGGTGGACGAGCGGGTGGCTCCCGGTGTGAGTCCCTCGCGGGTCTTCGAGGAGGTCCGCAACGCGCTCGACAAGACCGCCATCGACCTCGACATGGAGGTCGGCTACGGCAAGGGCGGCGGGAAGGACAACGGCCGTGTGAAGGCGGTCGTCCACGAGCGGCTGCACGTGACCGTCCTGGCCGATCCGCTGCGTCCCGGCGCTCTGGGCGCCCTCACGTCGTGCGTCGCGCGCGCGGGTGCGAACATCGACCGCATCGAGCGGCTGTCCAGCTTCCCGGTGACGTCCGTGGAGATGGAGATCTCCGGCGGGGACGTCGACCAGCTGCGCGCCGAGCTCGCCATGGAGGGGTCCACGCAGGGGGTGGACGTGGCCGTGCAGCCCAGCGGCCTGCACCGGCGGGCCAAGCACCTCATCGTCATGGACGTGGACTCCACGCTGATCCAGGGCGAGGTCATCGAGCTGCTGGCCGCGCACGCCGGATGCGCGGACGAGGTCGCCCGGGTCACCGAGGAGGCCATGCGCGGCGAGCTGGACTTCGAGGAGTCGCTGCGCCGCCGCGTGATGCTGCTGAGGGGCCTGGACGCCTCCGCCATTCCCAAGGTGTGCGAGGAGATCCAGCTGACTCCGGGCGCCAGGACGCTGGTGCGCACCCTGAAGCGCCTGGGTTACGAGTGCGGGATCGTCAGCGGCGGCTTCACGCAGTTCACGGACGTGCTCGTGGAGCGCCTCGGGTTGGACTACGCCGCCGCGAACACCCTGGAGGTCGTCGACGGCAAGCTCACCGGCGAGCTGGTGGGGCCGATCATCGACCGCAAGGGCAAGGCGACCACCCTGGAGCGGTTCGCCGCGGAGGCCGGTGTGCCCCTGGAGCAGACCGTGGCCGTGGGCGACGGCGCGAACGACCTGGACATGCTGCAGGCGGCTGGGCTGGGCGTGGCGTTCAACGCCAAGCCGGTCGTGCGGCAGCAGGCCGACACCTCGGTGAACGTGCCCTACCTGGACACGATCGCTTTCATCCTCGGGATCACCCGGGAGGAGATCGAGGCCGCGGACATGCGGGGGCAGATCGAGCCGGTGTCGAGTTCGGTGCCGCAGGACTGATGTCCCCGCCCGGCTCCCTGGAACCGCCAGGCCCCGTTCCCGAGTGGGAGCGGGGCCTTTGTCCACAGCACGGAACAGGCCCTGGCACCGACACGCCCGCATCCGGTTGACTGGAAACAGGGGG